>NZ_JBXHAP010000004.1:0-686017 GCF_056895175.1 Dyadobacter sp. HNCC25DJ183
TACCTAAAGATAATCAATCCGGAAAATTTGCACAACCGCTACAAACAAAAAAAGACTGCCTCATTTGAGACAGCCTCATTGTTTTATAGGAGGATAGTTGAGCAACACATCAGCGCCTGTTTCCCCATTCAGATAGCGGAGAGCCAATGCAGCTATTGTTCTGGAAGCGGCAGGAGAAGAATCATCCATTAAGTCGTTATACTCAATTTCTCTCCCTTTTAAAATGCGAATTGCTTTTTCGTAAGCTTCTGCCAGTTCATTCCCGGTTCCTGCGTCCGCCAGCTTTTCCTGTAAACGACGGATCATATCATTTACCTCATCATCCGTCGGTGTCGCGTGTTCAAAATCTTTTTGCTCGGAAGAATTCATAGAACAGTTGTTAGGTATTAAATGGAAACAGTTTTGAGTGTCTGTGTGAAAACGGCGCAGCATTCCTGGTACAAATCAGGATTGCCTTTATTAAGCCGCCAAAGATATCGGTCGATTTCCCTGAGATAAACTCGCGCAAAACCCGGGTCGCTTTTAGCAATGGAGCCGATATTATCTATGATATCCGCATACTTGACAGTTTGTGAAACGGGTTTGGAAGAAATAATGCGCGAAGCTTCCAGTTGTTTTCGATGAGCCCGGTTAAGCTGAGGATATTTTGCACTCGTGTACTTGTCAGTGAGATCATCCACTGCGGAAAGTATCTGCGCATCTTCCTGAACGCTGTAACCCAGCCTGATCAATAAGCCCGAAAGCGTAGCCAGGGAACATGGCGTATCTTCAATAAGGTCGTGGCAAAGCGCGATTTCGGTTTCACAATTATCACTGCCGTATTGAGTCACCTTATCCGCTACGCTCAGCAAGTGTGTATAATAGGGTTCGCCGGAATATTTCCGCACCTGCGTTCCGTGCATTTCTTTGACAAAATCAAACAGCAGCCACTGCCTCTCCGTAAGTTCCATACCTTTTCTTTAATGCGAGTTGAGCGTAAGTTTTTGTATTATATCCCCCATTGCCCAAACTAACAAGCAATTATCACCTTGGTAGGTATATCTTGCTTATTCCCGTCTGGAAGCCAGCAACCCTGCGGGAACATTCAGCTCGCCTGTCTCAGGGTCAATCAATCCGTTTTTCTCATCTTCGATGTTGGTTGCCTGGGTATAAACATCACCTGAAATGTCCCGTTTTCGCAATTCTGCTTTGTATAGGGCAATTTGATTGGCGCGTGAGGCATCATCCTGCGGGCCGCCATAATCCTTGAAACCGAACCCGCCCCATTCACTAACGATCAGCGGGACCTGCTTGCGGTAAAAAAACGGATCGCCTACGACAAGCGGAAATGCGGCTACTTTCTCAAACTTCCCTTCCGTCAGATCGTCAAGCATTCTCTTCCAGTCTTCCAGGTTGGGAGTGTATAAGTGAGCAGTTAAAAGATCTGATTTTAGCCTTCCTTCGAGGGAAATGTGTTGCCAGCCATCATTGTCCACCACCAGAAACTGTGGGTAAGCAATTTGCATAAAATGATACATTTCAATAATGTATTGCTGTGTTTCAACATTATGCGCAATGTCCTGAACACCCCAGTCTTCATTATATAAGCTCCATATTACCACGGAAGGGTGAGTACCAATCAATGCGACCATTCTTCTAAGCTCGGCGCGGTGGTTCTCTCTGCTTTGAAAAGTGGATTGATGCGGACTAGGTACCTCAACCCAGAGCAATATCCCGATCTTATCAGCAAGCTTGTAAATGCGGGGATCTACACCGGCAATGTGGATCCGGACAAGATTGCAGCCCAGCTCCTTCATCGCAAGCAAATGCTTTTTGATCTGATGGTATGTTGAATTTCCCGGCTGGTAAAGGATACCGTCCAGGTAAATGGGCTTGTTGTTTAAATAAAGTTTGTTACCTCTGGCCTCAAACTTCCTCAAACCAAACTTCGTCTCAATTTCTGAAATGGCGCCCTCTTCATCAATGAGCTGCGCTACCAGCCGGTATAGGTTTGGCGATTCTACGGACCAAAGCAATGCATCGGGTAAATCGACAACGAGGCGCTGCGACTTTTGTCCCGCTTCCAGTACCAGCTCAAATTCATCTTCGGCTACAAGCTCTTCGCTTTCAACAGGAAAAATAAACAGCTTTATTTTATACTTGCCCGGGTCATGAATGCGGGTTGTTAATGTAAACCTTACCAGATTATCTTCAATAATACTGACCACACCCACACGCGACCGTAACCGGTTTCGCTCCACTTTTTCAAGCCACACACTGCGGACGGCGCCCGTAAACGTCTGGTACCAGATCCCGCCCCGTTTATAAACATGTGATTCCTGTTTACCACGGGGTATATCCGCATCCATACTGCTGGCCACCCGCACTGTAAGCCGGTTGACTGGTTTAAGCATTTCAAGCTCGTAAGAAAAGGAAGTATACTCGCCGGTATGCACCTGGTCGCCTTCTATAGTGGAAAGCAGGTGTCCATTAAGCCACACCATTGTTGCGTAGCCGCAGGCACCAAAAGTGAGTTGAAGAATGGTATCACTGTCCACCGTGACAGCAGCTTGTGCCGGCAGTTCAAAATTTCTTTCGTACCAAACTACGATCTTATCCTGCCAGGAAGCACTCGCATTTTGAGATACAGCTAAATGCTGCTCCACGCTGCCCGGCCAGTTGGCAGTTCGTGTAAAATCATGCTGTACATACCAACTTTCAACCAGTCCCCTGTCCTCTGCGTCAACCGCGAATTTCCACTCGCCATCGAGTAAAATGTATTCATTTGGTCTGAGGACAGCGCGGGGAAGATCATCCCGAAAAGCTTCTGTGTCAAAGGACGCTTCCCTGCTTTTGGAAGACCCGTAATTGGTGTGGTTTTGCATTTTTACCCGGTTTTGATGTTCAAATGCAGCCGAACTCGCGTGCAGCTCTACTTCTTCTGCAAATATATGTAACCAAGAAGTCAGCCAGATTCGATAAGAACTGTGCCAGCTTTACATGATAGATTGCAAAGAATAACGGACAAACTAAGCTGAAATGCACATCAGATCACCAAAATGCAGGCCGACTCAGCTTTTTCGCTTGTCCAACTCCAACCGGTAAATTTTAAGTGAAGGAATGCGGGAGAGTAGTACAAGTCCGAGCACAAAAATGACAAGCAAGGCGAGAATGCTGTTGCGCATACTGCCGGTGAGATGCTCTACGATCCCATAAATGAAGGTACCGATCACAATGGCCAGTTTTTCGGTCACGTCATAAAAACTGAAATAAGAAGCGGTATCGCTCACATTTTCGGGGATCAGCTTCGAGTAGGTCGAGCGTGAAAGTGATTGAATGCCTCCCATTACCATTCCCACTGTACACGCAATCATGTAAAATTCCATCGCCTCGGTGGTGTAGTATGCACCGGTACAAATGCCTATCCAGATCACAACACCGATCATCAATGCATATATATTGCCGATCTGGGCAGAAAGCCAGGCAAAGGTGTAAGAGCCGGCAATCCCCACCAGCTGGATCAATAAGACGGTTATGATCAGACTTTGAGAAGGTAATTTCAGCTCGCTCGCGCCAAATATCGTAGCAACATACATCACCGTGCGCAGCCCCATTGTATAGATGAAGAATGCAGCCAGGAACCTGGCCAGATAAGGCTGCTCACGCAGGTTACCATACACTTTACCCAACTCTTTGAACCCATTCAAAATCCAGCTACCGCCTTTTTGCTTGTCAATTCTTCCCTCCGGCAGGTAGTGAAAAGGGATTTGCGCAAATAAAATCCACCATAGACCGACAGTGAAAAACGATATCCGGGCTGGCAGTGCCTTTTGGGTAATGCCGTAAAACTGCGGAAACAGCACCATGCTCAGGTTGAACAGCAACAGCAGACAGCTGCCAAGGTAACCCAGCGAAAAACCGCGTGCGCTGTACCTGTCAAAATTATCTTCAGTAGCTATTTCAGGCAGATAGGAGTCGTAAAAAACAATGCTCCCGCTCCAACCTATCAGGCTCAGCCCGAAAAGGAAGATGGATGCGATGAGGGTATCTTTTGTAAAAAAGTAAAGAAGCATGCAGCTCAATGCACCCGTGTAGCAGAAGAATTGCATAAAGCGCTTCTTTTTCCCGGTATAGTCAGCGATTGCTGTACAAACGGGAACGAGCATGGCGGTGATCAGAAAGGAGACTGATACCGTATAGGAAAAAAGCACTGAACTTTTGATTGAAAACCCGAAAAAATCAACTTCCGGGCGCCCAGAGGCGCTGAGCGCAGTTGCACTGAAATAAACCGGAAAGATGCTCGACACAATGACAAGCGCATGAACCGAGTTGGCCCAGTCGTACATACACCACGCATTGATAATGGAAGGGTTATTCTTTTTCATTCAAATATGTTTGGTACAAAATAAGAAAAGCGGCAGATATAATCCGCCGCTCCATTCATATATATTCTCGAAATAACTCCTTAGATCACCGGCTCGAAAACCATGATCGTTTCCTGATCAACACCATCTACCGGCATTGTGCTTTTAAGCCTCATTCTGCTGTTTGTAAGTTCTTCAACCCCAAACTTGCCGGCAAATCCGGAAATAGAGATATCCAGCGTGGCTCCTTCATCAATCAGGTACCAGGTACCGCCGTTGATCACCTGCTTTGAGCGCTGGTCGATCGCTTTGGTCACATTGTTTTGCATAAACTGAATATCCATCACCTGCTTGATAGCCTGTGTCTGCGTGTTGAGCAGGTTAATGGGAATATCCTTGCCGGACAAGTCAGTCACCTTTGACATGCGCCATGGATAGTTGACGAGTATTTTATCCTTTTCTGTGGGCTGCGGCTTTTCGTTCTTATCTTTGTCTTTGTCACAAGCGACCATAAATAGGCCCAGAACAAGGCTGGCGAGTAGCAATAATTTTTTCATAATTCTTCTGGATTTAAATTTTTCAGGCCGGTAACCGAGTAAGTCGAAGCATTGTTCACACCATCGCTTTTCCCGGAAAAACAACATTATACACATCGCAAAAGTAACGAATTTGTCTGGCCATTCTTATGATTCAATCTTCTAAAATCTATTTCAAGAAATTTTACACAACACTTTTCGTCTTGCTATTTGCCTGGTCCAATTGCTTCGGCCAGGACTGTCAGCCCGCATTTGTACTAAATCCGGTAAACGGTAACAACACAATAGAATGGGGCAAATTCCCTAAATTTTCTCTTCCATTTGATATCATTTACAGCGGCCCTCGCTTTGGTGATACCCAGTCGCAGCCACTACAACACGGATTTAGTCATCTGGCTTCGTTCTCGGGTAATGAACCTGGCTCACTTACCCGCCAGCAAAGAGCAGTGCTTTGGTACGGAGTTGCGACGTCAAGCGGCAATCAACCCTGGGCTGACAATACATTGAGAAGTCCGTGGGGAAATGATACAGCGGCTTACCGGAGTTACTGGGATAACTTTGCGGGCAGCGTGACAGACGTGGACATTGTTTGCCTGGACATTGAAAGAATGCAGCGCGAAGACCGTGATATCCTTGCATTAAAAACAAATAATCAAATCCCGCAAAATTACCGCAGCCTTTCCGACCAGGACTTTTTAAATACATACAAACGCGATATGCGCTGGTGGTACGCCGAGGCTGTCAACCGGCTGCGCGCCAAAGGTGTGACTGCCAAAATCACCAGTTACAGCGACGTGCCTGTTCGCAATACCTGGCTGAATATCACATCCAATTCCTGGCAGGACTGGACAACCAACCTCGCCCGCACCCATTATCTGGCACAGGATAACAGTGGTAAAATCGGGGGAAATTTTTTCAATTCGCTTGATTTTCAATCGCCTTCGCCTTACTACTATTATGGGTATGCCAACCCGATCGGGAAGGATTATCTCTCTTACTTGCTGTTCAACATTGAAGCCAATGCAGCTTGGAGCAGCAAACCGGTTATTCCGTTTGTATGGCTAAGAATCCACGACAGCTACGATCCGAATACGCCATTGATTGACAATTTCCAGGCGCAGGCGACAGCTATTTTTCCATTCTTTTCAGGTGCAAAGGGATTATGGCTTTGGGAAAACCCGTTTTTCCCGGGTAACCGCCTGGAAAACTATGCGCCTTACGAACATTTCATTTACGGTTTGTACCGGCTCTCGGAGTTCCGGAATATGTTTGAGGGTACCTACCAGCTTGTGATACCGCAATCTGCCCGGGATCATATGGAACTACGAAATCCGGTTTGGAGAGGTGTTGTTAAAAATGGGCAAATTCTGATTGCGGCTCAAAACCCTTACGCAGCCGACAACCAGCAAACCACTATTGCAGTCTCCCATCAGAAATGGACACGGAATATCACATTGAATGGAAAGCAGGTGTTCCTCTGCAAGTTTGACCTGAACGATTCTGTGACTTCGGTTGAGCAGCCACTTTCAGACGCTTACGTTTACCCGTACATTATTTCAAGCGAGATCAATGTGGTACTTACAGGCGTAAATGGCGGCACTAATGTGAATATGACGATACTGAATACGAAAGGACAGACCTTTTATCAAAAGCAGCTGAAATCGCGGGCGGGGGAAGCCAGGCACACGATTCCGCTTCCTTACCTCTCTTCTGGCATATATTTTGTCCGTTTCGACACGCCGCATCAAACAATTACCAAAAAGGTAGTTGTAAATCATTAAGCCAGCATTATGAACCGTCTTGCACAGGAAACCAGCCCGTATTTACTTCAACACGCCCATAACCCGGTAGACTGGTATCCCTGGGGAAATGAGGCACTTGAAAAAGCCCGGGAGGAAAATAAGCCAATTCTGGTCAGTATCGGCTACTCTGCTTGTCACTGGTGCCACGTTATGGAGCGCGAGTGTTTTGAGAAAGCGGATATCGCGGCAGTGATGAATGCGCATTTTGTGTGCATTAAAGTCGACCGTGAAGAACGGCCGGACGTCGACGCAGTTTATATGGACGCAGTACAGGCAATGGGTGTAAGAGGCGGCTGGCCGCTGAATGTGTTCCTGCTGCCCGACAGTAAACCGTTCTATGGGGTAACTTACCTGCCGCCGCAGAACTGGGTACAGCTGCTCAAAAGCATTGATAATGCATTCAAAAACCACTTCGATGAGCTGGCAAAATCAGCCGAAGGTTTTGTGGAAAATATGTCGATCCCCGATTCTGAGAAATATGGACTGACAGGCCAGCAGAGTGAGTTTGAAGTAGCGCACCTGGACTCGATGTTTGAGCAGCTTCAAAAAAACTTTGATACCCACAACGGTGGAATGGACCGGGCACCCAAGTTTCCCATGCCTTCCATTTACAAATTCCTGCTCCGTTACTATGATATCAGTCAGAACCCGGAAGCACTGCGACAGATTGAGCTTACAGTAAACCGGATTGCACTCGGCGGGATTTACGATCACGTTGGCGGCGGGTGGGCGCGGTACTCTGTCGATGATCAGTGGTTTATTCCGCATTTCGAGAAGATGCTATATGATAATGCGCAGCTGCTGGAAGTCTTTTCGGAAGCCTATTCGCTTACCCAAAATCCTTTGTATGCTGACAGAATTCAGCAAACGATCGGCTGGCTTGATCGTGAGATGCGGCATGCGGAAGGCGGCTTTTACTCTGCTCTGGACGCTGATAGCGAAGGTGTGGAAGGTAAATTTTACATCTGGACAGAAGCTGAGCTGCGTGAAGTACTGGGTGACGATTTCAATTGGTTTTCCAAATTATATAACATTTTAGGTCACGGGAACTGGGAGCACGGTTTCAACCATCTGCATCTTACAGAAGCTCCCGTTCATACTGCAAAGGCTGCCGGTATTTACATTGACGAGTTTGAAATAAATTACCGCGGCGCATTACAAAAACTTTTTGACAATCGTGCTGAGCGCGTGCGCCCCGGATTGGATGATAAGATACTTGCTTCGTGGAATGGCCTGCTGATTACCGGACTGGCCGCTGCATACCGTGCGCTCGGCGATGAAAAGATCAGGGAAATGGCAGTTTCTGCAGGCCGTTTTATTTTTGATAAAATGAGTGCCGAAGAGCGGCTGCTCCATAGCTACAAGAATGGAAAAGCTTCGGTAACCGGTTTCCTGGAAGATTATGCCGCGGTGATCGGAGCCTGTCTTTCCCTCTACCAGATTACATTCGAGGAACACTGGATCCGCAAGGCAGAAGAACTTACTTCCTATACGCTGAGCAATTTTTATGATTCGCAGGAAGGATTCTTCAATTTCACCGATGTGTATGGAGAAGCTTTGATCGCGAGAAAAAAGGAGCTTTTTGACAATGTAATCCCCGGTTCCAATTCCATCATGGCACATAACCTGTACACGCTCTCCCTGATGACAGATAAGAGCGAGTACCTGGAAGTCGCCGACAAAATGCTTTCGAAAATCGGTCGGCTTGTGCTTACGGATGTGCAATGGGTTACTAACTGGGCAGCTCTGTATTGCCAGCGCGCAGTGCCCACAGCGGAAGTAGCTATCGTAGGCGCACAAGCCGATCAGCTCCGTAAAGATTTCGACCGCTTCTTTGTGCCAAATAAAGTGGTCATGGGCACTACCACATCCTCAGAGCTGCCATTGCTACAAAATCGGACCGAGATCAACAGTCAGACTGCGATTTACATTTGCTACGATAAAACCTGCCAGCTCCCCGTCACCAATGTAGAAGAAGCCCTGCAACAACTTTCCGGCGGATTATAGCAGCGGAAAGTACCGCTCGGCGAGGATATTCATGTGGTGAACGGGGTGGCCCAGAATAACAAATCCCAATGCAAGCGGCGTAATCTGCTTACCATCTGCGCTGCCTGTCCGTTGCAGCATTACCCCATTCATATTCCTGAATAAGGCAATACTTGCTGCCCGCACGAGGTCAAACTCAGCAAGAAGGTCTTCCAGGGTACGCTCATTCGCGGTGGTATTCGGCGCGAGGATGTTTTCGTCATATCCCGCCAATGCAGTATTGTCCCCTCTTGAGAACCGCAGTGCCCGATAACCCATAATGCGCTCATTATCGATCACGTGCTGTAAAGTATCGTTAACCGTCCACTTCCCAGGCGCATATACCTTACTTCCCAGCGCCTTCAACTTTTCCACGTCATGATAGATTGAAGCCGGGGTGTATTTTTCAAATCCTTCCATCAGCTCAACATTATCACAAAGATTGATGTAGCGATCAAAAAAGGGCGGCATTGGAATGATGTCTGATTTTTTCATGGATATTAAAATTGCTGAGTTGGATATGCCAAAATACAGATTGATCACCTTCAAACCAACTCAGAAGCTGCTCAAAAGTATATAACCTAAGGTTACTTATTTAGAGGAAGTTATTTACATTAAAGTATGATAATAGATCTTGTATATATGCAATCAATTTGATTACTTTGAGTATAATCCTCTCAAAATTGAAAAGTTTAGCGCCGATAGCTTTATTGGTTTTGTTGCTCTGCAATACGTTCGGGCTCAGCGTTGCTGTGATCTTTTTTGAAGAAGATTACCTGCTTGCCCCTTCGACAGAGGCTGTTTCCGAACAGCAATTACTGAAAGTCTATCTTCCTTCCCTGCCCTACTCCGCGGATTTGGAAATACCAGGCCGGATCGAAGCATTGATCCGACACGAAAATCAGTTCTACAATCCGGTTCAGGTGCAGCATTCCAACGATACATTATACATTACCCTGCAAAGTAACCAGGCCGCACGCGACCGCTTTTTTGAGCTGACCGCTGCCATGCAAATGCTCAGCAACCAGCCTGGCGATGCTGCCGATCATCCAGGTAGCAAAGCATTAAAGCTGCTTTCTGAGCTGATCAAAACCTATGTACCCGGAAACAAGCAGGATTTCCGCATTTCTCCGCCACTACCCGCAAGTGAAAGTAACCGCCTCCCGCTTGCTTATAGCCGGAGCTATCCTGCGGTGTCCGTACTGGTCAGCAACCCACCACCCGAGCGACTTTCATAGCGCGCCACTTTCCTTTTTTCAAAAGCTTTGCTTCCATAGCATCCGCTGTCAGCGCAATACGCTGCGGGGTTGCTGTAAAAACCATTTATAATATGAACAAATCTTTACCATTGACCAGGTGGGCTTCACTCGCTTTCTGGTTTTTGATTACCATTAACGCGTCTCAGGTTTTTGCTCAAATGCCTAACGACGCAATCTATATGTCGAAGAAAACAGCCTGTCTGGCCGTGACTTATTCGCATAATTCCTGGGATAAGTACTGGGAAAATTCCCTCCGCCGCGAAAACCTGAACATAGGGACGCACACCACACAAAGTGTAATGCCGATGCTCGCAGTGGGTATAACCAAAAATTTTAACGTGATCGCCGCAGTTCCTTATATATGGACACAGGCAAGTGCCGGCAACCTGATGTGGCAAAAGGGCTTTCAGGATGCATCCGGCTGGCTTAAATACCGCTTTGTGAATGTGGCAGGTTTCAGCCTCCATGCCATTGCAGGCGGTTCAATCCCGGTGACCAACTACATTCCCGACTTCTTACCGATGTCGATCGGAATACGGTGCAAAACCGCTACTGCGCGGCTCCTGGTCAATTACCGCCATCAATCGGGCGTTTACCTGACTGTGCACGGAAGCTATATCTTTCGTAGCAACATCAAAATCGACCGGGATACTTACCAGGCCGACGATAAACTCTACGATTCTGATCAGGTTCGCGTACCGAATGCTTACGATGCAGCCGCTCGTCTGGGTTATCTTAAAAAAGGTATTCAGGCAGAAGCTTACGCAGAATATGGCGCATGTGCAGGCGGTGATTTTATCCGTAGAAACGATATGCCGTTTCCAACCAATAATATGAAATCTACCACTGTGGGGGTTTATGCCAAATATCAACCCAAAAACATTGGAGTGAATGCGAGGGCGGCACACGTGGTAAGTGGTTCCAACGTGGGGCAAAGCACGGCATTCTCGGCAGGCATTCTTTATCAGTTCCGTTATGCCAAAGCGGACAAACAACTTTGATCTTTCTCCAATGAAACGCAGCTATTCTTTCCAACATATATTTAATAAATCCGCATTGTTGCTTCTCCTGGGCGTTGTTGCTGTTTCTTGCAGCAAAGTCGTAGAGGAACCAACCGTGGGCATCAACGATCCTTCCAGCCTCGACCAGAATGCTGGCAACTGGAAGACGTACGTTCTGACATCATCCTCGGAAATACCAGTGGCAGCGCCAACTGAGACAACGAGCGAATATTACAAAACCGAGCTGCTCAAGCTCAAAGAAGTTGTAAATGCACTTACTCCCCACCAGAAGGAGCAGGTAAATTACTGGGGAGCCGGGGCTGTTTTCCGCTGGAATGAGATCGGGCGCGAGCTTGCAGCAAGGTACAATACCCCGCCGGCTTCCAACCAGGACGGAAAGTACCCTGTACCAGACGCGGCAAATCCGCTGGCAGATCCCAAGTTTCCATTCGCCAACCCGCCTTACACCGCAAGAGCACTCGCCTATCTCAGTGTAGCGCAGTACGACGCGCTGGTTGCAGCCTGGAATTACAAGTTTAAGTACAAACGTCCTGCTCCGTCCAAGTCCGACAGTGAGATCAAGACTCTGCTTCCGGTCACTGATCTTCCCTCCTATCCTTCCGAGGACGCGGTTGTGGCGGAAGCTTCCTTTCAGATCCTGAAAGCAATGTTCCCGGGCGAGGTACCCTACCTGGAAGCGAAGTTGCAGGAACATAAGGAAAGCAGGCTTTGGGCAGGAATGAATGTAAAAAGCGACATTGAAGCGGGAGCTGCATTAGGAAAAGCAGTAGGCGAAAAAGCGATGGCCCGCGCCAAAACAGATGGAATGGGCGCAGCAAACAATCAGGCAAAAACACCTGAAATGATTGCAAATGCGAAGGCAATCGGTATTACTGAACCCTGGGTGAGCCAGGAAGTTCCGGCCCGCCCGGCTATGTTGCCCACCTATGGAACGGTTATGCCCTGGAACTTCGACAGGCAGACAGTTGCTACCATGCGACCTTCTCCTCCACCGGCAATTGGCAGCGAAGAGTTTAAGAAAAACATGGAAGAACTGACCAAAATAGCTAAAAGCCAAACCCGCGAGCAGGCGCGCATTGCCAGCTTCTGGTCAGATGGCGTGGGCAGCTATACGCCGCCAGGTCACTGGCACAGGCGCGCAGCCAACCTTTGTCACCAGAACAAGTTTAGCGAAGTGCGTACGGCGCGAACATTGGCACTGGTAGGTACTACTTTGCAGGATGCGGGTATTTGCTGCTGGGATGCTAAATACTACTACTATTATCCGCGCCCGAACCAGATGGACAAAAAGGTAAAAACCTCTGTGGGCTTGCCTAACTTTCCATCGTATACATCCGGACATTCCACCTTCTCGGGAGCAGCTGCAGAATTACTCGCTTACATTTTCCCGTCTGAAAAACAAAAGCTGGACGCTATGGCGAATGAAGCTTCTGTTTCAAGGATTTACGGATTAATACATTACCGCTTCGATTGTGAGGCTGGCCTGGAAGCAGGTCATAAAGTTGGTGAATTTGCGGTAGCAAGAGCGAAAGCAGACGGAGCCGAATAGTCCGGGTAACGTCAACATCAACAAAAATAGCAGCACTCAGGTGCTGCTATTTTTTGTATCCGGAAAATCAAATCTTGCTACCTTCTATCCAAGATTATGAATATCAAATGGGAGGGTACGCATTCTTTTACCTGTGGCAGCAAAGACTGCATTGCCCAGCGCCGGCGCAATAGGCGGTAAACCTGGTTCGCCAACACCGCCAGGTACTTCATCGCTGTCTATGATGTGCACCTCGATCTTCGGCATTTCATTCAGACGAAGAATATTGTATTCATGGAAATTGCTCTGGTCGCATTTACCATTTGTGAATGTAATTCCATCCTTGATCGCGGCAGTAAGTCCCATTACGATATTACCCTCGGTCTGTGCTTTCACATTGTCGGGATTGACATAATGGCCGCAATCTATGACGGAAACAACCTTATCAATGTGCACTCCCTGATCCTTCTTCGAAACAGTAATGCAACATGCTGATATGCTTCCGAAAGATTTGAAAACAGCCAGTCCTTTTCCACTTCCTTCCGGCAGCTTCTCGTCCCAGTTTGCTATTTCAGCCAGGGTTTTAAGAACCTTTTGAAAACGTGGATCTGGTAATATATCCAATCTTGCCTGAAGAGGATCTTTTTTTGCCAGGTGTGCAAGCTCATCAACAAAACATTCCTGCCCCCAACCGAAGTTGGATGCATACACAGAACGCCACCAAACAATGGGTATATCGGTATTTACATTGGTCCAGCTGATTTTAGAAGCGGAGTCGAACTGGTATTTGCTGTTTTCCGAACTTAGCTCGCCACCAATCCAGGAGTCGGCTTCATCCTCTTTCAACCCTTTGAAAACCTGACCTAGAATCGACTCACCAATGGTATGGTGATGAAATCCGGTAATTTTTCCATTCTCAACAAAGCCTTGCATGTGGCTGAGCATACCCGGCCGGTACGGACCCTGAGAAATATCATCTTCCCTGCTCCATATCACTTTGACTGGCTTTTTGACTTCGCGCGAGATGTGGCATGCTTCCAGCACAAAATCGTGGTAAGCTTTCCGGCCAAATGCGCCTCCAAGTAATGCCACGTTAATCTTGACCTGCTCGGGCTTCACTTTCATATAACCACAAACATCTCTCAACGTCCAGTCCGGTCCCTGTACCGGTCCCCAGATCTCGACGCTTCCATCCTCTTTCACGTGCGCAATTGCATTCTCAGGTTCAATGGGCGCGTGCGCGAGAAATGGTGTCTGGTAATTGGCTTCAAGCTTCTCCTGCGCTTTGGCGTACTTCGCTGCAAAATCTCCCTTTTCTTCAAAGTTGACACCAGGCTTGGTAGCTGCCTGCGCAGTTGCCTTATAGTAGTCGGCGGTATTCAGTGTTTTCTCAAACTCAGCATTATCCCAGGTGACTTTCAGCGCTTTTTTACCCTTCAATGCAGCCCAGTAATTCGTTGCCACCACTGCAACAGCCTCGGAAGTCCGGTGCGGCATGGTACGCTCGGTTTTGATCACCTTTAAAACACCCTTTACCTTTTTGGTTTCCGAATCATCAATAGCAAGTATCTTACCGTGGATTACAGGCGAATGCAAAATGCTCGCGTACACCATTCCAGGTACTTCCACATCAATCCCGTAAATAGCTTTACCTGTTACTCTTTCAGGTACGTCAAGGCGTTTGTTGTATTTTCCGATGATCTTAAAATCGCTGGAATCCTTCAACTTAGGAGCCTTTGGAATTTCAAGTTTGGAAGCATCGTCGGCGAGTTCACCATAGGTAAAGCTCCTGCCGCTGCCCGGGTGAACAATTTTCCCATCTTCGGCCTTGCATTCGGATACCGGCACATTCCAGCGTTTGGCGGCTGTGGTAGTCAGCATTTCCCTGGCTGCCGCCCCTGCCTTACGGATCGGCATCCATAGCTCACGTACAGAACTGCTGCCACCTGAGGTCTGGCTTCCGTATTTACCGCTTCCGTCGCTCTGCACGATCAACACCTTTTCCAGGCTCACTTCCAGCTCTTCTGCCAAAAGCGAGGGTACCGCCTGCGTTGAACCCTGTCCCATATCCGGCCGGGGATTCACCAATGTAATATTACCCGCCGTATCAATGATGATAAAAGGATTGATTTCCAGCTTAATGACCGCCGGACTGATCTTTTTTACTGCCGCATCTCTGGTGAAGCCTGAAATTCCAAGCGCTAATCCCACAGAAGCAAGGCTGCCCGCTTTCAAAAAGCTGCGGCGTGATGGTTGTATATTTTCCAAGATCTTGTTTGACTAAATTTAATAACTGCGTGCCCTACATCTTTCCAATGCCACTTTCCGCAACCTTTACCTCCTCTGCGGCCCGGTGTATTGCTTTCCGGATCCGGTCGTAAGTGCCGCAACGGCACAGATTACCGCTCATTGCAACGTCGATATCTGCGTCAGTTGGTTTAGGATTTGATTTCAACAAGGCCACAGCCGACATGATCTGGCCCGATTGGCAGTAACCGCATTGAGGTACCTGCTCTTCAATCCACGCTTTCTGAATGGCGTGCAACTTTCCATCACCAATCCCTTCGATCGTGGTGATCTGGTCTGTTTTGGTTAAGGTAGATATCGAAGTCTGGCAAGACCGTGCAGGTGCACCATTTAAATGTACCGTGCACGCGCCGCATTGCGCCATTCCGCAGCCGAACTTGGTTCCTTTCAGCCCGACAAAATCCCTGACAACCCAGAGTAAAGGCATATCGGGATCGACATCAACCTTTACCTTTTTTCCATTCACTGATAAATTATAAATCGCCATAGTAAGTCAATAATGCCAGCACTTCGCTGCTGATCAGTATCTAAATTATTCTAAAAAATACAGTAATGCAAAACTGGCGCTTGATACCCGAGCATGAAATGAGCCGCCAGGAATGCCAAAGCAGCTGAGTTATCGAAAACAAAGCTATTTTTACCCTCAAACCGAACCTTAGGCTATAAAATGATAGAAAACGATGCAGTAGTACTTGGGATACTGACGCTGATTTTGGGGGCTGTCTTCCTGACAGCTTCGCTTGAAAGCAGAGGCTGGAAACGCTTTTACAGCATTATTCCCCCATTGTTGCTATGCTACTTCATTCCCGGACTTTTAAATTCATTCGGCATTGTAGATGGTGCTGGTTCTCAGCTCTATCCGGTTGTTTCCAAATACTTTCTCCCCGCTTGTCTTGTGTTTTTCACCATTGGAATGGACTGGAAATCACTTGCACGTTTGGGTCCCAAGGCTTTGATTGCAATGCTTGCAGGCACAGCCGGAATTATGATCGGCGGCCCGCTGGCACTCTGGATTGTAGGGAGCATCAGCCCGGCGACTGTGGCGGGGCAGGGTAACAATGAAGTCTGGCGCGGACTTGCTACCATAGCCGGAAGCTGGATCGGCGGCGGCGCCAATCAGACTGCATTGAGGGAGGTTTTCCAGCCCAGTGATATGCTGTTCTCGCAAATGGTAGCGGTAGATGTGCTGGTTGCTGAACTCTGGATGGCCGTTTTGATATACGGAGCAGGGATAGCAGCCCGGATAGATCGCTTACTCGGCGCTGATAGCAGCATCGTAGAAGATGTGAAAATGCATCTTGACACTGAAAATCAGGTAAATGAGCGAATTCCGAAAGTTCCGGATTATATCATGATGGCGGCCGTAGGATTTGGTGCAACCGGCATTTCACACGCGCTTGCGGAGGTTATTACCCCATTCCTGGCGAGTAACTATCCGGAACTTGAAAAATACAGCCTTACCTCCAATTTCTTTTGGGTAATCAGCATTGCGACACTGATCGGTATCGCATTGTCGGTAACTCCCGCTCGCAAACTGGAACACGCCGGCGCTTCCAAACTGGGCTCTGTGTTCCTGTACGTACTCATCGCGACCATCGGAATGCAAATGGACTTAGGGGCAGTAGCTGATAATCCCGGCCTTTTTGCGATCGGTCTGATCTGGATATCTGTTCACGGCATTATCCTCATTCTGGTTTGCAAATGGCTGAAAATCCCGTTCTTCTTTCTGGCAGTCGGCAGTCAGGCGAATGTAGGCGGCTCAGCTTCGGCCTCGGTTGTGGCGGCGGCATTTCACCCTTCACTTGCGCCGGTGGGCGTTTTGCTTGCTATTCTGGGCTATGCGATCGGGACTTACGGCGGCTATCTTACTGCACTACTCATGCAGATGGTTTCTAATATGGCGGGATTTCAAATGTAAAATCGAGGTATTCAGAAGTCTTCCAGGTTCAGGATCAAACCGTCATATGCCAAATGCACATTGGGCGGAAGCTCCTTTTCGATGTCCGCGTGAAGACCAAGCTTGTGACTGATGTGGGTGAGATATGCCTGCGGTACTTGCAGCTTTTCAATCAATGCGAGCGCCTGCGAAAGCGTAAAGTGAGATAAATGCGGCTCCTTTTGCAAGGTATCAAGTACCAACACCTGGGTACCTTTTATTTTAGCCTGCTCTTCTTCGGAGATAAAGTTGGCATCTGTAATGTAAGTAAAGTCGCCAAAGCGGAATCCGTAAACCGGCAGTTTATGGTGCATTACTTCAATGGGGATCACGCGGATACCTGCTACATCAAAAGGCTTGTTATCAATGGAATGCATTTCGAAATGCGGCACGCCGGGGTATCTTGTTTCCGAAAATGCGTAAGCAAATTCATTTCGGATCTGGTTAAGCACTTCCTGCCGGCCGTAGAGCGGCATATCCTTTTGCTGCTTGTGATTGAATGCACGGATATCGTCGAGTCCGGCGGTATGGTCCTTGTGCTGATGGGTGAAAATAGCAGCGTCTAGGTGCTTGATATCTGCCCGGAGCATTTGCTGCCGAAAGTCGGGGCCGGTATCGATTACCATGGCTTTTCCCCGGGTTTCGATGAAAACGGATGCCCGCAAACGTTTGTTATGCTGGTCACTAGAACGGCAAACGGCACATTCACAGGCGATAACTGGTATTCCCTGTGATGTGCCGGTCCCTAAAAATGTGATCCTCATTCTTTTTTATTCTGTCAGATGCGCCACTACTTCAACCAGGCGGTCAAAATTTAAAGGTTTCATAAGCGCATCGTCAAATCCTGCTTCTTTGAAATCTTCTTCTGAATAATTCTTTGCGTTTCCTGTGATCGCCACAATCGGCGTCTTCGCTTTTTGCTCGTTCGGCAATTTGCGGATACTTCTCGCGCACTCCATTCCATCCATCACAGGCATATTGATATCCAGCAAAATGATATCGAAATCCTCTTTTTCAAGCAATTGCAATACTTGTTCTCCATTTTTCACCGAAGTGATTTCATAATGTTGGAATTCCAGTATTTTCCTTGCCAGATTTTGAATTACTGAACTGTCTTCGGCAATGAGTACTCTCTTTGTGTATGACATATGATGGGCCAGGTATTGGTTTTAATTATTTGCCAGGTCAATTTAGGTATATTTCAATCAACAACACAAACCAGCTTTATGCGAAATTTGAAAAATATCATAAAAAAGTAAATAAACTCCCGATACTTTTTCGGAGCTCACATTAGCTGTAAGTTTGCAAACCGTTTACCATTACCGTTTTAGTTATGTTTAAAAATAAACTGATCCGTTACAGCACAATTGCGATGTTCATTGCAATTATAGCCTACTTCGTGATCGAGAATTTCAACACCGGCAACGATCCACTCGCCGCAGTGAACCCGCAGCAATACAAAACCCAGCTCGTCGAAGAAAGAGCTGCAAAAGATGAGCAATTCAGAACTTCCGAAGATTCCCCCATCGCCGATAAGAAAGGCTTTCACGGCTTGCATTACTTCGAGCCAAACCTGACCTACCGGGTACCGGCCACTGTTTCCCCCTATATGAATGATGATAAGGAAATGGTCGTGAAATATACAGATGGTACAACCGAGAAGTACCAGAAATATGGCTATGCCAACTTCAAGATCATGGGCCAGGATCAGAAGCTGCTGTTACTTGAAAATGACGGAACCATTTCGGTGCTATTTCAGGATGCTACAAGCGGAAAGCAGACCTACGGCGGCGGCCGCTACATTGATTACCCCGTAGCTAATGTCAAAAACAACGTGATTGTACTCGATTTCAACAAGGCGTATAATCCATATTGTGTATACCAGGAAAGTTACGCCTGCCCGGTGCCGCCTGCTGAAAACAAGCTTACCATACCGATCGAGGCCGGAGAGCTGCTCGAAAGCTCCGTTCATGAATAACAGCTTAACCGCATAAAAGTGCAGCAGAACGCATTCGAGCGGCACCTGTTCCAACTAAATCATTATTTTTGCATAAAGGCGGTCTGACGAATTGGCCGCTTTTATTATCATTATAGTAATCGCATGAAGATCTCTTATAAGTGGCTTAAAGACCTCGTTGAAATTAGTGAAACTCCCGAAGAAATCGGTAAACTGCTTACGGCCACCGGGCTGGAAGTAGAAGCAATAGAAGAGATCGAATCGATCAAAGGCGGTTTGCAGGGCGTCGTTGTCGGTGAAGTACTGACTTGCGAAAAACACCCGGAAGCAGACAGGCTGAGCCTAACAACCGTGGATGTGGGTGGTGAAAATCCGCTTTCCATTGTATGCGGCGCGCCGAATGTAGCTGCGGGACAAAAGGTGATTGTAGCCACAGTAGGCGCAGTACTTTACCCTGCCGGCAGTGACCAACCTCTGGTTTTGAAAAAATCAAAAATCCGTGGTGCATTGTCCGAAGGAATGATCTGCGCGGAAGATGAGCTTGGAACCGGCACTTCCCACGATGGTATCCTGGTGCTGGACACTGATTTGCCAAACGGTACGCCTGCGAGCGAATACTTCGGCATTTCATCCGACTACCTGATCGAAATCGGGCTTACCCCCAACAGAGCTGACGCTGCTTCTCATTATGGAGTTGCAAGAGATTTGAAAGCTGTTCTAAACAGGCCCATAACGCTTCCTTCTGTCGAAGACTTCGCTGTTGCGAATCAATCTTGGTCCATTCCGGTGGAAATAAGAAACCCGGAAGCGGCGCCGCGTTTTACAGGATTGACTATTACAGGCATTCAGGTGGGCGAATCACCTGATTGGCTCAAAACCCGTTTGCAGACGATCGGGATCAGGTCTATCAACAATATCGTGGATATTACTAATTATGTGTGCCACGAACTGGGTCAGCCTATGCACGCTTATGATGCTGACAAAATAAAAGGCCGCAAAGTAATTGTGACGACACTTGCAGAAGGAACTCCTTTCGTAACCCTCGACGGCGTTGAAAGAAAGCTGGCTGCTACTGACCTGATGGTTTGTAATGCAGGCGACGGTAACACGCCGGAACCGATGTGCATTGCAGGTGTTTTCGGCGGACTTACTTCGGGAGTCTCTGCGGAAACCACTTCTATTTTTCTGGAATCCGCTTATTTCTCACCTGCCTCAGTGCGGAAAACGGCTCAGAGATTCAGCTTGAAAACGGATTCTTCTTTCCGCTTTGAGCGCGGTACTGACCCGAATATGCCGGTTTTTGCATTAAAGCGGGCTGCATTGCTGATCCAGCAGGTAGCAGGCGGACAGGTTTCGTCTGAAATCGTCGATGTATATCCTCAGCCTGTCGGCGACTTCAAAGTCGAAATGAAGTACCGCAATATCAACAGGCTGATCGGAAAAGAGGTGGAAAAAGCGGAGATCAGCCGCATTCTTGCCGCATTGGACATTACCATTGAAAACGAAACAGAAAGCACATTCACTGCCATTGTACCACCCTACCGCGTAGATGTGCAGCGCGAAGCTGATGTGATCGAAGAAATTCTGCGGATCTACGGGTTCGGACAAGTGGAGCTATCAGAAGCAATGAGCTCTGATTTCCTTTCCGACTTCCCAGTTAATGATCCCGAAAAGCTCCGTCTACGTATTTCCGAGCTGCTTGCCGGCAATGGGTTCAATGAAATGATCAACAATTCGCTGACCAAGCCGGAGTACCAGGAGTCTCTAAAAGATAGTCTGTTGGGTGAACCTGTTAAGATCCTGAACTATCTGAGCGAGGATTTATCTGTGATGCGGCAAACACTCCTTTTCTCTGGACTCGAAGTGATCGGCTATAATATCAACCGCCGCCAGCGGGATCTTAAGTTGTTTGAATTTGGTAAAACTTATCATAAGTCAGCAGAAAAGTACATTGAGAAGGAAAGGCTTTCCGTTTTTCTGACAGGCAATATTCAGCAGGAAAGCTGGGTGCAAAAGTCCCGTGAAGTTACTTTTCATGATCTTGCCGGAATTGCTAGCCAGGTACTCAGCGCAATGAAAATCCGTGAAGTGGAAAAGCAGGAAGCTGAAAAAGCCATTTTCAAAAGCGGTCTTACATTGTTTGTGAACAAAAAACCGGTGGCTACACTGGGCTTACTTCAACCTGCCGTTGCCAAAAAGCTGGATATCAAGGTGCCCGTTTATTTTGCTGACTTTGACTGGGAATACCCGTTGCGTCAGTATGATGCGGCGGTGCAGTACAAGGAAGTTTCCAAATTCCCGGAAGTACGCAGGGACCTTTCGCTGGTTGTCAGCAAGAAGACCACATTTGAAGAGCTAAAACAACTCGCTTATCGGACCGAGCGGCAGTTGCTTCGCGCGGTGAATGTGTTTGATGTATACGAGGGCGCTAACCTGGAAGGGAAAAAATCCTATTCTATCAGCTTCATTCTTCAGGATGATCAGCAGACACTTACAGACAAAGTAATCGACAAGTCGATGCAGCGTTTGATTGCAGCTTATGAAAAGGAATTTGAAGCCGTGATCAGGAAGTAAATCAATTTTAAAATTGTGTTGATCAACATTCATTAGGCTGGGCAATGGAAAGAAGCATCGAGCGCATTATCGAACATAAACTGTCTGATCTTGAGAGAAAACTCGAATTTTTGATCAATACAAAAGAGAAAATGA
This sequence comes from Dyadobacter sp. HNCC25DJ183, assembly GCF_056895175.1. Classification (NCBI taxonomy): domain Bacteria; kingdom Pseudomonadati; phylum Bacteroidota; class Cytophagia; order Cytophagales; family Spirosomataceae; genus Dyadobacter; species Dyadobacter sp. HNCC25DJ183. The sequence goes on from NZ_JBXHAP010000004.1 coordinate 21,425, forward strand.
GCTGGACAATTGCCGAGCTTCAGCGTGAAAATGCGGAGCTCCGGCAAGCCAATATCAAACTAAAAGAGGACGCAAAGGAATTGAAGAAAAAAAGCGGGAGTTTGGAAAAAGACTTTAATAAGTCCAAAACTTTCGCTAAAATTGTCACTAGTAAACTGACACCAACAAGCGGAATTGCCGAGCTGAAAGAATCAGTTGAAAGATATATCCAGGAGATTGATAAGTGCATAGAATTGCTTGAAGAGACCTTATGAAAAAAAATAGCATACCTAATCCAGACGTTTCTGTCTTTATAAAACTGCTGGACAGAGGTTTCAAACTGAGCGTTCCGGCGGATCAGGAGAAATTCTACAGGGATGGGTATGAGGTGTTCTTGCATCGCGTGCAACAGCATAAATTAAGAGGAAAAGTATACGGAGATATTGAGGCCATCGCGCTGACTTCTATTGAATGCCTGGTGGCATTACAGCGGAATCAGGAGCAAATGGATGACCTGGTTCTGGCTTTTAAGAACAGAGTTGAAAAGCTGGATGAAGTAATATCCGGCGCCATCGAGAGCTAACCTTTATACAACCGACCTTTTATTTTGAGAATCTTCTGATATTTCCTTCAAATCCTTCACTTTCGGCATTTTAGCATTGGTGTAGTCGGTAAAACCAACTATATATAAAACCTTTATTGAAATGTCAAATTCTTTGTTTTTCATCGTAGTCCTGTCCGACATTATTGCTGTCGGCGTGGGTATTTTCGCAGGTAAGTACATTTTCCAGCGGTCATTTGATCAAAAGGAAAAGGAAGCTCAGGAAAGAGCGGCAGAAATTCTCCGCAATGCAGAAAGTGCTGCCGAGAATATTAAAAAGGACCGTATCCTGGAAGCAAAAGAAAAGTACCTGCGCTTGAAATCAGAATTTGAAGAAGATGCCAACAAAAAAAGGAGCATTCTTCAAAGCAACGAGCAAAAACTCAAACAGCGCGAACAAAGCCTGAACCAGTCTGTCGAGCAGAACAAACGTCGCGAGAACGAACTGGAAGCGCTCAAAAATAACCTTAACCAGCAGCTGGAAACTGCGACCAAGCGTAAGGAAGAAGCTGAAAAATCGCTGCAGCAACAAGTAGCACAGCTTGAAAAAATTGCCAACCTCACAGCCGAACAAGCGCGCGAGCAACTGATCGACGCATTGAAAGCCGAAGCCGATACCAGGGCCGGATCTTATGTAAAAAGCGCCATGGAGGAAGCTAGGCTTACTGCTACCAAGGAAGCCAAGAAAATTGTCATTGAAACCATCCAAAGAACTGCTGCCGAACACGCCATTGAAAACTGTGTGTCTGTTTTCAACATTGAAAATGATGATATAAAAGGGAAGATCATTGGTCGTGAAGGACGTAATATCCGTGCATTGGAAGCTGCAACCGGTGTTGAAATCATTGTTGATGATACACCTGAGGCGATCGTTATCTCGGGATTTGATCCTGTAAGAAGGGAAATTGCAAGACTATCGTTGCACAGACTCGTTCAGGACGGCAGGATTCACCCGGCCAGAATTGAAGAAGTAGTAGCCAAGACGCGTAAGAATATCGACGACGAGATCGTGGAAATCGGCGAGCGCACTGTCATTGATATGGGTATTCACGGCTTGCACCCTGAGCTGGTAAAAATGATAGGAAGAATGCGTTTCCGCTCTTCTTACGGCCAGAACCTGCTGCAACACTCCCGTGAAGTGGCGAAACTTTGCGCAACAATGGCTTCTGAACTTGGTCTGAATACGAAACTGGCCAAACGCGCAGGCTTGCTGCACGATATTGGTAAAGTTTGGCCGGAGGAGTCAGATCTGCCCCACGCAATTCTGGGTATGGAACTGGCTAAAAAGTACAAGGAAAATCCGGAGGTATGTAATGCGATCGGCGCTCACCACGATGAGATTGAAATGACGAGCATTCTCTCCCCTATTATCCAGGTCTGTGACGCCATTTCAGGCTCGCGCCCGGGTGCCCGCCGCGAAATGATGGAATCTTACATCCAGCGTTTGCGTGATCTGGAAAACATGGCATTGTCGTTTGACGGAGTGGAAAAATGCTACGCAATCCAGGCCGGCCGCGAGTTAAGGGTGATTATTGACGCAGAAAATGTATCAGATGAAAAAGCCGGAATGCTTTCATTTGATATATCTCAAAAAATTGAAAAAGAAATGCAGTACCCCGGACAAATCAAGATCACGGTGATCCGCGAAATGCGTTCGGTTGCCTATGCGCGCTAACTTAGATTCTCATACATGAATTACTCACAGCTTACCAGTTCAGAACGTTTGGGAATCCACACGCTCGGAGAACTTAAAAAAGCAGGTTATCAATCACGTTCCATTAAGCAGGAGTTAAGAGATAATCTGATTGCGAAAATCAGAAATAAAGAACATATTTTCCCGGGGATCTGGGGTTACGAGGAAACGGTCATTCCTGATGTGGAGCGCGCCATTTTGTCGATGCATAACATCAACTTCCTGGGTTTACGCGGTCAGGCAAAAACGCGCATTGCGCGTATGATGGTCGATTTGCTCGATGAATTTATCCCGTTTGTGAAAGGTTCAGACCTGCACGACGATCCTTTTGCACCATTGAGCCGCCACGCCAAAGATCTGATTACCGAGCATGGCGATCATACTGAAATAGAGTGGCTGCACAGAAGCGACCGCTATACAGAAAAACTCGCGACACCTGACGTATCTGTTGCAGATTTGATCGGCGACGTGGATCCTATCAAAGCAGCGACGCTGAAATTGCCTTATTCTGACGAGCGCGTGATCCATTTTGGTCTGATTCCCCGCTCACACAGGGGTATTTTCGTAATTAATGAGCTGCCTGACTTGCAGGCGCGGATTCAGGTTGCATTGTTCAACATTTTGCAGGAAGGCGATATTCAGATCCGCGGTTTCAAGCTGCGGCTGCCCCTTGATATTCAGTTTGTATTTACAGCTAACCCTGAGGATTACACCAATCGCGGAAGCATTGTAACCCCGCTGAAAGATCGCATTGAAAGCCAGATTGTAACGCACTATCCTAAAACCATCGAAACCGGCAAGAAAATTACCGAGCAGGAAGCGATTGTAAAAGAAGAGCAGAAGACACTCGTTCAAATCAATGAGCTTGCAAAGACGCTGATCGAGCAGATTGCATTTGAAGCACGTGAAAGCGAGTACGTAGATAGCAAAAGTGGCGTTTCGGCACGTTTGACGATTTCAGCTTATGAAAGTCTGCTGAGTACTGCCGAGCGTCGTGCATTGATCAATGGCGAAACTTCGACTTACGTACGCATTTCAGATCTGTATGGAGTTGTTTCGGCCATTTGCGGGAAAGTAGAGCTGGTTTATGAAGGCGAAGTGGAAGGACCTGTAATCGTTGCGCAAAACCTGATCGGAAAGGCAATACGGACGCAATTCCTTAACTTTTTTCCCGATCCTGAAAAAACGAAAAAAAGCAAGATCAATCCTTACGCCAAGGTGATCGAATGGTTTGGTGCCGGCAATGAAATGGAAATGCCAGGCGACATGACCGGCAGGGAATACGTAGCGAGGTTAAAAACCATTGACGGTCTGGATGATTTTGTTGATATGCTGAGTGCATATTCAAGTGCAGAGGAAAAACTGTTTATGATGGAATTCGCATTGCACGGTATGGCGGAGTTTTCTCTTATCGGAAAACAATCGTTGGATCAAGGTATGAAGTTCCAGGACCTTGTAAGCAGCATGTTCTCCGGTCCCGAAGATGAGGATTATGACTTTGATGAAGATGACGACGATCGGAAGCCTTTCTGATTCAGATAAAACGGATAACAACAAAAATGCCCTGCTACAAACAGGGCATTTTTCATTTACATTAACTTTTAGACTTATAGCGGAGCTCCGTCGTCAACGACGTTAGGCTCACTTGTATCTATCAGAGAATCGGGATCGTTATTCACTTTTCCACGCACTTTTGCCTCGAGTTCTTCCAATAGTTCGGGATTGTCTTTCAGGAGCGACTTAACCGCGTCCCTGCCTTGTCCGAGCCGATTTCCATCGTAGCTAAACCATGAACCGGCTTTCTTCACGATGTCCAGTTCCACGGCCAGATCAATCACCTCTCCTACTTTCGAAATTCCTTCACCATACATGATATCGAATTCGACAACTTTGAATGGAGGCGCTACTTTATTTTTCACCACCTTCACTCTTGTACGGTTACCCAAAATCGCATCGGCACTTTCTTTGATCTGCCCTACACGACGAATGTCTAAACGTACCGAAGCGTAGTATTTAAGCGCATTACCACCCGTCGTTGTTTCCGGGTTACCGAACATCACGCCGATTTTCTCTCTCAACTGGTTAATGAATATACAGCAGCAGCCGGTTTTGTTAATTACCCCGGTCAGCTTACGAAGTGCCTGCGACATTAATCTCGCCTGCAGACCCATTTTACTGTCACCCATTTCGCCTTCCAGCTCAGCGCGCGGAACTAATGCAGCAACGGAGTCAATCACGATGATATCTACCGCGCCGCTGCTGATCAGGTGCTCAGCAATTTCAAGCGCCTGCTCACCGCTGTCAGGCTGGGAAATCAACAGGTTACTGGTATCTATACCTAATTTTTCAGCGTAAGAACGGTCAAAAGCGTGCTCTGCATCTATAAAAGCTGCCAGACCACCTTTTTTCTGAGCCTCTGCAATGCAATGCATTGACAAAGTGGTTTTACCCGATGATTCAGGGCCATAAATTTCTACCACACGGCCGCGGGGAACACCGCCAACACCTAGTGCCAGGTCGAGCCCGAGAGAACCGGTAGAGATGACAGGAATATCTAAAACCTTGCTGTCGCTCAGGCGCATAACTGTGCCTTTACCGTAAGCTTTATCAAGCTTTTCCAGCGTGGTTTGCAATGCTTTCAGTTTGTTGTCCTTATCTGTTGTGTTTGGTTGTGCCATAAAATGGTAAACAGAATTTAGTTTGTGTAAAAACTGCAAGTTCTTGAAGAACAAAAACTGCAATCAAAAGGGGTTGTCTTTCATGTAAAAATACCAAAAATTTGTAATAATTCCAACCCGCTTAATGTGGTTAATTCAAGAAAATAGCCTCAAATTCCAGTTTTAAAGATTTATGAAAACGGACGTGCAACCTGAATGTTCAAATGGATCGTTTCAGTTATCAGAGGGATTCGACGGAGCCATTTTCAGCTCGTAAAATGAGTCCTTCTTACCCAGGTACTGGTCTGCTTCGCGCTGCGACCATTTGTCCCGGAGTACCTCATAAATGTTGGGGTAAGCATCATAGGGAATGGGATCAAAAACGACACGATCAGGAAAGTACTGTTTTGTCACTACATTCACCCGCAACGAACGTACTACCCTGCCGATGGCGATGAAAGAGCAGGAAGCCATAACTGCAAAGAAGGCCAGCTGTAAAAACGATTTACGCAACATTCGCCAGGAATCCTGCCAGGGAACCACTGTGAAAGGATAGAATACGTAAATACCGGTGATGATCAGGTACGGCATCAATCCCCGGAACAGGAAATCATTCACCTTACCTACCCTGTAAATCGGGAATACCATGAAAAAGAACAGGATCAGGTAGAATGGGAATGCGTCCATCGGCGAAGTTTGCCGCGTGCTGAAATACCGGTAGCTGAAGAAAAAGACTACCAGGTTGATACCAATGTTGACAATGTACTCAATCACTCTGCTCGGCATACTATCCGGAAACTGCCAGATAAATCCTGAAATAGGCGGCTCTTCGTGTGAGGTCAGGAATAACAGCATGGGCAGGCAGCAAAGAAATGGCAGGATCACGTGCCTGAAAACCAGTGCCCAGTCAAGCCGCAAGCCTGCGAGGAGCCATTTGCGGACAATTACGATGGCCGCCAGCAGTCCGCTCGTGAAAGCCGGGAAAACCGCCCACCAGAATGTGAGTGCAATGGGAAGTACAATGTACTCTACACCCAGCTTGTTTTTAAGCAGGTAAACAAACATACCGCCGATCATCAAAGTCGGGATCACCTGATTAGGTACCCACAGCAGATTTTCGAAATTGGACCAGGATTCAAGACCAAAGTCGCCCATTTGATACCACATGTGCGTGAATTTGTAAAAAACAGTTTTGATCACGTGCGGCGTATCGCCCACAGCGGTGGCGAGCAATGTAAAAATGATGTTCTTGTTCAAGGCGAGGTATACCCAGGCAATACCCAGGAAAAAGCCCAATGCAGTCCAGACAAAAATAACTGTCTCATTGATGCCGCCGAGCCACTTGAAAATCAGCGCGGGTACCACATAATAGCCATAGTAATAGGAGATAACCGGTCCGTCCTGTGGAATGCGGATCGGCCATTCGTATTTAAAGAGTTCGTAGAATTTGGTATTATGGCACCAATAGTCAAAGGTTTGGTATGACAATCCTGCCGCACCGGAGACGAAGGTGATCAGTAATGCAATGGCCGTTAACACACCCAGATCTTTGATAATCAGCGCGGGACGTGCATCTGAATTGAAGTTGCCGGACATGAGGACCGTTGCGAAAGCTGCCAGAAGTAAGAGGATCCAGACGGCCGCGATGGCGGTTTTCGTCCAAAAGAAATAATAGAGCAGGTTCGGCACCAGTAAATAGCCGATCGTTAAAGACCTGAGTAATTTTACTTTCATGGAGAATGGATGTAAGAACAAATATATCAATGCCAGCTTACATTATCTTCATATTTCACCGAACGGTTACTAAGCGGCTGTTTTCTTGATGCATAATTCCTTTTCCTCAATTAAGCAGCTTTCAACATCGGGAGTGGCCATTTTTACATAGATTTGCTTCCGGTACCTTTTAGTGTTAAGCGTGAATAACTTATCCGTTTTCAAGAAAATACTTCTCCTGTTACTTTTCGTCGTGCTGGTTGTAGGGATCATTTACCGCGATGTGATCGGATATGGTTTTCTGCAGGCGAAGGGGCAAATCGGCATTCTGATGCATGTGCAGGATGTGGAAGAAGTAATGGCAGATCCTGCCTTTCCGGATTCGCTGAAAGCACAGATCAGGCTGATCCAGGAAATTAAGAAGTTTGGTACCGATTCCCTGGGGCTGAACCCGTCCAAAAACTACACGACTTTTTATGACCAGCATGGCAGACCGCTGATCTGGCTTATAACTGCATCTGAAAGATACCGGATAGCTCCCCACCAATGGCACTTTCCAATCGTAGGTACATTCCCCTACAAAGGCTATTTCGACTCGACGAAAGCAGTTGCAGAAGAAAAGGCGCTGATCGCGCAGGGACTTGATACCGACATTGGAGACGTATCTGCATGGTCGACATTAGGGTACCTCAGAGACCCCATTCTATCGAGTATGCTTAAACGCAAACCGGGGAGCCTGGCTAACCTGATCCTGCATGAACTGACGCATGGTACACTTTTTGTTAAAAGCAATCTCGAACTCAATGAGAATCTGGCCAGCTTTGTTGGTGACCAGGGAGCGATCCGGTTTTTGAAATACAAATACGGACCAGAATCGGTTGAGCTTCGGAATTATCAGTTTTCCAGAAAATACAATGAGGCTTATTCGGCACATATGCTGCGTGGAGCTATGAAGCTCAATAACCTTTACAAGACATTTGACGGAAAACAGGAACCTGACAAGAGGAAGGATTCGCTCAAGAAAGCAATGATCGTGCAGATTGTGGAAGACGCGGATACACTTCTCTCGGGCTCACAAGCGTTAACAACCAAAACGCGGCTGACCGACAAGCAGATTCCTAACAATGCCTATTTTATAAGTTACCTGACCTATAAATCGAAGCAAAATATGTTTTTACAGGAATTTCAAAATAAGTTCGGAAGCGATTTGAAAAGCTATTTGCAGCACCTGAAGAAAACATACCCCTCTATGTAATTGTCTGTAAAATGAAGAAAGCCAGTTGTTTATTAGCCATATTGACAATGCTACTATTTTTCTCTTTCAGCCAGCTGGAAGACAAAGCCGCAGATATGCGCGTGGTAGCGAACAAAAGCTTCGGAATGGGAGAACGCGTTGAGTACCGCGTCCATTACGGGTTTATTAATGCAGCCGAAGCAAAAGTGGAAGTCGGAAAGAACATTTCGATGATCAATAACCGGCCCTGTTACCGGGTGAATGTGACGGGTCGGACAGTCGGCGCATTTGACCTGATTTCCAAAGTCCGTGATACCTGGCGTTCTTACATTGATACTACGGCGATTCTTCCCCAGATGTTTGAGCGGCAGATCCAGGAAAACAAGTACCGGAAAGACGAGAAGGTTATCTTCAACCACAACCGCGATCAGGCAATTGCAAGTGTGAAAGAAGAAACGAAAACTTTTACTGTTCCTAATAACATCCACGATATCATTAGCGGGTATTACTTTCTGCGTACGATCAACTTTGATAAAGTGAATGAGGGTGAGATTATCGAAGTGCCTACATTTTTCGATGGAGAGGTTTACAAGCTGCGTGTGCGGTATGTAGGCAAGGATGTGGTCAAAACCAAGTTCGGAAGAGCAAAAGCGTTGCGGATCAATCCATTGATCCCCACCAACAAATTCTTCAAAGACGAAGGCGCAATGCGACTTTGGGTGACTGATGATGTGAATAAAATTCCATTGAAAGCAGAAGTAGAACTCAAAATCGGTTCGCTTGAAATGGATTTGAAATCCTACCGCGGACTGAAACAGGAGATCAAGTGGTTTTAAGTCTGTTTCGTCTCCATTCCTGAACTTGCCGCAATGGGAATGGAAGCTTGTTTTTGCGTATAGCAGGAAAAGGTATCTCCTTGCTTCCAAAACTTTTGTAAAAAGAAGCAACAGAATCCACCTCCGGACTCTCAAAGTCTAAAACCTGACTACCCGGGCAAAATTCCCGAAAGTACTGATCCAGCAGGAAAGTCCTCGCGTGCTCCCGCCGGCCTGTTTCGTCAGCCGCATTGAACAGATAAATCACCCTACCCCCACTTTTCACAAGCAAAATGCCTGCGTGTATTTTGCCTTCCCTGGCTGCATACCAAAGTTCAGCCTGCGCACGCACGTTGAGTGCCTGATACAATGCTTCAAGCAGATTATATGCATTTGGGTTAACTCCGCCTGGGATTTTTCTGGAATGATTAGAAACAAAAAGGTAGATAAGTGGGTGAATATTGGTACTTACAACAAGTTTCCATTGTGCTTCCCAGGCTTTTCTCAAATTCCTCCTGCTATCCTTTTTAAAGGCCGCCGTGAGTTCGCTGTAACGCTGATTGAGATCAAGCCAGTGCGTGGTATTTGAATGAATGCAAAACTCGGGGAAACGATCCGAGAGCCCGCGCAACAGCGGTTCATTTTCGGGATTAAAATGATAAGCCGATATGTAACTGTACTCACGGGATACTGCTTTCAGGAAAACCTCAGCTTGTTCGCTTGTAAGTGGTTCGCGTGAGAAAATGCCCAGGTACTGACAGAAAAGGGGTTGATACAGGATTTCAACACCGAAACTTTTTCTGACCGGAAGCGGCATAATGGCCTGGTATCCCCGGTTATCAGAGTAAACCAGCGCCTTCCAATCCAGGCAGATAATATCGAGATAGTAGGTAAAAGCGTAAATGACGCATTGCGAAGAATCCTGAATTAACGCATTCCAGGCGGCATTGTCAATTTGAGTGCGGGTAAACAGGATGGGTGACATCGATAAAGGATCAAATGAAATATCTGTCCTTTAGACGTCGGTTTCTACTTAAAGTAACTGCGGAGCTTCTGTAAAGTTTCTTCCACGTCCGGTGTTTCGTCCATCAGGAGATTAATACTTTGAATGGAGTGGATCACCGTAGAGTGATCGCGGCCCCCAAAATGGTACCCAATGGATTTCAATGGAAGATCTGTATACTCTTTGGCAAGAAACATAGCCAGCTGACGCGGATATACAACTTCCTTCTTCCTGCTCTTGCTTTTCAAATCTGCAATGGTAACCTGGAAGAAGTCGGCGATTACCTCCTGAATTGTGTCGATGGTAACCTCCTTGCTCTCATTCATGACGATGTTTTTGAGCGTATTCTTGGCAAGTTCCACATCAATCTCGCGCCTGGTCAAAGAAGCCTGTGCCATCAACGATACGATCACACCTTCCAGCTCCCTTACGTTGGAATTCACGCTGTGGGCGATGTATTCAATCACATCATAGTCAATGTAAATTCCTTCCGACTGGATTTTCTTCTGGATAATCGCAATCCTTGTTTCGTAGTCAGGCGCCTGTAAATCGGCTGTCAAACCCCATTTAAAACGCGAAAGCAGACGGTCCTGCAAACCTTGTAATTCCCTCGGCGGACGGTCACTCGTCATAATGATCTGCTTGCCGAGCTGGTGCAGGTGGTTGAATATATGGAAAAAGGTATCCTGCGTTTTTTCTTTACCTGACAAAAACTGCACGTCGTCAATTGCAAGTACATCGACTTTCATATAAAAGTCCGTAAAATCCTGCAACGTATTGTTTTTGATCGAGTTGATAAACTGATTGGTAAATTTTTCGGAGGAAACATACAGTACCAGCTTATTCTCATAGTGGTTCATAATGTAGTTCCCGATCGCCTGTACCAGGTGCGTTTTACCCAATCCCACACCTCCGTACATCATCAGTGGGTTGAAAGAAGTCAATCCGGGACGCTGCGCTACTGCAAATCCCGCCGAGCGTGCAAGGCGGTTACAATCTCCCTCGATAAAATTATCGAATGAATAATTGGGGTTCAGGTAAGTATCCAGGTTCATGGAATCCTGGTCCTTTTCCTTATGGTTAGAACCCAGCCGGGGATCTGTAACGAAGTTGTCCGGCTTTGAGTAGTTAGGCGACTTGGGCGTCGACACATTCATGGTCAGCGGCTGGTGCTTTTCATTTCCTTTATCAACGATAATGGAGTATTCAAGCATTCCGTCGCGTCCAATTGCGTAATCAAGCGCTTTTCTGAGCAGATTAACGTAGTTATCTTCCAGCCATTCGTAAAAAAACTGGCTCGGAACCTGGATCGTAAGTACTTTTCCATACAGCCGCAGTGGTCGGATAGGCTCGAACCACGTCTTGAAACTTTCCTCCGGAACATGCTGCTGAACAATCCTCAGGCAGGCATCCCAGACATGGTCTACTTCTGTATTTGCTTTTACTCTTTCCAATGTGTAACTAACCAAAACTCAGATGTTCTTGTTTAAGGGACGGCAAAGATATAAAAATACCTGATCTGTCAAGATTGGTCCAGGGTTCAATTTAGTATCAATATGACCGAACTCCAAGCCAATGGATAAAAACCTCGCATTTAAAATCGGAGCTGCACGCGCTTAATTCCGTAGGTGTTTGAGGCACAAAATATTGGCTCAATTGTTTAGTTTTGCCCTGGTCCGTTTCTCTTCATTCCGGTTGCACGATGAATCCAGCTTCACTTTTTTCAGAATTTGAACCAACTGGCTACGACAGCTGGACAAAGCAGGCTGAGGCAGAGCTCGGTGCAAAATTTGATATCTTGAAGCACTGGTCGCTGGCACCCGGCGTATCCACAAATGCATATGCAACCGCAGATATCCTGAACCCGGAGGAGGTTGAACAAATGCGGAACTGCCAGAAGCTGGTACCCGGCTGGCTTAATCTTCCGCGACTTAAACTTGCTACTCCGGCGGAAACCAATGCAAGAATAAGGGAGGCTTTGAGTCAGGGCGCAGACGGTATTATCATCGACTTTCAGAATACACAACCGGATACTGCCGAAATCGCGCGGCTGCTGCATCATGTTAAACTGAATGACAATCCGGTTTACTTTCAAACAACCCAGCCCGTAACACTGCTTTTCAATGCAATTACCAATAACACCGGGTATCTCGTCAAGGGCGGTATAGCCCACGATCCCATCGCATGCTGGATGCGTACCGGGTCTAACCTGGCAGAAGCAATGAAGCCGGTAATTTCGTTTTGCCAAACCAAAGAAGGAGGCGAATTCCGTCCATTGATGGTGGAATCGCACATTTACCATAACAATGGCGCTGATCCGGTGCAGGAGCTCGCATGTACGCTTGGCGCGCTGGTCACCTACATGGACTTGCTTACCGAAGCTGGTATTTCACCTATAAAAGCATTTAACAGCGTTTTCTGCTCCGTTTCCATAGGTACCCAATATTTGACAGAGATAGCCAAGCTGAGAGCTTTGCGATATTTGCTTCGGAAAGTTGCCGCAGCCTATGATCTTTCTTTTGAAAAAACAAAGCCGCTTATACACGCAAAAACTTCCTCTTTTTACCATTCAGCTACTGCCAGCTACACCAATATCATCCGTGCAAGCAGCGAGGTGATGAGCGCCGTGACAGGTGGCTGCGATGCATTAACGATTGAGGGATTTGATAGTCACCTTACCAAAGAAACCGAACTTTCTTCCCGGATTGCGCGAAACATATCGTCCGTTCTTTCCTATGAAAGTGGCCTGAATGTCGTGGCTGACCCGGCTGGTGGTTCCTATGCGATTGAACAAATGTCCATTGCATTGTCAAATGCAGCCTGGGCGCTTTTTGTTGAAATGGAAGACAAAGGCGGATTGATCAAGTGCTTTCAGGAGGGGTATATACAGGATCTGCTGCGCGATTCGGCAAAAAAGAAACTTGATATGCTGGAAAACGGCGGGGTAATGATCGGTGTAAATCGTTTTACCGAACCTGAATCCAACCCGGTTGAGGCAGCACAAACATCCGAAAGTAATCCTGCAAAACTGCGCCTGCTTCGTGATACTTCTTTATCTGAAATGTTCCAAAATCAACGGAAAACGCTATGAAACCTGATTTTAGAAAAGTTTCGGATCAACATACAGGCAATGCAGCTCCCGTAGTAACGCAGGATAAAACAGGTACCACGCGCGAGGGAATCCGGCTCGCCTCCTATTTTAATGCAGGAGATACTGCATCGGCTGGTCACCTGCATTTCGGAGCGGGGAAAGCTCCTTTCCTGCGCGGACCTTACGCGAGCATGTATCTCGACCGCCCCTCGACAGTCCGCCAGTATGCAGGCTTTTCCACAGCAGCCGAGTCGAATGCATTTTACAGACGTAATCTGGCGGCCGGACAAAAGGGACTATCAGTTGCATTTGACCTGGCAACGCACCGGGGTTACGATTCTGACCATCCAAGAGTGACGGGCGACGTGGGTAAAGCCGGAGTTGCGATTGATTCAGTTGAAGATATGAAGGCGCTTTTTGATCAGATCCCGCTGGATCAAATGTCTGTATCGATGACCATGAATGGCGCGGTAATTCCTATTATGGCGTTTTTTATTGTCGCTGCCGAAGAGCAGGGTGTTTCTCCTGAAAAGCTCTCTGGAACCATTCAGAATGACATTTTGAAAGAGTTTATGGTACGCAATACCTATATATATCCGCCCGCTGCATCCATGCGGATTGTAGGGGACATATTTGCGTATACGTCACGCTTTATGCCAAAGTTCAATTCAATCAGCATCAGCGGGTACCACATGCACGAAGCTGGCGCACCTGCACACCTTGAACTCGCATACACACTCGCGGACGGACTTGAATACATCAGAACAGGTATTGCTGCGGGTATTCCGGTCGACGATTTTGCGCCGCGGCTGTCGTTCTTCTGGGGAATTGGCATGAACCACTTTATGGAAATCGCCAAGATGCGCGCGGGAAGATTATTGTGGTCAAAAATTGTGAAGGGCTTCAACCCGGCGAAAGAAAAATCAATGGCGCTGCGCACGCACTGCCAAACAAGCGGGTACAGTCTTACCGAGCAGGATCCATTTAACAATGTCACCCGCACGACCATTGAAGCTATGGCGGCAGTGATGGGGCACACACAGTCGCTACATACCAATTCGCTGGACGAAGCAATGGCGCTCCCTACCGACTTCTCAGCGAGAATCGCGCGAAATACGCAACTGTTTATCCAATATGAAACTGATATCTGCAAGTCCGTCGATCCATGGGGCGGCTCGTACTATGTGGAGTATCTTACCGGCGAGCTGGCTGAAAAAGCGTGGCAACTTATCCAAGAAGTGGAATCAATAGGCGGCATGACACGCGCAATCGAGACCGGGCTACCAAAGATGCGGATTGAAGAAGCTGCGGCAAGAAAGCAGGCTCGCATCGATTCGGGCAAGGATATTATTGTAGGTGTGAACAAATTTCAGTCAACAGAGCAGAACAGCATTGAGCTGCTTGAAATAGACAACCAGGCTGTCAGAGAGGCGCAGATCAATGCATTGAACAAACTCCGGGCAAACCGGAACCAGGAGGAAGTTCAGTCAGCATTGGAAGCAATCACACTCGCCTGCACACAGCCGGGGGGAAAAGATATGAGCGCAAACCTGCTGGCACTGGCAGTAGACGCGGCGCGCAAACGGGCTACATTGGGCGAAATTTCAGAAGCTATGGAAAATCATTTTGGAAGATATAAATCCACCATCCGGTCTATATCAGGTGTGTACAGCGCAGAAGTTTCAGATGACGAAAACTTCCGCCTCGCCCGCCAGCTCTCCGATCAGTTTGCCGAAATGGAAGGTCGCCGGCCGAGAATCCTGGTGGCAAAAATGGGACAGGATGGTCACGACAGAGGTGCAAAGGTTATTGCTACCAGTTTCGCTGACCTGGGTTTCGATGTGGATATCGGGCCTCTCTTTCAAACTCCGCAAGAGGTAGCAATGCAGGCAGCAGAAAATGACGTGCACATCATAGGCGCATCGAGCCTTGCAGCCGGGCATAAAACATTGATCCCGGAATTGATCAATGCATTGGAGGCAATCGGCCGGCCGGATATTATGGTAATTGCGGGTGGAGTAATTCCTCCGCAGGATTACCAGTTTTTATATAATGCAGGAGTAAAAGGTGTTTTCGGGCCGGGAACTATCATTTCGGTAGCTGCGCAAAAAATCCTTAGTACACTGATGGAAGCCCATTAATTGGCGCTTCCGAAAACCAGGGAAGTACAATTGCCGCCGAAACCAAAAGAATTGGAAAGCACATAATTGATCTGCTGCCCCTCTTCAAAACTTAGAATGGGGACCCGGTCGTAAGTAGTAACCGGCACCTCAATGCTCAGACTTGGATAAAGTTCGGAGTGAACAATGCTCAGGATACTAAAAATTGCTTCCAGCGCGCCGGCTGCGCCCAGAGTATGTCCCGTGAAAGATTTTGTAGAACTGTAAGGCGGGATTTGCTCAAAAAGCTGATGCAGACCGAACAACTCTACGTCGTCGTTGTTTTTCGTGCCCGTACCGTGCGCATTCACATAATTGATCTGCTCAAATGCGATACCCGCAGTCTCCACAGCCTCACGCATGCAGCGGATTGCACCAGTAGCTTCGTCAGACATTGCAGAAGGATGGTGCGCGTCGTTTGCATTGCCATAACCTGCTACCTCTGCATACACCTTTTTACCTGCTGCGCTCTCTGCGGTTTCAAGTACCAGATACGCCGCTCCCTCCCCGAGGTTCAAACCATCCCGGTTTTCGTCAAAAGGCTTACAGGCAGAGCCGGACAGGATTTTCAATGCATTGAAGCCGTTGACAGTGTATTTGGCGAGACTATCTACCCCGCCGACGATCACGCGGGTCGCCCGGCCGGAGCGAATCAGCCGCGCTCCGAGCATAATGGCATTAGCAGAGGAAGAACAAGCCGTATTGATCGTATCGGTAAATCCCCTGATTTTGTAATGATCAATAATTTTAAGCGTATGCGAAGCACAGCTGTAAGCGTCAAGGTATTCGGAGCCGCTGGATTTCAGGTTAGCATCGTCATAAAGCTGGTCTGTGAGGCACATTCCGCCTACTGTACTGGCTGATATAAATGCAGTAGTAAAGTCAGAAAGCTGTTCTTGTGTTAAGCCCGCATCATTTACCGCCTCATCAAAAGCTTTGCTGGCGAGCAGGCAGGTACGTGTATATCCCAGGCTATTTTCAAGCCCGAGCATTGCTTTTAAAGATTCATTACTCGTTTTGCATTCTCCAAAAGGCAGCAATGCGGCGTACTGTGATTCAAACCGGGCAGCTTTACCTATTCCGGTAACACCTGCGCGCAGGCTTTGATGATTTTCATGCAGGTTCTCCCCTATCGCCGAAATAACTCCCATTCCCGTAACCAGCACTTTCCTCATATCAGGCGGTTTTCGTGTTGGCAAGAATATATTCCGCCATTCGGTTTACGTCTACAAGTATTTTCCTTCCCTCAGCCGGGTTGGTGATCTTGATCCCGTATTCTCTTTCAAGAAGTACTACCAATTCAAGCGAGTCAATGGAATCAAGGCCGAGATCGCCGCCGAAAAGTGGTTCGTCATCTTTGATATCCTGAGGATTAACGTCTAGTAAATTCAAATACTGTACAATTTGGCCCTTCAAAATGGGCTTCAAGCTTTCTATGTCCATATAAATAGTTAAATGCGCTGCTACGCTAGCCAAACTTAAAGAATTCTTTCGATCCGAAGTTTAAAATATGTCGCCAGCTGACAAATCAGTATAAAAATACCTAAAAATGAAAAAACCAGTCCGAGCTCGCGCCAGCTGCCGCCTTTCAGGAACAATACATAAAAGCCTTCGAGACACCAGTGCAGCGGCGAAAAATTGCTGGCTGTCTGCATGAATGCGGGCATCACAAACGTAGGTACCAGGATCCCGCCTATTGCACCAAAAATAATAATGGAAATGGCGCCGAATCCATTCGCCTGCTGCTCAGTTCTGGCAAATGCGCCGATCATCAATGCATAGCTTACTGCCGCCATACTGCTCACGAAGGTTACGGCCAGGAGTGCGATCAGATTTTCAGGAACGGTAAGCTGCGGTAATCCCAGCCGGGGCAAAATCCATATTCCCATTGAAAATGTGAGTGCAACCTGCACCACAGCCACCGTAACGTAAATGGCCATTTTGCTGAACATCACCAGCATAAATGTGGTCGGCATCGTCTTCAACCTAAGGAAGCTTCCGTTTATCCGTTCTTTTACAATGTTGCTGCCCAGGGATACCACCATAAAAAACATCGCAAAAATGGTCCAGGCAGGTACGTTATGCTGCGTCGAATTAGGCAGTACTGTTGAGTTATTGTTGCTTGCTATGATCGGATCGATTTTCACGCGGTTCGATATCATCTTCTCTTTCAGTACTTCTGATTTATTACCAAGGTCCATACTCGCGTACATTCTGTCGATCATCAGCGAGTTTTCAATCATACCCATGTAAGACTGTATTATCCCCATGACCGACTGGCTGTAATTCTCCTGCAAAACCGGGTCGTGATAAAAAGCGAGCCTCGGCATATCCACCTTTTCCTGCGTTGTGGAATCACTTTCCAGCCCGAGGTCCTGCATTAATATATTGCTAACATCTTGCGCATTACTTTCCAGACCCGCTGAAAATGTGGGTGGAATAAACAGCGCGATCAACTTTCCCCGCGCCAGCAATTCCTTTTTTAATGCACTTTGCTCGATCTGATCTTGTGAATCGATCCTGAAAAGACCCGATTCTTTCAAAGTATTCACCAGCTTTCCTCCTTCCTTTCCCGAATCCTTATTTACGACTAACAATGCGATCTGGTTTTCGTTGACCATTTTGTACGCACTATCCTGAATAATGGTGATGATAAAAACGAGGAGCAGCGGCATTAAGAAGAGCAGCGCAAGGCCGGTCTTGTCATTGATGAGCAGTAAGAACTCTTTTCGAAGTGAGGAAAATATTTTGAACATCCTAGTCCCTGTACGCTTCGCCGGTCAGATTGATAAATAGTGATTGCAGGTTTGGAACGTTGTGCTGGGTTTTCAAATCCTGTATATCCCCTTCAGCAATAACCTTACCATGATCTATCAGCGCGATGTTCTTGCAAAATTCCTCAGCCTCCGACATGTGGTGAGAAGTGTAGATAATGGTCGTCCCTGCCTCATTGATGGATTGTAAATAGCGGATAATCGCATTGCGGCTTTGTACATCCACACCTACGGTAGGCTCGTCCAGAAAAAGGATATCCGGCTTGTGAATAATTCCGATCGCCAGGTTTACGCGCCGCTTCATACCACCGGAAAACGTTTCAACCTTATCGTCCACCGACTTCGAAAGACCAAGCACATTTAACAAATATTCTCTTCTTTCAAGCAGCTCGTTTTTAGGAATGTTATACATCGCACCGAAGTAGTCTAGGTTTTGGCGCGGTGTGAGCTCCTGATAAAATGCATATTCCTGCGGCACAAACCCGATTCTGCTTTTCCGCTCAATGGGAGATAGTACTTTACCATCAATAATGAATTCCGCCTCGCCTTCGGAAGGCGGAATTATCCCGCATAGAATGGAGATCAGTGTCGTTTTCCCGGCTCCATTCGGACCTAACAAGCCAAAAACATCTGACCTGACAATATCGAGAGAAACATCGGTGAGGCTATTTTCCTGCGCAGATTTATATTTTTTAGAAACGTGCCGGATCTGAATGCATACAGGATCTGAAATGTCTTCCATGCGCTACTTTCCTAAATTAAGTCTGGAAAGTTTTTCGAAGGCTTCTTTTTCAACTGAACGTATGTCCAGCATGATATCCGCGATTTCATCGAAATCCTTTTGCTCGGTCAACCTGCCTTTGTACACTCCTGCCATTTTGATAGCGCTTGCCCGCCACAGATCTCCCGCTTTGGTAAAATCTTCGGAAACCTGCGAGAGCCTGTCATCCTGCATATAAGCAGAAGCCTCTTCAAGAAATGCACCATAAAGAAAGCGAAAACCACCGCCGCCTGTCCCGATCTCTTCCTGCATCCGAACGATCTGCCCCAGGTACAGGCTCGCTTTCCGCAGCCCGAGCTTGTCGCGCCACTTGCGAACATGATTGGAAGTGTGCCTGATTCCGTCTACACCAGCAAAGTTGCCGGGAATGCGCAGCATATCGCGCACATTGCGGCGGATACCTTTTCCAATTCCTTTTCTGATCAGATCGTCAGAAATTGGCTTTACACTTTCCGGAAAGTAAATATGTCCCTTCGGTGCAAGCGGGCCCTGTGCGAAGCGGACACGCGATAGTTCTTCCCGCGATAGTGAGGTTACATCCTCCATTACCGGGTCGCTGATCAGATAGCGGTCGTTTTCCTGACCAAAAACGATCAGGTTGTGTGCATTGAAATGGAAGCGATACTCTTTTGGGAAGTAGGTCAGGTGAAATACGCCGACCTGGCAGCCGACAGGTACTCCTTCTTTTACTTTCTGATTTAAAAATGCTTCGGCGGCAAGCGGGTTCGAGAATTTCTTTCTAGTCACATCAACACCCAGCGACTTGCAGGTACGCTTAAAAATAGCGCCGGGCATGGTCCTGAAAGAAATTGCAGGGCCGTTATTGACTGTCAGAAAAGGGATTTGTATATAAAAAAGACCCGATCCCATTCCGAATGCAAGTGGCTCGGTCATGAAATCCAGTCCGTGGTAACGCAGCAAAGCCGTTGTTACGCCATTCTCACAATGCGCCGTTTGGACGTGGTGAAATTCATCCGTTTGACTATCAACATTCACTGGCTTAACCTTTAAAATTTTTCAAACTATCAACTGTGATATCAAACGCGCGGGCATATTTTTCAAGTTTACGCTCGCTCAGCTTCTTAAATACAGCAGGTTTTAAATGTCTTTTGATGAAAAAAGAGAAGATACCTGTGTACCCCGAAAGTACGGGCAGGTCCATCAGGCGCAATTCCATAAAATAATAGATCGGGCTTTTTTCTCCTCTTATTACTGCCTGCCTGGCTTCTTCCACTCGCGCATTCACATCCTCCCAGGCGCTGTCCAATGCAAATTTCTTGACCTCCCAACCCTTACTCAGCGCTGTTTCGTACTTTCCGTCCTCATTTTTGACGTAGCATACTTCCCTCGTAAACTTCTCGAGAGCGCCTGTATCTTGTGGCAGATCTTCCTTTTTCATTTTGAAACTGGTTTTAACAAACAGTCAGCAAACAGAACATGTAAGAGAATCTCGAACTTTCAGGAACAGCGAGTAAAATCTTCTCTCCTTTTTTCAATGCGCCGCTATGGAATACTTCTTCAAGCATCATATAGATAGAGGCGGCACCCACATTTCCTTTATTCACCAAATTGGTATACCATTTTTCCTTAGGTATGCCCATTCCGTTTATTTTCAGGAAATCGTCAATTTTATTTTCAAAAAAGTAGCTGGATAAATGCGGCAAAAAGTAGCTGATTTCATCCACGCTCATATTTTTCTTTTGAAGTATATCCTTCAATTTCGCAAAGCCTAATTTAACGATTTTCTCGCCTAATAGCTTCACATCCTGCTTGATACTGAATACCGAACGGTCTTGTATTTCTTCTGCAGCGTAGTCTTTATAACTCTGCAAAGTCCCGTCTTCAAGTTTGTCGGCGCCCATATACATACAGGCTTCGTATTCATTTGCGTATGAACAACCTTCAAGCCAGTCGATTTTAAGGGAAATTCCCTCTGCATTCGGCTGAGGTTCTACCAGGAATGCCCCTGCGCCGTCTGAAAGCATCCATCTTAAAAAATCCTTTTCAAAAGAGATGTATGGATTCTGCTCCAATCGTTGCAGCTGGCTGATTTCTTCCGCAAACTGATCAGCCTTTAAAACCGAAGAAAGCCTCTCGGATGCGCAGGAGACTGCTTTTTGCTTGTCTCCAACCTTTACCGACATGTAAGCGTATTTGAGCGCATGCATACCTGCACAACAAACGCCCGACGGAGATACCACCTCGACAGACGCCGTTTCCGGCAAACTTCCGTGCACCATAGAACCGTGCGAGGGCATTAGCTGGTCGGGACTGGAAGTAGCGCAGCTCAGGAGATCCATTTCTGCGATCTCGCCCGGATTATTTTTGAACAATCCTCTCACAGCCTGGGCCGCCATTTCTGCATTGGTGTGCGTAACAGCGCCATCCCGGGTCAGTGCGTAATACCTGCTTTTTATCCCGTTATTACGTAAAACGATTGCTTTTGATTTCGATGGCTTACCGTTGATGTATCCTAGATATTCTTCCATTTCTTCATTCGAAACGGACTCATTGGGCAAAAACTTGGCAATTCTTGTAATGTATGCTTCTGACATTATGATTTGATTTCAACCCCACAAAAGTATTGTTTTTTCTTCTTAATCGTATTTTCGGTAAAAGGCGCTACAAACAAATTGTACAAAAAAAGTATGACCGGTGCTACCATAAATAGAGCTACCAGCAGGTAATATTTGAAAAATCCAACTAGCCTTTTCCGTTTAGCCGGCGTGGTACCCTTTGTTTTGATCAGGTTTGCCCAGATCCTGAACAGCTTTTTGGCGCGTTGCTCGATAAAAAGGATATCTGTCGGGATGTCGATCAAACCCGTTGCGAGAATGTCGTGCTGCAAATTTCCGTATTCCTGCTTTTCATGAGCAATACGCACAATCCGGCCGAACTGCGCACCACTTTCGATATCCTTCTGACTGACTCCCGGCATTGGAAAAACGCCCCACTTTTTATCTTTTCGTCCGGTCAGCATCCAATGCAAAATCGTGAATGCACTGATCAGGTTGGAAGTCCGGTCCATAAACGGGATGTTCCCTACCAGCCTCCCGCCGCCTGCGGCAATTAGCTTCTTTACGCTTTCCTGCGAGTTAAGCCACATATTCCGGCCACCAATAATCGTAACCACAGGAGTTCCGTTCATGACAGCCTTGAATGCAGGCGATTTCAACAGGGATGTAAATGGTAGCGAAGGCGAAAGGAACCAGGGTTGGTAACCAAGTACAATCAGATCGTAATGCGGCGAGGCAAAATGAAAGGGTTCCAGCTCTATGGTTTCTTCCAGCACGCATTCTGGCATTTTATCAAAAAACTCGTCGGTAGTCCACGGAAAAACAAAGGGTTTTGCCGGTTCTACAATTACACGCTCAATGTCAGCCTGGTCAAATGGGAGTAAAAAGTGGTCGATAATTTCGTTCAGTTGTCCCGTCTGCGAATAGTTTACGACAAGTATGTTTCCCATTTAATTTTTTAATCCAATTTAAGCATTATTTCAGATCAGACGGGCTGAGTACCTTTGAGTTTTTTGCATAGTCAGCAACCGCGCTCTGCACACTCGGATGCAGCTTGCTGTACGCTGCCACAACTGCCCGTTTATCCTCGTCGACCTGCTTGTTATATTTCAGGATTTTAGGCGCGTGTTCCTGGATCGTAAGTCGTAAAAACCGGTACTCTGCATTATCCGGCTGACTTTTTATTTCTTCTTCCAGTATATGCGCCCCTTTTTTAAATACCTTCAACTTCTCCCCTGCCCCCTTCACAAAACCCGCTTTTTTCATCGTCAACGCAGCGATATAAGCTTTGTTGCGAGACGTCGACTTTTCGGATTCAAGTCCGGCAATCATTTTATCTATCGTGGATTCGTCGCCCGAAGACAGGGATTTATAAAAAACACTCCTCTCAACTTGGGTCGCGGCAAATGCTGTAAACGCCAGACCGAGCATCAGGTAAGCAACCAGTGTTTTTCTCATCTCTATAAATTTACGCTGTCTGTTTCAAAACGGATTAAGCCTGCCGCTTTTTCCTGCATTCCAGAATCGTATGGTAGCTATCCCCGATCAATGGATAAGTTTCAATCACTTCGAAACCAGCTTGATCGACTAATTCTTTCATCACGCCGATGCGGTACATTTTACTGTTTCCGTTGGCCATGATTGTGAAATACAAAGATGTTGCTACCAGGCTGTAATGCGCAGCAGGATAATTCTGGTTATCAAAAAATGGTTCCAGAATGTAAAGCGTTGTCTCGGGAGAGGCTGCCTGGTAAGCATTTTCAAGAATCTGGACAATTTGCTCTTTTGAAAAGCAATCGAGAAACTGGCTCATCCAGATTACATCCGCACCCTGAGGAATTTTTTGGGCAGCGTCGAGCAGATCTATCTCGTGGAAATCAATGCGATCCAGCAGATTTTTAGCAGCTGCATTTGCTTTGGCTACTTTCAGCTGCACGGGTAAGTCAAGTATTTTAATGCGGACGTCGGGATCATGCGCACAGCAGGCAAAAGACCATTTACCTGTATTCCCGCCAATGTCAAAAATCAGCCCGGGCTTTTTCCTGAACACAATTTTCAATGCGTCCGGAAATGCATTGTCCGAGTAGTAATGGTCGAATTCAAACCACGATGTTTTGGCTGGTTCCGGTAGTACTGAAAGTCCCTCATAAATGGTTGGCCAGTCGCCCAACACTTTCAACCCCTCCGGCTTCCCTTTCACGAAGCTTTCGGTCATATTTTTCGCGCCGAGGTAACATACATCATTCATAAAATTGATGTTGACCCGCGTCATTTCATCCTTCAAAAGAAAAAAGCCTACCTTGCTGATCCTCACGATGTCACTTTCTATATCAACAACTCCGAGGACCTCAGCCGCCTCCAGAAGCAGATGAACACTATACTCCGAAACGTCGAGCTTTTCAAGAATGGCATCCACGGTAACGCCCCGGCGGTGCTCACCGATAAACTGCAGAATACCCAACTCCCTTAATGCGACTACCGATTGAAAATAAATCGGCCCGAACGCTATTTTCTGTGCTTCATACTTCGCCTCAATGGCAGATAATTCTTTTTTCATTATATGCATTTATGGTTCCTTACTTACCGAAGAAGAGGGGATCGTCCGGTCTTTAAACTTCCTTATGTATTTTTTCTTTTTAAGATCCTCCTCCTGCCACACAATGTACTTGCCCATGGTGCCTTTAAACCGTTGAAAGAAATTCTCCCTGTCCGACAGCTTTTGAAAATTCGCTCTTGTTGTGTTTTCCAGGTTGATCTTAGGCTCGTACAGATTCAACACTTTAATTGTGTCAATCACCGTCGGAAGCAGACCGACCGGAAGCTCATACCTTTTTATAAACCGGCGCATATAGCTGGTCTGAATGGGATCCGTAGACAATGCGATTTTTTCAAATCCCAGGTCTTTGGCAAGCCGGTACGAATAGTAGATATTCTCGGTCGTGTGCTGGGCCTTCTCTTCTGTGAACAGGTTTTCACGTGGCACGCCAAGTGCTTCTGCATAGTTGGCCATCACACGGCTTTCTATATACTCTGTCGCCACAGCCGAGCCTGAGAAGATGATATTCTTTGTATAGCCCTTTGCATAGAGATAATGCGCCCAGTGGATCCTCAACTGTAAAATCATATCCCATTTCTGTCCGTTGAACGGATAGCCGGGGACAATGATCGCGTCATAGGGCTGATCCTTTAAACCTTCCTGAAATGCCCTCTCCGCAGAGCGGTACAGCATTTTGCCACATCCTGACAATAATATGGAAAGTAGCACCGTAAGGATCAAGGTTGATATTCTCACAAGTTGTATTGTAAATTAAGCATTAAGCTGTGAAAAGTTCACCAAAACCGGCAAACAAATCACAGCTTATCAGGTAACATTATGGTGTCGGTATTGAATTCTGAGCTTTAAAAATAAGCAATTCTATTTATTTCTCAGCCTTTAAAAGTCTTGCTCCACTTCTTGTACAGCTTGGAGTCAATTTCCTGGTTGATCTTGTAAACGGCGCCGGCCCAGTAATTCCTGAACCCGAAACCGCCTGCTTTTCCTTCAACGTGCTCGGTATAAAGCACCTTTTTTGTGCTCAGATCAATGAATGTAACCCAGGCGGTCATTTTCTCGGCAGTCTTGCTCAGATTTTCGACAACGTACACAATACCAATGCCGTCGTTCTCGCTGAGCGCGTATTTGGCCACCGATTTTCTGACCTGATCTTCTGTGATACTGTTCGCTGTCTCGGTAATGTTCTCAGCCACATTTACTGACTTGTTGAACTTCACCATATCCTCAACCTTGGAAACATACTGACCGTCATTCAGATTGAATGCTTTTTGAAGCGAGAATTTTTTCGGCTCCATTTCGATCAGATTGTTCCAGCTCACGATGTGCTGGTTCTGGATCGCCGTTGGATCTGTGAAACCTACCGAACCCACGTACTTGGCCTGCGTAAAATCAAGTCCGAGAAAAACGACTTTTGCTTTCCCCGCAAAAAGCTCCGCCATGGTATGATCGGCCCAAGCAGCGGCGGCATTGCACAACAGCAACGCGAAAAGTACTAACTTCTTCATAACCTGAGATATTGAGTGAATAACTACTTAAGTTTCTTTTCAAGAAATGCAGCCAGCGATTTTCCTGCTTTGGCGTAGGATTCAGCCAAACGTGCGCCGGTATCGAAGTCCATTCCGAAAGCCACAGCGCCTGGTACATTCCTCATCGCCAGCTCAGCAACCTTGCCAGACTTGTTATTGGATTCCACTACGTCAATTTCATAATCGATATATGCATTCCTGCGCATTACACCCACATTGAAGCCGGGCTCTACAAACTTGGTACGCACGATCATAGTATACGCCGCGTCAGGACGGGATTGTACAACCTGCAAACCTTTGTCTTCCATTCCTTTGTTAAACAGTTCTTCAAACTTAGGCTCAAAGCGGTTTTTCCGGTCGTCCACCCAGGCTTTTTTCCAGGCATCTCCCTTACCCGACTCCTTCGCATTGTACTCAGCGGCTTTTTTATCAAGATATTCCTGCTCAGTGGCAAACTTCCCTACTCCGAAGCTGGAATAATCGTACTCTATATTAACAATTTTTTGTCCCGATAAAACGGCAACATCTCCGGAACGCGCCTCTACTCTCTGGGCGATTGAAGCATTGGAACTCAGGGCAACCATAGCGACTACGGATGCAAAAACGAACTTTTTCATGGACTGATTGATGTATATTTAAATAATAGAGGATCAAATATATATCAATTTTTCAGGTTTGCGTTTTTCCTGGCGGAAGATTCGGAAGGAGAGTTCTTCAGCGGTTATAAACTCAAAAACGGGCGTTACCCTGAGCCGCGATTTAAATAAGGAATGGAGCATTTCACGGAACGCCGGCGTGTGTAAATGCATGGCCAGCAGTACAGTTATCTCATCATTCCCAAACTCGTTTTTAGATACCACAACCTGGTACAGCTCTATTTCCCTGACCATATCAAGGACATCGAAAATAGCGGGCGGAAAAATGGTTGTACCCTTGAATTTGATCATCTGCTGCTTCCTGCCCACAACAGGGCCAAGCCGCGGACTGGTGCGGCCACATGCGCACGGACTATAATATACATGACAAAGATCTCCCGTTTTATAACGTAACAGCGGCATACCTTCCACGCCCAGGGTTGTAACAACTACTTCCCCTAGTTCACCCTCCTCCACTGCCTTACCCTGCTCATCCACTACTTCAAGAATTAGCAGGTCCGGATTTAAATGCCCGCCTTTTCCTTCGCCACATTCCGTAAATGCGGCACCCATTTCTGTGGATGCATAGGTAGAGAACAAGTTAACATTCCATTGAGAAGTGATCCTTTTTCCCAGTTCATTATATGTAAAATCAGGATTGCGGATTGGCTCGCCAATGCAAATGATCGACTGAATACTTGAAGATTGAAAATCAATCCCGTTGGCAAGTGCATAATCTATTAACCTTGGAATAAACGAAGGTATCGCAATGATAACGGTTGGAGAAAACCGCTGAATTGACTCCCATTGCAGGTAAGGTGCACCCGGCCCGACGCGGATCATACCCGCTCCCATTTTCCGCGCCCCCATCCAGTAGGCGAGCCCGGCCATAAACCGGCGGTCGATTGTGGTCATTAACTGGTAAATATCGCGCTCACTCCCACCTGCGCATCTGAAAGACTCCGCTTCGTTTGTAGCCAATCTTTCAATATCCGAATCTGTCAGGTAAAATGCGACCGGATCGCTAAGCGTACCGGAGGTTGTTACATAATCCGCTATCCTGCTTTTAGGTACACAAAGGAAATCATCATTTGCAGCCGCCAGATCATCTTTCGTTGTGAATGGAAGTGAAGAAAGATCTGCAATTTTAAACACAGCTTCAATATCAACACCGTGCTCCCGAAAAACCCGCTGGTAATAAGGGGAATGGTCACTTACGTAAGACAACAAATATTTCAGGCGGTTATCCTGCGCCTCACGGTATGCTATTTGACTCATTAACTATCTCTTTTATAATAGAACCCTTATCGCTTGCTTTTTTTGCATTCCGATATTTTTTGCTCAATGCCATGTTCTTCGCGGATCGAAGCCACGTCCATTGTAAGCGCCTGCCGATAGTAGCTTACTGCCTTCTTATTTTCTTCTTTGGCTTTAAAATAATCGCCCAGGGCTACATAGGTTACATAGCTTTTAGGGTTACTCGCTATGAAACTTTTCTCCGCAGCAGGTGTCAGCTCAAATGGGATCCCCATCATCACAAACTTCGTGATCTTCTGCCGTGTTTCTTTAAATGCTTCAAATTTGCGGTATTCCGGTGAATTCAGGAATGGGTCTTCACTGATCATCTGTGCACTTTCCACGTTGATCCTGCCTGCAAAAACATCATTCAGATTGTAATGGATGAACGCACCGAGCTGGTAAGGCGGCGTTGAGATCCACATTTCTTTTTGTTCGGGTTTGAAAAGGATACCGTGGTGTGCGATCAGCTGATTGAGCGATTTTGCATTTCCATATCCGATAAACTTGTCATCAATCCCGTTCTTGTCCCGCAAAATAGCCGCGGCCTCATTCACGTCCAGCGGATAAGAACGTTCCATTAACTGTGTCATACGATCAAACCGCGCCTTGGAATCTGAGGTAGCAATGTTCTGGATGTTTACCGAATCGCTGGTAAATGTGCTGCCCTGATAATGGTTGGCGCAAACGAGGTAGTCTTTTCCTGATTCATATACATCCATTTTCTGGGGCGATTTTTCAATAATAACCGCCTTCTTGTCAGCCGCGGAACCGATCAGCAGCGACTCCGAAACGAACGTTTCACTTCGCTGAGCAATTTTCGTTGCTTCTTCAATATTGGAAGCATATTGCAGGATTTCCCGCGCCAGAATGGAGATAGGTTCTTTAGCAGTAAATGGAACATCCGATTTGGATGCATTCAATGTAACAGTCACCCCTTTTTCATTCATTCCGGATACTACCCCCGTCAACCCGGCCCAGGAGTAAGAGGCGAATTTATATCCTTTATCCGGCTTCATAAAGACGATCAGCTTGTCCTCGGCAAATGCATCTCCCATATAAAAGTCAAAGTTGCGCGCGATCAACAAAGTCGAGTCACTTGACAAACCATTTTTGACCGCAAAAGAAGTACAGCCTACTACCACATTCATGTCTGCCAGCGCGTGACCGATATCATGCGCCGCGTGGTAGTTCATAATTCTGTAATATTTGGGAGCTATGTAGTTGAACTTATCCGAAAACGACTGGGATACTCCGTAAATCTCCTGCTGATTCTCCTCGGGAATGTATTTATAAATGTCCCGGTTAAACCAGCCTACAAATCCTTTCAGTACCTGCAAAAACATGGAACTCGGGATCAATTCCTTGATCTGTCCTACAAAATGCACTTCTTGTTTTTCCATTAACTCCTTTGCAAGCACGCCGTAAATCAGTCCGCGTTCGTAAGGCGCACCTTCCAGGTACATTTCCCAAATCCCGTGCTTATTCTTTTTCAGCCAGCAGTTACCTACTGCATAATGGTCCTTCCCGAGCTGTATACGTTTGTAACTTTCAGGAGTTTTATTACTTTCAATTTTTGGGGCAGGAAGATTGATCCGCCACAGGAAGAGCCCGAATAATATTCCGATCACCAATAGGAAAATGGAAAGCGCTTTAAGAACGGATCTGGCTATTTTGTTTTTAGGCCACATAAGGAAATGCAATGCGTAGACAATAGATACGCAGTTGTTTTATGATCAAAATTAACGATTAATGCCAATTTGTTGTATAAAAACCATTTCACCGAAAGCCCGGCTTGGACTTTGGCACATGACCGAAACCTGGCAGGAGCTTCGGAGCCTGGTTAACCTTCCCGAGGAGGCATTTGCACAACTTAAAAGCATTTCAAAAGACAAAAGAAAGCAAGAGTGGCTCGCCTGCCGCATGTTGATCCAGGAACTTACTTCGCGGCCGCCGGTTGTCAGGTACGATACCAACAGGAAACCGCATATCCCAGATAGTTCTTACCAGCTGTCAATGTCGCATTCAGGTGATTTTGCAGCTATATATCTGGCTGACGAACAATTGGTT
Source organism: Dyadobacter sp. HNCC25DJ183 (assembly GCF_056895175.1). Taxonomy (NCBI): domain Bacteria; kingdom Pseudomonadati; phylum Bacteroidota; class Cytophagia; order Cytophagales; family Spirosomataceae; genus Dyadobacter; species Dyadobacter sp. HNCC25DJ183. The sequence continues at coordinate 50,522 of NZ_JBXHAP010000004.1, forward strand.
GGTACAGATATCCAGCGAATGAAACCTTCCATTTCAAAAGGAATTGACTATTTTTTGAATGAAGAAGAGCAACAATGGATCAATGCAGCTGACAATCTTTTGCTGCACCTGATCTGGTCAGCCAAGGAATCCGCATTCAAGTATGCCGGCGACGCAGAGCTCGATTTGAAAAAACACATTACGATAAAGCCTTTCAAAAGCAACCAAAATGGCAGATTTGAAGTTTTGCTTGCAAGTAAAGGTACATACCAGACACTTCCAGTAGCTTACGATACCTTTGAAGATTACGTACTGACCTGGACACTATAATCCGGACCCAAGCCTTAACATAACCATCTATGCGCCGATTTTTTACGATTGTTCTTGCATTTACCTTCTTTACAGTCTCTGCTCAAAACCCCACCCTCTCTTCCAGCGAGATTTTCCAGAATATCAAAAAGCTCAATGTACTTGGCTCCGTACTTTACATTGCGGCCCACCCCGACGATGAGAATACATTGATGCTCTCTTATCTGTCCAAAGATCAGATGGTGCGAACCGGGTACCTGTCTTTAACGCGGGGCGACGGCGGACAAAACCTCATAGGTGCAGAGCAGGGCTACAATATCGGTGTGATCAGAACGCAGGAATTACTCGGAGCAAGGCGCATTGACGGCGCACAGCAGTTTTTTTCCAGAGCTTACGATTTTGGTTTTTCCAAAACGCGGGATGAAACCTTAAATTTCTGGGATGCTAAAAAAGTGCAGGGAGATGTGGTTTGGATGATCAGGAAATTTCGTCCCGACGTCATTATTACCCGGTTTCCACCTGACCCACGGGCTGGCCACGGGCACCACCAGACTTCCGCTTACCTCGCCGAGGAAGGTTTCAAACTGGCAGCCGACCCGAATGCATATCCCGATCAGCTGAAATTTGTAAAAACCTGGCAGACAAAGCGCCTGGTTTGGAATACCTATACGCCCGGCTTTACTAACCAGCAACCTACGGGTGAAAAAAGCCCGTTTATTTCCATTGAAATCGGTGGTTACAATCCGGTTTTGGGAAAATCTTATACCGAAATCGCTGCGGAAAGCAGAAGTCAGCACAAGAGCCAGGGCTTCGGCAGCTCGCCTCAGCGGGGCGAGCGCATTGATTTTTTCCTTCATAAAGTAGGTCAGCCCGCTCAGAAATCACTTTTCGACGATGTGGATATCAGTTGGAAAAGAGTGAAGGGAAGTGAAAAAGTGCAGGCACTGTTAACACAGACAATCCGAAATTTTGCAGTCAACAAACCTTCTGCTTCCATTCCTGACCTGTTGAAAATCAATGCAGAGCTGAACAAGCTGGACACTTCAAATATTTACGTAAAAACGAAAAAGGAAGAAATACGTGAACTGATCATTCAGTGTGCCGGACTTTGGTTTGAATCTAATCCGGCCGACTTTTCAGCAGTTGCGGGCGACGTAGCTGCGGTAAATGTATCCGTGATCAAAAGATCTGATTACCCTGTTAAGCTGGTTTCAATGAATTGGATCGGCAAAGACAAAGACAGCCTGCTGAACCTTTCGCTGAATGAAAATGAGCTTAATAATTTTGGGATAAAAACAAAGTTGCCCGAGACACTGAAACTCAGTCAGCCGTACTGGCTTGAAAAACCCATTGAAAAGGGAGTTTTCCAGATTGACAAACAAGAAGATATTGGCTTCCCGGAGAACCGGCCTGAGACAGTTACCACTTTTACATTCGAAATCGGCGGCCAGCTCTTTTCCATTCCACGGCCCTGGATTTACAAGTTTGCCGATCCGGCAGAAGGAGAAATTTACCGTCCATTCGAAATCCGGCCGGCAGTTACCACGACGATTGCAGAGCCAGTGTACATCTTTGCTTCGGCCGAGCCAAAAACGGTAACAATGGTAGTGGAGGCACAGAAAAGCAATGTGAGCGGGGTACTCAAACCGCAGATACCAGCTGGGTGGAAGTCTGTACCTGAATCTGCCACTTTTACATTGAGCAATAAGTACCAGCAGCAATACTTTTCATTTATCATCACGCCGCCGATCATTAACCAGGAAGTTTCGCTGAAAGCTGTTGCAACAGTAAATGGCGAGACTTTTGATAAATCTATCCGCACGATCGCGTACCGTCACATTCCGTCACAAACGATTTTCCCTGGTTCAGAGGCCAAACTGGCGAAAATTGACGTAAAAACAACTGCCAAAAACATCGGCTACATTGCAGGGGCTGGCGACGATGTTCCTACCGCATTGCGCCAGATGGATTGCCAGGTCACGATGCTGAATGCAAATGGACTGTCGAAAGACCTGAGTGTGTTTGACGCGATCGTTGTTGGTGTACGTGCATACAATACCGAAGATTACCTCACGAATTACCAGGGCAAACTGATGGAGTACGTGAAGAATGGAGGTACAATGGTAGTACAATACACTATACCCGGACAGAAAGTTAAAGAAATCGGTCCGTTCAAAATTGAGCTTGGGCGCGAGCGGGTAACAGAAGAAGATGCAGAAATGCGGTTTTTACAGCCAGACAGTCCAATTCTGAACTTCCCTAATAAGATTACTAAACAGGATTTTGAAGGCTGGATCCAGGAACGCGGTCTGTATTTTGCCCAGGATTGGGACAAGCAGAATTATAAGGCATTGTTTTCGGCCAATGATGAAACCGAGAGTGCGAAAGAAGGCAGCCTGCTTTATGCGCAATATGGAAAAGGCCACTACATTTATACTGGCCTTTCCTTTTTCCGTGAACTTCCTGCGGGTGTAACCGGCGCTTACCGCCTGTTCGCAAATATGATTTCAGTTGGCAAAAAATAGGTACTATTTCACGTTTTTGCGGCGGTTACGCTGGAAATCTTCGAGTACAAATCCTCCCAGTCCTTGCAGGTTGCTGTAATAAGCACGGCCATTGTTGACCTGCGTAAAATTTTGAACAAACTGTTTGAGGTAAGGATCGGTGGCGATCATAAAAGTAGTAACGGGGATATCCAGCCTGCGACATTGCGCAGCCAGCGTAAGTGTCTTGTTGATGATCTTACGGTCTAGTCCGAAGCTATTTTTATAATACCGGATTCCTTCTTTGAGGCAAGTTGGCTTTCCGTCGGTAATCATGAAAATCTGCTTATTCCGTGTCTTTTTGCGGCGCAGAATATCCATTGCGAGTTCAAGGCCTGCAACTGTATTGGTGTGGTAAGGCCCGACTTCGAGATAAGGTAAATCTTTGATCTGGATCTGCCAGGCATCATTTCCGAAGACAATAATGTCCAGCGAATCTTTCGGGTATTTGCTTCTGATCAACTCAGCGAGCGCCAATGCGACTTTTTTGGCTGGCGTAATACGGTCTTCACCATAAAGGATCATAGAGTGACTGATATCGATCATGACCACAGTCGCTGTCGTAGTTTTCTGCTCGCGCTCCACTACTTCCAGGTCATTTTCCATCAGCATAAAATCGCCGATTCCGTGGTTCACCTGTGCGTTTTTGATCGACTCCGTCATTGCAATCTGATCAAGTGTGTCACCAAACTGAAACTGGCGCACGTCGCTGCTAAGTTCATCCCCCACTCCCAAATGCGGGGTATGGTGGTTACCGCCCGATTTCGACCGTTTTAGTTTGCCGAATATCTCGTCCAATGCACTTTTCCGAATGCTCTTTTCAGCCTTCGGCGTCATGATCAGCTTGTTTTCACCTTCCTGCCGCTCTTCGGTGATGTAGCCTTTCTTTTTCAGATCGTCAAAAAAGTCGCCGATTCCGTAAGAATCGTTCGTCAGATTATATTGCCTGTCAAGCTCGCTGAGCCACGACATAGCTTCGCTTACGTCACCCGAAGTCATGAGTAACAGTTGCTGAAAAATGTCGAAAAGCTGCTCGAACTTGCTGTTAGCACCTTGCTCGGCGGGTATGAACTTGGAAAAACGATGTCCGCGCATGATTGTAAAAATAAAAAGGCTGTAAAAGATTCGGCTACTTCCAAGTTAATTGAAAGTAGCCGAATGTCAATGTTCTGATCTTCTTAACTATGCTTCCTCAGCACAAAACTCTTCGAACGCCATTTGCAAATGCTGAGCGATCATCTCAGCAGAGCGGCCTTCAATGTGGTGACGCTCTACAAAGTGGATCAGCTCTCCGTCTTTGAACAACGCCACTGCCGGCGATGATGGCGGATAAGGCAATGTATATTCGCGCATTTTCGCAGTTGCTTCCAAATCTGCTCCTGCAAATACAGTTGCAAGATGGTCAGGCTTGATTTCGCTGCGAGACAATGCCGCTCTCACACCAGGACGAGCAGCACCTGCTGCACAGCCACACACTGAGTTAATCACTACAAGTGCAGTTCCTTTTGTGTTTTGCATGAAGTTGTCTACTTCTTCAGCACTTGTAAGATCCTGAAAGCCAACGTTTACGAGTTCGGCTTTCATTGGGGCCACTAATTGCGGTGGATACATATTCTTTAATTTTTATGGTTATTTTTTGACTTCGGCTTTCAGCTGTCGGCTGTCAGCCACTTTTCTTTTATTTTAATGTCAGCAACAATAGCTGTTTCCAATTTATTACTTTATTAAAGCCGAGAACAGACGGTCAGTTTCTTCCTTAATTTCAAAGCCGACGGCCGAAGTAACCTACATAAACCCCAGCTCCAACTTTGCTTCTTCTGACATCATTTCGGTTGTATAAGGCGGATCGAAAGTCAGCTCTACGCTAACATCATTCACACCTTCCACCTCGCGGATTTTCTGCTCCACTTCACCAGGCAAAGTACCTGCAGAGGGGCATGATGGAGAAGTTAATGTCATGGAAACGAACACGTTATTTACCGGAAATACTTTCAAATCGTAAATCAGGCCGAGTTCATAAACATCCACGGGAATTTCCGGGTCATAAACAGTTTTAATAGCCCTAATTACTTCTTCCCGCAATTCTGAATCTGACATTGTTTTTGTTATTATCTGATGATTTCAATTATTCTGCATTGACAGACTTGGCCTGATAAGCGAATCCGTAGGCTTTCATCTGTTTCAACATCGCCGCGAGTCCATTGGATCTTGTCTGCGCCAGGTGCTGGTGTAAGCCGATCCTTTCCATAAAGTACAGATCAGCATTCGCGATTTCCTCCGGCGTATGTCCCGAAAGCACTTTTACCAGCATACTAACAAGACCGCGCACGATAATCGCATCACTGTCCGCCTCGAATTTCAACAAATCGCCCTCCATGTAAGCATTAAGCCAAACCCTGGACTGGCAACCTTTAATGATATTATCCTCTGTTTTGTATTGTTCTTCCAGAGGAGGGAATTGCTTTCCGAGATCGATGATATACTCGTATTTGCTTTCCCAATCATCAAACAATTCAAAATCAGAAATTAGTTCGTCTTGTATCTCGTTTATCGTCATTGTAAATATTATTACGCGGCAGCAGTTTTGGTCTCTACCCAGTTAATCAGCGATTCAGCCAGCTTCAAGCCAGTTGCAGAAATATCGGCTGACTGATTTCCATCATAGCCCATTGATAAATGGAGCGTGTCGTACGCGGTATGAAAAGATGTTAACGCCTTCTTATCCAATTTCCCGATCTCCTGCAAATACCAGTCGATACTCTTTCTCCCTTTTCCTTTCACGCCGAGTAATCCATCCAACGCAACCAGTATTCCCGTATAAGCGGCATGTCCAGCCAACTTCACATACTTCTTATCCTGGTAAAAACCATCCTCTTTCTTTGCTTTTTCCCTTAAAATTTCCTTCGCATTATCGAGGTAACGCTTTGCCTCCTGAACTGAATTCTTCATAGATATGTGTATTTGTAAATTTGATGAGGCAGTAATCTACAACATTATCCAAGCATTCTTTTCACCTTATGAAGACCCTTTATCAGAAGGTCGATCTCCTCTTTCGTGTTGTAAACAGCAAAAGATGCGCGGGAGGTTCCGGTAATGTTGAAGCGGCTCATCAATGGCTGCGTGCAGTGGTGGCCCGTGCGCACGGCAATTCCCTGCTGATCCAGCAAGACGCCGATATCCTGGTGGTGAATACCGTCAATAACAAACGAAAGCACGCTCACCTTCTCTTTGGCTTGTCCGATGATCTTTAAGCCTTCAATCTCACGTACTGCCTCGGTAGCATATTTCAGGAGCTCATTCTCGTATGCAGCAATATTTGCTTTCCCCAATGTCTCCACATAATCGATCGCATATTTTGCGGCAACTACATCCGCAATGTTCGGTGTACCGGCTTCAAACTTGTACGGAAGCTCATTATAGGTTGTTTTCTCAAATGTTACTTCCTTAATCATCTCGCCACCACCACGGTAAGGCGGCATTGCATTGAGCAAATCCCTTTTACCATATAAAATCCCCATTCCCGTGGGGCCATAGATCTTATGCAAGGACAATGAATAAAAATCACAATCAAGATCCTGTACATCCAGGTGCAGGTGCGAGCTCGCCTGCGCGCCATCGAGCAGTACCTTCGCTCCTACCGCATGTGCTTTTTCGATGATCTCTTTAACCGGATTGATCGTTCCCAGCGAATTGGAAACGTGCACTACTGATACAAACTTGGTGCGTTCCGTAAGCAGCTTTTCATATTCATCCATCAGTAATTCACCCTCGTCGTTGATCGGGATCACTTTGAGAATGCAGCCTTTCTCCTCGCAAAGCATTTGCCAGGGAACAATGTTGGAGTGGTGCTCCATTGTTGAAATGATCACTTCATCGCCTTCTTTCAGGAATTTGCGACCATAAGTAGCAGCAACAAGATTGATCCCATCGGTAGTACCGGAAGTAAATATGATCTCCTCTGAAAACTGCGCATTCAAAAACGCCTGCAAACGAGTTCTGGATTGCTCGAATGCAGAAGTCGCTTTCTCGGCCAGGTGATGGATACCGCGGTGGATATTCGCGTTGTAGTGCTCATAATAGCCTGAAATCGCATCCAGTACAGCCCGCGGCTTTTGCGTTGTGGCTGCATTATCGAAATACACAAGCTGCTTTCCATTTACTACCTCATTGAGGATCGGGAAATCTTTCCGGATGGATGATATATCAAAAGGAGTATTCATGAGATGTTTTTTAAGAAAAATACCCAACCCAAAAAATTGAGCTGGGCAACAATAAGCTGTGTCCGGTCTGATTGCGGACGTTTATTTGGTAGCCAGCTTTTCAGCTATTACATTTTCCAGGTACTCTCTGATCGAATCAATTTTGATCTGGGAAACTACATCAGCGCAAAAAGCAAACATCAGCAGCGATAGCGCCTCTGAATGGGAAATACCTCTTGAACGCATGTAAAACAGTGCTTCTTCATCTATCTGCCCCGTCGTCGTTCCATGTGAACATTTCACATCATCCGCAAAAATTTCAAGCTGCGGCTTGGTGTTCATGGTAGCGTCGGGAGACAATACAATGTTTTTGCAGGATTGGAATGCATTCGTCTTCTGTGCGTCAGGACGAACGAAAATCTTTCCATTGAAAACACCTTTCGACCTGTCTCTCAGAATGCCTTTATATAATTCATTGCTGTTCGAATTCGGCTTGCGGTGATCAGCTGTGGTATGATTGTCTACGTGCTGCACGCCATCCGGGAAATACAGACCATACATATACGCCTCACAACGTTCTCCGTCAATAACAATATTGAGGTTATTTCTGGTAAAACGTCCGTTCAAAGTAACAGTACCTGCGTAGAACTGCGAACGGTCAAGCATTCTTACCTGGGTTGTACCCACATGATATGCTTTGTCGCTTTCATTCTGCACTTTATAGTATTCCACGCCTGCGTCTTCACTTACATAAATCTCTGTTACTGCATTTGTAAACGAGCGCTCAGTACCCAATGTCCGGAAAGCTTCTGCCAGTTTCAAATGTGCATTGCGGCCAACTGAGATAATATTCCGTGGCTGGCTGCCAATGTTCTGACTTCTTGCGTCACTTACAAAACGGAGAATTACAGGATGCTCTACCGTTTTATTTTCAGGAACATGTATAAAAATCCCGTCGTGAGTAAAAGCCGTGTTCAGTTCAGTAAATGCGTCGCCACTTTCACCAGCCAGCTCATTGAAAAAAGAATTGATCAGATCGGGATCATTCTTGATTGCTTCTGACAGTGAGCTGATCGTCAGCTGGTCAGACGAAGAAACCAGCCTCGACAAACCAGCGTGGTAGTGTCCGTTGACAAAATAGATGATATTGGCATCCTGCTCGGGAATTTTAAGATCTTCCAGGTCGCTCAGCTCAATATCACTTGCTGCATTGAAATTATATGATTCGCTTACCAGTTCTTTCACGTTAGAGTATTTCCACTCTTCGTTCTTGATCGTTGGGAAGCCTAATTTATCAAACCTGGCCAATGCCGCACGTTTTTTCTGGTGAAGCGCAGACGCTGCTGCGCCGTTCATGACAGATTCACGTGCGTAAAAGTCTGTAACAAGCCGGGTTTTTAAATCTATTGTTTCGGTACTCATCGAATTTTTAATAAGGTACTTTAATGCCAAGAAACTCCACAAACAAGGTTCTTAACTGACTGCTTCCACTTCGGCTTTGATCCAATCGTAACCTTTTTCTTCCAGCTCCAGAGCCAGTTCCTTCGGTCCGGATTTCACGATCCTGCCTTTATAAAGTACGTGTACATAGTCAGGAACAATGTAGTCGAGCAGACGCTGGTAGTGAGTTACCACGATCGTAGCGCGCTCGGGAGAGCGAAGTGAATTCACGCCTTCCGAAACAATGCGCAATGCATCGATATCCAGACCGGAGTCTGTTTCATCCAGGATCGCCAGCTTGGGTTCCAGCACAGCCATTTGAAAAATTTCGTTGCGTTTTTTCTCACCGCCTGAAAATCCTTCGTTCAATGCGCGTTTCAGCAATGAATCGTTCATACTCACCAACTTGGCTTTTTCACGCACCATTTTGAGGAACTGAGCTGCATCCAGCGGGCTTTCGCCTCTGTATTTACGAATTTCGTTAACCGCAGTTTTCAGGAAGTTGATGGTCGTAACACCGGGAATTTCAACAGGATACTGGAATGCAAGGAAAATACCTTCCGCTGCTCTTTCCTCAGGCGCTATTTCAAGAATATCTTTTCCATTAAAAGTAACACTCCCTCCTGTCACCTCATATTCCTCTCTTCCCGCAAGTACTGACGCCAGCGTACTTTTGCCGGAACCGTTAGGACCCATAATAGCATGTACCTCACCTGGTTTCACTTCCAGATTGATACCTTTTAATATTTCCTTACCTTCAACTGAGGCACGCAAGTCATTTATTGAGAGCATAACTGATTAATTCTTAATAGATAGTTCGTGGCAATTTTACCGCAAAAGTAACACGTTTTGACCGTAAAAGAAAATGGACGCAACTGGCTGAAAACGTGCGCCACACCTAACCTACAACCTTTTTAATACCGCCCTTGTTCCCGTATAAATGATATTATATCTCAAAACTGCTGCAACCTTGCCCCTGACCTGCAAGGCTATTTTTAATCGATCAATAAACCTTTATTTTGCGATCACAGCATTGTAACACTTCATGCAAACATCTGAGACAGATCACCGCTACCAGGTAAAAGTCACGTCTGAAACCGGGCGGCTCAAACGGCTTTTGATCCACAGTCCCGACCGTGGACTTGGCAAAGTAGTGCCCAGCAAAGCCCAGGACTGGCTTTTTGAAGACATTGTTCACCTGGATACCATGCGCCGGGACGAATACGATTATTATATCAAACTGCTGCTCTATTTCCTTGATCCCGGAAAAATAAAAGGAAAGCTCGCAGAAATTGATGCAGACTCCCGACGATCCTTTTTCATCCCAGGCTCTGACAATTATTATAACTCAGACTGCGTAGTCGATTTTCAAAAATTGCTGGCTGAGATTCTGGAAGAACCCGGTACCCGCAGCAAGCTCACTGCCGCGATCTGCGGCATTGAAAAATGCGCGTTTGCGATACAGGAAGAGCTGCACACTTGCCACCCGCACGAGCTGGCGAAGATCTTCATATCCGGCTCGCGCTCCGACGAGCGAATGCTTTTCGCACCGCTTCCGAACCTTATTTTTATGCGGGATATTGGTATTGTGATCAACGATTACATTCTCCTGAACAAACCCGCCAAAACAGCCCGGACCCGCGAATCCATTCTGGCGCAGTATGTATTTTTCTACCATCCGATGTTTGAACATGTCAGGAACAATCTGATTGAGATACCTGACAATGAAAAGCACTTTTTGCTGCCCGACGACGAAAAAGCGAGTGATTACCACCGCTGCACGCTGGAAGGAGGCGATATCATGACGGTGGCACCAAACCACCTCGTGATCGGGTGCAGCGAGCGGACCAGCATTTATGCCGCGCAGCAGGTGATGAAGATTTTGTTTGAAAAAAATGTGGTCAGCAAGATCACAATCATCAAGATCCCCAAAAAGCGCGATTACATGCACATTGACACCATTTTTACTCAGGTCAAAAAAAACGTATGGGTGTTATTGGGTTCATTGGCCAGGCTCGGCGACGAGGCACGAAAGAAAGATGTTTTGCACTTCTTCGCCCCGGCGGATGCAAATAAGGAATTCAGGATATTGCAATTTGAAAAGGGAACGGAGCAGCCGCGCGAGATTGAGAACCTGGAAGATCTTTTGGCCGATATAAGTAAAACCGATCTCGGCAGCAAAGAGCCCGTGCAGTTTATCTACTCCGGGAACAATGAATTTCCCTACGGCGAGCGCGAGCAATGGACCGATTCCTGTAATCTGCTTGCTTTGCAGGAAGGCGTGGTAATAGGCTACGACCGCAATGATAAAACGCTGGAAGCTTTTCGGAAGAAGGGATTTTCGGTGATCAGCGCCAAAGATATCCTGCAACAATTTGAGTCAGGTAAGCTTGTTCCGGAAACGCTTCACGACACATTCATTACCCTGCCCTCCGCTGAACTTTCCCGTGCAAGAGGCGGATCGCATTGTATGAGCATGCCCGTCCTGCGTGAATTTTAATATTGTAATCGTGCCTTTTCGATCGTAAATTGCTGTAAAAAAACTCCTATGCGCGTCATCACTTCATCTGCCCAGATACAGCCACAGTCAACTTCCAGGATCATGATGATCCGCCCGGCCAGCTTCGGATTCAATGAAGAGACTGCCGCCACCAACGAGTACCAGCAACGGAATTTGTCGGAGGCTGAAAACAATACGCCCGCGCAAACAGCCGAGGAAGAATTCGAATTGATGACCGATCAGCTTGGCAAGGCGGGCATTAACGTGCAGGTATTTGATGATACCGATTACATCAGGCGCCCTGATGCTGTTTTTCCTAACAATTGGGTGTCCTTTCACCAGAGCGGAAAAGTAGTATTGTACCCGATGATGGCGCAGAACCGCCGGCTCGAAAGGCGGGAAGACATTATTGAAGCGCTCGGAAAAGAGTACAAGATTGAGGAAATCATCGACCTTACTTACTTCGAAAAAGAAGGCAAATTCCTGGAAGGCACCGGCAGTATGGTGCTCGACAGAAGATACAAAATCGCTTACGCCTGTCTTTCACCCCGGACACACCCCGAAGTGCTGGCCACATTTGGTGAAGCAATGGGCTATGAAATCATCGCATTCAATGCGACTGACGAAAATGACAAGCCCATTTACCATACGAATGTCCTGATGTGTGTGGGCGACATTTTTGCCGTGGTTTGTCTGGAAGCCATCAAAGATCCGGATGAAAGATTAATGGTAAGAGCTGCTCTGGAAGACACCAGTAAATACATCGTCGAAATATCTCTCGAACAGGTGCGGCACTTCGCAGGCAATATGCTGATGGTGAGAAATGCGCGTGCAGACAAGTTTCTGATCATGTCCACACAAGCTTACGAATCACTTACCAGCACGCAGGTCAAGCAATTGAACGAATATGCGCGTCTGCTGCATACGGACCTTTCTTACATTGAAACTTATGGCGGAGGCTCTGCCCGGTGCATGATGACGGAAATCCATTTACCCAGAAAATAAAAAAATGCTCCCGTTTACAGGAGCATTTTTCGAATACATAACCCTAATCCAAATTCCTAGTCTTTAATATCTGCTTTCGCCTTAGCGATTTTTTCATTCGTTTTAGCCTTGAATGCATCCCACTTCTCGGCAGTTTCGTCTTCTACCTCGTTCCAGGAAGCTTTCAGCTCATCTTTTTCTTTATTGAGCTCAGCTTTGCGGTCGCGCCACTTTGCTTTTTCCTTGTCAGCGGCTTTCTCCATTTTGGCGTCAGCCTCCTCTATTTTTCTGTCGAGCTTTGCAACAGCATCGTCAATATCTTTTTTCAATGAAGCCTTATCTTCTTTCACTTTCGCCTCAAAATCATTCCCGGCTTCTTTGATGTCGGCTTTCGCTTCGGCAACATTGTCATCCATGTCGTCTTTCGCCTCGTCAACCGTTTCCTGTGCAGAATCTTTTGTTTTTTCTGAACAGCTTGTCATTGTCAGCATGCCCATGGTCAGCATCGAAGCGACCATCAAAGTGATCTTTTTCATATTTCGTTTTTTTGGTAAGACTTGTGTGCGAATGTTGTCATTCGAAGGTGTTATTACAAAAACCTTACCACAAACGTATAGTGCTCTTTTCAGTTCTTTTTTGTGGAAGTTTGTTCTCAATGCCTTACTTACCCGTTTTGGCTGAACTTCGCGCAATTGGAATGGGTTTGTTGGTAAATAAACAAGCCTGGTATCTTTATATATCTGGTTTTGTACTTTACTGGTATAATCACAGCATCATGCGTCAACTTTACCCACTAGCCCTTACATTATTTCTTGGATCAACCTGCCCGGCAGCCTTCGCTCAAACCGATTCGCTGTCCGCCCGCCAGCTGCAGGAAGTCACAGTGAATGCATTTGAATCAAAAACAAATCCGCTCACCACAACAGCGACCGTAGCAGTACTGAATGCACGCACACTTGGAAGATTTTCCCCGACGACCTGGGTCAATGCAGTGAGTACTGTGCCAGGGGTAAGAATGGAAGAGCGTTCCCCAGGCAGTTACCGGTTTTCAGTGCGGGGCAGTTTAATGCGGTCGCCTTTTGGTGTAAGGAATGTGAAGTTTTACTGGAACGGGATCCCGTTCACTGATGCCAGCGGAAATACCCCGCTCAATTCCGTGGATTATGATGCAATTCAGGGAATGGAAATTATTAAGGGACCGGGTAGCAGCATTTATGGTGCGGGAACAGGAGGAGTTGTGCTGCTGCAAAGCTACCCGAACAATGCATTTCAAAACCGGGTTGAACAAAGTGTAAGTTTTGGAAAATACGGTTTTCAGAGCCGGAACTCCCTGATACAGATTGGCGACATTTCCATTCAGTACGGACATAGCGAGCAGGATGGTTACCGTAACCACAGCGCCATGTCACGCGACGCGATCCGGTTTACTTCTTCGTCCAAAGTAGGAGAAAAAGGTACCTTATCGCTGCTGGGTATGTACTCCGACCTATATTATCAGACACCGGGCGGTATCAACCTGGCACAGTACCGGGCTGATCCTAAGCAAGCGAGACCGTCAACAGCCGCAGTCCCGGGCAGCGAGGCGCAGCGGGCAGCCATTTATACCAAGCTGGCGATGTTAGGCGGAAACTATACCCTGCAACTCTCCGATAACTGGACACAATCCAATGCATTGTATCTCACCTATACCGATTTTGCCAATCCCTTTATTTCCAATTATGAAAAGCGCGACGAAAATGGAATCGGCGGTCGTAACATCTGGCAAAACCAGGCTGAATTTGGCAATGTAAAAACCAAATGGACCAGCGGCTTTGAGTGGCAATACGGAAAATCGGCGCAGCGTAATTATGATAATCTGGGCGGCGTTCCAGGAGAGCAGCAAACTGTGGAGGATATCAGGACTACGAACCTTTCTGTTTTCAGTCAGCTGGAAGCTGTGCTACTCACCGATCTGACACTTAGTGCAGGAGTGAGTTATAACACATTCAAATACAAATACGAGCGTTTTTTCGAACTTCCATATGCAAAGGAACAGCGGAATTTTGATGGTATTTTCATACCCCGCTTTGCAGCGAACAAAGTAATAGCAGGCAACTGGTCTGTTACGGCTTCTTACAGCGGCGGATTTTCACCACCTACCTTACAGGAAGTGCGACCATCGGCCGGAGGATTCCGCCGCGATTTGAATGCAGAACGCGGGGTTAACACAGAAGTAGGCTTGCGGAGAACGGGCAAACGCATTACCGGAGAAGTGAGCCTGTACCACTTTGCCTTGAAGGAAAGTATTGTAAGAAGAACAAACGAAGCAGGATCTGAGTACTTTATCAATGCGGGCAAAACGCGCCAGAATGGATTGGAATGGACGGTTTCATACGATCTGCTTTCGAATCCAGAGCTGCCGGTTTCACTCAGATTATGGAATAACGGAACATGGACCAGGTATACTTTTGAAAATTTCCAGCAGGCTGAAACAGACCTGAGCGGCAAGTTCCTGCCCGGTATCCCGCGTTTTACACAAACTTCGGGACTGGACATTTTGCTTAAATACGGAATTTCTGCATTCCTGACTTACCAGAGTGCTGACGCCATGTATCTCAATGATGCCAACACCGTAAAAAATACATCTTACAACCAGTGGATTGCCCGCGTAAGCTGGAAGCGCAGCTGGGGCAGACATTTATACAGTGAACTTTCCGCATCAGCAGAGAAGGTCAATGCGGGCATTTACAGCATGGGTTATGATTTGAATGCGTTTGGAAACCGGTATTTCAACAGCGCACCAAAAGATAACCTTTGGGCAGGCTTGAAAATCGGCTGGGAGTGGCAGAAAAACGCGAGGTAATGCATTTATACATTCATATTCCTTTTTGTAAACAGGCTTGTCACTATTGCGACTTCCATTTCAGTACCAATACGTCCGGCAAGCGGCAGATGGTGGAAGCTATCGCGAAAGAGATTGAAATACGCAGATCTTACCTTGGCACAGAGCAAATCGACACCATTTATTTTGGCGGCGGCACACCCTCTGTGCTGAGCAGGGAAGAGCTGGACATCCTGCTGAATACCGCCAGCAAACATTTCAGTATTGCCGAAAATGCTGAAATCACGCTGGAAGCCAATCCCGACGATCTTGACCGACTAAAACTCGAAGATTTTTATCAGGCAGGGATCAACCGACTGAGCATTGGAATACAATCCTTTGATGAAAACCACCTGCGGTTTCTGAATCGTGTACATTCCTCGGTGGATGCAATGCAGTGCGTGAAGCTGGCGCAGGAAGCCGGTATCCACAATATTTCAATCGACCTGATCTACGCAATCCCGGCTGCCGACGACCAGATCTTGAAAGATGATCTGCAAAAAGCATTTGCCCTGAATGTATCCCATATCTCGGCTTACTGCCTTACGATAGAGCCGCAGACTGTATTTGGGAATTGGCTCAAAAGAAAGAAAATCCAGCCGATAGACGAGGAATTTGCGGCCAGGCAGTTTGAGATACTGATCAAAACTTTGGCTGAAAATGGCTATGAGCAATACGAGATTTCCAATTTTGCGAGAAACGGGCATTATAGTCAGCACAATAGTTCCTACTGGAAGCAGCATCCCTACCTGGGCGTCGGTCCCAGTGCGCATTCCTACAATGGAGTTAGCAGGGAATTCAATATCTCGAACAATGCAAAATATGTGGAGGCAATTACCGCTGGTGTAATCCCGGCCACTTTCGAGCAGCTAACTGCGGAGGATCAGACGAACGAATATGTTCTGACTGGCTTGCGGACGAAATGGGGCGTGAATGTGGACAAGCTTCAAACGCTGTCAGAAGGGAAATTCTTCACGGGCAACAAAAGTGAATTGCTGACCATGAAGAAAAACGGGTGGATCCGCGAGGAATCCGAAACCTTGCTGCTGACCGAATCCGGCAAATTGTTTGCAGACAGGATCGCAAGCGACTTATTTATCTGAATGCAGTTAAATCAATTCCGCGTTCAAAGTAATTTCTGCATTGAGCAGCTGCGAAATAGGACATTCTTTTTTCGCTTTGTCAGCGATTTCTGCAAACTGCTCGGCAGATACATCGGGCACTTTGGCTTTCAGTTCAATCGCACTTTTTACTACCTGTCCTTTCGAAGGATCCAGGCTTACAGTAGCTGTGGCGTCCAGCTCATCAGCTGTAAAGCCGGCTGCATTCAGTTCGAAGCTGAGCTTCATTGCGAAACAACCCGCGTGCGCAGCTGCGATAAGCTCCTCAGGGTTAGTACCTTTTCCTTCTGCAAATCTTGTATTGAATGAATATTGCGTGTTTTCCAACACTGTGCTCTGCGTGCTGATTGTGCCGGTTCCTTCTTTACCGGTACCTTTCCAAACGGCTGTTGCTTTACGGTTTATCATTTTTGGTCTTGGTTTTGTATGTATGGATTGATTAAAATAATGCAGCTTCAAAGCGTAAAGTAATGTGCTTCCTACATCTACGCAAATTATTATATTATTACCCTTTTGCAATAAAAGCAATCTTCCAACAGTTCCAGAAAGTGCCTGTACTTGGTTTCCAGGGCAATTTAGTTAATGAAAGTTAACGATGAGCCAGGAATTAAACTTTATAATTGCACGGCAATCTAAATGCATATTTACAAACAATCTTCAATTTTAAATTAGCGCAATCATGAACAAGAAACTCATTCCACTGCTACTCGTATTCGTCGCATTATTCCAGGGATGCCGCGGTCCGGAGGGACCACAAGGACCAATCGGCAATGAACTTATCGGGGAAACCATAGATCTCGTTGGAGTAAATTTTACTGCCGACAACGATTATGAATATTCTATGAGTTGGGATCAGGCAAAGTTGAAAGTGTTTGACAGCGATGCAGTTCTGATTTACAGCAACTGGGAAACAGTGAACTCCAACAATCAGGATGTAGATGCTTACAGACTTCTGCCGCTGACAGTTTACCTGCCAAATGGAATTTTATCCTACAACTTTGATCGTACAGTCAACGATTTCAGGATTTTCCTGGACGGAACGGCTAATAGGGGTACGCTAGAACCAGTTTATACCAGAAACCAGGAATTCAGGATTATTGTAATTCCATCAGGCTTTGCCGCCAGAACCAGCGGTACATTGGATTACAACGATTACAATGCGGTTGTAAAAGCATTCAACATCGACGAATCTAAAATCCGTAAAGTATCAGTGAAATAATTCTGGAATGGTTTTTTAATTATATATTACAGAACATCATTCACTCAAATCCGGTAAGCGATTTACCGGATTTACTTTTTTCCAAATGAAAGCCGTTTTTAACACACTCCTGTTTCTGGTCGTAGCAACTGCAGCATGCAGCGCACAAGGTTTTTCGGAACAGACCAATAAATTCCGGGACACTTACAAGAAGGAATTCCTTCATACCTCTAACTCCCCGCTGAAAAAGGACGATCTGCGCTTTCTTCAATTCTACGATCCGGATTCTACTTACAGTGTTGAAGCGCGCTTTGAAAAATCCAGGGGCGGGAAATCCTTTGAAATGCCTACTTACAGCGGTACCCAAAAGACTTACGTTCGTTATGGTGTGCTGAAATTTCGCGTGAATGGAAAGAAACAGAAATTGAATGTGTACCGCAGCCTGAGCCTGCAGGCAGTCGCTAAGTATAAGGATTACCTATTCATTCCGTTCAAAGACAAAACCAATGGAACGGAATCCTACGGAGGCGGCCGCTATATTGACCTTAAAACAACAGATATCAAGAACAATACTTACGTACTTGATTTCAATAAAGCTTACAATCCCTACTGTGCTTATAGCTCAGGTTACAACTGCCCCATTCCACCCGCTGCAAACCATCTTTCTGTTGCAATACCAGCAGGCGAGAAGAAATTTGCCAAGGAGCATGAGGAAACTAGTCTGAAGTAAGTTGAGAATTGTAAGCAAAGAGGATGTATTCTCCGTCGTCAGAATCTCCTGTTGAGATTGTCTTCCAGCCATTATTTTTGTAAAATTGAACTGCACGGGTATTCAGTACCAGGCATTTAAGGCTTGCATTCCCTTGCAACCTTTTAACTACATTCGCCAGTAACCCCTTCCCGATCCCCATTCCCTGGAATGCACCGTCAATGTATAAGTGGTGAATGAAATTGTCTGGCAGCCACACAGACGCAAATCCCGCCAGCTTTTCCCCTACCCTGGCAACTACGATGAACTCGTTTTCAGTATCGTCATCAAAACTTACCTCATTTAAACGGGCTTCGTCAAACCAGTAAAAAGTCTCACGCATCACCTGCTCGTATAATGCAGCGAGCTCGGCGCGGTCTGACTCTTTGAACCTTGTAAATATGACATGCGGCTGTTCCATAGTACACAAGCTGAAAGTGGCGGCATAAAAAAGCCTGACTCTTGTAGAATCAGGCTGGTATCAACAATGTAGTTTTTAAGCTTTCAAGAAGTTCTTTTGCTTCATAATGCGCTCAAATACTTTGATATCGTGCTCAGAGGTAAAGATATTGAATGGAAGGTGGAGGAATTGTCCCTTTGAAATGACAAGTACATAAGCTTCCTTGTCTTTGTAGGCATCCATAATCTGCTCCCATTTCATGATACTGCCTTCTTTCTGGTTCAGTTTCATCAGGATCTGACGATTGTCAATCTCGTACTGAAACTTCTCGAACATCGGCTTGTATTGGGCCAGCTGGGTAATTCCTGTAAACTGGATAAGCCAGAACAAAATATAAAGTATCACACCCACAAACACCGTAATATAGATCCACAGGTTGGGGTAAACGCCTGTCAGGTTAAGTACTGCATTGATCAGGATCAGGGCCAGGGGGATCAAGCCCCATTTGAGCTGCGTCTTAAAAAAGTAACGCATAGCCAGGATAATGTATGTTTTAGTAGGTAATGCGTATTTCTTGGTACGAACCGCAGCCGGGTTCGTGGGCATTTGATAAACGGGTTGGTGTTTGTTCACCGAAACTTTGGCCATAACTCAGTTTAAATTAACAAATTCCGATTTTCGACAGAATAAAGGAGAATAAGTTTTCGAAAATGAAGTGCAAAGTTAGGAAAAACCGGGCGACATATCAGAAAGGCCCTGAAATAAAAACCAGTTATGAGATTTTAGTGTAATTTGTCTTTCTTAACTGCGTTGAACAAGTAAATCAGCCATTTCGCTTCGATCCAATGAGTTTTCTGTTTCCATCATTTTTATGGGGTTTACTGGCCGTTTCTGTTCCGATTGCCATTCATATTTTTAATTTTCGCCGCACCAAGAGAGTATTCTTCACCAATGTGGCTTTTCTTAAAGCAGTTGAAACCAAAACACGCTCGGTAAGACAGATCAAACACTGGCTCGTACTTGCAGCAAGGATTCTGGCGATCAGCTGTCTCGCATTTGCATTCGCACAACCATTTATTCCCGCAGAAAACAAGCTCTCAGTCAACCGGCAGGGTGTTACCAGCCTGTACCTCGACAATTCGTACAGCATGGAAAGCGAGCTCAACAATAAGCGTTATCTGGACATTGCCACGCAGCGGCTGAGTGATTTACTGGGATTATTTAAAAATTCCACTTCACTTCAACTTGTTACCAACGATTTCTCGGCGCAGGAACAGGGGCTTTATCCGGCAGAAAAGCTGCGCGACCGGCTTACGACAATTAATCTTTCCAACACACCGAGAACATTAGACCAGGTTTACCGCAGACAGGAAAACCTCATCTCACGCCACCAGCAAGCGGGCAGAAACCTGCTTTTCTGGTTTTCAGATTTTCAGAAAAGCACCTCCGGGAACCTGAGCGCATTAAAAACCGACACAACCAACCAGGTTTTTCTGGTCCCGGTACAGGCAGCAGCCGAGAAGAACATCTTCGTCGATTCCACTTGGCTGAATACACCATTTATCCGCGAGCTGCAAAACAATATCCTCTTTGTGAAAGTAAGTAACTCAGGCACTGAAGAGGCCAAGAATGTGGTGTTAAAGCTCAGTCTGGACAATACCCAGGCTTCAACAGCCTCTGTAAATGTACCCGCGAACGGAAGCGCGACCGCCAAATTCAATTTTAACCTGAAGGGAAAAGGCTACAAAAAAGGACAGATTACCTTTGACGATTTTCCGGTTACGTTCGACAACGACTACTATTTCGTGCTCAACTCCTCCCCTTTGATCCGTGTTTTACATATATATGGTCAAAAATCAAGCGGGAATTATGTTGAGAATGTATACGACAACGACAGCCTGTTTACACTCCAGAGTTATAGCGTACAGAATGTCGATCCCGGGCTGATCAAGAATGCAGATCTGGTAGTTTTGGAGGGGTTAAATCAGGTTTCGGGTACATTGCCGCAGGAATTGCAGGATTTTGTAAGAAAAGGCGGGAGTGTTGCATTGGTTCCCCCGGCCAACCCGAAGGCAGAAAGTTATACTGCTTTCCTAAATGGCCTGGGCGTGCGCGGACTGAACGTCAATGCAAATACGCCTCCCAGCCCGATAGACCTGGCTGCCCCCGACAGAAATAACCCTTTTTTCAGTGATGTATTTGAAGAATCAGTGCGGCAGGAGATTAACCTGAACCTGCCTACTGCTGCGCCTGTTCTCAGCTGGTCGAGCTCGGGTCAGCAATTGCTTGCATTACGTAATGGACAGGTTTATCTGAATCAGGTTACGGCAGGTCTTGGCAGACTGTACCTCTTCGCAGCGCCATTCAATCCCGAATACGGAAAAGTAGCCCAGCACGCGATTTTTGTGCCAGTAATG
The DNA here is from genome assembly GCF_056895175.1 of Dyadobacter sp. HNCC25DJ183. Lineage (NCBI taxonomy): Bacteria > Pseudomonadati > Bacteroidota > Cytophagia > Cytophagales > Spirosomataceae > Dyadobacter > Dyadobacter sp. HNCC25DJ183. The sequence goes on from NZ_JBXHAP010000004.1 coordinate 71,220, forward strand.
TACAAGATTGCAGCTTCCAGCGTGCGCGCGCAACGCACATCTTTCAAGTTTGACGAAGACCCGATCGACCTGAGCATCGCCGGTGTCCAACCCAATGCAGTGTACAAACTTCGCAAAAACAAGACCGAGATTATTCCTGTGCAGCGCGTGAGCGGCAACCAGCTTCTGATCAGCATACCGCAGGGCGACCAGTTGGGCGAGGGGCTTGCGGCGGGATATTACGAACTGGTACGAGATGACAAACCGGAGCAACTCATCGCGCTCAACCACAACAATGCAGAATCAAAACTGCAATACTACTCGCCTTCGGAACTGAGGACGCTGTTTGCCGGACAAAAGAATGTCCAGGTTTTTGACAAAATAGATGACGAAGCATTTTCAACTGCTTTTCAGCAGCAAAATATGGGTACCTATCTCTGGAAGTACTTTTTATATGCCGCGCTGTTCTTTCTCTTCGTCGAAATCGCATTGATCAGGCTTCTGAAATGAGTAAGTCACCTTCCGAAAATTTGTCAAATTTTCGTCAAAAGATGCCAATTCAGTTTTATGTTAGCGGTTTTTAAGCCAATTTTGCGACCATCAAATTTGATTCGTAAATGCTTTCATACCGAATTGGAATTCTTGGAGGCGGCCAGTTGGGTTTAATGCTTTTGCAAGCTGCCGTGGACTGGAACCTGGATATCCACGTGCTGGATCCGGATGCAGAAGCGCCCTGCCGCAAAATTGCCCCTCACTTTCAGCAAGGATCTTTACAGGACTACAATACAGTTTATGAGTTTGGCAAAAACCTTGACATTATCACGATTGAAATCGAAAAGGTAAATGTCGAGGCACTGGAGGCTCTTGAAAAGGAAGGCAAGAAAGTTTACCCGCAACCTTCCGTAATCCGCCAGATACAGGATAAACGCGTTCAAAAGCAGTTTTACCTCGACCATAACCTGCCCACAGCCGAATTCATTTTAACCGAAAATCAACAGGACGTACATAACTACATATCGTTCCTGCCTGCTTTTCACAAGCTGGGCAAAGACGGTTATGACGGGCGCGGCGTGCAGCGGCTCACTTCCGAACAGGATCTATCCAAAGCATTTGACAAACCCGGCCTGCTCGAAAAAGCAGTCGATTTTGAAAAAGAGCTGGCGGTGCTGGTAGCGCGCAATGCGCAGGGAGAAACAGCTACATTCCCGACTGTCGAAATGGTTTTTCATCCGGAGCTCAATCTGGTTGAGTACCTTTTTGCGCCAGCAGAAATCCCGGAAGAGATCAATAACAAAGCACAGGAGATTGCGAAGAAAACTGCGGAAGCTTTTCAGATAGTAGGTCTGCTGGCGGTAGAACTTTTCCTCACAAAAGAAGGCGAGGTACTGATCAATGAAGTAGCGCCCCGGCCGCACAACAGCGGGCACCACACGATCCGCGCCAATGCGACTTCCCAATATGAGCAGCACTGGCGTGCAATCCTGGGCTTGCCGCTGGGCAGCACACAGGCTTATGGTCCGTCGGCGATGGTGAATTTGCTTGGGGAAGACGGGTTTGAAGGTCCGGCGGTTTACGAGGGAATGGAGAAACTCCTGGCGAAAGATGAGGTTTTCCCATTTTTATACTGGAAAAACATTACCAAACCTTTCCGTAAAATGGGACATATCACCATTATGGACAGCGATCTTACCGCTTTGAGAGAGAAAGTAGAATTTGTTAAGAACAATATCAGGGTTATCAGTACAAAATCAACGCAATAATTGAAATGGTAGGTATTATAATGGGAAGCCTCTCGGACGGAAAAGTAATGCAGCTTGCAGCAGACGCGCTGACTGAGTTGGGTATTCCGTTTGAAATGGAAATTGTATCCGCGCACCGCACTCCCGAGCGCATGCTGGAATATGCTTCCACTGCCAGATCACGCGGTTTAAAGGTGATTATAGCCGGAGCAGGCGGCGCCGCCCACTTGCCTGGAATGGTCGCTTCGCTCACTTCCCTGCCGGTAATCGGGGTACCTGTATTATCAAGCAACTCTATCGACGGCTGGGATTCGGTACTGTCAATTCTGCAAATGCCAGCCGGAGTACCTGTTGCAACAGTTGCATTGGATGGTGCCAGAAATGCCGGGATACTCGCCGCGCAGATCATCGGCGCGAGCGACGAAGCAACCGGAAAACGCCTCGACGCATTCAAAGAAAGCCTGAAAGACAAAGTTTCGGCCATGAACGAGGAATTAAGAAAGCAACTTGCAAACTAGTACGCGTTTATTATTTTCGTGAAATATTAACTCCACTAAAAACCTGATTTACGGCTAAGTTATGGAAGACGAATTCGCTAAAAAAAGAAATATCCGTCCTACCGAAAAGTCAAATTTACCCATCGTTACGCTGCTGGTATTGGTGCTTTTGGTATTAGCCATGCTTTATGTCGGCTATGAATATATCTCTGATAGCTCTTCCAATTCTGAGGAGCTCACGTCCGTGGTAGTTGATTCAACATTGGAAGAATCAGCAGCTGAGCCGATTACCGACGAGCCTCTTGCCGAAACCGGGTCAGTTGAAGAATCAGGTAGCAACTCTAAAACCAGGACAGAACCCGCACCGGTCACAGCGGAACCAGAAAAGCCAAAACCAGCTATTTCCGCAGGTTCAATTGGTGGAGAAACAATCACGCATTCCGTGCAGGGCGGAGAAACTTTTTCAAGTATCGCGTCGAGATATAACCTGAAAACCGAAACATTGCAGGGACTGAACAGCGATGTATCTGATGTTAAATCAGGTGTAACCAAGCTAAAAGTACAGGTTAAGGCGGTTCACACGGTAGGTCCTGGTGACGTTTTGCGTGTAGTCGCCAACAAATACGGCGTAAGCAAAGAAGCGATCATGAAAGCGAATGGCAAATCAAAGGACTTCTCAGAACGCGGTGAAAAGCTGATTATTCCTTTTCCAAGCAAAAAATAGAAGCCTATAAATACAGGAATCCCGGCCCATTGATCTGAGCCGGGATTTTTTTTTATGGTGACAAGAATTACTGATCTATCAAAACCCACCTGGGCCTCTGCCTTCGCCTCTTCGGAAGCCGCCTCCTTCGCTGTCAAAATCCCGTCTGCGTGAGTTATTGCTTGCCGGGGCTTTGCCGAAATTCTTCAATGTGTAGGTGAATGTAAGCATCGCGTACTGTGTCAAAACTCTGTTGCTCACGTCCTGAATGTAAGTTTCAGTAGTAGTACGGCTGATGCTGTTGTTTTGGTTTAAAATATCAAACACAGTCAGTTTCAGCTCGCCTGCATTGTTTTTCAGGAATTTCTTGCCAACACTCGCATTCCATAATGTAAAGTTCTGGTTGAACCCTGCACCCAGGCCGCGGTAAGACTGACTGCTGAGATCACTTTGGATCACAAAACCTTTTCCAAAAATCCAGTTGACGCGACCGGTAATGCTCTGCGTATAGTAGTTATTGTTCAGGTTAGGCTGGATCGTATTTCTGACCACATTGTAGTTGCCTGAGTACGAAGCGGTGAAATCCAGCTTCTCACTTACATTACTGCTCAGTACCAGACCTTGTGAAATCGCGTAGGTATTTGAGAAGTTAGGTACATTATTGATCATACCCGGCGATCTTACGTAGTTAAAGCCGGTTGTCAGGTTCACATTCAGTTTCAAAGGCGCTACCGGTTTTCCGTATGCCAGGAAAGTACGCGCATTCCAGCTACCATCCACATTGATTGGAGAGGTAAGTCTTGCGCCGCGTTCGAGCACAACGCCGCTGGGCAATGTGGTCGGTTCCTGTGCGATAATCGTTGAGTTCACGATCGCATTGTTGGTTTGTGTCAGAAACACCATTGCATTCAGGCTGTAAGGTCGCTCAGCACCGGCCAGTGAATAGCGGATGTTGAACGTATTACGGTACTCTTGTTTCAGGTTCGGATTACCCGCAGTAAGTGACAGTGGGTTGCTGTTATCTACCACATTTTGCAGTTGGGAAATCGAAGGCTGACTTGTGGAGCTGCGGAAAAAAGTCCGGAACTGCGTACCTGATTTTGACCGGTAGCTCAGCATAAAATTGGGCAGAAAATTCGTGAAAGACTGATCTACCTTGTTGTTGGTTGGCGCGAGTTGCTGGCTGTACAATCCGGTATTCTGAAAATCGAGTCCAAAGTTCGCCGACCAGCTGTTTTTACGATAGCGATAGCCCAGCCCGGCGCGGTTGGTAGTATATCTGTTATCAAAATTATTGGTAAGCAGCGTGTCCAGGTCCGTGTAGGTGTTTTCATCAAAACTCATATTATAAGTCTCGCGACTGGAATTGCTGTTGCTGACAGTCAGCCCATAATTCATCTGCAATTGCGCATTCTTGCTGATTGGCTCCGTATAAATCACGTTACCACCCAATGTAAGCCCGTCAGAATTGGTGTAGCTCACCTGATCGATCGTGTCGCCGCGTACTGCTATGTCGGGCAGCATGAAACCATCATAATATAAATTGCGTGAATAAAGGTACCGCGTTCCATTGCGGTCATTCAGCTGCGTATTTACATTCACGCTCACAGTCCGGCCTTTCTTGTCAAAGCTGTGACGGAACAGCAGGTCATTGGAAAAATTATAGCCCGCGTTTTTGTTGGTCTGGCTGTTGTCCTGGCTGTTCACCGGGCTGCCTGCTACCGTAGTAAGTCCAGTCCGCATACTCCCGGAGCTGTTATCCTGAAAACTGAGACGAGGTGTAAGGATCAGCGAGTTTTTTGGGTTGATATTGTATTCCACGCGCATGTTAAGGCGGTGATTTGCATTGGTACTGGAAGTCCGGCTCGCCTCATTATAAATCTGGTTACTGTCCGACTCGGCAAGCAGGTATTGCTGCGAGGTAGTCTGATCGTTCACATTGCTGGTCCGGTTGAAAAAATAGCTTCCTGAAACATCGACTTTCTTACCAATTTTGTTTGAATAATTAAGTCCGAAAGAGTTAGTGCCCGTGATCCCGCTCTGGTTACCGACCAGGAAGTTACCCGATGATCCCCCGCCGCCTCTTCCGCCACCGCCACCACCTCCGGTTACACCCAAAAGATCCTGGCTCGCAAAATTCTGCATATTGATATTATTGCTCAGCCCGATGACAGAAATGCGTTGGTCGCCTTTGAAAAAACTCACATTGCCGCCGGCCTGATACCGGTTATCCAGTCCGTAGCCACCGAAAAGTTTCCCGAATTGTCCCATTTTGCGGTCCGCTTTGGTCACGATATTGATCGTCTTCTGTGCATTTCCATCGTCAAAGCCCGTGAACTGCGCCTGGTCGCTCAGCTTATCAAAAACCTCGATTTTATCAACAATTTCTGCCGGAAGGGATTTCAGTGTCAACGCAGCATCGTCTCCGAAAAAGGGTTTTCCATCAACCAATACACGGTTCACGGTTTCACCGTGCGCTGTTACTGTTCCATTGGCGACCGTAATGCCGGGCATCTTCTGTATCAGATCTTCGGTAGTAGCATCAGGATTGGTTTTGAATGCGGCTGCATTAAACTGCGTAGTATCTCCCTTTTGCTCCATTGCGGTCACCTGGCCAACCACCTTTACCTCTTTCAGGTTGGCGACTGCCTCGGTAAGCTGGATCATTCCAAGATCCTGAACATCAGTGGAGAGCGTAATGGTTTTGGAAAAATCTTTATAGCTGAGATAAGTTACCTTGACCAGATAGGTATTTTCTTTGGCAAGACCCGTAAATGCAAACTGTCCGTTTACATCGGTAGTAACATACTCCGGCTTGGCGTCGGGCACATTGCGGCTCACGGCCACATAAGCGCCCACCACCGCTGAGCGGCTCACGCTATCAATGACGGTGCCTTTGATCTGGGCATTTTGCGCCTGCGAAAATGAGGTAGTCAATAAACCCAGGGCAAGGAGGATGAGGTAGCTGAATCTGTTCATGGTTTCTATAAAGGTTTCTCGGAGGTTAGAGCCAGACTTCTCCTGAAAGTTTAACTGCATTTACCGGGAAACCTTTACAATCGACAGATCTGCGCAAATTTATAGATCAAACCACCGTTTCGCTCGATGGAAATGCGCATTTATTTCAACCACTCTTTTAATAAACCTTCATATTTGCTGAGAAATACGTCGTAGGCTGCTTTCAGCTGTGGCAATGCTTCCGCCAAAGTACTGGTATCATCAGATTTCAGTCTCCATTCCGCATCTCTCGCGATCTCGGCCACCTGAGCCACGCCCACCGTGCCGCCACTCCCTTTCAATGTATGTAAATTGCTTTTTACAGTTGGTATATCGCCAGCTTCATAGGCGATCAATGCACCGTCTACAAGCTCGTTGGATTCGGTAACAAAATCCTCAAACACGGACCAAACCAGATCAGCACCGCCTATTCCATTCAGCTGATCGATAATCTCTTTATCAAGTACCGGCAGCTCGGGCTCCGCTGGTGCGGGCGCAGTGATGGCGGACGCTTGCTGAACCGTTTTACTGCCTATGAGCTCCTTCACCTTCTGGATCAAAGTCTGGGCGCGGATGGGCTTGGCAATGTAATCGTCCATTCCCTGACTGATAAACCGGTCGCGGTCTTCCTTCATGGAATAAGCTGTCATCGCCACTATGGGCGGCAGCCCCTTTACCTTTTTCCGTAACTCCTGGGAGGTTTGCACACCATCCATATCCGGCATCTGGATATCCATGAAAATGATATCATATAGCTGGATCTGCTTTTCCACCCGGCTCTCCACAATTTCGATCGCTTTGAAACCGCTCTCCGCCAAGTCCACTTCACAGCCCGATTTTTTAAGTATTTCAAACGCGACTTTCCTGTTCACCGCATTATCATCTACCAGCAAAATGCTCGGGTGGTATGTTGAAAAGACATTTTCAATATGCGTTTCTTCTACTGGAGTGAGGTTACTTACCAATGCACCCGTGGTTTCCATTGTTTCAAATGTAAACCAGAAAGTACTCCCCTCGCCCAATGTAGACTCTACGCCAATATCCCCGTTCATCAGCTCACACAGCTGCTTGGAAATGGCGAGCCCCAGGCCGGTACCACCAAAAGATTTGCGGGAAGAGTTATCGAGCTGCGTAAATGAGGTAAATAAAATCTGCTTGTCCGTACCACTGATCCCGATCCCCGAATCCTGCACTTCCACTTTGATCTTATGCCGCAGTCCATCCTTTTTCACCAATGTAAGAATGACATTTACCGCGCCATTTTCGGTGAATTTTAATGCATTCGAAGTCAGGTTTGACAGGATCTGCAACAATCTGGTCTGGTCTGCTACGATAAACTTCGGCAGCTCCGGAGCAATGCGGTAAGTCAGTGTATTGTTCTTGCTCTTCGCAGTTTGTCCAAAAAGCGAGACCAGCTTCAGGAGCAGTTCTTCCACAGAGATCGGACTCTGGTGAAGCTCCATTTTGCCTGCCTCTATCTTGGAAAGGTCGAGAATGTCATTCAAAATGTTGAGCAGCGTTTCCGACGAGCGTTTAATCGTGAGCACGTAATCTTTCTGCTCTACATTCAGCGGCGTCTCACCGAGCAGGTCTATCATCCCGATCACACCATTCATCGGCGTACGAATTTCGTGGCTCATATTGGCCAAAAACCCTTCTTTCACTTTCAGCGACCGCTCGGCATGCTCCTTGGCTTTGAGCAGTTCCAGCTCATTACGTTTCAGCTCGGTAATGTCACGGGCGAGTACCGCCACTTCGGTAGGCTTTCCTTTTTCGTTGGAGAACATGAGCATGTTGATCATAAACTGCCGCTCTGTTCCGTCTTTCCGGTAAAGTGTGATCTCGAAATTCCGCAGGCTCTTTGTTTTCCTCAGCCTGATCAATGCAGAATGGATCCGCTTTTTGTCAGGGAAGAATTCAACTACCTTGTGCCCGATCACTTCCTCAGGCAGGTACCCCAGCCTTTTCATGACCGACTGGCTGATCATCGTGATTTCTCCGCGACGGTCAATCCGGCAATAAATGTCCTGCAGATTCTCGAAAATACCCCTGAAAAGCTCCTCACTGTGCCTTAGCGACAATTCTGCCTCTTTCCGGCGGGTAATATCACGGGCAATACCGGATACTTCTTCAATGACGCCATCGGCATAATGGATCGGATTGAGGTAAAATTCAAGCCACATGTTGCTCCCGTCCTTTCGCTCTATTTTGAACTCGAAGTACTGGGCCTCCCCGCGCAAAGCCTGCCTGTACTTAGATTCGAGTGTGCGGCGATTGCTGTTGCCAACCATTCTCCACCCGAACTTCTCAGGACTCGATTGCAAAGACGGACGCACACCCAGCTGGTTCTGGATCAGGTCTGCGTAATTTCTGTTAAAGGATGTCAGTTGCAGCGATTTGTTCACCGACCAGATCAAATGCGAGCTGCTGTCGAATATCGCATTCAGGCGGGCTACATATTTGCTCAGCTCTTCCTCGCTCTGCTTTCTCGCAATGGCAAGCGCCACCTGGCCGGAGATAAATTCAAGCAGTTCAAGGTCGCGCGCATCGAACATATTGGGATCATCATAGGATTTCACCCCGATGATACCGGTAACCCGGTCGCCTATCCGCAGCGGAACACACAAAAGCTGCTTCGGGGTTACCCCATAGAGATATAAGCTGTTGGTTTTAGCGAGTTTTTCAATGTCGCCGTCAGACAAGAACAGAGGTTTGTTCGACGCGATCGCATATTCAGTGACGCCATTTCCCAGCTTCCGCTTCGTAAAACGCACATTTCCCTGAAAGTACTGATCGACGTAATATGGAAAGTAAATGAAGCTTTTGCTCTGATCGTACAGTGCAATGAAGAAGTTTTTTACGTCAATGATTTTACCAAGCTCTTCGTGGATACAATGGTAAAAATCGTCGAGATTCTGGGTTGTGACAGTCCAGTTTGCAATGCTGTAATACAGGTTTTGCGCCTTTTCAGCCCTGATTTTCTCAGTAAAATCATTGAGGATACACCGGAATGCAGTAGGTTTCCCATTGTCATAGCGACAATTGACACTCCCGGAAACAAATACTTTTTTCCCTTCCCGGCTTAAAAAAACCGCCTCGAAATTCGAGTTCGGGTTACCTTGCTCAATCTTCTTCAATTGCTCCAGCGCCTGCTCCTTGTGCTGCGGGTGCAGAATATCTTCCATTCGCATGGAGGCGATTTCATCCAGTCCGTAGCCCAGTACTTCGCGCCAGGCTTTATTAACGAAAATGAATTTTCCGTCAATCGCAACCAGCTGGATCAGGTCGCTGGTATTGTCCACCAGATCCTGCAACTGTGAATTCGATTTGGAGATTGAAGATTCCATCCGGCGGCGCCTTGTAATATCGTCACCAACAAGGGTAATGCATTCAATCTCTTCACCTTCCCGGTGGATCAGTACGGAATTAATAGAAAAAGTACGAACTGCGCCATTTTGTGCAAGAAACGGGATCTCCCGTTGTTCAAGCTTTCGTTTTCCCTGGATACCTTCTTCAAGCATCTGCCGCACTTCATATTCCTCCTCTTTCGGGATCAGCCGGTCGAAGATGCTCTGGCCCAGCAGGTCAGACTCCTGCCAGCCCGTTTTCATCAATGCATGAGCGCTTATATTCCTGATGATAAAGTCAGGAGAAAAGGTAATTCCGATCAGATTTAAATGCTGAAGTGTAGCGTGTATAGTATGCCAGTCGGCCTGCGACAATATCATTTCCATGGTTCCGTATCAACGCACTTTTAAGGTTCCTTCCAATTCTTTATTCGATAAATCTACGAATTAAGACGTAATTTTGGTTCGTGAAAACGAATTATAAAAAACCAAATGACGGGAGAGTCAGAGCTAAAAAGCACCTTGGCCAGCACTTTCTGAAAGACTTAAATATTGCGCAACGCATTGTCGACGGACTGTCGGGTCACGGCAGCTATAAGCAGGTTCTCGAGATCGGGCCGGGCATGGGCGTACTTACCCAGTTTCTCTTGCCGAAAACTGATTTCACTACTTCCGTTATCGAGATTGACAGGGAATCAGTAACCTACCTGGAAAAGCACTACCCTGAACTTGCAGCAAGGATCATCGGCGGTGACTTTTTAAGGTTTGATACCGTCAGCTATTTCAATGAGCCTTTCGCGATCATCGGAAACTTCCCTTATAATATCTCTTCACAGATCTTTTTCCGCGCATTGGAAATCCGGGACCATATTCCCGAGATTGTCTGCATGCTGCAAAAGGAAGTGGCAATGCGCATTGCTTCACCTCCCGGAAACAAGGATTATGGCATTTTGAGCGTGCTTTTACAAGCTTTTTACGATATCGATTACCTCGTATCCGTTCCTCCCGGCGCGTTTGACCCTCCGCCAAAAGTGCAATCCGGCGTCATCAGATTGAGGCGGAACAGTGTTCAAAAGCTGGATTGTGACGAGAAGAAGTTTTTCACCGTTGTTAAAACGGGCTTTAACCAAAGACGGAAGACGCTGCGTAATGCATTGAAGCCGATCGGGATCTTTCCGGAACATCCTTTACTGGACAAAAGAGCGGAACAACTCAGCGTCCATGATTTTGTCGAGCTCACCAGGTTGGCAGAAAACCTCCCCGCATAATGGGGCTGTCCGATAAACACAAATTGTAAGCTAAAAGCTAACAACTGGTAGCTAAAAGCCAATCGCCAAAAGCTGTTCAAAAATGACTTTCGAGCTGACCCAACTCTACGTTGACCATATACAGGAATTAATTGCAAAAGAAGACGCTGCGGCTATCCGGTCGGAGATGGAGAATGTATTTGCCGCAGATATTACGAGCTTGCTATATGAGCTGGAAACGGAAAGTGCCAAATACCTGATCAGCCAGCTTAACCGGGAAACAGGCGCCGCCATTCTCGCGGATATGGACCCGAGTGAAAGGCGGGAATTCCTGAAAGCATTTACCTCGGAGGAAATATCACGTTTTGTCAATTTGTTTGATTCCGACGACGCTGTGGATTTGCTGAACGAACAGCCGATCCGCGTGCGGGAGGAGGTAATTGCATTGCTCGAAGACAGAGAACAAGCGCGTTTTATCCTTGACCTGCTGCATTATGATGAAGATGTTGCCGGTGGTTTGATGCAAAAAGAGCTGGTGAAAGCCAACGTAAACTGGACCGTTAACGAATGCATCGAAGAACTCAGGAAGCAGGCAGAAGATGTTGGAAAAGTGTACGCCGTATATGTAGTGGATGATTTCGGCAAGCTGCACGGGATACTGTCGCTGAAAAAGATCGTTCTGGCACATAAAAATACGCGCATTGAAAGTCTGTATGATAAGGATGTGATTTTTGTAGAAACCTATCGTCCGGCCGTCGAAGTAGCAGAGCTTATGCAGCGCTATGACCTCGATGCATTGCCTGTTGTAAATGTGCAGGGCAAACTCCTGGGCCGCATTACCATTGATGACGTGATTGACGTGATCACGGATCTGGCCAGTTCGGATACACTTGCGATGGCGGGTATCACGGGCGATGTGGAGGAGGATGATACGATCTGGCAGCAAACCAAAGCTCGCCTGCCCTGGCTGCTGGTAGGTATGATGGGTGGAATTCTCGCCGCCAAATTCATCAGCTTTTTCGAGGGAGATTTGAAAATCATACCCGCTATGGCTGCATTCATTCCTATTATTGGTTCAACCGGCGGGAACGTGGGCATTCAAACTTCTTCCATTATCCTGCAAAGTCTGGCCGATAAAACGGGTTTGGACACGACCGTAGGTCAGCGTCTGATCCGGATGTTCGCAGTAGCATTTATCAACGGGCTCATCATCAGCGCCATTGTTTTCGGATTCAATCTGCTGATCGGCAATGATATTCAGCTTGCAATGGTGGTTTCGACGGCTTTAATGTCCGTCGTATTTCTCGCATCATTCATGGGAACGATCACACCTATTTTGCTGGAAAAAATCGGGATTAACCCGGCTGTCGCTTCGGGCCCATTTATCACAACTGCGAATGATCTGATTGGTTACGGCGTGTATTTCGGACTGGCCCACCTGTTGCTGAACTTATAGCCTCAGCATTCACTCAGACTGATCGGGATATTCACTGCCAAGCCCCCTTCCGACGTTTCCTTGTAGCGGTGGTTCATATCCAATGCCGTTTGCCACATGGTGTGCACCACATTATCAAGTGATACTTTCGCGTTTTCAGGATTACTTTGCAGCGCAAGCTGTGACGCAGTGATTGCCTTGATTGCGCCCATTGTATTACGTTCAATACATGGAATTTGCACCAGTCCGCCCACAGGATCACAGGTTAGTCCGAGGTGATGTTCCATTGCAATTTCCGCAGCCATTAAACATTGTTCAACAGTACCGCCCGATACCTGCGCCAATCCGGCCGCGGCCATCGCCGACGACACGCCGATTTCAGCCTGGCAGCCGCCCATTGCAGCAGAAATCGTCGCGCCTTTCTTGAAGATACTTCCGATCTCGCCGGCGGTCAGGAGAAACTTGAAAATATCCTCTTCGGTACCGCCGCAAAAGGTAATATAAAACTGGATCACAGCCGGAATTACACCGGCTGCACCGTTTGTAGGCGCGGTAACCACCCTGCTGTACGATGCATTCTCTTCATTAACGGCGAGTGCGAAGCAACTTACCCAGTCTAATGTATAATTGAATCCGGCCCCGCCAGCTCTGATTTTTTCAATCCAGTCTGCACAGCCTGCACAATCCTGCTCTCTCAGTAACTTCCGGTTTAATGCAGCCGCTCTTCTTCGAACGTGCAAGCCGCCTGGCAACTCTCCCGCTGCCTGACAGCCGTGAAAAATACTATCCTGCATGATCCGCCAGATCTGCATCAGATCCTGACGGATTACAGCCTCGTCGCGCCACGCTTTTTCATTTTCCAAAACGATCTCCCAGATCTGCTTGCCTGACAAATTGTGCCATTTCAGTAAATCGGATGCATAGTCAATCGGGAATGGGAGTGTTATGGGAGTTGTGCCCCCTCCTTTGTCCTCCCCTTCCTGAATCACAAATCCACCACCGATTGAATAGTAAGTTTCCTCCAATGTGCTATCAACACAATCGGCTATGAATGTAACACCATTTGGGTGAAAGGGTAGCGACTCTGTTTTGTGAAATACCACATGCTCTTTGGGGGAAAAGCGGATTTCCATTTCACCACGAAGCAAGGTAGTTTCCTGCGTTGCAATGTCAGCGAGGATCTTATCAATCGCGCGGGTTTCAATGGAAACCGGATCATAGCCGCTCAGGCCGAGAATCACTGCAATGTCGGTACCGTGACCTTTTCCGGTTTTTGCCAAAGATCCGTACAAATGCACGTAAACGGCGCGCACCTGATCGAGCTTGCCACGGGATTTCACAACATCCAGGAACTGCTGCGCTGCACGCCACGGACCAAGCGTGTGTGAACTGGACGGTCCGATACCAATTTTAAAAATATCGAAAACTGAAATTCTCTCTTCTTTCATCGGGTATAGTTGCAGGTCGTATTATCCTGCGATTGCGGATACAATTTACAACTGCTCACCGAGTTTCCCGTATTTTTAAGATTGAACACGCAAATCGAGCGTTATCCGGCTTATTTTTGGAATCTAATCAGAGCATGCATTTATGATTGCAGTGATACAGCGGGTGAGCCGCGCTTCCGTTACGATTGACGGGAAAGTAAATGGAGAGATCAGAACGGGCTTCCTTGTTTTACTTGGAGTTACTCACCTGGATACTGATGAAGATATTCAGTGGTTGGGTAAAAAGATTGTGGGACTACGCGTTTTCAACGATGCAGAAGGTAAAATGAACCTTGATTTACAAGCTGTGGGAGGAGATATTCTGCTGATCAGTCAATTTACGCTGCACGCAAGTACCAAAAAAGGCAACCGCCCCTCATTTATCGAAGCTGCGAAGCCAGATATCGCAATTCCATTGTACGAAAAGATGATCCGGTTCCTGGAAGCAGAAACCGGTAAACCAATCCAAACCGGCCAATTCGGAGCAGATATGAAAGTAGACCTGCTAAACGACGGCCCGGTGACGATTGTTATTGATTCTAAGAATAAGAATTGAGGAGGAAAGGGAGGAAGGAGGAAAGGGAGGAAAGGGAGGAAAGGGAGTTTATGAGTTTAGAGTTTATGAGTATATGAGTTTATAAGTTTATTAGTAGCACATTTTACTTCCTCCATCCTCCATCCTCCGTCCTCCCTTTCCTCCAAAAAATCAATCATTCAAAATTGAAAACATGACCATTCAACAAGCCCAGGACGATGTCGATAAGTGGATCAAAACTTACGGGGTCCGTTATTTTTCGGAATTGACCAATATGACAATTCTGACTGAGGAAGTAGGTGAAATGGCGCGGATTATGGCGCGTACCTATGGCGATCAGTCTTTTAAGAAAAGCGATTTGGGAAAAGACCTCGGCGATGAAATGGCCGATGTACTTTGGGTCCTGATTTGCATTGCCAATCAAACAGGCATCAATCTGACGGAAGCTTTGGAAAAGAATATCGCCAAGAAAACCGAGCGGGACAAAGACCGGCACAAGGCGAATGAAAAATTGAAGTAACACTAAAATCTCAAACCTATCGCAATGCGGCCCGGTGAAAGGTTTTGATAAAAGTAGGCGCTGGTTTTGCGCTGGCTAATCGTTTCGTTATACTGTTGCACAGCCCTGTTTTTCTTACTCTTCCCGACTATCATCACCACAAATCCGGGAACAGCGATTGCACTGCCTGTCAGCAGAATGATAGGTCCGGTCAGAGATGCTTCGTGCGCGCCCAATGTAATCAGCGTGCCCATTCCTTCTACCGATGCAATTGCTGCACCTACAAGGGCAATACTCCCACCAGTAACTGCAACGATGCCTCCTTTTCTGATAGTCCTTTGACCACTTACAAAATTCTGATGCGCGACAGGGTCTGCAATTCCAAGCCAATAACCTACCTGCTCCGTGTTCAAAAACTTCTTTTCTGCTTTATATTTCCCGAGCAAACGATTGATCTTAGGATATTCCCCCTGGGCAAACACGCTCAACTGCACGAGTAAAAGCATTGACACCAAGAGGAGTAGCTTTGTTATCATATACATGGTTTTTGATAACAAGATAAATAAAAATGCCCGACCTTTTGGATCAGTTCCAAAAGCCGGGCATTCTAATATTCGTTATTGCTGGCAACTACATATCCAGCAACAAACGCATTGGGTCTTCCAAAAGCTGTTTTACTCTCACCAGGAAGCTCACAGAATCTTTTCCGTCAATCGTACGGTGATCGTATGAAAGTGCAACATACATAATCGGGCGAACTACAATTTGTCCATCCACTACTACGGCACGCTCAACAATGTTGTGCATTCCGAGGATAGCAGATTGAGGCGCGTTGATGATCGGTGTCGACATCATTGAACCGAACGTTCCACCATTTGTGATCGTGAACGTTCCACCTGACATCTCGTCCATTCCCAGTTTACCATCGCGGGCACGTACTGCCAGGCGAACGATTTCCTTCTCAATCGCTGCGAAAGAGAGCGTTTCCGCATTGCGGATCACAGGTACTACCAATCCGCGTGGCGTAGATACCGCTACTGAAATGTCAGCAAAGTCATTATATACCAGCTCGTCACCGTCAATAGAAGCATTAACAACAGGAAAATCCTTCAATGCAACAGTTACCGCTTTCACGAAGAACGACATAAAGCCTAGTCCAACTTCGTGCTTCTCCTTAAACTTATCTTTGAACTTGTTCCGCAGATCCATTACCGGCTTCATATCCACTTCGTTGAAAGTGGTAAGCATAGCGGTGTCGTTCTTCACTGCTACCAGGCGGCGTGCGATGGTCTTGCGAAGCGAAGACATTTTTTCGCGACGCTGCGAACGCGCTCCGGCAGGAGCTGCTGCCACAGGAGCAGAGGCTGGTTTTGAAGCAGATGCACTGGCAGCCTGAGGGGCCGAAGCAGGCTTGCCCGCTTTCAATGCATCATCTTTCATGATCCTGCCGCCTGAACCTGATCCGTTTACGTCCTTTGGATCAATGCCTTTTTCAGCGAGTATTTTGGCTGCTACCGGCGATGCATGTTTTTCGCTGTATCCTTTTTCAGCAGGTGCGCTGGTCTGTGCAGGTGCAGATTGCTGCTGCGCCTGAGCAGGAGCGCCGGCACCTTGTTCGATCGTGCAAATCACTGCACCGATGGCCAGTGTATCTCCTTCCTGACCAACGATCCTGAGTGTTCCGGCAGCTTCGGCCGGTAACTCGAATGTAGCTTTGTCCGATTCCAGTTCGCAAAGAATTTCGTCCAGTTCAACGTGGTCACCATCTTTTTTACTCCAAGAAGCAATGGTAACCTCAGTGATAGACTCTCCTACTGTCGGCACTTTCATTTCGTACATTTTTGAAGCACCGTTTGTTGCAGGCGCTGCTGCAACGGCAGCAGGTTCAGCTGCCTTGTCTTCCATTTTTTCGGCCGCTGGCTCTTCCGGCGCAGACGCCGCGGCTTCCGGTTTAGCAGCAGGTGCTTGTGAAGCGCCATTTGCCGCGGAATCAATCGTCGCGATCAGGTCTCCGATGTTGAGTGTATCCCCTTCCTGCGCTTTGATATGCAAGGTACCTTCTGCCTCTGCGGTTAGCTCAAAAGTTGCTTTATCTGAGTCTAGTCCACAAATGACCTCATCCATTTTCACAAAGTCCCCATCATTTTTGAACCAATTTCCTATCGTAACCTCGGTAATAGACTCGCCAACGGGCGGTACTTTTATTTCAATTTCAGCCATTTTATCTGCAATCTTGTTGTCGAATTAAGTCTTAATTTATAGGAACAATCATTCAAAAGCTCTTCTGATAATTTCCGCCTGCTCTTTCGCGTGGATCTTGGCAAAACCGGTAGATGGCGATGCGCTTGACTCGCGGGCGATTACCTGCAACGGTTTCGCGCCCTTGTACATACGCAGCATAAATGTCCAGCCACCCATATTGAAAGGTTCTTCCTGTACCCAATATACTTTTGCATCAGGATACTGGTTCAAATGCGCGTCGATCTGTGTTTGCGGGAACGGATGCATTTGTTCAAGACGAATAATCGCTACATCGTCCCTCTTCTCTGCCTGCTGTTTTTCGTAAAGTTCATAATACAGCTTTCCAGTACACAGAAGCACTTTCTTCACTTTTTTCGGATCAGCATAAGTGTCACCGATCGTCTCCTGGAATGAACCGCTAACAAGACTGTCAATCGGAGAAACACAAAGTGGGTGACGCAGCATTGATTTTGGCGACATAACGATCAGCGGCTTCCTGAATGGGAATTTCAACTGACGGCGCAGCAAATGGAAGAAGTTAGCCGGTGTTGTCACATTGGCTACTATAATATTGTAGTTAGCCGAAAGTTGTAAGTATCTCTCCGGACGTGCATTCGAGTGTTCCGGTCCTTGTCCCTCATAACCGTGGGGTAACAACATCACCAGACCTGTCCAACGATCCCATTTGGTTTCGCTTGACGTCACAAACTGGTCGATGATCACCTGTGTGCCATTAGCAAAGTCACCAAACTGCGCTTCCCAGATAACAAGTGCATTCGGGTTGGCCATTGAATAACCGAACTCAAATCCAAGTACGCCATATTCTGAAAGCAGCGAGTTATAGATCATAAACTGACCCTGCCCTTCCTGGATATGCTGCAAACTGTTGTAAGCTGCATTGGTTTCCACATCGCGAAGCACTGCATGACGGTGTGAGAAAGTACCGCGCTGCACATCCTGCCCGCTCAACCTTACGATATTTCCTTCTGTAAGGATAGAACCGTAAGCAAGCAATTCGGCAGTAGCCCAGTTCACTTCTTTTTTATCAAAAATCATCTGCTCACGGTCTTTGAGCAGCTTGTCAATCTGTTTCAGTCTGTTAAAATTCTCAGGCGTTGAGATCAGCGCCTTTCCGATTTTTTCAAGAATATCAAGCGGCACGCCTGTTTCAGGAGATTTTTCAAAATCTTCCGGTTTAGACTTACGCAATGTATGCCACTCCTGTTCCAGCTTTGGCAAAGTATAAGGCAATGCTTTTTGCTTCACCATATCCAAACGCTCCTGCAACAGCTGCTTGAACTCTTTGTCCATATTGGCAGCCAGCTGCGCGTCTACATCCCCACGATCCGCAAGTGTTTTCTGATAAATCTCTCTTGGGTTCTGGTGCGTTTCGATCGATTTGTATAAGACCGGTTGTGTAAACTTCGGTTCGTCTGCCTCGTTGTGTCCGTGACGACGATAGCAAACCATATCGATGAAGATATCCTTATTGAACTTCTGGCGATATTCCACAGCCAGGCGCATACAGAACACGACCGCCTCAGGATCATCCCCGTTCACGTGCAACACGGGAGCGTCCACGATTTTGGCGATGTCCGTACAATAGATACTGGATCTTGCGTCAATAAAGTCAGTAGTAAAACCAACCTGGTTGTTGATCACGAAGTGAATGGTACCTCCTGTGTAATAGCCATTCAGTGCCGACATCTGGGTTACCTCGTAAACGATACCCTGACCTGCGACAGCTGCATCCCCGTGGATCAGCACAGGCAGCACGCGATCGTAGTCGCTGTCGTACATTCCGTCAGCGCGGGCGCGGATATAACCTTCCACGACCGGGTTAACCGCTTCCAGGTGGGAAGGGTTAGGTGCCAGCTTCATGTGTACTTTGTGGCCGTCTTTGGTGGTGATCTGGCTTGCGAAACCCATGTGGTATTTCACATCACCATCTCCCCAAACCTGATCCGGCAAATTACCCTCGAACTCGTTAAAAATCTGTCCGTAAGTCTTTTGCATAACGTTGGCAAGCACGTTCAAACGACCGCGGTGCGCCATTCCGATCATCACTTCCACAACACCCATTTCGGCGGCTTTGTTGATCATCGCGTCCAGAGCAGGAATGGTCGTTTCTCCACCTTCCAGTGAAAAACGCTTCTGTCCCAGATATTTGGTATGAAGGAAGTTTTCAAAAACAACGGCTTCGTTCAGCTTCGAGAGAATATGCTTTTTCTCATCTATTGAGAAATCCATATTCAATGCTTCTTTCTCGATTTTTTTGCGGAGCCAGCTCTTTTGCTCCCGGTCACGAATGTAGAGATATTCGAAACCGATGTTTCTTGTATAGATCGTTTTGAGCGATTCTACAATTTCTCTTAAAGATGCAGGCCGGCCAAAAACTTCAACTCCGGCTTCAAAAACGGTGTCCAGATCTTCCAGACCGAGGTTGAAATCGGAGATATCAAGTTGTGGACGACGGTCTTTTCTCTTCTGAATAGGGTTTGTGGTCGCCATTAAGTGGCCACGTGAACGGTATCCGCGGATCAAATGGACAACCTCCATTTCTTTGCGGATACGGCCGGGATCTGACTTCCCGACTGTGGCAGCTTCCTTACCGGCGGCTGCCCCGTTTGTGTGCCCGTTACCATTGACGGGATATTTTTGATAGAAGTCGAATCCTTCGAAAAACTTCTGCCATCCTTCATCAACTGAGGTGGCGTCTTGCTTGTAGGAATTGTACAATTCCTCTATGTAAGCGGCGTCGGAATTTGCTATGTAAGTGTATTTATCCATCACAAAAGTGATTATTTCATTTATGGCACAAAGGTACGAGACTTATGTAAAGATTACGAATAAAATCTCCTTTTAACTGGGTTGAAAAACATTTCTACTGCGTTATTTTTAATACTTATGAAATCCTTTGGGATTCGGAACGAATTTCAGCATAAGTTCGTGAATCCCCTTTGGACCCGTGTAGGAAGCATAAATCTGCTCTGCTGTACGGGTACTGTAAAAATACCCCAGCCGCACATTTCTGCCCACCTGTACTTCGGCCGATAATTGGAGATAATCTACTTTCGAAGAGAACGCCGTATATCCTCCGCCGGTCCGGTAAGAGGCGCCTATCCCTACTTTTTCACTTACCCACAACCGTGTACCAAAATCGAACCTGAGCTTCCGGTCTTTCTCCTGGACAAACAAAACATGAGGCAATAGCATCAGTTCGTCACCTAGTTCGTAGCTGCCTCCCGCCGTGATATACAATGGCCGCCGGTATACCGCAGCCAGCGGCTGATTTCCAAAATTCCCTTCCAGCAACTCCGGTTTAGAAATACCGAAATACAGCTTGTCTGAACGCAGCCACGCCCCTATTCCAAACGAACCCACGGCTCTGTTGTTGCCGCCGTAACCACTTTGATCCATTACCGGCAATACATTAATGCCACCCTGAGCGCCTAATCCAAGTTTCCAGTTATCCGAAACTCCAAGGTGATAAGCAAAGGATCCCGTAAATCCGGTCGTGGTAAAATAGCTGGTCTGGTCATTCAATGCCTGAAAACCTATCCCGAATTTCCCGTTTGCTATCGTACCGTCAGCCGCAAAGGTCTGACTGGATGGCGAATTGCGGATATTAAACCACTTCCTCCGGAACATGGCAGTCATATTGAAGTCTTCACGGACACCTGTAAATCCAGGGTTCACCGACATTGGATTTTGCAGGTACTGCTCATAAAGTACTTCTCTCTGCGCAGATGCAGACTGATATATTCCCGCCGCGAGCAGGGCAGATAAAATCATTTTCTTCATTCCGTAATGTGTGTTCATGTTGACGGCTTTTTGTAATTAATGCTTCTCAGATACTAAAAATGGCAGAAGAGTCGCTCTCCTGCCATCTTAATAACGTTTGTAATCAGACTTTATACTTGAAATTTTTCTTAAAAATCATAACCCAGTGTTACATAAGGTACTGCCTTTCCGGTATAGCCGTTGTCAACACCCCAGGCATAGTCAAACTTGGCATAAAAGCCGAACAAGGTTGTTCTGACGCCCATTCCGTACCCCATTAAGTAAGGATTTTTGTAATTGGTAACTGTTGCCCGGAAAGGATCATCTTCCGTACCTATGATTTGCGTGTTCAAGCTGTTATTTTCACTAAACGGCCCTTTTCCGGTCCAGGCCGTTCCGATATCCCCGAAACCGACGATCTGGAAGTTCCTCAGGAAGCTGGATGTGATTGCTCCGCGATAGAGATATTTCACCAGAGGAATGCGCAATTCTGCATTGACAAGCATGTAGCTGGTTCCCGAGAGACGGTTCAAATTGAAGCCGCGCAGGTTGGTAGCGAAGTCTGCAAAGAAGATATCTCTGTTATCCTTTTGGAAATTCAATGGGTTATCACCAGTCCGGGTTTCTTTCTTATTCCCGATCCAGTTTTCCATTCCGCCTAATATATTCTGCTTAGGTGCGCGACCGCCAGAGTGGCTCGCCGCTGCTCTTACTGCCAGGATCAGGTCACGGTGCAATTTCTGATAATGCCTGAAATCCAGACTTACCCTGTTGAAGCTCTCGTTTCCATTGGTAAGTCCCTGGTGCATGTCATAACGCACCTTGAAACGCGTTCCCTCCATCATGTTCATCCCGTTCACCCGCGTATTATCGAACACATACTCGCTGCGCAATCCCCCGTAACTCGATGCGAGATCCGGATTTGGCAGAATATACACATCGATCATGCGGGTCGAAGTATACATAGGCGAGACAGAGAAGCGGCTCGTCGTGGAGAATGGGTACGAAGCTGTAAACATCAGCTGGTTGAAACGGTATTTCTGTGGCGCGCCTTCGGTATCGATATAAAGGTTTTTCCTGTCAAATCTGACACCGAAATCAATGCGGTAAGTATTGTTGGAGTATTCAGCAAACAAATCACTATTCCTGAAATTTGAGGAAATGAATAACCCTGCTTTGATCACATGATTTTCGAGCAGATCATTCATTGAAATGGATTGTGCAAATCCAAAACCACGGATCGGATCAATGCGCCAGTCAGAATTGGCATCGTTGGTGATGAACAATCCTTTGTAGGAAGTCGGACCTTTGATAGCAATATTCTCACGCGTGGCTCTCGTCCGCGTAAGTGCGCTCGGCGTTGTCGGGAACGTACCTCTGTTTCGTTTTGACTCAAATGCTTTTAAAACATCTTCGTCAAACTCATAATTGTCCGTATCAACCTCTCCTTCTTTCAATGCAAGCTTCGGCGCCTGGGTCGCCTGTTGTGCGGCTGCCTTTACAGAATCTGCCTTTGCGCCTGCATTCGCCGCACTAACTTGTCCGGCAGAGCCCGTGAGTGCGGGGGTGTTAATTGTGTTATTAAGATCAAATGCATTCTTGTAAGCAGCTACGTAATACCCGTCGTTCAGATAGGTGTAAGCCAATGCACCTCCCGATTTCAAATTGATATCTGCATTGCGGATATTCTGAATATGGTTAGTTAGCTGCGAAATGGAAGACGATGCTCTGTTGTATTTGAAAAGATTGTTAACCCCTTTTCCATTTGACAGGTAAACCAGGTCATTTGCGTCAGCATATACGGGCATTAACTTCGATTTCCCGTCGCCCTGCACCAGCTTCACCATATTGGCCGACTTGGGTGTACCGTCGTGCTCGAAGATGGTGTAGGAAGTCGAGATCGATTTGTAGCTTCCTTTATCAGCAGTTCCTACCGAATCAACCGGGCGGTTTGATGAAAATACCACTTTACGTGAAGAGCCCTGGATAAACCGTGGCGAGAGATCATCATAAAGGTCATTGGTCAATGCGAGCGGCGAAGCACGCGCCACGCTGATCAGGAATAGATCGTTTTGTCCACCCTTATCTGCACTAACAGCCAGCATGGTACCATCCTGGGAAATGTCCATATCCATGATCTGATCCAGGCCTCTGATGTTTCTTCTCAGCTTGATCTTCACTTTTTTAGTGCCCAGGTTTTCATACACGTACAGGTTCTTACGCTCATTTTCAGAGGCAAGAACAGCCAGCTGATTGTTCCTGAACCACGCCAGAAGCGGCGGCTGCGTTTTAGCTCTTCCACCGATCAGATCCAGTTTTCCCTGACGGATAATCTTCTTTGAGCGCGTTTCACTATCAAACAGATACACGCGGTACCTGCCATTTTTGATCTCACTGACAGCAGTGAATTTTTTGTCAGGCGAAATTTTGATAACAGCAGTTGCATCCGAAACATTGAATTCATTGAGCTTGTACTTCCAGGATGGACTTGGCTCTGCGTAAAACTGTTCTGCGTTTTTATTCTGATTGAGGTAGTAGGCGCGCCAGTCGCGTAGGAAGCGGTTGTAAGATGGTACGCCCAAAGTACTCGTAATACTTGTCTGTTCCGTACGGATAATGCGCGTCAGGTTAAGGATATCCGAAATTTTATCTTTCCCGTAACGCTCGGCAATGTAATTCCAGATAGACTGACCGATCAGTGTTGCATCGTTTCCGGTCATCAAAGTCGGCTTTCTTACATTCCTGTTTTTGAAGAAATCCCGCATGTAATCGTTTAGCTCGGGAGACCAGCCGTCGGCAATGTAAGCAGCAGTACCCGACATAAACCATTCAGGGAGCGTCAGCAAAAGCGAGCTTTGCAGCGCCTCTTTCATATTGCCGCCGTAAAGCATATCATACACAAACAGCAAGCTGATATCTTTCACCAGTTTCTTGCGGAAACCTACCTGATCACCCGTGTAAGCAACTTCTACCCGCGACTGCGAAAGGTCCAGCTTCTGCTCGTTCAGGTTGTCGAGTGTAGACAAGCCCATATTACTCTGTTCGAGCTCGGCAGGCGAGTTGTAAAGGAAGATTTTAACGCGGTTGTAGGGAGTCCAGCCAAGTATGTCCGTGATTTTATCAAACTCACTTTCAGCATACTGGGCCGTAAGGCGGGCGAGATTGGTGCCGCCCTGGTAGTGGTAAATTTCGAAATTGGTGGTTTTGAAAATCTTCCAGTTGAACTTCTTGAACTGAACCCTGTTCTTTCCGAAAGTTTCCTGAGAAGGATAGCGCTGCGCGTGTGTTTGCGTAAATACTCCTAAAACCGCTATTAATCCGACCGAGAAAGTTAGTTTGTATATATTTCTAATGCTCATAATACTTGGGCTGTCTTCAACGGAAATATAACGAAAAATACCTTTTAATATTAACTAAGGGATTCAATTCTTTGCCGTTTTCAAGGTGCCCGGTGAGCTGATTTGCGAAAAAAGGCGCAAGTGTTACTCCTTTGGTACCTAAGCCATTGAAAATACAAACGTTACCATACTCCGGATGAATGCCGACCAGCGGCCGCCGGTCCTTCACGGAAGGCCGAACACCAGCAGCAGCAGATTGAATGCGGTAAGGTATTTTGATCAATGCATCCAGCTTTTCTTTCAGCTCGTTTTCTGCGGCCGCAGTAGGTTCCCAATCGAGCGGGTCCCAGGAGTAAGTCGCTCCTACCCGCATCACATTCTCACCTGTTGGCAGCATGAATATTCCCTGGTTTACAATATAATCCGGCAATGCAACATCGGTTGCTACATCAAGTATCTGCCCCTTTACAGGTGCAAATGGCAGCCAGCTGAAATAAGGATTATCATTTCCAAAAAAACCCTGACAAAAAACTACCTTATTGAAAGTCAGATTATTCCAACTAACAAAGAGAGTATCAACCTGAATATCGGCCGCATTAAAGCTAGCCTCCTGGTAACACCCAACTTCCTGAAAATAAGCCTTGCTCCTATCCAGCAACAAAGGCAAATCCACCCACCCCGACTGCGTTACTTCCAGACCGCCAAAAGGCGATTCCACATACTCCGACAAATCCGCACCCTGAACCGTTGCAATGTAAGGCGCAATTGCCGGGTCGGCTGTCTGGGCTAAGTACGTATTCTGCTCCTCAATGGATCTGAATGGCCGGAAAATCGGGACGGAATAAAGCAGCTTGCAACTCAGCCTATTTTCAAGGTTTGTGTAAAAATCCCGGGCGTATGGAAAAAGATCGTCGGCAAGCCAGGTTCTAACCAGCTTCTTGCCTGTCAAAGGGTTAAATATCCCCGCGGCGACTTTTGAGGAAGAAGGTAATGCAGTATCTCCCAGTACAAGGACTTTCTTACCCTGATCAAGTAAGTGCAATGCAAGAGTTGTACCCGCAAGTCCCTGGCCAACAATGAGGTAATCGTAATCAGAATCAGCCATTTTCAAGCCTTGCTGGCGTTTCGACGGCGCAGCGAGAGTCCGATCTGCTCGTCGGCGAGGCGCACGACCAGCTCTACCTGCTCGTCGAGCGTCATCATGGAATTATCAATGTAAACAGCATCATCTGCCTGCCGCAGCGGGCTTTCGGCGCGATGGGTGTCGATGTGGTCGCGCATTTTCAGGTTATCGGCAATTTCTGCCAGACCTACCAGCTCCCCTTTTTCCATCAGTTCAATTTGTCTTCTCTGCGCCCGGATAAGGGGATCGGCTGTCATAAATATTTTCAGTTCAGCCTGCGGAAACACGACTGTACCGATATCGCGTCCATCCATTACAATCCCCTTCGTCTTACCCATTCGCTGTTGCTGCGCCACCAATGCATGCCGGACTTCTGCAATCGCGCTGACGTCACTTACCTTTTCGGAAACATACATCTTGCGAATTTCATCCTCAACATTGACGCCATTGAGATAAGTATCGTTGCGGCCCAGCTGTGCGTGCCGCCGAAAGGAAATCTGAATGTTGCTTAAAGCAGTTTCAACCTCCTTCGGGTTGGTGAGACTGACGTGATTTTGAATAAAATACAAGGTCACAGCGCGGTACATTGCACCAGTGTCTATATAGGGATAGTTGAGCTGTTTTGCAACCTGTTTCGCCGTTGTGCTTTTGCCACAACTGGAATAGCCATCAATTGCAACAATGATTTTTGGCATAATTGGAGTCGTCATTTTCCGGTTTCAACAAACGCAGATCAGCCGGAAAAATAAATATCGTGAACTATGCAAAAATAGAGGAAAGAACTCGCCGGGGACTTTTTTCCAGCAAGTTTTTGGAGAAAAAGATAGCAGCGCTCAGGCCAGCTTTACATATAAGTGCTCGTCAAGAACGCGTCCATTCTTTATAATCGCTTTACGGTGAACCGCTTCCAGTTCATAGCCTGCTTTTTCGAGTACGCGCACGGAAGCCGCATTGGTCTCAAAAACACCGGCGAACAATCTCGTTATAGAGGTGTTTTCAAATATCCAGCTTGTCATTTCGCGAAGTGCGGCCGTCATGATATTGCATCCCCAGAAAGGTTCGCCGAGCCAGTAGCCGATTTCCGCATTGTTTCGGTAAATATCTTCCTGCCTTACTACGCCTATCCCACCGACAAACTTGCCTTCAAAGAAAACAGCGCGCTGAAATGCATTACTATTTGCATTGCTGCACATATCGATCCAGTAATGCGCATCGGCAATGGTATAAGGATAAGGAAAATTGTCCCGCACCTGCGCTGAAACTTTCGGATTATCTGCAAGCCGGGCCAGGTCGGCCGCCATATTTCGCTGAAAAGTCCGGAGCTCAATCGCCTGTTCCATGCTATTCCTCTTCAATCAAGAATATCACCATACTGCGGGCACCGTGCGCTCCTATCACCAGCGATTGCTCAATGTCCGCCGTTTTCGACGGACCGGCGATGAAACAGCCCCAGCCAGTCGTGTCAGTAAGCCGCTCATAAGCATCGTGCATATTGTTCACAATAGCCGAGCGGGGAATGGCGAGTGCCAGGTTTTGTGTGATAAAAGGCAGGACGCGATGCTGCAAATGACTATCGGAAATCCAGACTGCCCCATTCTCCGCTACACCAAATTCTGCTTTCAGGATAGCAATTTCAATCAGTTCAAGTTCGTGCGGGTCTGTTACATTCAAACTGAAATCAGCCCAGGAAGCCAGCTGCGGAATGTTGGTCGCGCGGTTTACGACGCCTGCGTACAGTTCCTCCGCCTTTTCTGCGAGTGCCAGTGCATTCTTTACGACAACAACTTCTGTATAAACTGATTGAAGTGTTTCGATAAACTTGGCTTCCGTGTTCTCGAAAAAGCTGGTAAACCTCATCTGCTCCGGAAGTGCAATCGGGTCCGGCTTGTTCAGGCGGATCTTTTCCAGGATTTGTTCTCTTGTACCCATTATTCTTTGCGGTTTCGGATATACCAATCGCGGAAACTCTCTTTCGGCGCTTCGGGCATATCGCGTTGTTTATACCAGGGATTTAATCCGTTATTAACTACAAATGGCATCGTACGCATTACCGAACGGCCAAGCCTGCCCGACCATTGATAAAACCGCGGCTGCGACAATACCATTGACATGGCACGTATCCCCAAACCTTTTGACTGAGGTACGTGGCCAGCTTTTGCCAGAACCTGCCTCCATTTATAAAGCTGATCGTGTATATCGATCTTCACGGGACATACATTCGAGCAGCTTCCGCAAAGCGTACTTGCAAACGGCAGATCCGCATTCTTCGTCATATCCAGGTTCGGCGCGAGGATAGAGCCGATCGGGCCGGCAACTGCATTGTGGTAGCTGTGCCCGCCGCTCCGCCGGTACACCGGACAAGTGTTCATGCAGGCGCCGCAACGGATACATTTAAGCGAGTTCCGGAAATCGGCGCGGCCCAGCTGGGTTGTGCGGCCATTGTCAACAATAACAATGTGCATTTCCTGACCTTCCCGGGGCTTCTTGAAATGACTGTTATAGGTTGTAACAGGCTGCCCCGTGGCGCTTCTCGCGAGCAATCTCAAAAACACCCCGAGGTGCTCCTGCTTCGGGATAATTTTCTCAAAACCCATACAGGCAATGTGAATATCCGCCAGGTGCGCGCCCATATCTGCATTTCCTTCATTGGTAGCAACCACAAATCCACCCGTTTCAGCGATGGCGAAATTGACACCGGTCAATGCGGCCCGGCGCGTCAGGAATTTGTCACGCAGGTGTTGTCTTGCGGCTTCGGTCAGGTACTGCGGATCGGTTGCGCCTGCTTCCGTCCCGAGATGCTCGTGAAACAGATCGCCTATATCTTTCTTCTTCAGGTGAATAGCCGGCAGTACAATGTGGCTCGGCGGCTCCTGCCTTAGCTGCACAATGCGCTCGCCTAAATCTGTATCAATAACTTCAATGCCATTATTTACGAGGAATTCATTCATGTGACATTCCTCGGTCAGCATTGATTTACTTTTTACCATTTTGGTAATGCCGTGGTTTCGCAACAGACCCAGCACAATTTCATTATGCTCGGCCGCATTCGCTGCCCAATGCACATGCACGCCGTTCTCTTTGGCTTTCTGCTCAAAACTGATCAGCAGCTCGTCCATATGAGACAAAACATAGTTTTTAATGCCCGACGCAGTTTCACGCAGCTGCTCCCATTCAGGCAGCAACTTGGATGATTTATCCCGTTTCTGGCGCACGAACCACAGCGTTTCGTCGTGCCAGTCAACATATGGTTCGTCCCGGTTGAAGACTTCCGAGGCTTCGGAAT
Source organism: Dyadobacter sp. HNCC25DJ183 (assembly GCF_056895175.1). Classification (NCBI taxonomy): domain Bacteria; kingdom Pseudomonadati; phylum Bacteroidota; class Cytophagia; order Cytophagales; family Spirosomataceae; genus Dyadobacter; species Dyadobacter sp. HNCC25DJ183. The sequence goes on from NZ_JBXHAP010000004.1 coordinate 99,453, forward strand.
GCTCTACGATTGTCTTAAACATAATTACCTTAACAATTTAGTAATAGTACTTTTAGAAGAATAAGAATTGTACTTTTCACATTCGTTGCACTATTTCAAGTTTGCAAATTGTTTAATAAACAACTTTTAATTTTCTTAAAAAAAGCTATTTTATTGTAATGCAATATCTTATACTTTTGAAGCACAAAGTTTTTCGATCGGGGCATCGGAGTCTCAATTAAAGTTTAGTTTAACTTTTTTTAGACACATTAAAATTTTCACTCCTATGAAAACCAAAAACACTCTTATCATCGCAGCCTTGACTGGCTTGCTTCTATCAGGTTCTGCTTTTAATTCTATCGCTCAGGACAACATCGTTTCTGCTGAAAATACAAAGTCGGCTACTGACAAACTGACCATTCTGCAGATTAAACCAATGCAATTCCGCGTTTCATATAATAACCCAGTTTCAAAGAATGTCGCAGTGCGTATCCTGGACACTGAGAAGAATGTACTTTTCTCAGAAAGCAGACGCGTTGACAACAGCTATTTGAAGTATTTTGACTTATCGACCCTGATGGACGGTACTTATACCTTCGAAATCACGGACGGAAAAGAGAAAGCTTCACAATCGTTTGACATTTTGACTACAACGAGCCGCGTTGTTTCTTCAATCAACTAACGAGGCTCTTCTCAGATTCTGAACCGGCACGGAGCACATCCGTAAACTTTGTAAAGTACCGGGACTCACGCGATGGGTTCCGGTATTTGTTTTATAGCGCTGTTCAAAATTTCGGCTATATGCTTTATCTGGACCTTTGAATTGTTCCGCTTTAAAATCCCGCCTAAATGCATCAGGCAGCTCATATCCGAGCCTGTAATAAATTCAGCATTGTGCCTGATGTGATCAGCAACCCTGTCCTTACCCATTTTCACCGACACTGCTTCTTCACTCACACAAAACGTTCCGCCAAAACCGCAGCATTCATCCATACGGTCCAGGTCGATCAGCTCCAATCCACGCACCTGCTTTAAAAGAGTGACCGGTTTTGAAAACGGCTCCGCATTAAGCTCCGACATTTGCGAAAGATGTAGCCCTCTTTGCCCGTGGCAACCCTGGTGAAGTCCGACGCGGTACGGAAACTCTGCTTCGATATGGTCTATTTTCAGGATATCGGTAATGAATTCAACCAACTCATACACTCTCTTGCGCAAAACCTTCGACTCGTCCGCACGATTATCTGCTTTCAAATGCTCTTTAATATGCAACACACAGCTACCCGAGGGCGAAACCACGTAGTCGCATTCCGAAAACTGGTCAAAAAACAGGTTATCACAGGATCTCGAAAGGTGCTCAAAACCCGAGTTAGCCATCGGTTGGCCGCAACAAGTCTGATTCAGCGGAAATGTAACCCGGCAGCCCAGTTTTTCCAGCAGTTCGAGAGTTGCGATACCTACCTGCGGATAAAACTGATCAACATAACAGGGAATAAATAATCCGATTTTGAGGTTTGAGTAATTCATTTTACCAAAATTCAATGGTGGCAAGGATAGGATAGTGATCCGAAACTTCTGGATAGTTCCGCAGAACTTTATAGTTCTTGACGCGTACTCTGTTATTCAGCAATGCAAAAATGTAATCGAGCCTGTCGCCCGGCAATCCTTCATTCCACGTTTGCATTTGCGAGCCTTGTGCTGCATCCTGCCAATTTTTACGGAATGAAAAGTAAGGCTGCTCATTAGGACGCGCGCCCATATCCATTCCGATCAGCACTGGCTGAATGCTGTTGACCAGCATCTGGTTAATATAGGCAGCCTGTAAAGCCCGGTCCATTACCGAGGCATATTCAAGCCGCGAGCTGCAAATCCGGAACGTAAGTCCCTTTACCGGATTGACAAGTCCGCAAAGCAGCACTTTCGGATCTGCTCCCTGCGTGGTAGGCAAAGCAATGGATTGAGTATTTTCAAAAGTCCACCTCGACAATATCCCCACACCCTGCGACCCGTTTTCCGAGCGGTCGGCCACTCCGTACAAGTAATGCATTCCGGTTTGTACGGCGATCTGCCGGAGCTGAAACTGCGTTTTTCTCTTATCCACCAAGCTGTCAACTGCTTGTAAAGCAATCAGGTCGGGCTTGTGGTCGGAGATAATTTTAAGAATATCCCTCAGGTTCGACTCCTCTTTCAGATTGAGACCGTGCCGGATATTGAAGCTCATTACTTTCACTTCCGTTGCGCGGCGCGGCTGCGATGCCGATAAGCTGCATGAAACAATTGTAATCAGTAAAATATAGCCTAGTCTGCTCAAACTATTCGAATCTGGTTCACAAAATTGCTATGGTTCGAGGGCAAAAATCCTGTCCATCAAAACCCACTTTTCACCAGGCTTGGCCTGGGGCAGCGCCTTTTGGTATTTCCACATTAATTGTTCCCATTCCTGAACTTTGGCATTTGCCGCATCCATTTGGGCTTTATTATCAAAACTGAAATCATCTTCCGTTTCCATGATCATGAACAACCTGTCGCCAAGCCGGAAAATCTCCATTTGCGTAATGCCCGCATCCCTGATACTCTTCTCGATTTCCGGTCTGAGCTGCTTGTGATAAGCTTCGTATTCGCTGATCATCACAGGATCGTCAACCAGGTCGACAGCAAGACAGTACCTTTTCATTTTGTTTTATTTAGATATCCAGCTTATAAAAATCGATTGCATTCTTACCCATTACCTGCCGTACTTCCGAATCGGAAAACATGCTCAGATAATCGGTCAGGATACCTTTCGCACCTTCATATTCCGCCGCGACCAGGCACACTGGCCAGTCAGAGCCAAACATCAGTCTTTCGGTACCAAATGCTTCAAATACAGTATCCAGGTACGGCCTGAAATCGGCTTTTTCCCAATTGGCCCAATCGGCTTCGGTAACCATACCCGACACTTTGCAGCTTACATTGGGCAGCTCTGCGAGGGCACGTATATCATCAGCCCAGGGTTTAAGCTCACCATTTTTGATCTTGGGCTTGGCAATATGATCCAGCACAAAACGAACATTGGGCAACTTCACAGCAAAATTGAAAGCTTCTTTCAGCTGGTTCTGGTAAATGAGGATATCATAGGCAAAGTCAAATGCAACGAGCTGACCTACGCCTTTGATAAAATCAGGTTGTAGCAAAAAACCCCCGGGTTGTCCCTGCGCCACGTGCCGGAAGCCTCTCAGCTTCTCAAACTGTGAATACCTTTCCAGCTTGCGATACAAATCGGATGAAAACAAATCGACCCAGCCTACAACACCTTTGATAAAATCGTTGGCTTCGGCGAGTTGAAGTAGAAACTCGGTTTCCGAATCAGTTGAAGAAGCCTGCACAGCCACACAGCCATTTACCCCGTTTTGCCTGAGCACGGGCCAAAGATTCTCCGGTAAAAAATTCTTCCGGATCGCACCCATTTCCGGCGTAATCCACGAATCTCTTTCTTCATCAAAAATCCAGAAATGCTGGTGACTGTCTATGGTCATTGTTTTGATATTATTTAATGAGCGCTTTCCACGCAACTGCTTCCTGCTTTTGGTTACCCAGCTTTTCAATGCCAAGCTCCACTACATCGCCTGGTTTAAGGTATACCTGCGGCTTCATACCGAGACCTACACCGGCGGGGGTGCCTGTGGTGATCACATCACCCGGCAGCAATGTCATAAACTGGCTGAGGTAGCTGATCAGGAAAGGCACCTGAAATATCATGTCGGAAGTATTGCTATCCTGAATTTTGTCTCCATTCAGGCTCAGCCATAAATCAAGGTTGTTGGCATTTCCTACTTCGTCGCTGGTTACCAGATAAGGTCCGAGCGGCGCGAAAGTATCATTGCTTTTACCCTTCACCCACTGGCCGCCGCGCTCCATTTGGAATGCACGCTCTGAGTAGTCATTATGCACGGCATAGCCGGCTACATACTCCAATGCATTCACTTCGTCTACATAGCTCGCCTTTTTACCGATAATTACGGCCAGCTCCACTTCCCAGTCCGTCTTTTCTGAATTTCGTGGGATGATCACCTGATCAAATGGTCCGCAAAGCGCAGAAGTGGATTTGAAGAATACGATCGGCTCTTTCGGCAGTTCCGTAGCGCCCGATTCGTAAGCATGCTTCGCGTAGTTCATTCCAATGCAGACGATCTTGGAAGGCCGCGCAATGCAGGATCCGAACCGGAAACCATCTTCTACCGCCGGCGCAGTAGCTGCATTCGTGTCCAACCACTCGCTTAACCGGCTCAGACCGCCAGTTGCGAAGAATTTCTCATTATAATCTTCCCCGAATGCGGAGACATCTATTTTCTTACCATCAGCAAGTTCAACCCCTGGTTTCTCCTGCTCAAAAGCACCAAATCGGAATAGTTTCATTTTTTTTACTTCGGCTTTCAGCTGTCAGCTTTCGGCCTATTTACTTCGGCCTTCGGCAGTCGGCTTTCGGCCTGTGTTTGGTTAGATTGATTTTTACCTCGGCTTTCGGCAGTCAGCTTTCGGCCTGTGTTTATGTTGTTGTTGTTAATCTTTAATATATGCTGCCTAGTAATGCAAAGCAGCTTGCTGCAAAAAAGCCGACAGCCGATTGCCGACGGCCGACAGCCCCCTAATTATTCAACTTCTCAAATCCACCATCGATCAGATAATCGCAGCCTGTGATGAAGCCGGCTTCGTCGGAGCAGAGGTATAGTGCCAGGGCTCCTATTTCTTCCGGTTTCGCCATTCTTCCGATGGGCTGCGTTTTCGATAGTTTTTCGAACATTTCTTCTTCTTTACCCGGATAGTTCTTCGCGATAAACCCATCTACAAATGGCGTGTGCACGCGCGCCGGGGAAATGCTGTTACAGCGTATCCCTTCCACGAGATAGTCCCGCGCGACTGATAAGGTCATAGAGTAAACCGCGCCTTTGGCTGTGGAATATGCAAACCTGTCAGGGATACCTACCGTGGCTGCAATGGAAGCCATATTCAGGATTACGCCGCCGCCATTCGCTTTCAAATGCGGAATAGTCGCCATCAGACAGTTGTAAACACCTTTTACATTGACGCTCATAATCCGGTCGAAATCGATCTCGGAAGTCGTATCTGCCTTGCCTATGTGCGCGATACCCGCATTGTTTACAAGAATATGGATCGGAGAATTGGTGGCGATCGCATTGACCACATTCACCACATCGGCTTGTTTGGAAATATCTACTGCGTGCGCTTCGGCTTTCCCGCCATCTGCAACAAGCTCATTGGCAACTTGTTTGGCCAGATCAATATTCAGTTCCAGGATATGCACTGTGGCACCCTGCTTTGCGAAAGTCTTTGAAATGGCTAACCCGATACCGCTCGCGCCGCCTGTAACCAGCGCTGTTTTTCCACTTAAATCAAACATGCATTTAGTGTTAGTATAAAAGAAAAAGGCCTTTTTTAACGATATATACCCTGCTTTCCTGTTTTTTGGATCAAATCTTTGATCAGAGTGAAACGCCCCTTTTCCAGGGAATGAAATCGTCCTGACCGAGTTGCTGCGCCTTGGTAAGCTCCCCGCTGGCTACATTGATGACGTATTCCAGCAAGGCTTCTGCATTCTGTTCGATCGTTTGCGTACCGTCTACAACAGGTCCGCAATCAAAGTCGATCACATCCGGCATCCGGTTGGCCAGCGCCGAGTTCGTAGCCACTTTTGCCACCGGACAGATCGGGTTGCCTGTCGGCGTTCCCAGTCCTGTTGTGAAAAGGATGATATTAGCCCCCGCCGCAGTTTGTCCCGTGGTTGCTTCCACATCATTACCAGGTGTACAAACCAGCTGCAAGCCTGATTCAGTAGCTCTTTCGGTGTAATTCAAAACATCTGAAATGAATGCATTTCCACCTTTTCGCGCTGCTCCGGCAGACTTGATCGCATCCGTAATCAATCCATCCTTGATATTACCTGGCGAAGGATTAAATGCAAATGCCGAACCTACTGCTTCCGCTTTTCCTGCATAGTCGCGCATCAGCTTCTCAAACTTCGCTGCTTTTTCTTCTGTCACGCAGCGGTTCAGGAGCTCCTGCTCTACCCCATTCAGCTCCGGAAATTCTGCCAGCAAAGTTTGCCCGTTCAGCCCCACCACCAGATCAGACAAATGCCCCAGTACAGGGTTTGCAGAAATACCCGAGAATCCATCGGAGCCGCCGCATTTCAGTCCGACTGAAAGCTTGGACAATGGCGCAGGTGATCTTTCAAATGTATTTATTTTGGTCAATCCCATGAAAGTCTCCTTGATAGCGCCTGACATAAGCGAGTACTCGGTACCTTTCTGGTGTTCAAATGCAAAGAAAGGTTTGTTGAAATTCGGGTCACGTTTCCTGATCTCGTCTTCCAGCGTTTTCAGCTCCGAGTTCTGGCAACCCAGACTCAGTACGGTGATACCGGCCACATTGGGATGTACTGCATAAGCAGCGAAAAGAGCACATAAAGTATTGGCATCGAAGCGGGTACCTCCGCATCCACCTTCGTGGGTAAGGAATTTCACCCCGTCTACATTGGCAAACGGCCGCTCCGGCTTTCTCCTGGCTTGCACCGGCGCATCCACGAACGTTTCCAGACTTTTGATCCTGCGCATATCTCCTGCCTGGTACAAATGCAGGAACTCTCTTACCTGGTCGCGATACATATCGGTTTGTGCATAACCCAGCTCCCGCTCAAATGCATCCTTCATGATCAAAACGTTGCGGTTTTCACAAAAAACCAGCGGCAGCACGAGCCAGTAATTATAGGTACCTACGCGGCCATCTTCCCGGTGATATCCATTGAAAGTACGGTTAACCCATTTACTTACATCTGGTTGTGTATAAGAATAAGGCTGACGCTTGGCAGTGCTGTAATCGTGCGCGTCGTGTTTGAGATTAAAAGTTGTGATTGGCTCTCCCTTTTTGATCGGCTGGGTAGCACGGCCAACGAGCACGCCGTACATAATGATAGCGCCGCCGGTTTCAATGTCTTCTGTTACAAACTTGTGCTTGGCCGAAACACCATATTGCAATCCATAATCAGCGCCGTACCAGTTAACCTGAGCGCCGGCCGGCAAATCGCGGAGAGCAACTATAACATTGTCAGAAGGATGTATTTTCAAAAGCTGTGAAGCCATAATTTAACGATTATTAATACAGATCAGGATGGTGGATGATATTGGAATCTTGAAACAAAACAACATAATATATCAATATCAGAAATGAATATCGTAGCAAATTATTCAACTATATTGGCATATATTTCTAATTTAAGGATTAATCCTGTAATTATTTATGAAACCGCAGCTGCTCAAAGTACCCAAAGGTTTGCAAAAATCTTTCAGCATCCGGCAGGACGTGGTACTCTACTTTTACAACCGCTGGCATTATCACCCCGAACTTGAACTGATCCACATTGAACAAGGCTCTGGAACCCAGTTTGTTGGTGACAATATCAGCAGCTTCCAGAATGGCGACCTGCTACTGATCGGACCAAACCTGCCGCATTACTGGCGATGTGATGAAAAGTATTTCGATCGTGAAAGCCAGTTGTACGCACAAGCTACCGTATTACACTTCTCTGAAGATATTTTTGGCAAATCCTTTCTTGAACTTCCTGAAAACAAGTCCATTTCAGAATTGCTTGTAAAAGCCAGGTTAGGGATGAAGATCTCCGGCGCAGGTACCCAAACTGTCAAAAAGCTGCTGAAAGATCTTTTAGACCAAACCAATGGAAATTCCATTATTTCACTGCTGCAAATTCTCGAAAGCCTGTCGCATTGCGCCGGCGTGGAGTTGCTGACTGATACGCCCAACCTTCACGAATATGATCAGTTTGACACCGATAGGATCAATCACATATACCAGTATTCCCTCAGTAACTTCCAAAAGAAGATATCTATTGAGGAGATATCGGAGGTGGCCAATATCAGTCCGCATTCATTTTGCCGGTATTTTAAAAGCAGGAGCAGGAAAACGTATTCCCAGTTTTTACTCGAACTTCGCATTGGTCACGCCTGCAAGCTGCTGTCGGAAGCCAAGCTGCCTATTGCCCAGGTATGTTTCGAAAGCGGTTTTAACAATTTTGCCAATTTCAATAAGTACTTTAAGCTGCATACCGGAAAAAGTCCGATGCACTATCAGAAAGAATTCAGGAAAATCCCGATTTCCGGGCACCTTACCACCCTCAATCCCGCATTATGAAAGTCAATATCGTTGATATACAAGAGAAATCAGTTTACGCCGCCGAACTGGAAATGGCAGCCGGCAGGATAGTTCGCATTGAAAATACAGGCCAGGAAGATCCTGACCTTCCTTATGCGATGCCAGGATTTATCGATGCGCACGTACATATAGAAAGCGCCATGCTCACGCCCGCGCAATTTGCCCGGCTTGCGGTAGTGCATGGTACCGTAGCAACCGTTTCAGACCCACATGAAATCGGCAACGTATTGGGCTTATCCGGCGTGGAATTTATGATTGAAGACGGTAAGCGCGTGCCATTCAAGTTTTGTTTTGGCGCACCTTCCTGCGTTCCGGCCACTGCTTTTGAAACAGCCGGCGCGACCATTGACGCAGAGCAGGTCGGAATGCTGCTCGCGAAGCCGGAAATTGGCTACTTGGCCGAGGTAATGAATTTTCCCGGTGTATTGAATGAGGATCCGGATATGATGCAAAAGATCGCCTGGGCAAAGCATTATAATAAGGTAATAGACGGACACGCCCCCGGACTGCGTGGTGAAGCAGCCAAGAAGTATGCATCAAACGGAATTAGTACTGACCATGAATGCTTTACGTATGAGGAGGCACGTGAGAAAATTGACTATGGTGTCAAAATCCTGATCCGCGAAGGAAGTGCGGCCCGCAACTTCGACGCATTGATCCCGCTTATCGCCGAGTTCCCGGAATACATGATGTTTTGCTCCGACGACAAGCACCCGGACAATCTGGTAGAGGGACATATTAATGTACTGGTCAAACGCGCGCTCGCGCTCGGCTACAACTTGTGGGATGTACTGCTTGCCGCTTGTATCAATCCTGTGCTGCATTACAAGCTGCCGGTTGGTTTGCTGAAAGTTGGCGATCCTGCAGACATGATCCTGGTAAATAACCTGACTGATTTCCGGATTCTCGAAACGAGGATCAATGGCGAAACTGTGGCTGAGAACGGAAAAACGCTCATTCCCGACCTTAGGAGCGCGCATCCAAACCATTTCGAATGCAGCTTTAAGAATGCGGACGAATTTGGTTTATCAACTGATAGCAAAGAAAACGAGATTGGAGTAAGGGTAATAGAGGTGTTTGACGGTCAGTTGATTACCGGAGAATTGAATGCGGCTGTGCAAGTGAAAAACGGACAGATCGCAGTTGATACAGATCAGGATATCCTGAAAATAGCTGTCGTAAACCGGTATTCGGATACCAGACCGGCAGTTGCATTGATCCGGAATTTTGGCCTTAAATCCGGCGCTATTGCATCTTCTGTCGCGCACGATTCACACAACATTATCGCTGTGGGTACCAGTGACGAAGCAATTGCGAAGGCGGTTAACCTGATCATCGGAGCGAGGGGCGGCGTTTCTGCTGTCGGAGTTGAGGAAGAGCAGCTGCTTGCCTTGCCGATTGCCGGGTTGATGAGCGACGAGGATGGCTACAAAGTAGCGGCGGCTTATACGGAGATTGATCAATTTGTGAAAGACAAGCTGAAATCTACCCTAAAATCGCCTTTTATGAGCTTGTCATTTATGGCATTACTTGTGATACCTGCATTGAAACTGAGCGACAAAGGCCTTTTTGACGGCGCAAACTTCAATTTTGTGCCATTAAGTATTCGATAAGTTACATAAATCAGGAAATAGCAACATTAAACTTTGAAATATAATTTTCTGACGAAAATATTTTTTAAATACGTTTTTTTATAAATATATTTACAAGTGTTATAATGACCCTTATTATTACATTCCAATTCCTAACCCCAATCAAAATCCTTTCCAAACAATGGCTCACCTACGCTACAAGCAAGAAGAAGAACTCTGTTTTTGGGATCAATTCAGAAAAGGCGATGAAAATGCTTATGCATGCCTGTACCGCTCTTACGTTCACATTCTTTACCAGTACTGTTCACAGTTTACCATTGACAAACCATTAATTAAAGACTGCATTCACGACCTGTTCGTTGAACTCTGGAGAAACCGAATGACGCTGGGTGATACCACTTCCGTTCGGTTTTATCTTATGGCGTCAATTAAAAGAAAACTGGTGCGCCACCTGAATGCACAGCAAAAGCACACCAGCAACGAAGATATCCCGGTGGAATACTGGCATATCAACACTCCTTCCCACGAAAATCACCTGATTTCGGAAGAAGAGTTCGAATCGACCAACCAGCACCTGAATGTGGCGATCAATGGACTTCCACGCCGCCAGCGTGAGGCGATCTTCCTAAAATTTTACATGAACCTGAATAACCACGAGATCGCCGATCTGATGAAAATCAACATTCAATCGGTATACAATCTTGTTTTTGGTGCCTTGGGTAACCTTAAAAAACAAATGACACTTGACAGGCTTACATTCTAAGCTTTTTACTATTTGAGAAGAGAAGCGTGGCGAACTTAGCCACGCTTTTTTTGTTGATATGGGTACCATTAACAAACCAGATACACCTGAATGACGCTTTTAAGCACCCCGCTTGCAGAACGTTTGCGCCCCCGAACTTTGGATGATTTTGTTGGTCAGGAAAAATTGCTGGGTCCGAAAGGTCCGCTGCGCCGCGCCATTCTACAAAATGCAATCCCTTCGATGATTTTCTGGGGACCGCCGGGGGTTGGTAAAACGACACTTGCATTGCTGATTGCGGAAACGACCAAACGCCAGTTTTACAACCTGAGCGCGATCAGTTCGGGTGTGAAAGATCTGCGCGAAGTGCTGGCGCGACCTTCGGGTCTTTTTCCTGCTATTTTGTTTATTGATGAAATACATCGCTATAATAAAAGTCAGCAGGATGCATTGCTCGGCGCAGTAGAAAAGGGACAGGTTACTCTGATCGGAGCGACGACGGAAAACCCTTCTTTCGAGATCAATTCCGCTTTACTCTCCCGTTGTCAGGTTTACATTCTTGAAGCTTTCGGTGAGGATGAATTGAAAAACCTGATCAAACGTGCACTTGAAAAAGATAAATGGCTTAGCGAGAAAAACATCAGGTTTGATTCCTATGATGCATTATTCAGGCTTTCGGGCGGAGACGGCAGAAAATTACTGAACCTGCTCGAACTCGTCGTGCTGGCAAAAGGTGAGGTAACTGAAATTGAGATTACAGATGAATGGGTAGTTGAGGTTGCCCAGCAGAACATTGCGCGTTACGATAAATCGGGAGAGCAGCATTATGATATCATTTCTGCATTCATCAAGTCGCTGCGTGGAAGTGACCCGAATGGAGCACTTTACTGGATGGCGCGGATGATCGTCGCCGGCGAAGATCCTGCGTTTATCGCACGACGCATGCTGATCCTGGCTTCGGAAGATATCGGGAATGCAAATCCTACCGCCATCATCATGGCGAACGAATGCATGCAGGCCGTAAATGTAGTGGGCTATCCCGAATGCCGCATTATTTTGTCCCAAGTAGCGATATATCTGGCAACTTCTCCGAAGAGCAATGCGAGCTACACGGCGATTTCTGCGGCAATGCAGGCAGCTGAAAAAACTGCGCATTTACCCGTCCCATTGCACCTGCGCAATGCGCCTACCAAGCTGATGAAGCAGATCGGTTACGGGAAGGATTATAAATACGCCCACGAATTCGAGGGCAACTTTGCGAAGCAGAACTTTCTGCCTGACGAGATCAAAGGCAGCAAATTTTTTGAACCCGGCAGAAATGCACGCGAGGAAGAAATCCGGAAAAAGCTGCAGAACTGGTGGGGAGACTGGTACGATTACTGATCTCCCGCACTCCTGCGCCTTTCTTCAAATCTGGCATAGGAAAGATCCGGCTTATGCGTGGTGTCAATTTCTTCATCCCATTCCTCAGTCAACTTTCCGGCCAATTTCTGCATGTTTTCCTCCGTTTCCCGGCTTGCTACAAATGCGGCTAGCTGTTCCGGGGTGGGCGGCAAGGTGGCATTCCCGGGCAGTAAATCGTTCGCGCCCTGCGAAGGTTTCTCAGTAGTTTCCATGATCAAAAGGTAAGCTTAGCGGAAATTGAGTAAGAATAAATACAAAGATGCGTGCATTGCTTCAAATTTCTGAGCGACCGTTGATTAATCTCATATCTTTTGCTACATTTTGCTACTAACTTGCTCGCAATACCACAGCTATCTATACGAAAATGATCCCTGAAAGCATCTCCTTGCTGCAACGCCAGCTCCTCATTAATCAGTGCAAAATTCTGGCAATTATAGGTGACGAAACCGAGAAGGATGCCAACGAAAGAAGGATAGAAATCCTTGAAAAAGGCTATACAGGTCTTTACCCGAAAGTATTTAATACACTCTATGAAGAGGTACCAATCAGCGTTTACAATGAAATTTCGGATATTATGAAAATGTATGGCCGGATTAATGACTCCATTCGGCTGCTGACAGACGATGAAAAAGAAACACTTGACCTCTCTTCTCTCGAATTTGAAGGTTTTGATGAAGACAGTGGAATGCACTATTATATGATGTCGTACCTGGTTGACAGGATGGACCAGCATGGTGAGTACAAAGGCAGACAGCTAAAATCGCACAAAGGGACGTCTATGCTTAAATACAACAGAATGCTGTCTATTTTCTCAGAGTACGAAAAGGCAGACAAAATGCAATATTCTGCATCTGATTTGAAGAAGTTTATTGAGGTACTTTCCCTTAACCCAGCTTAGAACCTTTTCTACTTAGAAACAACAAATTATATAATTGTTTCCAAGAAAAGTCTCGGTTATGAGTTAACAAATCATTAATTTTGATCCTGAAAGCCAGCAATGGTTTTCAATAACGTTGAGTAAAATCAAACATCCCGGATACATTTGCATCCGGGATGTTTTTCTTTATATAAGATCGTTATTAATTCAATTGCATTTTTCGTAGCCGTGACGCGTTACGCTTCATAAAAAGCCTGTCTCCGACTGAATAATTCTGGTAGTGGCTCCCCTTTTTCAGTTGTGCTATCAGCCACACTCCAACGCCGCCGGCAACCAGCAATAACACAAAGAACAGATACGGAAGTATCAGGTAGAAGTTTTGAAGTAGCTGTGCCATAATTTTCAGGTTTTTAGTCAGGATGTTTTACACTACTGACCTTAAACATGAAAATATCATACCAGGCTTTTGCAAGCGTTACAGTATGAATTTGAGGAATTTACACCACAACTTAACTTAGAATCTGGCGTTGGCGACCTTGGTGTCGCAACCTACTACGCTGTTGTTGACGTACCCGGCACTTACGCCGGAAACCTTGTAGGACTTACCAGGCGCAACAGCCGCTTTTACGTTGACAATCTTGGAGGTAACCACCGACTGCGTTTCAGACAGGTATTTAAATTCCACATCTACGCTCGACAGTTTTTTGTCTGTTCCGTTCACGATTGTCATACTGTGGATTGCTACCCCACCGACGGAATGCCACTCATTATTCTGAATCAGGATCTTTTTGAGTAGCGCCTCTTTGGCATTCATGGAAAATGTAGCCGCTGAGTCCGAATTGGAGATTACTTCGGTTTTGGAAACCGCTTCTTTTTTCTCCTTTAAAAAATCGAATTGTTTGTAGTAATAAAGAATGTAAATAAACGCGCAAACCGGCAAAATAGCGCTGACCCATTTAAGTACGACAATGGCCGCTTTTTTCCATTTACGTTTTTTGCTTTTTCTTCCGGGCATAAGGTGCGATAACTAGGCTAGGTTGTACAAGAACTTATTGCGCAAATATATGTATATATCGCAGCTGTCAAATATATTCGAGTGTATTGAGGCGAATCCGTTGAATAAAAAAACAAACCGCCGGATAAATTCCGGCGGTCTGAATGTGTATCGTGTTTACAGGGCTACTGTTTAACAAATCTGTGCGTCGACACATTGCCGTCAAGCTGGATTACTTTGACAATGTAAGAGCCAGTCGACAAATTAGTGGTGTTGATACCGGCAGAAAACGCATTGCTGGATTCAAACACTATTTTTCCAGCTGCATTGATCACTTGTACCTGCTTCACTTTTGACCAGTCGGTCAGCGTGATTTTCAGCATTTCCCCTGATCTTACCGGGTTTGGAGAAACAAAGCCAGTGGATCCGAATTTAACCTCCCTGATCTGGCTGTAAGCAAAGCTTTCGTCGAGGTCGACCATTTTCAAGCGGTAGTAATTCATTCCACCTGCCGGCATGTTATCCGAGAAGTTGTAGTACTTCATCCCTTTGCTCTCCTGAGCAGATTGAACGGAGCCTATTTTCGACCAAACCTTACCATTTTGGCTGCGTTCCACATCGAAGCGGTCACTGTTTGCCTCTTCGGAAGTAGCCCAGCTGAGCGAAGTAGTTATGCCCTCCGCGATGGCGGTGAAGCTGGCCAGGGTAACGGGTAGCGAACTGTCCTGTACATTGATCTGGTATGTTCTCTGTCCAATCCGGTTGCCATTTGAATCCCTCACCTCTACAAGGAAAGTGTAGATACCCTGTGAATTTTCATCCGGGAACCCGCTGATCACTCCCGTATTCGGGTCGATTGACAATCCTGGTGGCAGCCTGTTGAAGCCAGTTCCTGACACAACTGAATAAGTTTCACCCTCACCTGTGTATGTTGCAACACTTACAGGATTCACTCCATTATATGCAGTGGCTACATAAGCATTATAAGGAATTTCATTGAATGTCAGACCTGGTGTCAGGCAACCATCTGCAAATGGTGTTACAAATGCTCCGTAAACCCGAACCTGATTAAGCAAGCCAGCTAGTGAATTAACAGAAAGCCTGATCTCGTCAAACGGCTGGGTAGCTGTAAAGTTCACATTGTAAATATCGTTTTCCGTACCATTGCCAATCAATGGAAGCAGCAGACGTAGGGCGATCAGCGTATTACCTGACGCGGTTTCGCCGGTTGGCTGTCCATTCAGGTAGGTAGAGAGTGTCAGCGACTGGAGTAAATCCAATGAAACAATCCCTTGAAGATCCTGGATCGTAAAACCTGCGACTGTTCCTGCACCGTAAGTTACCACGCCGTTTTTCACAGAAACGGACGCAGAGCCTGCTGCACCTACCGGAACTCTCAGTACTGCAAAGTCCGAAGTAGATGCGGTAATGACGTTGTTTGCATCCTGCACCTCACATAATGCACACACACCTGTCAGACCTGTGCGGGAGCTTTCCACCACGACCGGCTGTGCGGGAGCAACCAGTAAGCCTGTTGTTCCGCAAACAATCGGATTGTTGTTGCACATCTGCTGAATAACTGCGTTGTAAATACGCACTGTACCAAGTGGCACATTCAAGAGGTTTGTAAATTCAATCTTAACTTCATCAAACACATCCTCTGCAACAACTCCAACTGTCTGGCGGCCGGATGATGTAAGTAGCCCCGCTCCTGCCAGCAAGGCAGTTCCAGTGTATCCAGTACCCGCCGAGTAAGCGGTTTCAGCGCCGTTCAGATAAGTACGAATCCGGATCGCTGCCAGCGCATCCACATTCAGCAAAGAGCCGGTAAGGATATCGAACCCGGCGTATGTGCCGGCAGGATAGTCGGTGATCGCATTTTTAACAGAAAATCCTGCTATGTTGCCTACTGCTGCAGCCAGATTGATGCTCGCGTAATCGTCGGAAGACGACCCATCCACAACAGCCTGCGATTCTGTGATTTGGCAATTGGCACATAGTGCAGAGTTGATCGCGGTATTAGCTGCATTTACAAAAACTGCATAGTTTGGATTTGTTACATTAACCGGTGTATTGCAGGTGAGCGCCCCATCATTACAGAAGTTTGTAATCACAGGTCCGTAAACCAGTGTTGTAGAAGTAACATCTGCCGTTTGCTCGACCGTGATCCTGATTTCGTCAAATTCTTCATTCGTCACAAAACCGACAGTTTGACGGGAGCCGGTGATTACGCCGACATTGATCAGCCCTCCCGTGCCACTTTGAGATTCCTGCTCTTCTCCGTCCAGGTAAGTCGTAATGGTAATGTTTTTGAAAAGGCTCAAACCAACCAGCTGCGCATTACCAATCGAGAACCCTGCGAAAGTACCAGCCTGATAAGAAATCCCTTCTTTTTTAACAGATATAGAACCTTCTGCACCCACAGCAGCCAGAACGTTAATGGTGGCCGGGGTATTTACATCTGCGTCTATCACATTGTTTTGATCCGAGATCGAACAAGCCACACAGGCAGTTCCGGAAAGACCGGTATTGGTAAGACCGACTGTAAGCGGATAAGCAGGAGCTGTCAGTTGCGTAGGTGTGTTACACGCCAGCGCGGGACCTTCTGCGAAGCGCTGGAAAACCGCATTGTAGATTCGCGTTTCACCTACGAGTAATCCCAAGCCGTTGAAAATAATGCGAACTTCGTTAAAAGGTCCGGTAGAGGTGAAACCAATTGTCTTCCTGTTGCCTGCCGACAGCAACTCTCCCGATACGACAAGGCCGGTGCCCGATTCAGAGTCAACAACTGTTCCATTCAGGCTTGTTTGTATGGTAATATCAGATAGCAAATTAACCTGCAGCGTACTTGCTGTACTTATTTCAAATCCGGCAAACGTTCCGGAGGGATAAGTAGTGACATTATCATGAACCTGAAGGAATTTAGTTCCTAGGCTACCTACCAACTGAACAAGGCGCGCATAATCATCTGTACTTCTGCTGATCGCATTTCCTTCATCAACGATTCCGCCCACAGTCAAAAGTTGAGCGAGGTTCCCGCCACTACTGGATGCAGTTACATTAAAATCAGGTAAGCTCGCGTTTTTGGCAATATTAACAGGGAAACCTGGCGTTGTGCAGTAATTTACCTGAAATGCGTTGTATATGTTCACGGATTCTTCAACGGTACCGCAGCCGGTAAGTAATGGTTGTGCATCCAAAGTGAGCGATATTTCAATACCGTTAAAACTACCGCTACCTGTTGTTACAAATCCAACTTCATAAAGGTTTGACCCGATTTGAGAGATTATTGGGGTTGAAGTTGATGAGACACTGGTCCCGTTTAATGTCGCTGCCACGTTCACACTGGCAAAATCCGCCAGATCATTACTGGTTATAAATCCTACGTAATTGCCTAGCTGGTAAGTAGTACCAGAGGGACTTTCCACCCTGATCACTCCTGATGCATCTGTGGCCGTACCACACAGTGTGCCACTTCGGGTCGCCCGCAGTGTAACCTGAGCAGATGTCGCAGCATCATTGTCCGTCAAATTAGAGGTATTTGCTACAGTGGTTTGATTTCCTCCGCTATTGGGGGCTACTGTTGTCGTTACCGTCAAATTGGCAAACGTTGGTGCCGAAAAGTTGGTCTGATCGTTACAAACCAGATTTGACTGCTGCGCAAAGGAAGCTTGCGCCAGCATTAACAAGCTCAGCATCAAAGCAAAGAACTTGCCCGCATATTTTTTAAAAGATCCTGGTTGATCTGAGAATATGGCAGCGTCGTGGCGGCCTGAATATCCCGATAGATAGTGGTTTTGAAAACGTGTCGTCATAGAAAAGATGAGTTAGTAGAGTAATGGCATAGGCTGGAAAACCTGTATGCTGAGATGATCGCAGAACAGAAGGCCCGCGGCTTGGCGGGATTGCTTCCTGTTCAAAGCCCCGAAGAACGTGTTAGAAAGGCGACTGGTAATTAGGTAGCTGATGAAGACATAGTTTGCGAATTAAATTGATGTGAATAGACAGATATAGTCCTATTTATGCGCAGCAATAGTTCTATATGCCACAAATATTGTCCATTAAACCATCAAAGAAAACCCGCATATTTTTACTATAATTTTACCAGTTGTTTATAGTAGGTATCGAATTAATTTTAGCTACAAAGAGGAAAGGTGTTTTCGACAGGAATAGCCTCGTCCGGTAAATAAATAGTATTATTTTTCGAAGGAAAAATGAAGCTTAATCCGAATAAATGGCTTTATTTAGGCATTATTCACCATTTGAACACTTAAAATCGTGTTATCTGCGTAACTGAAAACCAGATTGCAGACACATGTAAAAGCTTTAAAGCCTGACTTTGAAGCCAATCACGAAAATGATATGAGAATTGCACTTGTAGACGTAAACCTACTTTTAATTGACTCACTAAAACAGCTGCTACTACAAAATCCGGAGTTCGATAGTATAAACACATTCATTACCGGAAAAGACTTTTTGGAAGAGTTGGCAGACGAGTGTCCGGACGTAGCAGTAGTAAACTCATCAATAGTAGATGAGGAAGGTCACGATATGCTCGAAAAGTGTAAATCAGCTTTGCCCGACGGGCTGAAAGTAATCGTGCTTTGCGACGAGCCTGACGTTCACGTAGTAAAAAGCACAATCAAACGCGGAGCACACGGCGTGTTGTCCAGGTATACCTTATTTGAAGAGTTCAGTGAATGCATTTTTGCAGTAGCCGCCGGCAAACAGTTTATTGGCACAGCATTGAAGGATATGCTGATCAATAGCGTATTTGCCGGCGAGCAGCTCGCTTTTCACCTGTCGCCCAGGGAAAATGAAGTATTACAGCGGGTATGCGGCGGCCACACGATCAAGGAGATTGCATACGATCTCAAATTGAGCGTGCATACCGTACAGTATTACCACCGCAGTGTAATGGACAAAATGGAGGTGAAACGCACGACTGATCTGATCGTGTACGCAATCCAGCACAAGCTCTTCATTCCCGAGCTGCAAAAGCAATAAGGCGCTAGCTGCGATTCAAGCGATCGTAAAAATCAGGGAGCGGATTGAGATCCGGATTTTTTCTTTGATGCCAGTACGGATATACAGGCGCTTTCTCGCTAGCTGCATCGAGTTTCTTTACCTGATCGAGGCTGAGGTTCCAGCCGATAGCGCCGAGATTTTGTTTCAGCTGGTCCTCGTTTCTGGCACCAATAACAATGTTGCTCACTGTTGGGCGCTGCAAAAGCCAGTTCAATGCAACCTGCGCGACTGTTTTCCCGGTTTCACCCGCCACCTCGTCAAGCACGTCGATCAGATTATAGAAAAAGTCCTCCGGAATAGCCGGCCCCTCTCCCCCGCCCTGCGCAATGCGGCCATCTGCGGGAATGGGCTGATTGCGGCGGTACTTACCTCCCAGTCGGCCAGCCGAAAGCGGGCTCCACACAATGGTACCAACGTTTTGATCCAACGCAAGCGGCATCAGCTCCCATTCAAGCTCCCGGCTCAGCAAAGAATAATGTGCCTGGTGCGCAATGTACTTCGACCAACCATACCGTTCAGAAACGGAAAGGGATTTCATCAGATGCCAGCCCGAGAAATTAGAACAGGCTATATACCTGATTTTTCCAGCACGAACCAGATCGTCCAATGCACTTAGTGTTTCTTCAACGGGAGTTACGCCATCGAAACCGTGCATGTGGTAAATATCTATATAGTCGGTTTGCAGGCGACGCAGGCTATCTTCGCAGGCTTTTACAAGATGAAACCGCGACGAGCCGAAATCGTTGGGCTTGCTCCCCATTTTAAATGTAGCCTTTGTAGACAGGATAATCTGGTCGCGCATTCCGATAATCGCTTTACCAAGTATTTCCTCAGCTGCACCTTGTGAGTACACATTCGCAGTATCGAAAAAGTTGATTCCAGCGTCCATGCACAGGCCCACCAGCTGTTTAGCCTCGTCCACCTGTGTGTTGCCCCAAGCCTTAAAGAAGTCTCCGCCACCGCCAAAAGTCCCGGTACCGAAGCTCAGCACAGGCACTTTCAAGCCCGATGCGCCCAATTGTCTGTATTCCATATCAATGACAGTTTAATAATTTAGATAAGTTGCCCCCGAGGATTATAGAACATTTACTACAAACCATCACAAACTTATTTCGGTTGCTCATTGCTGTTCAGCCTTTGAATAATCGCGTTTGCGAAAGGCTTTCCGCCGTCCTTAATTGAGCTGCGCTCAATTAAACTAAAAATATGCAAACATTCTTACTGACCGGCATTATTGTCTTCGGCATTTCGACACTTTTAAAAGTGATCCGAAAACGTCTGATAAAGCAATGTAAGAGCGATATCGCAACGCATGGCGAAGAAACTGCGGCTACGATCCTGGATGTTGAAATGCTGAATGCAGCGCGCAGCGGCCCGATTGCCAAAATAAGGCTGAGATTGCAGGTCGAGCCAAAAAGAATGCGGAACTACGTGATTGAATTGGACCGGTGGACAAAAGTGTCAGAACTGGCCGCATTGCGGATCGGCGCGCGCATTCACGTAAAATATGATCCCAGCAAACCAAAGCGGGTGATTATGCTTTAATGCCTTCTGGCATAGGAAACGTCATTTTAAGACTTGGCAGGATAATGATTCGGCCTTCATTTTGAGCCAAAAAAATAACTTCCCTGAAATCTCAGAGAAGTTATTTGCATTATTTACTCAACGTTCCTCTATTACTTAACCTTTTCAGTCATATGCCGACCGGGGAGATCGGCGATCTAGAAAGGCCTAGAATATGCTTCAAATATGCTACCTCAAAATCTACCTTCAAATATTTGATGAGCAAGCGGCGCTGTTGGATTAACAATCGGGAATTTCCATCATTCCTGTCCCAAATTGCTGGTTTGAAAAGAGATCAGTGTTATATTTAAAGATCAATTATACCTTTTCGTATTTCACCATATCAAACCCAATCCATGAACCGTAGAGAAGCTGTTCAAAAAATAACCTTCCTCATGGGAGGTACCCTCTCGGCCCCTTTAATGGCCGGGATCATGGGGGAAAAGTTGAATTTTGGCCCTTCTATTTCCATTACAGAAAGCCAGGAAGCGCTTCTGGCAGAAGTTGCTGACGTAATTATTCCCACTACCAGCACGCCAGGCGCCAAAGCTGCCGGTGCAGAGAAATTTATAACCCGCGTATTGCAGGATTGTTACGCGATCGACGAGCAGAAGAAGTTTTATGCCGGCCTCGATCAGGTGGATGCATTGAGTAAGCAGACTTACAACAAGGGATTTGTTTCACTCGATCAAACGCAAAAGAACGAGATCATCAAGAAAACTACCGTTGCTGACAAGCCTTTTTTCCTGCAGATGAAAGGATTAACTGTGACAGGTTACTTTACTTCCGAGATCGGCGCTACGCAGGCGCTCGACTACCTGCCGATCCCTGGCCGCTTTGATGGTTCTTGGCAAATGCCAAAAGGCCAGAAAAGCTGGGCACTTTAATCCAAAACCCTGCTAAACCTATCAAAAATGGCGAATCTCAATATTGACGCATTAAAAGAAAACACTTACGACGCAATCGTGATCGGTTCGGGCGTATCCGGCGGCTGGGCCGCAAAAGAGCTCACTGAAAAAGGGCTTAAAGTACTGATGCTCGAAAAAGGCAAGAACCTGGAACACGTGACAGGTTACGAAAATGCATTGAAAGCACCCTGGGAAACCAAGTACAACGGCCGTTTAACCGTAAAACAAAAAGAAACACACCCGTTCCTTTCCCGCGATTATCCCTATAATGAGAATACCGAGAAGTATTGGATGAACGATATGGACGCACCTTACGAAGAGAAAAAGCGCTTCGACTGGTTCCGTCCTGATATCGTCGGCGGTAAGTCCATTATGTGGGGAAGACAATCGTACAGGCTCAGTGACATCGACTTTGAAGCAAACCTGAAAGATGGTATCGCAGTTGACTGGCCGATCCGCTACAAAGACATTGCTCCCTGGTACTCTTATGTTGAAAAACACGTGGGTATCTCGGGCGAAAAGCTGGGCTTGCCACAGTTGCCGGACAGCGAGTTCCTTCCTCCTATGGATATGTATTTTGTGGAAAAAGAGGTAAGGAAGCGCCTGGAAAAGGAATTCCCCGGACGCACAATGACAATCGGCCGCGTGGCTAACTTGTCCCAGCCTACGAAAATTCAACTGGAAGGGGGCCGCTCTCCGTGCCAGTACCGCAACCGCTGCTCTTACGGTTGTCCGTACGGCGCTTATTTCAGTACACAATCGAGTACATTGCCACCTGCGGTTAAGACAGGCTTGCTAACACTGCGTCCTGATTCTGCTGTAAAGGAAATTATGTACGACGGCAAAAAAGCAGGCGGAAGAGCAACCGGCGTGCGGGTGGTGGATACTAAAACATTGCAGGAAAGAGAGTATTTCGCGGGTATCATCTTCGTTTGTGCCAGCGCAATTGCTTCTGCGGCATTATTGCTTAACTCCACCTCCGACCGCTTTCCAAATGGAATGGGTAACGATTCCGGCGAGCTGGGTCATAACTTAATGGACCACCATTTCCGCACCGGCGCAAGCGGCGTCTGGGAAGGTGACCTGGACAAATATTACTTCGGCCGGCGCGCAAACGGTATCTATGTACCGCGCTACCGCAACATCGGATCCGACAAACGCGACTACCTCCGTGGATTTGGCTACCAGGGTGGTGGCGGCCGTCAGGGCTGGCAACGCAATGTGGCCGAACTCGCTTTCGGTGCGGATTTCAAAGAAGAGCTTACCACACCCGGAAGCTGGACAATGGGCTTCGGCGGTTTTGGGGAGACACTTCCTTACCATGAAAACCACATGTACCTCAGCAAAGAGAAGAAAGACAAGTTTGGTATCCCGACTGTCGTTTTCGATGCAGATCTTCGCGAGAATGAAAAGAAAATGCGCGTGGATATGATGAATGATGCGGCAGAAATGCTGGAAAAATCAGGAGTCAAAAATGTAAAAACCTATGATAACGGATCTTATCTGGGAATGGCGATCCATGAAATGGGCACAGCAAGAATGGGACGTGATCCTAAAACCTCTGTCCTGAATGGAAACAACCAGTTGCATGCTGTGAAAAACGTGTTTGTAACAGACGGAGCCTCCATGACTTCCGCATCTTGCGTAAACCCGTCGCTCACCTACATGGCGCTCACCGCCCGCGCAGTTGACTTTGCTGTTAAAGAAAGTAAGAAGAAGAATATCTAGTAAAACGTAAAACGGTCGCCTTTAATAAGCGACCGTTTTACGTTTCAAAATATTTCAAGAATACCTTGCTTTCAGGCAGATACTAAGATCCGTGTATTCTCTTCGCGATTAGCAGCGAATGCAAGGGCAGCCAGGATGTCTTCTCTGGTCAATGATGGAAAGTCTGCCATAATATCGTCGTAAGACATACCATTAGCCAGCCAGCCCAAAATATCCAGAACTGCAATGCGCGTCCCCGTGATGCACGGTTTACCAAAACGCACCTGACTATCTATACTGATTCGTTCTTGCCAGCTTTTCATATCATCTCTGTTTTACTCAAAAATACATATTCTCAAAGAACTTTAACACCCGCTGCCCGGAACGGCAGCAACTTTGGATTTGCGGCATCCAATTCGGTAATAATGCATTGAAGGTCAGCGATCGCACATACGCGATAGCTTTCGAAAGTTTCGAGCTTTTCAAAGGTGCTTAATGCAACTGCGCTGGCTGCGTTTTGAAGCATAGCCTGTTTCAGCTCGGCCTCTTCCAGATAACTGGCAGTAACACCTTTGTTCACATCCAGCGCGCAAACACCCATGAAATACAAATCCGCCTGAAAGTTCATGACCATTTTAATTGCCTGCGTCCCCAAGATCGTCTCCGACTCCCGAAAATAAATGCCTCCCAATAAAATCAACCTGATACCCGGATAGGCAGAAAGTGCCGGGATAATTGCAGTATTATTGGTAACAACCGTCAATTTGATGTCCGTAGGAAGCAGCGAAACAAGCGTAAAAACCGAGGTACCACCGTCGAGGAATATCGTTTGTCCGCTTTTGATAAGCGACTGGGCTTTCAATGCGATCACTTCCTTATCGTCTTTCAGGTAGCTGATCCGCTCTTTGAATGTCAATGGATTATGCGAACGGGGAATAGCCCCTCCCCGCACCTTCATCAACAAGCCATTGTTCGACAAGGTATCAATATCCCGCCTGACCGTATCTTCAGATACCTGCAGCGCTTCACTCAGTTCTGCAAAACCGACTTGCTGGTTATCCTGCAATTTGGCCAGGATATAAGAGAAACGTTTCTCCTTTAACATAACAAAATAGTTTTTGCAATATTATGCAAATTTGCATTATTTCGCAAAACGGAAATACAAACTACTATCCTGATGAATGAACAATTGAAGATCAAACGGGCACGAAGAGCAGTTTTACTCATCTTCCTGGTTTGCGGCATTGGCTTGTCGAGCTGGGCACCTATGGTACCCTTTGCCAAAATCCGGCTGGGCCTCAATGATGCCGATCTGGGCGTTGTATTACTCGCACTTGGCGCCGGAGCGATCTTTACCATGCCGGTTTCGGGCTTTCTGATCAACAAATATGGCAGCAGACTTATCGCATTGATTTCCGCATTCGTGATCGCTGCGTTACTCCCCTTATTGCTGCTGACTACTTCCTCCTACCAGCTTGCCGCTGCCCTGTTTGCCTTCGGCGCAGGAGTAGGTTCCATTGACGTAGCGATGAATGCACAAGCGGTACTCGTGCAGGATCGTTTCGGAAGCCACATTATGTCCTCATTTCACGGATTATTCAGTGTGGGCGGGCTGCTTGGTTCGATCGGACTGGGCTTTTTGATTAAGGCAGGATTGTCGCCCAACATTGCCGCAATGACGATCTCAGCGATGCTCGTGCTCATAACTGTCACCCAGATCAAACACCTGCTGCCACATTCGGAGGAGGCTAAAATGGATAGTACCAACTTCGTATTACCCAAAGGACCTGTGCTGGTGCTCGGTATTATGTGTTTCATTATTTTCCTTGCGGAAGGTTCGATGCTCGACTGGAGTGCGGTTTTCCTGCAATTCTCCCGTGATTTTGATCCATCACTTTCAGGAATGGGTTATGCTGCATTTTCAGTGGCAATGGCCGTCATGCGACTTGCCGGCGACGGGATCATCCATAAGCTGGGACCTGCAAAAGTGGTTTTATACGGAACACTGCTGGCTGGTACCGGCTTTCTGATTGCGGTATTGGCTCCGTGGGCTGCTACTACTTTGTTCGGATTTGTACTTGTAGGACTGGGTGCTGCCAATGTAGTTCCGGTATTCTTTACAGCTGCTGGCCGCATTCCCGGCATTCCTCCTTCCATTGCCTTATCGGCAGTGACCATACTCGGCTATTCGGGACAACTCGCCGGACCGGCTTTGATCGGGATCATTGCAGAGATCACCTCGCTTTCAGCGGCGCTGGGCTTGGTAGGAATACTGCTTTTTATAGTTGCATTTGGTTATAAGCACCGCGATTAAAAAGCTTCTCCTGTAAACAGGTAAAAGCCGGGACCATCCTTGGTAAAACCAACATCCAGACGCAGGAATATGTCTTTTTTGGGGAAGAGCAGGTAACGCAAGCCTACACCGCCAGACGGGCGGATGTACTTGAATGAAAAATCCCTGATCCGTGGCCCCACTACCGCTGTACCCGCGAAAGCAACGGCACCAAAACGTTTGCTGAACCCAAATGGAAGCCAACGGTGCTCCACCTGCGTAGCGAGCATACTCTTGTCGCGGTACCTGCCATAGTAATAGCCGCGCATAATCATTTCGCCGCCCATCAATGCCAGCTGGTTGAAAGGAACATTGCCGGTGTTAAAATTTCCGTAAACCTGCCAGGCAAGTACATTCCGGATACTGGTCGGATGTGATCCGCGCACATCAAGGTTGATTGTGCGGAAATTTTGATTGCTACCCAGTGCCGGACTGTATTTCAGAAAAGATATTTCACCAAAAAACCCTTTTCTCACATTAAGCACGTTGTGCCGGGTATCATACACGAGCGCCGCGCCCAGTCCGATATTTCTGGCTCCGTCGGCACCAAGCGGCTTGTCATAAAAGTGATCGTCGGGCTGTTCGAAACCGGTATTATAAAGTTGCTGGTAGTCAATTTCAGGTCCTGCAAACAGGTTAGGTATTATTTTACGCAAAACCCTTTGTCTTAAAAGAATGTAGTTCGCGTCGATCAGCGCAGGATCTTTATCCGGTGTTTTGGGTCCAATACCGTAATAAAGCAATGGAAAACGCTGGAACCGGGTGCGTCCGAGAAAAAACCATTTATCCTTATCTCCGTAAATCGCATTGTCGAGCCAGATACCATACTGTCCTTCCAAAGTCACAAACGTAAAAGCCTGAACTTCGCTCAGGCGGTTGAGTGTATCTTTTTTTGCCTGAAAAATCAGGAGCGACGACAAGCCAAACTCAAAGCTCGTTTCAGGAGAATAGCCTAATGTGGGATAAATCCTGAAACTCGACTCGCCAGGAGAAGTAGTATCCGATACCGTCTTTGCAACAAAACGCTTAAACCAGTCACCCTGGCCGAAAGCGGCAGGTATGTTCGTCACCACAGACGCAAGCAGGAACAGAAATGCAAACTTGTTCAATTTCAGGATACTTAGAAGTTATGAGTAGCAATAGCTTACTATGTTAAAAAATTAAGCCAGGTTCTATTTGGCTCCTGGAGATACCTTGAAATGCGATTTTCCAAGTAGATACAAAAACGTCGGCCCCTTTTCAGCGAAATGAACATTTATGATGAAATACCTTTTCCTGACCGCTCTGCTACTACTTTCCACGATCACTTTTGCCCAAAACACTGCAAACAAGGAGCTTTGGTGGAAAAGGAACAACCTGCGCGTAATTCAAATGAACCTGCCCGACTACGAGGCAGCTACCATTCACGCAGATTCTGTTGTGGAAGACCTTATCAAGTGTTCAGCCAACACGCTGCTCATCAATGCGGGCGGTATTATGGCTTTTTACCCTACCAATCTGGACTTCCATTATCAGAATCCACACGTAAAAAACAATGTGCTCGGCGATATCATACGAAAATGCCATGAACAGCAGATCAAAGTAATTGTCCGTTTCGATTTCAGCCGTGTGCATGAAAGGATTTTCAAGGCGCATCCTGAATGGTGCTATATCTCACCGAAGGGCGAAAGGATCATCAATACCGATATGTACGTGGTTTCCATCAATGCGCCTTATGTGCAGGAGAAATCCTTCAAGATCATCGAAGAAGTGATGGACAAATTTCCGATCGATGGTATTTTCCTTAATATGCCGGGTTACCAGGTCAATAATCCCTATGAGGGCAAATACCACGGCATTGATCAGAATGAATTTGACAAGAAACGCTTTGCTGCGTTTTCAGGCGGGCAGCAGTTACCTACCGAAGAAAACAAGGCGGACCCGCTTTTTCAGAGATACCTGGAATTCAAGAAACATACTGTCGAAGACTGGTCGGAGCGGCTGCATAAGCTGGTAAAGTCCAAAAACGAACAAGTTGCGATCTGCACCTATTCGGATAAGTTCGTGGATATTATCCGCCACGAATCCCAGAGCATGACAACCCTTCCTTACTGGCCGTATTCCGCGAGCGACAATGTTGGCAATGCGGTAAACTCCTTTCCGGACCACATTATCAGCAATGCAAGTATCCAGCAAATTTCTTTTCAGTCGAGGTACAATGCAGTAGAACCGCAGGAAGTACAGATCCGGCTCTATGAGAATATTGCAAATGGATCAGGCTTGGATATGAGCATGATGGGCGATATGCGCGGCTATGAAGACGAGCGCAATTTTGAGGTTTTCAGAAAGGTATATGCGTTTCACAAGAAGCATGAGCCCTATTTTGGCAAATATAAATCCATCGCGAAAATTGCTGTCGTAGCTCCCGGGGCCTGGCCAAGCGGCGATCCGATGCAGGAATACCGCGGCATCCAGTTGATGCTACGTGAGGCACATATCCCATTTGATATCATTGAAGACGGGCAGATACACCACCTCGCAGAGAAAGTGAAAGGCTACAAGCTGCTGATCCTGCCTGAGATCACTTACCTTAAACCCGAGGCTTTGCAGGTTTTGAAAGAAGCCGTCAATGCAGGCACGCACGTGATCGCCACGAACCGCACCCTGTTCGACAGTCCGGAAACTTTGCAAACGCTGTTTGGCGCAAAGATCGAAAAGAAAGACAATGACGGCGCGGGCAACTACCTTGTGCCCGACAACCGCGCGATATTC
Source organism: Dyadobacter sp. HNCC25DJ183 (assembly GCF_056895175.1). Classification (NCBI taxonomy): domain Bacteria; kingdom Pseudomonadati; phylum Bacteroidota; class Cytophagia; order Cytophagales; family Spirosomataceae; genus Dyadobacter; species Dyadobacter sp. HNCC25DJ183. Next base: position 127,550 of record NZ_JBXHAP010000004.1, read on the forward strand.
AAAAGTTTTGCTGGACAGAAGATGATTTTCTGGAAATTTAATCTCGGTTTGTACGACCTGTCAGGTGCTGACCAGAAGCTGCTGCCGGTACTTGCAAAAGGCCGCCCCGGTCCGCCCGAAATCATCGGCGGCCACGATCCGACAGGCTACTATGCGATGGGAATCAAAAACCACCCGAAAAGCAAGGCGCTTATTTTCCCTGTTAACCTTGGTAAAATCTACTACATGCACGGGTACCAGGAACACAAAAACCTGCTTCTGGACGCAATCAGTTATGTTTTACCGGAAAACACACGTCAGATCAGAACCAATGCGCCGGCAAGAGTTGAAACTATTTTAAAGGAATTTACGCGGAATACCGTCAACAATAATAGCAGCGGACAAACAAGCGACGGTTTGATCCTGCACCTGATCAATCTGACCGGTTTCAGTGGCAACACCTATTTTGAACCTTTGCCTTTGTACAATCTGAATTTTCAGTTTGAATGCGAGAAAAAACCTAAAAAGGTATTCTCCCTGGCAAGCGGGAAACCTGTGAAATTTGTCTGGAAAAATGGCCAGATTCAACTTGAACTTGCCGGGATGAATGGATTTGATGGGATTATTATGGAGTGGAATTGACAGATTAACATCGCTAAACAGCATTGAAATGAGTGAATCCGAAAAACCAGTACCTACCTTGTACGAATGGGCCGGCGGAATGTCCACTTTTGAAAACCTGACGCAGCAATTTTACAAAAAGGTGCTGAATGACCCGTTGCTGGAACCGGTATTCAAATACATGTCGCCGGAACATCAGCTACACGTTGCCCATTTCCTTGCAGAGGTTTTCGGTGGCCCCGCAATGTACAGCAGCGAAGAAGGCAGCCACTTCAAAATGATTCAAAAACATTTATCCAAACACCTTACTGAACAACATCGCCAGCGCTGGGTCGCGCTGCTGCTGGAAACTGCTGATGAACTTAACCTGCCCGACGATCCCGAATTCCGATCCGCATTCGTCGCTTACATTGAATGGGGCACGCGCATTGCGGTGATCAATTCCAATGCCGAAACACTTGAAATGAACCCGGACGAACCGATGCCGAAATGGGGCTGGGGCGTGCCGGGCGGCCCTTATATTTGATCTACCGATGTTTGGGCCCTAGTGGGCCCTTTTGGGAATACTGATGCTTTATAATTTTGGTGGAGCGGGCTTTGTTGGGGCTTTGGATGCGGTTGTGCCTTTTATGTTTAATTTACGTTTGTAGGTCTTGCGGGATGTCGTTGCGTAGAATTCGTCTGAATCTTTTCCGCCAAATGCAACCTTCAGCGGCACACCTTCCGGCATCGGAATAATTGCATTTACCCGGCCGGTTTGATCCAGGACCTGAACACCCGAATTCGTAGCCACGTAAACCCGGCCTTCGAGATCACAGGTCATAGTACCCGCGCCGGCGTCTTCTGCATTGTCATTCACATGCAGCCACCCAAATTTTTGTTTATGCGCCAGCGTTCCATCCGGCTGAATCTGGTAACACCAAATCCAATGCGAGGATTTCTCTGAAATGTACAGCAATGTCTGATCGGGCGACAAGGCCATTCCGGCAAAGTCTAGATCTTGTTGTCCGAGCGCCTTTTTAGATTGACCCGGTTTAAGCAAATAAATCGTTGGCCTGATCTTTCTAAGGTGCTCAAAAATATACTGATTGCCATTAACTGCCTTTAAAGTATCATTCTTGATTGGAGAAGCTTTGGCGCGCATGTATTGAGGCCGGGCTTCGCCAGTTGCTTCCCAATCCTGTCCGGGAATTAAAATCGAAGACAATACCTGATTTTGCGAAGTACCTTTCTTCACAGGTTCAGGCCAATTTTTCCATAAATACCGCATTGCTTCCGGAAATATAGCCGTGCCGTGTTTTCCATTGTGCCCGCCTTCGCCCCATTGATGCAGCACCTCGTAGCCGGCAAATGTAAGCGCACGCAACATGGTCTGGTTCGCCATCCACCAGTCACCAGCGTAGATGTTCAGATCGTTAGCACCGTCCTGCATGTAGATCCGTATTGGTTTTGGTTCAAATTTGCGGACCAATGTATGGTAACGGTCGGCGCCCCGCAGACCTACATAAGTCCCGATTGCGCTGAAAACGCGGGTAAATGCATCCGGTCTCTCCCAGGCGGCGGTAAATGCACAAACTGCCCCGCTGCTTGATCCGCCGATCGCACGGTCGTTCCCGCTTTTTGAAAGGTGGATTGCTCTTCCGTCGCTTGTTTTTTGCTTCTCTACTTCCGGCAGAAGCTCTTCCAGGATAAACTTTGCGTAAGCATCGCCTAATCCGTCGTACTCAAAACTGCGGTTAAAGCGGTCATTTGCCTTTGCCGGATCAGCGGCTCGTACCTTTCCATGCATCACAAATACGCCAATTGTTACCGGCATTTCTTTGCTGTGAATAAGATTGTCAAAGACCATTGGCGCATTCCATTGGATCCCGTCCTGGTTCACATACACACAGGCAGGCTGATCCGGTTTGTACTGTGCAGGCACGTACACCCAGTATTCGCGCCAGGTACCGGGGAATATTTTGGATTGTTCAAATGTAAATTTCAGGATTTCGCCTTTCGGTACATTCGCTTGTTGTTGCGAAGCAGGATCAACCGGGTAAGTTTCAGCATTGTCTTGCGCCAAACTCCGGAAAGCGCACAGGCACAAAGCCAGTGAAAACAGGTATTTCATTACAGCAATGTTTAGGTTGTTGTAATAAAATGAAGATGATAAAATTCTACTTGCCAGGGTGAAAGAGACAAGCTATAAGTAGCTCAGCCACCATTTGCGCTCACGGGCCCGGTATTCACCAAACCATTTACAGGGAATGTAAAGAGCCAGCACGATCAGGATCCAGATGATGTAAACCCAGCCAAGCCCGTAACCAAAATCATCAGGACGAAACTTGAAAAACAGCTTATCATCCGTAGCCTGCGCCCAGGTGTACCCCGAAGCTAGAACCGCGATTGCACTCACCAGGTGTATCAGGTAGAAATGTACCAAAAAGAAGAAAAACGGCACTTTTCCATAAACCGTGAAGAAGCGGGTAAGTGCATTATTCCAACGCTCTGAAAAGGCTAACAGCAGCAGTACCGGACCTTGTGTTGCGAGTGTGAATATCAGCGAAGGCGGGTATTTACGGACATTCATGAAAGACAGAAAAGTACGGAAACTCTCCTGCTGCACGCTCCACGGCGCAGGATCGCCATATTTATTGATAAAACGCAGCAAAACAAAAAGGATCGTCAGCAGGATACCTGTGATCACAAGGATCTTTCTGCGGTTTTCAGCTGGAAAGCTCCGGTTATAGAGCGTACCCAGTCCGTAGCCGGACATCATAATGCCAGCCCAGGGCACAATCACGTACAAAAATGCAATGTTACCCCCATCACCCCGGGGAATGAACGTACCTGCTCCCGTAAAGAATATACCGAGTACAATGCCGGCAAGAGAATTGGGCACCACCTGAATGTAATCCAGGAGGTTGTGGGCAAATACGATAACCAGCCCCACAGCTAAAATAGCTTTCGGAGACAGGAAACGTACCAGCAAACCAAGCAGGATCATACTCCCGCCCAGCGCCCAGAGTACCGCCAGCAGGATTGTTTTGAAGGTAATATCAAAGGTAAAGCCGAATGTCATGAAGACTATATCCACCAGGATCAGCCAGAAACCGCGCTTGATCAGGAAAGAAGAGGTATTTGCCGGCGTTTTGTTCTGCCCGGACAAATAGGCGGAAATGCCCGAAAGTAACATAAAAGAAGGTGCGCAAAGGTGGGTAATCCAGCGCGTAAAGAAGAGCATTCCCGTCGTAGTCTTCGGATCGAGCGGGTCGCCGGTGAAAGCGGTAATGTGAAAGTAATCACGGACGTGGTCCAGCGCCATGATCACGATGATCAGGCCCCGGACAATGTCAATGGATTGGATACGCTGAACTGCCTTCGCGTTTGTCACTGTAATGGAGCGTTATGGTTTAACGAACTATTTTTCAAACGACAGACCGGCACTGGTTCCGCTAGCGTGAATTTTAGAGCAAAGCTGCGCCAAAAACACCCGCACTGTCGCCCAGCTTGGGTTTCACAATCGGAGTGGTAACCACACCTTTGTTAAAAATGTACTTTCTGATCCGCTCATAGCCCGCTGTATAAAGCAGGTCCACGTTACCTACCCCACCACCAATTACGATCAATCCCGGATCGATCACATTGATCAATGTAGAAATAGCGCGGCCATAATATTCAAGCAGCCGCTCGATCGTAGCACTCGCGTGCACGTCATTTCCTTCGCGGTACCTTTCCAGAATCACTTTCATGGTAAGACGCTCGCCGCTTTGCTGCTCGTAAAATCTCTCCAATGCAGGACCAGAAATAACCTGCTCCACACAACCGGCTTTACCGCAGTAACAAGGCTGGCCGTTTTCTTCCAATATATTATGGCCCCATTCGCCGCCGATACCGTGGTGACCGGCAATGATTTTATTATTAACCACTAATCCGCCACCAACGCCGGTACCCATAATTACACCGAAAACAACTTCGGCTGCATGGTGCTCCTTGCCCGCTCCCATTAGCGCCTCTGCCAATGCAAAACAGTTGGCGTCATTTGCAAGCTGACAGGGTACATCGAGAATTTTCTGCAGATCAGCTTTGAGCGGCATTCCGTTCAGGCAGGTAGTATTGGAGTTTTTCATCAGCTGAGAATCCGGTTCCAGTACTCCTGGCGTAGCAAACCCGATTTTGGTCGGGCGCTCTCCCACCTGTTCTGCTACCATATCTATCAGTCTCTTGATCTGAGACAAAATATGCTCATACCCTTTCGCCGATTCAGTCGGCAGGCGCATTCTCGCAATTACTTCCAGATTCTGCGCAGAGTCCAGCACCGCACATTCTATTTTAGTACCTCCTAAGTCAATCCCCCAGAGTTTCATTGTTTGTAATCTCTTGTTTAAATGTTTTTAGCTGGTAGCTGGTAGCTGTCAGCTATGAGCTGTTAGCTGTTAGCTGTTAGCGTTTGCTATCTACTTAACTGTAATATATCCTATGTACCCTTGACTAGCTAATGGCTAAAAGCTAACGGCTAATAGCCAACAGCCGAAAGCCGACTGCCGACGGCCGAAGTTATTTTACCTTATAAAACTTATATCCGAACAGGAATATCACAGTATAGCAGATAATCGGCAGGTAGTAGGCGTGTGCTACATTGGTTTCTGCTACCGCTCCCATTGCGAATGGGAAAAATGCGCCTCCTACTACACCCATTGAAATAAAGGAAGAAGCTTGCTGCGTATGTTTTCCAAGGTTTTTTAAACCCAGACTGAAAATCGTCGGGAACATAATGCTGAAAAAGAAGTTGAGCATCAGCAATGCGATAAACGACGGCCAGCCCAGACTTTGCGCGATAATAAGGCACATCACGATATTACATGCTGCGAAAATGGCAAGTAAGGAAGGCGGTGCGATGAAACGCATCAGGAACGTGCCGATGAAACGGCCGGCAAGCATCAGCACGAAAAAGAGGATCATCCAGTTACCTGCGACCGCATCCGTGAAGCCCATTTTCTCATGACCATAATTAATGAAAAACGCCCAGGTACCTGCTTGTGCGGCTACATTGAAAAATTGCGCAAATACCGCCCACTTAAAATGCGTATGCTCAAAAAGACCCTTCTCAGGGTGGGTATCCACATTCGCAGCCGCGGGATCTGCTGCCACGTGCGGGTCAGTTAATGCAGGTACCTTAACGAAAGAAAAAAGCACGGCGATCGTCGCGATAACACTTCCGATTACGATATATAATGTTTTAACCGAAGTAAGGTCAGTGCTGCCTTCAACATTGTTTCTCAACAAAAAATAAGAACCTACCGCCGGACCGATGATGGTACCCAATGCATTAAATGCCTGCGCAAAGTTGATGCGCATATCGCTGGTACGCTGGTCGCCGAGGGAAGCTACAAACGGGTGCGCTACTGTTTCGAGTGTGGAAATCCCGCAGCCCAGAATGAACAATGCACCACCAAAAAACGGGAATGAAGCCGCCGCCGCCGCGGGAACAAACAAAAACGATCCGAGTGCAAAAAGCGCCAGACCGAAGAGTACCCCATTTTTATAACCGAAACGCTTCATAAAAAGCCCCGCTGGTATCCCCATTACACCATAAGCCCCGAAAATCGCAAACTGCACAAAAGCAGACTGCGTCTTGGTCAGGCTGAGTACGTGCTGAAAATGCTTATTCAAAACATCTCCCATGGTAATGGCGATGCCCCAGAACATGAAAAGCGAAGTGACAAAAATGAGGGTAATCAGGTATCTGTTTTCAGTGAATTTGGGAGCGCCAGCCGGTGCAGGAGAGGAATAATTGCTCATTATAGCTGAATAGTAAAATTAAAAGGTAGGTTAATTCTATTTTGTGCAAATGTAAATGAGAGAAATTTAAAATCTGTATACAATTGAAAATACAACTTATTTGGCTGCTGCTTCTTTTCTATTGAAAAAGTTACTCATGAAAAGCAGCTGGTATTGTACTGCATTGGTCCAGTAAGCCCAGTTGTGCGCGCCGGGCCTGACAATGTAATCGTGGGGAATGTTGCGGTAGGCCAGCTCGCGGTGCAGTTTTTCATTTACCTCAAAAAAGAAGTCTTCGCGGCCGCAGTCAATAATTAAAGACAATGTGTTCGGGGTCAGCAAATGCAGCATGTTGATCACTGTATTTTCTTCCCATTCTTTCGGCTTCTCGGCATATTTGCCCAATCTCTTCGCCATATCCCAGTTATTGGGAAAAGGACGGATATCCACTCCCCCGCTCATGCTGCCCGCCGCGCCGAATACATCCTGGTGCCGGAAAGCGAGATATAACCCGCCGTGCCCGCCCATACTCAGCCCTGTAATGGCCCGGCCCTTTCGGTCTTTGATGGTTTTGTACTTGCTATCCACAAACGCCACGAGCTCTTTGGCCACGTAGGTTTCATATTTAAATGCCCGATCAGGACTGTCCCAGTACCAGCTTCCAAAGCCGCCGTCGGGACAAACAATCATCATCTGGTACAAATCCGCCGCCTTCTGAAAACCGGCTGCCTTCTTGACCCAGTCCGCATAATTGCCGCTGTAACCATGCAAAAGGTAAACGACGGGCATCTCGCCGGCGGTCGCATAGTTGTCCGGCCGGATCACAACTGCCTTGATATTTTTCTTCATTGCGGCACTGTAAGTGTCCACAGTATCGACAACGGCAGCTTTTGTGGAAAAAGAAATTGTTAAAAGAATGAGCAGGCTTAGTAATGTTCGCTTCATAGAAGAGCTTTGAGATAAATTTCTACAACTTATGGCTATGTAATTTCAATGCAGCGCAAATATTGTAGAATCCGGGGAAAGTTAGGGCGCGAAATGCAGGTATTTATTGCTGGCATCTAAATTGATAGCATGTAATCATATCTCTAACATCTCTAACTCAAAACACAAGACAATGGGAAATCTTCTTTATACAATAGCTGTCATCCTTGTAATCCTTTGGTTGATAGGCTATTTCGGCTTCGCAAGCTTTGGACTTGGTAACATTATCCACATTCTTTTAGTGATTGCCGTAGTGGCGATTATTCTTCGTTTGATTCGTGGCGACAGGGTTGTGTAGAGCAAGGAGACATTGAAATAAAAAAGGCCCGGAGTACTGTTTAAGCAGCTCCGGGCCTTTCTGTTTTTAAGGCAGTACGCTTAAAGCAGGTCTTCAATGATCACCCACACGTTCTGGGCCAGGATCTTATGACCTTCTGCGGTAGGGTGAATGCCGTCGGGCAGGTTGAGCTTGGCTTCGCCACCTACCCCTTCCAGCAAAAACGGGATCAACGTGATATTGTTCTTTTTAGCCAAATCAGCATAAACCGCACGAAAATCCGAAGCATACTTCTGGCCAATGTTGGGCGGTATCTGCATTCCGGCGAGCACAATTTTCGCTTCGGGATATTTTGAATGCACCTTATCTATCATCGCCTGCAAGTTCTTTTTCGTTTCAGGCACAGGAATACCCCGCAAGCCGTCGTTCCCGCCGAGTTCCAACACAAACACATCAAGCGGCTGCTTCAACAGCCAGTCAATGCGGCTGTTTCCGCCGGAGGTAGTTTCGCCGCTCACCCCCGCATTGATTACCTTATAGTTAAGCCCGAGTGAATCTATTTTCTTCTGGATCAATCCAACAAAACCCTGCGTAGGATCGTCGAGCCCGTAGGCTGCGGTAAGACTGTTCCCGAAAAATACGATGGTCTTCTTCTTAGCGGAAACCTGCCGGGCTGGCGCCTTGGCTGTTTCTTCGCCTGATTCAGCTCCCTCCTTTTTCCCGCTATCACAGGAAAACAACAGCAGCGGAATGATGAGTGTGTAAATAAAGAATGAAATGCGCTTCATAATAGAAATTGATTTTGACTGAAATAAAAAGACAAACCCTCCCGGAAATGCCCTCAAACCGCTCATTCAGTTTTCAATGCCGTTTAACCTATATTTATAATCGACATAAAACCAAAAGAACCAAATTAGACCAAAACAGGTTGCCCAAGCTTAGCACCAAGAAATCATAAAAATAGGAACATTAGATGGATACCATACTCGATCTGCAGCAGGTAAGTAAAATATATAAGAGCGGTGACCGGTCGCTGACCGTATTAGACAACATTCATTTTTCAGTAGCAGCAGGTTCGACAATGTCCATTGTAGGTCCGTCGGGAAGCGGAAAAACGACGCTGCTCGGCTTGTGCGCAGGTTTGGACCGGGCTACTTCCGGGAATGTGGAACTGCATGGTACCAGGCTCAACGGATTGAATGAAGACCAGCTCGCTGCGGTGAGAAACAAATATGTAGGATTTATTTTTCAAAACTTCCAGCTGCTGCCCACCCTCACAGCCCTGGAAAACGTAATGGTACCGCTTGAACTCCGGGGTGAAAGAAATATCAAATCCCGCGCACTTGACCTGCTTGATAAGGTTGGACTTGCAGAGCGGAGCCACCACTACCCTACCCAGCTGAGCGGCGGAGAGCAGCAGCGCGTTTCACTCGCCCGCGCCTTTTCCAATCAACCACAAATCCTTTTTGCCGACGAACCTACCGGAAACCTCGACGCAGAAACCAGCGAGAAGGTAGTTAACCTGCTTTTCGACCTCAATAAAGAAGCCGGGACTACGCTGGTGGTAGTAACACATGACCTGGAACTGGCCGCAAAAACGCAAAGGATCATCCGCATCAAAGGCGGAAAACTGGTAGCATAACCCCGAATCCCTGATGGACTCCAACAACCTGAATATATCCTGGCTGCTGCAAATGGCGTGGCGCGACAGTCAGAAAAACCGCTCCCGCCTGGTACTTTTTATTTCTTCGATCATCCTCGGCATAGCCGCACTGGTCGCCATTTACGCCCTGGGTGACAACCTGAAAGAGAACATTGACAACCAGGCCGCTACCCTCATCGGGGCGGATCTTGCGCTTTATGGGAACCGCGCAGTAGAAGGAAAAGCCAAAGAGCTGGTGGACTCACTGGGCAAGATCCGCTCGGAGGAGCGCAGCTTTGCCTCCATGGTTTATTTTACAAAAAGCGGCGGCAACAGGCTGGCTCAGGTAAAAGCATTGTCAGGCGAATTTCCGTATTATGGAAAATTCGAGACCGTTCCGGTTACAGCTGAAAAAACATTCAGGAACAAACGCGAGGCGCTGGTGGATCAGACGCTGATGCTGCAGTACAATGCCCAGGTAGGCGACTCTGTGAGGATTGGTGAAGTGACATTCGCGATCGCAGGTATCCTGGAAAAAGCGCCGGGAGCAACCGGTATCACAAGCTCCGTCGCGCCCACGGTTTACATTCCGATGCAATATCTCGGTGAGACAGGCTTAATGCAAAAAGGGAGCCGCGTGGCTTATCGCTACTATTTCCGTTTTGCGCCGGGTACCGACGTTGAAAAGCTGGTCAAAAATCTGGAACCGCGTTTTGAAAAGTTTGACCTGGATCATAACACTGTGCAGCAGCAGAAGGAAGACACGGGCCGCTCCTTCCGGGATCTTACACGGTTTCTTGCCCTGGTCGGTTTTGTTGCATTGCTGCTGGGCTGCATCGGAGTCGCGAGCGCCATTCACATTTACATTCGCGAAAAACTCAAATCCATTGCTATTCTCAGGTGTTTGGGTGTAAAAGCATCCCAGGCATTCCTCATTTACCTGATCCAGATCCTCGGGATCGGCATTATAGGTTCAGTAACAGGAGCCGCACTCGGTACCGCGATCCAGCAGTTTTTACCGGTTGTGATCAAAGACTTACTACCGTTTGAACTTACAACCGCGATTTCCTGGACCGCGATCGCGCAAGGACTGGCGATCGGCATCCTGATCTCCGTACTTTTTGCATTACCCCCGCTCCTTTCTATTCGCAGCGTTTCACCGCTGAACGTGCTACGCGTTTCACTTGATCCCGTGAAGCTTGAAAGAGACCCGGTTACCTGGCTGCTATATGTTTTAATCGTACTGTTCATTTTCGGGTTTTCGTTTTTACAAATGCGTACGTGGGTCGAAGCGCTGGCATTTACAGCGAGTATCCTCGGGTCGTTTTTAGTGCTGTATGGAATGGCACTGTTGCTTACCTGGCTTGTGCGGCGGTTTTTTCCGGTTTCATGGAGCTACTTATGGCGCCAGGGACTGGCTAACCTCTACCGGCCCAACAACCAAACCACGATACTGATCGTCTCCATTGGTTTGGGCACGACGCTCATTTGCACCCTGTTTTTTGTACAAAGCATTTTGCTGGAACGCGTCAAGCTATCGACCAGCGGCAACCAGCCCAACATCGTGCTTTTTGATATCCAGGGCCACCAGAAGGAAGGCGTACTCGCCATTGCCAAGGCGCAGCGCGTGCCGGTGAACCAAAGTGTTTCCATTGTGAATATGCGACTGGAAGAACTGAATGGAAAAACGGCGGCGGATTTTGAGGGCGATACCACCATGGAACAATCGCGCAGGATATTCGGGAGAGAGTACCGCGTCACATTCCGCGACTCGACGACCTCTTCCGAAAAGATTACAAAAGGTAAATGGGAAGGAAAATATGATCCCGCGGCAGGACTCGTGCCCATTTCGCTCGAAGAGGGCTTCGCCGACCGCAGCAAGATTGAGCTTGGAGATACCATGGTTTTCAACGTGCAGGGTACCTTGATGAATACGCGCGTTTCGAGCTTGCGGGAAGTAAACTGGGGCGAAGTACAAACCAACTTCCTGGTGGTATTCCCAACCGGTGTGCTGGAAGATGCGCCGCAGTTCCACGCCATGCTCACGCACGTGCCCAGTCCGGAGGTATCTGCTACATTTCAGCAGGCAGTTGTAAGGAAGTATCCGAATATCGCCATTATTGACCTGGCACTGGTGCTGCGTTTGCTCGATGACATTTTCAATAAAATAGGCTTTGTGATCCGGTTTATGGCTGGTTTCAGTATTCTGACGGGGCTGATCGTACTGATCTCTTCTGTGATGATCAGTAAATACCAGCGCTTGCAGGAGAGCGTTTTGCTCAGGACACTGGGTGCAAGCCGCAGACAAATTTTCGCGATCACCGCATTGGAATACTTCTTCCTGGGTGCGCTGGCTGCATTGACCGGCATTATCATCGCGTTGATCGGCAGTTTTGCATTGGCCAAATTCAGCTTTGAAGCTGAATTCAAACCAGAGCTGCTCCCGGTGCTAGGCGTGTTTTTCTTCGTTTCGCTGCTGACTGTCATCATCGGATTAATCAACAGCCGCGGAATCCTGTCCCGCCCGCCACTGGAAGTATTGCGGCAGGATGTTTAGGGTTGCGATCAAACCATTCTTAAAGTATAGCTTGTGGAATTTGACATTTACGGCAACCTGCAACCTTCTGAAATAATTCAGACTGACTGGACAACTTTCGAGACAGTATTTGTCTCATCGTTCCCAAAGTCTGCTACCAGAGCTGCATTGTTCTCTCATTTTTCGAAGTATATGTTGAATGTAAAGAGCATTTTCCAAGGGGATTTTCATCAATGGATCGGCGGAAGTTTCATTACAAACAAGCTAAATCCAAGGGACATCGACTTTGTTACATTTGTCGATTTTAAGACTTATATTAACAATCAAATCGAGATTGATCGTCTCAGGGAAATGAGGAATATGCATGATAATGGAATGGATGGCTACTTTGTGCCGGTATATCCGCACAGCCATCCAAAGAGGTTCCTGTATGAGGCTGACCAGCTTCAATGGCAGTATCTTTTCGGAAGATCAAGAACAGACAAGAAAAAGGGTATTATAGAACTAAGATATTAAGTTATGCAGGAACAGGAATTACCTCAACTTCACGAATGGGGACTTCGCGTATCCCGTTTACTGGAACTGATTGCACTGACCAATCAGACTTTGAAGCTCCATGAAGATCATAACAGCCCGCAAAGTCAGGTTAATGACTACCGCTCTTTGCTAAAAAAGCATAAAACGGAGCTCGACGAGTTGATGCAGGCTTATGGTCTCACTATCAAGATCAGTCCGCTTGAAAGCGCGGCATAACACTGATTTTACTTCTCCTCCTGCCACAATTTAACAATTCCTTAAACTTGCTGATTGCCTTCATTCCGGACGCAACTGCCACTTTTGCGCGCTCCTAAATCCAGCGAGTTGACAGCAATATCAATTTCATCCTATTTGTTCCTCTATTTTTTCAAACGTTTGCACAGAATTTCAAACGTTTGAAATCAGTATTAGCTATATTCTATAATTTGTTTCAAAAATACAATTGCAATCTTGCATTCAATCCTTCTTTATAAATACTCACCATTAATGTTGTTCCAATTTAATAATCCACAAGTATGAAGAAAACTCTATCCCGATCAGTGGGAACTGGTCTGTGGCGAAGTTATGCAATGCTGTTTGCGATGCTGCTGAGCCTGCATGCGTACGCAGCACCGGCCCCGTTAATGCAGAATGTGACCCTCAAAGGAAAAGTACTTGCAGCAGGCAGCTCCGAGCCGCTTCCAGGCGTTACTGTTGTTATTTCGGACGTGAATGGTGGCAACAAGCAGGGTGCTACAACTGACGAAAACGGTAGCTTCTCATTTGCAAACCTGCAAACAGAAGTAAGTTACAATCTGGAATTCAGCTATATCGGTTTTGAAAAACAAACACTTTCCAACTTTCTTCTGACCGAGGCCAATGCAGCTTCGGTGCAGGTTAGCCTCAAAGAAACGGCTGAAAACCTGGGCGAAGTAGTAGTGGTAGGCTACGGAAGTACCGCTAAAAAAGATATTACGGGCTCGGTTAAGTCGCTTAAAAGCACAGAGTTTAACTCCGGTATCATCAACTCGCCGGAACAATTGCTTCAAGGTAAGGTATCCGGTGTCAATGTTACCTCTGCTACAGGTGAACCGGGCGCGAAAAACAGTATAACCGTCCGCGGCCCGGGTGGCGTGCGTACAGGAAGTACACCACTATTTGTGGTAGACGGAATGGCGCTGGACAACAGCAGCACAGGTGGAGACGGTAACCCGCTTAATTTCCTTAATCCGCAGGATATTGAGTCAATGGATGTGCTGAAAGATGCTTCTGCCACTGCGATTTATGGTGCACGGGGAGCAAACGGTGTTATCCTGATCACTACCAAAAAGGGTAAGTCTGGACAGGCTAGTATTACTTACTCGGGTAGCCTGGGCATCTCCAAAATGGCGCGCCCGCTGGATGTGCTGAATGGCCCTGATTTCGTTTCCGAGGCCAAGAAACTAGGAAGTACAGTAATCAACGAAGGAGCTGATACGGACTGGCAGAAGGAGATTTCCCGGACAGCCAAAACCCACAACCACAACCTTTCTATTGGTGGCGGAAGCGATCGCATGACTTACTATGCATCATTTGGCGCTCAAAAACAGGAGGGTATCCTGAGGGGCAGCAGCCAGGATCGTTACTCAGGCCGCATCAATATTTCGCAAAAGCTGCTGAATGACCGCGTTACCCTGGATGTAAACCTGAATGCGACCAACACCAAAACACAGCGCCCAAATATCCAGGGTATCATCGGTGGCGCAATTACAGCGAACCCGACTTACAAACCGTATGCTGACAATGGGGAACCATTCCAGTACCAGGATGGTACAAACCCGCTGATTTCGCTGCGGCTTTATAAAGAACTGGTGAACACCAACCGCGTGCTGGCGAGCATTTCGCCTTCCGTTACGATCATCAAAGGACTGGTATACAAGCTCAACTTTGGTCTTGACCACTCTACTTCAGTGGAAGACAAGCAAACGCTTCCCAACACAGTGCCTTACGAAATTGGCCGCCTGGAAAACTGGAGCAACAAAAACTCCAACCGCCTGATCGAGAATTACCTGACCTATACATTCAACAGCAAGGTTCATAGTTTTAGCGCATTGGCCGGACATTCTTACCAACGTATCTTCCTGCAGGAGAGAAATTTCAGCATCAATAAATTCCCGATCTCGGACATTGAACCCATTTATAACCCAGGTTTGGGACAGGACCTGACGCTGGTACTGAACCAACCTGGCGGTTTCGCGACGATCAATGAGCTGCAATCGTTCTTTGGACGTGTAAACTACGGTTTCAGGGACAGGTACCTCGCTACGGCTACATTGAGGGTTGATGGTTCGTCTAAGTTTGGTGCGAACAATAAATATGGCTCTTTCCCTTCCTTCTCACTCGGCTGGCGGATCTCGGAAGAACCATTTATGAAGTCATCACCCTTTTCGGAGTTGAAATTACGCGCCGGCTGGGGATCGACGGGTAACCAGGAAATCCCTTCCAAAATCACACAGGCGAGATTTACTTCCGTGGTATCAGGAACAACCAGCTACCCGCTCGACGGTACCAGCCCCTATCCGGCAGGTACTACCTACACGCGTCTCGCCAATCCTGACATTCAATGGGAAGTATCGCAGCAAACCGACATCGGACTTGATTTTGGTTTGTTCAAAGGTGCATTAAGCGGAGAAATCGACTATTTCTCCAAGGCTTCAAGAAAGATATTGCTGGAAGTAATCCCGGCCGATCCCGTGCAGCCTGCAGGAACTTTCTGGACCAATGTACCTGATATGCGCATCGTTAACCGCGGTGTTGAACTCGAACTGAACTACCGGAATTCGCTTGAAAATGGTTTGAGATACGGACTTGGCGGAAACATTACATTCATCAAAAATGAAGTAACAGGCTCTCCTTACTCAGTTATTCCTTCGGGTTCTGCGCAGGGATCGGGACTTACATCTGCGACGATCAATGGTTACCTGAGCGGCCAACCGATTGGTACGTTTTTCCTCAAAGAACACATTGGATTTGACGAAAACGGGATCAGCAAGTTCCGCGATGTGGACGGCGACGGCATTGTTACCGACAACGACCGCATTGCAGCAGGTACCGCACTGCCGACCCGCATGTACAATTTCAATGGTAATGTAAGCTTCAAAGGCTTTGATCTTGCGGCCAATTTCAATGGGGTAGCAGGCAATAAGGTTTACGATAACACAGCCAACTCGAATTTCTACAAATTGAAATTGTCAAAAGGTCTGAATGTAACGCGTGACGCATTGACTACCGGGGAGGAATCGATCAACAACTCAGCGCCGGTATCCACCAGGTTTTTGAAAAGCGGCGCATTCCTGCGGTTGAACAACCTTGTGCTGGGTTACAACCTGAACACGACCAAATTGGGCATCAACAAATGGGTGCAAACCGTTCGGCTTTCAGTTACCGGTCAGAACCTGGCTGTATGGACGAAATACAACGGGTACGATCCGGAAGTAAACAACGACCGTGAAATCAAAGGTGTTACTTCCTATGGTATCGACTACCTGAGCTACCCGAAAGCGAGAACTGTGCTGTTTGGTGTCAATGTTGGTTTTTAACTATTATAAAATGAAAAAGAGACTATCCCTCATATTCACGGCAGCCAGCCTGCTATATTTTACCACTGCCTGCACCAATCTGCAGGAGGAAGTTCTGGACGAAACGCTGAGCAACAAGCTTTCTCCCCAGGACGAAGCGAATGGATTGATCGCGCCTGTTTATGCATTGCTACCCAACCTGTTCCTGCATACCAATTATTTTGCATTGCAGGAAATCAGCACGGACGAAGCGATCCTTCCCTACCGTGGCGGCACCGACTGGGGCGACAACGGGATTTACCTGGCGCTGCACCAGCACAATACCACCGCCACCGATCCCAACGTGAACAACACCTGGAACCAGCTGGTACAATCCATTTCCCGCTCCATTACGGCGATTACGAGCTACAAACAGTCTACGGACCCGAGTGCGGCCATTTACCTGGCAGAAGCGAGAGCAATGCGCGCTTACTACAATATGGTTTTACTTGACATGTTCGGGATTGCGTTTGTAAAGGAAGATCCGGGGACAACGTCCACGATCATCCGCGGCGAAGAAGCTGTGAAGTACATTGAAAGTGAGCTGCTCGCCGCCGAGCCTTTGCTTAAACCGAAAGCAGCTGTTGGTCCGGGTCGGTTGAACCAGGCTGCTGCATGGAGCCTGCTGGCAAGACTATACCTGAATGCGGGGGTTTACCGCAACCGTTATGCGCCTGCGATCGAGTTCCGTAACGAAGATCTTGACAAGGTAATCCAGTATACAGATAAGGTAATTGCGTCCGGACAAGCGAAATTATCGGCTGATTATTTTTCAATATTCGGAAACAACAACCACACTAACGAAGAGCTGATCTTTGCTGTGGACCAGCGTGAAGATTTGAATGGTCACAACCGTATGGCGTATTTCTCGATCTCGGGAGACCAGTTTCCATTAGCTGAATTCCCCGCCGCAAATGGTACGGACGGACCAGGTATTACGTCAGACTTTTACCAGTCGTGGGTACAGGCTTACGGCGCGGTTGACCCAAGCCGCGACCCGCGCTTTTACAAGCAAAATATGTCCATTTACACCAATGCGGCAGATACCTGCGTGAATGACGCAGACTATAAGATCAACCGGGGTATCCTGCGAGGTCAGCAATTTGGTGCGCTCCGTGTGAATGGCGCATTCCTTCGTTGCCCCGACGGGAGACTGAAAGTAGGCAAGCTTACTTACCTGACGCGCAACCGTCCCGATCTTCCTGTAAGTTTTTCAGAGCTGATCAATTTCAGTGCGGTGGGAAGCAACTACAATACAGGATACCGCGTTGCCAAATATGAATTCAGCAGCAAGTCCAACACGGGCCGGAACAAAGGCGAAGCGGATATTGTGATTGTTCGCCTTGCAGACGTTTACCTGATGCGTGCAGAAGCCAAGCTGCGTAAAGGTGATGCAGCAAGTGCATTGACAGATGTGAACCTGGTACGCGCCTCCCGCACGGCCACGCTCGCGCCACCTGCATTGACCAGCATGAACCTTGACCTGCTGTTCCGTGAACGGGGATTTGAATTCTACTGGGAAATGCTGCGCCGTACGGATATGATCCGTTTTGGAAAATATGAAGGCAAATGGGCTGAGAAAACCAACTCCGACGTCCGCAAACGTATTTTCCCAATTCCACAAACAGCCATCGACGGTGCCTCGAACCTACCCGGATACCTGGTTCAGAACGAAGGGTATTGATATTGTTTGATTGTTATAAATGCAAAAAACGCCAGCTGTCAGGCTGGCGTTTTTTTGATTTGAATTCGCGCTTTTTGTCAACCAATGCTTTTCAGCTGGCACTACACATTCACCCATTGCATTTGCGAAGCTTCGTACCGGGTACCTGCCGCGACACCCACAGGCACGATTGATTCCAGCTTCTGTTTCTCTCCGGCTGTAAGTACCACTTCGGCGGCGGCTGCGTTTTCTTCGATGTACTTGATCCTTTTGGTACCTGGGATTGCGACGATGTCATTTGCAAAAACCCAGGCAAGTGCCAGTTGCGAAGGGGTAATACCTTTGCTTGCTGCCATGGATTCTATTTCTTTCAGCAGATCGAGGTTTTTGTAAAAATTATCTCCCTGATAACGGGGTATCCCTCTTCTGAAATCGTTTTCTTCGAAATCGTCCGGACTTTTGATCTGCCCTGTAATGAAGCCTCTTCCCAGCGGAGAATAAGCCACAAAGCCTATACCCAGCTCTCTCGTCGCATCCAGTACGCCATTTACTTCGGGCTCTCTTTCAAACAGTGAATACTCCGTCTGAACGGCAGTCACCGGATGAACCGCGTGTGCTTTCCGGATCGTTGCAGCTGATACCTCCGATAGTCCGATGTACTTCACTTTACCAGCCTGAACCAGTTCCGACATCGCGCCTACTGTATCTTCAATGGGTGTGTTGGGATCGAGGCGGTGGAGGTAATACAGGTCGACGTAATCTGTACCCAGGTTCTTAAGTGACCTGTCTATCGCCTTTTTAACATACTCGGGCTTGCCATTGAAACCCCAGGTAAGCTGCTCATTGTCATCCACTTCAAAACCAAATTTCGTAGCTACGATATACTTGTCGCGGTTTCCCTGAATCGCCTTTGCTACCAGCCTCTCATTTAGCAGCGGACCGTACAAATCGGCCGTATCGAGGAAATTGATACCGAGCTCCGATGCGCGGTGAATGGTAGCGATTGATTCTTTTTCGTCTGCCTGACCGTATATATTTCCGCCTGCGATGGTAGTCATTCCCATGCAGCCCAGTCCCTGAACGGGCACTTGCAGTCCCTGACTTCCTAATTGTGTCGTTTTCATGTGCTTGCTATTTGTTTTTTAGTAAGCACAAATGTAGACGCAGTTCAGGCGGCGGCTGCTAAGACTTTCAAAGTGATTATTACACTTTTCAAAGTGATTTCCGGATTGCAAGCGGCGTGGTACCCGCGTGTCTTTTGAAGAAATTGTTAAAGTAGGAGGCATATTCAAAGCCCAGGCTGAATGCAATTTCTGCAACACTCCAGTCCGTGTGGGTGAGCAAGGATTTTGCTTCTGTCAAGATCCGTTCGTTGATATGCGCGGTGGTTGACTTACCCGTGACTTCCTGTACTGCCGCATTGAGGTGGTTCACGTGCACCGAAAGCTGACTGGCATATTCACTCGCTTTTTTCAGAGATATACTGTGCTGCGGCGACTCGACCGGGAATTGTTTTTCGAGTAACGTCAGAAATAACTTGCTGATCCGCGCTGCTGCATTAGGCGGATTGAAATACGCCACAGCAGGCTGCATTTTAATAGCCTCGTGAATAATGAGATTAACATGATTTCTGAGTAAGTCATATTTATAAATGTAATCACTCTCCATTTCCCGGCACATTCGCTGGAAGATCCCACGCAGGTAGCTTACCTGATTATCGTCTAGAAAATACACCGGTTCACCACCTGGCTTGAACAAAACAGATTCCTGAAAACTCTCCATTCTGTTGCCCGCCCTCAGAAATTCCTGCGTAAACACACAAAAGAAACAGTCAAACTGGGGCTTGGTCGCTTCCCAGGAATAAGGAACCAGCGGGTTGGTAAATACCAGCGCCGACCGATCGATCACGATGCCGCGATTGGCGTAAAGCAATTGACTGTCGCCTTCGATGATTAAAGATATCTTGTAAAAATCCCGGCGGTTATAGGATCCGAGGTCACAGCTTTGTTCATTGGCGCCTGATACCCTGAACTGCGTTGTCTGAGCAGCAATGGTCGGCGAGGGTACTTTTACAGGCAGAGGTTGTCTTGTTTCCAGCATTTCCAAAGTTAAGAATTTCAAAGGAGAATGTGCGCTGCATTAAGCCTCATCATGGCGCATTTCACCGGAATCGCTTTCTGATTCATCCTGGCTTTCTTCGTATGCATATTCCGCCTGGACTGCCGGTGGGTAAGTATTAACAAACGTCTCCGCTACCTGCTTCGATTGATAGTAGTAAGGCACCCAGATTGCCGCTGAAATGAGCGTCCTGACGATCTGTTTATAGACAATATCAGCCTCGAAGCCCGCGATCTCTGCATAAACAGTCCGGGCTTCAATGACACCGATGATGGCGAATACAACATTTCCAATCAGGAAAAAGGAAAAAAGCTGCGGGAAAGAATCACGCTTTTTGAAATACAAAACAGCCAGAAAGATTGAAAAACAAAAAATAATGGTGGATACAACTATCTCAAACACCAGCGAAGCTTTGTAGAGAGACTCCATCAACGCCGAGTGGCCGGTCATCACATTCCATCCGGCAGTTGTAAAATAGAGCACACCTCCCGTGAATGTGAGGTTTATGAAGGTAACAAACGGAAAAATGACAATCTGAACACCAGTCAGCAGTATCCAGGAACCGAAGGGCAGCGCGGGTTCAGAAATCTGTCCGTTGAGGGGCGAGTAGCGGTAAAGTCTGCGAAAAAGCACTGCGCAGCCTGCTGCAGTGAGTAGCGACAGCAGCAATGCCGCCCAGTTAGTGGACGAGCCGGAAGATGAATTTAAAATCGGCGCCCGGAGTTCCATATCAAGGTTTTCTGCCAACCTGAACATATCTTTCCTGAACTCGGCAATATTTTCAACGGCAACATGGTCTTGCAGGATCCTGTACTCATACGAGAGTTCCCATACAGCCTCTTTTGGAATGTAATCCGAGCTAAACGACACCGTGTAAGCGGCCCGCTCAATGCGCCAGGCTTCCTTTTTGATACTCCAATATTCGGGCATATGGACCCGGATCTTGTAAGTATTATGATAAGGATATTGCAGGGCTACCGGATCTTTTCTCGACTTCTTAGGTAAAATGCGCAGCTGGTCGTAGAGCAATTGTCCCGGCGCGTGGAAGTATTCACGCCCGGTGGCCGAATCATACTGCCATGCATTTCGCATTGTATAATTTTCCAGCAATGAAAAGTTATTCGCATCGCGCTGGTCGTAGTAGGTGAGCGTATCAGCCAGGTCCAGTTCCGTATGCTTGTAAACCTCGCGGTAATAATTGAGGTAAGCTTCTTCGGTTTTCGATGTTATATTTTGCTGGAACGTCGACCGTATCTCATCTGCAAGCGACTCAAAATACACCGTTTTTACCTGGAACTGACCTTGTGCCGAGGTATCGCCGCGAAGCGGTAGGAAGATATCCTCGGTGACGGAAATATTGCCCGTGCCCTGCAATGGAATTGAGATCGGCTGGATCTGTCCTTTCCGCAGCAGTAACCCGCGACCGTAAGGCGGAAAGCTCATTGTGCTTAAACTGCCACCCTGCAAAGCAATGGTAGGATCTACAAATATGAATACTTTCGTTTCCGGTCTGCCGGGAATACCAGCATGCTCCTGAATGCGCACCACGACATGATTAAAATCGATTGGTGAGGGCAGGTACTCGGGTAGATGTGAGCGTTTATAGGTATTGACCAGCATCGGATCGCACTCGATCCCCTGGTCACGCAGGATTGCACACAGCAAAAATGACTTGTCTTTACAATCCCCGTAACGCTGCCGGAATACCTGCTCAGGCGAATGCGGCTGATGCGAATTCAAGCCACTTTCAACACCCAGGTAGCGGATCTCATCCTGCACAAACCGTACGACTTTACCAATAAACTCCGCGTCGCTTTCCCCTTCCTTTTTCCACCCTGTTACCTTGCTTTTGATTGCTCCGGCAAGTTTTGTTTCACCATAAAAACCTAATCCCCAATCCACTACTTCCTTCCAGGTTTTGAATTCGGTTACCTGCACAAACGGAGTTTTATTGTACCATTCCGGCACGTAATCATCGTAAGTAATGGCTTTTACATTGGTCGCTTCCCATTCATAAACATTTTGGCCATTCCGGACAGCGACTTTTCTGACCGGAGGCTTATTAAAATCCTTGAAGATCAAAGCCCTTTTTGGATCGGCTACAATCGCGACATGCTGGTACTGCGTATAATCGAATGAATCGAAATGGAAGAAATCCGAGTACTTACCTTTAAATACCGGGTTCCAGCCCTTGCGTGAATAGGCTACTTCAATGCGATCTCCCTTGCGGATATCTTTGAGAATGATCGAAGCAGTGTAATACCCGTTATAGATGAAGCGCTAGCGGTCGGTTTCCAGCGGCATTAACTTGATTTCTGCCAGTTGCAGTTGCGAAATACTTTTCCCATCCCGCCAGATAGTAACCTGATGAAATTCAAGCTTTTCATAGGTAGGATCAAATGCGACGGTGATGTCAGAACCGTTCTGAATGCCGCTTTCAGAAATGATTTGCCTGGTGAAACGGGTGTAGTCCGACTGCTCGTCGAGATTCACCTGATAATCTGAAAATGAGATATAATATCCACCCGAAACTTCCTTGGGTAAAGCGGGTTTTCCCGCAGGTGTAACCGGAACAATCCAACTTGGCGCGGGCGTAATGTTGACTCTCGGCGCACCAAACAGGGAGGGAGCAAATAGCAGCAGGCAAAGCAATGCAGGCAGAGAAACTCTGGCGGAGGTAAGGTGAAAAATCAAGCGAAATGAAGGATAGCGGTTTTTAGATTAAAGGTCAAATCCGCAAAGTGGATTCTCTGATTACCAGCTCTGAGGGCAGTACAATGCTTTCATGGGAAAAATCGCCGGAACCGTTTACCTGGTTGAGGAACAGCCTGGAAGCTTCCATTCCTATTTTGCGGCCCGGGCGGCTGACGGTGGTTAAGGAAGGAAATGTGTAAGCGGAAATGGGCGAGTTGTCAAAGCCCACCAATCCCACTTCTTGTGGTATTTTGAGGTCTTTGTCTTTCACTACCCGCATTGCCCCGATCGCCACCTGGTCATTCACCCCGAATATCGCATCTGGCGGGACAGGCATTTCGAGCAGTCGCTTGGTGGGAAGAATCGCGCTTTCAACTTTGAAGTTTGTATTGATAATCAGCTCATCGAGCACCGGCATTTCGTATTTTCTCAGACAGTCTACATAGCCTTTCAACCGCTGCTCGGAAACAGTAAGTCCGTTAGGACCTTTTAAATGGGCGATCTTTTTGTACCCGATATTGATTAAATGCTCCACCGCCGCAAATGCGCCGTGGTAGTCGTCAACCGTCGCCCGACTGGTTTCAAAATCCTCATATTCCCGGTCTATAAAAATCAGCGGCGTTTTGCGCAGGATCACACTTTCCAAATGCTCGTAATAGCCGGAATCGTAAGTTTCCTGGGATACCGACAGGAAAATTCCTTCTGTGCGGTTGGACAGCAGCTTAGCCAGATATTCCTTTTCCAGCAGGTAGTTTTCATTGGTAACACAAATATTGAGCGTGTAGCCCAGCGGCTGTAACACCGTATGCAGACCTTCTATCACCGCGGTTTCATAATAGTTACTGATCGTCGGCACTACCACACCGAGCGAGGCGGTCTTCTTGTTCAACAGGCTGAGCGACACTTCATTTCGCTGGTAACCGACCTCCCGGGCATATTCCTGGATGTTTTTCCGGGTGTCTTCATTGATCGCCGGATGGTCGTTCAAGGCCCTTGAAACGGTCGACGGAGAGCATCGGAAGCGACGTGCAATATCTTTAATGGTAACGGGTCGGGAGGAATTCATTTGTCGAATTATAGCGATTGATTTTTTAAAATTTTTTCAAACGTTTGCATTCAGTATTAACATATTTACATTTTGTACTTAATTTATACAACACTATCATTGTGCAAATCTATCCGATTACCGCAATGAGTGACCTACTGATTAAACCTGAAAGTGCTAAAACCTACCATTCGCTGACAGCGGAGCAGGCCGGGTGGAGCTATTTGAACTTTGAGGCTAAAATACTGGATGTAAATGAAGAATTTACCGGCCATACCGGAGAATATGAATATTGTTTTGTGCTTTTAGGCGGGAATTTCAAGGTAGAGGCGGCAGGGCAAACCTGGGAAACAGGCAATGGCAGGAAAGATGTTTTCAGCGGCATCGGCCACGCGATGTACCTGTCCCGCAACACCGCTTTCGTACTCACCGCACAGGCAGCCAACACAGACATCGCCATTTGCAAAGTCCGCTCGGACGAAGACCACCCGCCGCGTATGAAGCGCCCGGAAGAAGCAGCGATAGAGTACCGTGGCGGCGACAATGCGAACAGGCAGATCAACAGCTTGCTGGAACCCGGCTTTGACTGTCACAAGATCGTTTGCGTGGAAGTATATACGCCTTCTGGCAATTGGAGCTCATTTCCTGCACATAAACACGACGAAAGAAAAGTGGCCGCCGACGGCACTTTGCTCGAAGCCAATCTGGAAGAGATTTATTTTTACAAGATCGACAAACCGCAGGGCTACGCCATTCAGCAGGTTTACACCGAAGATCGCTCACTCGACGAGATCGTCAGGGTGCGGCACAATGAAGCGGTACTGGTCCCGAAAGGCTATCACCCCGTCGTAGCCGGGCACGGTTACAATGTTTACTACCTCAATTTCCTGGCAGGCAGCGACCAGTCACTCGCCAACACCTCCGACCCCGACCACGACTGGATTTACGGAACCTGGAAAGGTCAGGATCCAAGGTTGCCGATTGTGACGGCGGAGATGAATGGGTGAGGTAAGCTGTCGGCTTTCGGCGGTCGGCTTTCGGCCAGCAGGAACCAAGAAGGCTATCTGAACAACCCGAGCTGCCTTGTGAGGCCTGTGCAATATCAAAAAAGAACAACCCATTAAACTCCAAACGCTGACGGCCGACTGCCGGAAGCTGACTGCTAATGAAAACCTACGATCTCCTTACCCTCGGCCGCTCTTCTATTGATTTGTATTCGGCGAATGTGGGCAGTCCATTTGAAAAGATCGAAGCATTTAATGCATTTGTGGGCGGTTGCCCGCTGAATATCGCTACGGGAAGTCAGCGGCTTGGTCTTAAAACTGCCATTCTCACTGGTATTGGTGACGATCAGGTGGGCAATTTTATTAAACATTTCCTGACAGAGGAAGGTATCTCGACGGATTGGGTGCCTGTGATTGAAGGGACGCGCAGTTCTGCCGTGGTTTTGGGAATTGAACCGCCTGACCGCTTTCCGCTGGTA
This sequence comes from Dyadobacter sp. HNCC25DJ183, assembly GCF_056895175.1. Taxonomy (NCBI): domain Bacteria; kingdom Pseudomonadati; phylum Bacteroidota; class Cytophagia; order Cytophagales; family Spirosomataceae; genus Dyadobacter; species Dyadobacter sp. HNCC25DJ183. The sequence goes on from NZ_JBXHAP010000004.1 coordinate 152,467, forward strand.
TACTACCGCGAGAACTGTGCGGATATCAACCTGAATATCGACCACGTTGCTGCCATTCCGTTCGAGCAATTCAAAGCAGCTGCCTTTTCAGGAACTGCATTCAGCAAAGACCCAAGCCGGACGGCGATGTTTTATGCATTGGAACTCGCTAAGAAAAACAATGTAACCCGCTTGTTGGATATCGATTTCCGTGCTGATCAGTGGTTTGATCCCCGTGCATTTGGCGTAACACTGCGCGCCGCGCTTGGTAGCTTCAACATCGTAGTGGGTACGGAAGAAGAGATACTTGCCACATTCCTGACAGACAAGCAACAGCTGCTGATCAAGCACCAGCAGATATCAGCTCCGGAAATCAGGGGGAATATCGAAAACGGAATTCAGGAGATCCTGGCTTCGGGTGTAGAAACGCTGGTTGTCAAGCGCGGCAAAGACGGTGCATCCATATTTCAGCCAGGCAAGGAAGAAGTTAAAGTACTCGGATTCCCGGTAGAAGTATTGAATGTACTAGGCGCCGGCGACGCGTTTTGTGCAGGCTTTTCCTACGGATTATTAAATGGCTGGGATTTGTACAAAAGTGTTAGAATGGGCAACGCCTGCGGCGCGATCATCGTAACCCGCGAAGGCTGCGCCAACTTCATGCCGACTCTGGAAGAGGTAATGGAGTTCACGGATTCGTACGGAGGATTATAGAAGGAGGAAAGGGAGGAAAAACAAAAGGTAGAAAAGTCCCACAGGGACATCATATAGGTAAAAGTCCCGTAGGGACACAACATCGGTAACTAGGTCACATGCAAAAACTACAGAACTATATCAATGGGAAATGGGTGGACAGCCACTCGGGGCAGTTTGCAAATGTAGTCAACCCGGCTACGCAGGAAGTACTAGCACTCGTGCCTTATGGTAACTACCAGGACGTGGCGGATGCTGCCGCAGCTGCGCAGGCGGGATTTCAGGAATGGAGAAGTACACCTGTTTCCAAACGGGTACAATATCTGTTTAAGCTCAAAACATTGCTGGAAGACAACCTGGACGACATTGCGAGGACGATTACCCTTGAATCGGGCAAAACCTTCGTGGAAGCAAAAGCGGAGATGGTGCGCGCGATCGAAAATGTGGAGAATGCCTGCGGTACGCCTACCCTGATCCAGGGTGAATTCTCGGAGGATATTGCAAAGGGAATCGATGAATACATGATCCGGCAGCCTTTGGGCGTTTGCGCCTGCATTGCGCCTTTCAACTTCCCCGGAATGATCACCTTCTGGTTCCTGCCCTACGCACTGGCTTGCGGCAACAGCTATATCATCAAACCTTCTGAAAAAGTACCGCTTACAATGACGAAGATCGTGAGTTTAATGGAGCAGCTTGACCTGCCGAAAGGTGTACTGAACCTGGTTCAAGGAGCACGTGAAACGGTAGACGCGATCCTGGAACATCCTGTTATCAAAGGGATCAGCTTCGTAGGCTCTTCGAATGTAGCCCGGTATGTATATTCCAAAGGCGCAGCAAACGGAAAACGCGTACAGGCACAAGGCGGCGCCAAAAATCCTGTTATCGTTTTGCCGGATGCAGACATTGAAATGACCTCGCAAATTGTGATAGACAGCGTTTACGGCTGTGCAGGACAGCGTTGTCTGGCGGCTTCCACCATCATCACAGTAGGTGAACACAAAGACATTACCGAAAGCCTGGTAGAATCTGCGAGAAACAGGAAGACAGGTTTTGGTCTTGATAACGACGTATTGATGGGACCAGTAATTACCAGTGAAAGCAAAAACCGCGTACAGCAACTCATTGAAAAAGGGGTACATGAAGGCGGACGTTTACTGGTTGACGGCCGGAATGCGAAAGTAAATGGATACGAGCAGGGTAACTTTATTAATCCGACCATTATCGAAGATATTCCGCTTGACGGCGAGCTGGCTTCTACTGAAATTTTCGGACCGGTTCTCAGTCTGGTACATATTAATACAATTGACGAAGCGATCCGCTTTATCAACTCCGGCAAATACGGGAATATGGCGTGCATCTTCACGAGCAGCGGTTCCAGCGCACGCAAGTTCCGCCACGAAGCCGAGGCCGGTAACATCGGGATCAACATCGGCGTAGCTGCACCAGTCGCGCAATTCCCATTCTCAGGCTGGAAAGAGAGCTTCTATGGCGACCTGCACGGTCAGGGAAAACACGCCGTCGAATTCTTCACCCAAACCAAAGTGGTGATCGAGCGCTGGCTAAAAGAATGGAACAGGAAATTCTAAAAAATAAATAAACATTCATCTCAATCCATGCCCGTCGACTTAAGTCGACGGCAAGGTTATACTCAAATGACAAAGAAACTTAAAACCGGTGTGATCGGACTTGGCCGGATCGGACAAATCCACCTGAGCAACCTTGTGCATCATATGCCGGACGCAGAAGTGATCATTGCCTCGGATGTATCACAGGCATCGCATGAATTTGCAAGGAACCTGGGCGTAAAAGAAGTAACTACCGACGCGTACGATGTGATCAACCACCCCGATGTGGAAGCTGTGATCGTTTGCTCCCCTACTCCATTCCACGTTCCTTATACTGTGGCGGCAGCGCAACAGAAAAAGCATATTTTTTGTGAAAAACCCCTGGACGTGACACTGGAAGCCATTCAGGCGGCTGAAAAAGCGGTAAGTGAGAATGGGGTAAAGCTTATGCTCGGCTTTAACCGCCGCTTCGATGCCAACTTCAACAATGTAAGAACGCTGGTTGAGGCGAACAAAATAGGAGAACCGCACATACTCCGCATCACCAGCCGCGACCCTGCGCCGCCGCCTGTTGAATACCTGAAAATATCCGGCGGGATCTTCCTGGATATGTCGATCCACGACTTTGATATGGCACGCTACATTGTGGGCAGTGAGGTGAAAGAAGTTTTTGTAAAAGGAGATGCGTTAATCCACCCGGAAATCCGCGAATTTGGAGATATTGATACTGCCGTGATCGTTCTGACCTTTGAAAACGGCGCAATCGGCGTGATTGACAATAGCCGCAAGGCAGTTTACGGGTACGACCAGCGACTGGAAATTTTCGGCTCGAAAGGAATGGCAAAGGCCGAAAACAACACCACAGATACGTTGATCCACTTCGACAGCAATGGCGGCCACAGCTCATTGCCGCTGCATTTCTTCCTCGAAAGGTATGAAACTGCGTACCGCGTTTGCCTCAAATCTTTTATAGATTGCGTGCTGAATGACAAACCATCCCCTGTTGATGCGCATGACGGACTGATGGCAACTGCGATCGGCATTGCAGCAATGCGGTCACTTACAGAAGGCAGAAGTGTGAAAATGAGTGAGGTGTTGGAGATGGCAGAGGCAAGAGTAGTTTGACACTTATTGTCATTTATGGTCAGGTGTGGTCATTTATTTTTTAAACTCACTTTTGTTTTTCGTAAATCAACAAAAGCTTCCGAAACAATAAATGACAACAAATGACTACCAATGACCAATAATTTACCCTAACCCTTAATACCCGAATGTCCACTACCGGATTGCAATCGCTGGATTACGTTGTATTCTTTATTTATCTGATAGGCGTTTCAGCTTACGGATACTGGATTTACAAGAAGAAAACCACAAAAGAAGTCAGTTCAACAGATTATTTCCTTGCCGAAGGCTCTCTCACATTCTGGGCGATAGGTGCTTCCATTATCGCTTCCAACATCTCTGCCGAGCATTTTATCGGCATGTCGGGATCGGGGTTTGCGATCGGACTTGCAATTTCCTCCTATGAATGGATGGCGGCGGCTTCGCTGATTGTAGTGGCGGTCTTTATCCTGCCGGTTTATCTCAAAAACAAGATCTACACGATGCCGCAGTTCCTTCGTGAGCGGTATAATCCTACCGTCGCGACGATTATGGCGGTTTTCTGGCTGTTGTTATATGTTTTTGTAAACCTTACTTCGATCCTTTACCTCGGGGCGCTTGCGCTGGAAGTTACAGCCGGGCTGGACTTCAATTACGCAATCATCGGACTGGGGGTTTTCGCGGTTATCATCACGATCGGCGGCATGAAAGTGATCGGGTATACGGATGTGGTTCAGGTAGTTGTGCTTGTGCTGGGTGGGCTGGCTACTACATATCTTGCATTAGACCTCGTCTCCACGCATTTCAACAAACCCGGGATCTTTAATGCACTTGCGCTGCTCAGAGACCAGGCCGACTCGCATTTTCACATGATCCTGCCAAAGGAAAACCCTTTTTACAAAGACTTACCAGGCCTGACGGTGATCATAGGTGCGATGTGGATCAATAACCTGGCTTATTTCGGGTGCAATCAATACATCATTCAACGCAGTCTGGGAGCTGACTTACCCACGGCGCGCAAGGGAATCCTGTTTGCTGCTTTACTTAAATTGTTGATCCCGATCATCGTGGTAATTCCCGGAATCGCTGCTTTTGTTTTATATCAAAACGGGATGTTCCAGCAGGAAATGCTCGATGGAGCGGGTGTTGTAAAGCCCGATCACGCCTACCCTGTGCTGCTCAACCTGCTGCCGGCGGGATTGAAAGGAATGGCCTTTGCTGCACTGACAGCCGCGATAGTAGCTTCGCTGGCAGGAAAAGCAAACAGTATCTCGACCATATTTACGCTCGACATTTACAAACAATACATCGCACCAAATGCCTCTGAAAAACAGCTGGTGCGCATTGGTCGGTATACCATTTATGTAGCGATGGCAATCGGCGTGCTGATCGCGCCGCAGCTACGTGTGCTGGACCAGGCTTACCAGTTTATCCAGGAATACAGCAGCTTTATCACACCAGGTGTATTCGCGATCTTTATTTTAGGAATGTTCTGGAAAAGAACAACTTCCGCAGCCGCGCTTACAGCCGCATTGCTCACTATCCCGCTATCAACCGCCGGAAAATTCCTGGCACCGGAAGTACCTTTTCTCGACAGAATGGGCTACATATTCCTGATACTCTGCGCGATCATCGTTGCAATCACACTAGCCGATCCCAAAAGCCGGAACAATCCGAAAGGCTTGAAAATAGAAAAGTCCATGTTCATGCCCGGCCAAAGCTTTGTAATAGGTTCGATATTGATTTGCGGAGTAATAGCGGCGTTGTATGCGGTGTTTTGGTAGACTTAGCTGTTAGCTGTTAGCTGTTAGCTGTTAGCTGTTAGCTGTTAGCTGTTAGGAAATGATTCATGTACATAAGAGTTCGGCTCAAACGAATTTAAATAGATTAATAAGCAAAAAAAGAGGCTAACAGCTAACGGCTAAAAGCCAATAGCCCCTGGCCTACTGCAAAAAAATGCTCCTAACCACGAAACAACTCTTCGCCCAATGTTACTCCCGCTATGCGATTCCGGCGGTGAATGTGTTTTTTATGGAGGAAATCCATGGTCTGTTTGCGGCGGCGCAGGAAGCTCAGGCGCCGTTTATTGTTCAGACGACGCCATTTGCAAGAGATTATGCGCACCCCGAAATGCTACTCTCGATGATTGGCGCCGCCGCACGGATCTACCCGGATGTGACCTATGCGATCCACATGGACCACGGGTACGAAGCGCACATTTTTGACGCCATTGATCAAGGCGGCTACACTTCCGTGATGATCGATGCTTCACATGATAGTTTTGACGAGAATGTAGCCAGGACCAGGGCGGTGGTGGAACGGGCACATGCTAAAAACATTAGTGTAGAAGCTGAATTGGGCGTTTTGGCAGGTGTGGAAGATGATCTGACAGTCGATGCTGCGCATTCCTTTTACACAAATCCTCAGGAGGTAGTTGATTTTGTAAATGCAACAAAATGTGACAGTCTGGCCATTGCAGTGGGTACTAGTCACGGCGCTTATAAATTCTCAGGCGGACAAGGTTTGCAGTTTCACATTCTGGAAGAAATCCAGAGAAGACTGCCCGGCTTTCCGCTCGTTTTGCACGGAGGCTCCAATGTCATCCCCGAAGTGATCGCACGGATCAATGCGGCGGGCGGCCAGCTTAAAACCGATGCAAAGGGAGTTCAGGAAGAGGAAGTAAAAAAGGCTATCCCACTGGGAATCTGCAAGATCAACATTGCGACTGATACCCGGCTGCTCTGGACAATGGTAAACCGTGAGTTTTTCCGGGACCGTCCTGACGAATTTGCCCCTACTACGCCAGGGAAGCTGTTTATGGAAGAATACAAGCAGTTTATGCTGAAAAAATTTGCGCTTTTCGGCTGCACAGGCAAGGCCGGAGAATTTAAGAACATCAACTCCTGAACCAGATTCAGAAAATTTTAGGATTATGACCAGAAGACTTACAGTAGCCCAGGCTACGATTACATTCCTGAAAAATCAATACATCGAACGCGACGGCGTGGAAGTCCCCTATTTTGGAGGCTGCTTTGGCATATTTGGTCACGGTAATGTGGCCGGTCTGGGACAGGCTTTGCAGGAAAATCCGGACTTCCGGTATTTCCAATGCAGGAACGAACAATCCATGGTGCACACTGCAGTTGCTTATGCCAAAGTAAAAAACAGGCTGGGCGCATTTGTATGTACAACGTCGATTGGTCCGGGGGCAACCAATATGCTCACCGGCGCTGCGCTGGCGACGATCAACCGGCTGCCTGTGCTTTTGTTACCCGGCGATATCTTCGCCACGCGGGAGCCTAACCCCGTTTTACAGCAGCTTGAAAGTGCTTCTACGCAGGATATTTCAGTTAATGATTGTTTTAAACCTGTTTCCAAATACTGGGACCGCATCAATCGCCCCGAGCAGCTGATTTACTCTTTACCCGAGGTAATGCGTGTCCTGACTTCTCAAGCCGAAATGGGCGCTGTGACATTATCGATGCCGCAGGATGTGCAAACGCATGCTTACGATTTCCCGGAAGCCCTTTTTCATAAAAAAGTCTGGCATGTAGGTCGGCCAAGACCCGATGTTTCGACTGTGCAAAAAGCAGCTGAATGGATCAGAGCGAGCAAGAATCCCGTGATCGTGGCAGGCGGTGGTACAATTTATAGTGGCGCCACTGATACTTTACACGAATTTGCCAGCAAAACCGGCATTCCCGTCGGAGAGACTTTCGCAGGTAAAGGCGCAGTGCGTTATGACGCGCCTTACAGCATTGGCGGGTTAGGTGCGACGGGCACCAAGTACGCGATCGAGATCGCGAACGAAGCCGACCTTGTGATTGGCATCGGAACTCGGTACAGTGATTTCACAACGGCTTCCAAGTCTATTTTCAAAAACCCGGAGGTTAAATTTATCAATATCAATATCTGCGAATTTGATGCATTCAAGCATGCCGGCTTACCTGTTACCGGTGACGCGAAGGTTGTTCTGGAAGAGATTTTGGAACTGATCGGCGACTATCAGGTGCCGACAGAATACCGCCAGCGTGTTGCCGATATGAACAAGGCGTGGGATGATGAAGTTACTCAGATTTACCTCGACGGCAACAGTACCACGCCACCAATTGACCAGGCGATTGTAATCGGCACGCTCAACAGCTTTATGGACGATCGCGACGTGATGATCAATGCGTCAGGCAGTGCGCCGGGCGACCTGCATAAATTGTGGCGCGCAACTGATCCGAAGAACTTCCATCTCGAATATGGTTACTCCTGTATGGGATATGAAATAGCAGCAGGTTTGGGCGCAAAAATGGCTGATCCGACGCGGGAAGTCTACGTGATCTGCGGCGATGGAGGCTACCTGATGAACAATAATGAGATCGTCACTGCCACCCAGGAAGGTGTGCGATTTACGATCCTGCTTCTAAACAACAATGGTTTCGCCAGCATCGGAGGACTTTCTGAAAGCATTGGCAGTGAACGTTTTGGAACAATGTATAAATACAGGGAAGAAAACTCGGGCCAGCTTTCCGGCGGTTTTCTTCCAGTAGATCTTGCCAAAAATGCAGAAAGCCTGGGCGCAAACGTGATCAAGGCGACTGACAAGGATTCCCTTGAAGCTGCACTGGCCGCATCGAAGACGAGCGACAGGGTAACTGTTATTTACATTGAAACCAGTTTGTACCGGACTGTAAAAGGCTACCACGCCTGGTGGGAAGTGCCGATAGCAGAAGTATCGACTTCGGAAAAGGTACAGCAAGCATTTGAAACCTACCAGGAAAACAAGAAGACACAGCGGGTTTTTCTTTGAAAGGGAGGAAAGGGAGAATGGAGGAAAGGGACGAAAGGGAGAATGGAAGGAGGGGAAAAATTAACTATTAACTACAATTTAAAACATAGGATAAGGATTGAAGACTGGAATGGGAAAAATTACATCCTCCCCTTCCTCCTTCCTCCCTTTCCTCCATAAAAAAATGAACTTCGAGAACATCAAACTGGGCGTTGCGCCGATTAACTGGACCAACGACGATATGCCGGAACTCGGCGGTGAGAATACTTTTGAGCAATGCGTAAGCGAAATGGCGCTGGCTGGATTTACAGGCTGCGAAGTCGGCAATAAATTCCCGCGCGACATTAATGTACTCAGAAAAGCGCTGGAACTTCGGGGTTTGCAGATTTGCAACCAATGGAACAGCTACGAACTTACGACCAAATCATTTGCAGAAAACAGAAAAAACTTCACCGGGCTCCTTGATTTTCTGGAAGCGATGGGCGCGAAAGTGATCGGCGGCGGTGAGACGGGCAACAGCTGTCAGGGAAGAATGGACGTACCTGTCCTGGAAGGAAAAGGTATGCTGAAAACCAAAGAAGAATGGGACAGTTTCACTTTTGGCTTGAACGAACTGGGAAAGATTGCACGCGATCGCGGGATGAAGCTTGCATTTCACCATCACATGGGAACGTGCATTCAAACCATCGAAGAAACAGACCGGCTGCTCAACGAGACAGATCCCGAGAATGTTTTCCTGAATTACGATTGCGGTCACTTCCATTTTGCGGGTGAAAATCCGGTAGAGGCGCTGGCTAAATACATTGGAAGAACTGCCCACATTCACCTGAAAGATGTTCGTCCGAATGTGTTACAGCGGGTACATGATGAAAGGCTAAGCTTTTTAACGGCCGTAAAAAACGGTGTTTTCACCGTTCCGGGCGATCCTGAGGGCTGCATTGACTTCCCTTCTCTTTTCGCGATCATCAAAGAAAGTGATTACCATGGCTGGATTGTACTCGAAGCCGAGCAAGACCCCGCAAAAGCAAACCCCCTGGAATACGCCATCATCGCCAGAAACTTTTTCAGAGGCTTAACTGGGATCTAGTTTGTTTCAATCCCGCTTTCCGCAGCACCTACTCGGATGATTTTCAGTGGCAGTGCGCCACATTTAACAGGATGCATACGTAATACCGATCAGATTCGTTAATGTAACGCTAAATCTGATCGTGCTTATGGACTGGTAGTTTACCTAAAATATAAACCTACTAATATGCTGAATGTTAAAAGATTGAATTTACTCTATGTACTCCTGCCGGCGCTGTTGGCCGCAGGATGCAAGGAGAAGGATGTTGCGCCGGATATTCAAACCGCTGCCGATTCTACTGCGGGTACCGACTATGTGGCTGTCAATAACTGGCTGTATGAGATCATGGACGATGCCTACTTCTGGTACAAAGAAATGCCTGCCAAATTAAGTCTGGATGCCAATACTGATCCTTATAAGTACTTTGAGAAGCTTGTGTACCAACGCGCCACGGTCGACCGATTTTCGGGTGTAACCAATGATATTGCCTCATTACAGAATGAGTTTGACGGGATCAGCAAGATTTTCGGGATCAGCTACTCGCTGTCTTACATTGATAACGGAAACTCGAACATTGGTGTGTTCCTGAATTATGTGGTAAAAGGCAGTCCCGCTGCTGCGGCTGGCCTGAAACGCGGCGATATTCTTCTAAAAGTAAATGGTACCCAGCTCACAGCCAGCAATTATGCGACGCTGCTTAATGCCAGCGAAACCATCACACTTACATTGGGACAATTGCAGGGTACCTCCATCACAGCGACGACCAACACTGTTTCAATCACAAAAGCGGAGGTTACCGAGGATCCGGTTGCATTCTCATCCGTGATTTCTAAGCCGGCATACGGTAAAACAATCGGGTACCTGGTTTACACCCAGTTTGTGCCGGGCACTGCCGCAGATGAAGAGAAGTACGACAACGAGCTGCGCCAGATATTCGCAGATTTTAAAAGCAAAGGTGTAAACGAACTGGTGCTTGACCTGCGCCTCAATTCAGGCGGGTACATCAGCTCTGCCAAAACGCTTGCTTCATTGATCGGCAAAAACATATCCGCCTCCAAAGTCTTTTATAAAGAGGTTTGGAATGACAAATACAATGCATACTGGCAACGCACGAAAGGTGCAGATGCACTCAACTATAAATTTCAAAACGAGGCCAACAACATCGGGAATAACCTTAACCGCGTTTTTGTACTTACCTCTAATGGTACCGCTTCGGCAAGTGAGCTCGTGATCAACGGACTTGAACCTTATATGGAAGTTATCACGATCGGGGAAAATACGGCTGGGAAAAACCTCTTCGGTTCGCTGATAAACGATGACCAGAAAAGATGGAACTGGGGGGTATACCTGATGCTCGGCCAGACTGTGAATGCAAACGACAAGTCGGATTACGGCACTGTAAATGGTATGACACCGGATTACCTGACCGAGGATTCGAAAGTACCTTATCTTGCATTCGGCGACGAAAATGAAACTTTACTCCGGAAGGCGATGGATGTGATGGGAATTCCTGCCAGCAACAACCTGCGCGTCGGTGCAACCAAAACGGTGAGCTCTTTCCGTAAATCGCTTCGCGACGATCTGCAAGGTCCCCGCAACCTGATGATCCGCACGGAAAAACCTGCATTGCTCAATTAATAAGGCTTAAAGTTGATAAGTTATAGGGAAGGGAGGTCTGATTATCAGGCTTCCCTTTATTTTGAACAAAACAAAAAAGGCTGGCATCTCACTGATTTGCCTGCATTTGAAGTAATTTTGTTACTGTTTGCTCACGTTCATCGTTTCTGGTTGTGGCTGTTCTATGAGATTCAAATTTCTACCTGTTCTTCTCTTTTTCCTTTACTTCATACATACTGCGGCTGGACAGTCTGTGCGGCATACTTACCGTTTTTACAAAGACCTGCTTGTAGCCCAGCCTGAATGCGGACCGGCACTTACGCCTGTGCAGGCTTTGGGATCTTGTGCGGCTGGTACCACGGGAGGTACTTATCCGGATGACCGGCTTCCCTGCGGCGTACAAAGAACGGTATACCACAACACGCTCAACTGGGGGCTCTCCTACCCGAATGACGAAGGCGCGATCACCGACAATTATTCCATTCAGATGTACATTAAGGTGACGGATTGGGGTACTACCTGGGCGCGCATTATCGACTTCTCGAATGGTGCATTGGACGAGGGGATTTATTTCAAAAGTACGCCGGGTTCCGAAGACCGTTGTATTGATTTTTATCCGTCGGGCATTGCCGGCGCTTGTCCGTTTTTCAACAAATCCACTTATTACCTGCTCACATTCACGCGGAACGGGCAAACGGGAATGATGGATGTGTATGTCAACAATACGCTTTTCACTTCCTATAATGATGCACAGAAAAGGTATGTTGGCAAAGCCGGGTCGCCCATTTACATATTCCGCGACGACAGGCTTAAATCCTGCGAATCGGGCTCAGCCAACTTCGCTTACCTGTCTTTCAGCAACAAGTATTTTTCCCAAACCGATGTTGACGCTAGTTACCGCGACATTTGTTTTGTGGCCAATGTCAATACCTACGCCGACTTCTCCATTTCACCAAATCCAAGCTGCGGCTTCCCCAAGAACATCGTAGTTACCTACACCGGCATTATTCCGGCACCGGGAACAGGTTACAGCTTCAACTGGGAATGGGGCGATGCCAAGGTTATTTCCGGATCAGGAATGGGGCCGTACGTGGTAAGCTGGGATAGCGGCGGTTCAAAAGATGTTGCGCTGACGGTTGTCAATAATGCCTGCGGAAATTCCCTCTACAACCGAAAACAAGCTGTGATCAGTACGCTGGACCTGGAAGCTACTTCCTTGTCGGGCACCTGTGAAACGGGTAGCGGCGGCAAAATCACATTGAATGGAAGCAAAGGTGTTGAACCTTACCAATACTCGCTCGATTCGGTCAACTACCAGACGGATCCCGTGTTTGTAGTACCGACAGGAAGTTACCGCGTGTTTGTAAAAGACCAGAACGAATGCACCGTTGCGAAAACCATAGCTGTGGATTTCAAAAGCGATATTAACCTGAATGTGAATGCTGATACAGTCGTTTGCACAGGCCAGTCGGTGACATTATCCGCAACCGGAAATGGAGAGCGTTTCTTATGGTCACCTGATGCAGGGTTGGATAATCCTCTGTCCAATGCACCCACAGCAACTCCTGAAAGCAGCACGCAATATGTGGTAACTGCTACAAAAGGTTTTTGCACAATCTCGGATACGGTGCGTGTGGAGGTGCTGCCGAACATTCAGGTGAGCGTCACGCCCGACGCGACCATTGAGTACAATGTTCCTTTTCAGCTCAGTGCGTCGTCGCCGCAGATCCTGAATCTGAATGGCGCTACCTTCGCCTGGTCGCCGCCCGATGGGCTGAATAATCCGGCAAGCCAGAGCCCGGTAACCATTTTGCAGGAAGATCGGACTTACAATGTGGAGATTACTTCCGAATATGGATGCAAGGGAAGCGGACAGGTTAATCTGAAAATCAAACGGACAGAAAGCATTTCCATTCCCGGCGCATTCACGCCAAATGGAGACGGCAAGAATGAAGTACTGTTGCCTGTCCTGAACGACATTACGTCCATTCAATATTTCAGGATCTACAACCGCTGGGGAGAAGTGGTATTTGTAACCGACCAGCTGAATACCGGCTGGGACGGACGCTTTAAAGGTGCCAAACCGGTAAGCGGAACTTACGTCTGGGAAATTGAGGGTACCTCCGGAAAAGGCAGGATCATTCAGAAGAAAGGCGCTGTGATGCTGCTCCACTAACAAAAAACGCCCTTCCCGAAAGAAGAGCGTTTGAAGTTCGTTTGAGAATACTAGCTGATCCAGCTGAATTCGTAGCTCAGGTCTGGAACCCGCGTGCGGTCTGCAATTCGTCTCAATCTTGTGGGTAACGCCATCAGGTAGTCACGCGCTTTTTCAGCTTTTTCGTTGATCCCCTTCACCGCTCCGATTTCCCACTCCACGAGCAGGCTGTCCAGTATTTCAATGTAGTCTTGTGTGGTGTAAACGCCGAGCCGCTGGGCTGCGTCCGAGAAATGCGAGAATGTCTCTCCCATCTTCATCCCCGTTTCCCTCATAAAGTGAGCGGGCATAACGATTTTCTTTCTCATCATATCTTCCAAAGCAAGTACCAGCTCGGAAGGATCCACTTCCAGGATACGGGTCACAAACGCTTTATAGGCTTTTGCATGACGGGCTTCGTCAGACGCGATCACGCCGCATATTTTTGACAAATGCGGGTTTCCGAATTTTTTTGCCAGGGTTGCAGTACGTCTGTGCGATACATTTGTTGCAAGCTCCTGAAAAGAAGTGTAGATAAAATTTCTGTATGGATCTCTGTCGGTACCGATATCAAAACCGTCGGCGATCAGGTATTGGGTAGATACCTCCATGGCGCGCATGTTCACGCGGCCAGACAGGTACAAATATTTGTTCAGAAGGTCACCGTGGCGGTTTTCTTCCGCTGTCCAGGCTCTCACCCATTTCACCCAGCCCGATTCCGGCTCGTCAACCTGATTAACACCAATCACATCCACCAACCAGGATTCATAAGTCGGCAATGCTTCTTCCGTAATGGTATCCCCTATCAGAACTGCAATGTAATCGTATGGCAGATCGCGGCAGCTTTCTTGTAAAAGTTTCACCTCATCGGCAAAGTTTTCTCTCCTTGAATCCGGAAGAAAGTCGGAAGGTTGCCAGTTTTCGTCAATTGGCTTTAGATATTCGGCTATCAGTGCATCCAGGTCCTTTCCTATGTGCTTCATGACTTCAAGCCTCTCTGCTGAAAGTGCGATGTCCATTGTCAAATTCGTTTTAACGCTCAATTATATTTTACAAATAACGTCAATAATCTGTAAGTTTTACATGACAGGAGTCATTTCGAATTCCAGATTTTGGGATACAACAAAACAGTTTTAGGTTATTTTTGCAGAAAAAATACGAATGAAAAAAATCCTCGATTATCTGTTAAGTGTCTTATATCTGCTTCACTTTTGTGTTACGCTTCTCGTATTTCACGTAGTACAGGTAATTGCTTTTAACGTTTTCGGTCCAAAAGCGCACCGGACTTCCGTAGAATGGCTCAATTTCAGTCTCGCATTCGGTTTGTACCTCACAGGTGCGCGGATTACCCTTCAAAAACGCACCACACTTCCCGACAACCGTCCCATTATATTTGTTGCCAACCACCAGAGCAGCTACGATATCGCCGCTATTTATTGGTACCTGAGAAAGTACAGGCCGCGGTTTGTATCCAAAATCAACCTTGCAAATGGCGTTCCAAGCATTTCTTACAACCTGCGGAAAAGCGGTGCCGCATTGATCGACCGCAAGGACGGCAAGCAGGCTATCACGGAAATCGCCCGTCTGGGCAAGCTGATTCAGGAAGAGAAATCGTCGGTTATCATTTTCCCCGAAGGTACCCGCACAGCCAGCGGATTAATGCGACCGTTTCTGACGGGAGGCGTAGCTACTTTGCTGAAACGCGCTCCCGACGCATTGATCGTCCCGGTTGCAATCGACGGTACAGGCGCATTTAACCCCAAGGGAGTTTTCCCACTAAAATCCTTCGCCCGGTTGAGCTGGACAGTCTTGCCCGGCATTGAACCCGCCGGAAGAAAAGTCGAGGAAGTTCTCGCCGAAGCACAGGAAGAAATCAGAAAGGTTATCCGCATTTCTGAATAGAATACAGCACTGAAAAACAGCGCATTACCTCCCTTTCAAAGTACTCCCCTCAACCAATTTCCACCAAGCTTCATTGCCTTAACAATTGTTAACAATGGCCATTTAAACCTAGATATCGTGCGGCCCTCTAACCAACGAACTTTAAAATTTATTGGTCATGAAAAAGATACTTTTTGCCGCCGCAGTACTTGTTCTTGGGTTTTCTTCCGCTAATGCACAGTACGGTCCCCGTTACGACACCCGCGGTGACTACCACAATAGTGAACGCAACGGCCGGGGCTCCGACATTAACCACCTGCAAAGGGAAGTTCGCCAGCAAATCGCAATGGGCGTGCAGCGCGGAACGCTTTCGTCCCGTGAAGCCAATGCGCTGATGAGCCAGTATGAAAGGATTGAGGCGCGCGAACACAGATTCAGTCACCGCGGCAGATTGTCCCCACGCGAAGCGCGTATGATCCGCGAAGATCTGCAAAACCTGATGGCGGATACCAGAAGAATGAGCAGCAGACGGGGCGATCACTGGGCGCGTGACCGCAGAGACAGATATTAATATTTATGGCAGTTGAAGGTTTAGGGTAATATGGAAAGCGCCGGGTCACTGATCCGGCGCTTTTTTTATGCTTCATCCTTGAAATACCTGACCAGCTTGACGTGTGATTTTTCAAAACCCTCCCGCTGGTAAAAGCGGTGCGCCTGTTCGCGGATATTGCGTGAGGTAACTTCCATTTGGATAGCACCCTGCTTCCTGGCAAAATTCACTACGCGTTCTACCAGGGCTTTACCGATTTGTAAAGACCGGTACTCAGGCTCCACATACATTTCCTGTATCTCGGATACCAGCGCAGCGTGGTGCAGGAGCGGCTGGATATGGCAGCTCACCATGCCGACAGGATTGTTGTCCAAAAATGCCAGAAAGTAACGTATGTTATTACTTTTCAAGTTCTTATCGAAAACAAAATCAAAACCCTGCCGATCGATTGTTGTATTTTCAAGCCCGCAGATCATTTTGTATACTGCATTGCGGTCTTCGTCTGTTGCGGTTCGGATAAGGAGTTGACTTGAATTGATCATCGGCTGCTTCATCAGGAGTGTTGAGTGTTTGAAACAGCAAAAATAGAACTATTTCTCAGGCCAGAGTACGATTCGCTTGCCCTTCTCATCCCAAATGTTCTTCTGGAATTCCTGAATCTCGGCCTCCGTATAGCTGCTCATATCGACGCGGCTGCCGTCGCAATGGAAATTATGGCAACCTATACAGGACATGTACGACAAGGTATAATTGATAACCGGCTCACCGCGAAGCTCAACCAGGCTGATCGTCATTGCTCTGTCTTCCTTGTTCGCTTTGGCTTTTTCAACCAGGTCGCGCAGCCACGGGAGATTCCGGATCGGGTCCTTCACCCCACACACTTCAACATTTTTGGATACGTTTTTTTCTTTACAGGAAAAGGTAAGAAGAGCGAGGAGCAGAAAAGGTAATGCTTTTTTCATAGTTGCTAACGGAATAGTATTACCCGATAGACACGAAGCCTGGTTGGAAAGTTGTAATAAGTACAAAGGTTAGCTGGTACGATTGTTTATAAAGCACAGTGCATTACGTTGATTTCAGATTTAAACTTTAAAATATGGCCCCCGAATCAACTACACACAGAAAAAGCAGGAAAAGGCGCGCATTGAACATATTCATCGGCATCGTGGTGCTGCTGGTTGTGATCAGGCTTATTTTACCCTACGTTGTACTTCATTATGCGAATAAAAGTCTGGCCAATATCAATGGTTACTACGGCCACATTGACGATATCGACCTGGCTATCATTCGCGGCGCATATCGCATTGACAGCATTTACCTCAACAAATCGGATACTATCACAGGCAAGCAGACGAAATTCTTCGCAGCAAATGCGATTGATCTTGCGGTAGAATGGAAAGCGCTTTTCAAAGGTGAGATCGTAGGTCAGGTTTTCCTGCAACAACCTTATCTGGTTTTTACAAAAGATAAAGTGGAGCCCAAAGAAATTGTAAAGGACTCTGCTGATTTCAGGAAAGTGCTTGACAAGTTCATGCCGCTTAACATTAACTTCGCCGAAATCAATGGCGGGAAAATCCAGTATAACGATTTTACAACAAAGCCCAATGTGGGTCTGGAAATGACAAACCTGCATTTGACAGCGCGTAACCTGCGAAACAGCTACGATTCCAGCTCTGTGCTACCCGCATCCGTGAACATGACGGCCAACTTGTACGACGGTACTTTAAGAGCCGACGCCAAGCTGAACCCGCTTGCCGATTCCCCGACATTTGACATGAGTGCGGAGCTGAAAAACACCAACCTTGTAAAGATGAACGACTTCTTTCAGGCATATGCAAAAATTGATGTCAACGATGGCATTTTCGGTTTGTACACAGAAGTTGCCGCGAAGGATGAAGCATTTACAGGTTACGTCAAACCGGTTATTCAGAATCTCGACATTCTGGGCAAGGAAGACAGGAAAGATAACTTGTTCCGTAAAATGTGGGAAGCTGTTGCGGGCGGAGTTGGGGAGCTTTTTGAAAACCAGCGTAAAGATCAGGTAGCTACAAAAATTCCGTTTAGAGGCCGGCTTGATGATCCCAAGACCAATATGTGGCTGGCCATAGCTACTGTTTTACAGAATGCATTCATCCACGCATTGCAGCCTTCCATTGACAATGAAATTTCCATAGGCTCAGTAAAAGCGCCAAAAGAGGATAAAAAGACCTTTTTACAGAAAGTATTCGGAAAGGACGATGATAAAAAGGGTAAGAAAGAGGAACGGAAAGAGAAGAAAAAGAAGAAGGATTGAGGTTCCTCTCTTACCTCTTATTGAAACGGCGCCTGCATTCGTAATGCAGGCGCCGCTATTTTAATGGGATATTGTAAATTTTATTTGCTACTGCTTTCCAGCACTTTACCTATTAAAAGCTGGTTTTCGTGATTTTCGTGAGATCCGCTGTGGCCGAGCTTTTCATTGAGTTCTTTCAAAGCCTTTTTAGAATCTTCGGTACCAATCGCAGCGACGCGCTGGATCGTGTAGGGAAGGATTTTTGGCAGCTTTGATTTTTCAGCCATTTGTAACGCCCGCTTCATATCAATCGCGGCGAGCGGCTCTGCGGCATACCAGACCATCAATGGAAGATTATGATCATCCTTATCCTCAGCTCTTTGGGATAACGCATCCACTACGTCCCAGCGCTGCGCGGGATCGATCCGGGTCATGGCAGATGCAAGATACAGCCGCACTACCGCCGACTGGTCGTTTTTCGCCATATCTGCAAACTTCGCCAGTGCCTCGGGTGATACTGTTTTATCTTCCATCATCAGCTGAACTGCCCAGCTGCGCACATATTCGCTGTCACTGGAAAGCAGTTCTATCAGGTCCTTGTCTTCAAGACCTTTCGTGACATGCAAAGTCCAGAGTGCGCGCAGCTTTCTTGTTGCATCCGGATTTCTGGCCAGCATTTCTTTGAGTGCTTTATGTACTTTCTTGTTTGCGCCGCGTTCCTGCAAGATCGTCCGCGCCTGCCGCACATACCATTCGTTTTCATTCAGCTGATAGTTGACAAGCTCCATATCCGAAGCTTTCGTCAGATCAACCTTCACCCATTTGTCATTTTCATTGGTAATCTTGAAAATGCGGCCCATTGTTTTGTCGTGCACGTCGGGATTGGGGCTGTGGCACTGGTTCTTGTCATACCAGTCAATCGCCCACACAGAACCGCTTGCATCGTACTTGAAATTGAGCCACTGCGACCAGGAATCGTTCATCGCCATAAAGTCGGGACGGTGCTGGGCCACATAGCCCGAGCCTTTTTTCTCAAAATGGTCAATGTTCAACCGCGCGCCGTTGATGTTGTTCATGAATATCTCGTTCCGGTATTCTTTCGGCCAGGTATGTCCAAGATAAATCATCGCACCGGCGTGTGCATGCCCGCCTCCCGCTGCTGCTGACCGGAAGTTACCTGCATGCGGGCCGCGCTCGCCCAGCCAGTGCACGTGGTCGCCTATCGTTTTAATGTCGTCGTAAGTATACGGGTTGAAATGCTTGCCCGCCTGCCGCTGGTAGCGCGCACCCTGAATTACATGGTACATGTGCGGGATCACGCATACAGTAATGAAGGGGTGACCATAGTCGTTGAAATCAATGCCCCAGGGATTACTTGAACCTTCTGCAAAAACCTCAAACGTCTGCGCAGTTGGATGGTAGCGCCAAACGCCCGCGTTAATCTTTGTGCGCTGTGCGTCTGTTGCACCCGGCTTCCCTACATTAGAGTGGGTGAAAACGCCGTGGGTACCATATAGCCAGCCGTCCGGTCCCCATCGCAGGTTGTTGAGTACCTCATGCGTATCGTCCAGACCCCAGCCGTCGAGCAGCGTTTGCGCCGGGCCGGCGGGTTTATCGGTTTTGGGATCAATGGGAATAAAGATAAGGTAAGGTGCTGAACCCAGCCAGACTCCGCCCATTCCCACTTCTATTCCGCTGATCAGGTTCAGGTTTTCTGCGAAAACCTTCTTGCTATCCAGGGTACCGTCCCCATTTGTATCTTCCAGGATCAGGATCCTGTCCCTGCCCTGCCCTTCCGGGGCGCGCACTGGGTAAGTATGTCCTTCCACAACCCAGAGCCTGCCTTTTGCGTCAATCGTAAAACTGATCGGCTTTACCACATCCGGCTCCGCCGCGGCCAGTGTGACTTTGAAGCCTTTCGGCGGCGTCATTGCTGCTGCTGCCTTTTCCCCCGAAAGCCCTGCATTCAGTACCAGATCCAGAGGCGGCAGGATAATGATATCCGCAGGTTTCAGCTCATTGGCAAACGCGGGGCGGCTCGGATAGAACAGGAATTCGTCAAAGTTGATGTGCGCCCATTTATCATTTGGAATATAGGGTATCTGTGAAATGCCTGTTTCATTATCAATAATGCGGATGAAAATCTCCTGACCCAGGTATTTTTGAAGATCGACCACCGCGGGCTGCAAGGTCGCTCTCCCCTGACCGGTGATGTGGTAAATGATACTGTCGCTCCCCGCCAGAACCAGCTCTACGCGCGTATCCTGCAAGGCGCCGCCTGACACTTTGAATGCGGCAAAAGGCTGGGTAACCTTAAAAGGTGCGGATGTAAGTGTTCCGGTCAGCCTGGCATTGGTATTACCACCGCTGCTCAGAAAGTATTTCCCGTCAAAACCAATGTGGAGTTCTTTTTCATGTACCGGAGATGGATCCGCATTGAAAATCGGATTAGCAAAAGCTTCACCCTGCGCAGTCCAGTCCGTCAGATTGCCTGTTTCAAAATTGAGGTTCAGCGGTTTTCCATTCCGTACAGGAAGCTGCCCGGCCACGGTCTGCTGGTTGATCTCGGCTTCGACTACCTCAAAGCTGCCCACCATTCCGGCAGCACGGTGCCCCGGAACCGAGCAAAAATAGGTATCGCTCTCTTTTGCCTCGAATTGAATGGCGGTACTTGATCCTTTTTCGAGGATAACCTTACTTTTAATGCCCAGCTTTTCGAGTGCAATATCGTGGGTCATCAACTCACCGTTCGTAATCCTAATCCTGACCCGCTCGCCCTTTTTTGCCTTCAAAGTAGGATTGCGTGCACCATCAGGCGCGAAAAACCCGAGCATAGTAGCTTCCAGCGCATAATCCCGGTCGTATTTGCCGGTATCTGCTTTTGCTGCTGCTGCATTCCCGGTTGCTGCTTTGCCTTTTTGACCAAATGCAGTGCTGGCAGGAATTGCAGTATATAGCAGCAAAGAAGCCAGAAGTAAGCCGAACCTTTTCATATAGTGGTATTTAGAATTTCTTTCATTTTGATAAAAGAAAAGAAACCCCGTTTACTATTTTACTTATAGGCTTTCTGCTGCAACCGGCTGTGCTAAATTTCACTTTTTCAGCTTCCATTCAACAATCTTCCGGACAAGATCAAGCGGCATTTCCTTGTCCAATGGAAAATGAACGGAACCTTTGGAGCCTTTATAACCTGCCAACTCGTCTTTCAGGCCCGGGACCATCTCGCCCGAGATCGGATACAATGCAATGTGCTTTTTCCAGGCAGCGAAATAAATCAGGTAACGCCCATTCCACCTGAAAGCAGGTATCTGGTAAGAAATCATCTCCTGCGCATCCGGCACTACTTCCCGGATTGTTTTCCTGATCTGTTCGAGCTTCCTGGCGGTTTCTTCCGGAAGCCCGGCCATGTACGCGTCGATTGTTTGTACTTTAACAGTTGCCATGGTTTATGAATGTAAGTGGTGATCTTACTTGCTGAAAACCCGCTCGGTTTGGCTGTGGTCGAAGTACCTGTACTTGCCCAATACCGACATTTCCAAAGTCAGGAAATAAGTACCCCACGGATGCTTAACCTCCGTTTTGAGCGACTCCTTCTTCACCTTCCCAGTGGATTTGGAAGGTTTTTTCAATAATTCCAAAACAGGGCGCCCATCCATTCCAGCGGGCTGGGGAATGTTGTAAATCTGTAATATCGTAGGTACTATATCTATATTAGAAGTTGGAAGTTCGGTAGTCAGTCCGTTCCTGAAATCGGGACCTTTTGCAAAAAGTGCAATGTGGATCTCGTAAGGACTGGACCCGCCGTGGCCGGCTTTCCCTTTGGTGTAGTCGGTACCCGCAAAGCCCTTTTCATTTTTCACATCATTCCAGGCCGGCGCAACCAGGATATCACCCGCCCGTGGATGGTTGAAGTGAACAGCGTCAAACGCGAATGTGCCCGGTATCCAGCCATTTACGTCTCCCTCCTGTGCCGCTTTGGTAAAAATGGCACCAATCCATTCTTCCTCCTGCAATGCAGTGACTATCTTCTGTATCGTTTCGGGATTTTGGTCTTTTACGTAAATACTTCCCTCTGCTACAATCACATCATCCGACTCCTTATCCTTTTTTAAACCTTCCTGGATCAGGAATTCGGTCAGATTGATGCTTCCGATCTGGGTAACAAAGCCGTGGTCTGTCGAGATAATGATGTTCAGCTTATCGGAAAGTCCTTGCTTCTGAACCGCATCCATTATGCGTCCGAACTGCTCGTCTACAAATTTGATCGCCTCCACCGCTTCGGGTGATCCAATTCCGTTTTCATGTGCCGCGCCGTCAGGGTCCGACAGCCAGATCGCACTGACCAGCGGCCCGTTTGCAGCAAGTCCGTATTTGAGCAAAGCATCTGTGACCCATTTATGTCTGTCAAAATCCTCCTTACCCGCTTCCCCCATTTCTGCCAGAACCTGCGCTTTAAATGCGTCCGGCAGGATCAGGTCGGGATTTACAATGGCGCCTCCGCTTACTTTATTGTTTTGTAAAAAAGCCTGTCCGGTGGTACCTGAACTAAAAACCATCATGCGCTCTCCTGCCGACTCAAGCAGTTCACCCAGTGAAGGCGCAGTCAGGATGTCGCCGCGGGTAGCAGCCGGAATCTTGCTCAGATCACCGTAGCCAGTCCCGATCGCCGCATTTGGGTTTACTTGCGGAATGTAAATCGCGTTACCCAGCAACCCGTGTGTACCCGGGTAAGAACCCGTTGCATAGGAAGCCGAATTGACGCGTGTTACAGTAGGAAAAACGCTGTGGTGATTTGCACCGAATGCGGCCTTTTCCTTGAATGCAAACAGATTTGGCATTTGTCCAGCCGTGATATAGTCCGGCCGGAGCCCGTCAAGAAACACGATCAGGGTTTTGTTTTTTGGATTCGCGCCGGGCTTTTTAGTCTGCGCCAGTACAGTCAACCCGGGTAAAAGAAGCAAGTAGGTAAGTATTACAAACAACTTTTTCATGATTCATTCATTAATTAATTCACTCATTCACTTAATTTCTGAAACTGTTACCGCATTCTCGGACCGTTTGATGCCGTAGAGCACAACCGGACCTTTCACTGTATGATCAAATGCGATGCCCTGCCCTTCGATCGGTGCCGGGATTGTCGCTACATGTTCCAGGGTGTATCCCGATTTCGGCAATTTCAGCACATATAGCTCGGCGCGATCGTGACCGGTACAGTAAAGGTTGCCGTCAGCACCCCAGCCTCCGCCGGAGTTACTTTTAGGAGTAAAAAGAGCAATCAGGTTCTTAGGAAAAACCCATGATTCGAGCTCCCGCCATTCCATATCAAACCTGACGAGCGACGTCCAGCGTACATCGCGCCCTTCGCTGGCTTCTTTTCCGCCATAATGCGCAAAACCGGCGTACCATGATCCATCTTTCTGATCGACCCAGGTGAGCGACCCGTGCGGTGCAATGCCGAAGCTGTGACTGCCGATGTGTTCCATTGAATTGACGTCGAAGATTTCAAGGGAACTCGCCATCGGGATCTCGGGATAGTTGGTGTTGGCACAATATAGCTTTCCTTTGATCACCACGCCGCTGTTCAGATGCTTGATCCCGTCTTTTTCACCGTCCCAGGTTTTAACAAGCGTGTTGCTCTTTTTGCTGTATTTACTGATGGTACTGTTATTAATTACGTAGAAAAACCCGCCGTCGACAGCCACTGCCTGCTTGGCTTCTTTGACCTGAATACTGGAAAGTTCGCGAACGGACTGGGCCTTCAACACAGGCGTTCCGAGCAGGGGTAACAGGAATAAAAATCGGCTGTAAATGTTCATTTTCATAAGATCACATTGTCTGACAAAAGTAGCCGACTGCTCCTCTTACTCATTAAGTGGGTGTTATTGTTTACTTTCGGCCATTATCCCAAAAACAAATCTCTCACCCAACCATTTCTGTTTCATGAAGAACTTACTGCTCAGTGCCCTCCTCATCTCCGCCATTTCCGGCTGCAACAATCCCCAAAAGGCTGAAACCCCCGAACAGGAAAACGCCGGCACAGTTACCGCAAATGAGAAGCTCGTGAGACAGTATTTCGAACATTTCAACAAGCATGAATTCAATAAAATGGCCGCTATGTACACCGAAACGGCCGAGTTCAAGGATCCTTCACTTGGTACAGAAACCCTAAAGCAAACCCGGGCGCAGACCGAGAAGAAATATTCGGAAATGGCGCAAATGATCTCGGACCTGAAAGACGAGGTGGTGAATGTATATCCTTCGGGTGAAAACCACATCGTTGTCGAGTTTGTATCAACCGGCACGGCGCCGGATAAATCAACTTTCCGACTGCCGATCTGTACCATATTTACCATAGAAAACGGGTTAATCTCCAAGGATTTTACCTACTACAATAATTCCCAGCCCTGAGACTTCATTACAATTACTGCACTTCGAAAATCCATTGAACTGCGTAACGGTCTGTGAGTGTAGCCCACTGGCCTTTTTTGAGCCCCGGCGACAAGGGAGCTGTAACTTCCCCTTCGCATGCCAGTTTATTAAATATTTCACCGAGCATTTCGCTGCGCGACATACCGATCAGCAGCGAAATGCTGTTGCCTGCATAATGCCCCTCCTCATTGCCGAGGTCAGACGCAAAAAGGCGGATGTGCTCGGAAATAAGACTTGCCTGCACAATAAGCTGCTGCATCGCAAGCGGCATTGTACTGCCCTGGGGCGATTCTCCAAGGTACCGCAACTGCAGCACACCACCGAAGCAAGCCTGATAAAATTGCATGGCCTCACCACAATTTCCATTAAAGGTCAGGTAGGGATATACCGCCATCTTTTTCCTGCATTTGTTTTCGCTTCCGCAACAAAAGGCCCCTGTTAGGCTCATTTGTAACTATTTGTTTTTCAATACACAAAAATAAAAAACACGCTGCCTGGCAAGCGGGTGTATTTCCGGCTTAAATGGGGGGTGAAAGCGTCATAAAAAGTGACCGACTGGCATTGTTTTTATACCATCACGAACGGTATTATGGGTTAGAACATTGATGACTGTACATTGAAAACGATATATTTAGCTGACGACGATGAGGACGACCGGATGTTGATCCGGGACGCTATTGAACGCGTCATCAGCGATGTACATGTGATCGAGGTAAGCGACGGTGAAAAGCTGGTGCAACTGATCACTTCCAGAAAAAATTTCGACGACCCGGTCCTGATACTGATGGACATGAATATGCCCCGTATGAACGGATTGGAAACCATTCCTCTGCTGAAAGCCGATGTGCGGGCACAACATATCCCGGTACTGATGATGTCCACCACATCCACCGACGCGCTCGTGACGAAGGCCTACGAGGCCGGCATCAACGCTTACATCGTAAAACCGGTCACAGAGCTGGAATACACGCACCTCGCACAATCCATTGATGTTTGTTTTCTCCATGCATATCACGGTATGACGGAGCCCATTTCCAAGCCTAACCTGCGCGATACCAGCATAGTAGTGATCGAAGACGACCTGGACAATATGGTTTTTGTGCGTTCGGCGATACAGCAGACGATGCCGGAAGTGGAAGTAATTGAGCTGGGACTGGAAGAACAGGTATTGCACTTTTTCAGGCACGAATTGCCGTCGATGCAGCAAAAACCCCATTTAGTGCTGCTGGACCTCTACTTCCCCACCCGGAATAAGGGCATCGAATTGCTTACCAATATCCGCGAAGCCCTGATCTCCCAGCGGCTGCTCGCTATTCCGCTGATCGTTTTCAGCTATTCCGACGATCCGAAGGATATACAGGAGAGCTACATTAACAAGGCAAATGGATATATGATCAAAGGCAGTTCCAAATCCAAATGGGAAAGCGAGTTCCAGAACCTGCATAACTTCTGGTGGAACACAGTTTGGTTTCCTGAAAAGAATGACAAACAGGGTTAACCCCGCCAGCTATCTCTATTTTATTTTACACAAAAGTATCTGTATCTCAGCCACAAGCAGTAAAGTTAGTGCGTACTTAGGTTTGGTATCAAAACTTAACCGGCGTTGCCATGAGAAAAGTACACCTTCATTCCGTGCCGCTTGGGGCACTTATATTGCTGATCGGTTTGATATGGACCCCGGTGCGCGCCCAGTCTGTCGAAAAAGGTGAGGCTGCATTCAATGCGTTCAATCAGTTCATGCGATTCACGCAGGCAAAGCCCAACATTGATTCCGCCCGGCATTTTGTAAATCTACTCGCATCAGATACGCTTTTCATTCCCCTTCTCACTGACGTTATCCATAACCATTTAGCTCAGGGCCTCGTTGATCCTGTTGACAACACAGATACAGCGCGAGCGAATGCGCAACGGAAGAGGCTGCCGTTTACAAAGCAGCTGCTCGCCCAGCTGGCACAGGATACCAGCAAGCTCCTGAGCCGCAACATGGCACCGCTCTACAAATACAGCCAGATTCAGGATGCGAGCCGAGATTCTGCCGCTTTGCGCAGGCTCACCAAGGAATTTATAGAGATCGAACTTTCGGGAGATGTTTACAAGTACAGGGCTGCGCGATACGGCTTGCAGATCTACCGGATTGTTAACCAAAACACAATGCTGCAGCCACTCGCCTCCCAGCTGCTTAATGCAATCAACACAAAATTGACAAGCCAGCTAGCCGCCCCTTCCACCGGCTCCGCATCTGTACAAAGTAACTACAGCTCGTGGCACCGGTTTATGCTGGCGTCAGTCAATTACCTTGCATCGGAGAGAACAGAAGGTTTGGAAAAGCAACGACACCTGCAAATGGCGTACGAATTCAGTCCCGATCTGGCCGACAGAAACCGGACTGCCGCATACTTTTACGATAGCGTACTTCTTTTCGGAAGTTTCAAAAATGGATTTCAGAATGATTACTATCAATACCTGCGAAGTCAGAAAGGAAACGAGAAGCTGGCATTGCAGGTACTACTGCAGATGGCGCTCGATGAACCAGGATATAAAAATGATCTGAAAGAACTGTTTGCGATTGCAAGCAGCGACAAGACTGATTTCAACACCTACTGGCTCCATCATATCAATGAACGGGCCAGCAATGCACCTGCATTTGCGCTTGAAATGAGAGACAAATCGGTCTTCTCAACCGAAAAAGCCAAAGGCAAATGGGTGTTGATCGACTTCTGGGGAACCTGGTGCGGGCCTTGCCGGGAAGAACATCCCGATATGCAGAAGTTCTACCAGAATACCATCCTGAAAAAACCGGATACGATTTCCCTGCTAACAATCGCCTGCCGCGACACTGACGCCAAAGTGGCCGCTTATATGGACGAAAAGAAGCTGTCGTTCCCGGTTGCGATGTCCGACAAGCAGATCGAGAAAACCTATCCGGTTCCAGGCTATCCGACCAAAATCCTCATTACACCGCAAGGCAAATACCTGACTGTCCCGTTCGGATCTGACTGGATCGCATTCGTGTCTGCATATGCGAATCTATAGTCCCTATGGGAGACATATTCGACTGCAATTCATGCAAATGCTTGCATAAGCAACTATCCGGGTCTATTTTAGAGTCGTGAAAAAGCTGATTTTACATTTGATGCTCACCATTTTGATCCTGGACACCACTTCGTTGTACCAGGTTTTCAAGGTGCCTTCCCTGATCCGGCACTTTGTGGAGCACAAAGCTTTGAACCAGGAAATCAGCTTTTTAGACTTCCTTTCCATGCATTACTGGGGCGACGACATGGATGATAATGATGACGAAAAGGATATGCAGCTTCCATTCAAGAAGTTTGAGATCCAGCATACCAGCTTCCTTTTCGTTCCCTTTTCAAACACATTTACTTTCAAAAATACCTACTGGCCTGTAAAGGCAGATTACGGCCCCGACAAACCGCAGGGGCATTACAATGCTGCGCTGGGCTCGCTTTTCCGCCCGCCGCGAGTTTAAATACCTACATACAACAGGATAAGTCTGTCCTGTCGGCACTATGCGCTCACTTCCAGTCGGGCCCATAGCATGTTTGCTATGTATTTATTCTCCAATCTTTATGCTTCATAAGATCATTCAATTCTCAGTTCATAACAAACTGATGATTGCGCTCTTCATGTTCCTGTGGGTTTCCTACGGGATTTATGAAGTGACGCAGCTACCTATAGATGCAGTTCCCGATATCACCAACAACCAGGTACAGGTAATTACTTCCGCGCCTTCGCTGGGCGCCGAAGACGTGGAACGCCTGATTACATTTCCCATTGAGCAGGCTACCAGCAACATCCCCGGCCTCAAAGAAAGCCGCAGCCTCTCGCGCTTCGGGCTTTCGCTGATTACCATTGTTTTTGAAGACGGTTCAGATATTTACTGGGCCAGACAGCAGGTAACCGAGCGGCTGGCCCAGGTTGAGATCGATGAGAATGCAGAAACACCGGAACTTGCGCCAGTGACAACGGGCCTGGGTGAGATTTATCAGTATGTAATCAAACCCAAGCCTGGCTTCGAGAAAAAGTACTCGCTGGCCGACCTGCGCACAACGCAGGACTGGATTGTCAAGCGTCAGCTGCTGGGTACACCAGGCGTAGCCGATGTATCCACTTTCGGCGGAGAGCTGAAACAATACGAAGTGGCCGTCAATCCCGTGCAGCTCAAATCTCTGAACCTGACCATCAGCGACGTATTCACTGCTTTGGGAAAAAACAACCAGAACACCGGCGGCGCCTACATTGAAAAAGGCCCTACCGTACTTTACATCCGGAGTGTGGGTCTGGCAGGTTCCATGGAGGATATTCAGCAAATCGTGGTCAAAACCAATGCAAACGGCACGCCCGTACTGGTGCGCGATATTGCCGAAGTGAGGCTCGGATCAGCAATCCGTTACGGCGCATTGACCATGGCGGGCAAAGGTGAACTTTCGGGCGGGATCGTGATGATGCTGAAAGGCGGCAATTCGTCAGATGTGATCAAGAATGTCAAAAACCGCATTGCCGAAATTCAGAAAACATTACCCGAAGGTCTGGAAATCGAATCTTTCCTCGACCGGACCAAAATGGTGAATAATGCGATTGGTACCGTCGAAAAAAACCTGTCGGAGGGTGCATTGATCGTGGTGCTGGTATTGGTACTCTTCCTCGGTAACCTGCGCGCCGGACTTATCGTCGCTTCGGTGATCCCGCTTTCCATGCTTTTTGCGATCGCCATGATGAATACTTTCGGTGTAAGCGGAAACCTGATGAGCCTTGGCGCGCTGGACTTCGGTCTGATCGTCGACGGCGCAGTAATTATCGTGGAGGCGATATTGCACCATCTGCATTCATCGCGCCAGTACGCAGGCGTGCAGGTAATTTCGCGGGAGCAAATGGACCGTGAAGTAACAGGCTCGGCCTCTCGGATGATGAACGCCGCTGTTTTCGGACAAATTATCATCCTTATTGTTTACCTACCTATCCTCTCCCTTTCGGGTATTGAGGGTAAAATGTTCAAGCCCATGGCGCAAACCGTAGCATTCGCTATCCTCGGCGCATTTATACTTTCCATTACTTATGTACCGATGATCAGCGCGGTTTTCATCAGCCGGAATATAGCCCGTGAGCCTAACTGGTCGGACCGCATCATGGCACGACTTGAAGCTGGTTATCAGAAGCTGCTGATCCGCGCATTGGGTTTCAAAAAAGCGCTTGTAATTGCCGCATTCGCATTGTTTGGTGTGGCTGTTTTTACATTTTCACAAATGGGCGGAGAGTTTATCCCCCAACTGGAAGAAGGTGATTTTGCCACTGAAACCCGGCTGCTGGTAGGGACGAACCTGAGTACCACGATCGACGCGATCAACCGCGTTTCGGAGAGTTTGAAAAATGCCTATCCCGAGGTAGAGAAAATAGTCTCCCGCATCGGCAGCGCAGAAATACCTACCGACCCTATGCCAATAGAGGGCGGCGATATGATCATCGTTTTGAAAGACAAATCAGAATGGACCAGCGCCGCTACCTTCCCCGAGCTGGCAGACAAAATGGCCAAAACTGCACAGGAGGTAGTTCCGGGCATTACCACCGGCTTTCAGTACCCGGTTCAAATGCGTTTTAACGAGTTGATGACGGGAGCCAAGCAGGATGTTGTTTGCAAGATCTTCGGTGAAGACCTGAACAAACTGGCTACTTACGCGGAGCAACTCGGCGACATTTCCAAAACAGTGGAAGGTACCGCAGACTGGTATGTCGAAAAAGTAACCGGCATGCCGCAGATCGTGATCGATTTTAACCGGAGCGAGATCGCGCGCTACGGGCTCAACATCGAAGATATCAACCGCACGATCAACGCTGCATTCGCCGGAGCAGCCGCCGGGCAGATTTACGAAGGTGAAAAGAAGTTTGACCTCGTGGTACGTGTCGGCAGCGAAGGCCGGAAAAATATAACCGATGTTCAAAACCTGCCCATATCCACGCCGTCGGGCATTCAGGTGCCGCTTTACCAGGTAGCCCGCATCGCGGAGGTGGAAGGCCCGAACCAGATTCAGCGTGAAAATACAAGACGCCGGATCATCGTCGGGTTTAACGTGAGAGGCCGGGATGTGCAGTCGATCGTAGAAGAGCTGCAACAGAAAGTAGACGCTAAAATCCGCTTTGACCCGGGTTACAGTGTGACTTACGGCGGCGCATTTGAAAACCTGCAGCAAGCCAAAGCCCGCCTGAGCGTGGCGGTGCCGGTCGCATTGCTCCTCATTTTCCTGATGCTGTATTTTGCATTCTCGTCGGTACGCGAAGGCGCATTGATTTACACTGCCATTCCGCTTTCCGCGATTGGTGGCGTTTTTGCGCTGGCTTTGCGGGATATGCCCTTTAGTATCTCCGCCGGCGTAGGATTTATCGCGCTCTTTGGTGTAGCCGTTCTGAACGGGATCGTATTGATTTCGGAGTTCAACAGGATCAAAGCGGAGGGTTCCATTACCGATCCGCTAGACCTGGTACTCACGGGTACCCGCAACAGGCTGCGTCCTGTTTTGATGACCGCCGCTGTCGCCTCGCTCGGGTTCCTGCCTATGGCGCTCAGCAATGGCGCGGGAGCCGAGGTACAGCGGCCGCTCGCTACGGTCGTGATCGGCGGATTGATTACCGCTACCCTGCTCACGTTGTTCGTGTTACCTGCATTGTACCTTTTGTTTGAGGGTAAGAAGAAACTGCCGCCTGCTGCCGCTGCATTGGTCCTGCTACTTTTTGTTTTTATTCCAAAAAACACAAATGCGCAGTCTCTGAAACCGGTTGATCTTCAAACCGCAATCTCCATTGCCCAACAAAAAAACCTCAGAGTACAAAGCGCCAGGCTCAGTGAAGAAAGCAGCAGGCAATTGCAGTCCAGCGCTTTTGACCTTAACAAAACCAGCATCAATGCAGATGTGGGCAAGTTCAACAGCGTCAATACGGATACCCGGTTCGGGATCAGCCAGACTTTCAGCTTTCCGGCGGTATATAACAGCCAGCGAAAGGTCCTGGAAGCTAATTTCCAATCCGCGCAGGCGCAGACGAGGCTAACCGAGCTGGAATTAAAGACGCAGGTGCGCCAGCTGTTTTACGAATACATCCATCTCACCGAGCGCAGGAAGCTGCTGATGTACGCAGACAGCATTTACACCCTTTTTGAATCAAAATCTAATATGCGGTTTGAAAAAGGAGAAGCCAACATTCTCGAAAAAACAGCCGCAGAATCGCAGCGCCAGCAGATTACGAACCAGCTCAACCTGCTAGACAGTGACCTTGCTATCACGGTGCGTTCTTTCAATTTGTTTTTGCAGGACAGTGTCCGGTACGTTCCGCAGGCAGAAAGCCCGCGCATTGAAAACCTGCTGACCATGCAGGATTCCGTCGCTAGTCAGTTTCCGCTGTTGGATGCGGCAAGAAGTCAGGAACAAGCTTCGGAGTTTCGTTGGAAAAACGAAAAAGCCAGGCTCCTGCCCGACCTGACCATTGGTTACAATAACCTGAGTATAAATGGCTCCCAGCTCGTGGATGGACAGGAGATCACGTATCGCAGCAAAAACAGGTTTCACTATGTCAATGCAGGAATTGGTATCCCTCTGTTTTTCAAGGCACAATCGGCGAAGATAGCTGCTGCCAAAACTGATTTTGAAAGAACACAAAAAGAGACCGGATACCTGCGCGCACAGCTGCAAACCGAGCTGGGCAATGCACAGGCGACTGTCGTGAAATTCCGTCAGAGTCTCGATTACTTCGATAAGCAGGGGCTGCGCAATGCGGGGGCGATAATCGCCACGGCCGACCAGCAGTTCCAGGCGGGCGAGATCGATTTTATGCAATGGACTTTCCTGGTTAACCAGTCTATCACGATCAGAACAGATTACATCCAGGCGCTGAACAGCTATAACCAGGCCGTCATACAATTACTGAAACTCACTAATAACTAGGCATTTACCATGAAAACATATCTTTATACCGGCCTGTTCGCCTGCCTGCTTTCAGCCTGCGGCGGCCGCACAGAAACGCCGGATAACAACCAGGCGGCAGATACCGCTGCAACTTCGTCTTCGAAACAGCTGGTATCTTTCAGTACACAGCAAATGCAGCGGGTGGGCATTGAAGTAGGGACACCTGAATTTGAAAATATTAGTGGTACACTCAACCTGCACGGCAAGATAGACGTACCTCCGCAGAGTACCGTGAGCCTCAGCTTCCCGCTCGGCGGCTACCTGAAATCAACCCGAATGTTGCCGGGCATGCACGTCAGAAAAGGGCAGGTACTTGCTGAACTGGAAGATATGCAGTTCATCCAGCTCCAGCAGGATTACCTGACTGCCCGGGAGAAGTTTACATTGGCAGAAAGTGAGTTTGCGCGCCAGCGCGACCTGAATGCAACCAAGGCGGCAAGTGACAAAGTTTTTCAACAGGCGCGGGCAGAAATGGAAACCCAGCGTATCCTGATGAATGCGCTAGCCAGAAAGCTGGAAGTGATCGGTATTAATCCCTCCGGGTTGAAGGCGGACAATATTTCAAAGTCCGTACCGATTGTATCCCCTATCAATGGGTTTGTGTCACAGGTGAATGTAAATGTGGGTAAATACACTTCTCCGACCGACATGCTTTTCGAGCTGGTGGATCCGAAAGATATCCACCTTGCATTGAATGTTTTTGAGAAAGACCTGCAATCGCTCTCGATCGGGCAGCGCGTCACGGCCTACACGAACAGCGAGCCCGATAAGAAATTCGCAGCTGAAATCATCCTGATCAGCAAGAACCTGGATCAGGACAGAATGGCCGAAGTGCATTGTCATTTTGAAAAGTACAGTCCCACGCTCGTGCCGGGCATGTTTGTAAATGGCGAGGTGGCTATCAGCAACAAAAAGGTACTTACCGTACCCGAAGACGCGGTCGTGCGCTGGGAAAACAACTCTTATGTATTCACAGACAGCGGCAGCGGGCAATTTGAAATGGTGAAAATAACGCCCGGACTTGTACATGAAGGCCGCCAGCAGATTGAAGGAAATGGCATCAGTACCGGCACCAGGCTGGTTGTCAAAAATGCTTATGCGCTTTTGATGAAGATCAAGAATACAGACGAGGAAGGTTAATGGCAAAGGCGCGACGTTCCGGGATTGCCGGTAAACTTACACCGGCAGCCAGATATGGAATGTCGCGCCTTCTCCCGGCTGTGATTCGGCAGAAACATATCCATTATGCTGCTCCACGATCTTTTTTACAATACTTAATCCAATGCCCGTTCCGGAATATTCCTGCTTTCCGTGCAGGCGCTGGAACAAGCTAAAAATACGCTCGCTAAACTCCTGTTCAAACCCTATTCCGTTATCAGCGAAGGTAATGTGGGCAAAAAGCTTTTCGGGATGTAACATAGGAAAGGCTGTAATGGAGCTGCCCTGCACATATTCAGACCGGATCGTAATGCGTGGATTTTTTTGGGAAAACTTCAAAGAGTTGCTGATCAGGTTCGAGAACAGCTGGTTCATCTGAAATTTATTTGCCTCAATCACCGGCAGGTTTTCTGTCTCAATGGTTGCTTCTTTTTCCGAGATCAGCAGTTCGAAATCGATCTTGATATCATTGATCACACTGTTCAGGTCAACTTTCACCATATCCTGTCCCGTTCCTGAAAGCCGGCTGTAAGTAAGTACCGACTGGATCAGCTCGCTCATCCGCTGCGCAGAAGAGTTGATTTTTTCATAGTACTTCTGTGTAGCCTCCGGATTATCCTTATTCTTGTCAATCAGGTGGATAAAGGTCTGAATTTTGCGGAGCGGCTCCTGCAAGTCGTGGCTGGCAATGTAGCTGAACGATTCCAGCTCTTTGTTCGCTTTGATCAGTTCCTCTGTCCGGAGCTTAACTGCTCTTTCCAACTCATCGGTAAACTGGCGGCGCGTTTTCGAAATTTTCAGCTGCGACTTGATCCGCGCCAGCAGCTCATTGGACGAGAATGGCTTCACAAGGTAATCATCCGCTCCGGTCTCAATTCCTTCCAGCTTTGACTCCTCCCCCGCCCGCGCTGTGATCAGCACAACGGGGATCTGCGCGCTGCCAGGATTGTCTTTTACGTGACGGAGCAACTCAATTCCGTCCATTTCGGGCATCATAATGTCGCTCAGAATGAGCGAAGGCTGTTCCTCGGCGATCTTTTGAAGCGCGTCAACGCCATTTTCAGCGGGAATTGTCCGGTAATGCTTTTCCAGAAGCGATTGTACGTGCTGCCGCATATCGGTATTATCGTCCACCACCAGGATTGTATCAGTAGCGGTAGTAGCATTGTCTGCTGCATTTGGTCCGGCGGCAGGTTGCAGCAAGGTAGCAGCTTCTTCCACGTACAGGCTGGGTGTCACGTCGTCGAAACCCGGATCAGTCAGGAATACACGCGTCGGGTCCAGGTGGTCTTTTCCGTAAGGTATGGTCACAATAAAGCGGCTTCCCTTCCCAGGTTCACTTTCAACCCGGATATCGCCGTGGTGCAGCAGGATCAGTTCCCTGATCAGCGACAAGCCGATCCCTGTGCCTTCAAAGGTCCGTCCGCCGCTATTTTGTATCCGGTGAAACCGCTCAAACATCCGCGGAAGCTCCTGCTGCGAGATACCCACTCCGGTATCCTCCACCGTGAGCACCACGCCACGATCGCCAGGTGCGACGGTTACCGTAATAGTTCCTTCAAATGTGAATTTGAATGCATTGGATAAGAGATTGAAAACGATCTTTTCCCACATTTGCTTATCCACGAACACCTGATTTGCAACAGGCTCCGTTTTGATGATCAGCTGCAGATCAGCCTTTTCAATGACGGACCGGAAGTTGGCAGCCAGGTTTCTGGTATAAGCAGCAATGTCGGTCAGCACGAAGCTGGCCATATTCCGGCCACTTTCGATGCGGCTGAAATCAAGCAGGGTATTAACAAGTTTGAGCAGCCTTATCGCATTCCGGTGGGTCACTTCCAGGTGATGCTTTTCACTTTCGTCCAGCCCGATCTGCGGTTTATTCAAAAGCTCTTCCAACGGGCTAAGCATCAGCATCAGCGGCGTGCGGAATTCGTGACTGATATTGGTAAAAAACAGCGTTTTCGCATTGTCAATCTCTTCCAGCATCTTAGCCCGCTTTCTTTCCTCCTCATAAGCCTGCGCATTGCTGATCCCCAGTGAGATCTGGTCGGCGATGAGCTGGATGAAGTTGCGGTATGCGTCGTCAAATTTGCGGTAAGGGTTTAGCCCCACGGTCAGAATGGCGATCGGAAATTTTTTGTTGGTTGATTTAATGGGAACATCTACGAACTGGCGCGGACAAACATCCCAGGCACCCTTGGGGAGCATTTTCCAACGGGTATTGACAACGGATTCCACAATCCGCTGCGCATGCACAGCTTCGGCGATCGCTTCGTAATCTGCACTGCCGCTACTCAGGTCAATGTAATGAGATGTATTAAAATCTTCCAGAGCAATGCCGGACAATGCAGCAATCTCAGCCCTTTTCCCTTCATCTGAAATCTTGTAGATCACTGCAAACGGAAAATCCAGCGCATTGCTCACCAGCGCGCGGGCAGCCTGCGCGTATACTTCTTCTTCTGATTTCTTTTGAGCCAATGTATCCAGCTGCTGCATGGTACGCAGCGAGCGTTCATTGATAATCCTGTCGGTATCAGCAGTATTGTAGCAAATGATACCAGCGGGCCGGCCATCTTCGCCCAGTACCGGTGTATATGAAAACGTGTAGTAAGTTTCCTCGGGAAAACCGCTTCGCTCCATGATCAGGAGCTGTGATTCCACATAAGTACCTTCGTCCTTATGCATGGACCTTTCGAGCAAAGGCTCGATATCCCGCCAAATATCCTTCCAAACCACAGATGCAGGCTGGCCTAAGGCACCGGGGTGTTTCCCTCGGACGATATCGATATAAGCGTCATTATAAAACTTGATCAGGTGCTCGCCCCATCCGATCCAGATCGGTTGCTTCGAGCTCAGCATAATGCGGATGCAGGTTTTCAGGCTTTGCGGCCATGCTTCGGGAAGTCCCAGCGGTGACTGCTCCCAGGCAAATTGCCGTATCCTCTCCCCCATTTCACCACCTCCTACAAGAAATTCAAGCGTTTTGTTAACAGTTTGGCTCATTATGGCGAGTCGTGCGTTTTGTAACTTGTTAAGATTTGCTAAGAAAATCTGTGCCAAGCTTGTGTGTTGCCTGTTTTTACGCTTTAAAGTCTTCTGAACATGATCAAACCAGCTTGTCGGGTGTGATTGGCAGCTCCCGGATACGCTTGCCCGTCGCATGGAAAACCGCATTGGCAACCGCCGCCGCCACACCTACGATCGCAATTTCACCCAGCCCTTTGGCACCGATCGCATTTACATACTGATCAGCCTCGTCAATAAAAAACACGTCCATTTGTGGGATATCGGCATGAACAGGAATATGGTAGGTGGCAAAATCGCTGGTCACGTACCTGCCGAAACGGTGGTCCATCACCGAAGCCTCCATGAGCGCCATGCCAATGCCGCCCACGAGTCCGCCGATTGCCTGACTGCGTGCTGTTTTATGGTTGATAATTTTACCCACGTCCGCACAGGTAACTGCACGCGTGACGCGCACTTCGCCTGTGAGCGGATTTACCTGTACTTCCACAAAGTGGCAGCCAAAAGAATACATCGAATGCCTGTCCCGCTCCGCACCCGACCTAGACTCTTCCTGCGCCTCAACCTGCTGTAAGTTGTGATGTTCGAGAATTTTGCTGAAAGAAATGGCGGTACCAGCTTCCTTTTCCAAAAGCATTTGCCCGTTTTTAAACAAAACCTGTTCCGCACCAACGTGCTGAAAAGGAGAGCCTGGCATTTGCCCGGCAAGCGTAAGCAGCTTGGTTTTCAGCGACTCACAAGCTGCATATACCGCCGAGCCCACACTCGGGACCGTGGAAGAACCATTCTGCCCCGGCGCATCGGGCAGGTCTGAACTGCCCAGATCAAACCTGACCTTACTGCTGCTGATACCCAGTCGCTCAGCGGCAATGCGCGTCATTGCGGTACCTGTGCCCGGACCAATATCCATTGTAGCGCTTTGTACAACCAGCGTACCGTCGCGGCTCAAAATCGCCTTAGCCTGGGAAGGGTGCCGGTGAAATCCATACAGGCTCGACGCCATTCCGTAGCCTGTCAGCATGCCTTTGTTCTTCATGGAACCGGGCTGGGCGGCCCTGTTTTTCCAGCCAAATGCATCTGCGGCTGTTTCATAGCACTTCCTAAGCGACTTCGCCGACCACGGCAAGTTGCGTTCAGGATCCAGTTCTGCGTAGTTCCTTAGTCTTAGTTCAAGCGGGTCAATGCCAGCGGCATAACTCAGCTCATCGAGCGCCGACTCCAGAGCGAACATACCCGTAGCATCGCCGGGGCCGCGCATCCAGGTAGGCGTATTTACATCCAGGTTCAGCAGGCGGTATTTGGTAGCTACATTGGGACAATCGTACAGCGCGCGGGTTGCAAGAATGGTACGTTCCAGGTGCTCTTCATACTGCGAAGTCTGCCCGGTACCTTCGTGCACCATTGCCACCAGCTTTCCGTTCCTGTCGGCGCCTATCGCAAGTTTCTGTACGGTATAAGGCCGGTACCCCACAGACGTGAACATCTGCTCGCGGCCAAGTACCAGCTTTACGGGGCGCTTCAAGTGCTTCGCCGCCAGGACAGCCGCTACTGTATGCGGCCAAACACGGATACCGGAACCAAAAGCGCCTCCAATGTATATTGAAACGACTTTTACATGCTCCCTTTTTAGTTTAAATGCCTGCGCGAGGTTTCCCTGTGCAGATTTGACACCCTGGTTTTTGTCATAAACTGTAAGCTTGTCGTCGCCTTCCCAGACCGCAATGGTAGCGTGGGGTTCGAGCGGCTGGTGGTGTTGTGTGGGAATTGTATAAGTTGCTTCAATTTTTATTTCTGCATGGACAACCGCGCCGGGATTACCTCGCTCGTAATCCTTAAAAGGTGAATTCTGGCTGCGTTGGATATTCACGGGCAAAGCCGCATGCTGGCTATTGGCCTCAAAGTCGGTGGCGTGCTTTTCGGTTTGATAGGTTACCTGAATCAATAAAGCCGCGTACCTGGCCTTTTCAGGTGTTTCGGCAACTACCAATGCGATAGGCTGACCATCAAAGTAAATGTAATGATCATGAAAAAGGCGGAATGCAGTACCTACTGCGGCGCGGCCCGCCGACTGGACTGCTTTTGGATTGCCCGGAATTTCGGGGGCATTTAGATGTGTGAGCACAGTAAGTACGCCCGGGGCTCTTTCTGCCTGGCGGGTTTCCATGCTGGTAATTTCTCCCTTGGCAATGGTACTCGTCACCAGGACGGCATGTGCGAGGTTTTTAAAACGGTATTCAGCAGAGTAAGTAGCTGTACCTGCCACTTTTTCCGGGCCGTCTACCCTATCCAGCGACTCTTTATCGGTCATGATTTTTCTTTTTATTCGATTGCGGCAGCATGGAGCAGCGCCTGAACAACTGCATTAGGGGCCATTCTCAGCTTGTAATCATTTTGTCCAAAACTTACCGCGTCCCGCACACCCAGCGCTGCTGCCTGCCTGAACAAGGCTTCTGACACCGGTTTGCCGAGCAAATGTCTTTCGGCTTCGAAGAGCCGCCACGGCTTGTGCGCCACCCCGCCCATTGCCAGTCGCGCCGCGTTGATCTTGCCTTCTTTTACATCCAGTGCAGCCGCAACCGATACGATCGCAAAAGCGAAAGAAGCGCGGTCCCGTACTTTGAGGTAATGCGCGTGCATTCCGAAATTGTTATCCGGGATCTCAAAGCCCGTAATCAGCTCATTCCTTTCCAAAGTAGTATCGAGCTCGGGCTGGTTGCCGGGCAGCCTGTGCAGGTCGGTAAATGCAATCCTGCGCTCGCCGCCTTGCCTCTGAATGATTACCTCTGCGTCCAGCGCCGCCAGCGCCACGCTCATATCACTCGGATGCACCGCAATGCACGACTGGATTGCATTTGCCTTTTCAACACCAAAAATCGCATGCATTCTGTTGATCCCCTCTACCGCCGGGCAGCCACTGCCGGGCTTGCGTTTGTTACAGGGAAATGCAGTATCGTAGAAGTAAGGGCAGCGGGTTCGCTGCAGCGCATTGCCTCCTATGGTTGCCATATTGCGGAGCTGGCCCGAAGCGCCGGAATGAAGCGCCTGTGCGAGCAGCGGCTGCTTTTGCAGCACCACCGGATGAGCAGCCACTTCGCTGTTCAGCGCGAGTGCGCCGATTTTCAGCCTGCCCGATTGGTAACTTATCTTTTTAAGGGGAAGATGATTGATATCCACCAGTTTGTCTGGCGAAACAATGACCCTTTTCATCAGGTCAATCAGATTGGTACCTCCGGCAATAAACCGCGCACCCGGATCGGAGCCAACTGCACGGATTGCGTCCTGAACTTTCGAGGGGCGCAGGTACTGGAATGCTTTCATACCTGACTATCGCTGTTTTTAACCTCCATAATGGCATTCACAATGTTGGGATATGCCCCGCAACGGCACAGGTTACCACTCATATATTCCTGTATTTCTTCTGCACTCCCGGCCTTTTTTTCACGAATGCAGCTCACACCCGACATGATCTGTCCCGGCGTGCAGTAGCCGCATTGAAAACCGTCGTGCTTGATAAAAGCCTGCTGCAATGGATGGAGCGAGCCGTTTTTGGCCAGACTTTCAATGGTATGTACCTTTTTGCTTTGTTGCATGATCGCGAAAGACAGGCAGGCAAGTGTCCTTTGTCCGTCCACATGCACGGTGCACGCGCCACATTGCCCGAAGTCGCAGCCTTTTTTGGTTCCAGTCAAGGCAAGCTGCTCGCGCAGCAGGTCGAGCAAAGTAGTTCTCACATCAATGGCGAGCCGGTGTCTGGTACCGTTCACGGTAAGGGTAACTTTGACGGGTTCAGAATTTCCAGGGGAGTTGTCTCCTCCGCCAGCCGCTGTTACAAAAGGCACAGGCAGGAAAGAGAGTCCGGCCATTGCTACGGATTGTTTCAGAAAAAAGCGGCGCTCTTCGCTGAAATCAGCTTCATTTTCCAGCTCCTCGCCGCGCACTATTCTCTCATTATTCATCAGATTCCGGGTTCATGCTTCCGAAAAAGGAAAGGCTTGCCGCTTACCGGGTTACTCCAACGAGCCGGCTAATCTTTCTGTAAAGCCTGTCTGATGAAGCTTTTCAACTGCCAAAAAACATTAAATTGCATCTGGGTTACAATGTCTTTAAGCTGCTGTTATCAAATGAAAAGTACTGCTCACAAGCGGGTGTTTTTGGGAAAATTACGCTTGATCATCGCCTTCTTTCTGGTTCCCTCCTGTGGCCACGCGCAGCAGGCCGAGCTGGATTCGATCCTGCGTAAGATCGAGTACAAAAAAGACTCCATCTTTTCGATATTCAAATGGGTTACCAGCACGCTGGAATATGATCCCACGCGCCTGCTCCTGGTGAGCGGCAGTACTGCTTATGGTAGTACCAGCCAGAACATTGTTCGTGAGGCTATCAATCGCAGGAAAGGAGTTTGCGAGCATTATGCCACCTTGTTCAATGCATTGCTGAGAAGGGCCGGGTATGAGAGCTACGTGGTGGAGGGGTATACCCGGCAGGGTGCAGGCGATGACCCGTTTGGACATGCCTGGAATGCGGTTAAATCGGGCGGCACCTGGTATTTTTACGATCCGACCTGGGCTGCGGGTTACCTTCAGAGGTCTGTTTTTGTAAAAAGCTTCAATCCTGATTGGTATAAAGTTCCGCCGCTCCGGTTTATAGAAACGCATATTCCATTTGACCCGATCTGGCAGCTGCTTAACCCGCCGCTCACGCACGCTCAAATCCGGGATGGTATCTTTGAAAATACAGCTCTCACCAGTTTCAGTTACCAGGATTCTATTAATGCATCGGTTAAAATGGACGAATTCAGACGGATCAGGGCAAGTCTTGCACGCACCAGATCCATGGGCGTTCCTAACGCGGTTGTAGAAAAGTACCTGTCTGGGGGCGATCGTTACATCAGTAATGCAGGCGATTACCATGTACTGAACAATACGCATCAATTGCTCAGCAATGCTACGAGTGCCTATAACGAATATATCTTTTCAAAAAACAATCAGTTTAAAAGTCCGCGCTGGACGGACGAGATGCTGGAATCATTTTCAGGGAAAATGAAGGTATATCTCGATTCTGCAAACCGTGCGTTGTCGGCTGTTTCGCCAGGTGACTTCCGGAATGCGCAATATCAGCTGCAATTAAAAAAGCAGGTTGCAGAGATTAAAGAAGCCGCCGACAAAGAAGCCATTTTCATCAAAAAGTACCTGGCGACGTGGAAGCCGATGCGAATGCAGCATTTTTATAAATTGAAGTAAAACCTGCATCAGACTGCAAAGCTTTAACATGCAGGTAAATAAGTTTTGGTACCGGCAGATAATCCTTTTGCATATATTGGGTTAAAAATGTAAACATCTTAATGGTACCTTCGCTCCCCCGAATCAAGTTTATTGCCATTGATGACAATCCGCTCGACCTTCTTTTTCTTACCGAGTTTGCACGTACCCACGCGTTTTTGGACAATTGCGGGACTTTTTCAAATGTATTGGAAGGCTATGAGGCGCAGCAGTACATTAAGCCCGACCTGATCTTCCTGGACATTGAAATGCCGGGATTCTCAGGCATTGATATGCTGCGAAAAATTCGCTCCGAGGTCACGATGGCTGTTTTCATTACCTCCCACCCTGAGTTTGCCCTCGAAGGTTTCGAACTTTCTGCCCTGGACTATATCCTGAAACCACTTACCGAAGAGCGTTTTGCTGCAACTGCACGGAAGGTGCTGGAATATTGGGAAATGAAGCAGAAGTCGCAGGCTTACGAGGTGATGTTTGAAAAAGATATGCTTACGATCAAGGAGGGTTACAACCAGATCCGGCTGGCGCAACACGATATTATCTACCTGGAAGCCATGCAGGATTACACCAAAATAGTGACGTCCAGGAAGAATTACATGACGCTTTCGTCCCTCTCCTACTTCATGGAACAGCTTCCTTCCGACCGTTTTATGCGGGTACACCGGAGCTACGCAGTTTCCGTGGGGCAGATCAAAGAGCTGCGCTACTCCGAGCTGGTGTGCAGCGACGCCATTATCCCGGTGGGGAAAACGTACCGTTCGACAGTTGCCAGACTTAAATTATAACCTATGAAGATACTGCTACGCGCCGTTATTTTTCTGGTATTCTCCACTTTCACGCTCCGGGCACAGGACCTCCCCGACCTGAGCAGGTACAAAACAACAACGCAGAAGCTTGAAGCACTGGCGGATATCTGCGACTCGCTGAACCGGACAGAAGGGTTTGAGCGGGAAAAGGTCATTGCCGGTTATGCATTGAAAATGGTACCGGCTAAAAACTGGTATTACCTGTCGCTCTTTAACTTCAATCTGGGTATTGCGTGGGAGTCGTCGAACTCCGATTCCAGCTTTTACTTTCACGAAAAATCACTGGAATATGCCAGGAAGGCCAATCACGCCCGCAGGATCAATATTTCCCTTGAAAGACTGCTCTTCAACTATACCAATACCGCAGGCAAGAAAAGACAAAGCGACGCGATTTTTAAAGAAATGCTGACCGTCATGGACTCCACCAGCGACGAACTTGTGAAAGCCAGCCTTGCAGCGACCATTGGCAACTATTACAGCATGCAAGGCGCGTACGAAACGCAGATTAAGTACTTGCTGAAAGCCATTGTGATCAAGAAAAAACTGATCGCCAATGGACGGATCAAAGACAGGGAGGCGGTAGTAATTGACCTGATGAACCTGGCAGAACTTTACATCAGTATGTCGCAGGGCGAAAAAGGGGTTATGTATTCCAAAGAAGCACGCAATTACATCACAGTTACACACCACTACCGAAACCATTATTACAAAGATATGACTGACGCGTACCTGCTGCTCAAACAGCCGGCCAACGCGCAAATCTATTTTGACAGCCTTACCTCCATGCTGGCCGGCAACACCGTCGCCACCAGGAGGAGTAATGTCATTGCAGCCGACCTTGCTTTCGCAGATTACTACCTTGGCAACAACCAACCCGACAGCGCCATGCGCTATGTGCGCGAAGCCAATGAGCTGGCGCCCAAATGGGCTTCTGAGTTCCTCAAATCGCAGGTTGATTATATCACGGGCACCGCCTATCTGGCCAGGAAAGAATATACCAAAGCACTTCCATTGCTGGAAGCCTCCGAGCCGCTTTGTCAGGAATCCGGCCGCGACGTATATGCAGGATTGTTGCAGGCACTTGCCCGTTGCTATGCGGCAACCGGTCAGTGGCAAAAGGCTTACACTTCCTACGAAAAATACGCCCCGCTCCGCGATTCCCTTTACATTGAATCAGCTAAAAAGAGCATTGCAGATGCCGAGGCGCAGTATCAGAACCAGGAAAAGCAGCAGCAGATCGAGATCAAAAACATACAGATAGATGATGCCAGAAAACAGCGCATCTGGCTGACAGCCGGAATTGCATTAATGGCCCTTTCGCTGGCTTTACTGGGCATTATTTACAGGAACAAGAAAAAGAATGCGGAGTTGCTGGACACTAAAAATCAACAGCTTAACAAACTCATTGAAGACCTGGAAGAAGCCAACAGGACAAAAGCCAAGCTTTTCAGTATCATCAGCCACGATCTGCGATCGCCGATCAGTCAGGTTTACCAGTTTTTGAAGTTGCAGCAGCTTAATCCGAACCTCCTGAACGAGACACAGAAGGCGGAACTGAGCGAAAAGATCCAGACTGCCACCGGGTCGCTGCTGGAAACCATGGAAGATCTGTTGTTATGGTCAAAAACGCAGATGAACCAGTTCAGAGCGGACATTCAACCGGTTGATCTGGCACAGCTTACGCAGCAATGTGTCCGGCTCTTGCAGCTGAATATTGAAGCAAAGCAACTCTCGGTCCAAAACCTCGTTCCTGAAAAAACGATACTTGATACGGACCCATATTACCTGCAGGCGATATTGCGTAACCTGCTGCAAAATGCCATTAAAGCTTCTGATGAAAACAGTACGATCCGGATTGAATGGACTGATAATCTATTATCTAAGTCCCTGTCGATTGAAAATTCCGGAACTCCATTCAGCCAGGAAGCATACCTTTCAATCATTT
This sequence comes from Dyadobacter sp. HNCC25DJ183, assembly GCF_056895175.1. Classification (NCBI taxonomy): domain Bacteria; kingdom Pseudomonadati; phylum Bacteroidota; class Cytophagia; order Cytophagales; family Spirosomataceae; genus Dyadobacter; species Dyadobacter sp. HNCC25DJ183. The sequence goes on from NZ_JBXHAP010000004.1 coordinate 196,767, forward strand.
CGCAAAGTGAAAACGGACAGGGTTTAAACGGGCTGGGCCTCCGCCTGATCGACGAGCTATCCTCCAAAATCGGCTTACAAATTCATTTCGAAAACCCGAAAAGAGAACTGACAAGAGCGGTTATTACCGTTTGAAAAACGGTTGGTTGAAAATTGACGAAATTCAGAGAGCAATATGTAAGTTTGTGAACAACGTTCCGCTTGATAGAAAGTCATCTTTAAACACACCAAACTAAACTGTTTATGGTTTTCGAAATTATCATAGCGTTGATCCCGACAATCCTTTCACTGATCACGATCTTTTACAAATTCTTTGGCAAATCAGGCTCATACCTTGTCAAGCTGAAAAACAGTGACAAATGGGTTAAAGTAAATGATTTGGGCAGCAAAGAGGATTTGCGCAAATTAATGGAGACGGTTTCCTGATATGGAAGTCGCCAAGTCGCGCGGCAAGCCGGACCTGGAAGTTTTATTATCAGCCGCACTAGTAACATTAATCAATTTCTTTGTGCTGGATATTCCACTCAGGTCATTCGGTCTGTTGGTATCGCCTGCTCTTGCATTCTATGCTGCAATGCTCATCAATGACAAGTCGGACAGCATCAAACTAAGAAATCAGCAAAAAGTCTTCGAGTCAAATCTCGCAGATCAGATCAAAATGCTGGAAAATGAAAAATCATGTTGCTGTGAAACTGACAGAAAAAAAGAGATAGAAGACGAATTGCGACGGTATCGTAAAATGCGTTTTGAAAGTAATATTGAAAAGTTGCAATCAGTCAAACCTGATTATAAGCGGCTGATTAAAACGAAGAAGATTATCTGATTAACATCACTCCGGTATCAATTCGTATTCGTTGACAGTATTTCCGGTCTTGCGGCTTTCGTTCGTTCGTTTTAAAAGCAGCTGATTATCTGTTGGCGGTGCTGAAACATAAAACTCGATATTGCCACTTGTGACGCTTGGTGGAGGTGTCAGATTTTCCAGAATGAGGCGGCTGTTGTCTGTCGAAAGTGTCCAGGTACCAGTCAGCCTTCTCCCATCGAGATCCGTAAAAATCACCTGATCAGCGGCAGTCAGGTCAAGCCTGAAAAGTGCATAGCTCGGCCTCACATTGCCCGTAGCCCCCTCGGTGTAAACCAGCCTTCCATTCTCCTTTACAGTGCGGACTTTCCATATCTTCCCCACATTCACCGGCTCAACTTTCTTGGGTTGACAAGACCAGCACAATACGAAAAGTGCCCAAACGATCAATGCAGCGTATTTTTTCATAACTTTCACTTTTAATGCATTACAATTTTTTGCCTGACGGTCTTCTTCTCATTTAACTCAACCACCAGGATATAAATGCCCGTGGAAAACCCGCTCAGATCAGTCCGGGAGTTGGAAGCAGCAAGAAACCTGGCCCTCGATTTTCCCTGCAAGTCATAAATTGTTACCATAGCATGCGCCGATTTCCCAGAACGTACAAATAGTGTTTTTTCAAAAACATAGATCAGCTCCTCGCTGGCCGGTTCCACTGCGGTGATAATAGACGATGCGAAAATTTTGGCCACATTGCTATAACCCGAGCTACCAGCCGCATTGATCGCCTTGATGCGGTAGTAATAATCCTTTACGTCGAGAATTTCCCTGTCGGCAAACTGGATATTGGATGCAGCCTGCCGGCCAATCTGCCTGAACTCGCTCCCTGGTTTTTGTGAACGTTCGATTATTACCTCGGTGGCGTTTGCCGACAGTGGCGACCACCGCAGCTGCACCAGATCAAAATCAAGCGGTACCGCAGTCAGGTTCTCCGGTTTGTCAGGGATAGGCGCTTTGCCCGTTACAGCCTCCGCCACATTGCTGTACCCCGAAGCGCCGACTGCATTCACTGCACGAATGCGGTAATAGTATCGCGTCTGGGATTTCAAACCCTTATGCTGGAAATTTTTTACATTCTCACTCAGGTCGGCGAGTTTGGTAAAGCTGGTTCCATTGTCCGACCATTCGAGCTGAAAGCCCTTTTCATTACCCGACAAATCCTCCCAGGTCAGATCAATCTGCTGGTAGCTTACGGCAGTCGCATTTAACCGGCCCGGAGTTACGGGCACTACGTCCGGGGTTGTTGCGCTGGCTACATTGGAAAATCCTGAAATGCCCGAGTTGTTCCTGGAACGGACGCGGTACCAGTACTTGGTAGCAGGTTGCAAGTCCCTGTTTTCAAAAGTTGTCGCATTTTCATTCAGGTCTGCGATCTTCTGAAAATCGTTGCCGTTGCCGGAGCGTTCCAGTTCAAAGCCCGTTTCGTTATCTGACTGATCCTTCCATTGAAGGTTGATCTGGTTACTAGAAATGGTCGTGGCGGTGAGGTCAGCAGGCTTTGCAGGCGGAACGTCCAGGGTTGTAGCTTCCGCCACGTTTGAAAAACCGGAACTTCCATTCGCATTGAATGCACGAATCCGGTACCAATACCTGGTGCGTTTTGCCAGTCCATTGTCCTGATACGACGACTTACCACTGCCAATGTCCGTGAGTTTGCTGAATGCAGATCCGTCGGCAGACCGCTGTAACTCGAACCCGGTTTCATTATCAGAAACATCAGCCCAGGTCAGTTCAATGCTGCTTTCGGATACAGCTACCGCATTTAACCTGGCCGGGGCAGTCGGCACCAGCGATGCAATATCCGCGCAGGCAGTATTGGAATAGCCCGAAGGCCCGCTGTTGTTTACCGCCATAACCCGGTAGCAGTAAGTAGTCGCAGGCGACAGGTTGCGGTCTTCATAGGCAAGCGAGCGGCTATATTCCACGACGGCAATTTGCCTGAATGCAGTACCCTCTGTCATATTTGCTCTTTCAAGTATAAACCTGGTGCCGCCGCTATTGTTTCCATTCCACGTCAGGTTTACATTCAAACCGTTCACGCGCGCAATTAAATCGCCCGGTGATTGGGGCGGCGCTTCCGGCGTACTTGCCGACGCATCGTTGGAGTAGCGCGACTGCTGGCCCCGACTAATAGCCCGTACACGGTAATTATAGGTCGAAAGTGGCGAAACAGACCTGTCTTCATAGCTGGTCACATTCCTGTCCACGGTCGCAAGCAAGGTGAAATTGGTACCTAAACCCGGATCGCGATAAATCTCGAAACCTGATTCCTGATCCGCTGAATTGTCTTTCCAGGAAAGATTAACCCTGTTGTAAGCCACGCCCTCAGCTTTAAGCTCGGTAGGCGCCTGCAACAGAACCTGCGCTTTGGAAACCGTGAAGTCCAGCAGCAAACCAGGCAATGTCAACGCGACGTACAGAAAGTATCTCAGCTTTTTCATTTGATCTCAACTTCAACAGGTTTTGACAATCCGGACTCCATTCCATCCTGGTAAATCACACGCACCATATATTGCGCTCGCCCTTTCTGCGGACGTTTGTCGCGGTACTCACGGGTATCATACACCGAATCATAGCTCGCAATATCGTCCGCTGAACCTGCCTTGTAGATCACAAACCGGCAGTTCGGCACGCCATAGGTCCAGTAGAGCGAGACACTCTTATCGGGATTTACAAAAGCTTTTAGCCCGTCCACCGCAGCCGGCGTTACCTTCGGGGTTTTGATATTGAGCGGAAACGAGATATCAGATCGCAGCCCGCTGTCGTCAATTGCCACCAGCGCATAGCCGTAATCCGATCGGCCCTTGATTGACTGATCCGCATAGGAAGCCGCATTTTTATCCAGCCGCGCCACCTCCGTCCATCGCTCGGTAGCTTTTCCACGGCGCAGCACAATTTGCTCCGAAACATCTACGCTGCTGCTGGGCACCCAGGAAATCAGCACTGCTGTATCGCTGACCACATAGTTGCGCAGCACAGGCGCAACCGGCCTGATCACGTCGGGCCGCTTCAATTCGAGGATTTCAGAAGGTTCGCTGGGATTGTAGCTTTTGTCGTAAGCGATCACGCGGAAGTACTTTTTCGGTGTGAGCGCATTCAGTGTAGTTGTGTCGTTAAATGCGGGCAACGCGAGGTATCCATTGGTTTTTCCCGTAAAAACATGGTCGGGTGCATTGGCGGCAATTACCCGGTATCCATAAATGTCCGGCTCAGGATTTTTATCCCAAACAATGCGTACAAAGCCTGTTGTATCGATGTATCCCTGTAATCCTTTCGGTTTCGACGGCCCTTTCAGATCCTTGATCAGGCAGTAAACCGGCAGTCCGAGCCCTGCATTGCGCGCTGTGTCAATCGCCACAACCCGGTAGTAATTTGGTAAATGCGGCAGCGCGGTTGTATCGAGGAATTCGCGTGCATTGCTGGTCAGCGGCCTGGTGGTCAGTGGCGTAAATGGCCCGTCCATACTCATTCCCTTGGCAACCACAAACCCGCCCAGGTCTTTCGGTTGATCCGGATAATCCCAGCTTACTTTGACCAGAGTTCCCTGCACATGTTTCGCATGGAGCTTTGCGACTGTCGGCGGAGGTGTCCTGTCCAGCGAAGAGGCCGTGATGATTTCCGAAGGTACCAGCTCTCCAAATGGGGTTATCCCCAGAATGCGGTATTTGTAAGGACGGTAATTCTGCGGAACCGAATCGGAATACTGTATCGCGTCGTCCAGCGAAGAGGTAGGCGCCTGCATCCACGGGCGTTTGGTCAGCCTGCGAAATTTCTTGCCGCCATCGTCAGACCGTTCAACAAAGTAGGACGAGAATGCATTTTCAGCCATTTTCCGGTTCCACTTCAAATGCACGATATGCTCGCCTGACGACGTTTTGACGGGCAGCATGCGCGCCTGCTCGTTACTTTTATCATTCATTACCGTAGTACCGGCGGGGTCTACGGGATAAAGCCGCTGGTCGGTTAATGGGACGATGTAGTAAATGTAGCTTGCACCTTTTACCACTTTCTTGTCAACCCACCCCAACGCCATTCCGCGTGCATTGCGTGGATTTACATCCGCCAGGATCAGCGAGAGCATCATCCGCAAGTCATTCTGATTTTGCTGATCCAGGATTTTGTCGAGTGTAATCACTTCGCTTGCGCCAATAGGCGTGTTGGTACCATTAACCAGCTGCGAGCAGGCGGCCGCAAGCGTATCGTTTTTACCTGCATGCTGCTGCCACTCCGCCGAAGTCCACGGCTGAACCGTCACCTGCCAGTCAAGCTGCAACTTCTTATTCTCATTAAAACTGCGTCTTGTGAGCAGATAACCGCTTTTCAATGCCTGGCGGAACAATGCAGCGTGGTTAGGTGCCCAGCGGATCACCACCGAATCGCCGAAAGCTTTCGCCATTAAACCCACCCGGTAGCGTCGCGGCATGGTCGTGTCCGCCGATGCTGGTTTGGCCGCTACAGCTTTGGTTGTATTTTTCTTTTGGGCAAAACCTGCTAAATGAAGCAGCGTAAGCAGCAGGCTCAGCGCGAGGATCTGAAAACAACTTTTATAATGCTTTTCCATTGATTCATTTGTTAAAAACTGAGGCAGACCGCAGCTTGTTGGCAAAAATGAAACTGTATGCAAGGCCCGACGGGCATTGATTGTCTTTGTCGTAAAATTTGTAGAGGCTGTTGTCTTGGGTAGCAGCTTGCAGGCCTGCCACTTTCATCACATAGATGTGAAAAACCGCTTCGCGATTCCTGTATTCAGTAAGTGGCTGGTACAGGAAATTGCTTTTGGCACTCCATAGGAGGCTGGTCAGCTTGCTCTCATTTTTTATCGTGTTGATCTTGCTGTTTGCAATGATCACAGACAGCGCGCAGTTACATCTGGCAGCAAAGCTGGACAGCATGGAGAGCGATTTGTGAAAATCCCCGAAATCCAGGTGAGGCGCAACCCGCTTTGCAATCTGGGCGAGGTGCTCTTCCCAATAGTCCTGCGTTTCGCTTTCCGGCGGGTATGTTTCATTGGCAAGCTGGGCCAGTACTTCCAGTCTGAGCATGTCGCGCGCTCCCTTAGCTTTGAATGCATCCATATTCTCTGATATCAGCACCAGCTGATTGGCGATCTGCATGGCGATGATGTTGCGGAACGCCTTTCCTTCATAAATCTCATCATTTAGTTCCAGGAAGGTCGGAACGTAGGGCGCGATGTAGTTATCGTAAGCTATCCGCACCGGGCGGGACATATAGGTTACTCCATATTCCCGGGGTGAGCCGCTTCCGTAAATTTCCATGTCCAGTTTCTCCTCTGCATGGTTGTCCAGAGCCACCGATTTTCCGTTACCAACGGGCTTCTGGTTGGCAACAGAGAAGGAATTTGACTGTTCAAAATCAGTGGGTGAATTGGCGAGAGAAGTCATTTCTTCCACTGTTAGATTTACCTCATTACTTGTGTTCACCTGCTTTGCCACAAGCTTTCCAGGTGCATTTGCAGCTTTTGTATCAATCTTTACCTGTGCAAATACCTGCTGGCAATAAATTATGCAGATTATGAGGCTAAATTTTCTAACGATGTTCAATTTGTTCATGATCAGCTTAGTTATAGCGCGACTATTTATTCTTCTTTTTCTCAGAAGGGATCAGTTTCATGATATCTTCGTTTTTATAGGGCTTCTGAATGTCTTCGTACTCGTTATTGAAACTTGCCATAGATCGCTGGAATGTACTGATCGCATCAGTTGCTGCCGGGAACGGTTTTGACTTGCCTGCTTCATCATAAAAATATCCTGGCATCAATCCGATCAGCTCAGCAACGGGCACAGCAATATCCTTGAACCAGAAGCTCGACGGATCTGCTTTCAGCAGCAGCAGCGGCGGCCGCACATTGTCCCCGCCCAGGTATTCCGTAGACAGTTCGTAGCTGTCATATCCTTCCGGCGAGACCATTTTTGTGGTCAATGCATCCACCATTTTGGCCCAGGGCGACGATTCACTTTGCGGGAAGCTAGATGCGGCCAGCTTTTCTGCAAGCGTGTTAAACTGGCTTGTCTTGAAGTAGTATCTGTACATTTTCATTTCCAGACTTTTCCCGAATGCAGCCTCCTCTTTTTGCTTTTTCACCACATTGGGATCTTCCTTGATGCTGAAACTTCCTGTATTATATAGCTTCTCGGTAGCAGTATTGATCTTGTAAGAAGTGCCGTACGTGTTGGCTATTGCCTCGTATGCATCCTCGGATATCTCAGTGTACTGATCATAATGATTGTCGTATTTCGAGTTCACTGCAAAACCGTCCGGACTACCTACGCCCGGTATTCCGGCCTTGTAATTTGCTTTTAGAAGCTGTTGTTCAGCCGACTTGAAACCCTGTGAATTAACTGCTTTGTAGATGTTGGCAGCCACGATCTTTTTCGCAGTCTCTTTCGCCTTTTGCACAGCGGCAAACTGTGTTTTTACAAAATTCGGCTTGGGTATCCGTACGAGCTCAAACCTGTAAAGCATCCTGTTTTTGATCCTTGCGGGTAGATTATAATCCACCCTGTCCCCTTTGAAAACGGCGTCGGTGAGCAGTACTGCTGCTGTGTTGTTATCCGCAAAGCTGGTACCTTCCAGAGGTGTGAAACGGGCTTTGAGGTCAAAGTTTTCGTCCGAGTTGAGGTTGCTCATGCAGCAGCTCATATTGGTTTTCAGCTTGATGAACGTGGGCGCATTCTCTCCTTTCATGAAATAGCGCTGTCCCTCGTATGGATAAGATGTGGTGATCGCGTCGTCGGTACCGCTGCCTTTTGATAAAACCGAAATGCAAGGCCCTGTTTTGAATGTAACTGTCTCCTTTTGCTCCACATGCTGGCTTTTGAATACATAAGGCACCATTTTCCCCTTGTCCCTGATATGTACCTGCAGGTCCAGCGATATTTCGTAAGTCGAATTGGGCAGCAGTGCGTTATAGCGGTAATAAGTCGCATTATAGTTGGGATCGCCGTCCTCATTTCGACCGTAGCTGAGCCGCCCTGAATTGTCCGCCATGCAGGCCGCGTATTGCGGGTCGACCTTGGTGGCTTTGGTGCTGAATCCGTTGAGGTAAACCAGCTGGAACTCACGGTGCAGGATAGACTGGTTTTGTGTGCCTTTCGTTACTGTCCCCTGTGTTCCCGCCTCCACTTGCTGCCCTTCCGGAATCTCGATATCAATGATCAGGTCGCTTTCTACCGGGTAGTTAAACTCGGCATAGTATGGCGAGAGGATAGAAACCTCTTCATCTGTTCCCGACGGCCCGAGCGACGCGATGAGCGGCTGCCCCGCAAAAGGGTTTGGCGGTGCAAAAGTCGGCTCGCATCGTTGTCCCTTGTTGTACCAGAAATCCAGGTTGACCCTACCTTTGACCAAACCACCCAGCACCCGGTAACGCAGCAGCACGTGCCCGTTGAGCCAGATCGGGTTCACCATTCCGCCCCGCAGCAATGCCGCCGCTTCCAGCTCCACAACCGTAAACGTGCCTTCATATACCCAGGTATCAATGTCGAGATCGAGTGCGAAGTGCATGTAAGCATAAATCTGTCCCATTGCGTACCAGCCGTTTAAGCCAGGCGTCACGCCGTTGCATTGCTCGTTTGTTTGGGTCAATGCAAGATCATAACCTACCGCTCCGTCATAGCGCAGGTGAAAAGGCCCCACACCGAAGTCCGCATCCATGCTGTATCCCGAGCCGAATGCAACCATAGGAGCATTGGTTTTGAAAACCTGACTGGCTGTTCCTTTGTAGCCCAGTTCGGAGAGGATACCGGGCCGGTTGTGAAACCCGTAAGGTGCAGGAGGCAGCTGGGTACCTGTCGGATTGTAGTTACCCAGCATGAAATAGGAGCCGAAGGTAAACTTGGCAAGACTTGCGATATCTATCGTCAGGTCTACCCTGTCGCCCGGAACGCCCATTGTCACAAACCAGTTGCCCGAATTTCCATCCACATACAGGCGGGTAGATTCTGCCGCCGCTGAAATGCTTACGCCGGGCAGGTTATAGCTGGCACCCAGACTGAGTTGCGCATCAAAAACCTTGTTCTGGAAATCGAAGCTCATATCACCGGTACCTTTCGCGAAAGAAGCCTCTTTGGTATGCCCCAAAAGCCAGGCATCAACGTGGTAAGAAAGACTTCCCATTCCGCCGCCTTCGGTGATCTCCAACCCGATTGTACCTTCCATGGTAAGTACATCGGGCGCAGTCAGGCCGACGCCCATTAATGCTTCAAAGCCAAACTCTGTTGCATCATCAGGCACATAGGTAACTGTTCCGTCTTTGGCGACCTGCCTGGCTGCATTGGAATACAACCCTCCCCCAAAGCTGCGCAGCGACAGCGGGAGTGGCGGCGCAAGCGGGATACCTGCCCCGCCGATCGTGATTTTCCCGCCTACATACCAGTACCTGAACCCGCCTGAACCCGGGAGCGTTTTTCCGAAGCGGGCTGCCACTTTCCCGCCCAGCAAGCCCGTAACCGTCATTTCCACATCGCCCGCCAGTCCGTTGCCGTAAACTTGCTGATTTTCGTAGAAAGCCAGCTTACCCTTTACCGCCACCGGCCCGAGTACCGCATCGATAGAGACAGAATCCGCTGTTACCTTGTCAAAAGCCCAATTGGGGCGGCCGCTTGCAAGACCTGTTTTGAAGAAAACCGTGACGCCTGCGCTGGCTGTCAGCGGAGAACCGGATTGTCCCGTAAGATCAATCCCCCCGATGAACTTGAAGCCAAACCGCTGCGGATCGCCGGGATCCGTAGCAATCCCTGCCGATTCCAGGGTGAGCGGGAAATCGTCTGCCATTTTCTGAGGTGAAGCAAAACCCAGCTTAAAGTCTTTTACATCAAAATAGGGCGCTTTGGTGCTCAGTACCATTCCCTCAAACTTGGCAGCCGGTATTGTAAAATAAGTGGCATCGATATTCAAACTTCCGCTGAGCTGCGCCCGCGCCTCTACACCCTGATTGCTGGTGTAAGTAGCAGTTACGGAGCTGTTAGTCAGGCTTAGCTGCGCCCGCCAGATATCCACGTTCATCTCGTTAGTCGGCTTTGCAACAAACTGAACAGAAATCCCGCCTGCCTGCTCATCCTTGGAAAGTGTGCATTCATAAGGAATCTGCGACGCGACTTTGGCCGAATCATTGAAAATTGGCAGCACCAGTTTCCCGCTCATTGTTGAGCTTTGAAATGCGCTTTTGAGAAAACTGAGGGATAGCTCGTCAATGGAGTAATACCAGCTGGCCAGCGATCCGTCACCTATGTCCAGGATGTTCTCGACAAATGCTTTCCCCGAAAACCCGTTGTTGTCGGAGATCATATTCTTTACGCCGACCGTAAGCTGCTGCCCGTCCGCGCGCTTCACAAAAGGGGGCAGTTCAAGATCTATTTCGGGGAAATACAATCCCTGCCAGATGTTTACCTCGGCGGGCGACAGGTAGCCTTCCGGCAAAACGGCCGGGGTATTTGTTTCGGAATGGTCGTAAATGGCGGGTTTGCCCGGCTGCATTGAAAATTTGAAGTCCGATAACCCGGCCACGTAGAATTTAGGAAAGGAAAGTTGCGCAGTCCAGTTCTGGAAATTCACCAATCCTGCATTGACGCTAATCTCTGCCTGTCCGTTTGTTTGCGCGTCTACCAGCCCCGGCGGGGTCAGCAAACCATGCACGCGCATTTGTTTAAACCCGTTTTCATCAAAAACCACATGTGTCACTACGATGGTATCCGGTCCGGCAAACGGGCCCTGCATAGGGGCGCCTTCCGCTCCTTTTAATGCAAGGAATGGAGAAAGCTGCATCTTGTCGGCAAGGTAGAGGATACCCTCTCCGCAGGGCTTCTCGGGTGTAAAGCACATATTGTAGCCGCTCAGCGGAATGCCCGACACCATCGCATTGGCCGTTTTCACCCAGGTATTCGCATCAAAAAATGCCTGATGCGGCATAAAGGTCATATTGGTAATGGCGATCACGGTATTGACCGGTCCGAAGCTTTTATCAATGCCCAGCGGCAGTTCAAAGCCTACACTTTTGGCAGAGTTGCTGAGGGAGGATACCAGCTGATCTTTGGCAGTCGCGAAAAAGTTACTGAGGTTCTGCATGGTAGCAGGCGACATTTCCAGGGCAGGCATTTCTGGCTTATCGAAATCTGGTGTAAAGCCGGGCGCACCATCTTTATAAATAGCCCGCACGAACCCGCCGATCACTTGTCCGCCCGCATTGCATTGCACATCAAAAAGGTTGACACGCAGCTTGACGTAGCTGTTGTTGATCATCGGCACAGGTATCATGCCTGTCCCCGACAGCTTGCCATCCTGTTCCTTCACATTGGCCAGCAGCTCCATTTGGAAACCCGCTATGGTCGCCTTCCTGGATTTCAATGCCTGGCTGTTATCTACCTGATCCTTTTCATTAACAGGCACTTTGCAGGCACAATTCGCGGGCATTTTGTAAGCGTACATCGTCTTCTTGCCGCTCGTGGTGTCCATTGCATCGCCCAGCCCCGGTATGGTCGAAAAAGGAGTCTGGGCTACCTCAATGCCCGGTATGCTCCCGATCGGAAGTTTACCGTACGTGAAAGCCTGCACCGGACTTTTCCCCTCATTCAGGATATTGAAGCGCGTATTGAGCGGCACAGCCTGTACCTGCCACGCATACCGTTTTCCCACCTGCAAAGGCGGATGCTGCGGACCATACAGGAATGTGGTTGTTTTCAGGTTTTTCACCTCAATACCCGATTTTGGTAAAACCACGGCATCAATGAAAACATTAGGGTCTGCGCCGGTTTGGGGCAGCTCGATGATCCGCAGGGTATATTCCACCTGATTGGGCAGGATACCCACCGGCGCTGTCCAGGTAAAAAGCTGGGTTTGCGGGGTATTGCTGTTTACCTCCGCATCTGCCATCGGGGCAATGAGGATAGGCGGCTCGATCACTCGGACCGGGATAAGCCCGCTGCATCCCATCGGAAACTCAGCGGATAACGGGCGCGTGGTAGCATTGTCAAAGGCCTGCACACAAAGCTGGTAACTCCCTTCCGGCAGAGGCAGTCCGCGGTACAGCAGGTTCTTGTCCATTCCCTGTACCTCTATCTGGTTCAGGTCAAACAAGCCTTCCAGCTCGGCGCGGGTCAATGCTCGGTTCACGTCCGTGGGCAGGAGTTGCAACGGGCGAATGGGCCGGTAGTTGGCAGAAGTCCGGATCACTACCCCGTTATCGCCCTCCAGCTTACCGAGCAGGCGCACATTGAGCGGAGTTCTCGACAAGTTGGAAATAAAGATCTGCACGCGGTTGCCGGTTCCGGGGTAGTCCTGAATGTAGGGACTGTACGGCGGCAGTACGCTGGTGGTGATACGAACCAGATTTTGCGCGGATGCCGCGAACGTAAACAGCAGCATAGCCACGCTCAGGGCCATTATCGAAACGCCTTTATGAAATCTGCCAGTGTTAGAATGAAATTCCATATCCGATATTTCCTCTGAATTCATTGAATTTTTCCGTTTGAATGCCCGTATTGGAGTTCAGGTAATTGAACATCAGGCTCAGGCTTTGCTTCCTGGCGAGCTGGTAACCTGCATTCGCCGAGGCTGTGAGTACCTTTCCGGTTTGCCCAAGCTGCTGGTTGATGAGGTAAGAGAAATTGGCTGAGGTAGTCAGCTTCTTTTTCAAAAAAGCATAATTGGTACCTAGTGTCGGCCCATAGAATTTCACCTTCTGGTTTCCATCTGCGGGTAACAGGGCAGGCAGGCTGGTTTGCGTGTAGGAGAGCATCAGGTTTGCACCAAAGCCACTTTGATTCTGTTGAAAGAAATAGCTGAGGTTCAGGTTCTGATTATTGTTTTCGGTCTGGTTTGAAGTGGCTTCATTCAGGTCCGAAAGCTGCTGGTGGGCGACTGTAAATGTAAAAACGTGTGAAAGGTCCTTGTTGAAAATGGAGTAGCGTGTGTTTAGTGTAGCCGACAGGTTGTTCTGCGCAATCCGCAAGGTGTCGATCAGCGGTCTCAATCCTGCTTTCTGACTTAGCCCGTAGTTGGACAGCGATATATCCAGTCCAAATACCGGGTCGGGATTAAAGGACGCCATGAATGAGCCGACAGACCTGCCGGTACCTGCATTCTTGTTTTTGGCAAGATTATCGAACTGCGTACCATAGCTGCCCGCGATCCGCGCCTTCCCTTTCAGTAAATTGAGCGCCGCATTGACCGTATAGCTTTCGATATCACTCTGGAAATAGTAAGCGCCCATTGTCTGGAAATTCGGATCAATGCGCTTGTACTGAAACTTCACTGACCCCCATTTATCCTGATACCCCAGCCCGGCCTGCGCTGCCTGCGTGAGCTGGGTGGAAAGCCGCGGTGTGATCATTTTCCCGAAGATGCGGACGAGCGGGTTCTTCCCTTCTGCCTGCACTTCGGTGGCGTACATATCCCGTGTGTAGGAACTTGCCGCAGCGTCCAGCTCAACGGTAATGTGTTTGATCAGCAACAACCTCGAAGTAACCCCTACCACAAGGTTCTCCGCAGGGACGATCTGTTTTTCAGGTGTTGTTTGAATACCCGGAATGGAAGTCGTGTCGTCCTGGGCACGCAGCACAACCAGGTCTACAAAATTGGTGGGCTTGCCATAGCCAAGCTTGAAAGCGTAGCCGGTTCTCTTGAATGAGGGAATTGCGTCAGGATCGGCGATATCCGTCGAGCTGGCCCGGTTGAACCTCCCGTAAACAGCCCCAAACCGCAGCAGACCCGGGTTCAGCTCCACGCCGCCACCCAGAAAAGTATGTCCGGCTAATGTAAAAGGCGAAAAGCTGACGTTCCGGTATCCTGCGTGGATCGTGGCCCATTTGTAAGTGGGGCTTACCCCAAACTGGTTGAAAGGCTGCCGGAAGCTTGCACCCTGGTTACCCAGCACGGCTGAAAAAGGCAGACTGACACCGCCAGGCAATGTAACCGTCACAGCGCCGCTCAGGCCGAAAGGAGTAGCCTGGTTGCGGACCGCGATACCGTTCGGCGTGTAAAAGCCCGCGTAGGCATTCAGACCGCCGGATACCTTTACCAGGCCGGGCTTTTTTGCCTCTGTCTGCGCCAGCGCATTTGTCGAAATTGACAGTACCAATAAAAACAGCAGGTAACGTTTTTCCATCATCGCACACAGCAATTATTTGTGTATGTCGAAAATAGATCTGTTGCTTACCTGAAATGACAGCTAATCGATGAATGGAGGCTGATAATCGGTGAACGTAAATTGCAAGCCGCTTACTCAAACTCCACAGCCCGGCGGAGATTTTCCTGGCAGCCGGGAACCGTATAGTTCACATTAACATTATAATTTAGTAGTTCAATCAGGAACAAACATTGAGAAAGCATTTAAGAAAGCACATGCGCATGGCGCGCTACGTGATTTACAAGGAGACACTGGTCGATTTCAAAGACCATTTCTGGACATTTCTGGGATCATTCAGCGGTATCGCGCTGATCGGTTTTTTCAACAATAACATGTTTAGCGCTTCCGACAGCGTTTTCCTCATCGGATCTTTCGGCGCATCCTCGGTTTTGATCTACGGTATTGTCAACAGTCCGCTCGCACAGCCTCGGAATGTGATCGGCGGCCACCTGATCTGCGCATTGGTGGGCGTTACCGTGCACAAGCTTATCCCCGGGAACATCTGGCTGGCATCTGCATTTGCTGTGTCGGTCTCAATTGTGTTTATGCAAATTACCCGCACGCTGCACCCGCCCGGAGGAGCTACTGCGTTGATCGCCAACATCGGCTCCGAAAAAATTACGTCACTGGGCTATAAATATGTGCTCAGCCCTGTTCTTTCGGGTGTGCTGATCCTTTTGCTGGTGGCGATTTTTGTCAATAATATGGCGCCAAACCGCCACTATCCTAAAAACAAACATTGGTACAAGATCTGGAAACGGAGGTACCGGTGAACACCACTGTTATGAAACTAAGTGCATATCAAAACAAGAAAGTCCGTCGCGTATCGGCAGTAATCCTCGCAGCTGCGGTAACCGGGCTGCTTTCCGCACTCGTAGCCGACACGCTGAAAGTAATCACAGAACATTACGAAGAGCTTTTCCTCGAAAGCATTGTCCACAACAAATTGCTGATCCTGATCCTGCCTTTCGCAGGTCTGGCGACAATTTATATACTGAGACGGTTTTTGTTCCACAACAAAACCAATAAGGGGATCAAAGAAGTAATGGACACGATCAACAAGGATGCGCACATGCTGCCTTCTTACAAGATCCCGTCCCATTATTTCAATGGATTTCTCACCGTCATTTTCGGCGGCTCTACGGGGATTGAAGTCTCTACGGTTGTTTCCACAGCAGCCATCGGTGCACTCTCTTCAAGGAAAGCGAGGTTTTTGAAAAAGTACCGGACAGACCTGATCTGCGCCGGCCTGGCAGCAGGACTGACTGCCCTCTTCAATGCACCATTTGCAGGTTTTTTGTTTGCATACGAAGTCTTCACCAAACGAAGGAGCAAGCTGCACCACCTGAGTGTGGCGACCGCGATACTTACCGCCTGGCTGCTGACGCATTTCTGGTTTTACAAACCCTTGTTTGACTTCAAAATCACCGGCTGGCAGCTGAAAGCGATTCCTTATATGCTGTTACTGGCGGTACTCGCAGGATTCAGCGCAGCTTATCTGACCAAATGCGTGCTTCTGGCGAAGAAGCTTTTCGCTTCCATTGAGCACGATATACTTCGGATCGTACTGGGTTCGCTGGTGATTTCTGCCCTTATTTTCATGTTCCCCAGTCTTTACGGAGAAGGTTACTCCGGAATAAAACAGGCGATTGCAGCGGCCCCTCAGCATTCGCTGGCTTTGCTGCTGCCGCTTCTGATCGTGCTGCTCCTCAAACCGGTTGCGACTTCGGTTACACTGGGTGCAGGCGGCGATGGTGGCGTTTTTGCCCCAAGCCTGTTCATAGGTGCATTCCTTGGATTGCTGGTCTGCAATGCATTAAACCATTACTTCGGATTGGGATTGATCCCGGTCAATTTTGTTGTGATAGGAATGGCGGCGGTGCTCAGCGGCAGCATTCATGCACCATTTACTGCCATTTTCCTCGCCTGCGCCATTTCAGAGAGCTACGTCCTGTTTCTTCCGATTGTCGTCGCCTGCCTTGTGGCCCGTTGGGTAGCCGCGCGTTTGATCCCCTATTCTGTTTATACCTACCAGCCGGGGATGCAAATCATTAAATAACTTTCAGGCACATACGTAAAGCTCTCAGCGCCTCTCGGCACAATTTTTATCAGCACCTGCGCCAAACATTCAGCGACAGGGATTATGGATTTTATCGAGATACTCGGGTTAGTAGCGGGGATATGCACCTCTTCTGCGGTATTGCCGCAGCTGATCACCACCATCAAAAAGAAGAAAGCCAATGAAGTTTCAACAATGATGTTCATTGTGATGCTTACCGGTAATGCATTGTGGATTTACTATGGAGTCGACAAAAAGGATATCCCTATTATCGCTACAAATGCATTTACCATTATCCTGAACGTGATCATGCTGTTCCTGAAATACAGGTACAAGGATTCAAACAGTTGAAATACTACCTACACGACCTTGCGGTTTGCCGAAAGTTCAAAGAGCCTGGCCGACAGTTCACGGTGGTCTTTGATGTTGAGTTTGCGAAAAATGGAAGATTTACAGATACTAACGCGCCCCGGCGTAATGTTGAAGCGGCGTGCGATTTCGGTCACCCTCAGCCCGCGCGACAGTTCACGCGCAATCTCGAATTCCTTGGCTGTGAGCGGGAATTCTTCCGATTTCAGGTTCAGGGTTATTTCGGATCCCGGCATGAAATGCCAGAGTATCTTCTGCACTGCTTCCTGGCAGATATACGGCTGCCCGTTCGCAACACTTTCTACGCATCGTACCAGTTCCAGCAGGTCCGTTTCCTTGAAAACAAAGCCCGCAGCCCCTTTGTACAGGTATTCAAGACCGGTGCGAAACTCGGAACTGTCGCAAAAAATGACAAGTTGTTTGGGATCAATCGAATATTCCCGCTGCAACTTTTCGAAAATACCCGGAAATGCAGATCGCGGATTGACAGAAAGGATAAATACATCCGCAGGCTCTCGCCGCGTTGCCGGCTTTTCTCCGGGGTACCATATTTCTGCGGTGGCGGGTTGTTCTGTACCTAAGCTCTTTTCTAAAAAAAACTTCAATCCCCTGGCAGTTACAGGGTGATCTTCTAAAATCAAAATCTTCACTTTGTCAATCATAAATAACCACTTCGCAACATCCGTGCCGGGCTGTGTGAACAGTTCTGTAAAAGGAGCTCGTTAAAATACGCGTTTCATTGGTTTTGCGCGTGTGTAAAGTAAGGCATAAACCTGCTTTTTGTGCTGCCTGGTGGCAAACTTAACATTGCTACTTTCATACTTATCCCAACATTTACGATCAACAGCTCAGATTGGATTACCATCTCATCAAATTCCGGCCTTGAAAACTTGTTTCGTGTTCTCACTTTCGACGATCAGGATCATAGCCTATGGACCTTAACACCTGAAAAACTCACCCAAGCTTTCAGAGCAAAAGGTGGTTTGGCTATAAATCAAAAAATGCCCCGGAAGCAGCAAATCAGCTTTCCGGGGCATTTTTCTCCTTGCTATCTTTCACTTCAAATGCGAAGGATATAATCGTGACGGGTACCGCCGGCATCAACAATCTCCCGGAAGAATACGAAGCCCTGTTTGGTAAGTACCTTCACGGAAGAATGGTTTTCAGGGCTCACCAGCGCGATCAATTCCGGCACATTGCCCAGCTGCTTTGCATAGCTGACCATTGTGCGCGTAATTTCCGTTGCATACCCTTTTCCCCAGAATGCAGGAAAGAGCGCGTACCCTATTTCGCTAAGGTTTGTTTCAAAAGGGACAATTTTAGCCAGACCGGTGAACGTGCCGGTTTCCTTCTCGAAAACAGCCAGGAAACCAAAGTGATGCAGACCACGGTCCGCATTCAGCGCGACCTGAAAACGTGCTTTCGCCTGCTCTTCATTGAGCGCGGCACCCGTGATATATTGCATTACATCCTGCTGCGAAACCAGTCGGAAATAATCGGTAAAATGTTCCTGTGTAAATTTCTCGTAGCTCAAACGTTCGGATTCCAGACGTACCATTTTATAGAAAAAGTTTTTCAATATTCTTTTTAATAATTTGCTGATCCGACGCGGAAACAGCCATTTCAAGTGCCTTTTGAAAATGGGCCAGCGCTTTTTCATTATCCAAGCCAGTATATAGGTGGCCGAGTAACGAATAGTAGAAATGACTGCCGGTGAGTCCAAGCTTTTCTGCCTCTGCAATTGCCTGCTCCTTGCCTCTTGCTTTCGACACCGCAAATGTCCGGTTTAGTGCTGCAATGGGCGAATATTCGAGGATCAGCAAGTTGTTATAAAGTTGCAGGATACGCTCCCACTTCTCGCTGGTATCTTCCTTTTGAGTATGCCAGAATGCAATGCCGGCTTCCAGATGGTACCTGGAAACTTCCTCGCCTGTGGATGCTTTGATCAGGAAATCCTTGCCCAGACTGATCAGCTGCTGGTCCCAGCGCGCCTCGTCCTGATCTTCATACAACACCATTTCACCATTATCGCCGACACGGGCATCAAAACGGGACGCGTGAAAGCACATCAGCGATAGCAGCGCATTAACAGCCGGCTTGTTGGTGGCCTCATTGCCAAGCAGCAGAGAGGCCAGCCGCATTGCCTCGGCGCACAGGTCTTTCCTGAGCACCGTGTCCTGGCTTTCGGAATAGTAACCCTCCGAAAAAAGCAAATACAAAGTCGTGAGTACGGGATCAAGGCGGTTGTTGATTTCCGACAGAGTAGGCTGCTCAATGCGTATGCGGGCTTCTTTCAGCTTCTCTTTTGCGCGGTTGAGCCTTTTGTAAACGACTGTTTTATTCGTTAAAAATGCGTCAGCGATTTCCTGTACACCAAAACCGCACAGCAGGCTCAGCGCCAGCGATACCTGCGACTCGGTGGAAATAGCAGGGTTACAAACCGCGAAGATCATAGCCAGCTGGCTATCGGAAATGTTCTTTCCCGACAGATCAATGTCAATCTCTTCTGAAACTTCCGAGGTATACCTGATCTCGGGTGCCAGCTTTTTCTCAAACAATGCATTCCGTTTGAGGTAGTTCCTGGTCTTGTTCTTCGCCACGGTGTAAAGCCAGCCAGTCGGGTTATCGGGCACGCCGTGCAGACTCCAGTGCTCCGTAGCCGCCAGAAAAGTATCACTCACAATATCCTCCGCAATCTCTACGTGCTCAATCCCGAACAAATAACAGAGTACCCCAACAATGTTGCGGTACTCTGTGCGAAAGAGGTTTGGAAGAAGGGTCAATGATTGAATAAGTGAATGAGTGAATGAATGAGCCGCCGTGGAACGGTTAGTGAGTTGCGGTGGAACTGAGATACAAGCTTTTCACCCTGAGCGCACCGAGCCGCCGGGCGGTCGAAGGGATTGCGTGTCGCTCCTCCCTTCGACTCCGCTCAGGGTGACAAGACTTCCTCCTTCCTCCTTCCTCCCTTTCCTCCTTTCCACTACCCCAGCGCCATCCTGACTTCCACTGACGCGCCCCATTCAAGGATCGGGCAGCCTTTGGCTATTTCCACTGCTTCTTCATAATTCTCTGCACGGATCAGGAACAGACCGCCGATCGATTCTTTGATCTCGGCGTAAGGCCCGTTTGTAACCGTGCTGTTTTTGGTAACTACCCGCCCGTCAAGGTCCCAGCGCTTTGGAGGAGCTACCAGCTTATTCTGGGCGGCAATGCTGCCGATCCAATCCTGAAACGGTTTGATAGCGGCTTGCATTTGCTCTGGTGACGGACTCGCGTCCTTGCTTTTCAGGTCACGGTGAATTGCGATCAGAAATTCGTTCATCTTGGTTTCTATTTGAATATTTTGAATGATCTGGAATGTTTAAAAAGCTGCAATTAAGTGCATTTATCAACCAAACTGCCCGACCTGGTAACTGCCGGGCGTGCTCGGAAATGCAATATTAATGCGGTTCCAGGTGTTGATGCTTGTCACCACCATAGTCAGGTCGATGAGCTCCTCGTCCGAGAACTGCTGCTTCACGTCTGCATAAAGCGCATCGGGCACTTCGCATCTGGTAACTGCCTCTGCCCACGCGAATGCGGCTCTTTCGCGCTCAGTATAGTAAGGCGCTTCACGCCACGCGCTCAGTCCGTAGAGCCGCTGTTCGGTCTCGCCTTTGGCCCGCGCATCTTTGTAATGCATATCCAGGCAGTATGCGCACTGGTTGATCTGCGATACGCGGAACACCACCAGTTCCCGCAAAGGCAATTCTATTGCCGACTTATGCAAGTAGCTGCCCATACCAAAAAGCACCTTCGCCGCATTTTTTCCTTTTTCCTGAAAATTAAGTCTTGGTTCCATTTGTAAAGTTTGAATGTTTAAAAGCCAATGACAACCGGCTTTTCAGAATTGGACAAGTCTGTAAAAAAATTTTTGCACAAAAAAACAGCAGACAGAAATCCTGCCTGCTGTCCGCACTACTTAAACAGAATATAATGGGTTATGGGTTTTGGATCAGGTTTTTGTTCTGATCGATTTCGTTCTGAGGAATGAAAAACACAACCCTCGGATCTGTCGGCTGGATGGTCTGCCTTACATCCGTGGTAGGTGTATTGTTCTGTGAGTGGGTACCCGGATAGTTACGTATCATCGGGCGTCCGTTGCGGAACAGGTCGTAGATCCGGTGACCTTCAAATGCAAGTTCCAGGAAACGCTCTTCCAAAACCACGTCCAGGATGGTCTTACCAGCAGAAGCCACATTCGCAGTGGTATACAATGAAGTTCCCGACAGCCCCGCGCGGGTACGGATCAGGTTTACATCGGCTAGTGCAGCAGCAGTGTTACCCAGCTTCGCATTTGCCTCTGCGCGCACCAGGTAAATATCTGCCAGACGCAGGTATACCGGCGACGATGCATTGATCACATTGTCCTGCAAAGTGTACTTGTTAATGTAGTACATCGGCGTGGCGGGAGTCAGCTTTTTGTTGGTTTGCAGCTGTCCGTTCAATACATAAGGGGTGATAAACGATTTTCTAAGATCCTCGGGATGCTGCGCCAGGAAGTCAATGTATTTCTGAGAAGCATACAACTCTGCCCAGCCGCTCACACCCTGCGCAAGCGGAGCGCCTGACCGGTCGGAACTGATATACATACTGCTGATCTCCGCGATCTGAACACTGGTATGGCGCACTGCGAAGATCGTCTCCGTGTTATTTTCTGGAACAACCTTGAAATAGCTCGGATAATTGGACGAAGAAAGCAATGAATACC
Source organism: Dyadobacter sp. HNCC25DJ183 (assembly GCF_056895175.1). NCBI lineage: Bacteria > Pseudomonadati > Bacteroidota > Cytophagia > Cytophagales > Spirosomataceae > Dyadobacter > Dyadobacter sp. HNCC25DJ183. Next base: position 217,950 of record NZ_JBXHAP010000004.1, read on the forward strand.
GGCCGCTGTCAATCACCAGGTTCGCGTATTTTAAAGCATTTGCATTGTCGCCTTTAAACAGATACACCTTCGACAGCAATGCGTAAGCAACTTCCTTTGACGCGTAAATATTCGACTTCTTCACCGTCATCAGGTCAGCCGCTGCAAGCAAATCGCTGATCACGAAATCGTATACTTCCTTCACCGAAGATCTCGGCAGTTTGGTAGCTTCCTCATCGCTCAGGCCGTCGCGCAGAATGGGGATACCCGGGTTATTTCCACTCTCCTGCGGATAAGGTCGTCCAAACATCCGCACCATATTGAAATGCGCCATCGCACGCAGGTAAAGGTTTTCACCTTTGAGCTGCTTCAGCTCGGTAGAAGCGTCATTTGAGACAAAGCCGATTACCTTGTTGGTAGCCGCGATGATCTTGTAACACTGACTCCAGTAGTTGGTTGCGTGCGTCGACGTATTGATGTGGGTATACCGGTACACGCGGGTAAAATCATTTCCGGAAATCTGTCCCTGGGCGATTTCGTCGCTCGGGTACTCCATCATAATGTGGCCGCTGTATACATAGTTTGATTTGTTCAAAAATGCATAGGTACCAATCGTCACAGTCTGCACGTCCGACTCGTTGGCCAGCGCAGTTGTTTCATCAATGTTGGTGGTAGGATCAAAATATTGTTCGCAGGATAGCATCGACACCAATCCGAGTGCCAGTACCAGTTTTGATTTTATAAATTTCATATCTGCTGAATTTTACAATGTGAAATTGACACCGAAGAGCAGCTTGCGGCTGATCGGGTATTTAATGCTGGAGTTACCCGGGGTATCCTCAAAAGAGAAGGAAGCCTCAGGGTCCGGACCGGTGAATTTGGTACCTGTCCAAAGGTTATCCGCGCTCACGAAAATGTTGGCACGTGCAAATCCGATGCGCTTGATTGCGTCAACAGGGATATTGTAACCTACACGAACGTTCCGCAGGCGGATGTAGCTTCCGTCTTCCAGGTAGCGTGTTGAAGACTGGTTGGAATCCTTGTTACCACCTACGATCGGTTTCGGGTGTGTGGCAACATCCCCCGGTTTCTCCCAGCGTGACCAGCCTTTCGCCAGGATCATCTGGTTGTAGCTTTCATACAAACCATCGTTGTCAAAGTAGGCGCGGCTTTCATTATACACCCAGTTACCATACACGAAGTTGAAGAATGCAGAGAATGTAAATCCTTTGTAACCCAATGTGTTGGTCAAACCGCCGGTAAATTTCGGGTTTGTAGACTTACCTGTAAACTGGCGCGACTGCGCTGTTTGCACGGAACTGTATGAATTGGTAAGTTCTTTCGTCACATTACCATTTGCATCCGTTACAATTTTCTCCCATTGCGGATCGCCGTTTTCAGGGTTCACACCTGCCCAAACCGGCAGATTAAACTCTCCCATATCGTGGCCTGCTGCCAGTGGTAAACGGTTACCCGGACGGAAAGTCGCTGCACCACCGCTCAGTTCAAGGATCTTGTTGCGGTTCAATGCCATATTGAAGTTCGTTTCCCACGTAAGCTCCTTGCCGCTCAGGTTATTGGAAGTCAGGCTGAATTCAACTCCCCTGTTGCGTACAGAACCTGCATTGACCCAAACATAGCTGTAACCCGTCGTAGCAGTCAGTGGCTTTTGGTAAAGCAGGTCTTCGGATTTTTTGTTATAGAGATCAACCGTCAGGTCAATGCGGTTGAACAGACTAATGTCAAAACCGAGGTTGGACGCACGGATTTTCTCCCAGGTCAGGTCGGGATTACCCTTTTGAAAAGGCTGTGCGCCTGGCACACCGGCATAGCTGGCAGATTGGGAAATGGTGTAAAGTCCCAAAGATGCAAAGTTCGGGATAGCTGCATTACCTACTGTTCCGTGGCTCAGACGAAGTTTTGCGAAAGAAAGCACCTTGTTGTTTTTGAGGAAATTCTCATTGCTCAAAACCCACGAAGCGCCCAGCTGGAAGAAGTTGGCAGATGAATTGTTTTTACCAAACAAAGAAGAAAACTCATTCACCAGCGATCCAACCAGGAAGTAGCGATTATCGTAGTTGTAATCGGCCTGACCCAGGAACTTGCGGAATGCAACCTGTTCATTGTAGCTGGTCGGCGAAACGAGAATGTCCGTCGCTACCGAAAGTACATCCTGCCCTGCCGGCAAACCCTTGCCCGATACCGTATTGTATTCTGCAAAAGAAGTTTCCGCTTCGGCTACTCCCAGCAAAGTGAGATTGTGCTTCCCGAATTCCTCTGAGTAACGAATGCGGTTAGACGTCAGCAGGCGGTAGTTGTTGTTGTTATTGTTGTAAAGCTCACCTCCATTGGCGCCTCCCTGCTTGGTACGGCGGTCGTAATAAGTGGCGCCGGAGCCGTTTCCGAAGTTCGCTCGGTTGTAGCTGGACAATGTGATTTTGTCAGTCAGATCGTAATCGAGGTTAACATCAAGACTCGTTCTCAGGCTCTTTGCTTTTGCAAAGTTGTACTGGATCGAATGCAGGAAGTTCTCACGGTCGCGGCCCAGCCAGTTCGGATACGAGCGTCCGTCTGTCGGAGCGCCGCTTTCGTACGCTGGGTCAAACGGCAGGTTGGTGTACGCATCGTACAAGGTATTGCTGTTCTGATAGTTGTCCCTGGTGTACTGTGCATTGAATAGCACCGCGGCAGTCAGCTTGTTCGTGAGCTGCGAGCGGAGGTTTGTACGGAAGTTATAGCCCGTTTTATCATTTTCAATCACTGTGCCCTGCTCTTTGTAGTAGTTACCAGACACATAGAAAGTTGTTTTATCCGAACCTCCCGAAAGCGAGACATTGTGGTTGTTCACAAAAGCAGTGCGGAATGCTTCATTCCACCAGTTCGTGTTGTTTTTCAGAACTGACGGGTCACGCGGGTTGAAAGTACTCTGGAAATCGTACAGTTCCTGTGCGTCCATCAGGCGGAAATTCCCTGTTGTCGCCTCTGACCAGCCGAATGTATTATTGAAGTTGATCTCAGTTTTCCCTGCCTTACCCATTTTCGTATTGACGATAATAACCCCGTTTGCAGCACGTGAACCGTACAAACCGGTAGCCGCCACGTCTTTCAAAACGGTTACATTCTCCACGTCCACCGGGTTATAGCTACCGTCAATGTTCCCGTCGACCACGTAAAGCGGCGAGCTGCTGGCCGAGATTGTTCCCGACCCGCGGATTACCACCCTCGCAGGACTGGTCGGGTCACCTGAGTTGGTGGAAACGACCACACCCGGCGCCTTTCCCTGCAACAGGTTCGGCAGTTCGTTGGAAGTTACGTCGCGCAGCTTCTGACTGCTGATGGTAGATACCGAGCTCGACAGGTACCTTACTTTTTTGGCTGAATAACCCACAACCACCACTTCGTCCAGCCCTTTTGCGTCTGATTCGAGAACGACATCAAGGTTTGTAGCGCCTTCTACCACCACTTCCCTCGTGGTATAGCCGATGAAGCTGAATGTAAGCGTAGTTCCAGGATTGGTGAGATTAATGCTAAATGCGCCATCGATATCGGTGGTGGTACCTTTGGTAGTACCTTTTTCAACGATGCTTACACCGGGCAGTGCCTCGCCTTCGGCAGAAGTTACTTTTCCGGTCACCGTATACTCGGCGCGTTTTGATGCTGTAGCTGCCAGCTTGCCGGTGCGCAGGCCAGGATTGGCAGCTTCGGCAGGTTCCAGTCCCATGTACAGCGACAATGCTGCAATGACAGGGATCCTGAATAAATTTTTGTATCGATCTTTCATAACCGAAATGGGTTGGTGAGTGTGAAGATTTTAAGAGTTTAGCTAAATAACAGGTGCATTATCCCGGAACGGGCACAGGTGAGGCGAACTTCCATTGAGTAGTTTTTATTGCGGCATAGGCAAACAGTTTAATTTTGCATTTATAATTAAGTAACCGGCGGAAATGTAATTAAATTTTAAGTATTCTCATTTTTGAAGAATATTATTTTGACATTCTCCGAAAAACTTCCATTTAAATTACTATTGAACATGCCGTAAATACAAAAAGTGTGCACGTGCACACTTTTTGTATAAAGACCGTATAAAGGTTGTCCTACTTATAGTCGAGCCATGTAGTTGCCTGGCAGTCGGCGTTGGTCCGGAACCGGATCCAGCGGGATGCAAACTCTTTTGGAAAATCGAAATGGAGTGTCTCGCCCGGCTTTACTGTGAAGGTTTTGTACTCCATCCAGGGACCGTTTCCAACCGGATCCGCTTCAAGGGTGAATGTAACAGCCGCCGTTGCATGATGTGAGAGCGACAGTTTCTTTTTGTCATAAAAACTGATCAGGTAAGGATCGGAAGATTCGCCTGCTTTCACTTTCGTGTCTTTCCACGGGCCGCCGTGGCCGGTTGGTTTGCCCAGCTTCCAAAGGTCGTCGATCGCACCTGCCCACACAGCCGCTTTTTTGTCATTCGAAACGATGATATGGTTGTTTTTAGCGGCTTCGTCGGCATCAAGACCGGTCATCACCAGCAAGCCGCGGTACGAAGCGTAGTCGTTGATCCGGAAGTTGTGCGAAGCAACCGGGCGGATCTTCGCGTAACCGTCTGCATTCTCGGCAGGCAGCTCGTAAAACGTCCCGTGGCAGTTGAAAAGGTCGCGCTCGGTGGCTACCTCGCGACAAATCCGCAATGCGCCATCGTTTGTCAGGCCGGTAAAAGCGTCGTTCCCCAGTGGCAGCCGCCAGCGCCTTCCCTTATCATCCACGACCAGCACCGAAGCTGCATCCACAGTTACCACTTTCTGCGGGATCGCAAATTTGGTTTTTACAAAATCCAGCGTTTTCGCATCGTCTTTTCGCGTCAGTTTCATATCGGCATCCAGCTCATAGTAGCCCGTTTCTTTCGGTGCGCTTCCGCTGTAATCCATGCCGGCCAATGCCATGGTGCGACGGTTTTCGCCCAGGCCGTAGATCAATCCTCCTCTGGTTGTGGCATTGGAGGCCAGGGTCAGGCCATTGAAAATGGCATCGTGCGTAGCAGTACGCTGGTCAGTGTCCGAGTAGTAAAAGTGCGCCGTCACGTTCGTGGCAGTTGCCGCTTTCAGCCTGATCCACTCGCCTGTTTCTGCATTTGTAAAATCAATGCGTTTGGCGCCTTTTGCGGGTACCGAAATGGATTGCAATGCAGACCAGCTTCCTTTTCCGTTCTTATCTACTTCCATGGCAAAGCTCACTTCACTATCTCCGTTATTCTGCACCCAAACAGACCTTTGAGGCCAGCCCGCAAATAAAAACGGCTCGGAAGTTTCCCCTGCTTTGACATTCTCCTTCAACCAAACCGAACCTTCTGCGGTGTTCGGGCCGAGTTTATCGGGCTGGTCAAGCGGGGTAAACCACAGGTTGGAGTTGGATTGTCCCGGACCTTCAATGCCGCCTTTCGCTTTTCTTTTGTTCAAAAACTCCCGTTGTGCCGAATCATCGCAGCCGAATACAAGCTGATCATTCCAGCGGGTATAGTCGCCGATCACTTTCAGATAAGCCGAGCGCGGACGTATTCCGGCAGCATTTCCCGAAGTGAAAGCACCTGGAAACTGCCAGAACATACCGTGCATGGTCATCAGATAGTCGGGCTTTGCGGCCGTTCCCACGTCCCGGATACGCGGCCACTCGGTGTTCCAGCCGTGGGCGCCATCGTAAGCGTGACTTGCTTTTGGCAACCTGTAAAAGCTCCATTTCCCATTGTCGCGTACACCCAGCAACACCGACTTATGGTCCCAGCCGGTCGCCCAGATCGGGTCTGTTGCTGCATTTTTGTTTCCGTAAATGCCTCCGGGGCCTGTTACTTCCACAAACTGGTTGCGGCGCACCACTTTCCAGTCTTTCCCATCCCATTCCGCCAGCACACCCGATTCGATATCAAAGTCGATCTCGGCACGTTTTCCAGGTTCGCCGTTATTGGAATAAACCACCACACCCTGGCCCGAGTAAAAACCCTTTCCATGCGTTCCAGGCAGCAATCCCTTAAACTGGTAAGTCGCTTTATCGGCCGCTTTGGCGCGGTCTACATTCCCGTCTTCATAAAGCATGGTCGGTTTCAGCGTAGCAACATCAACTTCATAAACCCCCTCTTCCATAGTCCCGTACAGGATTTTGTTCTTAGGATCGGTCAAATGCCTTGCATTGCCTGTGTGCCTGCCGGGCATTTCCTTGTAAGGTATCACACGCACATTGGCCTTTTCATCAATCGCATAAGGTCCTATAAAAAGCTGTTTACTTTCATGATGGATCATGCGGTTAGCAGGAGTACCGCCGATGCTGCCCGGGAAAACAGTCTGTTTCAGGTCCGCGCTGATCTCGTACAATTTATCAGAAGAGCCAAAAGGCAAATGCGGGCCGTAAGTGATCACCCAAAGCTTGCCTGCCCAGGGTACCACCGCCCCGGTGCCACATTCGCCTTCATTGTTGTACATCGCCAGGTGCGGGTATATCCCGCTAAACGATGGTTTGCCTTTGAGCTGCGCCTTGGCAGCATGCCCGCAGAGTACCAGCCAACCCAGCAACAGGGTCAGGAGTGAATATCTTTTCATTAAAACAATCGTTAAGCTTATTATAAATGGGAAAATGAAAACTAGTAACCAGGGTTTTGCGTGATATTGGTATTCACCCTGCGTTCCACAGCCGGGATCGGCCACAGGTACTGGCGGCTTTTGTCAAAACTCCGCTGCGCGAGCACTTTTACGTCGGTACCAAATCCTGAATAATCGGCAATACCATCGTCATCAAGTGGCGTCACGCCGGGGAATGGCCATTTGGCGCGGTTTTGTGTGGCGGGATCAGGCAGACCGATTACCGGACGGGTAAGTACTTTTTCGGCGAGCTTCCAGCGGATCAGGTCCATGTAGCGCAAGCCCTCACGCGGGAACTCTACCCGACGCTCCCGGCGTACCAGCTGCCTCAATACATTCGCATTGGCAGCTGCCACAGCAGGATACGATTTGGTTTCTTCCACGCCCGCCCCGTAAGCGCGCGCCCTTACCTGGTTGATTGCCGTCAAAACGGTCGCATCAATTTCCCCAAGCTCGATCTTCGCCTCGGCGTATGTCAGCAGTATTTCGGCATAGCGGATAATGATTGCGTCATTGTCTTCAACGAGCCTGTCCGCCCAGGTTTGGTCAATGCCTTTTTTCCATAAAAACCCGGTGAAACTTGCAAATGCAGCCACTGCACGTGTGTCTTTGTTAGGTACCTTCCTGTTTTCCTTCGAACTGAAAACCTGCAAAGAGTCCGGGTGCGGCGTGTAATTGTAGCCCAGCCACTGGGTATTGAACTCAACTACCGTGGCTGTGAGGCGTGGATCGCGGTTTTTAAACGGGGCTTTCGGGTCGTAAAGCGGCGATTCATCTATCGGCTTGCCGTCAATACATTCATAGGCGTCCACTATATCCCTTGTAGGAAGCTGCGCGCCGAAGCCGCCTGCATTTCTTGAAATATTATCCTGGACATAAATTGCCGGACTGAAAACCTGCTGTTTTTCATCCCGCGGAATACTGATGATCAGCTCGCGGCTTGTTTCACCGGCCCGGGTAAAGAGCGGCGCGTAGCTCGGATGCAGCTCGTAACCCGCTTCTAAGTCCATAATTGCTTTCGCCGCATCGCGTGCAATCGCCCATTTGCCCATATACAAGGCAGTACGCGACTTAATAGCGAGCGCTGCCCCTTTTGTCAGCCTTTTTGTCTCCGCTGTCGCATAGGTTACTGGCAGGTTTTCGGCTGCAAAATCAAGCTCGGAGAAAACAAATGCAAGGATCTCATCTTTGTTCGTCCGCGCTACCGTATACGATTCTTCCAGCAGGAGCGGCTCGGTGAGCAAAGGCACATCGCCGAAATGCGTGATCAGGCGCGAGTACTGGTAAGCGCGGATCAGGCGCATTTCAGCTTCAAGGCGAACCAGGATGGAAGCCGGTGTGTTGGCAGCGGCGCGTTCCTTGTTGGCAATAAACGAGTTGGCGCGTGCAATCGCCTTGTATGCATTAAGCCAGAATGTCTGCACAGCCGCATCATCGGCATTCATCGTGCCGCCGATTACTGCATTGGTCAGCTGGCCGCGGTGCCACTCATTGTCGCTGAAAAGCTCATTGTCATTCGACCAGAATGCAGTGCGGTACAGGTCGTTCACTGCCAGTTCAAGCTCCGTCTGGTTGGCGTAAAATGTCCCGGTTGAAGCTTCCGATAAAGGATTGAGATCGAGTGTGTGACAGCCCGATAGTGCCGTCGCCACGAGAAAAGTAAATGCTATTTTTTTCATGAGGTAAATGCCGGGTTGGGTTTAGAAACGAATGGTTGCGCCTGCCATGAGCGTGGTGACGATCGGGTAAGAGTAGCTGGCCGATTCCGGATCGAGGTACTTTGGAAATTTGCTTAGCGAGAAAACATCATTCGCCGACATATACAACCGTAAGCTCTGCACACCTGCTTTTTTGATCAGGTTCTGCGGCAAAGTGTAGCCCAGCGTGATGTTCTTCACCCGGAAATAGCCGCCATTGATCAGCCAGTAATCCGAAAGGGTATAATTGGCCGCATTGGAAGTACGCGAAAGTCTCGGGTAAGTCGCCCGCAGGTTCTGTTCAGGCGAATTGGTTGCACTCCAGAACTTGCCCACCATCTCCGCCGGCATATTGCCGAAGGCTTCTGCAAAAGGCTGCACCGCGTCACTGTTCAGGCGCGACAGCTTTTTAGCAACTCCCTGAAAACTCACCCCGAAATCAAATCCGCTATAGTCCGCGCGCAGGTTACCTCCATACAAATAGCGGGGCAATGCGCCGCCGAGGAGCACTTTGTCGTCGGTGGTGATCTTTCCGTCCTTGTTCACATCCACATACCGGACGTCGCCAGGCTTGGTGGTTACATTCAGTACCGGCGCTCCGGTAATTTCATCCGGCGTCTGGAAAAGTCCGTTGGACAAATACCCAAACCATTCGTTGTATTCGCTTCCATTACGGATAATCTGGTCACCGCGGAACTCCGTGCCTTTCAGGTCTCCGACGGTCGATTTCGCATCTGATAAATTAGCTGCTACCGAATAGCCGATCTTACCAATGCGGTCGCGCCAGGCTGCTTCCAGTTCCCAGCCTTGTACCTTTAATGTACCTGCATTCTGGTTGGGTTTGTCGAAACCGAGGTACAATGGAATATCGAGCGGCAGCAGAATGTCGGTGGTTGTTTTCCTGTAATAGTCTGCGGCAATGGTCAGCCTGTCGTTCAGGAACGCTGCATCCAGACCGAAATCAAGGGTACGGCTGGTTTCCCAGGAGATATTTTCAACCGCATAAACTTGCTGCCCGCCGCCCGTCAGCGGCACTACGCTGCCATTCTGGTAAAAAAGTGCGGTACTGAAATCAATAGTGGCGAGGTAAGGATAGTAAGCCGGATTATTGTCTTTGTCGAGCAGCCGCTCATTGCCCGCTTCTCCCCAGGAGCCTCTCAGTTTCAGGAATGAAAGCCAGTTGCTGCCCTTCATGAAATTCTCTTCGGAAATTGTCCACCCTGCTGATACTGACGGGTAAACCGCTTTACGGTAAGCAGCTGCAAACCTCGATGAAAGATCGGAACGCAGGTTCCCTTGCAGGAAATACTTGCTTTTATAATTGTACTGCACTCTTCCGAAAAACGAATGTAATCCTGATTCATTGGCCCTGCCCGAGTTGTCGCGCAGCTCCGTGGAACCTGAATTCAGGTAAGGAAAACTGGTCAATGCAAACCCGCTTCTCGACGCGGTGAGCTCTTCCAGTGAGCGGTAATTTTCTTCAAAACCTGCCAGGATATCGATGGTATGTGCGCCATTGATCTCCTTCACGTAGTTCGCAAGCAGCTGTCCATTGATACTCATCGCCTCCGAGCGGCCTTCCGTTAGTACGGTACGCGCCTGGTTCACAATCGTACTCGGCGTTCCGTCGGGATTGGTGTAGCGGATCTGCTTGGAAAAGTATTTGTTTTTATCAAGATCAAAAACGGGCGCTACCAACGCGGTGACTGTCAGCCCGTCAACCGGCTTGTAGTTGAATGAGATCCGCCCTCCTATCTGGTTGGAAAGCGCGCGCGTGAATCCGCCATCCCGAAGCTTGGCCAGCGGGTTCCTTCCGTCTTTTCCAAATGCCAGTCTTCCGTCCGAATACACATCGTCGTAGATCGGCGGCATGATCCGGCCTTCGTAAATCGGATTGAAGTCACTGTTAGGCAGTTCATTGGCATTACCCTTGTTGTTTGTCCTTTTGTAAAAAACATCCAGGTTTACGCCAATCTTATCATTGACCTGCAGGTCGTTGTTAACCCGGAACAGATAGCGATCGTAAGAACGGTTGTCGTAGAATGCGCCCGAGCTGGAATAGCCCAGCGAAGCTTTGGTTTTGATCTTGGCGGTTCCCATTGTAAACACAAGATCGTGACGCTGGCGGGGCGCATTCTTACGGGTGATCAATGCACGCTGCCAGTCTGTATTGGGGAACTCGTCGGGATTTGCCCGGTTGTTATCCAGGTATGAATCGATAAAAGCCTGCGCAAACGGTCCCGTACTTGCGCCGTCATTGGTGGTTTGTTCATTGAAATACCGCATATAATCCTGCACGCCTACATACTCTGGCATCGCAGTAGCACGCTGCACGCCATATTCGTAAGTGTATTCCAGACTACCCTGTCCGTTTTTGGCGCGTTTCGTTGTTACAAGAATAACCCCCGCGGCACCCCTCGAGCCGTAAATAGCCGCAGAAGCCGCGTCCTTCAAAACGGTAATGTTCTCCACGTCGCCAGGGTTTACATTATCAATGCTGCTTACCGGCACACCGTCGACGATCACAAGCGGATTATTGGTACCAATGGTGGTAATACCCCGGATCAGAATATTCGAACTCGCTCCCGGCGCACCGCTGCTGCGTGTTACCGACACACCGGCTATGCTTCCCTGCAATGCTTCGGAAACCTGAATAGTCTGCCGGCCGGCTACCTCTTTGGAGCCGATGGATGAAATGGCGCCGGTCAGGTCCTTCTTCCTTTGCGTACCATAACCTACCACTACTACTTCCGATAAAGCATTATCTTCCGGCTTCATAGTAATGTCCAGCGCGGATTGTCCGGCTGGTGAAACGTCCTGGCTCTGGTAGCCTACAAATGAAAAGGTGATCGTGACCGGGCCCTGGTCAGGAATAGTCAGCTTGTATAACCCGTTGGCGTCGGTAGCAGTACCACGCTGGGCTCCTTTAATAACGATGCTCACACCGGGTAACTCCTTTGCAGCCTCGTCTGTAACTTTGCCGGTTATCTCCCTGGTTTGCGCCATTAATGGTGTAATTCCAAAGAGCAACATGACAAAACCTAGTAGAGTTTTTTGTCGCATATTTTTCTGATATTTAGGTTTAGGCCAGATCCGCAAACCTGGTAATAATGAGAAATTTGAGTTAGCAAATATAATTTTGCATAATACGGTGATCCGAAAAAGCGCTTGACCAGCTGCGTGTACAAAATTATGGACAAGACAAACCTTTACATATCAGGAGTTTAGAGTAAAAGCATTATGGAGAATGGACAAGGTCAGACCAGCCAGTTAGACCACCTCGACTACGGGTGTCAGCTGATCAGCGAGATCTATGGCAAGCCTGATATCCCGGAATGGACAAACAGCGACTACATTCGGCTGAGCAGCATCCTTTACAAGAAGACGCACGTACAGATCAGTCCCAATACGCTGAAACGCATTTTTGGCAAAATCAAAACCGGAGACCGCTACTATCCGCAAAAGGCAACGCGCGACGCATTGGCCAGCTACATCGGCTACCGCGACTGGGAGAGTTTTACGCAAGCAAAACCGCTTTTAGCGCAGCCCGTTTCCATTCCCGCGAATCTTATGACAGAGGTAAAATCAAATGCTGATGAAGAGCCTGTCCGGCAACCAAAAAAGCCTGTTTCCAAGAGGTACGCACTAAAACTGCTTTCCGGTCTGATCCTGCTGATCGTGCTGATCGGCGCAGCGGAATATTACGCCGCGCATTATGGCACACCCGCGGATGCAGCCCGCCTGACCTGCCGCAATCCCGTGGGAGGCAACCCGCATTCGGCCGTATTTTCCATTGCCGGGGCCAGCCAGTATGAAGATTCGTCCGACCGGATCTACCTGGAATTCGGCGACGGAAGGAAAGCTGCATTGTCGCAGGCCGATAGCGTTGTAACGCATTACTACGAACGTCCGGGCAGGTACTATGCATTTCTCAAACTCAACAAACAGGTACTTGACTCCTCGGTCGTGTATCTGCACTCAAATGGGTGGACCGCTACGGCAGATATGATGCATGATACCACGCGCGTATATCCTGTTGAGATACCCGGGCTGTTTAAAGGCGGGAAGAATTTTGTGAGCGCCGGAGAAGTGGCGCGGGCTGGTGTAGATACAAACCGTACTTTCTTTGTCGATTTCATCAACAGCCAGCCCACGGAGATCGATGGCGACAATTTCAATCTTGTAACCAGCATACAAACCTCAGCCGATCGCGCCGGCGTGCGTTGCTCACAGGTACAGCTGACGATTTTCGGAGAGTCTGCGCGGCACGTGGTGGATGTGATGAAGCCAGGCTGCCTGCATTGGACCAAACTGCAACTTTCGGAGATTACCAAAGATGGCAAGCAGAACGGACTGGACTTCCTCGGCGCAGATTTTCGTGCAGGCGGGAAGTTGCAGCTGCGGATCGAAAATAAGCGCGCCAGACTGTACATCAACGATAAACTTGTGTACGAAGGCGGCTACCAGCGCCCGTTGCACCGCATTTATGGCGTCAGCATTTCATTCTCCGGCATTGGCAGCATCAATGCAGTTTCGCTGACAGACATTAAATCTGGAAAAGAATTCGCAGGCAACTTTTAAAAAGTCACCTGCGAAGGCACAAGTTTACCGATATATTCCTGCAAAGTAATCCTGCCACGGTGCGGCTCCAACGTCACTTCGTACGATCTGTTCAATGTAATCGCACTCATATTTGCAAGTGATTCAGCTGCCGACTCGGAGAAGCCCGCGCCGGTCAGAAACCCTCGCCAATCCTGCTGAGGTACCTCAACGGGAGTTATTGTTTTTTGCAGTTTGTGAGAAAAAGCGGCTGCTACATCGCCGGAACTGTAATTCTCGGGACCTTCAACATAATGCATTTCTGCATTCTTGTCAAAACCTGTAAGCAGCTCAGCCGCGAGCTCACCGATATCTTCGGGCGCGACCATCGGGATCTTGAAATCAGCTGGATATAAACTCTGGAGTTCGCCTGTCTGATTGGCCAGGTCAATGTACATATCCCAGTTGCTCATATAATACGCTGCGCGGATAACGGCGTATGGAATGGTTTGCCGCCCCAGCGCCTGCTCCATTTCGTATAATGTACCCAGGTCGCCGATGTGTTCGCCAGGCTGCGCCCCGTAAGTTGACAGCGCCACGATGCGTGCTAACCCGGAACCGTCCATCGCTTTAAAAATGGAGGTTAAGCTCCTTCTCTCCTCTTCTACTGTATCGGTATGTGGCAATGCCGGCGGATTGAGCAGGAAAAGTGTTTTAACTTTTGCAAAAACACGCTTCAAATCTTCACTATTAAAAACATCAGCGATTGCTACCTGCGCTCCTTTGTTGGTGAAAGCTGATGCATTTTCCGCATTTCGCGTTACAATGGTCACCGGCTCCCCTTTGCTGAGCAATGCATTGGCAACAGCTGAACCTACGTGACCGGTACCTCCCAGTATGATATGCATATCGTTTTCAGTTATGTGAAAAAACGCCTGATTTCTCAGCAAAACAGCAAATACTATTCCCGGCACGCTGGCACTTCGGAATTGTCATTTTTTCATTTTGCAAACAGAGCTGTATAATCTGCCGCGAATGCATTAAAGCTGCGCGGCTCCTGGCCTGTTGCTTCCCGCACGCCGGTTTCAATCGAAGCCGCCTCTCCCCTTTTATAATGTGCATAATCTTCGATCAAACCCTCTGCCTGCCAATCGGGAAAGCCGACGTGCCGCAACATATCGCGCAGCGCTTCTGACGGTATGTCGACAAAACGAATGTTTCTTCCGGCAGCTTCCGACAATCGCGCGGCCATTTCGTAGTGCGACAAAGCTTCCGGGCCGGTCAGGTTGTAAATCCTGTTTTCGTGCGCCGCGCTTGTCAAGGCTTCACCCGCAGCAGCGGCAATGTCCCTGGTATCCACCACGCTCACTTTGGCCTCCCCGATCGCTCCGAAGAACTGGTCCTGATAACGAATGGTATCCCTGAATTCCAGCAGTCCCTGCATGAACAAGTTCGGGCGCAGGAATGTGTACTTCACCCCGGATTCAATAATGGCCTGCTCCACTGCGGCGTGGTAGCGTAAAAACCTAACCGGCGAATGCAGGTCTGCGGCCCATTGCGAGAGTTTGACAATGTGTTTTACACCCGCTTTCACTGCCAGCTCTACAAAACGCAGCTGCTGGGCTTCTGCGAGTTCGGAAGAGTTTGTGAGGAGAAATGCTTTTTCGATACCGGTGAGGCTACTTTGAAGCGACAGCGCGTCGTTGAAATCGCCTGTTACATATTCTGCATTCAGTTGGTATTCGGCATTCACTTTATCCAGTGAACGCACCATTGCACGGAACGGGGTGCCTTTGCCGGACAGGTATTGCGTAAGTTCCTTGCCAATGTTTCCGGTTGCGCCGGTGATCAGGATTTTGGGTGATTTTGCAGTTTCCATTTGTGGTAAAAGTTTATGGTTTTGATTTATTTTTTACCAAAATTAGGAGCCTGCTTGCTGCGGAAATTGTAAGAAAACGAAACGCACGCCAACTATAAAAACGCATGAAAGATACCGGCAATGTACCTCCGCAGCCAATTGGCAGGCATTTTGAAGTGGCAGGTGAATTGTCCGACGTGATCAAGCACGTATACTGTATCCGCACGCCGGAAGACTTTGCTACGATGACGCAGCATTTGTCACCCAGCCTGGAAATGATGCTGATTTTCAATTTTAGCGAGCCGGTCAAGGTTTCGTTCGGGGACAAAGCGGCGGAAAGCCAAATGCTCGAACAGGTCGCCGTAGCGGGACCATTGCGTAAAATGATGAACTATGAGCTGCTGCCAAAAGCTGATCTGATGGTCGTTGTATTCAGGCCCAATGGATTTTACAGGCTCTTCCAGGTTCCGGTGGATACCATGGAAAGTGAGGTGATCAGGAACCCGGATGTAATGTTGGGTATCGGCGGATTTAGGGAACTTTGGGAGATATTGAAGCCACTTCATACGCTGGAAAGCCGCATGAATGTACTGATCGACTATGGCAATATCTTCATACGAGAGCCCGATGCAGAAGCGCAGTTGTTGCTTGGTGATTCGCAGCAACCGGGATCCGGCAATGCGCAGCCCTCCAAGGCAATTGCCATTGACGCGGATCTTTCAACGCGTACGATCCAGATGCGTTTCCAAAAATATATGGGGTTCTCGACTAAGGAGCTCGCCCGTTTCCTGCGCTTCAAACAGGTTATTGCATTCATTCAGCAGGACGGGAGCTCGGTTGACTGGCTTTCCGTCGTCGACCAGTTTGGCTATCACGATCAAAGCCACCTGATCCGCGACTTCCGCCATTACCTTTCCACAACTCCCCGAAAGTTTGTGCAGGATTTCCTGGGCAAAGAATTCTGTGTCAGCAAGGGCTGATTCGCGGTTAGTTTACTCCTGGATCAATTTTTATATACATACAATGGAACACAACTGACTCTATCAAAAACTTTATGACCCTGAGAAAAGCGCGGAGGCGCATTGCGATTATCGGAGGCGGACCAAGCGGCCTTTTTATGTATAAAAAGTTGGTCAGATCGAAGACCCGCTACGATATCGATATTTTTGAAAAAACAGAAACCCTCGGCGCCGGCATGCCGTACAGCAAACAGGGCGCCAATCGTGAACATATCACAAACGTGTCAGGTAACGAAATTCCCGAACTCGTCACGACCATCCAGGAATGGATGAAAACGGTTCCCGAAAGCCGGCTCTCTCAGTTCAGCATTGATCCTACTAAATTCAACAAGTACCACGTTCTGCCTAGACTGCTTTTTGGCGAGTATCTGTCTGACCAGTTCCAGCTCCTGAAAGCAGAAGCCGATAAGAAAGGAATAAAGACCAATGTACATTATAACAGCCAGGTTTCGGATATCACCGATTACCCCACGCAACAGACGGTCCTCATTGAAACCCAAGGAAGCGAGCCGAAGGAATTTGACGCGGTGGTGATCAGCACCGGGCACAAATGGCCGGCCAGGCACGAAGGGAAGATTGAAGGATACTTCGACTCTCCCTATCCTCCTTCAAAACTGGAACTGAAACTGAACCACACCGTCGCCATCAAGGGAGCTTCGCTGACAGCGATAGACGCGATCAGGACGCTGGCGAGGCAGAACGGCCGCTTTTACTGCGACGAACAAAACAAGCTCGTTTACGAAGGCGATAAGCAAAGTTCACGTTTCAAGATCATGATGCACTCCAGGAACGGGCTGCTGCCTGCGATCAGGTTCCACCTGGAAGAACCGCAGGTGACTGGCAAATCCCTGCTCACCGAGGAAGAGGTTATCAAGAAAAGGAAGGAAAATAATGGATTCCTGCCGCTGGATTATGTTTTTGAAAAGAACTTCAAGGAAGGTTTCCGCGATGGACATCCCGAAATCTATCGCAAAATCAAGAACCTGACGATGGAGGAATTCGTGAAAATGGCGATGGATATGCGCGAAGGGAAACCACCATTCGAGCTTTTCAGGGAAGAATATAATGAAGCCCTGAAGTCCATTGAACAGCGCGAGTCCATTTACTGGAAAGAAATGCTGGCTGAACTGAGCTTTCTGCTCAACTACCCCGCCAAATACTTCTCTGCCGAAGATATGATGCGGCTGGAAACAGTTTTAAAACCGCTCATTGCCACAGTGATCGCATTTGTGCCGCAGAGCTCCTGCGACGAATTATTTGCATTGCATGAAGCAGGAAAGCTGGATATCATATCAGTAGGTCACGACGGCGAAACCATACCGCAGAAATCAGGCGGGATCATTTACAAATACACGGGTGAGGATGGAAAAACGTACCGTAAGACGTTCCGCACATTCGTCGATTGTTCCGGACAGAAAACCTTCTCGTTTGAAGAATTCCCATTCAAAGGTTTGCTGATGAAAAAGTCGGTGAGTGAGGCGCATCAGCGGTTCCAGTCACAAGAAGTTGCGTTCAAAATGCTGGAAGAAGGCGATAAAAGGATCGTGCGCAATGCAGTGGGCGACTATTTCCTGAAAGTACCCGGCGTGGCGATCAATGATTGCTTCCAGATCGTCAATGAATACGGTGCGCCAAACGAGCGCGTGTATATCATGGCGGTACCCTATATCGGCGGTCATAATCCCGACTATTCAGGGCTTGACTTCTGTGAGCAGGCCTCTGAATTCATCGCTGAAAAGATCGCCGAGACAAGCCTATGACAGATACCCATGCCAATCTTTCTGAAATATGGATTTATCCGGTAAAGTCGCTTGGCGGGGTAAAACTAAGTGCGGCGCAGGTGGAAGAGCGTGGGCTGCAATGGGACCGCAACTGGCTGATCGTAGATGAAAACGGCATTTTCCTGACCCAGCGGGAGCACAACAGAATGGCGCTGATCGGTGTGGCGGTACATGCCGGAGGTTTGGAGATTTTTGATAAAAACAATCCGCAAAACTGCATTCAGGTACCATTTGATCCTGTTACTGATCAGGAAAAAGGCATTAAGATCTGGAAAGACAGATTAACCGCATGCACGGTATCTGACGAGGCCGATAAATGGCTCTCCGCCCAGCTGGGCAGGAAAGTACAGCTTGTGAAACTCCCGGAATCCTCCTCGCGCCTCTCGCCGCCCGGACTCGGAAGTGAGCAAAAGCGGGTCAGCTTTGCCGATGATTTTCCATTTCTCCTCATCTCCGAAGCCTCCCTTGCCGATCTGAACAGCAGGCTCATGCACCCCGTAACCATGGACCGTTTTCGTCCGAATTTCGTAGTCGCAGGCACTTTGCCTTTTGAAGAAGATTCATGGAAAAACATCTCGATCGGCGGCATTAATTTCGAAGTAGTATCTCCCTGCGAAAGGTGCGTGGTAGTGACGGTTGACCAGCAAACCGGCCACCGCAGTCCCGAACCGCTCAAAACGCTGGCCGGCTATCGCAGGTCTGACAAGAAGATCCGGTTCGGCCAAAATGTGATCGGGTTAGGAACGGGTACCGTCAACACAGGAGATTCCGTGTTGGTTATTGAGGCTGATCGGTAAGACTTTCAAGAAAATCAATCACCTGCGCTATCTCTTTCGGCGTCAGATTCAGCTTATCAGCAGCCAGCGTCTGGTTAGGTACGCTGATTTTCAATCCTGCTCCTCCCCCTTCGTTATAAAATTCCATAACCTGCTGCAAAGTCGCATAAGCGCCATTGTGCATGTAAGGCGCGGTTTTCGCAATATTCCTGAGCGTACTTGTCTTAAATGCGTGCTGCCACTGCGGAAAACGGTTGTACTTGCCCCTGCCCTTGTCCGTGTCCATCACCGGGTGTACAAAATCCGCATTGCTGGTAACACCGAGCACTTCCGATTCGGTGCGCTGGTAATCCGGCGGCACGGTTCCGTTAAACAGCGGCACAAAGTGGCAGGTACCGCATTTGGCTTTGCCCATAAATACATTGAAACCCGCCACCTGACTGTCAGTCAATACTTTTTTCTCGCCGCGCATATACCTGTCAAAAGGAGAATTGAACGGGCTGAGCGAGCGGACAAAAGTGGCAAGCGCATTCTGGACAAAAACCGGACGGATACTGTCAAGCTCAGGATAAGCTCTTTCAAAGAGCGTGCGATATTCCTTGTCAGCGGTGAGCAAGCGCGTAAATTCCTTCAAAGACCCGCGCATTTCGTCGGTATTGTGGATCACGTCCGCAGCCTGGTCTTCCAGGGAAGGTGAACGTAAATCGTAGAACATATTTTGCTGCAAAGCCGCATACATGACCGTGGGTGCATTTCGCAGGATCGGATTGTCGGCCGCGCCGTTGCTTGTTTTCAGTCCGTCGGTATAAGCGAGCGCCGGATTGTGGCAGGAGCCGCAGTTTGTTTTCCCATTGCCCGATACGCGTGCGTCAAAAAAGAGTTTTCTTCCCAGCGCGACACGGTCTGCGGTAGCACTGAACCGGCTCACCGAGACCATTGCTTCGGGATCAAATGCATTTTTCTCAAAAAGGGTCGCCGCATCGCTGCGCAGCAACTTGCGGTCTTTACTGAACGGAATGGATGCCAGCACCTGGTTTTCATGCAGGGCTTCGCAAAAAGGATTGATGTGTTCGGTGATAAATGCCGCCCGGTCAAAACTGTTGAAGTCTTTACTTTTATCTAAAAACTTCACGGCATTTTCAATGCGCTCATGCAGCTGGTCAACTTCCGGCAATGTTCTTTTATAAAAGCCGAGATAGTCTTCCGTAGCGAGGAGCACCACTTTGCTTTCGGCGATCGCATTGCCCGATGCCGGTGTGTCAAAACCGGAGATACCGAGCGAAATCAGTCTGAACATTTCCAGACGGATTGCGTCCAGCACATGCGAGTCCGTGATCCTGATATCAGCCCATAACATTTTCATCCGCTTGCTGTTCACCTGCAACTTCCGAACGTGGCGGATCAGCTCTTCCCGGTTCAGCGGCTCGTCTGTATAAATCAGCTCCTCGATCACCTGTAAGCCACCCGGCTCAAAAACGGCATTTTCCTCATCCTCCACCTCATCCAGCGGCGCGCCATTCACAAGCCTGACGGTGGTAGGAAAAAAGTACTCGGCAAAAGCCTCTGTTTTCTTGTAATGCAGCCTGAGTTCGAGAAACTTCTCCTGCAATTCAGTTTTGTCGGAGCTGGTACGTACATAACCCAGGAAGTCTTCATTCCTCGCAATGAGCGTGTTGAGATCTTCCAGAAATTGTGCGTAAACTTTTTCGCTTGCGTCCCGCCCGCCGGTACAGCCGACCACCAGCCAGGCCGACAAGCAGCCCATTAATACCAAAAATCTTTTCATACATATATAAGTACAAAGGAAGGCTCCGTAGCGGAACCTTCCCGATGCATGATGTTCTGATCAATTATTGTCTGATACCTCTTACGATCACGGTTTGTCCGCCTTCTTTGTTGGTAGAAATGCCGCTTCCGTCAGCGCCTTTGTATTTTTCATCCTGCCACGTGTGCGGGTGCAGGTTGATCATGAAAGTTTCAGGAATACCTGTTACTTCTGAAATATCGATCATCGCGCCGTATTCCCAGGTACTCAGACTGTTGTTACCCACGGAGTTGTATTTCGCATTGAATGTCGGATCGTTGCGGCGGTGGTTCATGCGGAGCATTGCCTTGCTCTCCTTGGTCGCAATGTTATACTGCCAGATCGTACCGTCGTGGTCATTGTCGCGGTAGAACGAATCACCGTCTTCCTGTACATACACGTAGTTTTTAGTGACGCAGATATTGTCAGGGTTCACGATGAAGCTGCCAGGTTTATCGGCACCGTCCATAATGATGTTCAGCTTTCCTTTCAGCGGGTTGGTTTTGTCAAATTCAAGGTGGTACACCCGGCCCCACATGTTCTTGCCTGCTACCGGCGTTACTTTATCCGGCTGGCTCACACCTGTAGCGGTGAAGTAGATCTCGCGTCCGGCGCCATTGCCGCCTTTTACGTAGTCGATATCCTCAACCCGGGCAAACTGGATCATTTTCTTGTCCACGGTTTGCGCCTGCAATTCTGTACCTGTGCTCGTTTTTACATTGTCAAAAGGCACGAATTCTACATCGTAGCTCTGGCCCTTTACCATATCCGTTTCTACGCTTTCCTGGTTGGTACGGCGCAGTGCATATAGTTTACCATTGTTCAAATCACCTACTACATCCGATACATAAGCTACCAGCTGCCCGTTTGTATCATCTTCACCGATGATGATCACCGTTTTTCCGGGAAATGCATCTTTCGGAAGTGGTACCGCGTTTTCCGCATTCCATTTACCGAATGCAGCCACAGTACGCGTCTTGTTTTTCTTGTCAGCCGGAGCGAAAGGATCGATCGCGTGTGTCATCGATTCGGAGTTGGATTCTCCGGCAGTCAGGAATAACGGCCCGAAACCGTGCTCTTCTGGCGTTGCCATGGTAGCAGAGCAAAGTCTCCATTGTCCGCCTTCCGCATCTACGATATACTCGCCTTTTACCGGTTTCAGTTCTTTATCCAGGTAAACGCGCGATACAGAAAACAGGATCTCGTGGTTGTTGATCATCACAAATCCTTCGCCATTCGGGTTTTTCATGAATGCACCTCCGTCCGGCTGTGCGCCGTAAATGAAATCCGGCGATTCGGGAAGCTGGTCGTCTGAACTGATCAGCGTCGTGATTTTCAGGTCTTCAAATCCGGGCAGTGACTGAATCAACGCGGGGTTTACCGAACGGTTTACAAGCTTGTCGGGATCGACGGGCTGGTTGGTATGGTCCTGCAATGCGCATCCTGAAAACGTCATGGACGCCAGAATGATGGAAGCTGCACTTGCAGCCTTGGAGAAAGTAAGATGTCTGGTCATGGTGAGTTGTTTTCACAAAGCTATCCTGCCAACAATACCTGGCAGTTAAGCCAGTGTTAAGCAATTGTGATCCTATTCTGCGGGTCTTTGAAATTCATCAAAAACAAACCCTACCTGACTCCCTGTTGCACATCTTATCACCTTATATTTGCCGCCACATGAAGCTGCTTTACTACATATTATCGCTGTACACGATCCTGCTTTCCTGCATACCCTGCCAGGATGAAGCACTGGAACCGGTCAGTGAAGCATACGCAGCAAGTATCCGTGCCGATCAGCCTGCCGATGAGCACGCAGCGATGGACCTGTGCTCACCCTTTTGCATTTGTGCGTGCTGCGCGGGAATCACCTTACAGCAAGTGCCCGCAGCCTTACCCGAAGCAGCTTCTTCCCTCATTTTCCAGGACCGGTTTGATACTTATACCACGCCCGGCCACAGTGAAAACCTGAATAGCATCTGGCAGCCGCCCAGGGCTTAGTGTACACCGTTTGTTGTTTTCTGCAAATGCCGGAGCTTTCGCGACGGCAGGAGCGCATCCCTACACGCAATCCCATTTAAAATGCTGGATAAAATCATCCATTTCTCCATTCACAACAAGCTTGTGATCGGGATATTTATGCTTGCCCTGGTTGCGGGAGGCATTTATTCACTTACCCAACTCCCCATTGACGCCGTACCTGACATTACCAATAACCAGGTTCAGATCATTACCACAAGTCCGTCGCTGGCCGCCCAGGAAGTAGAGCGGCTTGTTACCTTCCCGGTGGAAACGGCTATGGCCACCATTCCGAATACCGAAGAAATCCGGTCGATATCCCGGTTTGGATTGTCGGTGGTTACGATCGTGTTCAAAGATCAGGTTGACGTTTACTGGGCCCGGCAGCAGGTTTCGGAGCGGCTGCAAAGTGCCGCAGAACAAATACCGTCCGGTACCGGCACACCCGAACTCGCTCCTGTCACTACCGGACTTGGCGAGATATACCAGTATGTGCTGCATACCAGGCCGGGATTTGAAAAACAGTACCCGCCCATGGAACTGCGCAGCATTCAGGACTGGCTGGTGCGCCGGCAGCTGCTCGGTACCGAGGGTGTAGCCGAGGTGAGCAGCTTCGGCGGCTTTTTGAAACAATATGAAATCGCCATTGATCCGGTTAAACTGAGAAGTGCGCAGGTGACCATGGGCGACGTTTTTACCGCCCTGGAAAAGAATAACCAGAATACCGGCGGGGCTTACATTGATAAAAAACCAAATGCCTACTTTATCCGCAGCGAAGGGCTCATCGGCAGTCTGGCTGACATTGAAAGGATCCGGGTGAAAGAACTTGAAAACGGACTTCCACTCCGCATGAGGGACATCGCGAAGGTACAGTTCGGCGCGGCAGTGCGCTATGGTGCAATGACCCGTAATGACGAGGGCGAAGTAGTGGGCGGACTGGTACTGATGCTCAAAGGCGCGAATGCATCCAAAGTGATCGGGAATGTAAAGGAGAGGATTGCGCAAATCAGCAAATCGCTGCCCGAAGGAGTCGTAATAGAGCCTTTTCTGGACCGCACCAAGCTGGTGAACAAGGCAATCAGTACGGTTTCGCGTAACCTGATCGAGGGCGCATTGATCGTCATTTTTGTCCTGATCCTGTTGCTGGGAAACCTGCGGGCCGGGCTGATAGTAGCTTCGGTAATCCCGCTTTCAATGCTTTTTGCCGTGACGATGATGAACATCTTCGGTGTATCGGGCAACCTGATGAGCCTCGGGGCAATTGATTTCGGGTTGATCGTCGACGGCGCTGTGATCATCGTGGAAGCGACCCTCCACCACATGGCGGCCAGAAAACTGACCGGCAGACTTACGCAGGACGAAATGGACGCGGAAGTATATGCATCAGCCTCCAAGATCCGCAATTCGGCCGCATTCGGAGAAATTATTATCCTCATCGTTTACCTGCCGATCCTCGCACTGGCCGGCATTGAAGGCAAGATGTTCAAGCCAATGGCGCAGACTGTCAGCTTCGCCATTCTGGGCGCATTCATTTTATCACTCACCTATGTACCCATGATTTCAGCCCTTTTTCTAAGTAAGGAAAACCGGCATTCCCTTAACATTTCCGACCGGATCACGGCATTTTTTCACCGCAGGTACCTGCCTGCGCTCGCATTCGCATTGAAAAACAGGCTGGGTATTATAGCAGGCTCCGTGCTGCTGTTTGGTGTTGCGCTCTGGCTTTTTCTGAAAATGGGCGGCGAGTTTATCCCGCAGCTTGACGAAGGTGATTTTGCCATTGAAATGCGTGTGCTGACCGGCAGCTCACTGTCAGAGACCGTGGATGCGAGTCAAAAGGCAGCGGGATTGCTTAAAAAGCATTTTCCCGATGAAGTGGTGGAAGTGGTCGGCAAAATAGGCTCTTCGGAGATACCCACAGATCCTATGCCCGTGGAAGCTGGCGACGTGATGGTGATTTTGAAAGAAAAATCGGAATGGACAAAAGCGGCCGGTCGGGAGGAGCTCGCGGGCAAAATGCAGGAACTCCTCACGGAGACAATCCCGGGCGTCACATTCGGGTTTCAGCAGCCGATCCAGATGCGTTTCAATGAACTTATATCCGGGGTGAAACAGGATGTAGCTGTCAAGATTTTTGGAGAAGACCTGGCGGTACTCGCGCGGGAAGCAAGGAAAATCGGCAAGCTTGCGGCCGGTGTGGAAGGTGCCGAGGATTTGTATGTGGAGGAAGTAAGCGGGTTGCCGCAGATCGTGGTGAACTTTGACAGGGATAAAATGGCGCAGTTCGGAGTGAATGTTGAAGACGCCAACCGCACGATCAGCACCGCATTTGCAGGAAGCAGCGCCGGACTGGTTTATGAAGGTGAAAAACGCTTTGACCTGGTAGTGCGGCTTGCCAGCAAGAACCGCCAGACGCTCGACGATGTAAAAGCCCTTTTTATCACCACACCACACGGAGAACAAATTCCGCTCAGCCAGGTGGCTGCCGTTGAAATGGTAACCGGCGCTAACCAGATCCAGCGCGAGGATACCAGGCGACGCATTATCGTGGCATTCAACGTAAGGGGCCGGGATGTG
Source organism: Dyadobacter sp. HNCC25DJ183 (assembly GCF_056895175.1). Lineage (NCBI taxonomy): Bacteria > Pseudomonadati > Bacteroidota > Cytophagia > Cytophagales > Spirosomataceae > Dyadobacter > Dyadobacter sp. HNCC25DJ183. The sequence goes on from NZ_JBXHAP010000004.1 coordinate 242,604, forward strand.
GAGGGTGTTGTCAGCGAATTGCAATCCAAAATTGACCGGGAAATAAAACTGCCTGCCGGCTACTATACAACTTATGGCGGACAGTTTCAAAATCTGAAAGAGGCCAACCGCAGGCTGGGCATTGCGGTACCTGTGGCGCTGCTGCTCATCTTCGTGCTGCTGTATTTCAGTTTCAGGTCTGTGCGGCAAAGTGTGCTGATACTCTCTGCCATTCCGCTGTCGGCAATCGGCGGCGTAGTTGCGCTCTGGGCGCGTGGTATGCCTTTCAGCATTTCTGCCGGAATAGGTTTTATCGCGCTTTTTGGGGTGGCTGTTTTGAATGGGATTGTACTCATCGCAGAGTTCAACTACCTCCGCAAACAGGGACTTTCGGATCTGAAAGCCGTCATTTTCCAGGGTACCGAAACGCGTCTGCGGCCGGTGCTGCTGACCGCACTGGTCGCTTCACTCGGGTTTCTTCCGATGGCATTGTCAAACAGCGCAGGCGCCGAGGTACAGCGTCCGCTTGCCACAGTGGTAATCGGCGGGCTCGTTTCGGCTACATTGCTGACCTTGCTTGTGCTGCCGGTCCTTTACCTGATCATTGAATCAAGGTTTGGCAATAAACTTACTGTTAAACCGCTCATTATTCTGCTGTTACCTGTGTTTGCGGCCAGCAATACCAATGCGCAGGACAGTACGGGCACCAGAAAGCTGACCCTGCCACAGGCGATCGAAGAAGCAGTTTCCAGGAATCCTGAGATCAAATCCGGGCAGTTTCAGGTGGGATACCAGGAAGAATTGTCGGGTACCGCGACCGAAATTCCGAAGACGGAGCTATCCTGGATGAGCGGACAGTACAACAGCAGGAAGTTTGATAATCATTTTACCTTATCTCAGAGCTTACCCAATCCGGCCGTAAGCAAAAGACGAAAGGCCTTGTTTGCGGAACAGGTGAATGCAGCCCGCGCCAGCGTGGAAGTGACCAGGGCTGAGCTGGTCAAAAGTGTAAAGCAAATTTACTATCTGCAACGCTCGGCGAAGAGCAGGCAGCAGCTGCTCCTGAATGAATATGAACGGGCGAGCCGTTTTGCAGCGGCTGCCACACTCCGTTTCAAATCAGGTGAGACAAACCAGCTTGAAGAGGCCGTGGCGAAAAGTGAAGTGGCTGAAATCCAGGCGAGGCTGGCGCAGAATAAAACCAGGCTGGTTAACCTGCAAAAGCAGCTTCAATTAATCGTAAACAGTCCTGCCCCCGTAGAAGCTGCGGAAGACTCAGTAGGCCGACCGGCTTTGACTTCCATTGCAGCTGACGCACAACTTGTGAGCGCAAACCCGCTGCTGCGTTTGCTCGAACAGGAAGTGGCAGTGGAGCGTCAGTCTGTGGCCTTGCAAAGAACTGCGCTGCTGCCTGATTTCAGCATCGGGTACTTCAACCAGTCGCTCATCGGGAATCAGAATGTAAATGGAACAGAAATCTATTACGGTGCCGGAAAACGATTCCAGGGGTTTCAGGCAGGTATCGGAATCCCTATTTTCAATGGAGCGGCAAAGTCGCGGATCAGGGCTGGCGAGATTAACCAGCAAATTGCGACCACGCGGCTGGGCTTTGCGAGCATGCAGCTGGAAGCCAATCTGCAACAGGCTGTACTCACTTACCGAACCGATGCAGACAACCTCAGCCTGTACGAACAAACGTCACTACCTCTCGCTGAAGTGATCAGGGGCAATGCAGCAAAAGCTTACGAAGCAGGTGAGATCGGGTACGTGGAGTTTTCGCAGGCGATTGCACGCGCATTCCGGATCAGGGAAACTTACCTCGACCTGCTCGACTCGCTGAACCAGTCGGCGATACAGATCGAGTTCCTGCTCGACAAACCCTGAGCTTTTATTTGATCCCGGTTTTTAACCCAAAAAATATAACAATGAAAAATATAGCCATTCTGATTATCCTGATTTGCACGCTGACTTTTTGCACAAAAAAAGAAGAAGATCAGCCCCACCAAACGGAAGAACAGCACCACGAAGAAGAAAGCAATGTAGTGGAGCTTACGCAGGCGCAGTACCAGACGGCCGGCATTGAGCTGGGCGCTCTCGGCACACGCAACCTGAGCGAGGTGATCAATGCAAACGGACTGATCGACATTCCGCCTCAAAACCTGGTAAGTATATCAGCCCCGCTCGGGGGATTTGTGCGGAAGACAGAATTGTTGCAAGGTATGCATGTGAAAAAAGGGCAGCTGCTCGCGACGATTGAAAACCCGGATTTTATTCAGATGCAGCAGGATTATCTTGAAACAGCCGGAAAACTGGAATATGCGGAGCTGGATTATACCCGGCAGGCGGCGCTGAGCAAAGAGAATGTAAATGCGCAAAAAACCTTCCAGCTGGCTGCGGCAGAAGTAAAAACGCAGAAAGCGCGCCTGGCAGGACTGAAAGAAAGGCTGAGAACCGCTGGTATTAATATGCATGTTCTGGAAAAAGGGACTATTGTGAATAGCGCGGCCATTTACGCGCCAATCAGCGGCTCGGTGACGACGGTGAATGTGAATTTGGGCAAGTATGTGAACCCGACTGACGTGATGTTTGAGATCGTGGATACCGACCATTTGCACGTGGAGCTATCGGTCTTTGAACAGGACATTCCGAAATTGAAAATCGGGCAGCTGGTGCGGTTTACGGTTAGCAATAATCCCGGCAAATCGCATCTTGCGAAAGTTTACCTGATCAACCAGAAGATCAATGAGGACCGCACGGTGCGCGTGCATTGCCATTTGTCGAAAGATGATCCCGCCCTTTTGCCGCAAAATTTCGTTAGCGCGATAATAGAAACCGGTGCGAACCCGGTAAGTGCTTTACCCAATGAAGCTATCGTCGATTTTGAGGGTAAATCTTTCGTTTTTATACAGCAAAATGAAGCGCAGCAAACCGGGAAAGAAGCGCAGGAAGCCCATTTTGTAATGGAAGAAATCAGCAAGGGAACTTCGGAAAATGGCTACACGCAGATCAAGTCACCGGCAGCGGCGAAGCTGAAAGATGCGCAGATCGTCGTTAAAGGCGCTTATTCACTTCTATCCAAACTAAAAAACTCGGAAGAAGACACACACGGGCACTAAGTACCCGGCACTGTTGCATTCACACAACAAAAATGCGCCCGGAAGTACCCGGCATATCTTTTGATGCCCCTACGCGTTCGAAGTCCAAAAACACATCCAACGGACTGCTTGGTGCAATCAAAAAATCAGCTTGATGAAAAAAAGATACGCGTTTTTACAACTCACATTTTTGCTCTTTTCCGGGGCCTGCTTCTCGCAAAAAAAACTGGCAAGTGTCGATCTCAAAGATCAGCTATGGTATAAAAACAGCGTGATATACAACCTGGAAGTCGGTGTTTTTAAAGACAGTGACGGCGATGGACGCGGCGATTTTACCGGGCTGATCCAAAAGCTTGATTACCTTACCGCATTGGGCGTTGACGCGATCTGGCTGGCTCCTTTCCAGCCTTCACCCGGCCAGGACGACGGGTACGACGTGGCGGATTTTTATGCAGTAGACGAAAAGCTCGGCACGCCGGGCGATTTTGCTGAATTTATGTTCCAGGCTCAAAAGCGCGGTATCCGGGTGATAATGGACTTGGTTATAAACCATACTTCCGAGCAGCACCCGTGGTTTAAAGCCGCCCGCCAGAGCAAGAACTCGCCTTACCGCGACTGGTACATCTGGTCGGACAAGTTGCCGAAAGATTATGATAAAGGAATGGTGTTTCCGGGTGTGCAAAAGGCCGTTTGGACCAAAGACGCTTCGGGTGAGTACTACTATCACCGTTTTTACGATTTTCAGCCGGACCTGAATTTTGCCAATCCGAAAGTAGTCCTGGAAAGTCAGAAGATCATCGGGTTTTGGCTCAATCAGGGTATTTCCGGGTTCAGACTGGATGCGGTACCGTTCATTCTTGAAGTTCCGAAAACGGGAAGTGAAAAGCCTGAGCTTGATTTCCAGTTTCTAACTGATATCCGTCAGTTTGCACAAACGCGCAAGGCGGATGTGGCCATTCTGGGCGAGGCTAATGTAGTTCCGGAGGATACGAAAAACTACTTTGGAGAGAATGGAAGCGGAATGCACATGATGTTCAACTTCTTTGCCAATCAGCATTTGTTTTACGCACTGGCGACAGGAAACCTGGATCCGTTTAAAAAAGCAATCACCCAGACCCAGCAAATTCCGCAGGCTTCACAGTGGGCGCATTTCCTGCGTAACCACGATGAAATAGACCTGGGCAGACTAACCGACAAGCAGCGGCAGGAAGTTTATGCCAAAATGGGCCCCGACACGAGCATGCAGTTGTACGACCGCGGGATCCGTCGCCGGCTTGCTCCGATGCTTTCCAATAACCGCAAACACCTTGAACTCGCATATAGTCTGCTTTTTTCCCTTCCCGGAACGCCGGTGATCAGGTATGGGGATGAAATCGGGATGGGCGATGACCTGAGATTGAAGGAGCGGATTTCGGTACGTACGCCAATGCAATGGACTGCCGGGAAAAACGGCGGGTTTACCAGCGCGGATACGGCATTCAGGCCGGTGATCAGTTCGGGAGAATATGGTTACCAAACGCTCAACGTGGCTCAGCAGCAGCGTGATCCCAATTCACTTTTGAGCTGGACGTCGAAGATCATCAGGCTCCGGAAATCGTGCCCGGAAATTGCATTAGGTACCTACCAGCTGCTTGAAACCGGATCACCGCATGTATTTGCGATCCGGTACACATACGAGGGAAAGTCGGTGGTGATACTGCACAATTTCAGTGACAAGCCGCAAAAACCGACCATTACGCTGGAAGACAAAGACACTCTTTTCGACCTGATCAATTTGGAGGATCAGAAACCGGCAGGGAATAAGTACACGGTGTCTCTGGATGGATACGGTTACAAATGGTTTCGCGCGGGAGATGTAATGCGTTAATGGGCGATCCTTTTGAATTTGAGGATATTCCCGCTGAAAAGATCGTCGCCTTCATTTGAAATGTAAAGGCTGCCCTGCTTGTCAAATGCGATTCCTTCGGGCTGTATGAAAATGTTACCATCGAGCGGAAATGCGTCTTTTACTTTCCAGTTTGCATCGGTAGTTACCAGCAGCTTGTTGACCGCCGAGAGGATATACCACTCACCGGTCACAGGATTGCGGGCAAGTGCAGAAGGCCGAAAGCCGCGCGCTACTTCTCCGTGAATTGCGGCAATTTCATTTACATTGATACTAAATGTGGTGGACGCGAAATGTTTGCGGGTATCTAATGTATAACCTGTTACTGCGGTTTTGGAATCGTCTCCGGGGCAATTCTTACAGAGCACGAAGAGCCTGCCCGACTCCTCATCGGCGAACATTCCCTCGTACTCTCCTTTCGGCAGCACGCCTTTCAGCTCCCGCACATTTTCAGCTTCTTCAAATGTGCATTCAGCAATGGGAAAGTTGTAGATCACGCCATTGCTTTTGAATACAAAAATCGTGTCGCCGAGTATGGAAATATCCTCATAATCCCCCTTTTTGGAAAATTTGGTATGTACTTGCCGGCTTACATCCCAGCCCAGCCGGAACACTTTTCCTTCTTCATCCTGCACGGCATACACCGTGTCGCTACTCCCGTTGCGCAATGCAATCCCTGAAATCTCGAACAAACTTTCGGGCATATTGAACCTGTCGGGATTTGCCAGATCGTAATCGCCGGTGCGTACCTCCTTCTTCTCGGAAGCATTGCAGCTGACGAGCAATAGCAGGATTATTGCGGGTTTTAGTAAAGAAGGTAAAAAGCTAAAAACGGTCAACTGCATTGGATTAATGTTCAAAAAGCAGGGAAGCCACTACAAAAGAAATCACAGAAACGATGATGCCGAACATGAACACGTTGTACCCGATGCGGAGTAAGCGATACTTTTTACCCAGAACAACCCCTTGTGAATACACGTCCTTTGTGAGCGAACCGTAAAGGAACTCTCGGTCGTTCATCAGTCGCTGCATTCCGCCGGCGTAATCCTGGTAAGACATTCTGTAAAAGTTGCCGAAGAAGAGCAGGTTCACACTTTTGTTATCAATATCCTCTTGCGAAAACGTCCCGTGCGGGATAGTTGGCCGCGTCGACAGAATGGAAAAGACCATTGTCACCAGGCAAACAGCGAGCAGCAAGGTAGTAGGGAAAATCAGGTAAGTATTATCTTCCAGCCGCCTGATCAGCACACTTAGCAGCACCGAAATGATGATAGACGTGGTTGTGATCATAATATGCGCCTTGTTATCAGCCATATCGCTTAGTCGCTGGTGGTTATTGGAACTGATCCGGAACATGGTTTCGATGCCTTTATCGGGCCGGTCCGACTTTGTTTTCTTATCCTCAGCTACATTCGGCTGCACTTCCGCAGCCTTCAATGCGGCGGGCGGTTCACTGGTATCAGCTGCCTCTGTCTGTTTTTCTTTCAGCTTGGCGAGGTTTTTCTCTTTTTGCTTGTTCAGCAGGTCGCGGCAGTAATCTGTCTGGAACCGGTGGCTTTCAAAAAGTCTGATCGTACTCTCTCGCCACTTTGCTTTGTCGATTTTATGCCCGGCTTTCTGCTCGGCCTCTTTTCGCACGAGCTTGTTCCAGTCGCTAAACTCGGGCGTGCCGAGGTGGTACACGTCGGCGTCGCATACGATCTGCTCCAATAAATCCGACGGGTTCTGCGGCCAGATCGTAGCCAGAATGCACTGCTGCACTTTTGCAACGATTTCCTCTCCTATCCCTTCCGATCGCAGGAATGCAGCCGCGAGCTCGGCACCGCGCTGCTCGTGTCCGGCTGTTTCTCCATTGACATAACCCGTGTCGTGGTACCAGGCCGCTGTCTGTACAATAAACAAATCCCGCTCATTCAGCTCATAGTGACCGCCGATCCGGGCAGCATTGGCCACCACCGATTCGGTATGTACCAGGTTGTGGTAACAAAGCTGCGACAGGTTTTTATTTTTGAAAAAATGATGAACACTGTGCCTTACCTTGTCGAGCTGATGCTGATAATTCATATATATGTGCTTCGGTTGAAGAGTCCGTATTTTGATATGATGCTATTCCCAGTCTACATTCAGGTTTACACCTACCCGCAATGCTTTCAGGCCTGAAACGCCCTGTAATTCTTCCAGATCCAGGAATTCCAGATCATCAAGTAAAGTATTCTTTTCCTGCAAATACCTGATATATCCCACATATTCTTCCGCCGACTTTCCTGCAAAGTACACGAGTGCGATTTTCCCGGGTTGCGTCAATCGCTCGCCTGTGTTCTTGATCCGCACTTTGTCAATGCGCTTCTTGATCACCTGGTACCTGATGTTATAGGCGCCTTCCACATCAAAACGCCGCTCATCGTCACGGAAGCTGATATCTATACTGGTTGAATGGATAAAGATCAGCTGCGTAGTTTCGAGCGGCTTCTCCATTTGCGGTACCAGCGCGTGCGTGATCCGCGTGATAGCTGCCATGGAAGTGAGCTGCCAGAGACGGATGTTTTTGAGGTACAAGTCGCTGAATTTCTTTTCCGGTTCAATCGACTGCCCAATGTAGATATCGTACTCAATCCCGTCCGTCCTGAACTTTTCAAAATAGGTCGGGTAAGCCTGCTGGATTTCCTGGCGAAACAAGTCCAGGTAAAGGTTCACCGAGCTGTTAACCCGCTGCATGGAAGCTTCCAGCGCTTTCCTGTTGGTATTGGCAGTGCCCGTATTTTCATCGATCATACCGAAATAGCGGTCAATCTGGTCCCGCAGCACGACTTCATCTTTATCAAAACGCGCGTTTCTTGCACCGGAACGCTCCACGCTCTCTTCCCTGAAATGCTGCAAAAACGGATGTGCCTCACTATCCAGAAAATCGCGCACTTTCATTTCATCAATGTCCGTCGAATCGTCATTGATCTCCTCGATCCATTTTCTGCATTTGAAGATCATTTCGTCCGCCAGACCAAATCCCAGCTTTTCTTTCAGGGTAGTAAAGGTTTCTATCAATAAGTCAAATTGAAGGTTTAAATCCTGTTTCAATGCAAGGTTCCGCTCGATAGTGGAATTTCTGATATCCACGGCGCCGTACAGCGGATAAACATTCTTGAAGTTGATCTTTTCGATCACGGCAGTCTGCGGATCAAGCGATTTGTCGCGCAGGTAATGCCAGGCCGACTCCCTGAAACGCCACTGCACGGCAGGTTGTAGGGAGGTGAACTTGTCGCGGATCACATTATCGATCGCAGTCCTGAATTCGTCAATGTAATTTTTGAAGATCTGCGCGAGCAGCGGCAGCGCGGCATCCAGCTTGTGCAGCACCTGCTCATCAACCGAATCTGCCCGGCCGGAGTACACTTCCAGCAGCCCGACCACCTTTTTATCATGAAAAACGGGGATCAAAGCGAATGATCGAACGCCATCTTCGTATAACAGCCGCGCAAAATCCTTCTTGTTACTATCTTCAGCGGTGAGTTCGCGGATCAGCAGCGGCTTGGGGTCGAGCAGGTATTCGTCGGCCATTTGCAGGTACATTCGCTCCGCCATATTGTTCTCGGTAGCGGCATTCATCAGCTTGCTGAACAGCACAGTCCCTTTATTGAAGATCAACCGGTTATTTACCCGTAAAATGGGCATCGTACCAAAATTAAACTGCGGATCCCCGGCGAGCATTTTCAGTGAATGTGCCACGCGGTTGAAATATGCATTCGGATCAAAAAGTGACCGGTCGAGTATGGTGTTTTTGATTTGTTCCACCGCATTCTCGGCAGTTACATCTTCCAGCGTGATCACGGAAAAACCTACAAACCGGAAAAGTGAGAGTGGTAATGCCTCCATGATCTTCGGCATGTCCATTCCGTCCCGGGTCACCAATGCCAGCCACTCCGGATCCAGGTCCGGCAATGCATCTTTCGGGGTCACCTCGCAAAAACGGGTGTCAATATTGAGTTTGTAAAATTTCTGCAATCCCGAGTGATCGTCGCGGACTGTAATAATGAGTTCGTGACGGTGCAACGGAGGTATGCCGTAAAATTTTTCCAGCACAAAGGAGTACACCATTTCTTTCTTCTTGGTAGTACTATCCTCGTCATCGAGGACGATATCGCAACGGATACCGCCCGTTTTGTTGTCGAGCAACAGGTTGTAAAAACCCGACGTGCCATAAAATACAGTAGGATTAATGGGCGCGCTCATTGCCCAGCATACCTGCTTTTCGTCGGCGAACATGGGCATCAGCAGACTGCACACAAGCGCCATTTCATCTTTATAGCGGCCGATGTCTTTCAGCGGCACGGTACCGCTTAATTCAGGCCTCGCTTTCAGGCGCGCCAGCGCCATTTCGAAAAATGTACGTTTGATTGATTGTTCTTCATTCGCCTTTTCTTCCAGAAAGCGGATGAAGCTTTCAAATGAAATAGACGAATCTATCGGAATGACGTCGTATTGAACGTCGTTTGTTACATCGATTGTAATAGGTTCCATTGACATTTTTTGTGGCTATCGCAGCTGGCATTTGCGGCCTGGAAGGTGAGTTTGTGCCTTATTGCGCTATTTGGGTAACCGTTTAACAATAAACGTGAAAATTCAATTCCTGATAATGATGGAAGACAGCATGAATTACGCCTATTTTTCATAAAACAAAAATGAGCGACTGTGCTGGTAGTATGTGTCTTCCATTGCTGCCTTTCCTGGATGAATCCATTTGTTCCTGAACATGAAACATCTATTACTGCTGATTCTCCTCAGTATCGCCGGCACGGTGTCGCACGCACAACAGGCAGCCAACCGCCCCACGCTGGTCGCGGGAATTCCCGTTAATTACAGTGAAGACTCAACAGGCACATACACCCTCCCCGATCTGCTGAAATGCGCCAACGGACAAGCTGTTACGAATGCGAAAATCTGGACGCAAAAACGGCGGCCGGAACTGTTGAAGCTAGTTGAAGAAATACAGTTTGGCAAAATGCCGGAGAAACCCGCTGCCCTGAAATTTCACGTCTTTGATAAAGGTACGCCCGCTTTCAACGGAAAGGCGATCCGCAAGCAGGTAACGGTTTACTTTACCAAAGATACTTCGGACCATAAGATGAACCTGCTCATTTACCTGCCTTCCGCTGCCAAAAAGCCTGTTCCAATGCTGCTGAACATTTCTTTCGCTGCATACAACCAGATTATCGACGATCCGGGTCTGCTGGTCGGCACGATCTGGAACAAGGAAGGCAAACGGGTGAAGGCTGATAAGCCCAGTGTTTTTGGTAAAATGGATATTGCACAATTTATGGATGCGGGAATCGGCTTCGCTACTGTTTACTACGGCGACATCGAGCCTGACTTTAAAGACGGTATCAACTACGGTATCCGGAAGATGTATCTCAAACCAGGGCAAATCGAAACAGCTCCTGACGAATGGGGCGCTATAGCAGCGTGGTCGTGGGGACTCAGCCGGGCTATGGATTATTTTGAATCCGACAAACAAATCGACAGTAAGCGGGTTGCATTGCAGGGCGCTTCACGGCTGGGCAAAACGGTACTTTGGGCCGGTATTCACGATCCGCGCTTCAAGATGGTCATTGCCAGCATTTCGGGAGAAGGCGGAGCGGCATTGGCGCGGCGCAATTATGGTGAAACGATCGGCCACATCACAGATCCTTCGCGCTACCTGTACCAGTTTGCCCCCAACTACCACTTCTATGCGGATAAGGTGAACACAATGCCCTTCGATGCGCACGCGTTGGTGGCATTGATGGCGCCACGTCCACTGCTTTTACAAACAGGCAGCACGGATTACTGGTCCGACCCGAAAGGTGAATTCCTGTCCGCCCAGGCAGCTGCGCCGGTTTACAAATTGTTCAACAAGACAGCTCCTGCTACCGCGACAACTATGCCCGCAGCAGGAGATACTTCCCTGTTAATGAATGATCTTGGTTACTATATGCACGACGGCGGCCACACCGTCTTGCCGGGTGACTGGAAGCTGATGATCAGTTATATGCAGCGATTTTTGCTGTAAATGCCAGTGAATTTTAATTCACATTGTTCAATCCGAGCTGATCAAGGATTTCCAATTTAGTACCGCAAATAAAATGCTTGTCGCCGTTTTTAAGGACTACCAGTGTGTACCGCATATCTGAATCCGGAACAACGTCCGTCACATCTTCCAGGGAGAACCGCACGGTAACTGACTCATCATCTTTCGTTTTGAATTCGCATTGTTTCATGTGAAGTACCATTTACATTTTAGTAATACGCAAGACAAAATCCGTGCTAGGGGTGGAATAAGGTGAAAGTGGTATCATTTTTTTACAAGGCTGGCTTATTCATCAACCAAACGATCATGAAAAAGCTCAAAATTGGCTTCGTCTTAGCGACACTGGCCATCGGTTTTACCAACTATTCATGCGGAACCACAAACGATAGCGGCGGCTCGTCAGACAGCTCGGCGACCACCATGAAAACGGACAGCGGCAATGCCGAAAGCACCAAAGCAATGGGTGTGGGAGAAGACAATCAGGACGAAGTACCAGGCTATCCTGCAAACCAGTCCAATTTGAATGCAGATTCGACGAGGGAGAAACATTGAGTATCAGGCTGGCAGAGATGTCAGCCTTTTTTGTAGATAATGGATTACTGGTAGCCCGAAAGGGTTATTTACAAGAAGATCGGCTTCAAGACGCTGTTATTGCGCAATTTGCAGATCTTTTCCTGCGAAATGCTCGATCTGTGAACGGTTTACCTTTTTTTCTGCATGCCACACTTCGTAGTTCTTTTGTAAGTCGACCCAGAACTGCGTGCTGTTTCCAAATGCTTCCGAAAGCTTTACTGCGAGTTCAGGACTGATACCGGCCCTGCCATTAACAACAGCTGATAAGTTTTCCCGCGCAACACCAATTCCCTTGGCCACTTGCGTCACGGTCAATCCGCGCTCCTTTATATATTCTTCTCTTAAAATTTCACCGGGATGTACCGGCGGCAAGCCTCTTTTCAACATACCATATTTCTTTAAATGACTCAATGATAGTCCACATAATCGACATCCAGCACATTGCCGTTATCAAAACGAAAGACAATCCGAAAATTCGGCGAAATCTTTATTGACCAAAAATCTGATAAATCACCTGTCAACTTGTGGATTCCTGAACCCATTTGCTTTATATCGTCGACTGATGTAACCGCTTCAAGCTGGTCAAAAATCCGGTTGATCTTACCCAGATAGGCCGCTGGCAACTTCGACCCATTTCCCTGTTCATAGTAAAGCAATAAGCCTTTATGCCGTATCGATACAATCATAACAAATTTGTAACGTGTAATGTCACACATCACAAAAGAAAAGTTAGTTGCTCGCAACGATCAATCGCGAATATCTTATTCAATGGCAGGTATTGTTTAGCAAGCAGCTTTTTTATAGCCATCGCTCAGTATGATCACCACGCTACCAACTTTATTCTGCAATTCGATCCCAAAAAAAATACATGATGCTCTCTTTTACAACAACTTTGCTTCTTGCTAAGAAAACGGCTACCGGTGTGCAGGTGCCTGCTGAAATTGTGGAAAAGTTGGGTGCTGGAAAGAAGCCGCCGGTAAAGGTTACGATCAATAGTTACACCTACCAGAGCACAGTAGCTGTGATGGACGGGGTATTTATGCTGCCTGTAAGCGCGGAAGTTCGTGAAAAGTCGGGTGTGAATGCAGGGGAAACTGTGGAAGTCACTTTGGAGCTCGACACAGAAGTGCGCGAAGTTGCATTGCCCGAGGATTTCCAATCTGCATTGAATGCGAATGCTGCTGCAAAGCAATTTTTTGAAACGCTTTCCAACAGCAACAAAAAGCGTTTTACCATTCCCATCGAGCAGGCAAAGGCGGAGGATACCCGGAAAAAACGCATTGAAAAGGCAATTGCTGATCTGGAACAAGAAAAAAAAGCGTGACCCTGAGACCACGCTTTCCTCAAAAAATCTTACCATTCAGCCGCGCTGCCGTCTTCGTGCGTCCACAATGGATTTTTCCAGTTGTGTCCCACTTCGGCCATTTTCCGTACCTGCGCTTCATCGATCTGAATGCCCAGGCCCGGTCCGGCAGGTATTTTTACAAAACCATTTTCGTAGGTAAATACTGATTTATCTTCCAGGTAATCCATCAAATCGTTACCCTGGTTATAATGGATTCCCAAACTTTGCTCCTGGATAAATGCATTATGGCAGGTGGCATCTACCTGCAAACAGGCAGCCAGTGCAATCGGCCCGAGCGGACAGTGCGGCGCAGCGGCTACATCGAATGCTTCTGCCATGGACAATATCTTTTTACATTCGGTTATTCCTCCTGCGTGCGACAGGTCGGGCTGGATAATATCCGCATATCCGTCCATGAGGAGGTTTTTGAAGTCCCAGCGGCTGAACATCCGCTCGCCGGTAGCGATCGGAATACAGGTATGCTGCGCAATCTCGCGTAGCGCCTCATTGTTTTCGGGCAGTACAGGTTCCTCGATAAACATCGGGCGAAACTGTTCCAGCTCTTTGGCCAGTACCTTTGCCATAGGCTTGTGCAGCCTGCCGTGGAAATCAACGCCGATATCCAGTCCATAGCCAACTGCCTCGCGAATGGAAGCCACACGCCGCAGTACCAGGTCGATTTTTTCGTATGAATCGATGTACTGCATTTCATCGGTTCCATTCATTTTGATCGCTTTGAAACCAATGTCAAAGGCAGCCTGAGCGGCACTTGCTACTTCCGCAGGCCTGTCGCCGCCGATCCAGGAATATACCTTGATCTTATCCCTGCATTTACCGCCAAGGAGCTCATACACAGGCGCGTCGTAAAACTTACCTTTGATATCCCACAGTGCCTGATCAATTCCCGCAATCGCGCTCATCAGAATAGGCCCGCCACGGTAAAAGCCGCCGCGGTACATAGTATTCCAGTGCTCTTCAATGTCAAGCGGATTTTTACCGATCAATGTGTCCATCAACTCGATCACGGCCGCTTTCACGGTAGCCGCTTTTCCTTCTATCACGGGTTCACCCCAGCCGATGATACCTTCGTCGGTTTCTACTTTCAAAAACAACCACCTCGGCGGTACCTGGAACAATTCGTAGCTTTTGATTTTCATTACAATGTTCTTTTTAAATCATCATTTGTATAGCAGCCCACCAGTTGCTGCGTACTTATAAAGTTGCATTCACCACCCGCCTGATCTTCCCGTCGGGCTTGGTCATGATATACATGTCACCAGTCTGACGGTCGTATTCAATCCTTACATCCACACGTTTGGCGCCTGTGAGTTCAGTGAGGCTGGTATCCTTGCCTTTATATGTGACCGTCAGTTCGTACACGGAAGGATCACTCAGGTTTTTATCCACATTTACAAAAAACAGTTTCCCACTCACAATATCACCGAATATGTACTTGCCTTTCAAGGCATTCAGCTTGCCTTCATATACATAACCGCCGCTGATCGCGCTGCCATCATAGTGATCGTACAACGCAAATGGACGAATGTATTTCAGCGTATCGGGCTCCGTTACTTTATATACTTTTTTCAGATCTTTAAACGAAATCCCGAAATTACCTTCGCGGACATTCCAGCCGTAATCCCCGCCGGGTACCACCACATTGATCTCCTCAAAATTAGACTCGCTCACCTCCGCACTAAACAGTTTTCCATCGTACCAAGCCATTCTGTGCGGGTTCCGGAATCCGTAAGCGTATATTTCAGTGTAAATACCTTCCCCTTTTTCTCGTACAAACGGGTTATCCTTCGGAATTCCGTAGCTGCCGTTTTTGCTATTGTTCCCAAGCGGATCAATGCGGAGAATCGTGCCGAGCGGCGATTTCAAGGTGTGACAAAGCTGCGGGTAACCGCTGATCGTGGACGAACCGTCGCCGATACCTATATATAAAAGTCCGTACTCCGGGCTGCTTTTTGCAACGCCCGGAACAAAGCCGATATCCTGTACGCCGTGAACAGCCCCCGGCACATTGATCCGCAACAGTTCCCTCCTTTTTCCATTGAAAACGGGGCTTTTCACATCGTCCACCTTCCATTCCGAAATAACCCATTGCATCGCTACTTTGATGGTATCGTTATATACATTGTGGGCAACTTTACCTTTAAATGCTTCGGTGTGGGTGATGTAAATGAGGCCGTTTTTAAGATAGTCGGGATGAAATGCAAAGCTGCCCAGACCAGTACCCAACCCGGGCTCATTGATGAAGTTGTCAACCAGCGGACGGATGTTCATGAATTCGCTTACCTGACCACCGGCGATCCGGTAAATGAATCCGCGCTGGTCACTCACATACAAACTTCCGTCTCCCGCAGGCGAAGTACGCATCGTCGCAATGCGGGTACGCGGCATTTTTTCACTTGAAAACGGCATGGTGACAAAATCTTCCAGCTCTACTTTCAGGCTTGATTTCGTAATCGGCGCAGCCAGTCGCTCCGGTTTGGGAGCTATTTCATCGGTATCTACTACCAGCGGTTTCAGGTCGCGTGACTTGCTTTCCTGGTCCAGGTAGGTCAGTATCGATTTGATCTCGTCATCTTTCAAAAAATCAAATGGCGGCATGACCATCTTGTAGCGCGCCGACAGGGCGATTGCGCGCTTGTCGCCTTTTTCAATGAATGCGGCAGGATTTTTGATAAACGCCGTCAGCTGATCGGCCGGCAACAGACTTGTGATCCCGCCGAGCCGCGGACCGATTTCCTCGGCTTCGAGTGCGTGACAGGACGCGCAGTTGGAAGTAAAAAGGGCCTGGCCGGAGGTTTGCGAAACCGCTGTCTGCTGGCTGGCGCTGAATTTCTGCGTGCGGGTACATCGCGTAAAAAGCACGATAACCAGTAAAAGGTAAAGGAACTTGCGGGACATATTCAGGTTTAGGAATCGGGCAAAGGAATTTTGAAAGATAATATAAAAATGCGCAGAAGTTACTGCAGCAACTTCAATGCGCGGTTGAGGCTCCGCACCGTAATACCTAGGTAACTCGCCATGTCTTCCTTGGAGAGCGCTGTTTTTTGTCCGGATTGAAATTCAAGCAGCTTTTTCAAGCCTTGCTCCATGGTGTAAAGCTGCTGTGCCGACGACCGGCTGCTCGTGTTGATGATCCGCTCGGCCATTTCTTCCAGTAATAGCCTGTTGAATTTTTGATTTTGTTCCAAAAGCGCGTTAAAGTAGCTCACAGTCAATGCATAGGCATGTACCTCCGTGATCGCTTCGATGTTGCACAGGCAAACCGAATCCTTGATCGCCTCGATCTCGCCGACGATCTCGCCTTCACCCAAAAATTCGACGATGTAATCTTTCCCGTTTTCCTCGCTTAAAAAGCACTTGGTAACACCGCTTTTTACAAAAAACACCTTCTTAGTAACACTTCCCTTGCTGAGTATCGCCGCCTTTCTGGGGAATACTTCCAAAGCGATATGTTGCCTGTTCTGCGGGTTATCGAAAAGTGATTCGATGTACGATAAAAACGTGAGATTGGTACGCAGCATTTTTTAAGTCAATTGGGACAAATGTCCTTTTCCCTGCCGGCGAGGCGGCTGATTTTTGCGGCTTAAATTTAAACATTACAATGAAGAATCATATCAAGGTCATTGCATTCGACGCTGACGATACTTTGTGGGTTAATGAGCCGTTTTTTCAGGAAACAGAGCAGCAATTCTGCACGATGCTGGAAGACTTTCTTCCGCAGCATTCCATTTCACAGGAACTCTATAAAATGCAGGTCAAAAACCTGCCGCTTTATGGTTACGGAATCAAATGTTTTATGCTTTGCATGATCGAAACGGCGTACAATGTTTCAGGAGGCACGGCGAGTATGGAGATCATCCGGGACATTATCGCGCTCGGCCAGGAAATGCTCAACAAACCCGTGGAGCTGCTGGAAGATGTGCAGCATGTACTGGAAACCCTCAAGGGAAGGTACAGGCTCATCGTAGCAACAAAAGGCGACCTGCTCGACCAGGAGCGAAAATTACAGAAATCGGGTCTGCTGGAATATTTTCACCACATTGAAATCATGAGCGACAAGCGGGTACAGGATTACAGCAAGCTGATCAGGCACCTGGATTGCCGCCCCGAAAACTTTCTGATGCTGGGAAATTCAATCAAATCGGACGTACTGCCCGTACTCGAACTCGGAGGCTTTGCGGCGCACATTCCTTTTCACGTAACCTGGCACCACGAGCACTACGAACACACATTGGAACACGCCAATTTCATGCAGCTGGAAAGATTGGGAGAAATATTGGACCATTTGTAAACCAGCGCATTCTAAATTTCAGATCGCCCGCGCCGCTCAGGCAGCGGGCGATTTCTTTTCAGGGTCATATGGGAAACTTCCAAATCCCTATGCGAAAAATTCTACTAACAACATTTTTCCTGGTAAGCAGCATTGTGGTTACGGCGCAAACTAAGGATGTTTCCTGCGGTACCACAGAAGAAACTTCGAGGGAAACAGACAGCCTGCTGAACCTGATGCGCCAGTCGCCCGGGCTGATGCGCGCGCGCGCGAATGCGAACATGAACATTTGCCGGCTGGCTGTCGAAATCGACTCGGATACTTACGCTGAGTTTGCCGGAGATACTGCCGCAATCCGCCGCGATGTATTGAAAATGGTTTCCTGGTGTTCAAAGATCTATGAAGCCGAAATCAATACCCGGCTGGTAGTGAGCGTGATCAGGATCTGGAAGCCCGATGAACCGGATCCGTTCAGGGGAATCAACGATTCCGGCGTTTGGCTGACACGCATCAACCAAATGCCACTTGCAGTCGGCTTCGACAAACACATTTACCTTTATACCAAGCCAAATAACGGCTTCGGCGGCATCGCATACCTGTCGGGAGTGGAGAGCGTATCTCCATTATACTCGCCGCAGGTGCTGGCGCACGAGCTCGGCCACAATTTCAGTTCTCCACATACGCACAGCTGCAACTGGCCCGGCGGGCCGATCGACTATTGCAGCGCGCCAGAGTACGGATGCTACGATAAGTCACTGGAAATGTTGCAGGTAAGCTCCATTATGAGCTACTGCAACAGTCGCGAAAATACATTTCATCCCTTGTCCCGTGAAATTATGATGCTGCACGCGGCAGGTCACTTTACAAGCATTGGATCTGCCCCTGAGCAGGTGAGCCTGCAACCTGCTTACAATGCAGGGCAGCAGGATTTCTTCACTTTTGATCCCATTTTATCTGCTACCAGCTACCAACTCAGCATTTCACAAAACCCGGATTTTTCAGGCGAAACGATCACCGAACTTCCATTTAATGGATTTGAAACGAGCCAGCTTGTTGCGGGTACCGGGTATTATTTCAGGATAAAAGCTGTCAATGCGCTCGGGGCTTCCGATTGGTCAGCGACTTCCATTTTATCCATTACGCCAAAAAACATCGGCACGCCCGTCATCACCGCGCCACTCGGCAGTGACATGCGAACGGAAACCGGCAGCTCAGTTCAGCTGATTTTCAATGCAGCAGCAGGCGCTTCCGGTTACGAGATCCAGATTTCGCATGCCCTCGACCTTGGTTTTAATAATGCGATCGTAAATCAGACGATCCCTACGACGGATTTCAGCTTTACAATCCCGTACCGAATGCCCATGCGGTGGCGGGTAAGAGCGGTCAATGGGAGCGAAAAAGGGAGCTGGTCAGATCATTCCTTCATTCTTCCGAATGTAAGTCCCTATAACGGCCTCATCCTTCCCGCCGGCTGGAACGGTCAGCAAACCCTGACTTCGTTTCCCTACTTCTATTCGATGCTGGACCCGATTTCGCACGTGCGCGTTACGATTGATGATAACAGTGATTTCAGTAGTCCGATTACTGTGAAGGAGCAGGAGCCAACCGGTTTTTTCAAAGATCTTCCTGCCAATCAAACCTTATACCTGAAAGTGGAAGAATGGAATGATAACCGGCTCATGTACCCTGAAATACCGCTTACAAGCTACGTCATGACACTCACAATCGGCAGCACGAAGTTGCCGGATAAGATCACCTTCCTGACTGCAACCGACGCCAAACTGTTTGGTACCCTTTCGCAGAATATGGCTGTATCCAACAAATATGTCTGGTTTGAAATACCGGGCACAGGATACATACGTATGCACCCGATCAACCTCGACTACCAGATTTTCAACCGGAACACTTCGGACGGACTGATCGGCTCGGGTATGTTGCCGCGTTCGGTGCATTCGGATAAAAACCAGATGGTCCAGTTTATGAGCAGAGGCACTTACAATGCGGTAAGGTGGTCGCGTCCAGTGAATGAGGACCTGACGGGGGAATCTACCGTAGTCCAGTTTTATGAAAATGTGCAGGACTTCGATCCCGATGGAAAAGTTGCGTGGAGTTCGCAGCAGATTTTCTGGGAAAAGAATGGATATGTCATGCAGCACCGGTACTTCGCCCCAAATGAATACATTATTCAGGTAAAAGTTTCGGGAACAAAGGTCTGGACACTCATATCTGACTCAAATGATGGTAGCAACAGGATTGTAGTAACTGATCTGGAAAATCCCTCGTATTATGAGACGATCAGCCACAACACCCAACCTGGCATTCAGAATTTCATATATCAGCTGGAATTGGCGACAAATGGTACGATATGGCTACGTCAGCTTGACAGCAATACCGGAATCAGCTCAGTGGCAAGCTACAACGGCAGCAGCTGGACAGTTTATGATCGTAACAACTCTCCGATCAACTCCCCCTACACCCTGGCACTCGCGCCAAACGGGACACCCTACGTTCTCGAGACTGGTTCCCAATCTTCCATTTATCGCTTCAAAGATGGCTCCTGGGAAAATATGGAGGTGGAAATGCCTTATGAAAATCTAAGCGGCGCCATGTATGTAGATAAATACGAAAGCTGCTGGTTAACTTCCATTTTCGGTGTCGTACGCATTGCTACTTCCGGCTTGTTGCCTGTGACGCTGGTAAGCTTTGAAGCTGACAAGGAGGAACATGCGGTGAAGCTGAAATGGCAGGTGGAAGACGAAGTGGATATGCTCGAATATGTGGTAGAACACAGCACCGACGGAAAGAAATTTGAGCCGGCAGGTCGCATGGAAGCTGCCCAGAAGCCTTACTACGAGCTCAGGCACTTGTACCCGGCGGCCGGGAAGAATTATTACCGCCTCAAATCCGTAGAGACAGACCAGGATTTTGCATTAAGCAAGATTGTAACAGTGACTTTTCCTGACGCTGCGGACCCCTATTTATATCCAAACCCAACACAAAATACCGTACACATCACCTTGCTCCCCGAACAAACCGGGACACCCGGACGGATCTCGGTTATTACAATGGAAGGAAAAAAGCTGGTCGATAAAGAGGTTCAGCTCCTGAAAACCTCCGAAACGGTCGACTTATCGTCACTTCCCGGCGGACGTTATTTCATCCGCATTGACAATGGAAAGGAAACGATCAGCCGACCGGTCGAACTCAGGAGATGATTAATCCCCCAGCCCCCATTGTTTGTTAGGTTTCGGTCCCATTTCGAGTTCGAGGGTACCGCCGGCCATTAATTCGGTATGTGTAAACGAAGGTTTGTTCAAAGGTTTTCCATTAAACCTCGCGCTCTGAATGTACTTGTTCACGACAGAAGCTCCATTAGCGAGCACCGTGAACTGCTTTCCGTTTTGCAGGTCAATGGTTGTTTTCTCAAAAAGCGGACTACCGATCGTGTACTCCGGCTTGCCGGGCGTGAGCGGGTAAAAGCCCATAGACGAGAATACCACAAATGCCGTCATACCGCCGCCGTCTTCATCGCCGGGTATCCCGAAAATATTGTCTTTAAACCATACATCGAGTAAAAACCGGATCTGTTTCTGGGTTTTCCAGGGAGAAGTACTGTTGTATAAATAAGGGATGTGAAAGCTCGGTTCATTCCCCATTGAAAACTGGCCCACATTGCCCGTCGCATCGGGAAACTTGGCCCAGAACTCGTATTTGCTTCTTCCCAGATCTTCACGGAACAGCTGATCCAGCTCGGCTTCAAACTTTTGCTTGCCGCCCATGAGGCTGATCAATCCCGGGATATCATGTTGTACTTGCCATTTATAAGTATACCCGTTGTTTTCGTCGTAATATTCCCGGCCGCCCATTCCGCCATCGAACTTGGGATCGATTTTGATAAAATTGCCTTTGCGGTCTTTGGGAATAAACATCATCTGCTCTTTGTGCCAAAGGTTTTTGTAGTTCAAAGCGCGTTTGCTGAAAACCGCCTGATCCTGTGTTTTGCCCAATGCAGCGGCAAATTCCGCCACAGCCCAGTCGTCGTAAGCACCGCCCAGCGTCACAGCTACCGACTGGCGCTTTTCAAATGGGGTAACAAGCTTCACGGTTTCCTTTTCGCCTTTTCCAAGCGCAGGATAGTAGCCGTTTTTAAGGTAAAAGTCATCCAGCTCGCATTTCGGCCCATTCACCCAGGGCAGCATGGTACCCTCGTTCGCATTCTTCACCATTCCCTCGTAGGCTTTTTCGATTTCAAAATTGCGCAGTCCTTTCTTGTAGCCGTCGAGCAGCACAATGGAAGAGTGGAACCCATTCATGCAGGGATTATCGCCGAACAAAACCGGGAACTGTGGTATCCAGCCGCTTTGCTTGTACATATCCACAAAAGATTGCAGCATATCCTCTTCCTGGGCAGGGTTGAGAATGGTGCGGAGCGGATGGTGCGCCAGGTAAGTATCCCACATCCAGTCGTCTACGTAAAAAGTACGGTTCTCGTGATGTACCTTGTTGTCATACCCGCTATAATACTTCCCGTCTTCCGAAATGTCGACCATCCGCTCGTAAGTCCGGTATAATGCGGTATAAAAGCTGCGTTTTTGCGCCTCGGTACCGCCTTGAACCTGTATCTGTCCGATCACCTTCTCCCAGGCACCCTCTCCCTGCTTTTTGAGGGTTTCGAAATCAGCGGCTTTCAGCTCATTCTCAAAATTCTTCTTCGCCTGATCGGCAGACACGAACGAGATCGCATATTTCAGTTCTATTTCTTTATCGCTTTTCGGGAAATGAATGGCGGCACGTGCACCCTTCCCTTCCACCTTCCGGGCGGCGCCCAGCTTGTCTCCCATTCCGGTAACCACATTGCCGGCTTCATTGAAAACCCCGTATAAATGGATTTTCATCCCGTGGTACAGTTCGGTTGCCACTACCTCCCGTTCATTCAGAAACTCCCAGCTTCCGGCTCCGTTATACAAGCCAAGTAACAGGCTCTTAGTCGCATTGGCCGGAAATTGAAAGCGGAAAATCCCAGTCTTTTTGCCGGGCACATAGGAAACTGTTACTTCGTCATCTACAAAATACGTCGAGTAAAACCAGGGCCGGATCGTTTCCAGGTCGTGGTCGTAAGCCAGCTTTTTATCCCAGCTTTTTGCATTTACATCGCCTATAAAAGGTTTTATAGAAAATGCTTCCCCGAGCCGGTGGGACACAATGGTTAATGGAAAACTAGAAATCTGATCGTCGAGGTAATTGGCGCGGATCGGCGCCATTCTGATCATCTGGTTAGGCAGCTGAACAGTTGGACGTGTCGGTTCGAGCAGCTGCCCAACGTTACCAATCCGGGGATCTATATATTGGAGATTGCCGGCGCCTGCTTCCGGATTTTTCTTCTGTGCTTGAAGCGGGAAAAAGGGTAACAGCGCAAAAGCGAGAAGGCCAAACTGTTTAATCAGCATAAATTCATTTAAATTTAAATAATAATGCAAATTCGTTCTCCGGAACGAACGCAACGGCGTTTTTGAGAAGCGAATTAAGTAAATCGCACTTAAAAAAAGCTTAATATTTGCTTAACAGCTCCTGTATAACCCGCTTTTTGAGATTTATTTGAAAACCCTTTTCCACTTCATCAGACACCCCTCGATTACCCGCAGGAGAACCATGCTTTTCTGCGTTTTTCTGCTGCTTACCTGCATTTCAAGTCCGGCAGTCTTCGCGCAAGGGCAGGCTTACGGGCTTGGATTTGAAAGTTTCGAGTCCGTGCAGGACAAGCGCACAGGATTGGACCTGAGTCCCGGAAGTAACTTTTGTTTCAAGGGAGATTTCGAGCTTTCATTTGAACTCTCATTCCTGCCCGACAAGAAAAACTACTTTGGCTACATTGTCAGGCTGATCGACGATAACAACCGTAACATCGACATTCTTTACGATAACTCGGACGCCGTAACGCAGCATTTCAAAGTGGTTACAGGCGACCGCTTTTCCACCATTGCATTTGATATTCCCGAGCAGGATCTTTTTCAAAAATGGAACCGGATCCGTCTGATTTACAGCAGCAGTCAAAAGGAAATCAGGCTGATCTCCGGAACGAGGACTTTCAGGCACGCTTTGACTGTCAATCCTACCTCCTGCTTCAAAATACTTTTCGGCGCCACGCGGTACAAGAACTTCAACACGACGGACGTGCCCCCGATGAAAATCCGGAACGTGCAGCTGACCGACAATGGAGCGCTCAAATACCACTGGCCGCTGGACGAAATGAAGGAAAGCAAGGCGGGTGAAATAGTCAGCCACAAGGACGGACTGGCTACCAACCCGTTGTGGATCAAGAAAATGCATTACGACTGGCAGCCGCTGCGCACTTTCACATTGCAGGGTCCCGCCAGGGTTACCTGCGACCAGGAATCGGGGACGGTGTTTGTGGTGGGTGAAGATACGCTCGTCAGCTACCGGGTGGCCACAGATGCGGTTAGCTACCGCTCCTATCCAGCACAGTCGTTTTTTATGGATAACCAGGTACTTTTTGATAAATCGAAAAACCAGATTTTCAACCTGTTTATCAATGAAAAACAGGTCACTGCATTTGACCTTAAAACAGGTACCTGGAACCGGAATGTGGCTGATTCGTCACAGAAAACGCATTTTCTTCACGCCAACAAGTTTTTCAACCCGCTGGATTCGTCCATTTATATGCTGGGCGGCTACGGGCATCTTGAATACAAAGCCAACATTCAGAAGTATGATCTGAAAAGCAGCAGCTGGGCCGATCTCACGAAGAGAGATACCGTATTTAATCCAAGGTACCTGGCTGCTTTGGGGCGTACGGAAGGCGGAGCTTACCTGATCGGCGGTTACGGCAGCACTACCGGCAAGCAGGTACTCAATCCGCGTAACTGGTATGATTTGCTGTATTTCAATGTGCGCGATCAATCGTTCAGGCGGATTTACCAGCTCCCCACGCCGGGCGAGGATTTTGTGTTTGCCAATTCTATGGTGATCAATGAAAAAGAGGATAATTACTATGCATTGATCTTCCCGAAAGACAAATTTCAGACCGAAATGCAGCTGATCCGGGGCTCGTTCAAAACACCGGACTACGAAGCTGTGGGTTCCAAAATCCCGTTTCAGTTTCTGGACACAGGTTCTTATGCAGATCTTTTTTATGATAAACATACCTGTCGTTTTGTAGCGGTCACGCTTCACAAAAACGATCGGAACCAGACTGTGGCTTCCATTTACTCGCTTTACTCGCCGCCATTGCCAGGCAGCGGTCCTACAATCCAGGAGGCTGGCGAAAAGTCGCCGGGTTTTTCCGGCGCTGGTCTGCTCGCCCTGCTAGCCGGCGCTATTGCTCTGGTTCTTGCATTCATTTATTTCAAAAACAAAAAGCGTATACAGCCGGCTATCCCGGCGAATGCCGATCATGCTGTTACTGTTGATTCTGTTCCTGAGATTGAAGTCGCGCCTACTCAGGAATTCAGCCCCATTCCGCTTCAAAACAGCATTTTCCTGTTTGGTAACCTGCAACTTTTTGATGAAGACGGTAGGGAAATCACCAAGCTTTTTACGCCTTTGCTGAAAGAGCTGTTTCTGGTTCTCCTGCTTTACTCTACACGCCGGGAAGGGATCAGTTCAGAGAAATTGAAGGAATTATTGTGGTTTGATAAGTCAGCGGACAGCGCGCGGAACAACCGGTCTGTGAATATCGC
The DNA here is from genome assembly GCF_056895175.1 of Dyadobacter sp. HNCC25DJ183. Taxonomy (NCBI): domain Bacteria; kingdom Pseudomonadati; phylum Bacteroidota; class Cytophagia; order Cytophagales; family Spirosomataceae; genus Dyadobacter; species Dyadobacter sp. HNCC25DJ183. Next base: position 267,524 of record NZ_JBXHAP010000004.1, read on the forward strand.
CAAGCTGAAAGCAGTACTGGAAAAGCTGAAAAGCGCTGTGATCTCGAAAGAAACAGGCTACTGGCGACTGAATGTAGATTACGATATCACACGCGTAGATTACGCCGAATACCTTGCCCTGGTATCGGGAAAGCGCATTTTGAACAAACACGAAATTACCCGGCTGGCAAACATTACGAAGCGCGGAAGCTTCCTTTCCAACCTGGAATATGAGTGGCTGGACAGCTTCAAATCGGAGGTATCGAATGAAATCGTCGATGCTTACCTGCGGTATGCCGGGTCTGTCAACATGGCCGACGATCCCGAGTTCCTGATCCGGCTCGCCAACTACATTTTCTATTTCGATCCCGTGAATGAAGAGGCTATGATCCTGAAATGCAAGGCGCTGGCGCATTTGGGCAAACATTCACTGGCCAAGACCACCCTCGAAAACTTCGCCCGCGAGTACAGCAGGATTTACGGCGAGGAGTTCAGCAAGGATATGCCCGAAGTATTGCACTCTTAATCGTATTTCATCCGGATTGCCTTGATCTCGCTTTTGCCCGGACTTGTACCCGACACACTTACCCCCACACGCGGCGCGCGGTCCCAGCGCGGCAGCCAGGGTGCTTCCATGGTAACGGTACTGGCCAGCGAGTCGATTTTCTGGCCCTTGATCTCCCAGCTGAACTCATAAAACCTCCCGAACCGGCTGTTGAGTTTCAGGTCGATGTACTTGAACCGCTCGGGAATAGCCTGCGACTTGATCACCTGGCGCTTTCCGTCACGGATCTTCCACACTTCCAGCATCTCGTCCCGTGCGCCCAGCCCTATCGCATTCTCAGCATCGCCGTACAACACGATGTGCTGCATCAGTTCATTGAGCCCTACCTCGGCCGAAAAGGTATAGCTGCCTTTTTTCAGGACCATTCCGAGGAAGTTGCCTGCTGCTCCTTTGTTGGTATTATCAATGCGCAATGCGCTGCGCTCCACGGCGTAGGCTGGTTTGGGGAAATGCACGTCATAGACCCACGGCGCCTGCAAAGTATCGCGTTCATAGTCCAGCGAGAAGCTCGGATTGAGGATCACAGTGGCCGAGGAAGGCGCTTCTGCCTGAGCGGGCGTTGTTTTTCCATAGCGGAAAGCCGGCCATTTGGAAGCCTCGTCAAACACCAGCTCGCTTAACACACCCTGCCGGCCCGCAAAAGTAAAGTCGACACCATTGTAGGCGTGGTGCAAGTAAAAGTAGCGGTTATCGGGCGTGACCACCATTGTTCCGTGACCGGGACATTTCCAGGTTTCATCACCAAAAAGGGCAGGATTTCCGGGGTACTTCACCCAAGGCCCTTTGAGGTTTTCAGCCCGCGCAAACCCGACCTGATAGTCGCATTTCTCGCCGCAGCATGCATTGCCCGAGTAGAGCATATACCAGTAATTGCCTCGTTTAAAAATCGCCTGCCCTTCGGCCCCGCCGCTTTCCCAGCCAGTAGGATCGGCTTTGATCAGGCTGAATTCCTTACCGGTCACCTTCAATCCGTCCGCCGAAAGTTCGGCACCGAGGATCTCAATGCCCCTGTCCTTGTCGAGCCCGTAGGCTTTCCAGGTCAGATAAAGCTGGCCTTTGTCTTCCACGATAAATGCGTCGATTGCCTCGTTGGTCCATTCAAGCAGCAAGCCGTGGTCTTTAAAACCTTTCTTCAAATCCTTTGTAGTCGCTACGCCGATGAAAGATTTCTGATCGGACTTGCGCCGGGCTGTATAGTAAACGTAAAAGGTCCCGTTCCGGAAAAAGAGCTCGGGCGCCCAGTAGCTGCCCATTGTCCATGCAGGAAGTTCATCAAAAACAGGTCCCACATACTCCCAGTCGACCAGGTTTTTGGAACTGTAAACAGGATAAGCCGGCCCCCATTCGGATGAGGTACCGGCTGCATAATAGGTATCCCCCACCCTGATCACCGAAGGATCAGCAAAGTCGCCGGCGATCACGGGGTTACGGTAGGTAATCACCCGGCTAGGCGGCGTTTTCTGGGCTGTTATATGATGGTTTAAAAACAGGATCAATGCAAATGCAAGCAGCTGAAATCTCATCTTTTCATTAGAATGGTTGACCTAAGAAAAAGAATTTTATCCAGAATTCAGAAGTGAAAATGCGCTTGCTAGGGTTTGCGTTCGGGCTTGCTGGCATTGTATCCGCCTGCGCCATGAAACCATTTAGCTCCCTGACCGGTAAGCCAGAGGTAGTAATCCGTTGCCAGATCGGCTTCAATGCCCACAAATTTACCATCTGCATTCAGCGGGGTTTCGCCTTCTTTTTTGGTTTTGAAAATGGCAGTACCCTCGTCTACCTCATCGAACATGGCAACATACAAAGCCTCCGCACCGGACATTTTTGCACCGGCGATCTGCTGCCATAAAAACGCTCCTTTGGCGCGCGGGATCTGGTTGTACAGCGATTTATCGTTTTTAAGATTACCCCAGCTGAACCCCGGAAAAACAAGCGGCGCGTAGTCAATGTTGTTGGTTTTGCACCAGGTAATATCCGCCGGCAGCTGCGTACCTGCCACCTGCGTGTAGGAAGCCGCATTGTACCTGCCTACCGCCCAAGGCATGATCACGTCGGCGCTTTTAATGACCTTGTGCAGCAGCTGCGAGTTCTCGGTATCATTTCCCAGCGTGCGCCAGAAGTAAGGTACTCCCAGCAGGATCGACGCTTTCTTGGTCGGACCTTTTATTTTTTCAACAAGCTTCTGAATATCGGCAATGGTATATTTCCTGCCATCATTGAACCCTACGCCCCAGATTGCGACGAGTGGCCGGTCGTTGTGGCGCAGGTAAGTCGGATTTTGTTTGTTGTCAAACAGGTTGAACAGCTTTTGCAGCTCCTCCCAATCCTTCACTATGAAATCCATATCCGCCGAAACAGAGCCGCTGAGATCATACATGATGCTGATCGCGCGGCCGTACTTTTTAGAAGCTTTCAATGCGTTGGCGAGGACTTTGTTAAAGTGCTTTTTGCCGCTTTCTCCTTTTACCTCACTCACAAACCGCTGCATGTACACCCCGTCGATATCGTGCTCTTTCATCCATTTAAAGTGCAAATCGACACTTTCTTCATCGTAGGGGCTGTACACTTTTGCAGCTTCCCCGTTCGCGTATTTGAATGCAGTGTTATAGGTTTTGGAATAGTCAGTCACATCCGGCCAGAAATCAATGGAAGCAAATCCCGGCTCAAACCTGCCGTTTTTCTGATAATGGTGCCACCCCCGCCCGGCCCCGTCACCCTCAGCCGTAAACCAGCCCTGATACCCCGCCATCACAAGTCCTTTGTAGCTTTTAAAAAGAACGCCGGTCGTGTCGTATTTGACTTCTTCAACGGGAGCCGGCGGTGTGCCGGGCCCATCATCATTACTGGCCGCACAGCCAAGCGTTAAGAGTAAAAAAGGGATTAGGAATAGTCTCATTTGTTACTGGTTTATTCTGTTAATTTTTGAATTTTTGGTTTGTGTGTTTGTGCGAGTGTGTCAAAGCCTTGGCACCCTGAGTACCTTTTTTTATCAGTCTGAGCCCACTAGACCTTGTCACCCTGAGCGGACCGGGCCGCCGGGCGGTCGAAGGGCGGGCACTGCGCTACTTCCCTTCGACCGCCCGGCGGCCCGGTCCGCTCAGGGTGACAAAGGCGGGAGCCGCTCAGGCACAAAAAGGGGGCGTACTCAGGGTGACAAAGCCAGCATCACAACCCCAGCCGCACGGCCTTGGCGTAATTGAACTTCGACTCGGGCGCGTCTATGATGGCTCCGATGCGGAAGAAGTATTGGTTGCCTGTTTTCAGGACATTGCTGTTGGCGGCGACATCGAGTTCGAGGGTGTAGACCTTGTTCGCATCTACTGCTCCGTTGATTTCCTGCTCAACCAGCGCAGTGCGCATTGGCTCTCCTACTGAGGGTTCAGGATGTGCGTACAAGCCGATCTTGCGCACATTGTTGATCACGGTTTGCTGCAATTTGAAGCTGGCTACTACTTTGGATCCCACCTTCTCAATTTTGGCGTTCTTCATCCGAATGTAAGGCTGTACCTTGAAATCCAGCTTCGTTTCTCCATTCACAGTTACCTCTTGCGGGGTAAGCGGCACAAAGTTGCCGCGCACCGGCGCAATGGTGTAGGTATTTGAAAAAATCAGATTGTTGCGGTACGAACCATCGTTCTTAAATATCATCAATTGCTTCGTCTGCGAGGCATATCCGTGCTCAATGTACTCAATGGCGCTGCCGCGAATGATATCCTGCTCCACCGGCTCATTGGTGTCAATATCCAGAATAGTCCCAAACAACTGCGCATCCGGCGCAGGATAGTTGTCGATGCTGCAAGAAGCGAGCAGCAGCAGGGAGATGAAATAAAATGCTAGATTTTTCATTTGTTTTTGCTTTTGGCCATTGGCTGTTAGCTATTAGCTGTTGGCTCATAGGGTTATTAAAAAACAGTATCTATAATAATTTGGATTACTAAAAGCCAAGAGCTAATAGCTAAAGGCTAACAGCTAACTCAATACTGCGGATTCTGCACCAGTCCATTTGCTCCGATCCCAGGAATGTAGCGGTAGTACTGCTTGTAGTCGAAGGTTGATGGGTTGCTTCTGGCTACGTTGGTGCGGATGAAAATGTATTTTGCAGGCGTAGCACGCAGGTCGAGTACGGGCAGGATGGAGTGACGCATCGTATTGTTGAATGTCGTGTGGTACTCCCTTCTTCTGATCAAATCCCAGAAACGTTTGTTTTCAAACGCCAGCTCTACCCTTCTCTCCCGGATGACATTCTCGATCGTAAGCGGAATATCCGTTTTGTGGCCTGCGCGGTGGCGGATATCGTTGAGGGCTTTGGCACCTTTCACTTTATCGCCTGTACCACTTTCCACTATTGCCTCTGCGTAGTTCAGGAGGATTTCGGCATACCTGAAATCGGCGAAATCAGTAGTGCTCTGGTTCCAGCCAGGGGGCACATTCACGCCTTCATTCAAAAACTTCTTGAAGCTTACCCCGGTACGCGTGTTGTTGCCACCCCAGGTATCAAAACCCGAATATTGCGTGCGGTCGGCGGCTCCGTAGGTGTAATAGGTTTTTCCATTCACTGTAAAAGGCTCTCCTCCCATGATCTGCGGACTGCCGTCAGGCTTGATAAAACCTGCCTGGATAATGATTTTCTGGCCTTTCCAGTTGGTACCGGGCAAAATCATCGTCGCCCACATGCGCGCATCTTTCCCTTTGAAAATATCATTCGGCCCCTCAAAACGCTTGTACTGTTTGGCTGCATTGAATCCATTGTAGTCGGTCAGATCGTTGCCTGCTTCGGAGGTCATGATCGGTGCACTTACGCCCGGCTTGTCGTAGCTTTCATAAATGTCCATCAGTTCCAGGGTCGGGTTCATACGGCCCGGGTGCGGCCAGCCATTTGCGGTTTGATTGGGCTGGTACCAGATCCCGTAGTTATGGCCTGTGCCTGAACCAGGTCTTGCATACCCTTTGATAAAAATGACTTCCTCAGGCGCGTTGTTAGGATCTTCGAAAAGCAACCGGTAGTTGTTAGCCGCGTCTTCCGGAGTAGCCGGATTAGCCCGGAACAAAGAGAATTTACCGGAATTCATGATCGCCTCAGCCGCGTCGGCTGCCGCTTTGTAGAATTCAGCGGCGGCAGATTTGTCAAGACCCACCAGCTTCTGGTCTACAGCAGTACCGGACAATGGAGACCTGTCCCCGTATTTTGCCAAAGATGCAGCGTGCAATGCAGCCCGTGATTTCAATGCATAAGCCACCCACTTGGTTGCTCTCCGCTCGCCGCCCGGCCAAGATTCTGCCAGGTTAGCAATGGCCAGATCGCATTCTTTCATCACAAAATCCCAGGTTTCCTTTTCTGTGCTGCGCGGTACTTTCAAAGCTTCCACGTCACCTTCATATTTCTGAACAGCTGTGATCAATGGAACCCCGCCGTATCTTTTTACCAAACCAAAATAAGCGTAAGAACGGATAAACGAACTTTCTCCGATCAGCGCCTTTCTTTCATCATCGGTAATATCCAGTGTCGGGATAATGTCAATGAGGATATTGGTATCACGGATCAGCTTGTAACCCTGGTCCCACCATTGAAAATCCTCATTTCCGATAAAGTCGCCAAACTCGGTATGTACTGCTTCGTCGGTCACCATCGCCGGGGCAAATCCGCCGTTGTTGGGATCGCCTGTGTTCCAGTTGAAACCCTGGCGGAAGAATGTAAAATCCTCGATCGGCAACTGATAGTATAGGTTGGCCATATACAGCTTCACACCCTCAGGATTGGAGAAAAGGTTTTCTCCCTGCAACTTGTCGAGCGGCTGCTTGTCGAGCACATTCCCGCAGCTTAATGCGAAAAAGACGACCAGCAGAAGCCCTATATTTTTAATCATTTTCATTGTTAGCGCTGTTAGAATTTAACATTAATACCAAAGTTGTAGCTGCGTGTCACCGGGTAAGTAAGTCCCGCGCCAAACAACCCTTCGATTTTTTCAGGGTCAAAAGGCTTCACGAACGGATCAGCCCAGGTGAAGATGTTGTGCGCATTTCCATAAATCCGCACATCCTGGATCCCGATCTTTTTCAGCCAGCCGAGATTGAAAGTGTATCCCAGCTGCGCACTTTTGAACCGCAGGTAGGAAGCATCTTTCCGCCATGCCGAGCTCTCCGCGTACATTGCGCCTACATTGTAATTGAAGCGGGAAGCAGGCCAGGTGCCGGGGATCCATTGGTTGTCTTCCGACAAATGCCAGCGGTCGTAGAAGTACTCGGGTGTGTTGCCGCGGAATGCGAATACCTCTGCATACACTTCCCTGAAACGCACACTATATTTACCCGACCCCTGGAACAATGCAGTGAAATCAAAGCCTTTCCAGCCTGCGGTTAAGGTCACACCATAGTACATTTTAGGATCGCCACCGAAGAAAAGCGGCATTGCATCATTTCCGTCGATCACGCCATTTCCGTCCACGTCTTTGTATCTGAAATCACCAGGCAACTCGCGGGTATTGCCCAGGTCACCGTTCTGGATAGGCGCATAAATGACCTCGTCGGCATTCTGGAACTGACCTTCGAGCTGATACGCCCAAACCACGTCATTCCAGCGGTTGGCAGCGCCGTTGCGCCACCGGTCCATACTGCTCAGAAAATCGCCCCTTTCCACATAGCGGTTCATGGTGCGGGCGTAGTTGAAGTTGCCCGAAATGCCATATTTAAAATCGCGGATCTGTCCATTGTAGCTGGCTGAAAATTCAATCCCGCGCACCCGGTCGCTGTTCAGGTTTTCTTCCGGCAAAGTACCCCCGAATGTATTGGGAAGTGAAACATTGCGCCTGGCCAGCAAGCCTTTGCGGTCTCTCTGGTAAACATCAAATGTGAAATCGATTTTGTTGTCCCACAAACCTACATCGATACCTACATCCTGGATATTGGATTTGAACCAGGTCAGCTTTTCATTCACGATCGCCGGTGAAGCTGCGCCGGTGGTATAATTTCCATTGGTAAATTCATAACCTCCTCCGCCTGTAAGCGAAAATCCGGGTACATACTGGAATGGCGCGCCGGCATCAGCACCCACCAAACCGTACGATCCTCTCAGTTTCAGCATGGAAATGAATGGGATCTTTTTCATGAACTCCTCTTCCGTCACGCGCCAGCCCGCAGATACCACCGGGAACAATCCCCAGCGGCGGTCGGGGTGGTAGCGGTAAGAACCGTCGTAGCGGGCAGCTACTTCAAGCAGGTATTTTTCCTTGAAATCGTAATTCAACCGGCCTACGTACGACTGGCTTGCGTATTCGCTTTCTGAGCCGCTGGTAGTCTGGTTATTAAGCCCCGCCTGGTCAATCTGGTCGTTAGTGTAGAATGCATATTCGCGACCAAGCCCCGCCCAGCGGTTTTTTGATTCCTGCTGTTCGTACACGAGCGTGGCACCGAGGTTATGATTTTTGGCAATCACCGTATTGTAAAACAGCTGCCCCTGGAAAGTGACGCGGTTGTTATCAGAGAAATTGTTACCGATCCGCGACGGGTTCCGCTGCGCGTGGGGAATGTATTTGTCCAGCGTAGCGTCGTAAGTGTACAGATTATAGCTTTTCGAAACCGATTTGTTCCGGTAATTATTGCTATCGTAAGCCACCAAACCTTTTACCCGCAAACCCGGCACAAATGGCACCGTGTAAGTCAATGCAAATGTGGACTGGAAGAACTTGTTCACATCCTCGCTATATCCGGTAAGATCGCCATTTGCCAGTGCGACCGGGTTGTAGCCGCCACTCAAAAGGGAAGGGTATCTCGGGTTATTATTGGCGTAAGGCTTTTCGGTTGCGAGGGCAATGCGGGTACCTTTGTAAATGTTGAAAAAATTATCCCCCGGCTGGTCACGTTTATCAAACAAGCCCGACAGGATAATATCCGCTTTCAGGTTTTTGGTCAGATCAATGCCCACATTGGTGCGGAAAGTGTACTTTTTATAACCCATATCCTTGCTTTTCAGCAGGCCGTTTTCATTCTGAAAGCCGAAACTCGCAAAGTAGGTCGCCGCACCTTCGCCGCCCGAAGCCGAGATAAAATGCTGCTGCTGGCCGGCCGATTTGTTGAGCACTTCCTTGTACCAGTCGGTGCTCTCGTAACCCGGCGCGCCTGTCCTAAACTTCTCGATCTCTTCGGGAGAGTACACCGGATTTTCGCCCAGGTTCTTCGCCGCATCATTCCGCATTTCAGCCCATTGCAGCGCGTTTGTCATTGTTGGAACGTCAGTTGGGCTTTGCCTTCCGTACACTGCATTGTAGCTGAACTGCGGCTTGCCCTGCTTGCCTTTTTTAGTCGTCACAATCACTACCCCATTTCCGGCACGAATACCGAAAATCGCCGCAGAAGCATCTTTAAGCACCGAAATGCTTTCAATGTCGTCGGGATTGATCTTCTGGAATTCATAACCGCCGTCGCGCGCAACGCCGTCCACCACATACAGCGGCTCGCCAAAGCCACGGATATTGATATTGGTACTGAATGAGCCCGGCTCGCCCGAGTTCTGGCGGATCTGCACACCGGCTACTTTACCTTGCAAACTCTGCGCAAGGCTGGTATGTGTGGTGGTTTTGATCTGCTCGGTGACGATATTGGAAATGGCGCCGGTGAGTGTCTGCTTGCGCTGGGTACCATAACCAACCACGACCACTTCGTTCAGCTCGTCGGTGCTGAGCTCCATTTTGATGGTGAAGCTGGTTTGACTGCCCACCGTGACTTCCTGGCGCTTATAGCCCAGAAAGCTTACGATCAGAACTGAACCTGACCTGGGCACGGAGAACGAGAATTTTCCGTCTGCATCGGTGGTAGTACCCTTGGTTGTACCCTGCAAAACAATGCTCGCGCCAGGTATTCCCATATTTTTCTCGTCGCGGACATCTCCTGCTATCTGTACTTCGCTGCTTTGTGCTGCCGCAACAACCGGCAGTGCGAGGAGCAGACAAATGCATAAGTACCGGCGTATTCTCTGGAAATTCTGTAAAATTCCCCGTTTTAATAAAAGTTGATTTTCCATATTATCCGTTTAGTTCCAGTTTCATTTTTGACTGATCAACAGGTTTGCGCACAGTTGTACCGCCTGGGAAAGTGCGTCTCCGGGTTCTTTTCATTGTTAAAATATAAGGGTGATTGGTCGGCCTGACCTTGGGTCCAAAGAAAGGCGGGCGCTATTAAGAAATGGTTAATAAATCATTAACAGCCCCCGAAAAGCCATTAATTTTTTAATTATCTGTATAAAAAATAGACAAATTGAAAGAAAACGGCCATTAACCCGCTTCGCAGCTTATCTTTCATTTAAAAAAAGCTACCTACCCCAATGCAGGCGATCCGCAACTATTTTGAACAGATTACAACGCTCTCCGACTTGGAATGGGAGGCATTTTCCGCCGGATTAGTGAGACAGGAATTTGCAAAAAAGGAGTTGGTGCTGAAAGCAGGAAAGGTGGAGCATTACCTTTCGTTTATCGAGTCGGGGATTGTGCGGTTTTTTCTTGACAAAAATGAAGAAGAGCTCACATTTGACTTCGCGTTCGCGGGCGATTTTATGAGCGGGTACAGTTCGTTCATTACCCGGAAGCCGGCAGGTTTTCACATACAGGCCTTGACGAAAACAGTACTCTGGCGCATTAGTCACCCCGATTTACAGCAAGTTTATGAACGTACCAGCGCAGGTAACCGGATCGGGCGGTTTGCGGCTGAGCAGCTTTTTTTAAAGAAAACGGAACGCGAACTCGCATTCCTGACACAAACTGCGGAAGAGCGGTACCTGCATTTACTCGACAACCAGCCCAAGCTCATTCAGGAAATTCCGGGTAAGTACCTGGCTTCCTACATCGGTATCACCCCGCAGGCGCTCAGCCGCATCAGGAAACGCATTTCTTAACCCAGGTTCATTTCATCGCACTTCACAGCGGTGCAACTTTACGGAAACAAAACGTGGACCGATATGCCTGAGATAGTTCTGATCGTCGTATTTACAATTTCATTATTGATTTTGAGAAAAACCCGCGGGTACTATGATCCCTCACTCGCCGGGCAGATCGGGATGGCGGCGATGCTGATCGTGACCGGGCTCGCACATTTCGGATTTACAAAAGGAATGGAAATGATGCTGCCGGACTTTCTGCCATTCAAGCGGGAGCTCGTATGGATCACGGGCGTGCTGGAACTTGCCGCCGCAGCCGGACTGCTTTTACCAAAATTCACCAGGTTAACCGGCTGGCTGCTGATTGTGTTTTTTGTAATGATACTTCCGGCCAATATTTACGGCGCAATGCACCACATTAACCTGCAAACAGCCACTTACGACGGCAGCGGGCCGGGATACCTGTGGTTCAGGATGCCTTTGCAGCTGTTCTTTATCGCATGGGTTTACTTTTCTGCGATCCGGCCGCGTACGATCATGCAGCGGCGGCGCCTAGAAGAGGAACAGTACCGCAAGTGAAACAAGCACCAGCGACAGGATTGTCGACAGGAAAACAAGCAGCACAGATTGCGACTCGCCCGTTTTCAGGAAGGATGCAAACACGGTTACATTGGCGGCCACCGGAAACAGCGGTACCAGCGCCAGCATTTTATAATCTTTATCTTCCAGCTGGTTCAAGATCAGGTATTCTGCCAGGATCAATGCACCGACGATCAGAGCGGCCGCGACTGTTCTTAATGCAAAAAGTTTGGCGTAAAGCTTGCCTTTGAGCTCTTTGAAATCCACGTCAGCGAGCTGTAAACCGACGATGAGCATACCAGCAGATGACACGCAGAAGCTGATTACCTTAATGGGCGCTTTCATGAATTCGGGCGTTTCCACTTCCAGTACCTTGCAAATCATCGCTGCTACAAAAACGTACAGAAACGGAATTTGCAGTACTTTTTTGATCGCTTCTGATCGGGAAAGTTTGGTTTTCGCAACCTGAAAATACCCGATGGTATCCCCGTACAATGCGGAACCCAGGTAAATGCAGATCAATGTGCTCACATCCTTTTCGCCGAACAATGCAGTAATCGTAGGAATGCCGAAAAAGGCGATGTTGAAAAATGAAAAAGAGCTGCGCAACAACAGCGGCTCCATGTCATTTGCGAATTTCTTGTGGGCAAAATTCGCCACCGGGTTCATCGACAATGCGAGGATGAAAGTAATCACCGGCAGAATATAAAGCTTCTGCGCTTCCGCGTCCAGTACATTGAAAAACACGACAAGCGGGAGCAGTACCTTGATCAGCGGTCCGCTGATGTACTTGGCCTGTACATTGAATTTCTTCTTTACCCAGTATCCGATGGGGATAAATGCCATCACCGGGAGCAGCTCGCCGTAAAGTTTAAGCAGGATTTTCACTGACAATGGTTTTAAGAATGTGCTGGCTCAGACTGCCAATTGTACGTACATTGAACCATACCGCATTCACGTCGAGTAAAAGTCCGTTACAAAGGTGGCCGAGTACGTAAAAGTGAGGGACAGGCTTGCCGGAAGTAACTACCTGCATGGTTTGGGTATCCATCCGGATCCCGCCGACAGGTTCTGGCTCGATGAGCTTTCCTTCTGCCAGATTTTTCACAAGATCCGATTTCATTGCTTTCACTGCCGAAGCAGGGCCGGTTGCATTGATCAGGTACTTTGTAAAGTTCACCTGATCACCGAAACGCAATTCGAAACCTTCTTTTTCATCGATATATTTCACCTCTTCCAGATCCGACTCGACACTTAGCTGCTGGTTATCAAATAATTTACAAACCCGCTCCGCATTGACCAGCGGCATTCCGTGCCGGTTGGTTGCCCAGTAACCGCCGAGCCATTTTTTGAATTTGATCCGCTCGCTTTCGTCGAGCGCCTTCCACATTTCGGAGCTATCGTAACGCAGCGAATAGGGAATGTTCATCAATGCGTCGCCGCCTGCGCGGGCAGTTTGTATATCCTCCCGTAACAGTTCAGCGGCAGGTTTTTCGTCACGTTTGGTGGCTTTCCAGTCAATTTTTCCACCTGTATAACTTTCGGCTTCTTTCATGAAAAGCCTGAAAACCTCAACAACAGTCGGGTTGCGCAGCTTTTCTCTTTGAATGCGGTGGAGATTTTTGATGGTGAGGTATTTCCGCTGGTAAGGTTCCGGTTTTTCAACCTGGACCCGCGGCAGCAAACCGTCGAGCGAGTAAAAAGTGATTTTACCCTGGTGCTCATTGTCGGCTAGCGTCATCAGTGCATCTATGGCGCTCAGGCTTGAACCCAAAATGCCTACATCTGCATCTCTGGGCACATTTTCGAGAATGTCTGACGAAGGCCAGGGCGATCCGAAATAGTTTTTCTTGCCTTCTAGATGCGGATAATTGTTAGCCACGGGGGTACCCGGCGCCAGCACCAGGTAATTGCATGCATGTGTTTGCTGATTGGAGAGGAAGACGTTAAAGCCATTTTCTTCCTTTTTGACGTTCGTGGCACTTGCATGTACCACTTCCGCCTGCATTCCTTCTTCTTTGGCTAATGAAAAGTAATGCTCAAACTGCTCTTTCAGGTAGTCGCCGTAGAGGCGGCGGGTTGTAAAAGCTTCGTCCTGCCCTTGGTTGTCAACAATCTCCTCCCCGATCCGTTCCTGGTGCCTGATCAGCCACTCGCTGAAATGTTCAGGTTCGGTCAGGTGGATACCCATCAGGTCCGCCTGGGTATTGAGAATGTGGCCGGGCTGTTTGGTGCCAAAAGCCAGCCCCTTCCCAACTTCCTCATTCTCTTCGATGATTGTGATCCCAACTTTCCGGTGAAGGTTCGCGATCCTGAGTTGGAGAAAAAGCTCAGTAAAAGCAGAAATTCCGCACGCTCCTCCTCCGATGATTGTAATATTTACTGAACTCATTTTTAACGTTTGCTTTCGACACACACCGAAACCAACTTTCCGGCTCAGGCGTGTACTAAAACAATCGTGCTATACAACCATGTAAAATGAGACAGGTATTCGTAAAAAGCTTTGATTATCCGAGCCAACCTGCCTGACTAGCGAGGAATACGAGCTCGGCTACGACGATCAGCGCAGTAATGCCGATGATAACATACGTGATCTTGCTTCTGGCGGTGAGCGGCGCTCTGGGTTCCGCTTCTCTCATTTTAGTCGCGCTTACTTTCTGTGCCACCGCGGGCGCAGCAACCGGCCTTCTCATCAGCGGGGCGTCAGTGCCCAGTTTCGCTTTATGAAGTTCAAACAACTCCCTCCGTTTCTCTTCTAGATTTGAATTCATGGATGAATGCATTTTTGCCACATAAATTATCCGTTTTGTGCCAAAAACGCTAGTAATCGGTCGAAATTATTTTGTTACCGGTAATAAGTTCGGGTGAAGCATACATAAGCAGGGATATCGGGTCAAATCTATATATTTACATATCACATCAACCCAAAATGATATATGTCAGAAATCAGGAAAGAAGATATCAAACAGGAAGTGTTTGACCTCTACGACGACTACGCGCACAACCGGGTGGAAAGGCGGGATTTTATGCAAAAACTGTCTGCTTACGCGGTTGGCGGGATTACAGTAGCTTCGTTGATGAGCTTTCTTATGCCCGATTACCACGGCGCGATCCAGGTACATGCAGGCGATCCAAGGCTGAAATCCGACTATATCACGTATGATTCTCCAAAAGGCGGCGGCAAGATCAAAGCTTTGCTTTCCAAACCGGCTGATGCGAAAGGAAAGCTGGGCGGAGTGATTGTTGTTCACGAAAACCGCGGCCTGAACCCGCACATCGAGGATGTGGGCAGGCGGGCCGCACTGGCGGGCTTTCTTTCCGTCGCTCCCGACGCACTTACCCCGCTTGGCGGCTATCCCGGTAATGACGACGAAGGCCGCACCATGCAAAGCAAGCGCGACAGGAATGAAATGCAGGAGGATTTCATCGGTGCATTTGACTACCTCAAAAATCATCCTGACTGCAATGGGAAAATCGGCGTGGTCGGATTTTGTTTCGGCGGCGGCATTGCCAATATGATGGCAGTACGCGTGCCTGAACTGGCAGCTGCTGTACCATTTTACGGAGGTCAGCCTGCGACGGAAGATGTGCCGAAAATTAAAGCGCCGCTGCTACTCCACTATGCCGGGCTCGATACCCGCGTGAATGAAGGCTGGCCTGCCTATCAGGCTGCATTAACCGCCAACAACAAGGAATATGAAGCCTACATCTATCCCGAGGTAAACCACGGTTTTCACAACGATACCACGCCGCGGTACGACAAAGCAGCTGCTGAGCTTGCCTGGAAACGCACGATTGATTTTTTCAATGCGAAGCTAAAATCATAATAAATGAGAGCACAATGCAGTGTATTGTGCTCTCCCGTTTACATTTCGGCGATCATTGCTTTGTACTTCTCCACCTGGCTTTCAAAATTGCGGATACCGGTTTCATAAATGAATTTGAGCGATTCCAGATCGTCCACGTCTTTTTCATAAGCTTCACTCGCTTCCGATTCCCTGTCCAGTTCGGCCAGCAGCTTTTGCAGCTTTTTCAATGATCCTGTATTTTCTTCTGCCCGGTACTGGTACCATTCGAGCATTTTCATATAGCTTTTTTTCAAACTGTCTTTCTTTTTCATAAATGCAGTCTTGCAGGGATTACTGGTAAATACCTTTTTGATGTTGCGTACAGTCCTGTGCGTCTCAAACATTGTGCCGCTGCAAAAATCTGTTTCTGCAAACGCTGGGATGCTGTCCGAAAACGTTGGATAAAGTGTCCGAATACGAACATGAATGCATTGAAAAACAGACTGACCAGCTGATTATCAACATGGCACTATATTTATCTTACAAGTAGTGACATAGTACAAAGAGCCTTAAAAAACCTGATCCCGGCTACCCTATCCGATTTCCCTACATGCTTAAAAACTACTTTAAAATCGCATTCAGAGGTTTTTACAAAAACAAGGGTTACACCCTAATCAACCTGTCGGGACTCACACTTGGTATGGGCGTGGCCATGCTGATTTTTGTATGGGTATGGGACGAGTGGAATTTCAATAAAGCCGCTGAAAACCACCGGCAGGTAGCAAGGTTAATGGCGCACCGCACTCAAAACGGAGAAATCGTCAGCTCGCCCAATATGCCGTTTCCGCTCGCTGCTACATTAAGGGAGGATTTCGCTGGGGATTTTGAGCACGTTGCTGTTTCGTGGGATACGGAAGACTACAACCTGATGTCAGGAGAGCACAAATTCCGGAAAAAGGGCCGGTTCTTGGAACCTGAAGGGGCCAAAATCCTGTCGCTGCAAATGCTCAGCGGCAGTGATGCCGCATTGAAAGGCCCTACAAACCTGCTGCTGTCGGAATCTGCTGCTGTTTCGATTTTCGGCACGAAGGAGGCGAATGGACGGATCCTGACCATTGACAACGAGCTGAAAGGGATTGTAGCAGGTGTATACAAGGATTTTCCGTCCAATTCAGACTACTATAACCTGGCGTTCATCGCTCCATGGAAGCTCTTCACCTCAGCTAAAAGCCGGCGGTGGGTGGATGAAATAAAGGATAATTGGGAGGTAAATACATTCGAAATCCTGGTGCAAACCCGGAAAAGCACCACGATAGCAGCCGCCTCGGAAAAGATAAAGAACATACCTTCCCAACACCTGAAAAATAAAGCCGGGTCGGCCGCATCACTCATTTCATTGCATCCGATGGACAGGTGGCATTTGTATGCTGACTGGGAAAATGGTGTTAATACAGGCGGACAGATCTACTATGTCAAACTCTTCACCGGCATTGCAATTTTCATTCTCCTATTGGCTTGCATCAATTTCATGAACCTGAGCACAGCCCGGTCCGCGCAACGTGCGAGGGAAGTTGGTGTGCGCAAAGCTGTCGGTTCCATGCGCGCACAGCTTGTTTTTCAGTTTATCTGTGAATCGTCTCTTATGGTTGCGTTTTCGTTTGCGGCCGCTCTGCTCGTTGTGCAGGTCTCTTTGCCTCAGTTCAATGCGATCACGGACAAGCACATTGATTTTTTTGGCCAGAACGGACCTTTTCAAAATCCCTATTTCCTTTGGATCGCCATTGCCTTCTGTGCGGCGGTGAGCCTCGCGGCGGGCGGGTATCCGGCATTGTACCTCTCTTCTTTTAAGCCGGTGAACATCTTGAAATCTAGCGCGGGTAACTCCGGCAGGTTTGCCTCGGTACCGCGGAAGGTGCTGGTTGTACTGCAATTTACCATTTCCGTTTCCCTTATTATCGGTACCGTAGGTGTATTCCGCCAGGTTCAGTTTGGGCAAAACAGGGATACCGGCTATGATCAGAAGGGTTTGCTGAATGTGAAGATACCGCGCGGCAATGCGCAGCTGGAAGCATTGAAAAACGATCTGCTGCAATCAGGGGTGGTATCATCTGTGGCGCAATCTTCCGGTCCTGTTACGGATGTACTTTCCAATGCCCGCGGGTTTTCCTGGAAAGGCAAAGCGGGAACTGACGAGGATCAATTTGCAGTGATAGCAGCCTCGCACAGCTATGGGAAGACTGTCGGCTGGAAGGTGATGCAGGGAAGGGATTTTTCAAAAGATTTCATCGCCGATTCTTCTGCAATCATCATCAACCAGTCTGCCGCCAAATACATGGGACTTACTGACCCTGTGGGAACGACGGTGCGCTGGAAAGACGGGACTTTCGTAGACGCTGAATACCACATTGTGGGCGTTGTGCAGGATATGGTAATGCAGTCGCCCTACGAACCTGTGAAGCGGACGATTTACTTCATGACTTACGCACCTAATTACCTGTTTGTCAAGCTGAATAAAGATGTCGAGACAGCCACTGCGCTCACCAAAATCCGCCCGCTGTTTGACAGGCACATACCCGGCGCCGTGTTCGATTTCCAGTTTGCCGAAATGCAATACGGATCAAAGTTCAGTGCCGAAAACCGCATCGGGCAGCTTACTTTTATTTTTGCTGCTGTTGCGATCTGTATATCCTGTCTGGGCTTGTTCGGGCTGGCAGCTTTCACTGCCGAACAAAGGCGGGGCGAGATTGGCATCCGGAAGGTTCTGGGTGCATCCATCGCGGGTATCTGGGCCATGATCGCACGGGATTTTGTATACCTTACATTGGTCGCCATTTGCATTGCCGCGCCCGTCAGCTACTACTTTCTTGTTCAAATGTTATCAAAATATCCTTACCGCTCAGAAATGTCGTGGTGGATATTTGCGGGCCCGGGGCTGGCTGCACTTTTACTCACGATTGCGACCGTAAGTTTCCAGGCATTGAAAGCTGCTTTGGAAAACCCGGTAAAGGCACTCCGCGCAGACTAGGAGATTTCGCCTGTTTACTTTAATCATTTACACGAAACCATTACCCAGAATGAAATATACATTCCTCCTGCTGGCGGCCATTACTTTGCAAAGCCAGGTGGCAAATTCAGCGTCAGAAATTGGTGTAAGTAATCAGGTCAAATCAGAAATCAAGGCAGACAGCCTGGACATTTTCATTGAGTCAATTATGAAAAAGCGGCAGGTACCGGGGCTCTCGCTGGCTGTTATTCAGGATGGTAAAATAGTGAAGGCCAAAGGTTACGGGTTTACAGATAAAACGGGCAAGGTACCAGTGACGGAATCGACTTTGTTTCTAGCCGGCTCAATCAGCAAATCCGTCTCGGCAGCAGGCGCATTGTTTTTGGTGGAAAAAGGCAAACTGTCGCTTGACGAAGATGTTAACAACAAACTCAAAACCTGGAAAGTACCTGAAAATGAATTTTTAAAAGACAAGAAAGTTACATTACGCGGCTTACTCAGCCACACTACCGGATTGACCGTCAGCGGATTTCCGGGGTATCCGGCAGCCGGATCTATCCCGTCTGTTGTACAGATACTTGATGGGACCCCACCGGCTAACACCGGCCCTGTGCGCGTCGACTTTGTTCCCGGCAGCCAATGGCGCTATTCCGGTGGCGGGTACACGGTAATGCAGCAAATGATCATCGATGTCACCGGTAAATCCTTCCCCGCGTTTATGCAGGAAACGGTGCTGGCTCCCATCAACATGCGCGAAAGTACTTTTGCACAGCCGCTGCCCGCGGACAAGGCCAGGCTGACCGCTACTGCTCACACGAGCGACAGGGCGATGGTAGAAGGCCGCTGGCATATTTACCCCGAAATGGCAGCCGCAGGATTGTGGACCACACCGTCGGACCTGGCTCGTTTCGCAATCAGTATTCAAAATGGTCTTGCGGGAAAAGCCGGTTCAGTACTCTCTCAATCCATGATCAAGCAAATGCTCACCGACCAGAAAAACAATGACGGACTCGGCGTGTTTGTGGAAGGCACTGGGAAAAACCTCCGCTTTGGACACGGAGGGCGTGACGAAGGATTTGACGCTTTGATGACAGCTGGCGCAGAGACCGGACAGGGCGTGGTGATCATGATTAATGCCAATGATAATTCAAGAATGGTGGGCCAGGTGTTGAATGCAGTTGCCGCGCATTACCATTGGGAAGGCTTTCCGGTGAGCAAACCCATTCAACGGATTGCAGCCAGTGTCACTCCGTCGCAAACCGCGGCTTTTGAAGGAAGGTATGAGCTGGATAACAACAGAATGATCGCCTTCCAATTTGAAAACAACCGCCTTTATTCATTAACCGACAACCTGCCGGACGAGGAATTTGTGCCACTCTCGCCAACCCAATTCGCCTCCACCGACCGTGATGCGATCGTCATTTTTACGCCCGATGCAAATGGTAAGGTAACCGACTTTATGTGGAAAACAGGAAATGACCAACGCAAAGTCCCGCGGATCGGACCATTATTTTCAAACCCGAAAACCATCTCCGACCCGAACCCGGGCCGCACGAAGCAGATAGAAGTTGCGCTGAATGCAATGGGCAAAGGCGGGAAAATGGTGGAAGAGACGCCGGGTATAGCGGACGGAACCCGCCGCTCTTTCACACAGGGAACCCGCGACCTGCTTGGAATGAAATCCATCCAGCTTGTACATTCTGAAAATGTACAGGGTCGCGGCATTCAGCGGCACGGCAGTGATGTGAGTGAAGTTGTTACTTACCGGCTTTTCGCCGATAAACCAGACCAGTTTGTACTTGTCCATTTAACGGCAGCGGGCCTGGTCACGGACTGCGATGTTGTGCGAAAGTAAATGCGCTTTTCAGAAGCTGGTCGACCAGGTTAAAAGTTGTTAAATTTTCCCGCTGCTGATTGAAGCACGCTATCTTCCCCCCAAAAAAAGGGAATGCGAAAGCTTCAAGTTGTGTCTGTTTTTTACAGAAGTATCTGGCCGGTAACCACAGCCACTTCCCTGCTGATGTGGGGCATTGCGGGTTTTCCATCTTTAACATCTGAGGTGTTCCCCACGTTTATCCTTGCTTTCCTCTGGTTGCGGAGCGCATGCCAGGTGCTGATATGGTACCTGTTCCGTTCCTCAAACAGGAAAGGCTTTGTTTTTTACCACCATTTCGGACTGTCGGAGGTAAAGCTGGCTTTGCTGGCCTACCTGCTCGATCTTGTCGTATTCGCATTATGGATCATTTTAGCGACCATCATTTTCGGATGAATATGCTCGAAGCCGACAGTATCCTGCTGGAATATGGCCGCAGGAAAATTCTTCAGAACATTTACCTGAAAATAGAGAAGGGAAATATTGTGGGCCTGCTGGGGCGGAATGGAAGCGGGAAATCGAGTTTGCTGGAAGTGATTTACGGAACCAGGGCAGCTCAAAACTGCTCTGTAAGGATTAACAAGAAATACGTCAGCAAACTTTACCAGCAACCCAATGCGGCTGCGTACCTGCCTCAGCGGCAGTTTGTCCCCGGGTACCTCAAAGTTTCGGAAGCATTGCGGCTTTACGAAGTCCCCGTTTCGGAAGCGGGTGCGTACTTCCCTGAGCTGCAAAGAATGTTGCCGCAGCGGCTGAATCAGCTATCAGGAGGCGAGCAGCGTTTGATCGAGACCATCATGGTTATCTCTTTTCCGGCTGAGTTTATCATGCTGGATGAACCGTTTTCGAATCTGATGCCACTGCATGTCGAGCGGATCAAGGCGTGGCTTTTGGCGTTGAAAGCCACCAAAGGCATTCTTATCTCAGATCATTATTACCGGGATGTACTGGCATTGTCGGACCAGGTATATCTGCTCAACAACGGCGGACGGACTATTCTCTTGCAGGAACCTTTGCAGCAGCTGCGCGATTTCGGATATATTTATTAGACAGCTTCTCCCCTTCACATTTTACAAAATCAACCCGAAGCCAAGCTTAACTGCGCCCAGGAAACGCTTCGAATCTGCATCTGTTTTCAAAAGATTGTGGCTGACGCCGACCGAAAGATCAACATAAGCTTTGTTGAAGATGGTTTGCTGCTGGCCAAATCCCACTCCCAAACCCACGTGCTTTTTACTTTTACCAACGCCAAATATGGTCTCGCTGTGATAAAATAAATGGTCGGCGTACGGACCTATGTAAGGTCCGGATAAGTTGTTGCCGCCCTTCCCAAGCCTGATGTTTTGACGCTGGTGTAAATAATACCGCATTTGAATGGAAGAATGGACCTGAAAATCGTTGCTGACTGAAACACGATTTAATGGATAAGACAATCCCTTTGAAGCAATGCGCATATAAAATGCAGTAACCTGGGTATTTAGCGAAAAAGGACTTTTGGCAATCTTTCTTTCGTAACCCGCGCCGACTGTCCCATTTACGAAATTGGGAGAAAGGTACAGTTTGGGCCACAACAATTTCCATTGTTGCTGCACATCATCTTCACAAAACAAAACCTCACAGATCGGCAGGTTCTTTTGTCGTTTCCAATCCCCGAACCCGATCCCCATGCTGGTGCGCGAGGTAATTGCAAATTGCGACGATTTGTTCAGGTGATAAGCAAGCAAAAACGGAGATTCTCTCTGTTTAAAATCCTGATAGTACAAACCGACACCCAGTTCGATCCGACCGAGATTGAAAAACCGTCGCTGCAGGCCGAACTCTATGCCCAGTCTTTGAAGCTGGTTGTTTGCAGCACCTTTGCCCCAGTGCCTCTCGCCGACCAATGCGAGGAAGTTACCCGTGAAATTGTTGACACTTGATCCTTCCCTGATCCTGCGGCGCATATCATAGTACCAGCGGGTATACACTTTGGCTGATAACATCCCTCCAAAACCGACATTCGAGCCCCAGTTCCCGCTCACACCGGCGTCTGCGCCTACCGACCATGAAGGCAGCACCTTGTATTCATATCCGAGATCCAGCTGCGTTCCATCATTGCTGCTGTTTTCAACACTTATCAAATAGTTTGGCAGGAACGTCAGTCCAACCTTGAACATGTGACGCGACGGAACTTTGGTCATGAAAACGTTTTCGTACCGATCGACAAACCGCTGCCGGACCAATGTATCCTGCTCCTCGGCAAAGGAAACGCTGGTGGTATCCTGAGCGAATCCGGCAGCAGACGCCATTATCAAAAAAGCAAGGAAGAAAAGTCTCATAACAGGCAGGCTTAAACAGGATGAAAGGAATGAACCACAGTGATCTACCGGCAATTCCGGTCTATGAAAGGGTTGCTTATCTTGCTTAAAGAGGCCTGTAAAGTGCGGGATCGTTGTATTGTCCCGACACAAAATTATCCTGGATGGTTAGAGGCTGCGCTATACTGTTCTGTTCATTCCAATCCACTTTTAATGCTTGTTTACAAAAGTACGTACAGCCTGGGCGAACCCGCCGGTTTCGGTGATAAAGGGCTCGTGCCAGGATTGGCTGAATGTGGCGCGGCTTACCTGTGTATTGCTCAGCAAAGTCTGGGTTTCATCGCCTACTTCCAGCGGCACAATTCCATCTTTGGCACCCCAAAACAGCCCGATTGGAACGCGCACATTCGAAAGCAGGCTACCTTTTTCAAACTTCCTGCTCTCTACTTCTCCATAATAACCGTAAGCTTTGCTATGTGTAAACTGCGCCAGCGCCGTATTCGGTGAATTGAATGCATAGTTGACTACATATTTCATATCCGAGTAGAGTGACACCGGGTTTCCGTCAAGCTTATGCATCCAGCGATAAATGCCTTCCCAGTCAACCGTACCTGTATTTTGCGGAGTAACCGGATTAGCTTTCAGGAAATTTTCTGCTTCCACATTCCCCTTCTCCTGAGCGCGTTTGAGCGCCCATTCACGAACCTGATAAAGCCAGCGATAATATGAAAACATACCGTTGACCATCATAGCGCCCGATACCTGTTGCTGGTTGTCCCCGGTTGTCAAAAACTGCCACGCCAGCTCCACGCCGAAGCTGTGCGCCAGCAGATATACTTTTGCATCCGGATACCGGTTTTTCAGTAGCTTGATCACCAGCTCCATATCTTCTCCGAACTGTGCGTAACGCAATGTAGCAGGATCCACTTTACCCGAGGAAGCGCCTGCGACACGCTGGTCCCAGTACGCCATCATTACATCATTTTCCAGTTCTTTCAGGTAGTAACGGTAGCACATTGCGCAATCACCCGGACCGCCGTGGACGAAAAGCACAATTTTACCAGGCTGCTTATTTCCTTTTACCCAAACGGGCATGTTTGCACCCTTATGACGCAGGTAAAGCGTGGCGTCTTCCCGTGGTCCCGAATCATTTTCCTTGCAGGAAAACAGCGTAAACAGACAGTTGAATAAGAGTAGTCTGGCAAAAACTTTCATTGCTTTTTGAGGGATAAAAGTGTCCCGGCTTCAATTCCGAAGCGGGTTAAATGAGATGTATTGTAAGGCCGTTGCTGCATGACATTCAGGCGGACATACCAGGCGAGCGGCAGCTGCCTGCGAACAGACAAATCATGCCCCAGGCTCACCGATATCATGGGCAAAAACGCGTTTCCCCCAGCCATTCTCACGCGGCGGAAATCGCCCTCGCGCGTCACTTCAAACGTGCTGCCTTCCAGGAAATACCTGAAATAGGCAGGCGCAATCCCGAGTTCAAAAAGGCTGCCGCGGCTACCAATCCGGCGGTAGCCAAGTTCTGGAGAAACAATGAGGCCAATGTGATTTTGCGGGTGACGGTAAGCTGCCAGGCCGGCGGAACAATACAGGATCCTGCGCGCCGAGTTGCGTTTTGAAACTTTGCCGTAAATGGAATGATCGTAGGCGGCACGCAACCCATAATGCGTGACAGTCTCGCCGAAATAACCGACTCTGAGCGACTGTCCGGGGAGTAAATGCGGAACTGTAATAAGCAGTCCCAGGTACAAAATACCACGTTTTATCATGTGGTTCCGAGTTGTGTTTGATTCGGAACAAAGGTATCTGGCGGGTACCGCGACGTTCAACCCGGGACTTTTTGAAATGCATATTTACCAGGCCGGACCCGCGCAAAATGAAGCTGAATTGTAGTTTCAACGCACAGGCCAGAGCGACTACAATGCTTCTTTTAATGTGATATTGGGATGTTCAGCAATGATTTCCAGGATGATTTCAAAATACGTTTGTCCTTCTCCGCATTCCAGTGCCCTTCTTTTTTCTGCAAAAAGGGTTTTGTTAAATGGAGAATTAGGGGCAAGCTTTTCGGTGTAGTAAGCGAGGGTTGTTTCAAAACCTAATACCTCGCGGCTCCTGTGCTGATTGATCCAGACCAGCTCGACAGGTTCGTCTCCTTTTATTTCACCAAATGCTCCGAACAGCAAGTCACTGAATGCGTCGAGACTTGCGCCCAAAATCCAGTTTTCATCCTTCATAAATACGCGGTTGATCTCTTCATAAAAGGATGGTATATCGTGGATTGCGTTGCCGTCGATCACGATCTGCTTGCTGTTGCTCAATGCTGTGCGGGAGTTGGTAACGGTTGCGAAATACGGCAAAGGTACGATCATTGCATGGTCTGGTAAGTCAACCAACAAGATCAGATGGAACAAACGCACTTTTCGCAGGACGAACCTGCACGGGACCCGCTGGTGGCCACGCTGCTGATCACGCCTGCTGCCCAGGATTATTTTGATCGGCTCCGTCAAATGCATTTCCCGCCTGAGCGTAACTACCTTAATGCCCATCTGACCCTTTTTCACGCATTACCGGACGAGCCGTGGATTATGGAAGATATTATTAAGCTCGCGCAGGATCAGCCGCCTTTTACGGTTACTGCCTTGCAGGTTGTTTCACTTGGCTTTGGTACCGCTTTCAAGATCGGGGCACCGGAGCTGCCTGCATTGCATCAGACGCTGCAAAAACGCTGGTCGCAATACCTGACCAATCAGGACCGGCAAAAGAGGAATTTTCATATTACCGTTCAAAACAAGGTGGAGCCGGCCGCTGCCAAAAAACTGCTGGCCGAGCTGTCGGACAGCTTCGAACAATTCAGTTTCGCAGTCAGCGGGATCCGTTTGTGGCGCTACAAAGGCGGACCTTGGGAGTTTCTGACCACCATCCCTTTTTCAGGGAAGTATCCCGGCTACTGAGCAGACTGCCTTATAAATCATGACCATTCTCATAATCTGAGCCTACTACCGTCACATTTTGGCGCTCCGGGAAAAGATAGCTTTGCGGGCATTTAAGGTGAACTTCGTACGATTTAAAACTGAAATCTTCAAAATGAAAAATTGCATTACACTGCTTTTCCTGGGCGCTATGTTCCTGACTGCCTGCAATTCCGGACCAACTGAGAACTCGGCGCTTAACACCAAAAAATCTGAATCGGACAGTACATTCAATCTGTGCTATTCCTCATTCGTGCAAAAGGATACCGTACTGTTTAATGCATTGATGTATGGGGATAGTATAAAGGGCAGTCTGGGCTACAAGCTTTATGAAAAGGACCAGAACAATGGACTATTCCTCGGCAAAATGGCCGGCGATACGCTCTGGGGAACTTACACTTTCATGTCTGCGGATTCAGAATTCGTCAATGAAGTTACCTTTCTGAGAAACGACACTTTGCTGGTAGAAGGAATCGGCGACAGGATTTTCAAGGATGGAAAATTCGTTTTTGCCGACAAAGCCAATGTCCGTTATGCGGGTGTGAAGCTGGAAAAGACGGATTGCAAATGATTCCTGAAAACAGTTAATGGCAGGTTCTTCGATAAATAGTGCGCGTTCCAAAACACCGAACATACCAGATTTCAAATGTTCGGAATCGTACAGCACTTATTGACAAACAGCCGATTGGAACGATTCAGACAGGTTTTGAACAGTGGCATAATCTTCGCTGATTCAATCAAAAACCTAGCTGTCGTTCCAAACTCATGTTCCAGTCCTACCTTAAAATCGCGATTCGCAGTCTGCGCAAGAACAGGCTGTTTTCCATCATCAATGTAGCCGGACTAGGTCTGGGCATCGCCGCTTTCGTCCTCATATTCGAATATGTGGCTTTTGAGAAAACCGTCAACCAGTTTCACAAAAATCTGCCTTCGATCTACCGGATGCTTGATAGTCAGCCAACAGGCGACGTTTTTGTGCAAATGAAGCCGGCGATCGCGCCTTTGATCAGAAAGGAGTTCAGCGAGGTAAAAACCTATTGCAGGGTCGCGGAAGGTTCGGCAAACGGGGTGATTTCCATCGAAGGCCAGGGCATGAAAGGAACCATACAAAGCTTCCGCGAAAATGCCCTCGCTTATGCTGACGCGAGCTTTTTTACACTTTTTACATTTCCATTACTTCAAGGAAATGCGCAGTCTGCCCTTTCGGAAACGAACACGGTTGCATTGGCTGCTTCGCGCGCCAGCAAGTATTTTGGCACTGAAAAGGCTGTCGGAAAGACATTGATCATGAATAACCAGTTCGGAAGGACCTTGTACACGGTTACTGCGGTGTACGAGGATATGCCCGAAAATTCAGATATCCGGTTCGATGCCGTTCTTTCCCTGCAAACACTTGCCAACCCGGCCAACCTGAACGGAAATGAATGGGCGCGGCTGGACAGATTTGACGGATCCTTTGTGACCAACTTTTTCCAGCTTCATGAAAAAGCTGATCCGGTCGCATTTGAGAAGAAAGTAAATGCATTCAAACAAAAGCTGAACCCCGAGGATAAAAGCAAATTTGTTCTGCAACCGCTTGCTGATATCCATCTCGGCTCCTCCATGGACGATGCTTACCCTACCAGTGGGAGCCTCTCTTTTGTGTACCTGCTCAGCGGCATCGCCGTTCTGATCCTTGTCATTGCCTGGTTCAATTACATTAACCTTTCCACGGCTGCATCCCTGAAACGCGCGAAAGAAGTTGGTGTCAGGAAAGTAGTCGGTGCAGGCAGGTTCCAGCTGATCAATCAGTTTTTAGGCGAATCCTTTCTGCTTAACCTGCTCGGTTTTGCCCTCGGCATATTGCTCGTATCCTTTGTCCAGCCGCATTTTAATGAATTTACGCAAAAGGATTTTTCGCTGACTGCCTTGCTCAACGATCCATCCTGGCTACTTGCAGCTTTGCTGCTGGTTTCGGGCGCGTTTCTTTCGGGAAGCTATGTGGCCTTTTCGGTGACTTCCCTGCAGCCTGTTCAGATACTGAAAGGCGCGGCGGGGTTGAAATTGAATGCAGGTAAAGACAACTGGCTCCGGAAAGTGCTCGTAGTTGCCCAGTTCAGCGTTTCCGTTATTCTGATCATCGCAACGCTCGTTTTGTACAACCAGCTGCAGTACATGCAAAACAAAGACCTGGGTTTCAGGCCCGAGCAGCGACTGGTGATCAACGGACCGCAGATCGGCGACGACAAAAGCATTGGTACCAGCTCCGCGCTGCTCGATGATCAGATCGCCGCATTGCCTTACGTCAAAAATTACAGCCACACGGGCATTGTTCCGGGAAGCTACTATTCTTTCAATGCATCGGGTATTACCCGGCAGGGCGACAAATGGGATGAGTCCAAGAAAAGCTACTCAATGGGCATTATCGATGATCACTACCTGACCGTTTTTCAGATACCCGTTGTAGCCGGTCGCAATTTTACTTCCCGTGAAGCGGAGCTGGCCTGGGAAAAGAGCGGCAAGCTCATGGTCAATGAAGCAGCAGCACGGCAGCTCGGGTTTGCGTCTCCGCAAAAGGCGGTGGGAGGAATTGTAAGCTGGGGACAACCTTTCGAGATCGTGGGCGTAGTGAAGGATTACAATCACCAGGGACTGCAAAATGCAATTGACCCGATCATTTTCATGCCCCGAAAATCAGGCGGCAGACTTGTATTGCAGGTTTCAACTGCCAACATGCAAAAGCAGCTTAAAGAACTGGAAAGCCTCTACAAAGCTGCATTTCCAGGTAATCCGTTCGAATATTATTTTGTCGACCAGAAATACAACGAGCAGTACCAGACGGAAAAGCAGTACAGCCAGGTATTTGCATTGGCCTCCATGCTCGCTATTTTCATTGCCTGCCTGGGCTTGTTTGGTCTTGCCAGCTATATGACAGAGCAGCGTACGAAGGAAATTGGTGTAAGAAAAGTACTCGGCGCCAGCATTGCCGGGATCCTGGCGCTGGTCTCCAAAGACTTTCTGCGACTGGTTGTTATTTCGATCGTGATTGCCTGTCCAGTTGCAGGTTACCTGATGAAAAAATGGCTGCAGGATTTCGCGTATCAGACCGATATAGCGTGGTGGATGTTTGCCGGGGCAGGCGGGCTGGTTATTCTCATTGCCGTACTCACAGTAGGTTTCCAGAGCCTGAAAGCCGCATTAATGAACCCTGTGCAGACACTCCGCAATGAGTAGTAGCGTAAGCTCCAGAGGAGCTTCCTGTTTATAGCCAAATGTCTCTTACCAGATTCTTACTGGCTCCTGCGGAGCCTCCTGCTTTTACAAATTTTATTTGACAATCTTCTACAAGATATCTTAACATACTTTACTTTCTTTAAAAGATTATTTCAAGTACTTCTCTCAACAATCTAAATGACTAGTGAAAATGAAAAAATCCCTATGTCCTTTCCTGCTATTAGTACTTTGTTCTTTCGCCGGGTCTGCGTCCTGGGCGCAAATGAGTGTCGGGCTACGGGCCGGCGCTAACTTTGCCAATTTTGTCGTGCAGGATGATGAGAACTATCCGTTCAAACCTAAACCAGGACTGAATTTCGCGGTGCTGTTCAACTTCCCGATTGGCCCTTCGACCAGCATTCAGCTTGAACCGGGGTTTTCACAACGCGGCACGCGGGTCAGGATGAAATCCGAGGATCTAATTAACGGCCAGCAACTCAAGATTGATGTAAAAGGAACTTTGTCAGTCAACCACATTGAATTACCTGTTCTTTTTCAATACAGGCCCAAGCTGGGAAAATTGGAAGGTCTTTTTTCCATTGGACCCGAAGTACGTTTGCTGGCGGGTAATTTAAAGGCAAAATCCACGTCAAAAGCTTATGTTGACGGTGAACTGGTAGCCAGCGAGAGCCAGGATGAAACATACAGCTTCGGAGAAGACAGCCGCAAGTTCGACTTTGGAATGGTCGGCGGCGCCGGACTCTCCTACCCTATGGGGGCACTTCGAATCTTCGCAGAAGGACGCTACCACCTCGGGTTGCGCAACCTGGCCACTTCTGTAGACGGTGACGATGCCAAACTCTATAACCGCGGCGCGTCAGCTCACATTGGTGTGCTCTTCCAGGTAGGCAAATAATTTACCATTTGAAATGCAGCAGCGAAACGCCCTGGCGTGGCAGCTGCATTTCTATCATAGCCTGGCCAGCTTTCGGCCTGATCCATTCCGGAGAAGTAAGCAGGGAAAGCTGGCCGGCTTTTTCAAGTAACCTGATCTGCTCGGCTGTGGGCTGCTTCGGCGATCCCATTGCTTTCCATGCTTCATACGAATTGCTGTTCTCCTTATCAATCCGGTAATGGTACATCAGCACCTCCCGCGCTGGCAGGCCGCTTACAGCCACCTGGATATTCGCATCCGCCGCCGGCACATTATCATCATGGTAATTCCAAACCATAACAGCGGCTGCATTCGATGCCTTGGAGGCGATACCATTGATATCAGCCTCACCGCGGACACTCTCGTCCCTTACTTTCAGAAAATTATAGGCGAGGTTCTGTTTTACTTCGACACGGTTTCCTTCCATCAAACCAAACATACGGAATACATTGAGCACGGGCTTGTCTACCCCGTTGGTAGCCAGGTCACGAAAGCCGCGGAACCAGGCCTGGTCTTCAAACTCGAAAGACCAGCTTACCGCGCCCAGCAGGTTCACTCCTCTTGCCTCTGCCAGTTCATATTTTCTCGCAAATGAAGCCGCCGTGTAGCTCGAATACATGGTACCATTCCGGTAAGCATTTTGCGGACTTACATCTTCCGAGCAGGCCGCGCAACCTTCGGGATCTGACTCACCGATGATAATGGGAAGCTTTTTCAAGGTGGGGTAAGAGGCTACTATTTCAAAACCCTTATCCAGGTCGCGCAGCTGCGTACCCATGTTCATCTGTACATGTCCGTCCACGATTTTCGGCGCACCTTTTGCGTGATAGGTAATGAAGTCGATCGGTGTGCCCGTTTTGCCAGTTGCGTAGTTCTTGCCTTTGGTCACGTGGTCGAGGAAAGTCCGCATAAACTTCTCTGATTTGTCCCAACCTGGTCCGGTTACCTCCGGGCCACCGATTTTCGCAGTGGGTAATGCGCGCTTTACAGCATCTGCTGTGTAATCGTATAATTTGATGTATTCATCAACGGTACCTTTCCAGTAGCTGATATTTGGCTCGTTCCAAAGCTCCCAGTACCAGCTTTCCACCTCCTTTTGGCCATATCGTGCGACCGAGTGTTTCACCCATTGGTACACCAGCTCCGCCCATTTTTTATAATCTTTCGGCGGATAGGCCCAGCCCAGGTAAATGTCGTTATAATCGTCCCCCGGCTTCCAGTGGTGGCGGTAAGGCTCAGGTTTCGTGGAAAGCGCCTGCGGCATAAACCCGATTTGCGCGATGGGCTTCATGCCCCTTTCAATGTAGGTATCAAAGATCTTGTCAACAATTTTCCAGTCGTAAACCGGGTTACCCTGCGCATCTTCCGTGTAAGCATTGGTGGAGCCCCATTTGAGTCCTGCCTCCCCGTCGCCGGTTACCAGCAAGCTGTGGGCGCGGACATACACCGGCACTTTGCTCAATTGTGAAATTTCAGTCAGCAGCTTTTTACCATCCTTCATATAGGTATAGTTCGGCTCATCGTAGCCGAAAAATGCCCAGATAGGCTGAATAGGTGCTTTAACCCTGGACAGATCAACTTCTATCCTGACTGGCTTTGGCGTTTCCTGACTAAATGCAGGAAGGGCGAACGCCGACCATAATGCCGCATTAAACAGCGCAATCCTGAATATTTTACCTGAAAGCATTTGAAACGGTTTAGCAGCTAAGTTTTTCATCAATGGAGTTCAGCGACGTGGATACAATACCTGTTACCAGACTGTGATCCGGCCTTTTTCTGGTTTGTACAT
Source organism: Dyadobacter sp. HNCC25DJ183 (assembly GCF_056895175.1). NCBI lineage: Bacteria > Pseudomonadati > Bacteroidota > Cytophagia > Cytophagales > Spirosomataceae > Dyadobacter > Dyadobacter sp. HNCC25DJ183. The sequence continues at coordinate 298,364 of NZ_JBXHAP010000004.1, forward strand.
CTTGTCACCTGGCTGCAAATTGAAAGCTTTATAAAATGGCGTAAAGTTCATCAAAGGCCCGTTAACCCGCCATTTGGCCGGCGAATGCGGGTTGGTGTTGACGTACATCGACATATATGCATCCCTCGTTTTCACGCGCCAGATGCGTGCAATGGAGATAAAGAATCGCTGATCGGGTGTAAAACCGTCCAGCCTGGTGGTATCCTTTCCCTGCTCGGTCAGCTTGAATGCATCGTAGGCAATCGCAACGCCCGCAATATCAGCTGTGTTTTCACCAACTGTCAATGCGCCTTTGATGTGCATGGAGTCCAGCACGGTGAATGCATTGTACTGGTCAATTACCTGCTGCGTTCTGGCTTTGAACTTGGCATAATCGGCTTTGGTCCACCAGTCAGTAACGTTACCGGCTTTGTCGTACTGCGCACCCTGGTCGTCGAACGAATGCGTGATCTCGTGACCGATCACCATGCCGATCCCGCCGTAGTTCAGCGCGTCGTCTGCATTGACGTCAAAATAAGGCGGCTGTAAAATACCTGCCGGGAACACGATCTCATTCAGGGGCGGATTGTTGTAGGCAGTTACAGTCGGCGGCGTAGTGTGCCACTCGGTGCGGTCCACAGGCTTGCCGAGCTTGTTCAGGTTATACAGATACTCGTTTTTGTCAGCCGAAAGGCGATTTTCAAAATATGTCCCGCGCTTCACGGTTACCTGCGTGTAATCTCTCCATTTATCCGGGTACCCGATTTTTTGCGAGAATGCGTGCAGCTTGTCTTTCGCTTTTGCCTTGGTGGAATCGCTCATCCAGTCAAGCCGGTCAATGCGGGCTTCAAATGCCTTTTTGAGATTTTCAACTAATACTGCCATCCGCTTCTTGGCCGATTCGGGGAAATACTTTTTGACATATAACTGCGCCAGCGCATCACCGAGCGACTGATCGATCGCCTGCGTCATTTCCTCCGCCCGCGTTTGTTTTACCGCCTGTCCGGTCAGGATTTTGGTATAATCAAAAGATGCATCGACAAAAGGCTGGCTCAGGAAATCGGCATAATTACTCAATGCATGCGCTTTCAGGTAAATCTTCCAGTCGGCCAGTGGCACCGACTTCAACATCGTATTCAGCTTGTCGTAATAACCCGGCTGCCCTACGTTGACGGAATCGACTTTGGCACCCAGCACATTTAATAATCCCGCCCAGTTCAGGTTCGGATGTTTCTTTAAAAGCGCAGCTACTGCGAGCTTATTATAGTTGGCCTTCACATCCCTGAGCGCAACGTTGGTCCTGTGCGCAGAAGCGAATTGCTTTTCAATCTCATAGGTAAGCGCCGCATTCTTCCGCGCAACTTCGGCTGCTGTGCCCGACAGTTCAAAAAGCCGCGTCAGATATGCCAGATATGCTTTCTGGATCCCGGTTGTAGTTGAATCGCTTTTGAAATAATAATCGCGTTCCGGCAAACCAATGCCCGTCTGGTAAAACTGTGCAATGTTAACGGTACTCTGTTTATCATCAGGCCCCACGTAAAATCCAACTATCGAACCATTCCCGGCCTTTTGCTCCTCAGCGACCAGCTTCAAAAGCGACGGTACATCACTGATCGCATCAATGCGGGAAAGAAGCGGTTGGAGAGGCTGGTGCCCACGCTTGTTGATTGTTGCGGTATCCATGCCCGAGGCATAAAAGTCGCCTACTTTCTGCTCCACACTGCCTGCTACATTACTAGCTGCCGAAATACTGTCCAGGATACCCTGCAGGCGCGTGCGCTGGGGATAGTTGAGAAATGAATAAGAACCTACGCCGGTCTGGCTGTCGGGAATGCGGATCGTATCGTACCAGATACCGTTCGCGTACATAAAGAAATCATCTCCCGGCTTCTTGGTAGAATCAATTCCGGAGATCACAACACGGCTTTCGCCGGATTCGGACTTCTGGCGGCAGGCGCCGGCGGCCAGGAGGATAAACGCGAGCAGGTATATCTGTTTCATAATCTGGAAAGTAGTAAAAAACTTCTTTTACCCATCGTTCCCGCGGTAATAACTGGTTCTTACCTCCCTATCCAGCCGACAGCAGCCTTTACCTTTTCATCTTTCAGGATCTCTGTGAAATTGTCGCCGCCTTTGATTTGCGTGTCGGGCACAACGCCTTGTTTGTACACGCGGCCTTTTGCATCCGAGTAGTAACCTGTTGAAATGAAGAACATAAGCTCCTTTCCGATGTTAAATCCGCTTAACGCTGTTGTGAAACCTTTCGTTGGTTCCCCGAAAATTCTGCTGTTATCCAGGCTTCTGAATGCAACTGCGACTGCTTCTCCGCTGCTGGCGGTGATGGGTCCCGTGAGCACTGCGATTTTCCCGGGCATGGTGTGCGACTTGCAGCGCATGCCCGAGGATGTTCTCTGTTCCTGCTGATCATAGAAATTGCCGCCTTTCATAATCCAGTTTCGCGGTTCTTTACCGTCCCGGCTTACAAAAGAGCCGATAGTACCATCGCCGAGCAGCTTGTTTAATCCGCCCAGCATGGCAAACATACTGCCACCGTAATTCAGTCTCAGATCAATGATCCAGTGTCTGATGTTTTTGTCAAGAAGGTCGCACACCTGTTTCTGGATCTGTTGATTGTATGCTTCCTCTTTTCCCGACTGGAAATCCGGGCTTGTTGGTATCCGCAGGTAGGCGATGGAATCGTTGACCGCAATGGAGACTATATCCTTGTCATTCCCGTAAGCCGCCTTTCTCAATGCGGGACTTACACGATCAGGATCATCATTTTTATAACCTGCGCTCTTGTTGTTGAAATAAACAAAACCGTGTTTATCCTGCAAGCTGCGGAGGATTGTCTGTAATGCAGGAATCAATTCTTGTATGTTCCTCGCTTTGCCGGCAGTGATTGAAACACTGTCCCTGAGCATTTTCCAATCTATATTTCTGCTGTTGAGCGCGTTCTTTTCGGCGATATCGAGTGCATTGGCTGCATAAAGCTGGTATAAGTTCCTGTCTGATTTGCCCAATGCGAGTGGGAAAGTGTGGTTGGCCTGCATCCATTTGCCGGAGATTTGCCCCGCGCCCATTTTGCCCCGAAACTTCGCATTCATTCCTTCGGAAAATTCCAGAAACAGGCTGTCACCATTAATCTGGCAATCCGATGCGGGTAGTTCAAACATCTGCTGCCCGGGAATGGAAATGTGACATTTCAAACTCCCGATCAATGGTTTTTCAAATGCGAAATGCAGTGTAATACTTTGGCCGGGCGCACTCACGGTTCCAGTCCAGAGCTTTTGATATAAACTATCCTGTAATTCGGATCCGCAACCGTAAAGAAGGACTAAAAAAAGACAAAAGAGCAAGCTTGACTTGCCGGTAAACCTGAAGAACACGATTTGTTTAATATTTTAATTCCAGCTCATAAGTTACCCCGACCGCCGCTTTACTTCTGCCCGAAAGCAAAAAGATTGCATTATTAGCCAGGAATTGCGAATATGGCAGTACCGTTTTTAGCTCACATTTGATCTGACCAGAAGTAATGAAAGTACCTGCCATCGCAAAAATTAACCTCGGGATCCTGGCCGGTTCGGTGGAAGAAAGCTACGCCAATTTCACGGTGTCCGAAGTAAATGACCACGTGGTAAGGCTTAGCGTGATGACCGGGACTTATGACTGGCATTACCACCCAAATTCTGACGAGACTTTCATGACCATCGAAGGTATTTTGCTGGTCGATCTCGAAGCGGAAACGATTGAATTACTACCAGGCCAGCTGCTGACAATTCCCAGGAACACGATCCATCGCACCCGCCCAAAAGGCGAACGCTCCGTGAATATTACCGTGGAGCACCGCGATATGGAAACGGTGATAGTTTCATCAGATCAAAAGTGAGATTTGAAAAGCAAGCTCTATTTCAATGCGGCTTGGTTGCTGGAACGGAAATTGATAAGCATCCCGTATTCATCAACAATAAGTTATTATCATGAAAAAATTAACAACCGGGATCGCCGCTCTTATGCTGTTAGCAGGCGGAACGCTTTACGCTCAAAGCACGACCAACCAAACTACCCCAAAACAGGGAACAAGCACAACAACCCAGCAGGGAACCAGCACTACAACCCAGCAAGGCACGAACACTACTACCCAGCAGGGATCATCCGCTTTCGGAACGCAGAACAACAGCACGACGAACAACGCGATCAATCCTACCGGACAGCGTAATACGAATGAGAGTAGCATTCCCGCAACGCAGAACAACAGCAACATGCAGGATAACTCGAATCCGGCAACGCGGAATAACAGCACAACCAACAACGCGATCAATCCTACAGGACAGCGAAACGGAAGTCCGTTCAACGGCAGCTCAACTACGACCAGCGAAATGGATTCAACAAAAAGTAACCTGAACGAAAGCTCTGGTAACGGAACAACGGGCAAGTCGGACATGTCCGATGACCGTTCTAAAAAGAAGCGCAAAGACAAAAAAGGCACTTCCGATCAGAACTAGTCAGAAAGCAAAGCAAGTACTCAAACCCCGGCCCGAAACGACCGGGGTTTTTTTTGTGGTTTTGAGGAAGAAAAATCTCCCATTCACTTCCATTATTTACCACTTCACGCTCTGAGGTTGACTGTTGGCTCCTGGGACGGAACAGATTCAGTTTGTTCTTAGGTTGCTTAGGTGAATGTTTATTCATCTTTCACAACTTTCAACATTTAAAAACATGAAAACAATGCTTAGAAACCAAACCCTGAAAACGTGTATGGTGGCGGCTTTAATGGCTTTTTCGCTCGCGTCCTGCAATGACGACGACGATGATCAGCCAGTGAACCCGGCGACAGGGAATATTCCCGCAGTGGCCTCGGCCGACCCTCAGTTTTCAACGCTTGTAGCCGCACTTACAAAAGCGGAACTGGTGAGCACCCTGCAGGGAGCAGGTCCGTTCACGGTATTTGCGCCCAATAACAATGCATTTACAAAAGCCGGTATCAGCAGCCTTACCACATTGACCAAAGACGCCCTCACTCCTATCCTCACTTCCCATGTGATCAACGGATCAGTGAAGGCTGCTGATGTGAAAAGCGGCACTGTGGAAACGGTCAATACAAACAATGACATCTATCTGTCCAAGAATGCAGACGGTGTTTTTATCAATGGTAACATCAAGGTCATTGCTACCGACGTGCCCGCTTCAAACGGGGTGATCCACGTGATCGACAATGTGATCGTGCCTCCTACCAGATCCTTGGTGGAAATCGCTCAGGCAGATACGAACTTCACTGAGCTGGTTTCATTGGTACTGGCAGCAGACCCGGCGGTTGCGACGGCACTTTCGTCGGCTGCGAGCGGGTTAACTGTGTTTGCACCTACCAACGCGGCTTTCCGTGAGCTGTACAAAACCGCTCCGAAAGCAACCCTGCTGGCACCTGCCAACCGCGCGCTGCTGACCAGCGTACTGCTTTACCACGTGATTCCAAACCGCGTGTTTTCTACCGACCTGCCTAACGTAACAGCGCCGGTACAAACGGCAAATACAACCGGTACGCTAACCTTTGACCTCTCAGGCGGAGCAAAAGTGGTAGGAAAAACAAGTGGCGCATCCAACATCACGGCTGCCAATATTCTCGCGACAAACGGCGTGATACATGTAATTGACAAGGTGTTAATGCCTTAATAAAGTCTTACGAAAGATTGGCAAACTGGCGTACTCCGCTAACTTGCCAATCTTCGTTTTTTATTGATCATCCCCAGGATTATGTTCCAGCTCAGGTACCGGTACGTTTTCATGTTTCTGCTTGGCGGGTATTCGTTTCTGAATACGCTGCTGATCGAAACTTTTGATTATTACCATGTCGGGGCTGACAAATGGGTGATTTTCCTGCTATTTCTGGTTGTTACTGCCGCCATTTGGGATGGTAACCGGCTGTGGGACAATTGGGTTTCCAGGCAGGAGATCAAACCGTTCTGGGTGCGGATTGTGTATAACTTTGCGGGAAGTCTGGTTATCACAGCAGTTGCGGCATTGGTAACCGGCATTCCTACCGCCTATTATGCTTTGTCACCAAACTGGCAGGAATGGGTGCTGCCTATGAAGCTGCTGCTAATGTTCTGTTTCCGGATCAATTTGTTCCTGAACACGATACACGTCATTTTTCTCTATATGCAGCAGCTGGAATCCAGTCACCAGCAGCTGGAAACCTACAAGCGGATCAGTAGCCAGGCCCAGCTTCAATCTTTAAGAAATCAGGTCAACCCACATTTTTTATTCAATAACCTGAGTGTACTCACGGCGCTGATCGGGCAGGATACCAATGCTTCGATTGAATTTGTTAAGCAGTTTTCCAACGTTTACCGATACATTCTGAAAAGTGATGAAAGCGAGCTGACGCATTTGCGCGACGAGATCGGCTTTATCAATTCCTATCTGTATCTGCTCAAAACGCGTTTCGATTCCGGTTTAAGCATTGATATCAACATTTCCGAAGGTTGCCTTTCGGCCTACATTCTCCCGGTGTCATTGCAAATGCTTGTAGAAAATGCAGTAAAGCACAACATTGTTTCCAAAAGCAAGCCGCTGCACATTGAGATTCTGTGCCTGGATAATGATTCTATTACGGTCAGGAATAATCTGCAAAAGAAGAAGGTAAGCGAAGACCAGTCTACCCACCTCGGTCTGACCAACATTGCGAGGCGATACGATTTTCTGGGACATCAGGGAATCAGCGTGGAAACGGACGCGCATTCATTCAGTGTAACAATCCCATTGATACACCTTAAACCAGACTCACAAAATTCATAAACAAGATAGCGCAATACGCAGACCGACGACCCTTACCCACCAATTATGAATGTACTTATTTTAGAAGACGAGGCGCTTTCGGCGAAAAGAGCTTCCCAGCTTTTGACCGAATATGATCCGGAAATCCAGGTGCTGGATATCCTCGATTCGGTGGAAGAAGCAACCAGCTGGTTTACCCAAAACCCGGAACCCGACCTGCTGCTGCTCGATATCCACCTGGCCGACGGACTGTGCTTTGACCTTTTTGAGCATGTTACCGTGCAGAGCCCGGTCATTTTCACAACTGCTTACGACCAGTATACCTTGCAGGCATTTAAAATCAACAGCATTGACTACCTGCTCAAACCGCTGGACCAAACGGATTTAAATCGGGCACTGGACAAATACCACAGCCTGAACCGCCAGCACAGGAACATTACGGTTTCGGACATTGACAAGCTGCGGTCGACCATACAGCAGCTGACCAAAAAATACAAAACCCGTTTTCTGGTCAGGTATGCGGATACCATTCATTTCAAGAATGTAGATGAAGTCGCTTATTTCTATGCTGACGACAAAGTAGTTTTTATGGTAAGCACGGACGGCAGGAAATACCTGATGGATAGCAAGCTGGAAAGCCTTGAAGAAGTGCTGGACCCGGCGCAGTTTTTCAGGATGAACCGTAAAGTGATCGCCCGGATCGACTCCATTCAAAAAGTAAAAACCCTGCTCAGCTACCGTTTGCAGGTGTTTTTAAAGCCTCCTTTCGAACAGGAGATTTTTATAAGCAAATACAGAAGTCAGGATTTCAAAAACTGGCTTGACAATTAGAAAACGATCCTTCACTTTATGAGATTTATTATTTTCCTATCCTTTATCCTCCTTGCGACCGGTTCCCCGCAGGCATTTGCACAAAAATCAAAACAAGTAAGCGTACACCTGAAAAACGGTTCTGTGATCCGCGGCACGTTGCTCGAAGCAGAGCCTGCTTACCGGCTGGAAACCTACGACAAGAGCGTGTGGCTTTTTCAGAAGGAAGAAGTAGATACGCTTATGACCGAGAAAAGCATTAACCCGAACATACTATATAAGAAAAAAGGATTTGTGCATTACACAGAACTCGGCCCCCTCGCGATGAGCAACCGGGCTTCCAATGGTGTAACCACATCCGCATTCTCTTTCCAGACTACGAATGGTTATAAATTCAATCAATGGATTTACACAGGTTTGGGCGTAGGCGCAGACTTGTATGCAGTGCAGACTTTCGTTCCCGTGGTGCTCAGCTTACGCGGCGATATGACCAGCAAAGGATCCAAGATCCCCTTTTACTTTCTCGAAGGCGGATATGGTTTCAATGCAACTTCCAACGATGTGGACAGTGTGCGTTTCGGCGGAGGCGCCACTCTTTCGGCGGGCCTGGGATTGAAGCTGCTTTTCAATGGGAATACCGGCTTCGTGATTGGCGCTGGGTACCGTTTTCAGCGATCGTCCGTTACCCAGACCGGGGTAGAAAAGCTGGAAGATTTTAACCGGCTTACCTTACGGGCAGGTTTTTCTTTTTGACCAAATATTACAGGCTATTTAAAACTGATTTGTCATGAAGGCCTTATATGACCAACTGTCGGTCTCTTGCAGCAAAAAAACCACGCAGCTGTACAGCACTTCTTTCTCACTGGGGATCCACTTTCTGCAACCCAAATTCCACGATCCGATTTACAGTATCTACGGTTTTGTCCGCTTGGCCGACGAGATCGTGGACAGCTTTCACGGATACGACAAGCACGCATTAATGGCCAAAATCAGACAGGATACTGCGGATGCGATTACGACGGGTATCAGCATCAATCCGATCCTGAACAGCTTTCAGCATGTTGTGAATCAATATGCCATTGAATGGTCGCTGATCGATACGTTCCTGAAAAGCATGGAAATGGACCTGGGCCAAAAGCAGTATAACCAGGACAGCTTCCAGGATTATGTGCTCGGCTCGGCGGAGGTGGTGGGCTTAATGTGCCTGCGCGTATTCACCGAAGGAAACACCGCCCAGTACAACGACCTGCGTTATTATGCGATGAAGCTCGGGGCTGCATTTCAGAAAGTTAATTTTCTACGTGATCTCAAAGCAGATTACGAAGACCTGGGCCGGAGTTATTTTCCCGATGTCAACTTTACCCGCTTTTCAACCGAAAACAAAGAACTCATTCAGCGTCAGATCCAGGATGATTTTGAGCAGGCTCTGATAGGTATCAAAAAACTGCCCGGCTCGTCCAGACGCGGCGTATACCTCGCCTACTATTACTACCAGAAGCTTTTCATGCGGATCAGAGAGACACCGGCCGAGAAAGTAATGGATGCCAGGATCAGGATTCCCAATCACGAAAAGGTCTGGCTGATGATGCACTCACTGATCAGGCATCAGTTCAATATCATGTGAGCTGAGAGCGGATTCCCGCTTGTAAGAAGCGGCGCAGGTCAATTGATGAGATCAGGAGAGGCGTTTGGTGTGAATGGCCTTCACCCAGTCGTCCGTTCCGCACCTTTTACACTTTTTATGTCCATTGTCAATGTGCTCAATGTTGCCGCAAACATAGCAGGCGTACCTGCCCACCTGTGTTACATTCTTGGTTTTCTGACTATAAAGCTTCGGCATAACAGGCAGTCCGGGCTTCACTTCCTCATCTTCATAAAACAGGAAACTGATATTTCCATTGGGTTCCAAGATCGCCGTACGGACCTGTCCTAAATGTTCAATGCTTTGCTGGCGCATCTCGGAAAAAAACTCGTCTTTAGCGTAGGTTTCATCCCCCGATTCTAAATTGAAAATGCCATCTTCAATGAGGTAAACGGGGGTACCTTCCAGTACTTTCTCAAATTTCTCGTTCTTCATGGCAAACCAGGTAATCAGTCGGTAGAACGCCAGTATGGTGATGAAAACAATCAGCGCGGGAATAATGGCATTTTGTTTGTTCAACATGGGATCACCTGCTGCCGAACCTAAACCTATGATAATGGCGACCTCGAATATAGAAAGCTGCTTGACCCCTTTCTTTCCTGAGGTCCGGAGAAAGATCAAAATCGCGGCAAACATGATGAGGGTCCGGATTACAATTTCGATTGCAAATTCCCAATCCAGATCGTTGATAAACAATGCTTGCCAGTCCAAATTTCAGAGCGTTAAAGTTTCGTAGATTTGGGGGATAGCAAAGAATCATACCAATCATGTTGATTATCAGTAAATAATGGCGCAATGGACTGGACTTTAACCTTAATCGGCCTGATAATTATTGGATTTGGAGGCTATATATGGCGCTTCAAGCGGGTAAATCTTTTAAATAATGTGCCCAAAGGAGCGCGCCTTATAGATAAGGATAAAGCGGCCCGGCTGGGTGGCAGCTATCTGGTTCTGATCGGAATCTGCTTTGTCGTATTTGGCTACGTTGTTGCTAATCTTCCGGACGAAACCATTATCATCATCGTCGCCTGTTTTATTCCGGTCAATATGGTTGTTGTGGTCTCTTACCTGGTAGCGCAGAGCCGGAATATGAAGTAGCTTTTACGGTGTTTGAGGAAACGATTTACCCTTTACTATTCGATGCTCAATCAACTGATCAATGTATTCTGGACGATTGTCTCATTCAGCTTAGTCGGGTGGTATTGGGGTGAATTCTTTTCGGAGAAACAATCTCTTTGGATGCTGTATATTATCTTGGTTATCAGCGTATTCTCATTCAATATTCCTGCAAAATGGATATCGAACTTAAACCTGAGTACAAAAACCCGCACTTATGAACTGGCGGGCATCAGAGCAATGCGCTGGCTGGTTCAGGACGGGATGCTTGTTAACCGGATACAGCAAAAGCTGGGCAAAAAACACAAGGTAATCAGCAGCCGGCAGAGCGCCCGTTCGTACCTGGGCAAAATCGCCATCCAGGAAAGATACCATTATAGTTGTTTCGTCTTCTTCACCCTCAGCGCGGTCAGCGCCATACCGGCAGGAAAACTCCAAATGGCATTGCTCATTACTTTTTGGAACATCATCTACAATGTGTATCCCATTCTCTTACAGCAATACAACCGCCTCAGAATACAGAAATTGCTGGGTCAAGTGGAGCGTATTTGATGATGCCCTGCGGAATGAGCTGAGGCACTTGTCTATGATTTGCCATGGTTCGTCGAAGAACTAATTGCACTTGACGAATTTTTTATTTCATTCAGAGCAGTTAAAGTAAACTTGACCTGTCGTAATGGTGACAACTGTCCCAGGTAAGTATAACTAAATATGAACCAGTCGCCACGATTACATTTACTCGTTCCTATTAATATAAGTGTTTGTTGCCAATCGTTCGGCTTTACGTCTCGAGCTTTTCCCACCAGTTTTAATAAAAAAACTCACCCCAGATTTTGCGGTCGGAGGGTGAGTTGAAACGCAGTTCAAACCATTTTTCACAATTTAAACCGTAGTAAAAGTATGAAGAAATTGTTGCTATTATTATGCGGAGGTGTTTTTTTCCTGTCCTGTGACAGCAAAGAAGGCAGGATCAATCCGTCTACTGACGCCGGGCAGACGTCCTCAGTCAGTGATGTCGAACTTGTCGACGGAGTACTGAAATTCTCTTCCAGAGCTCATCTAAGTAATGTAGTTAAAGACATTGCCGATCAAAAGGATATGACTAACTGGTATACCAAACCTGGTTTCACATCATTATTGAAAAGGCAAAGTGTCATCACCACAGCACAATATGACAAAATCGCTGAAACTGGGGAGTTTGGTGAACTTTCTGACCTTCTGGTATTCAGAGGAAGCGGAGAAAACCAGATATTGGAGAAGATAGTTGATGATCCAAGGTTAGCAGCAGTTTTGAATGATAAAGGATACATAATGATCTCTGACACAGCTTATCACCTTGGAATCGATAAGGCAAGTGCAATCAAAGTTGGCCGGGATAGCGGTGTATTAAAAGAATTCCTGGCAAATCATAACATGCCAGGGGTAAAGTATACTAAAATTATCAATGAACAACTAGAAAATGCCCGTGTACAGGATTATCAAAATACTGACGGAAATCGTCGGATTATTGGTGAATTCAAGCGTCACGTAGCTCCATTCTACAGCTCGCTCGTTGTTAAAGTAAGCTACAAAAAGAAAAACGTAATTGGATGGAGTGGTACAGCAGCAAATCATCTTAGTTTTACGACCTCAGGTACTTATGAGAAAAACGAGGCAGGCTTTATTTCCAGATTTCCTTTTTCCGGATCAGTAAGCGAAAACAATGTGGAAGAAATTAGTCTGTTCGTTAGCGAAGTCTACGGACCTGCCGGTCTGTCCTGGCTTGTCGGTACACGAGCCAACATGTATTGCCAAGTGACGTCTTCCAAATTATATAATGTCAATTTCTATCCCGAGTAAGTATAGTTCAGTTGATTTACATACCCAGGCTATACAGTATGTAAATCCGAGTATTAAAAACCAAACCATATACATGCTTTATGTATATGGTTTGGTTTTGAGCATATTGATCTTACTATGAATATGAAACGCTTCCTTTTTCTCACACTGATACTCTTTGTAGGCTGCAGAGAACAAGACCTTAATATGAATGTGCCATACTCCGGCGACAAACTCGTTTTGTGGGGCAAACTTCAGGCAAATGCTACATTCAAATTACAAGTCACAAAAACATTCAACCCGGTCGGAGATATTCCAAAAGATGTCACAGTGAATAATGCCACCGTCGTATTATATAAAAATGGAAAAGCGTACCTGACTCTTTCGCATACCGGGAAAGAGCCTGGGTTTTATACATCCGACAGCTTGATTCAGGCGGGTGCCAGCTATTTTGTACAAGTTTCAGCTCCTTCGTTACCTACGGCTGAATCGGCTGTTGTGACCGTCCCGGTCGAGTTATCGGGGATGACTGCAATACGAACAAAAAATGTTGTTCCGCAAATTAATCATCAAACCCCCCAAGATCTGATAAGCTTATATTTTACAAAAGAAGATGCCTTGCTCGACAAGTACTTCAGTATCAAACTAACTAATTACTATGAAAACGACACACTTTCCAGCTATCCCTATGCTTCGGCAGATAATATACCCGCCAATGAAGAAGATTGCCATACCTGGGGCATAGAAGTAGAGAAGCCTAAATACAATGACAATTTAAAGGCTATTGTTTATCCTCAAAGCCGTGTTTTCCTGATGTCCAATCAGTGCTTACCTGCCCCTGCCGTTCCGGTCAAATTTTATGTGGAAAACGGAACTGATCTGAACGCTACCATCCGCGCCTTGAAAGTAATAGTACGTGTCGGGGTTGTTTCACGAGATTTCTTTGAATATGCGAAAATAGAAAACAAGCAACCAGAGGGTGTTGATCATCTGGTACTTCCCCCGCAGAAGGCATTGACCAATGTCAAAAATGGCTATGGACTTATTTTTGCGTCGAACGAAAAGACCATAGAATTACCATGACCAAGCCATTTGTATTTCTATTCATCCTGTCGTTTATTTTAATTAAGCACGACGCTTTTTCTCAGAAATTCACCGTAAGCGGGACGGTTCGTGATGCTGCCAGTGGCGAACTGCTCATTGGCGCTTCTGTAAGCGATAGCATTTCAGGGATGGGCGTGCAAACCAATTCATATGGCTTTTTCAGCTTTGAAATTCCCTCGTCGGATCACCATCTTAAAGTAAGCTATGTTGGTTATCTGCCGGTATATATTAAAAACATTTCCAGGATTAGTTTCCCTGTTGAAATAAAATTGACTCAGGGTACTCTTCTCAACGAAATAAGTATCAGGGAAAATAATATTCCCAGTGCTCCTATCGGGAAATTGTCAATTCCTATGGATAAAATCAGAGCACTGCCTGCATTACTCGGTGAAGTTGATGTTTTAAAAGCGTTGAGCTACACACCCGGCGTTTCCACGGGTACTGAGGGAAGTGCAGGTCTGTATATTCGTGGTGGGACGCCAGATCAAAACCTGATTTTGTTGGATGAAGTACCTGTTTACAACGTCATGCATTTGGGTGGTTTTTTTTCAGTTTTCAATCTAGCTTCTTTGAAATCCGTGGATCTCTACAAAGGGGCATTCCCCGCACGGTACGGTGGCAGGCTTGCGTCCGTAATCGACCTTACGATGAAAGACGGGAATAATAAAAAATTTGGTGGAGAGCTGGGAATAGGCCTGCTCAACCAGAAACTTACAGTGGAGGGGCCAATCATTAAAAATAAAGCTTCGTTTATCATATCCGGACGGGTCTCCACATTAGGTCTTACTTCCTTGCTCAGTTTACGAAAGAAACCCAGCTCCGGGACAGGAGAGGATCGTGTTTATCGTTTTTATGACCTGAATGCAAAATTCAACTATCAGATCAATAAAACGGATCAGATATATGTAAGTGTTTACAATGGCTTTGACCGGTTTAAGTACACCGAATGGAGTGCCAGCGGTAATGACAAAGAGACAGAAACAGCTGTGGGGAATAATTGGGGCAACACCACAGCGACACTCAGATACAGCAAAGTTGTTTCTCAAAAACTCTTCGCCAGATTTGCCTTACTCTATTCAAAATATGTCAGTGAATTCACGAATAATTTCGAGGATAAGAATATAGATGAGCAACCTGTGAATTTTTACCGGAACACCAATGCCGGCGTAAGCGATTGGGGCGGCAAAATACAATTTGACTATTTTCCTGCAAATCAATTAGCCGTTAAATTCGGCATCGATGCAACAAGGCACTCATTTAGCCCTTTTGTTACAAAGAGTAATTATAATGGTTTGTTCGATAATACCAGAGAAGGACGAATTCCGGCATATCAGACAGACTTGTATGTTGACGGGGATATTGCTGTAACACCGGGGATCCGGTTCAATACCGGTTTACGTTATAGTATTTACAAAGTGAGCGGCCGCACATTCCACAATCCGGAACCACGACTTGGGCTAAGCTGGTCCGTTTTGAACAACTGGACAATGAAAGCCGGCTACTCAGTGATGAACCAATACCTTCATCAATTAACCAACAACGGCTTTGGATTTGGCTATGATGCCTGGGTTCCTTCTACGGATAAGGTGGCGCCTTCAAGGGCAAATCAATTGTCATTAGGGTTATACAAAACCTTCAACTCAGGCTGGGAATTATCGGTCGAAGCATACACCAAAAGAATGAAAAACCTGATTGACTATCCTGACGGAACCAATTTTACCGGCTTGCTGGCCGATTCCTGGGATGCAATTGTTGTCAAAAACGGGATCGGAAGGGGGAAGGGGGTGGAATTTATGGCAGCCCGAAACACTGGTAAATTAACGGGATCGCTATCGTACACCCTGTCTAAATCTGAAAGAAGATTTACAGGAATAAACGACAACACCTGGTTTCCGATGAAATACGACAGAAGACACAATCTGTCCATTACAGCAGGATATGGGATTGGCAAAAAATGGAAGCTCAACAGCACATTTGTATATCAAACAGGGCACGCAGTCACACTACCCGTCGCCGCGACACTTACTGAAAATAATTCCGATCCCAAGTTCATATACGACAATCGGAATAACGGACGAATGCCTAGCTTTCATAGATTGGATATTGGCGCTGTCAAATCCTTAATCACTTCCCGAAAACGAAATGCCGAGCTGAGCATTGGGGTTTACAATGTCTACAACAGAAACAATCCTTTATACCTTGATTTGAAAGTTCAGCGTAGTAATAGTGATTTCAAGCCGACTGCAATTTCCATTAAGCAGGTTTCTTTTTTGCCAATCCTGCCTTATATAGGTTACACACTGAAATTTTAGCTGTATTGTATTACAAAATGAACGGACTTGCCCGCTATTTATCTAAATCAACATTCAATGAAACAACTACACTACACCCTCATTATTTGCTTTTTGTTCCTTGCACCGATTAACCGTACATATGCACAAGGAAATTCAGTAAACACCGAACCTACCGAAGTTTCAGACGAGTCCTCTGAGATGTTGGAAAAGGGCAGCTTCATTGCAACGTTAAATGGCTCGGCTTCGGCGGCTAACGATTTTCAGTCTTTAACCAGAACCTGGTCAATTACGCCTCAAATAGGATATCTGATAGCCGATCGCCTTGTTGTCGGGTTACAATTTTCGATGGGAAAACGTTACCAGAAGGTTAAGTCCGGAAAGTCGGTTACTATTGTGATCCCCGAATATCAATTACATTCTGCTTTACCGGAAATCTATTTGCGCTATTATATTGCGAGGTTCAGGTTAAAGCCATTTGTGCAGCTTGCTTCCGGTTATAATCTCCAATGGGGCAAAGAGTTCACTGATGGTGTTCATAACACTGTCAGTTCCCAGAACCCAACGTTATCAGGTGCGTTTGGGCTGAACTTACGGCTTAGCAGACGTATTGGCTTAGAGGCCCTTTACAATACCCGTTTCGACAACAAATCCCAAATTATTGACGCGAATGAGGGTCTTACATACAGGCTGGGCGTATCTGTTTCTCTTCATTGAGTTTTCCGCCCGTCTCGTCCCTGAATGCAGTCACTACTCTTTCACAAAACCTTAACTTCGTGCAACAACTTCTACCAGAAATAGCTATACAACAAAACCAGCAGCACCAGAATCACCGCGGCGCCTAGTACAAAGCCTTTATGCGCCCTGAACATGGAAGCATCCACTTCCAATCCCTTTTTCTCGTCAGGCAAAACATAGCTCAGGATAAACATTCCGACCACGCAGATCACGAAAACCCAACCCATTCTGTCCAGGAACGGCACTTGCGTCCAGTCCACAAACGGAAGCCAGTTGTTGTGCATACCCAGCGCAATCAGGAAACCTCCTACGATTGCGAACAAGGCACCCGCTGAGTTGCTGCGTTTCCAGAAAAAGCCCATGATAAACGAGGCGAAAATACCCGGTGAAAGCAAGCCTGTCATTTGCTGTATAAACTGAAAACCTCCCGCTTTATCAATCCCCATATAAGGCGAAACCACAATCGCGAGGATCATCGAAACTACGATCACGATCCGGCCAATGCCGACGAGCTGCGCTTCCGACTTGTTTTTCCCAATGTATATTTTGAAAATATCCAGCGTAAAAATGGTCGAAATACTGTTCGCTTTTCCTGCCAAAGAAGCCACGATCGCGGCGGTTAATGCGGCGAAGGAAAGTCCTTTCAGCCCCGCGGGTAACAGATTCAGTAGCACCGGATAAGCTTTATCGGCAACGATCACGCCATTTTCGGTCATTTCCTGCTGGAAAAGTCCCTGGTTATACAATGTGTAGGCAGCGATTCCCGGCAGCACTACGATCACCGGCATCAGCAGTTTGAGAAAAGCCGCAAAAAGCAGTCCGTTCCGGGCGGTTTTCAAGTCTGCGCCGAGTGCGCGCTGGGTAATATACTGGTTGCAGCCCCAATAATTCAGGTTCACGATCCACATCCCGCCGAGCAAAACCGTGAGTCCGGGCAGCTCCATGTAATGCGGGTTGTCTTTGCCGAGGATCATTTTAAAGTGGTCGCCATGATTCTCGCGCATCATTTTCAGTCCATTCATCAGACCGGTTGTATCGAAATTGTCAGAGACCAGGTTAATGGCAATGTAGCTCGTGGCAAGTCCGCCGATGATCAGGAAAAAGACTTGAATCACGTCTGTAAAACCGATTACCTTCATGCCTCCGACCGTGATAACAATGGAGAAAATGGCCAGCCCCCACATACACAGATCGAAATCAAGCCCTGAGATACCCGATACCGCGAGCGCGCCGAGATACAGGATCGACGTCAGATTGACCAGTATATATAATCCCAGCCAAAAAATCGCCATGATCAGACTCACCGTGGGATTGTACCGCTGACTGAGGAATTGTGGCATCGTGAAAATGTTGTTTTTCAAATAGATCGGCATGAAAAACAGAGCGACGATCACCAGCGTCGCCGCCGCCATCCATTCATAACTGGAAATCGCAAGGCCCATCGAAAATCCATTTCCCGACATTCCGATAAACTGCTCGGCAGAGATATTGGATGCGATCAGCGACGCCCCGATAGCCCACCACGTCAGCGACCCTTCGGCCAGGAAAAAGTCTTTGGTAGAGGCGGCTGCGCTTTTCTTCCGGTTGTAAATCCAGTAACCGTACACGGCCACAATGATGAAATAGATAAAGAAAATAATGTAATCCAGCGACTGTAACTGTTTCATCGATAAGTTGTTTGTAAAAATAAAAAGGGGATTACACTCCTACCGCATCAGGTAGATACTCACCGATTTCTTCACCTGTTCCAAAGTCCGCCCAGGCGGCGTCAGACCTTTGGGAACGGGCTGCCGGGAGAAGGTTTGGAGATACAAAAGCCACGCATCGCGCCACCAGATCGCCTCCCGGCGCTGCACTTGCAACCGCCCGGCTACGTCGGCGTACACCATTGGATTAAGGTCTTTTTTCGCCAGGTCCCATTGCTGCTGCATCCACGATACCGAGTCTGCACCTGAGTACAAACGATGACAGAGCTCGTCCCAGAGCGTGCGGCCGCTGCTGAGCTTTTTGTTCCAGCCTATGTGGTGAAACCATAATAGATAAGGTAGCGCAGTTTTGTCTGGATCATTCCACTGTGCCTGCACTTGCGGCCTGTATTGGGCTAGTGCATTGCTCCCGGATGCTGTGCGGTCGAAGCCTAACCCGGCAGAGTCGGCGCGGTGGTAGTAAGTGGCGGTCCAGTCCGGGCGGGCGCCACGGCTCTGCCAGGGTTCGGGGGCAAAATGCACGCCCATCCAGGGGCGCGACAAGCCGAGGGGCGTGTTATAATCAACATAAATTTCGCGGGAACGAAGCATCATCTTCACAATGTGTTCCCTTGATTTCGGATTGCGCGTTAATGTAAGTTGCGTCCATTCAGAGGCAATCTGTTCAGAACTAAGCTGGTGATCCCACGCGAGGCGGCCGAATGCATACCAGTTGGCCTGCGCCAGCGGGTGACCGGTCCAGTTTCTATCGCTGCCGGTATTGGCTACGCCAGCCATTAAGGTGCGTTCATAGTTGTGCAAACTCCCGTCGATGACCTTCGCAACCGTCGATCCCTGCCCATTGACCCAAGTATCCGCATCCAGACATTCTTTGAAAATCGGAGCCTCGTACACCGCATGCGTGGCAAAACCGAGGTATTCCTGCGTGATCTGAAATTCCATTCCCAGCGGCGTTTTGGGCATATTGCCGAACAAAGGCGAAAATGGCTCGCGCGGCTGGAAATCAATCGGACCATTCTTTACCTGTACAATCACTTTGGGACCAAACTGGCCGTCGAGCGGCACAAATTCTTCATAAGCAGCTTTGAAACGGTCTGCATTCGGATCGGCTTTGTATACAAATGCACGCCATACCACAATGCCCTCGTACGGTTTGAAAGCTTCGGCCAGCATATTGGCACCATCTGCGTGCGTGCGACCGTAATCCTGCGGTCCCGGCTCCCCCTCCGAGTTCGCTTTGACCAAAAATCCGCCAAAATCAGGAATTGTTTTATAAATCTCCGCAACCTTATCCGCCCACCAGGCACGCACTTTCAGGTCCAGCGGATCAGAGGTAGTCAGTCCGCCGAGCGTTTTGGGCGCAGCAAAGTAGACAGATAGATACGTTTTAATCCCATATTTCCGTAGGACATTAGCAATCGCCGCGACCTTGCCGATGTATTCCTGCGACATAAACCGTGCGCTGGCATTCACATTGTTCAGGACAGTCCCATTAATTCCCAGCGAAGCATTGGCGCGGGCATAATCCTCATAGCGGGGATCCACGCGCTCGGGTAGTTCATACCATTTCCAAAGCGAACCGCCTGCATATCCACGCTCGATGGTTCCGTCGGTATTATCCCAATGGTTGAGCATCCGATAACGGATTTTCGGTGCGCTGGAAACGGTGAGATTTTTCATCGGCTGCTGCATTTGCAAATGCCGGAGCAGCGCAAAAGTGCCGTACAAAATGCCGCGCTCCGACTGCGCGCTGATCACAATATTTCCGGAAGCCAACTGAATCTGATAACCCTCCTGCGTAGGACCATCGCCGGTGGCAGGTTTCAGCGAAAATACTATCCCGCCGGTTCGGCTCCCAGCCATAGTAACTGCCGGAACATTCTTACCAATAAGCTGCTTCAAGCCTTTTTGCAGCTCTTTCAATGCACTGCCTGTGATTTCGCCTTTTTCCGTATTTGCTATAAATGAGGCGTATCTCAGATACTCCGCTTTTGCGGCGGCGCTCGTCACCGGTTCGTATTTAAGCCACAGCCGGTAACCATCGTCGCCATCCGACGCAATGGGGCTGCTCGCGAGTGTGGCTGCGCAGGTGAGCAGGAAGCTGAAAAGGATTGATAGTAATATTCTAAACATCATTCAAGATTAATTATCATTCAAAATTTCTCCGTCCGTCCGGAAAGGTGAGGCAGGCAGACCGGCGGAATTGTAAAAATTGATCCCCTCCGGATTATCCTGCCAGGCATAGCGTACATATTTCGGATTTTTCACCGCCTCGCTGGACAGTTCAATCTGGTCTTTACCTATAATCCTGGCTTTTGCCCACACGAAATGTTTGTCCTCGCCCGCGATCGCAAACCAGCGCAAATCCTCGTCGTCGGCCGACTTGATTCCGTCCGCTACGTCACTGAATGTAAGTATAATTTTGTCGCCGTTAATGCTTTGCGAGGTAAAACGCGGACCGCTGTGCACTACATTTTTTTCATTGTACGCCAGATTTCTGGCCGAAAGCGCCAGTCTTTTTCCAATGTCTTTTTTATTGAGCGGGTGAATGTCGTTCCACTCGCCAAGGTCCAATGTGACAGTCACAGCCGTGTTTTTTAATGTGAGCGCCTTGTTTTGTGCTTCCCTGAGCACGGCCAGGTCACTTTCGACAGGTCGGTAGCTAATATCCTGAAAATTGGGCAGCTGCACCACCAGAAACGGCAGGTTTTCATTTTTCCAAAGTCCGCGCCAATTGTTGATCAATGCAGGCATTAAACGGTAATAATCCTTTGCATTGCCCACATTCGATTCTCCCTGATACCACACAAACCCTTTCAATTTCATCGGCAATGCAGGCGCAATCATAGCATTATACAAGGCAGTGGGTTGGTTTTGAGCCACCAGCGGTTTGTTTCCTTCCGAGATTTTCATTGGCTCATCCACCCTGCCAACCTTGTACTGCCAGGTTCCTTTGAGATCAATCTGCTCTTCGCCCAATGCCATGAAATAAGGTTTGTCAGGCACAAAACCGCCTTTGCCTGCCTGATTAGTAACCCGGATCACGAAAGTGTTTTTACCTGCTTTCAAAAGTCCTTCCGGAATCTGGTATCTGCGCGGCGGATACTGATAAGTCGTCCCGCCGATTCTTTTACCATTCACATACATTTCATCTGCATCCACAATGCGCCCCATAAAAAGCTTCACCGGCTTTGCGGCCCAGCTGGCAGGCACCTCAAATTCCCTTCTGAACCAAACCACGCCGTCCAACTCCCTCAATCCCTGATCTTCCCAATACCCGGGAATGTTAAAATTCCGCCAGCCTTTTGGTCTGTAATCCTCCCGCTCCCAGTGTTCCGCCAGTCCGGCATCCTTGTTTTCCGGTTTGGGAGATTTCGAAGTCGGTGGTCTGAATGTATGCGCATTCACATAGCTCGTATCCTTATTCTGGCGGATTACCTTTTGAATGTCACCAAAATTTTGATAACCCTGCTCGCTGATCCAGGCTTCGATCGGTGTCCCTCCTACCGAGCTGTTGATAATGCCGATCGGGACATGATATTGCTCGTACAAATCCCGCGCGAAAAAATAGGAAACCGCACCAAAACTGAGAATGTCGGCCGCGGTGGCTGCTTTCCATTGAGATGTCGGCAAATCCTGCTTCGGACCATTCAGGTCTGTTTTAGTAGGGATAAAAAAGTTACGGATGTCGGGATAATTGGCAGAAGCAATGTCCTCGGGAAACCGCTCCTTGACGCGCTCCATGTTGATCACCATATTGCTCTGGCCGCTGCACAGCCACACATCGCCAAATGCAATATTTCGAATGCGAATCTGATTTTTACCTTTAACCACCATATCAAACCCTGTCCCGGCAGGCTGCGCGGGCAGCTGCATTTTCCAGCTGCTGTCTGCATTGGCAATGGCACGATACGTTTTATTCTTCAAAGTCACAGTCACCTTCTCCTTCGGCGCCGCCCATCCCCATATTGTTATCGGCTCATCGCGTTGCAGAACCATATTGTCCGAGACCAGGTGGGGCAGGCGGACTTGGGCTTGCAGCAAATGAGGCAGAAAAATAAGGATGGCAATTCGAAAGATGTTCATTTATTAGGGGCAACTTTTTCTTTTAAAAGTAGTTAGGGTTGGATTGTTAATACTAGTCCATTTTTGTTATGCCTTTTTTGTCATGCTGAGCGCAGTCGAAGCACGCCTCCGGAGGTGCCCTTCGACCGCCCGGCGGCCCGGTGCGCTCAGGGTGACAAAGGTAACACAGACCTTGCGCTTGGACAGGCTTTGCGCTCAGCATGACAAAGGTGGCTGATCCACCTTTTCTAATTACATATACCCCGGGTTCTGATAAGCCGCCTTTTCCGCTGCACTGATATCCAGGTTATCCAGCTGCCCCTGTGGGATTGGTCTCAGATAGTGATAATTCTCTATCGTCCTTTTGTACGTCACCGGCGTGTGATCGCCTACACCGGGCCCGCAGATGGTATAGCTGGCGGCGAGTTCTTTCCAGGTTTGGGTGCGCACGAGGTCGTACCAGCGGTAACCTTCACCGTAATATTCACGGGAACGTTCTGCCAGGAGGTAGTTGATCGTGATCGTGGCAGGGGTAGCGGCGACCATGGCAGCGCTGTTATCTGCGACTTTCGCCACGTTACCCTGGTTGTTCCAGCGCCATTTGCCTGCGCGGGCGCGGATCACATTGATCAGGTCGCGGGCGGTTTTTCCTGACTGTGGAGCAGCACCTTTGACAGCTGCTTCGGCAGCAATGAAATACAGCTCCGAGAACTTGGCAATATTAAACGGACGCGTGTTGGCTGCATTCGGCTGACCGAGGCCAGTTCCATTGTCGGTACGGTACGTGCCCATTTTCCACAAGCCGGGATATACCAATCTGCTGATTGCGCTTGGAGCCATTACGTAATCGGCTCTGCCAGGCAGCACGCCAAGCCCCATTCCGCTCTTGTAAACGGTGTTGGAGTAGTCAATCGTCTGCGCCGGATCTTCGTTCAGGAATGTCAGGATCGCTTCGCCCGGGTGTACCTGCAAATTGTTTGCATTGTACAAAAACTCATTGGTTACGCCTGCCTTTGGCCAGTTGCCGCGATAGGCGGTGGTGAATGTGCCGTCGTAGCGCGAATCGTTGGTTTTGTCGGCAAATGTATTTTTGAATACTTCATGCGGCGGCGCCATTCTCACCCACGGGCGACCCAGTGACTGGTCGGCTTCGCGCTGCACGGAATTGACGGTTTGCGGGGCTGTCCAGTTGGTTTTCGAGCTGGTAATGGCGGTGTAGTTCCATGTCAGCATCCATACCGCAAAGTTATCCGCATCGCCGCCGCCTGCATAGGTAAGGCTAGATCCGTTGTACAACTCGCTCGTTTCGGTATGATCTGCGTAAAGCAACAATTCGCTGTTGCGGTCATTTGAACCCAGATTCACATCATAATAGGTATCCTGCAATTTGAAAGGACCCGGATTGGCAATCGCTTCTGTCGCAATGTCGTAAGCCTTCTGGAAATACCATTGTGCATTGTGTCCATCCGGATCGGTACGTGACGTTTCAGGATAGGTTGGGATGTTTTTGGGATTTTCCAGCCACCAGCCGTAGGTCAGATAGGCTTTTGAAAGATACAAACGGGCCAAAGTTTTAGTCACTCCGCCTTTTACACGTCCGGTTTCAGGCAGATCGTTCACTGCTGCCACCAAATCCGGAAAGATAGCTTTTGTGTAAACTTCCGGTACGGTATTGCGGGTCGAAGTTCTGAGTGTCGAAATGTTGAATGCCAGTTCTCCCGAGCCGAGATCCAGCGGCACGCCGCCGAAAGCCTGTACCAGCAAAAAGTAATCGAATGCGCGGAAAAAACGCGCCTCCGCGATGAGCGCCGGCGAAATGCCCACGGCTGTTGCATTTTCGATCACGCCATTCGCGGTGTTGATATTGGGGAATGCATTGAACCACACATTGCTCGCGTCGCTGTTGTTGGCCATAATCAATCCGCCGCCCGAAAGGTCGTGGATCTGGAAATTACTTCCGCCGCCACTCGCGCCCCAGGTCGCTTCATCGGTTCCGGTTACGCAGGAATTGTAATAGTAAGCGTTTCCGAAAATCCATCTGAGGTGCGCGTACATTCCGGTCAAACCACCGTAAACGCCCTTTTCTGTTTTGAAATATTCAGGCGTATAGATCGCCCTTGGCTTTTCTTCCAGGATATCGGTACACCCCACCGAGAACAGCACCAGCAGCATGAGGCCGCGCAGACTTGTAGATTGAATGAGTTTCATGTTCAAACTGTTTAAAATGTCAGATTAACGCCCACCAGATAGTTGCGGGTAGAGGGTGTATTGGTACCGATCGTAAGTATACGTCTGAGTGCACCCGACAGTGGAACCGCCGCATTTTCGTTTCCGAAAGAGTTCGTTTCGGGGTCCATGCCCGACTCCCTGTTATAAGGCGAGAACATGACGAAAGGATTTTGAGCGGTAAAGTAAACGCGCAGCCTGGTTATACCCAGCCGTTCAAGTTGCTTTGCGTTAAGGTTATAACCCAATGTCATCGTCCTGATTTTCAGATACGAAGCATCAAAGTAGCCCAGCGTAGTTCCATATTTTGGATTGTCACCGCCAATGCCGCCCGGAGCCGGATATTTCGCATCCGTATTTTCCGGAGTCCAGTAATCGACCCGCACGTTATTGCCGGCCCGTGCATTCAGGTTATTGAGGTATCCATTTGAACTGTATATCATGCTATTGAGCAACCCGCCGCTTTTGAATGCACCTACGATACCGAGATCAAATCCTTTGTAAGCCACGTGCGTGTTAAATCCGCCCTGGAAATCTGGCTGCATGCTGATGATCTGCCGGTCGTTGCCATTGATAGGTCGTGTAGGTGTTCCGTCGCTGTTATAGTCGCCGGTGTATTTTACCTTAATCATTCCCGCATTGCCACCCGGTTCCAGAATATCACGGTACTGGTCGTCAGCCTGCCATAGCCCCACTTTTTCGTAATCATAAATCGAGTTGATCGGATGCCCTACAAACCACCAGTTTCCTTCGTCGCGCTGCTGTCCCGATGCGAGTGAAACCAGCTTGTTTCTGTTTGCGTATATGTTGAAACCAATGTCCCAGGTCCAGCCATTTAAATTTTCGAGGATCGTACCATTCAGATTCAGCTCGATCCCTTTGTTCTGCGTCTGACCAATATTGGCAGTGTAGCCCCCTACCCCTGAGGTGGGCGGAAGTCCTACGCCCAGCAGTACGTTTTTGGTTTGCTGCTCATAATACTCAAAAGTACCTGACAGGCGATTGTTGAACATTTTGAAATCGACACCTAAGTTCAGTGTATTCGAAAATTCCCAGCCCAGACGCGGGTTAGGCGCATTGGAAACGTAGAATCCGGTTGAATACACGTCGTCGCCAAAGTTATAAGGCCGCGTGGCCAGCAAGCCGAGCGTTTCGTACGGGTTCACCGCCTGGTTGGAAGTTTGTCCGTAGCCCGCTCTTAGTTTCAGAAGATTAACCTGTGTCACCGAGCTCATGAAATTCTCTTTCGAGATGTTCCAGCCTATAGATACGGCGGGATAGGCATTCCATTGATAGCCAGATGCGAGACGTGAAGATCCGTCACCGCGATAGGTGACGCTGAGCATATAGCGGTCGTCGTAGGAATACATCACGCGGCCCATATACGAGAGAAGCCCCCATTGATTGTAACCCTGATTGGCAGGATTTACCGTAATGATACCGTCCGCGCGTCCCAGGTTATAGAACTGGAATGCATCCGAAGGAATATCACGCGCCCCGACAGACGAGTTATTGGTCGTGTTTTGTTGCGCTGAGTAAAGCCCCACCGCATTGATCATGTGTTTGCCGAAGTTCTTGTCGTAGCTCAATATGTTTTCAATGGCCCAGTTGGTCGTCAGCGTATTGCTGATACCTGCGGTTGACACATTTTGCACATTGCCGGCGAACACACCCTGCCCGGTATAGTTTCCGTTACTGCTTTGGCGGAAGTTGAGACCTAGATTTGCACGGTATTTCAATCCCGTAATGCCTGGAACGCGTACTTCTGCAAAGACCGTATTATAAGAACCGTAAGATTTAGTCTGATCAATGTAAGCATCGCCCAGGCTGTTGAACCGCTCGCGTGAAGGCACCCATTGCGGACCGGAAGTTTGCTCCTGCACAATGGTTTTCATGCTACCGTCTGCATTATAGGGATTCGTGATCGGTGTTCTTCCCAGCGACATTCCTACTGCCGGGATGTTATTTCCATTGTTGATTGTAAAGTTGGAGTTAGTCGACAATCCTACTTTAAAATACTTGTTAATATCCTGATCAATAGAACCTTGCAGCGAATAGCGGGTAAAATCCTGCAATGGAACCACTGCATTCTCTTTGTAATAACCCAGCCCGAAAGAGTAGCTACCCTTATCTGTACCTGCCGATACACTTACGTCGTGGCTCGTCATCATTCCCTTACGGTAAATCATATCCTGCCAGTCTGTGTTGACATTATTCGATTCGTCGAGCGTGTTCTGAAACTTCTGAATACTTGCCGCTCGGAGGGCTGCAAATTCAGGTCCGTTCATCATCGGATATTTGGCAAAAACCGATGTAACTCCGTGAAAACCATTGTAGCTGAACATCGCCTTCTGGCCGCGCTTGCCGGTGTTGGTCGTGATGAGAATTACCCCGTTAGCACCCCTGGAACCGTAGATCGCCGTCGCCGACGCATCTTTAAGAATGTCCAGGCTCTTGATATTGTTGGGGTTAATGTCCGTCAGCGAGCCCGCAAAAGGAATTCCGTCGAGTACGATCAATGGATTGTTGTCAGCTCTTAAAGAACGCTGTCCCCTGATCAGGATCTGCATCGCAGAACCTGGCTTGGAAGAAGTTTGTGAAATTTCAACGCCCACTACCCTGCCCTGCAAGGCCTGCGAAAGGTTTGAAGAGGGCACTTCGCGCACGATATCCCCTGAAACCGAAACTACAGAACCGGTCACCGCTTCCTGCCGCTGCACGCCGTAGCCGACCACCACGACTTCTTCCAGCACCTTACTGTCGTTTTTGAGGACGACATTAATGGCTGTCTGATTTCCTACCGGGATTTCCTGAGAAATATAACCAACCAGGGAAATGACCAGCACGGCATTGCCGCCGTCTGCGACACGGAGCTTGAAACTGCCGTCAGCGTCGGTAATGGTTCCGGCAGTAGTGGATTTGACAAGCACACTCGCGCCAGGCAGCCCCTCGCCGTCCTCACCAGTGACGCGACCGGTAATTTCCACATCTGCAACCTGAGCAGCACGGTGTCTGCTGCTGTAATTGGCCATGGCGGCGCGCTCAGCGACGGCGTCATCAGACACTCCCGCCAGCAGTAAAACAGGCAGCCCGAAGATGCCTGCCATCCGCGCCAGCGCGGTACGTTTTAATAAACAGTCATGCATAATTGAGGTATGATTTGATGTTTGAAAGAGATAAGGAGTTGGTAGTTGTTTGTTTGAGTGTCAATTTGACAATAATAAATACAGGCATATTTCTTGGAGCGCTGGCCCCTGACAGCACCAAACACTTCATGATTTTTTCCAGATATTATTTGATTTATTTTTGACAAAATTAACGTGGTGACAGTGTCTGCTGTGAGCAGATTTGTGCATTTGTAGGCTACGATTGTTCAAATCGATCAATAAAATGCCCGATTCTGGGAGAAATTTGCATTTTTACCCGTGCATTTCCTGATACGCTCGTCTTATCACAGGAGCATCTACCTTATTTGATTGAACACAATGCGATTCCGGTTTTCCATCGTCTTCTTATACTTATATCTGTCGATTCTGGCGGGAGGGAATTTTAGTGTCCTAGCACAGGCACCAGAGCCGAAGTTCACTTCGCTTACGTCGATGGACGGACTGTCGTCAAATACAGTAACAGCTATTTTGAAAGATCGTTACGGATTAATGTGGTTTGCGACCGATGACGGTCTGAACCGGTTCGACGGCACCGACGTGCTCGTGTACCGGCACCGGAAAGGCGATTCTGCTTCTCTCAAATCGAGTGACATTACCAGTTTGCATCAAGACCGCAAAGGGCGCATGTGGGTAGGGACGAATGAGGGAGGCTTACATTTATACAACAGGAATAAGGACGCATTTATCCGCATATCCTCGCCGCACAGTGTTACGAGCATCGCCAGTGATGCAACTGGCAAGCTTTGGGTAGGAACGACGGGAGGATTAGTAACCGTGAACCCGGAAACACGCCAAACCACCACCTTTTTATCCAAAGCCGACATTCCGGACCAGATATCGAAAGGGCTGATACTGAGCGTGGCGATTGATAGCAGGCAAGTTGTCTGGATCGGGACGGATAAAGGATTGTTCAGTATGGATCCTGCTGATAACCCGCGGGAGCCTGTCAATTACCTGCAGCAATTGTCCGAGGACGCGGGTGCACGGTCGGTAAAGTCGATTGTGGAAGATCGGAACGGTAATATATGGGTCGGGACGTTCAGCGGCTTGTACAAACTGGATTTGAACGGGCGGATTTTGAGCAGTTTCCGCTACGACCCCGGAAACAAAAACTCGCTGAGCAGTAATATGGTTTTTGCGCTGGCGCGGGAAAATGATCGTAACCTGTGGATCTGTACAGATGCTGGTTTAAATATTCTCGACATTCCGACAGGCACATTTACCCGCTACGAGCCAGATGCGCGGACCCAGTTCAGTCTAAGTAACAAGTCCGTTCGCAGCATACTGATTGATAATGAAGGTATTTGCTGGCTGGGGACTTACAAGGGCGGCATTAACAAGTACGATAAAAACCTGGCAATCTTCGGTTTGAAAAGATCCGAGAGCAACGATCCTTACGGGCTGAGCGCACCTTTTGTCACCTCCTTCGCAGAGAGTAAAACCGGGCAGCTGTTTGTCGGTACCGACGGAGGGGGATTGAATTTGTATGACCGCAAAACCAATCTTTTTAAAAAATTTACCATTAATCCAAAAAACAAGAATGCCTCATCGGGATTGGCGATTCTGTCCATGGAATTAGCTTCGGAGAGTGAGCTGTTTATAGGAACATTTCAGGACGGGCTGATCAGGATCAATCCCCAGACGGGCGCTTATACCCAGTTTACACGCGGCAAGGATTCGACTTCGCTCAGTAATAATGACATTTTTGCCATCAAAAGGGACCGCTTGGGCAAGATATGGATCGGTACGAATGGTGGCGGCCTGCACCAGTTTGACCCGCTTACGGAAAAATTCACAAGATTTTACAATCCCGGCATTGCAATGGCCAGCCGACCCATTCCGCTGAATGGGTACATCAGGGACATTATGCAGGACCGGCACGGTAAGCTCTGGATCGGCTCACACGGCACAGGTATCGCGGTTTATGATCCGGTCCTACGCACTTCCCAACTGCTGAACAAACAAACCAGCGGGCTACCCAGCAACATTGTTTCATCCATTCTCGAAGACCGGGACGGGAACATCTGGGTCGGCACATCGGGTGAGGGATTGGGGCTTTATGATCAAAAATCAAAGAAATTCACGACCTACTCCGAAAGGGAAGGACTGCCCAGCAGCATTGTGAACAAAGTGTTGGAAGATGTGCAGGGGCGCATTTGGGTAAGTACCAATCAGGGGATCAGCTTCTTTGATCGGCATAGTAAAAAGTTTACAAACTACACCACTTACAACGGCATCCAAAACAAAACATTCGTGCTTGGCTCGGGGATCAGGACGGCGGACAATACGCTATTTTTCGGTGGCATTGCAGGTTTTAATTACATTGATACGCGCAGCCTTCCGTCAGGAAAAAACGTTGCGCCTATTATCCTGAAAGACCTTCGAATAGGGAACAGGAGCATTACTTCCGCAGATTCCAATCTGGTGGACGCGGATATTTCAGTTGCCAAAACCATCCGGCTCGGCTATAAACAGAATTTCTCCGTCGGCTTTACCGCGCTCAACTATACAAATCCCAAGCAGATCCATTACCGGCACAGGCTCTCGGGAATGCAGTCAGAGTGGAACCAGACGGGGACGAACAATGTGGCGAGCTATACCAATCTGAGTCCTGGTAATTATGTTTTCGAAGTCCAGGCCAGCCCTGACGGCATAGAGTGGACTGGCCAGACCAGGTCGCTGATTGTGGTAGTGGAGCCGCCGTTTTATCTGACCATTTACGCCTACATATTTTACATTCTTACGCCGTTTGTGATTGTATTTATCATGCGGCGACGCGGGATCCGAAAGCTGAAACGTGAATTCCAGCAACAGCAGGAACAGGCCGAAGCAGAGCGAGCGCGCGAACTGGATCAAATGAAAATCAAATTTCTTACCAATCTGAGTCACGAGTTCCGGACTCCGATCGCTCTCATTCTGGCGCCGGTGGATAATGTGCTCGGCAAAACCAGGGATACTGAGCTGCACGCGCCGGTTCTGGCGATTAAAAGGAATGCAAAAAGGCTGCTGAATCTGGTCGACCATTTGCTGGACCTGAAAAATATGCAGCAACAGGAACTGAGCCTTGAATTGAGCAGAAAAGACGTCGTGAACTTTATCGAAGACACCTGCGGCCAGTTTACCGATTTGTTCGGCCGTAGGGGCATTGAGTTCAGGATAGAAAGTTCGGCGGCGCATTTTTTCATGGATTTCGATGCCAACAAGCTGGAAAGGATACTTTTTAACCTGCTTTCGAATGCATCAAAGTTTACTCAAAAAGGCGGGCAGGTGAAATTGCGCATCGGGCAGCACGAAGACGTCGAAGGCAAGCAGTGGCTGGATATTGCTATTTCTGACACCGGCATTGGTATACCCGAAGACAAACATGAAAAGATTTTCGAGCGCTTTTTCCAGAATGATGCGGGTCAGTCGGTGCTGAACCAGGGTAGCGGTATCGGGTTGTCGATCGTGCGTGAATTTGTTCAGCTGCACCAGGGTTCGGTTTCCGTCCAGAGCCAACCGGGACTGGGCAGTACTTTTACAGTGAGGCTGCCGGTGAATGCGGATTTTGAGTCGGTGGCGGCGAATGACGATCCGACCAAAGCGCCTGAGCCGGCAATTTCCGCACCGGCCTTAGCGAGCAAGTTAGAAAAGGCTAGTGTGGAAGAACCGTCAACCGTGCTGATCATTGAGGACAATGACGAATTCAGGCAATATCTGCGAGAAAACCTGGCTCCTTATTACCAGGTGATAGAGGCCAGCAACGGAAAGGAAGGCTGGCAAAAAACGCTCAGCCACCACCCTGAACTGATCGTGAGCGACATTGCGATGCCGGAAATGGACGGGATCGCATTGAGCCAGAAAATCAAAACCGACAAACGGACCAAACACATTCCGATCATTCTACTGACCGCATCGACTGGCGAGCAGCAGCAACTGGAAGGCCTCAACTCGGGCGCGAATGATTACCTGACCAAACCCTTTAACTTCGAGATACTCAATGCCAAGATCAACAACCTGGTGCTGCTCAACCGGCTGCTGAAAGGTGTGTATTCACGGCATATCAAAATCTCTGGCCAGGATCCGCAGATCCAATCAGCGCAGGAAAAGCTTCTGAAAGACATGCTTGTCTACATTGAAAATAATCTGCATAATTCCCAGCTCAGCGTGGAAAACCTCAGCAAACACGTGGGCATGAGCCGGGGAAGTTTATACAGCAAAGTATTAGAAATGAGCGGACAAACGCCCATCGAATTTATCCGGTCAATCAAGCTCGAAAAAGCAGCGGTTCTGCTGGAAAACAGTGATCTCAGCATTTCCCAGATCTCCTATATGACGGGGTTCACGGCACCAAATTATTTTGCGAAGTCATTTAAAACCAAGTTTAACATGCTTCCGACTGAGTATCGTGCTGGGAGAAATAAGTTGAGCCGGGTAATTCAAGCTGCCACAATTTGATGCATTTGAGGGTTTGTACTGTACAAGCATATATTACAAACATTGCCAGAGCCCTTCTAACAGTGGCCCTATACCAGCCAACTTCACCAAAAAGCAAGCCGAACCCTGCGCCCTCTACATGCAAAAAAGCCGCCTCCTAAATGGAAACGGCTTTCAGTGGAGATGGAGGGAGTCGAACCCTCGTCCAGAACAGGGAAACCCTGCGCCTTCTACATGCTTATCCTCGATTAGATTGTCGGGCCAGACAAGGTTCGCGGCGGACCCGCGTCTAAGCCTTAGATACTAGGGTCTCGTTGGTTTTACGCATCAATATACCAACCAGCGCTGCGGTTCGACACCTCTGGATCCACCCGGCAGCACGTGGGGTGGAGAGATGATGGCATTTGGTTAATCCTCCGGATTAAGCAGCCATGGCGTAAGTAGATTCGCCAGTTATTGTTTGAGACCATTATTTACGGGAGGTAATCTCAACTCCCGACATGCTTACACACAGACTTCCAACCCGCTGTCAATTCCAGTCACCCCCATTTTGGCAATCGGCCGTCGGCTTTTGGCTTTTGGCTTTTAGCTATTAGCACAAAGTTCGATTGCATTGCTATTTACACATTTATGGCTAAGAAAGTTCTTTGTTTGTAATTGAATTAGCCGAATAACTTGAAATCTGCTGGTTATTAGTTCATTAAATATTAAAAATTTCTGAATGTAAAATGGTGTCCCTCCCCCACTTCGACTGCGCTCAGTGTGACAAATGAGCCCTGCTCCCCCCCACTTCGACTGCGCTCAGTGTGACAAATTCCTCCGGTTCGACTTTGCTCACCGTGACAAGGTTGTATAAACTCATAAACTTTAAACTCATGAACTCCACCTCAAAACTCCCACCGGTAACTCACTACGGGGATCAATCCCAGTTGCTTCTGGCGTACAACTCTTTTTTCTACGCTGTCGTAATAGCTATAAGCGTCGTTTTTGGTGCCGGATACATTTTGGAGGTCTAGTGCCAGGGTGCGGTTGTAGCGGGCGTGGCTTTTTTTCCAGTAAATGCGAAGGTCCGGACGAAAGTAGTCGTTCATTCTTACTGCAAATACATTGGGGTTTTCGTAAACCGTTGCATTGTATTCACGTGATTGGGATTCGTTAATCGCCACGTTGCGAAATCCGCCCAACCAGAGGATTTTTGCATTAAGCCCCCAGGTATTATTGCCCGACCGGATTTCTTTCCCACCCGTAAAACTGAAAGTATGACGCCCATTGAACCTGCTTTCACGCCTGATACCGTCAACAACATAAGTGGCATTGTAGAGTGAGCCGGATATCAGCATATAATAATCGTCGGTGAGCAGCTTCTGGAAAGTAGCTTCGATGCCGTAATTACGTGCAGTCCCATCGTTTTCCAGTGACGAATAAACGCCGTTTTCCAGCTGGTTAACAGCCGAAAATTGCGAGTAAATGTTAACTGGTACCTGAAACTGATCTTGCAGGTAACCTTCCACTTTCAGACTGCTGTTTTTCCCAAAATCCTGCTGATAACCCAGCACGAAATGGTTCGACCTCGTGGGCCCGAGATCCAGGTTACCCGCAACATTCGTGGTCGAATATGTGGCTGCATACAGTTGCGGGATTTGCAGCTGACTATGCAAACCGTACGAAAAACTCAGTTGTGACTTGTTCGACACCTGCCATTTAACCGAAGCACGGGGCTCTATGGAGCTGTTGGAGAATGTTTCCCGTGCTGTAATCTGACTTGAAACGAGGTGCAGACCCAGTTCTGTTGTCACAGAAGGTGCCAGCTGGTAATTCCAGCTCCCGAAAGTCTGTACAATTTTGGTGTCAAAACCCCCGAATTCATACAAACCGCCCAGCTTATCGTAGCGGTAATTGAGGTACGCTCCTACTTTAAACCGGTTTTTTGCATTGGGACGAACAGTGAGGACAGAACTTAGTGAGATCATATTCCTCGCCTGCACATCGTTACCTTCCAGTGGTGTAGGAGTAAGAGGCGACTTGTATAAAGCATTTGAATTCCGGGAAGTATAAAGTCCGGAAAATGCCGCTACCGTTCTGATCGAGGCTTTTTTACCGAAAGGCAAAAGGTAAGTGGCCCCGGTTGCGCCCATTTTGTTTTTGTATAAAATATTATATCCGTCCTTTTGTTTCTCCCACAAAGTGCTGTCCGGCTCAGCCTTGAAGTCGTTGCTGCTCACTCCTCCCATTCCGAAAAGTGTAAATGTGCCGCCGTTTTTCGCAGGGATATTGATGTTAAATGACAAATCCTGAAAGCGGATATCTTCCCCACCGAAACTCACGCCCATTGCGCCGAGCAAACCGGTGAAAGAATAGCGGTAGTTGACCAGATAAGAAGCCTTCGACTTTTTTGAAAACGGACCTTCGACTGCAAAATCAAGTCCCAGCAAACTTGCCTGACCAGTAAACTCGGTTTGTTCATCATTTCCTTTCCGCAGGTTCATGTCCAGGATCGCGCCGGTTACATTGCCGTATTGCGCAGGAAACGGACCAGCCAGGAAATTGGAAGTCCCCAGCAACTGCGTGCTCAGGATATTCACGCCGCCGCCGGTGGAAGTAGGACGATCGCTGAATGTACCTGCATTGGAGAGGTGGTTTGGATTGACAATCTCGACACCTTCCAGGCGCCACTGCATACTATTCGGCGAGTTACCGCGCACCACCAGTCCATTCGCCTGGTCATTCGCCGCCGCAACACCCGGAAAGGAAGTGGCCACACGCGCAGGATCCATGTAGGTGGCTGCGTAGCGGAAAGTCTGCTCAATGGTAATCGGCTGCACGCTATTGAATGCAACCGGGCGCGAAGCTGAAACCGTCGCCTCCTGCAAGTCCCTGCCTGCCGGGCTCAGCCTTACCTGTACGATATTCTCCTTCCCTGATTCAAGTAAAATTTCGGAAACCACAATTGTCTCGTAACCCACATAAGTAACTGTAAGCTGGTAGCGTCCGACTTGCAGCTGATCAAATCGAAAAGTACCATCCGGGGCAGTAATCGTGCCACTCTGTCCCTGCGCGAGCTGCACGGTCGCACCGACCAGCGGCTGACCGCTATCCGCGTCGCGTACCGTTCCGCGGATGGTTGAAGTATGGGTTTGGGCAAAGCTGGCTGTAAAAAACAGAAGGAAGAACGGTAGCAGTCTGAGCATTTGTAAGGTTGTCAATTTGGACTGTAAAAGTAGTTGCTAAGTGGTTACTAACTATCCTGCTGTCCCGGTTTGCGAAACTATTTTTGTCTTTTTTCCATAAATATTTGCGATTTAAAAACATTAATCTACATTTGTAGAGTAAATAATTTTATTGTAGAGCAATGAGCCTGACGAAAGCAGAAGAACAGATAATGGAACCGTTGTGGAAACATGAGAAACTATTCCTGAAGGAATTGATAGAGGCGCTGCCGGAGCCTAAACCCGCGCAGACTACTGTGATCACCTTGTTGAAACGAATGCAGGACAAAGGCTTTGTGGCTTATAATATGTTCGGCAATTCGCGGCAGTATTATCCGCTCGTTTCCAAAAGCGATTACTTTTCTAACCACGTGAATGGATTGATCCGCAACTTCTTCAATAATTCTGCAGCACAATTCGGCTCCTTCTTTGCGAGGGATACTAATCTATCGACAGAAGAACTGGAACAACTCAGGGAGGTCATCAATGAAGAAATAAACCGCAAGAAAAATGACTGACTATCTCGTAAAATCGATCCTGTGCTCGGGTATCCTGATCGCGGTCTACCATCTTTTTCTCGAAAGGGAAAAGATGCTGCATTTCAACCGCGCCTATTTGCTGCTTTCACTGGCATTCTCCTTGTCGGTACCGCTGATATCCATTGAATTAGCTCCTGACAGCGTGATCAGGCCGATAGCAACCGCATTGCCCGGCATGATGACAGCAATCAGTCCAGCCGAAAGTACCCCGCTGCCAGCCGCCACTGTGCAGTCTGCTCCATTCGATTTTACGATGTATTTGCAAATTGCATTCTGGCTGCCTGCCTTGCTCCTACTGCTCAGGTTCGGCAGGAATGTACAGGCGATTTTAAGATTGCGGGCCAGATGTAATATTATCAAGCTGCGCGAGGCAACGCTGGTTTTGGTACCGCAGGACATTGTTACTTACACTTTCCTGGACAACATCTTTATTCCTGAAAAATCCTACGAAAACGAGCAGATAAGGCGTGAAATCCTCACCCACGAACTGGCCCATGCGCGGGAAATGCATTCAATTGACATTCTTCTTATCGAGCTGGTCCACGCACTGATGTGGTTCAATCCATTCCTTTTCTTTTACAAAAAAGCAATCAGACTTAACCACGAGTTTCTGGCCGATGAGGCTGTTTTAAAGGCGTTTTCAGATGTAAAAAGCTACCAGCTGTTGCTTCTGGATACCGTTCTTCAAAAGCAGCATGCAAGCCTGACAAGCAGCTTCAACTATTCTATCACCAAAAAACGATTAGCTATGATGACGAAAATCAAAAATCTGAACAGGCAACTGGCCAAACAATTTGCGATTGCGCTGCTTGCATTCGCGCTCACTTTTACGTTTGCGGACAAGATCTACGCACAGGTCGAAAAAGGCGGGAAGCTGGTAGCAAAAGCTTTGCCGTCTGTAGATGTGGTTACGATTAAATTCGATCAGAATTCGGACAAACAACAAAAACCTGGGGCCGATTTCAGGCATAGCAGACTTATTTCAAAACCAGGACCGGGGATCAGCGAAGCAGAGCAGGCAGAATTTTATAATACCATTGAAAAACATACCACTTACGTCACCAACAAGAGAAACGGCCGTATTGACCCGATGGTCAGAATGGCGCCAAAGCTAGAAGACAGAATGCATGTGCTTTTTACAAAAATGAACAGGGAACAACTTGAAATGGCCGCAGATTCCGGCATTACAGTGTTCCAGATGGGTATACCTGTGAAGAAAGCGCCGGATGCAGAGATGTTTGAAAACTGGAAAAAGGCTTCTGTTTTCGGAGTATGGATCAATGAAAAGCATGTACCGAACTCGGAACTCAACAAATACAAACCTTCCGACATCGCGGAGTACGATCTTAGTAAATTGTATGGAGCTGCATTAAAAGGAAGGTCATACAAATACCAGCTGAACCTCACCACCAACGACTATTTCGATAAAAACTACCAGCGAAGAGTGAATGACCGCGTATTTATCAGCAGGATCGGCTGGCTGGGAGAAAGACCAAAGAAATTTTAAAAATATAGGTAACAGCATAGGGGGATCGAGGGAGTCACCTGTCATCATCAAAAGCAATGTTTAACTAACGGAAAAGAATGATGAAGACGCTTTCAATTTACCTGATGCTGATCCTGGCGGCAATTACTGGCTGCGATAACGAAAAAGTAGTGGACGAAACCAGCTTGCCACCTCAGGCCAATGAATTTATCGAGGCCCATTTTCCCGACGCCCGCATTTCCCGCGTCGTACGTGACCGCGACGATCTGCTGACGAGCTATGATGTGATTTTGGATAATCAGGTCGCGCTGGAGTTTGATAATAAGGGGGAATGTTATAGTGTGGATGGTACCAACGACACGAAGATCCCCGACAGCGTTATCCCTTTGAAAGTGCTCGAATACGTACAAACCAACTACGCTGATCACTTCGTTACGGAGTGGGAAAAGAGCAAAACAACGCAGGAAGTCAAATTATCCAACCGCAAAGAGCTGGTATTTAACCTGAGCGGCACATTCCTGCGAATTGATGATTGAGGTTTAAAGGATGTTATTAGTAAACAGAAAAGCAGAGCTGGTGCTCCGCTTTTCTGTTTGTAAAGGAACTGTAATTACAGAATGATCAGACAACCTTCGCATTACGGGATTGTGCAGGAGCCCAGAAGTGTGTTACTGTATGCGTTTTTACCTTTTTCTCCGCTTCCCTGAGGTCATAATTTTGCTGCATGTTAAGCCAGAGCTGCGGAGTTGTGTTAAATGCTTCCGCAAGTCTGAGCGCCATGTCAGGCGTAACTGCCTGATGTCCGTTTATAAGTTGTGAAAGTGTCTTACGCGTTACGCCCAACCCTTTTGCAGCATCGGTAATCGTCAACTCCAATGGTCCAAGATACAGGTCTCTAAGTACCGTACCTGGATGTACCGGATTCTTCATCGGGCCTTTTACACTATGCTCTTCCATATAAGCTTTATTTAATGATAGTCCAGATAATCCACATCTGTCACATCTTTTCCCTCAAACCTGAAAATAATTCGATAATTCGCATTGATCTTAACAGCCCAGAAATCTTTTAGTTCACCTGATAGCTTGTGTAATCCTGAACCTGGAAAATCCATTTCTTCCGGAATACTTGCAGCATCAAGCAATGTTAATACAAGGCTGATCTTACCTAATTGTGAAGCCGGTAATTTAGAGCTGTCACCTTTTTGATAAAACAATCTGAGGGGTTTGCTGACGATGCTTCTGATCATTTACAAATGTAACACGTTACGTAACGCGTGTCAACCTCTCTGCTTTATTAACTATCTTCCCTTTCACTTTTATCGTACTTTTGCCGGCTGGATATCAAGTGAAAATTATGAGAGTTGAAGAAATAGAAGCGTTTTTTAAGGATTTACAGGATCGCATTTGCAGCGCGCTGGAAGGTACCGATGGTGTTGCCCGGTTTCAGGAAGATCTGTGGGAGCATCACTCAGGCGGTGGCGGAAGAACGCGGCTGATCCAGAATGGGAATGTGATTGAAAAAGGCGGGGTTAATTTTTCGAGTGTCAAAGGCGAGGTACATCCGAGGTTGCACCAGCAAATGAACCTGAACCCCGGCGACGATTTCCATTTTACTGCCACGGGCGTTTCCATTGTCATGCATCCCCACAACCCGCACGTTCCTATTATACACATGAACGTCCGCTATTTCGAGCTCAGCAATGGTACCTGCTGGTTTGGCGGCGGCATCGACCTTACCCCGCACTATGTGGTGCAAGAAGATGCGCGTTTTTTCCATCAAACTTTAAAAGCAGCCTGTGACAAACACCACGAGGCTTTTTATCCCGAGTTCAGCACCTGGGCTGACGATTACTTTTATATCCCGCACAGATCAGAGACCCGGGGCGTCGGCGGCATTTTCTTCGACTACCTGAAACCGGATGAAGAAGGTAAAGGGCAAGGATTATCGAAAGAAGCGCTTTTTGCATTCGTCAAAGAAGTTGGCGAAAACTTTGCGCCTGTTTATACCGCTTTAATGGAAAAGCACAGGAATGATCCATTTACGGAACATGAAAAACAGTGGCAGTATCTGCGGCGTGGCCGCTATGTGGAGTTTAACCTGGTGTGGGACAGAGGTACCAAGTTCGGTCTGGAAACAAATGGACGCACCGAATCAATACTAATGAGCTTACCCCCACAGGCAAATTGGGAGTACAACTTTACCCCCGAAGCCGGCTCACGGGAAGCTGAGACTTTGAAATTGCTAAGAAAAGGCGTGAACTGGGTTAATTAACCGGCGTTTGCGAAATCGGGCAGCGACCAGCTTTTTTCCGCATTATAATGCAGGTACCCATTCCTGACTTCCAGCGGCGAATCGAAATTGTTAACAAAAAGCTGCCCGGTACCCAATCCCTGCGGAAGCGGGTTATCAAATGCAGCCGTATACTGCGCGATTGCATTTAATCCGATATTCGATTCCAGTGCCGAAGTGATCCACCAGCCGATTTGAAGCCGGTTCGCAATTTCTATCCATTCGCTTGTATGCCGGAAACCACCCAGCAGTGTCGGTTTTAATATGATAAATGGAGGAGCGAGCTTTTTGAGCAGCGCGAATTTATCGCGGTAATCAAACACTCCTATCAGCTCCTCGTCGAGTGCAACTGGCACAGGCGAAGACTGGCACAATGCAGCCATCAATTCATGCTGCCCGGCTTTGACGGGTTGTTCTATCGAGTGCAGGTCAAATGCGGCGAGCGTATTCAGTTTCTGATGCACATCGGCGGGTGAAAAAGCACCGTTTGCATCTACACGCAATGTGATGTGCTCCTTGTTGTACTTGCTCCGCACTGTTTCAAGAATGCGGCATTCTTTATCAAAATCAATGGCGCCGACTTTCACTTTCAGTGTAGTAAAGCCTTGCGCGAGCTTTTCTTCCACTTGTTCGAGCATATTTTCATAAGAGCCCATCCAGATCAGCCCGTTCATCAGCACGCCTGTTTTTCCTTCCGAAAAAGTATTCCTGAATGGTTTGCGGTTGCCGCCTTTCATGATGTCCAGCAACGCACTTTCAACCCCGAAACGAATGGAAGGCAGGTGTTGCGGAACAACCTGGTCGAGGATAATGCCGAGGTTGAATGGAAAGACGTCAAGATCAAGTTCATTGAACAGGTCGCAAACGGCGCGGAGCTGAGTTTCAAAGTCGGGAAGATCGTCGACGGATAATCCCGGGAGCGGGCCGCATTCTCCGTAGCCGGCAAGCCCCGGCTGTTCAGAATCTGTTACCTGCAAAATCCAGGAAGTCTTTTGTGTAAGAACCCCACGCGAGGTGCCAGCTTCTTTACGAAAATGAAGCGTACAGGGTCTGTACACAATTTTTAAGGGCATGGGAACGTGGTGTCAGGTATCAAAAGGGCAACAATATTAGGCAAAAAATATGTAATTATGCAGCTTGTATGAAAGATCACCAGTGGTTAAAAGCGGCGCTAATCCCCTTTTCGTGGGTGTACGGTTTGGTCACCCGTGTACGTAACCTGCTGTACGATCTCGGCTGGTTCCGGTCAAACAAAGCATCTCAGATCATCATATCAATCGGTAACCTGACGGTGGGCGGCACGGGAAAAACACCTGTCACTGAATACCTGGCCCATGTACTCGCCACCTCTTCCCCACCCGCTATTCTGAGCCGCGGCTATGGAAGACAAACGCGCGGCTTTGTCCTTGCCAGCCACCAGTCCACAGCCGCTGACATTGGCGATGAACCGCTGCAGTTTTTTCAAAAGTTTAGTAATAAAGGGGTTGTGGTCGCCGTAAGCGAAAACCGCACAGCAGGCGCCGCCAGACTAGCCGAGCTCTACCCTGAAACGCGACTTATACTCCTCGACGACGCTTTTCAGCACCGCGCAATACGGCGGGATATCAATATACTCCTGAACGATTTCAACCGGCCGTTTTACAAAGATCACCCATTCCCCGCGGGAAGGCTGCGTGAAAACCGGGACGGGGTCAAACGCGCAGACGTAGTCATCGTAACAAAATGCCCGGTCGAGCTGGACAACTTCGCCAAAGAGCAGATCAGCAGGGAAATTGCGCATTATGCGGGGAAAGAGAAGCCGGTGTTCTTCTCCTTCACGGATTACGCTGCGCCCACAGACTTCAATGGAGCCACTGTGCAGTTAAAGAATGTTAAAATCGTCGCCGGAATAGCTGATCCAACCCCATTCATCCGATATATAGACAGCCATTTTACCGTTCTAGACACGGTTAGCTTTCCGGATCATCATAATTACACGCTGGCTGAGGTGGAAGGTCTGATTAAGTACCTAAAAAACGATACTTTTGTATTGACAACCGAAAAAGATATGGTCAAATTGAAGCCGCTGGTCAGGCAGTTGGGATGTGCTGAGCGATTTGCCTATATTCCTGTTACTGTCAATTTCGGGACTGACAGCACCCGCTTTGTTCAATGGTTCACCACCCGCGTCGAAGCCCTGCAAACCAGCACAGCACGATAGTTTCCTCTATGAGAATTGTTTTTTATTCCACACTGTGGTTTTTGATAGGTTTTATTGTCATTCCGAAAGCCAGCGCGCAGGTAAGACTGCCCGGCGGCATGCAAATGCCCGGCGGTACAGGCGGGGGCAGCAGAGGCGGCGGCGGAGGCCAGGGAGGTACGCAGATTCTCGATGACAGTACCAAAAACGTCTACGGTCCGCATACAACCCTGCATTTTTACGAAAATGATATCCTGAATAACCGCGATTCGGTGCGCTATCGCGTTGATACCAACCTTACCAATTTCCACCGCTGGCTCCCAATGGACAAAGCCTGGGGCAAGCTGGTAGACCTGGGCAATGCAGTTACTGCTACCCGAAACCTGTTTTTCCAGCCGCGGGAGGATATCGGCGCTCAGCTCGGGCTTCGCGCCTACGATGCCTATGCGATCAAGCAGGATGAAGTTCAATATGTCGATACGAGGTCGCAACACACGGAGCTGGACTTTCTTTCCGGCGGGCGGAAAACCTCCATGGGAACATTCGCTTACACACAGAATGTGAACC
The DNA here is from genome assembly GCF_056895175.1 of Dyadobacter sp. HNCC25DJ183. NCBI lineage: Bacteria > Pseudomonadati > Bacteroidota > Cytophagia > Cytophagales > Spirosomataceae > Dyadobacter > Dyadobacter sp. HNCC25DJ183. The sequence continues at coordinate 340,483 of NZ_JBXHAP010000004.1, forward strand.
CGCGCTTCAACTTTGGTATCCGGGGGCAGCGTTTTACATCCAACAAACAATACGGATTTGCGCAAACTGTCAACTCGCAGGCTTTACTCGGACAAAACTGGACGCTGCTTCTGCACACCAGCTATTTTTCCAAAAACAAAAAATACCTCATCCTGGCGCATTACCGCCACATGAACCAGAAAGTGCGCGAGCAGGGCGGCATTATCCCCAATCTGATCGACAACGTGGAACAAAAGTATTCCTACGACGGGGCCGCCAAGATCAGCGACGACGCCAACTCCTGGGAGCGCCGGCACGTATTTCACATTTACCAGCAATACAGGCTCGCCAATGGATTCCAGCTGTTTCAGCAGGCGGATTTTCAAAGTACGATCAACCGGTACACCGACCTGTCGATTCAGCGCGGACTTGAACGGAACATTTACCCGGATTTCAGATTTGACTCTCTAAAAACGAGACAGGATATTTATTACAAATTGTTCGACAACAAAGTCGGCATCAAAGGTTTCTATTCTGGTTTCAATTACCGTGCTTATATCAGGCAGCGTTTTTACGGAATGCGGGCGGTTAGTCAGCTCGCCAATGACGTGGGCGACGCTTCAACCAGTTACCGTACCGGATTACGGTTTGACAACATCATTGGCGCGTGGCTGGGCTATTACCTCAAAGATTCAAGCAATTACCTGACCGCAGAAGCTGACCTTAACCTGGCCAAAAACGTGGAGTACAGGTTAAAAGGCGAGCTGAATACCAAATGGGGCAAAGCCGGATTTCAAAGTATTCAAACAGCTCCTGACCTGCTGACTGAGAGGTACATCAGCAACCATTTTGAATGGAGAAATAACTTTGATCCGACCAAAGTGCAGACTATTTACGCCTCGCTGCCCCTCAAAACCAAAAAGATTGAGTTTGTCCCTGAAATCCAGATCCACCAGATCAACGATTACATTTACTACGATACCCTTGCAATGCCCCGGCAGCTCAACTCGGGCTTCCGCCTGCTGCGGCTTGGCTTCAACTCGGGCATTCACCTGGGTCGCTGGAACTTCGCGGCGATGAGTTTCCTGACTTTAAATGATAATACGGACGTACTCCGCGTTCCGTCGGTTTTTGCAAGCGGCGAGGTCACATTTGACTTCACTTATGCAAAAGTATTGTTCATTCAGCTTGGACTTGCGGCACGCTACCGGTCGGCTTACCTGGCTGATGCTTATATGCCCGTAACACAGCAATTCCATTTGCAAAACGGAGACCGGCTGAACCAGAATTCCGTAGTTGATGCATTTGCCAATGTACGTATCAAGCGGGTCAGGCTGTTTTTCAAAATGGCCTACCTGAACCAGGGCGGGTCGCTGGGCTTGTTCCCGGAAGGCTATTTCGTTACCCCTACTTACCTGGGGCTGGCCCGCGCATTCTCATTCGGGGTCAACTGGCCGTTGTTTGATTAAAATCACCCTGAATCGAAACGGAGATCGCATTGTTTGATTCTCTTCATCACCAAATACTATGCAATCCTTTCTGAACCTCGTTGCAAAGCGAATTCTCGATAATCACCCTTCCCTTGAAAGGATTCAGATCGTGGTACCTACGCGGAGGGCTGCTTTTTTCCTGATGCAGGAGCTTGCCATTGAGACGACATTACCGATCATGAGCCCGTCGGTGATTGCGGTTGACGATTTCGTGGAAAGTATGTGCACGCTGGAAATCGAAGATCCAGTACACCTGCTTTTTGATCTATATGAAACTTTCCGGGAGATAGATCCCAATGTGCAGTTCGAGCGATTTATGGGCTGGGCTGCTGTATTGCTGAATGATCTTGATAAAATTGACCAGTACCTTGTCAAAACAGATTTCCTGTTCGATTACCTCTCGGAAGCGCACGCCATCAGCCGGTGGCAGGAAAATCTTCCCGCAGGTAAAACACTTCACACAGAAGGCGGGCAGAAGCAATATTTTTCATTGTTTGAAAACATAAAAACGTTGTATGAGCTCTTCCGGAGCAAGCTGGAACAAAAGGGGAAAGCTTACCGGGGAATGGCGTACAGGCAACTGGCCGAGTCTGTTTCGGATCTGGTAGAGCAGCGCACGGATTACGATAAGATCTATTTCGCCGGATTTAATGCATTCACCGAGTCGGAGCGGGTGATCGTTACTACCCTGATCAAGGCGCAGAAAGCCGAGGTTTTCTGGGATAGCGACCGCTACTATATGTCGGAGAACAAGGCGGTGGAAGCAGGAAAGAGCCTGCGGGATTACCAGCAAAGCGGCGCATTTGGTGAATGGAACTGGACAAGCAACGATCTGTTGTCGACCGCCAAGCAGATCACCGTTTACGGCGTACCCAATGGGGCACTGCAGACCAAAGTCGCGGGACAGCTTTACGAAACCATGAAGGCAGAAACGGATGCAGCCCGCATTCCGACGGCCATTGTGCTGGCAGATGAAAACCTGCTGCTTCCGATGCTCTATTCGCTGGATGAGGAAGTCCACGATCTCAATGTCACAATGGGACTTTCCATGCGGAACTCTCTTTTATATACATTGGTCGACAGCATTTTTGACTTGCAGCAGAATGTGGTCGAATTCAGAAATAAAGCAGGCCGGACTGTCCGCTATCCCAAGTTCGGACACAAATCAATCGATAAGGTACTGAACCACCCGTTTATCCGGCATTATGAATACGTTGCTTTGCAGCCACTCAGCGACGGGCAGACGATCATTCAGCGTACTTTATTTGAAATTACTTCCAACAACCAGGTTTTTCTCAGCTCGGAAGAACTGCTTGCTTTGGGAGAAAACCACCCGTTATTCCGTGCATTGTTCACGCATTGGCAGAAGAACAATCCCAAGCAGGTTCTGGATACTTTTTACCAGCTGATCGAGTTGCTCCGGGAGGTTTATAAAGACTATAAAAACGCGCTTGAAACCGAGTACCTGTATCTTTTTTATACGCTGCTCAAACAATTTGAACAAACGATCGAAGAGAAAGCAGAGCTGATCACGCTGAGAACAATGCGCTCGTTCATGTTCGAGCTGATCAGACAAACGCGCATTCCATTTAGCGGCGAGCCTGTAAGTAACTTGCAGATCATGGGAATGCTTGAAACGCGGGCGCTCGACTTCGAAAGGATCATCATTCTTTCGCTGAATGAAGGTATTTTACCGCAAGCCAAACGACAGAATTCACTTATTCCTTTCGACGCTGCGCAGGCAGTGGGATTACCAACGCATTTGCACCAGGAAGCGGTGATGTCATACCACTTCTACCGGCTGCTGCAACGTGCTTCGGAGGTACACCTGCTTTATACCAGCACCAACGATGCGCCGGGTGGCGGGGAAAAAAGCCGGTTTATCCAGCAGCTGGAATTTGAACTGGCTCAATTTAACCCCCGCATTCACATTACGCACAAATCGGTTGTTTTTGAAGGAAAACAGCAGCACGATTTGGAAGAAGCGGTTCAGAAGGACGAAGTAATGCTCGCCACAATCCGCAGCTATCTGGCCAATAAAGGCATTTATCCCACGCACCTCAACGAATTCATACGTTGCCCGATGCAGTTTTATCTCAAACACATTGTCGGCGTGAAGGAGAAAGAGGAGGTGGAAGAAGAGTTGGGAATGGACAAGATCGGTACCTGGCTGCACGCGTCGCTGGAACGAATGGACCTGGAATTTTTTCTGGAATCCAGAGATCCTTCCGAAGCAGAGATCAGGACTGTGCTGCGCGAAGAATTCGATCGGCTTTTCAAGGGTTATGTGACTGATTTAGGTTTAAACAGGATATACTATCAGATTGGAGAGCAGCAAATCCTCGTTTTCCTGCAAAACCAGATGCAGCAAAAGCCCCGCCGAAGGATACTCGCGGCTGAGCAACCATTGAACACCAGAATTGACCTGATCCTGCAAGGATCGTACACACCTGTGCGACTTGGCGGCAAGATCGACCGCATTGAGCTGGACGAAGCGGAAAGAACGCTGTATGTAATGGACTATAAGACGGGCAGCGTGGAACTCACAGGCAAGCAAAAGCTTGTAGACCCGGTGCGCAGGGAAGAAGTGATCCGGACTGACCCGGACAGGAAAATGGGATACGTGCGCCAGCTGTGGATGTACGAGTACCTGATGTACCGGAAAATGCTGGACGAAAAGGGTTTGAAGCTCAAAGACAATACCTTCAACTTCGGCGAATATGCAGTCAAATCCGGCTTTTATTCTTTCCGCGATCCTAAAAACCAGATCTCGAACCCGCTCGAACTAACCGACGAACTGGCGCCCGGTGCATTCATCGAAAAATCAGAAGTGATCCTTACAGATATCCTGAATGTAATGCTCGATCCCGATATTCCATTCCGCAAAACGGACGATCTGAATACTTGTGTTTATTGCGATTTCAACGGGATTTGCGGAAGATAAAAAGTAGCTGAAAAGCAGCCGGCAATTGCAACCAAAACAGCCTGAAAACGATCTATTCAATAAAATAAGACGGAAATGATCGTAGTTGTAAAATTAACCCTCGCGCTGCTTTGGCTGATTGCTTTTGTGCTTACATGCGCTGTGCTCAGTGTAACTTTTCCCTTTATCATTTTAAATGAAAGGATACGCTCAGTCATATAAAAGCACCTTATTATTGCTAACAAGATGCTTTTACGCAACAGCGGCTGTCACAAAATGTGACAGCCGCTGTTTTTGTTTAATGCTGTATTACTGCTTCTTGAATTCCAGATATTCCTCAGTTGCAGCGCCGGTAGCCGAGTCTGTTAGTTTCAGCGTAATGTTAATCTGCTGCTTGCCGTTTCCATTTACGATCCTGGTGCCGGTCCCTTCCACTTTTTGTTTCAGAGGTTTTCCATTGCTTTGTTCCACATCAACACTTTCACTCAGCTCGATCGCGTCTTTACCGGTAGTTTTTACATTGATCAGCTTGTAGGTTTGTAAAAGCGATACTGTTGTTCCGGCGGCTGAAATCTCGGTATCCCTCTTGAATACAATTGCCAGCTGGTTCTTGGCATTATTGGTTACCACCCATTCCATATTGCTTACCTGCGATGATGTTACCGTTGTTGTCACGTACGTACCATTAAAATCAGGAGCAAAGTCAGTTTCTGGTTCTACCACTTCCTTATCATCCTTGCAAGCGCCCATTAACACAACGAGACAGCAAAAAATCAGCTTTTTCATAACTTAATGTTAGGTGTAAATAATTACCGGTTTTGAAAATTCTAAAATATAAATATTTCCTCTATAACGGTCTTTTTCTCCGAAGCGCATATTGTTCTTTATGAAAATTCCCTTTTTCTGTAATTCTACTGCCGGTTAAAAAGGCAGTTTGCCCAGGTCCACATTTCCACCAGTCAAAATAATGCCAACGCGCCTCCCTTTCACCAGTTCCCTGTTTTTCAACACGGCCGCCAGGGCTACCGCGCCGGAAGGCTCCACGACCAGCTTCATCCGCTCCCACAAATACCGCATTGCAGCGACAATTTCCTCATCAGAGACCAGCCAGATGTCGCTGACATGCTGTTTGATAATCGGGAATGTCTTATCTCCAAGGTATGTAAGCAATCCGTCGGCGATTGTCTTCACATATGGCGCTTTTTCTATTTTGTCGCTTCGGAAAGAAAGTACGGCGTCGGCTGCGCCTTCCGGCTCTCCTGCGTATACTTTCGTTTCCGGTGAGAAATAATGGGCGGCCAATGCAGTTCCGCTCAGTAACCCTCCCCCACCTACCGGTGCGATAAGCAAGTCGAGCGGCTCACCAGCCTGCTCCATCAGTTCCTTTGCCGCGGTAGCCTGTCCGGCGATTACCTCGTAGTTGTTGAAAGGGTGAATGAATGCGGAGCCGGTCCGGGTGATAATTTCATCCACTGCTGCCTGCCTGGCTTCCGGCGTGTTCACACAAAATGTGATCTCGGCACCATAACTTTCAACCGCGCTGATCTTTACCCGGGGCGAATTTTCAGGCATAACAATGTAAGCCTTCGCACCAACTTTCGCCGCGGCGAATGCAATCGCCTGCGCGTGGTTTCCCGACGAATGCGTTGTAACACCATTGGTCAGTTGTTCAGGAGGTAGCGAGAGCATCGCATTCAATCCTCCCCTCGCCTTGAATGCACCAATCTTTTGCAGGTTTTCGCATTTAAAAAACAGCTGCGCGCCGCTCTGCTCATCGAGAAACTGCGAGGTTAGCACGGGCGTGTGATGAATATAAGGCGCTATCAGCTGGTGCGCTGCTTCTATCGTTTCTTTACCGGGTACAGCCTGGGACATCGTTCATTTTGTTTGGACCAATATAAATAAAAAAAGCCCGCAGGATCAATCCTGCGGGCCTCTAAAAAATTAATCAGACCTTATTTACCTGCATTAGGTGTGTAAAGGTTGAAGAACTGATCCAGTTTCGGAGTGATGATAATTTCAGTCCGGCGGTTCAAGCTGCGGTTTGGAGCAGAATCATTTGCCACTTTGGGTAAATATTCGCCACGACCACCAGCGATCATACGAACTGGCTCAACTCCGTATTTCTTCTGTAACGTACGTGCAACAGCAGTAGCACGCAAAACGCTCAGATCCCAGTTATCTGCAACTTTGTCAGTCGCGATAGGTACATTATCCGTGTGACCTTCAATCAGGATTTCGATTTCTTTGTAGTCGTTCAGGATCTTAGCGACCTTGCTCAACACGCTCTCAGCCTGTGAGTTGATAACCGAACTTCCTGAGCGGAAAAGCATTTTGTCAGACAGAGAAACGTATACTACGCCTTTCTTCACTTCAATCTGAACATCTTCATCGCTCACGTCAGCTAATGAACGTTTCAGGTTAAGCACGAGCGCCATATTCAAAGAATCCTTTTTCTGGATGCTTGAATTCAGGTCACGGATCTGTGCGCCTTGTGCGTCCATCATAGCAAGTGACTTCTTAATGCTCTCAGAACCTTCCTTGCTGATCACAGAAAGATCAGACATACGGTCCAGCAAGTTGTTGTTGTTCTTTTTCAAGAATTCTACCTGCTCTTCCAGCTCTTTCATTTTAGCATTTTTGCTGGTAAGCTCGTCATTCTTAGCCTTTAAATCATTATTCAAACCAGCAGTTCTGCTGTCACAATCATTCAAGTCAGCTCTTGCTTTATCCAGTTGAATCTGGATTTCATTTGCTTGCTTCTGGGCAGTAAGCAACTTCTTTTTGCTAGCGCAGGAACCGAGTACAAAAAGCATTGCAACGGCTAAAAGCGTATTTTTCATAATCATCAAGGGTTATTAAATTAATTAAACACTGTTAAGTTAAACATGATACAACTGCACTGATAGTAAAAATATCGAGCCAGTAGACCGGGGACGCGGTTTTCAAAGTGCAAAATTATAAAAAAAGGGGAAATTGTCCTTGACAATTTCCCCTTTTTAATATGTACTAAGCAAATAACGGCAATTCTAATAATCTTCTAATATCGGAATGACCAGTATGGATTTCGCCTCGATTTGATACTGTCACGTATATGGGTCGTGATCAATTTCTCGTATTCTGCATTCGTTAGCTTCTTGCCTTTCATCTTTTTCGAGAGCACCAGATTTTCCGCTACCGGCTTTTTCTCCACCTTCACCGCAGCCAGGATCAGCTCGCCGTCGTTCACATCTACTTCCAGGATCAGGCCGGGTAAGCCGTAGTAACGTTCCGGACCTCCGTTGTAGGCAAGATCGTTTGCAAACCAGGCAGTGATCTTCTGTCCCTTGATCGTGTCCTCTGAAACCGCCATCATGCACATATAGCCACTTATCTCCTTGATCTTGTTCATCACCTTCCATTTGGGTGCAGGCAGCGAATCTTCGATAATGTAGTTTTTGCCGGAAAATTCTTCAAGCTCCATTTTGGTACCCTTGTCAAAGTCCCGGAAAATCATGTATTCACTCTGCCGCCACCTGTATCCTCCGTCTACCTCCGGTTCCAGATCAACATACTTGCTCTGGCTGTTGGTGATAAAAAGCTGTCCTTTACTCTTATCGCCATCGTCATTTGCACCCCACGAAGTTTTCATTCTGCTCCGCTCCTCTTCCGACAGGAAGGTCAGCTTATCGTACAGTCTCGACCAGTAGAATGTCCGTTCATAGGTCACCGCCAATCCGTCAGTCTGGGCGAAAACAGGTAAGCAGCCCAGGAGAAGGAAGCAGGCAAGTAATTTTTTCATAGCTTCTGAATTGAATTGTGATTAGTATCCGTAACCTTTTCTTTTAACCGTGTGACCTACTCCGCGCATGTTATAGGTAAAGCTCAGCATGAAGTACCGCGCCAATGTACGCACTTGCTCCTGCGACACGAAGTTCTGGTAAGCCGACTGCGAAATACCGCGATTTTTGTTGAATAAGTCAAAGGCCGAAAGTCTGATTTCTCCCTTTTTGCTTTTCAGCATTGTTTTATAAACGGACACATTCAGGATCGGCATTTTCTGGTTAAACCCAAAACGATCATTTACATAACTGCTGTATGAAAAGCGGCTGTTGAAGTAAATATCCTTCGGCATTTTGAAATTCATCTCAGCGCCGTAATTGGAGTTGATAATCTTCTGATTTTGTCCTGAACTGATCGAATACTTCGTGTCCGTAATGTTCCAGTTCGCATTGGTGTAAATCGTGAAGTTATCGCCGGGAGTGTAATCCAGCCTTGCACCCCAGTTGTATCCATTGCTCTTTGTCTCGTTCAGTTCGCCGTTGATGTTGGTCAGGTTACGGCCCAGGTTGTAAGATGCATTGATATTGAAGTTGCTCTTCGTTTTAACAATCGGGAAACCATAGTTGGCGTACGCGCTCAGGTTATTTCCACCGCTGATGTTAGTCGCCATTGTGGTAGTCACCAGATTTTCATCAACAAACTGGCTGTAAATTACCTGGTTATCATAGTAATTATAATAAGCGCCGAAGAACATCTGGACAAAACTGCCGGGATTGAAGTAGTTATAGCCAAGGTTCACCGAGTGGTTCACAGTAGGAACCAGGTTCGGGTTACCTACCCTGATGTACAGCGGATTGCTGTTATCAACGATCGGCTGCAAATCGCGGATATTAGGCTCGCTCACTCCCACGCTATACCCTCCATACAAGTACCTGTTCCTTTTAAGATCGAAATTGAGGGAAACGCTGGGTACAAAGTTGAAGAACTTCCGGTCGATTCTCGTTCTGGTAGGATCATTCTGGTCAACTGCGAATTTCCCGTCAAGGTGAATTTGCTGTGCACCTGCGCCTGCCGAGATGTTAAGTCCATTATGTGAGTACCGCAGCGAAGTCCCTACCCTGTTGAATGTAGAACGGTTGTTATAATAGCGGCTCAGGTTATTGTTCATCGTCCGCCCACCTTCTCTGACGTCGTAAACATCGCGATCCACATCATCGCTCTTCAAACTGTAATTGTAGAAAGATTCAAGTACAAACTTCTTTGAAATCGGCTCAATGAACAGCAAGCTGCCTTTGAACTGGTTACGCAAGCTCTTGGTAAAATTTTCCTGGTTGATATTGAGGATACTGTCCGGCTCGGCCTGGGATGTTCTGAAAAAACGGTTGGTCGAGCGCTGGTTGATAGTTCCATTTGAATTATTCACATTGTAAGCCAGACTAACCGCAAAGTTCCTGCCCTTTTTCTTGAACTTATGCCGGAAAATGGCCGTGTTACCCAATGCAAATGAGTTAAAATCCGAATAGTTGCGCTGGTCGCTGGTGTTGGAAAGCTGCGTGGTATCCTGCACTCCGCGGTAAAACTCCTGGTGACTCAAATAATCCGCAGTTCCGCTTCCGATCCGCATATTGGAAAGTACAATTAGCGTGTTCAGGGAGTCAATGGTCTTTTCGTAGCGAAGACTACCCCGGTGGTTTTCATTGAAGTTCAACCTGTTGTTGGTATCTAGCTTCGTGAATGCAGAGTTGGTCAGGAAGTTGGTCTGCCTTGAAGTTGCATCCAGGTCCTGTGTTGTCTGGTTATAATAGTAGCTGGTATTGAACTTGGTCTTTTTTGTATCGAAATTGTAGTTCGCCCCGCCGGCCCAGTTCTTGTTAAAACCACGGTTTTGAGCGCCCCTGCCCGCTTGTATCGTCAGACTTTCTTCATCGTCGCCGCCGAAAGAAATATAACGCACGCCGCCGCCGAAGCCAAAGTCGCCATCGTCGCCCCAGTTGAAAGACTGACTTCCTTTGAAATCCTGGTAATCGTCCCACGACATACCGCCCTGGTTGGTGTTATTGCCGAGACCAATGATTGAAAACTGGTTCTTCTCATTGAATCTGTTGTAGTTAACCTTCCCTTCGAGCCGCTTGTCGGTACCCGCTGCGAGCGTGGCCTTACCAAATCCACCTTTCTTGTGGCTGTCTTTCAATTGCAGGTTGAGTGTTTTCTCGTGTTTTCCGTCATCCACGCCCGTAATGCGCGATTGCTCCGTTTTTTCATTAAAAACCTGGACTTTGGAAATAGCTTCTGCGGGTAAATTCTTGGTTGCCGCCTTGGTATCATCGCCAAAAAACCGCTTACCGTCTACCGTTACACGTTTGACGGTTTCACCCTGCGCCTTGATCGTACCATCCTGGTCTACCTGTAACCCCGGAAGCCGCCTGATCAGATCTTCCACGGAAGCGCCCGGCTGTACTTTAAATGCCTTGGGATCATATTCGATCGTATCGCCCCGGATACTGAGCGGCGCGCGGAATGCTTTGATGACCACATCGTAAAGTACCTGATCCATAAAGGTCATCTTGATCTTGCCGAGATCCGTTACATCATCATCCTTCGGCTTAATCTCCTGCTGGTAAGGCAAGTAGCCCACGTACGTGATCTTGATCAGGTAAGGCATTCTCTTCACATTCTTAAATTCGAATGTACCGTCTTTGGCGGTTCTTGCGAAGTTGACGAGCGTCGAATCCTTGGGCGCAAGCAGCATAACAGTGGATTCGGGAAGCGGGACACCGGAGGTATCAACCGTAACTCCCTTCAATGTAAAACGTCCCGAGGTCTGCGCGTGTGCGACCGAAATCATCAGGCACAAAAAGGACAGAAGTAAGGTTTTTTTCAAGGCTAGGTGGCAAGGTTAAGTGAGAGTTTGTAACTGATGAACGACAATAATGCAATAATATACAAAGCGCAATAACTTTACAACTAAAAATTTAGTTTTACAGGAATTTTATATTGATACTGGAAACTTTTAACTTTTATTAAGTTTTCCTGCGCAATATCAGAAAGAAGTAGATATATAAGTTACTTTAACTACATAAATTTTCAAGCTTTTTATATTACGGTTGTGCTCATTCTCGCATCTTTGCTTTTTTATAATACCTGAAATCGAAAAATGAAGCGAATAGGCTTGCTGTCTGACACACATGGTTATCTGGACGAGAGGATTTTTGACCATTTTTCCACTTGTGACGAAGTGTGGCACGCAGGTGACATTGGTTCAGTGGAAATCATCAGCAAGCTTGAAGCATTTAAGCCTACCAGGATCGTATTCGGGAATATCGATAGCAGTGAAGTAAGGGTACGGACCGCGGAAAACCTGCATTTCGAGCTGGAAGGATTTCGTGTCTGGATCACCCACATTGGCGGCGCGCCTCCAAGGTACAATCCGATGGTAATGCCTGAGTTAAAGAACAGCGCGCCCGACATTTTCGTGTGCGGGCATTCACATATCCTGCGTGTGATCCGCGACGAGAAGCTGAATAATATGCTTTATTTCAATCCGGGAGCGGCTGGCCGGGAAGGTTTTCACAAGTTCCGCACAATTTTGCGCTTCAATATGCACGAAGGTCTCATCAGTCAGATGGAAGCGATTGAGCTCGGCAAGCGGGGCGCGATGGTTTGATGATCAAAAAGTCACTTTTACTTTCTTCACTTCACTCCCGCGCAAGAATTCGGCTTCTACTACCTGCCCTTTTTCGTGTTTGCCCAGAATTTCCATATAGTCGTAAATCGTACCGATTTCCTCCCCTCCTAATCTGGTAATAATGTCACCTGCGACGATACCCGCCTTTTCAGCCGGCCTGGCCTTTGACACACCATCGATTTTCAATCCTTTTCCTGTGTAGCTGTAATCTGGCATTACGCCGAGGGTAACCTTGAAGTTGCTTGTGGTAGCACCCGAATGCGGGTTTGCGGCCGTGGCAAACTCGGGCTCAGGCTCTTTGTCCAGGTTCATCAGCAGATCGGCGATGAGGTTCAGTATCCTTACTTCTCCCTCATAATTGATCTTGTCGGCATCGTCGGATATTTTATGATAATCGCCGTGGCCGCCGGTGAAGAACTGTACAACGGGTATGTTTTTGAGGTAAAAGGAAGTATGGTCAGAGGCACCCACGCCCGACGAGTCAACTGTATATTTTAGGTTCTGCTTCCTGGCCAGTGGCGGGATCAGCTTGCCCCAGACCGGACTGGTACCCCAGCCGGACACGATAATGCCCTTTTCATCAGTTAGCCGCCCGATCATATCCATATTGATCATGCTTGAAACGGAAGTAAGCGGAAGTGTCGGTTTTTCCGTGAAATGCTTCGAACCGATCAGACCGAGTTCTTCGCCGGAGAAAGCAATAAAAAGATAATTGTGCTTTTCCGTAACATTGTTTTCGGTCAGATACTTCGCCAGCTCCATTACGCCCGTTGTTCCCGACGCATTATCGTCAGCCCCATTGTGGATCTGGTTTTTGCTGTCCGGAGAAAGCGAGCTGCCCTGAAACCCTTTTCCCAAATGATCATAATGCGCGCCGATCACGATCGTCTTTGCCGCCGCATTATCAAGGAATGCAACTACATTTCTGCCGGTCATTGCATGTGCTTTTCCATCGATTGCGAAGGTTACTTCAAAAGGCTGAAAGTAGCCGCTCGTTCCGGCGGATTGCAACCCGAGCGTTTTGAAGTAATCGGCAATGTAATTAGCTGCTCTTACCTCGCCCAGACTGGCAGTACCGCGGCCTTCAAGATCATCGGAGGCCAGAAACGCAATGTGCTTTCGAATGGAAGCAGTTTGGAAATGCTGCGCGAATGCAGTATCTGACGCAATGAATGAGAGTAAAAACAGCAGTATGTTCTTCATGCAGGGCAAAGATTAAATGGGCAGGTACTACAGGTTATCTTTCAGCTCGACGAGAAACTTGCGGACGCGCGTCAACCGCTGGATCATCAGTTCAGATTCCTCCTTTCGACGCAGCTGCTCGCGGGTTCCTTTAATGGTACGTCCCTGCTTGTCTCGCTGGTGCATGATCTTCTTGATGATCTCAATATCCCGCTCGGTATAGCGCCGCCGGTTGCGGGCATCCCTTTTCGGGTCGAGCTGCGGAAATTTCTTCTCCCAAAAACGCAATGTGGAAGCTTCAATTCCGAGGTTTTCGGCCACCTCGTTGATGTCGTAATATAGTTTTGCTTTGGGCTCCATGATGTGCTGACACGTATACTACAAATATAATTGCCGCACTTGTTAAACCCTGTTCTCAGCCAAACTTTTGATTTTCTCCAAAGCTTGTTCGGCAAATTCCTCCGAAGCCTGGTAGTAGCTTTCGCCATCTTCCAGCACACCAAAGTCGCCAATCTCCAATGCAAGCCGGGCACCATCTTCTGCCTCTGTAAGCAGATAGGTATAGGCAATGTCATAATCGGCTGCCGGAAGCTCCCATTTAAATGTGTATAGCTTCAACACGAGCTTTTCCAGCGGGTCGCAGGTGGTAACTGTCAATCTTGAAAATCCCGACCATTCAATGGTTCGGCCAAGTTCCAGGTAATAATCACCGAAATCCTGGGGGAGATCGTCCCATTGACGGATGTACTTCGGTGCTATCAAGACTTCCCAGACTTTTGCGACAGGCGCATCTATTTGAATCTGCTTCTTCGTAATCAGTGACTCGGTCATGTAAATCGGATTTAACGCCAGATAAAATATGGTCATCTAAAAACTATGCCGATTAATAATCTACAAAAATCTTTAATAGCTAATCGCGTTGTATAATGATAAAAAACTTCATTTTTGAGAGAGAATATGAGCTACGTATTGTCGTAGCAATACGCAAATTACAAATGATAATATGTTTGAAGCGCCTGGACTGATCCGCAGCAAGCCAGAGTCAAAGATCGACAGCATACAGATTCTGAGGGGAATAGCGGCTTTGATCGTGACAGTTTACCATTCCAAGGACGTAGTTGGAAAAGATGATCCTTTGAAGGAAGAAGTCGGTTTTTTCTTCAATTCCGGCCCGGCCGGCGTTCCGCTGTTCTTCGTCATCAGTGGCTTTATTATGGTATATATTACCCGAAAAATGCCGGGTACGCTCCGGGAGATCTACCGGTTTATGGTTAAGCGGTTTATCCGGATCTGGCCTACCTACGCGATTATGAGTATTTGGTTTTACCTCATTCATCTCGGCTTCCAGATCAATCCTGTCTTCATCAAAGCATTGATCAAGAGTCTGCTCTTTATTCCGCTCAGCCACACGGACGCGCCATTCTACGGCGGCGCAATGCTGTCTGTGGGATGGAGCCTCAATTATGAGATTTACTTTTATCTCTTGATTGCCATTTCCCTGCTTTTTGCACGCTACCGCTGGTTTGTATTCTTCGCGCTGATCGGGATTACTTTGGTGGGAATTCCATTGTACGCAGGTTATTTCACATGGAAGCCCGACCAGTCCGCCGATTACGGCATCGGATACCTCAACATGATCACAAACCCGATCATCTGGAATTTTGTACTGGGCGTATTGATCGGGCTTATTTACATTAATCCCAAGGCTAATGCATTCTTATCGGGTATTTTCTCAAAACCCGGGGTTACTTCTGCGGTCGTATTGCTGGTGATCTGGCAATATCTGTCCGGCTTTTACGGCGGGTTCGGACCGTTTCAATGGGGCTTTGGTGCGGCGATGCTGTTTTTTGCAGTGATATTCCACGAAGCCGGTGCAAAAACCCGCTTCCCTGCCTGGCTGATCAGGACCGGAGATATGTCATTTTCCATTTACCTGATCCACCTGCCGGTACTTGTGTTTATCCCAATTATTTTCAACAGACTGGGCTTTCCGGTATTTAGTTCTGGTACTGCAATGCTCTTTCTTGCGGTTTCTCTTACGCTCATTTTGTCACAGCTCTCCTACCACTTCCTGGAACTGAAACTTTCCAGCTATCTTAAGTCCTGCTTCCCGATGATGGAGCTCGGTCAACCAAAGAAGCACACAGCCGCCGAAGTCTGATCATTTGATCAATACGTCTTCAATCGTTTTGAAATTTTCATTAACGATCTGATGCGGGTTATTTGCCCAGAGCCGCTTCATAAACTGAGCGTAACGATTGGTAATATACTCTTCCGTGTAGCTGAGATGGTGGCCCTTTTCAGGCTGGTAATTGAGCTCAAAAGGCACCTTCCATTTACGTAAACGTTCTGATGCCGGCTTGGCACCTTCTACTGTCAGGTAAAATGGACAGGAGAGAAAGGTACCCTGCTGGTAAGGTAAAATATCGTCGCCGGTACGCTGGAAGAATACGGTGGGCTTTGCATTCGCTGCGGTAATGTAGCTGGATTTGAAAATACTGTATCCCATCGTTGAAAGCAGCGCGCGCACCCTGAACGGAGTTCCGAAAGGCTGCGGGTCCAGCCTGCCTAGCGTGGCGGTGATACCTGGCAGTAACGCCTCAAAATCAGCCTCCGTCATGTAAAGTAATGCAGTGATCGTAATCGCGCCGGCGCTGCTGCCCGCGAGCATCATTTGCCCCGGATCAATACCCAGTTCGTCCGCTTTTCCCGCAAAATAATGGAGTGCAACATAGGTATCCTGCACCGCACGGTAAACAGCCTGAATTATTTCCCGGTTGTTTCCGCCACATGCATTCTGCTCGCTTCCGCCATTGAAGCCAAGCCGGTAATTGATAGAAGCAGCGGCGTAGCCTTTACGCGCCAACAGCCGCGCCTTTCCCATTTCATTATCCAGTGACCCGAAAAGGAATGCACCTTCATGGACCATCAATACAAATGGGCGGTGCTTCATGGTGTCACTTGCAGGCGCTACAAACTTGTAATCCAATGTAACAGGCCGGCCGATGAAATCATTTGCCTTGTAGAAAGTACCTGTTTTCTGTTCAAGATCCGCCTCATCAAAAGAATAAACGGACCCGAAACGCTTTGAAAATGCCAGTAAGCTGTCAGAGTTGATAATGCGGAGCGTGTCAAGCGCGCCGGGATCCGGGCGGGTGCTGATGGTATCTATCCCGGTTGTGTCACTGCCGCCCGGCTCGGGGAGCGGGCGAACAATGGACGGATGGCCGCAATTGGTACAGAGCCTGATCAAAACCAGTAAAGCACATAAAACGTACAATTTTTTCAGCATGCGCTCTGCGTATCTTTTACGGCAATTTTACACGTTTTTCTGAGCCAGAAGGCGATTGTCTATTTTGCTTGCGAGTGAACCGGCAAACACGAACAGGACAACTCCGGATATAATGCCAATTGCCAGGATCTTTTTCATAAAAGTAAGTGATTTAAGATAAAACGAACTCATCTGAGCCCTTTCTTCTATCCATAAAAACAATACCAGCACCTGGAACAGGAAGCACTATTTCGCCGCACATTTTAGTTGACAAGACAACCTCTGGTACGATTTTAGTTCTTAGCCTCTTAAACACGCTAACAAACTGAAACCATGGACGCAATCATATTTTTAAAAGCAATAGGAAATCTGCTCTTTACTGCGATACTATTCCTGGCAGTACTGGTAACTTTCGCATTTTCGATGCTGTCATACCTTCTGCGCGGCTTTGTGCCTGCATTGAGTAATTTAAGATCACTGATGCTCACCAGAGCAGACAATCGTTCCGGTTTTTTACAGCTAGGAAAGAAGATTTTGTCTCAAAAGAAATTCTAACTGGCCATTTACGTCCAGTAACTTCTCTATCAATTCCTTGTTTTCTTCCCGGAGGTGATAAATTTCGTAGGCATTTTTTATAATGATACGCAACTGTTGCTCGTCCCAGGGCTTGTTGAGATAGTAGTAAATATGCCCTTTGTTAACGGCGTCGATCACGGCAGTAATGTCCGTATATCCTGTTAATAAAATCCGCACGGGATCTGAGTAATCCTTCAATACTTCAATCAGAAAATCCACCCCTGTCATTTCCGGCATCCGCTGATCGGTGATGATCACGTGTACTACATTGTGTTTCAATAACTCCAGTCCTTCCCTTCCCGAGGTTGCAATCAGGATATTGAAATCTCTTCTGAAGGCAGCTTTAAATGAATTGAGGTTATTGATCTCATCATCCACATACAGCACACTAATTTTCCCTTTGGTTTCCATTACTTTAAAAAAACAGACTTAGAGGTGGTATAATTCAGTAGTCAAATATCGAACCTACTTTTCTCACAATGTAAAGATAATTCTATATTGCGAAAAGTGATGACGAGGTCCCAAGAGTTGATGCCTGCATTGTTACGACATCTTATTTATGGGTAACCTTTCCACTGTTTTGACCCAAATATTTTGAGGGCCAATGATCCGATGATAGTTTTACAAAAATAAATTCAGCAATTTGTAGGTGTTTAGGCAATAAACGCAGCCCTTCCAACTTACCCGACATGCACTCTGAGTCTACAACAAACACAAACCATAAACCGCTGTTTATCCCGAAAGAGCAATACACTGATGAACTAAGTTACCGTTCGTTCAGAAATGAGTACAAAAATGCGGTTGTACTCGATCTCTATGCATCTCAGGCGAAGGAACTTATCAAAGTTCAAAATCCAAGATCGCGACTCACAGGTGAACAACTCGACGAAAGATACAGTGAGCGCACAGCGGGTAGCAATCCGGACCTGGAAGGTTGCTGGCTCTACTATCCCTGGTCTAACCGGCTCCTGCACATTGTTGATGAAGCCGATTTCATAGCGCTCCGCACCACCCGCAACCAGCACAAGATCACCGCGCAGGAACAAGCTTCCTTATCCCAACGAAAAATAGGCATAATCGGGCTATCGGTCGGCCACGCAGTGGCGCTGACACTCGCTACCGAGCGCCTCTTCGGAAAACTCAAATTGGCTGACTTTGACACACTTGAACTCAGTAACCTGAACAGAATCAGAACAGGTATCCATAATATAGGTTTAAATAAAAGCATTATCACGGCTCGTGAAATAGCGGAAATAGATCCTTTTCTGGACGTGGAATGCTATACCGAAGGAATTACCTCCGAAAATCTTCATCATTTTTTAACAAAGGACGGAAACCTTGATCTGCTGATCGATGAATGCGATGATCTGGAAGTGAAAATCAAGTGCCGCCAGGCTGCCAGAGCACTCCAGATTCCGGTGATAATGGAAACCAGCGACCGCGGAATGCTCGATGTGGAACGGTTTGACCTTGAACCCGGGCGGCTTATTCTACACGGAATGCTCAGCGATATCCCGCCGGAAAGATTAGAAAATATCCCACCGGCCGACCGTCTGGGTTTTGTTATGCGCATTATCGATGTAAAAAACACCTCACGGCGCGGGCGCGCTTCCCTGTTGGAAATGGGACAGTCTATCAGTACCTGGCCGCAGCTTGCCAGCGCGGTCACACTCGGAGGCGGCGTGGTAACAGATGTGACAAGGCGGATTTTGCTCGGCCAGTTTACAGAGTCAGGCAGATTTTACGTCGACCTGGAACAGATCATCTCCAACCAGGCTGCATTGCCGGCTGAATCCGTTTATACTAATCCGAACGCAAAATTCAACCTCGCATATGCATTGGAAGCCGCAGCTGCATTGCCCCGACTGGAAGCATTGACGCCGCCGGACCGGGAAGAAATCAAGCAGATTGTTGAAGCCGGCACTCAGGCGCCTTCCTGGGGAAATGACCAGCCCTGGAAGTGGCTTTACCGCAATGGAAGACTGCATTTGTTCCACGATCCACACCGGTCGCATGCATTTGTAAACTATAAAAATACAGCTGCCTACCTTGCATTAGGCGCAGCTTTTACCAATATCAGGCTTAAAAGCAATGCGCTGGGCTACGGTATCGCTCCGCTGTTTTTTCCGGTAGCGGAAATCCCTGAGCTCGTCGCCGCGATTGATTTCACTTCGCAGAGCGCCCAGCCCGAAAGTACCTCAGCTACCGGCATTCTTGCAGAGATGATCCCGCAGCGGTCGACCAGCCGGAGCGCGGGCTTACCTCACGAGCTGAGCACAGAAGATGTTCGATACCTGACTGAATCAGGAGCAGAAACAGTAAATGCCCACATTGACTTTATTCAAAATTCATCACATATTAGCGAGCTCGCACAAATTGCCGGTGCCTGCGAGCTGATCAATATCCTGCATGAAGAGGGTTACAAGGATGTTTTTGAACGGAACACCCGCTCCGGTTCCGGCAAAAGTGCAGAAGATACCGGCATTCATCCGTTGCAGCTGGCTGTGGATCCGCATCACGGTGCCGCCCTTGCAATGCTTGGCGACAGAAAGATTGCTGACATTTTGAAAACCATTGACGGAGGGAACATTGTAGCCGAACGCATTGCTGCTGCGGTAAGTGCTTCCTCGGGAATTGCGATCATTTCAATGCCGGAAGAGGGGCACCCGCATTTCTATTCGGGTATGATCGCGCAGGAGATGTGGCTCCGCGCCGTGCAGCTGGGTTTGTCTGCGCAGCCGCTCCTTACGCCGGTTTCGCTGTTCAGCCGCCTTCGCTCCGGTGAAGGATTAAATGAAAATGAGATTGTTAAACTCAACGTTTTGAAAGCCAGGTTTGAGCGCATTGTACGCTTACCTGCCGGGTATAGTCCCGTGGCTCTTTTAAGAATTCATAAGTCTTCAACGATAGCTACTAAAACAAAACGCCTGCCATTAGATGAAGTATTGTTTATAGTTAATGACGAAATTTGATGGTCGCTAAAATCAGAGCATTCAGATCCACAACCGACGTGGAGACTTGTCTCAGGTACATTGACGAACACCGGAAAGTGCTCGAAGCTTATGGTGTAAAACAGGTAACCTCGGCAAACCACGACTGGCTGAATGATGAGAATACGTATGTCATTATCGTTGAATCCGAAGATGGAGGGAAGATTTATGGAGGCGCCAGGATCCAGGTTCGGCAGGAAACGCGCAAGTTGCCAATGGAAGATGCGATCGCGAAAAAAGATGACCGCATTTACGGGTACGTTGACGGTCTGAAACACGAAAAAATAGCGGAGTTCTGCGGCGCTTTCAATAGTAAGGAAGTTGCAGGTTTCGGTATTGGAAGTATTTTTATGGGCCGGGTGGGCATCGCTGTTACCACGGAGCTCGGGATCAAAAAGCTGCTTGCATTATGCTCCCCGCCAACCTTGCGCCAGTGCCTGCGGCTGGGTTTTGAGGTGATCAGAACGTTGGGGAACAATGGTACTTTTTACTATCCCAAAGAAGGATTGATCGCGACGGCGATCGTCGTGACTGACCTCGAACAGCTGCCTCTAGCCCATGAAGAAGAACTTAAACACATCAGGCGCCTGAGAAATGATCCCGTTCAATTTGCAATTGAGCAGGGCCCGAAAGGTGAAATAGCTTTACATTACGAATTGGACATGAAGTTTTGAGGTATGAAGGTGCTCAGAATCCTGGTTTTATTTTTACTGACATTTACTGCCGGAAAGCTCTCCGCTGAGACGGTAGACTACAAAAACGGCTCCCTGATTCTGGGAAAGTACCTTGAAATTTATGAAGATACCGCAGGCACACTCAGCTTACACGAAGTACGCAATAGCAATGGCTTTGTAAAAAGCAAAGATGAAGTTCCCAACATCGGGCTGAGCAAATCCAGCTTCTGGATCAGGTTTTCTATCCGCAATACTTCGGCGAGGAATATGCTTTACCTTGAACTCGCGCATCCGGGGATCCATTCCTGCGAAATGTATGAGATCATCGGGGATAAGATCCGCACAGAAATTTACAACGACGCAGACCATTTCAACAAACGGCGTGTCAAGCACCAAAACCTTGTTTTCGACCTGGCGCTCGGGCCCAATCAGGAA
Organism: Dyadobacter sp. HNCC25DJ183; assembly: GCF_056895175.1. NCBI lineage: Bacteria > Pseudomonadati > Bacteroidota > Cytophagia > Cytophagales > Spirosomataceae > Dyadobacter > Dyadobacter sp. HNCC25DJ183. The sequence continues at coordinate 361,450 of NZ_JBXHAP010000004.1, forward strand.
CACTCCTACTATCTGAAAGTCAAAGGGTCCAACCAGGTGATCCTGCCGCTGATCCTGCGCGATCAGGGCAACTTCTTTGAAACGGCACAGCTGGGTGAAACAATCAACGGGATTTTTTGCGGGATCATCGTTGTCATGGTGCTTTACAACATATTCATCTACTTTTCAACGAGAGACCGAAGCTACCTTTTCTACGTACTTTACGTGCTTTCGATCGGGCTGGCACAAACCTCACTTTCAGGTTATGCATTCAAGTACCTCTGGCCGAATGCACCCGGTTTTAATTCGGTAGCAACTATTTACTTTTCGGGAATAGCGGGTATATCTGCTATTTTCTTTGTTAAAAACTTCCTGCAGCTCAAAGAGAAATGGCCGCGCGCAATCTTTATTGTTTACATTATTGTTGCGCTGTATTCGTCCTCCATTCTGCTCAATGTAGCCGGCTTTGAACTTCTCAGTTTCAGGCTGGTGGATATTTCAGGTGCGGTCGGTACACTTAGCTGCCTGGTGATCGGTATTAAGCTTTCGAGAGAAAATTACCGCCCGGCCAAGCTTTTCCTTATCGGCTGGTCTATCTTTTTACTAGGGCTTTTCCTTCTGATCCTCCGCAACCTGAACATACTGCCGTATAACATTTTTACAACCTATACCATGCAGTTCGGTTCCATTGCGGAAGTAGTGTTGCTTTCTATTGCATTGGCGGATAAAATCAATATATTCAAGAGAGAACGGGAAGAATCCCAGGCAGAGGCGCTGCGTGTTTCGCTCGAAAATGAAAAGATCATTACAGAGCAAAATGCATTGCTGGAAAGGAGCGTTGATGAGCGGACTGCGGAATTACAAACTGCCAACCAGGAGCTTAACCTCGCATTAACCCGCCTTAAAGATGCGCAGACACAGCTTATTGATGCCGAAAAAATGGCGTCGCTCGGTCAGCTTACTGCGGGCATCGCCCACGAGATCAATAATCCGATCAATTTTGTGAGTTCCAATATCAAGCCGCTGCGGAGAGATATCGATGATGTACTTGAAATATTGGATTCTTATAAAAATATTCAGAACATTGACTCCATTGAGCATTTACATACTAAAATAAACGAAATTGAGGAGTTGAAAGCAGAACTGGATCTTGACTACATTAAAACGGAGCTGGATACGCTTTTAAAAGGTATGGAAGATGGCGCACACAGAACGGTGGAAATTGTAAAGGGTTTAAAGATCTTCTCCCGCGTGGATGAGCTCGACCTGAACCTGGTCAATGTGAATGAAGGTATTGAATCCACACTGATCATTCTCAACTACCAGATGGGGAACGCCATCAAGCTGGTGAAAGAGCTGGGTAACATTCCGAGTATTGAATGCTACGCAGGCAAGCTGAACCAGGTTTTCATGAATATCCTGACCAATTCGATCTATGCATTGCTCAAAGACAAACAAGAAGGAAAGGTACCGACGATCTGGGTTAAGACCTGGCTGAGCGACCCTGACCATATTTCCATTTCAATGCGCGACAATGGACCGGGAATGCCGCCGGAAGTACGGGCCAAGATTTTTGAGCCATTTTTCACAACCAAACAGGTAGGGGACGGAACAGGACTCGGACTTTCGATTGTATTTAAAATTATAGAAGTTCACAGCGGTACAATTCATGTTAATACGGAAGTAGGTGAAGGAACAGAGTTTTTGATCACACTTCCTGTAAAAAGAAAAATACGCCCTATCCCAGATTTTCAATGAATGAGAAACCAATTACCATTCTATACATCGACGATGAGGAGCATAACCTGCATTCGTTCAAGGCGTCTTTCCGCAAACAATACGATATTACAATAACCTCGTCTGTCATAGAGGCGGAGGAAATATTAGAGAACAGGGATTTTTGCATTATCCTGGCCGATCAGCGCATGCCTATTATGACGGGTGTGCAGTTCTTCGAAAAGATCAGGACCAAATTCCCGAAACCGATACGCATCCTCATCACCGGTCACACGGATATCGGCGCGGCGATTGATGCAATCAACAAGGGAGAAGTGTTCCGCTTTATCGACAAACCCTGGGATTACCAGTATGTAGATACTGCTATTGCGAGCGCTTACGATATTTACAAGACGCGGGAAGACCTAAAACAGCGTAACAGCGAGTTGCAGAAAGCCAATGAGGAGCTTGACAAGTTTGTATACAGCGCCTCCCACGATCTCCGCGCCCCATTGATGTCCGTGCTCGGCATTGTGAACCTGGCCCTGCTGGAAGAAGATGTGAAGTCACAAAACGAATACCTGGAACTGATCCGCCAGTCGGTGAAGAAGCTCGATACATTCATTATCAATATCATTGACTACTACAAGAATGCGAGAGGGGTACCTGTTGTAACCGATATCAGTTTTGAAGAACTGGTGACCGAAGTGCAGGCGACTATTCAGTACCTGCCTGAATATGGTAACCTGAAAATGACAACAGACATTGAGCAGACGGGCATTTTCCAGTCCGATGTAATGAAGCTGCGGATCATTTTCAATAACCTGATCAATAATGCAATCAAGTTTCAGGATAAGTCGAAGCCGGATCCTTATGTACATCTGACTGTACGCTCCACTCCTACCCACGCAACGATCATCGTGGCCGATAATGGTTCGGGGATCAGGGAGTCGGATCAGGATAAAATCTTTAAAATGTTCTATCGGGCCGGGGCTACCAACAGTGGTTCAGGCATCGGTTTGTACATCGTTCACGAAGCAATATCGAAACTGGGGGGCAGCATCAGCGTGAGCTCGCAGATTGGTCAGGGCAGCGTTTTTGAAATCAACATTCCCTCCATCAAAAAATAACCAGGCGGTATGAAGTCACTTCTCAACTTCTTCTTAATAGACGACAGCGCCTTTGATCTTTTCATTTACGAAAAGCTGCTGATCAAAAGCGGTATCACCGATTCGGTCAAAACGTTCAATTCAGCTCGCGAAGCGCTCAAATTTCTCCTGCACGAGGGCAGCACAATTCCCGACACGATTATCCTGCTCGATCTGCAAATGCCTGATATGAATGGGTTTGAATTCATCGACGAATTTGAAAACCTGCCTGACCACCTCCGTTCCAAGATCCGGATCTTCATGCTTTCGTCTACGATAGATACCCGCGACATTGAAAAAGTAAAAGCCAGCCCGTACATCATTGATCTTCTTCCCAAGCCGCTTGAAGTAACCTTCCTCAGAAAAAAGCTGGCAATCTGATTTAGTAAGGTGGCCGGGTATCCTGGCAAGCTCTTTGCTATTCTTCCATCATTTTCAGGACAAGCAGACGCACTCAATACCATACATCAGGTTGCGTCTCCCGCGGAATTTTCTGATTCCCGCATTTACTCAAATTGTCCTAAAATGTAACAATCCCCTCATTTGCGCATTTACCTTTAAATTCTGCTATCGACCGGTAACACTATTTGTATGGTATTTATATGATCTACGATATAATTATTTAAATATATTAAGAAATAAACAATGTTCGGGAACACGTTTGTAGCAATGGATCTCAGTGTTTATTGTAAACCTTAACATCCAAACATTTTCAATGAAAACCGATAGCAAGACCCTGTCTGAGATTTTGAAGTTGCACGCTGAATACGTAAAAGAGGTTGAGTTCAGCGGCATCAAACCATTGTCAATGGAAATTTACAAAACCAACTCCCACAATTTTGTTCGCTGGATCAAGGATGAATTCAATCCAGGAAGCAAGTTGCGTAAGGAAGTTGCTGGCTAAGAAGAAATTACACTCAACGTTTAGAATAAAGTCTTGAACCGCAAGATATTAGGCTGCCGGATCCAAAAACGATCCGGCAGTTTTTTTATAGCTTATTCTTTGGTAAGTTTGGTTATCACTTATTAAGCTCGTTAGCAAGACTCCAAATGTTTTTAGCACTCTATAATATTCTCAAAGGCCGGTTTTCAAAAGAAGCCATTGAAGAAGCAAAATCCAACCAGAAGGGAATGTCCCGGCAGGAAGCGTTACAACAAATGCGCAAGATCGCCAGCAAGAAAATAGAGAAGAAAAACTAACTACTCCTGCCCGTAATAGGCATTTTTTCCGTGCTTTCTGAAATAATGCTTGTCAATGAGGCTCTGCTTGATTGTACCCGCCAGCGGGTTGATCTGCAAAGTAAGGTATGCCATTCGCGCAATTTCTTCCAGTACTACTGAATTGTATACTGCCTTGGCAGGGTCCTTACCCCACGTAAATGGCCCGTGGCAAGCAACCAGAACCATTTCCACCTCTTCATAACTGAGCCCGTTCCGGGCAAAAAGATCAAGTATCTGGTTGCCCGTTTCCAGTTCGTAATTCCCCTGGATCATCTCGTCGGACATTACTTCTGTAACCGGAACTGCGGCGGTCAGGTGATCGGCGTGGGTGGTACCCAGGTTGGGAATGGGCTTCATAGCCTGCGCCCACGCAACCGCGTAAGTGGAATGCGTGTGACAAACCCCGCCTATTTCCGGAAAACTTTTGTACAGCAAAGTATGAGTCCTGGTATCCGAAGAGGGACGCATACTACCTTCGATCACTACGTTATCCAGGTCTACAATTACGATATCCTCCACTTTCAGCCGATGATAAGGTACCCCGCTGGGCTTGATCGCCACGACGCCTTCCGCCCTGTCGATACCACTTACATTTCCGAAGGTCACAATCGCCAGTTCCTCTTTGGGGATCTCCATATTGGCCTCGTAAACCTGCTCTTTGAGATAGGTGTATTTTGACATAATTAATTATTTATAGCTGGCTTCACTCCACCGCAACTCGTTTTTGAGCTGCCGCAGGTTTGTGTTTTGATCAATGACCACCAGCTCAACGCCAGCCATTTCCGCGAAGGTTTCAATGTGGCTGACAGTCAGGTTCTGGCTGTAAACCGTGTGGTGTGCGCCGCCAGCATAAATCCACGCGGCACAGCCCGTTTGCATATCAGGCTGCGGCTTCCACAATGCCCGCGCCACAGGCAACCTGGGCAGCGCTTCGCTGACTTCCACCGCCTCTACTTCATTGACCAGGATCCGGAACCGGTTACCCAGATCGATTAGTGACACGTTGAGCGCCGGCCCGGCAGGCGCATTGAAAACGAGCCGGACAGGATCCTCCTTCCCTCCTATCCCCAATGCATGAATTTCACAGGATACCTTACCTGCTGCAATGCTGGGGCATATTTCGAGCATGTGAGAGCCTAATACCAGCTGATTGGCCGGATCAAAGTGGTAAGTATAATCTTCCATAAAGGAGTTACCACCGCTGAGCCCACTTGCCATTACTTTCAGCGCGCGCACCATTGCTGCCGTTTTCCAGTCACCCTCGCCTGCGTAACCAAAACCCGCCGCCATCATCCGCTGCGAGCCGATCCCCGGCAGCTGCTTCATGCCATGCAGATCTTCGAAAGTATTGGTGTATCCCTTGAAATTTCCATCTTTCAAAAAGTAATGTAACCCAAGCTCAATGCGGGCTGCATCGCGCAGCGAACCGTGGCGGCCCGCATTCAATTTTAATGCATCGGCCAGCTCGTAAGTATCCTCGTATTCAGCAACAAGCCTGCTCACTTCCTGGTCTTCGACCCCGTTGATCACCTGTACCAGGTCGCCTACTGCATACGTATTGACAGAAAATCCGAATTTCATTTCCGCAGCTACCTTATCACCGTCTGTTACGGCAACCTGGCGCATATTATCTCCGAAGCGGACAAACCTGGCCCCTTGCATATCGTGCCACGCAGCAGCTACGCGCGCCCAGTCGCCGATGTTGTCCAAAACCTCCGGCTGCTGCCAGTGACCAACGACCACTTTCCTGTTCAGCCGCATACGCGTCATCATAAAACCGAACTCGCGGTCACCATGGGCCGATTGGTTGAGGTTCATGAAATCCATGTCGATACTCGCCCAGGGTATGTCCTGGTTGTACTGTGTATGTAAATGCAGCAGCGGTTTTTGAAGGATCTGTAATCCCCTTATCCACATTTTGGCAGGTGAAAAAGTGTGCATCCAGGCCACCAGCCCAATGCAGGCTGCTGTGCTGTTTGCTTCCTGCATAATCTGGTAAATCTCCTCTGGAGACTTCACTACCGGTTTGAAAACTACTCTCACGGGGATCGCAGCGGCTTCGTCAAAAGATTTGGCCAGGATACGGGAATGGTCGTCGACCTGCCGGAGCGTATCTTCTCCATACAAATGCTGGCTTCCCGTGACAAACCAGATTTCGAATTGTTTTAAATCAAGCATCAAGTGGCTGGTAAAATGGCTGTAAGGTGAGTTGATTACCCCGCGATCGCAGGTTCTTTTTGTATCAGGAAATCGTTTTCGATGAATGCGCCGGCTGTGAGGTATTTTTCGTAAAGTACCTGGTACACCTGCGACTCATTTTCTCTCGGATGGTAGACTGCGTCAAAGCCTGGGTTCATGGCCTGTTGCGCCTCCTGTAATGTGGGGTAAATGCCCGATGCAACCGCCGCGAACATAGCTGCCCCCAACGCACAAGCCTGCTCAGAAGCGGCTACTTTGATCGGCATATTAAGTACGTCAGCGAGTGTTTGCATGACAAATGCAGACTTTTTAGCCACTCCTCCGATTGCAATAACCTGATTTATCGGAACACCCTCGTTTCTGAACCGCTCTACAATGCTCTTGGAACCAAATGCAGTAGCTTCTACCAGCGCCTTAAAAACCCGCGCGCTGTCGCTTGCAAGATTAAGGCCGAGTATCCCCCCTTTCAGGGTATGTTTCGCATCAGGAGTACGCCGACCGTTGAGCCAGTCGATCGCCACAATGTCCGTTTCTGTGACAGGTAACTCCGACGCCAGCTTTGAAAGGTGCGGAATCAGATTTTTTAATAATTCCCGGGCAGATTCTTCTCCAAGCAATGCACGTACGGGTTCTACGATCAGCTTTGCAAACCAGGCATAAATGTCGCCGAATGCAGACTGTCCTGCTTCCATTCCCAGCATACCCGGGATAATGGACCCGTCGACCTGCCCGCAAATGCCTTTGATAAGCAAATGCCCCGCTTCTTCGCTTGGCGCAATGAGCATATCGCAGGTGGAGGTACCTATTACTTTGCACAGCGAATAAGGCTCGATCAATGCACCCACTGCACCCATGTGTGCGTCAAATGCACCCACGCCGATGATCGTATCTGTGGGAATACCAAAACGCTGTGCCCATTTTTCCGAAATGGTACCCATCGGTTTCTCCGAAGTTTCAGTAGAGTCAAACAGCCGGTCGCGAAGTCCGTCGAGCAGTGGATCAAGTTCTCTGAGAAATGCATTGGGCGGCAAACCGTCGAAATCCTGGTGCCACAATGCTTTATGCCCGGCCGCGCACCGGGACCTTTTCAGGCGGAGCGGATCAGTAATTCCTGTGAGTTCCGCAGAAATCCAGTCACAATGTTCCACCCACGAAAACGCTTTATCGCGCACTTGCTGATCGGCCCTGAGCGTATGCAGGATTTTGGCCCAGAACCATTCGGAAGAATATATTCCGCCGACATATCTGGTATAATCCTCGGTCCAGCTGCGCGCCAGCCTGTTAATTTCATCTGCTTCTGCATTCGCAGTATGGTCTTTCCAGAGAATAAACATCCCATTGGGATTATCTTCCATGCCCGGGAGCATAGCGAGCGGCGTTCCCGTTTGATCCACCGCAACCGGCGTGGAGCCAGTAGTATCGATCGAAATACCACGAACAGCCGCCCTGGCCTCAGCCGGCGCCTGGTCCAGTGCCGCTAGCACGGCACTTTCCATACTTTCCAGGTAGTCCAGCGGGTGCTGCCTGAACTGCGAGCGCGAAGGATCGCAATACTTACCTTGTTTCCAGCGGACATATTCATGCACTGCAGTGCCCGCCTGCTTCCCCGAATGCGCATCCACTACCAGCGCGCGCACCGAGTCGGTCCCAAAGTCAATTCCAATTACATAATCTTGTTTCATATAAACGGTTTAGGATAATTCAGAGCAATAAGGCAGTATTATTTAATTTATCAGCTAACAAATATAAATAAATTTGTTTCTGGTGTACTATTGACACAATTCAATTTTGAATGAGTGAATGATAGAATGAATGAATAATCGAATCGTATTTTACTCATTCACTCATTCACTCATTCACTCATTCTTCAAACCTCAACCTCTTTCATCGAATCAGGCATGAAGTTCCAGAACGAATGGAATTTGGCTCTGTACTTGTCCGTGTCGAGCTTGTATAGGGTTGCTTTTTTTGTAGCGCTGTTGTTGTTTTTGTCGCCCGTGTCGATCAGTAAGCCGGTTGACAGCAGCTTGCGACTGAAATTCCGGCGGTCAATGGGGATATTGTAGATCGCTTCGTAAAGCTTTTGCAGCTGAGGAATAGTAAAACGCTCAGGCAGGAGCTCGAAGCCGATCGGATGCAATGCCGCTTTGTATTTGAGGTGTTCAATCGCGCGGACGACCATTTGTTCGTGGTCAAAGATCAGCTTAGGGCGATTTTCCAGCACAATCCAAGATGCATTGTGGTTTTTCACTGCTTCCGAATCGTGGTCATCGATCTTGATCAATGCGAAAAAAACAACTGAAACCGTCCGTTCACCCGGGTCGCGGCTTACTTTCCCGAAAGTTTCCAGCTGCTCCACATAGATGTTTTTAAGTCCGGTCAGGTTGTAGAGAATGCGCGCTGCACCTTCCGATAAGTCCTCGTCGTGATTGACAAACCCGCCCATCAGGGACCATTTTCCTTTTTCCGGTTCGAAATTTCTTTTAATAAGCAGCAGCTTGATGTCTTTTCCGTCGAAACCGAAAATGATGCAGTCAATGGCCACGAGAATGCGCGCGGCCTGCGGGTAATTTTTCATGGGCTGGATTATGGAGGTAATGCTCTTTCCTTAACAATCATAAATATTAACCGTAAAAGGATCGTATTCGCCTTGCACGTGTTAATTTTTAGTTAACAAAGTAAAAAAAAGGAAGAGATTACTTAATCTGCTCAAACAGGTCGTAATAAATTTATTTCCGAATTTTGCAAACCTTCCCAACTGAGTTATAGTCAGACTTCCCAGGCGATCTTCATTATGAACCACATTTACACGAGCTGTTCCGATGAAAATATCCTTGCGCTCATCCGCGAGCAGGATGACGAGCTTGCATTTGAAGCGCTTTACAGCCGTTATTTCAAAACGCTGTTCAACTATGCTTACAGCAAGGTAAACGATCAGTTTGCCGCTCAGGAGATCATTCAGGAGCTGTTTGTAAACTTGTGGCAGCAGCGCAGGAACCTGAATGCAACCTGCTGCCGGTCTCTTCTATTTACCATTACCAAAAGGCAGATTATTTCTTTTTACCGGAAAGAGTACACCCGTCTTCGCCACTACGATCAATGGAAAGCAGAACGGATCGAAGTAGATGATACGACCGACCAGCCGGTGTTGTTAGCCGATCTTCAGAACAGGTATGAAGAGGGATTGCACCTGCTTCCGGCCAAATGCCAGGAAGTGTTCGTCCTCAGCCGCCAGGGTTTTGCCAATAAGCAGATCGGTGAGCGGCTCGCCATTTCTGAAAAGACCGTTGAGGCACATATCACCCGCGCACTACGGGTTTTAAGGTCACATTTAAAAGAGCATATCATCTCGGCATTGATTGCCTCTATTATCTTTTAAAATATTTTTCAGGACTGACTAAGGGTTGCGTTTCCGGCGCGCGACTTCCTGGTATAAACCATTAGTCCAGAAATGAAGCCAGCCGGTATCCCTCCTTCCCTACTCCAGAAGTACCTGACAGACGAATGTACAGAAGCCGAAAAGGCGCAGGTGGAAGCCTGGTACGAATCCCTGCGTGGTAGCGGCGAATACCTTGACACGCTGCCGGAAGAAGATCAGCAGGCTTTGCAGGATACCACTTTGCACGAAATCAAAAATCGCCTCCAACCCGAGGAAGAAGAAGCGCCGCGCAGGCTGAACCTGGGCTGGCTGATCGGAATTGCTGCTTCCATATTGCTGGCGATAGGCATTTACTTCCAGTACCCTGTCAAACAACAGGAAGGCGAACCAGAGATCGCCGCCGAGTTCCACGAGCAGTCGCTTCAACTGACTACTTTTAAAAATAACGAGAAACGCATTGTTATGCACCGGCTGCCCGACAATAGCTCGGTATCCATGCATCCCGGCGCCGTTATCACCTATCCGCAGCAGTTTGAAGCAAAGCGGCGGGCTGTTACCTTTTCGGGAGAAGGCTTTTTTGACATTCAGAAAAATCCCTCCAAACCATTCTACATAGAAAGCGGCAAGCTGGTGATCCGTGTGCTTGGTACGAGTTTCAATGTCAGGGCGCCCGTTTCCACGGAAGTGTTTCAGGTGGATGTCGTCACAGGAAGTGTGTCGGTACTGGCTAAAAATACGGGCGGTAGTTCTCAGCAGGTCATTCTTAAACCGCAGGAACAGGCACTCTTTGAGCTTGCTTCGGGCAAGCTGACGGCGCGCCCAATCGCTATTCCGTCGCGAAAACCCATTTACGAACCAGTTACAATTGTTTTTGAAGAAACCCCGGTAAACCAGGTGATAGACCAGCTTGAAAAGCGCTTCAAGGTGAATATCAGCCTCGCGAACCCGGGAGTTGCCCGATGCAGCGTCACTGCGAACTTCGAGTCGCAGCCGCTGAGCAGTATCCTTGAAATGCTTTGTACCACCCTGGATGCCAGCTATGTACTTTCCGGAGAAAACATCACCATTAATGCGATGCCATGTGACTAGCCTGTAAAAAAGACCCGCTCTTAGCCCACATTAAAAAAACCGAAGGTGTACCACCACCTCCGGTTCAAGATCCCATCCTTTCTTCTCGTACCACCGATCAAAAGGATGTTTTTTATCCAACAGTGCCTAACCATCAGACAATCAAAATTATGCAAAAAACAGTACGTAACAAGCCGCTCAATTGGCGAAAGATCATGCGCATTGGACTGCTTCAATGGATTATCGTCACCGTTCTTGCCGGTGGCAGTTACGCGAAAGAGACTACGGCTCAATCGCTGCTAAGTAAAGACGTGACACTCAGCCTCAAAAACGTGTCATTGAAAGAAGCCCTGAACCGGATTCAGGAAAAGGCCAATACCCAGTTTGTTTACAGCAGCCGCGTCTCTGTGCGCGAACAGGTGACGATCGACGTGAAGAACCAAAAGCTCTCACGGGTACTCGACCAGCTGCTGACCCCGCGCGGGATTGAGTATAAGGTGATCAACGAGCAGATTGTTTTGGCAAAAACGAAAGCAACCCGCGAGGAATCGCATATCATCGAACTCGAAGAAAGACTCGATCAATACGTACGGCCACTGGACATTACGGTGAAGGGTTCTGTGACTGCGTCAGACGCGCAGGGGACATTGCCCGGTGTCAGCGTGGTTTTGAAAGGTAGTACACAAGGCACAACGACCGACAATGACGGAAGATTTACACTCACAGTACCCAATCCTGAATCTGTGCTGGTGTTCAGCTTTGTGGGTTACATCTCACAGGAGGTCGTAGTAGGAAACCGCTCGGAGGTAAATGTAACCATGAAATCGGATGACAAAGCATTGTCGGAAGTGGTGGTGGTGGGTTATGGTACCCAAAAACGCGTGAACCTGACCGGCGCTGTGAGCCAGGTGACTTCGAAAGATCTGGAAAACAGGCCGCTTAATAATATGTCGCAGATCCTGCAGGGAATGGTGCCCAACCTGAACATTACATTCAGCACGGGCCAGCCCGGATCGGGCGGTAACCTCAATGTGCGTGGCGAAACTTCCATTAACGGCGGCGGACCGCTTGTACTGATCGACGGGATACCGGGCGATATCAACCGGATCAACCCGGGTGACGTGGAGTCTGTTTCTGTTTTGAAAGATGCGGCAGCTTCGGCGATCTATGGTGCGCGCGGTGCATTCGGGGTAATCCTGGTTACGACCAAAACAGCCAAAAGCGGCAAAACGAGCGTTTCTTACAGCAACAACTTCGGGTGGGGAAAACCCACGGTAAGTACTGACTTCCTGACAAACGGATACGAGCATACCATGCTCAACGACGAAGCTTTCAAACGTGCCACCGGCAATACTTACACGCGCTACTCGGAAGAAGATTATGCCGAGTTGGAAAAGAGAAGGTATGATAAAACCGAAAACCCGGAGCGCCCGTGGACTGTGGTGAAGAATGTAAATGGCAAAGACATTTACAACTACTATGGTAACTACGACTGGTGGAACACGGTTTTCGACATGAGAGAGCCTTCAATGCAGCACAACCTTAACCTATCGGGAGGAACGGAGAAGGTCAATTATTTCCTGTCGGGTTCGGCTTTTCAAAAGGATGGAATTATGCGGATCAATACCGACCGCTTCAATTCCTATACTTTGCGGACCAAGGTGAATGCGCAGCTTACTCCCTGGCTGAAAGTGAGCAACAACACCCAGTATTTTGACTCAAAATATAAATATCCGGGGTTGGAAGGCGGTGCAAATTCCAATTTTGTGGCTATAACTGTGCATGCAATGCCTGCTTATGCACCGCGAAATCCTGACGGAACTGCTACTTATAATACATTGAAAAACAACTACTCTATTGGTGACGGGCTGTTTGCAAATTTGCTGAAAGGCGCAGCGGGCGGCGAAAAGAAAGTGCATGAGCTGACGACCATCAATACGGTAACCATGGATTTTACCAAAAACTGGAACCTCGTTGCCAATCACTCCTACTCTTTCTATATCGCCGACGATTGGTACCGTTCTGCAGTGGCGCAATATTCCATTCAGCCTGGCATTCTGACCCCGGTTCCGAATTACAACACAGACCAGATGAAGAAGACTTTCTGGTTTGACCCGATGAATGTAACGAACCTGTATACTTCCTACAACAAGACTTTGGGCAAGCATTACCTCGCGGGAACAATGGGGATGAACTACGAAAACAAGAAACACCAGCGGTTGTTTGGCGCGCGCAAAAACCTGCTTTCAGAAAGTCTCAACGACCTGGATCTCGGAACCGGCGAGCAGCTGACAGAAGGCGGATCTTACCAATACTCGCTATTCGGTGCATTCTTCCGGGTGAATTATGATTATATGGGCAAGTACCTTCTGGAAGTGAATGGACGCTATGACGGCACTTCGCGTTTTGGAGAAGGACGGCGTTACGGATTCTTTCCTTCTTTTTCAGCAGGTTGGAGGATCAGTGAAGAAAAGTTCTTTGAGCCTGTGCGGGACGTAGTTACGAACTTAAAGATCAGGGCTTCTTACGGAACATTGGGTAATCAGCTTCCTTCAAACAATAACTCTTCTAGCTACTATCCCTACATTTCTACAATGCCCACTTCTTTGTCGTCGTGGATGACAAACGGACAGAAACTGAACTACGTAAACAATCCAAATCCGATCTCGTCCAACCTGACCTGGGAAAAGGCAACTACGTCTAACATTGGTATCGATGCCGATCTCTGGCAGAACAAGCTGAACCTGTCATTTGACGCTTACATCAGGAAAACGACGGATATGCTGATCCCGGGAAAAGTACTTCCGGCGGTTTACGGAGCCACGGTTCCGACCCAGAATGCAGGCGACCTGGAAACGCGGGGATTTGAACTGTCGATCAACTGGCGCGACCAGTTTAAGCTGGCCGGGAAATCGTTTTCTTATAATGCGTCCTTTATTTTGTCTGACTACAAAGCCAAGATTACCAAATTTGATAACCCGAATAAAATCCTGTCAAACCGCTACGTCGGTCAGACAATCGGTGAAATGTGGGGATACTCGATTGATGGTTTTTTCAAAACAAATGAGGAAGCGCAAGCCTATACCGTCGATCAGACTCTCGTAAACAAGCAGCGTTTGAGCGCGCCGGGCGAATGGAGCAAGCTGCAAGCGGGCGATCTGAAATTCATCGACGTAAATGGCGACGGCAAAATTTCAGAAGGAGCGAATACATTGGCTGATCACGGTGATTTGAAAATCATTGGAAATACAAGTCCGAGATTCCGTTACGGAATCAACTTAGGCGCATCCTGGGGCGGTTTCGACTTCTCTGCATTGGCGCAGGGTATAATTCGTAAAAACTGGTACCCGGGTGCGAATGCGGATAAGTTCTGGGGACCTTACTCCCGCCCGTACTATTCTTTTATTCCAAGAGAATTTGAAAAGGATGTCTGGACACCTGAAAACCAGGATGCTTACTTCCCTATCCTGCGCGGCTATACTGCATTGAATGGCGGCGGCGACCTGAATGCGAGAAATGACCGGTACGTGCAGAATGTGGGTTACCTCAGGTTGAAAAACGTGGTGATCGGCTACACCATTCCTGCCAGCATTACCAGGAAAGTGCGCATTCCGAATGCCCGGATCTATATCAGCGGTGAGAACCTGCTGACCTACACGCCACTCAGAACAAAGTACATCGACCCGGAACAATTTGACGGCGACAGTACCAACGGGCGGACTTACCCGCTTGCAAAAACGTATTCTGCTGGTTTGAGCATCAATTTCTAACGCGGTCCAAAAAATTCAAAATACTGATATGAAAAAGTTAATCGCCATTATAGTCCTCAGTATCGGGCTGGCTTCTTGTGACCTGAACCGGCTTCCCATGGATGCCATTTCTCCCGAGACTTTCTTTAACACCGAAAATGACGTTTTGCTTTACACCAACTCCTTTTACAATATGCTGCCCGGCGCAGAGGATGTGTACAATGAGGATGTAGACAACGTGGTGAAAAATAACCTGCGCGACGAGTTACAAGGTACGCGCATTGTGCCTACGAGCGGCGGCGGGTGGTCTTGGGGAAGTTTGAGAAATATCAACTACTTCCTGGCCAACTCCGGTAAATGTCAGGACAAGAATGCGGTAGCCAAATACAATGGGATCGCCCGTTTTTTCCGTGCTTATTTTTACTTCAATATGGTAAAAAGGTTTGGCGATGTACCCTGGTATTCAGCCACGATCGAGGTGGAAGACGAAGAAATGCTCACCAAAGCACGTGACCCGCGCACCTTGGTCATGGACTCGGTAATGGCCGACCTCGAATATGCTACCCTTGCCCTTGGCGGCACTACGACCAGGCAGGTGAATACGATTACCAAGTGGACGGTACTTGCATTGAAATCGCGCATTGGCCTTTATGAAGGCACATTCAGAAAGTACCACACCGAGTTCAACCTGCCTGATTCGGACAAATTCCTTGACGCCAGCATTGCTGCTTCACAGGAATTGATGACCAACAGCGGATATTCTATTTACAAGGCCACGCCCGAGACTGCCTACCTTAAACTGTTCTCAGCCGATAATGCGATTGCCGATGAAATAATCCTTGCCCGTGATTTTAGTGATGAATTGCAGGTGTACCACAACCTGAACTACTACACAATGACGGCTTCTTACGGCAAGCCGGGTTTGGAGAAAAAGCTGGTCAACAGCTACCTGATGAAAGACGGATCGCGATTTACCGACATCAAAGGTTACGAGACCATGCAGTTTTTTGAAGAAACCCAAAACCGTGATCCGCGCCTGTCGCAGACGATCCGCACGCCGGGTTACACGCGCATTGGTGAAACTGCCAGGCTTGTTCCCGAGTTTGGCGCTACTGTCACGGGTTACCAGCTGATCAAGTTCGTATCGGAACCTAAATGGGACACATTCAACAAGGATATTACAGATATGCCGATTTTCAGGTATGCCGAAGTGCTGTTGAACTATGCCGAAGCAAAGGCGGAAAAAGGTACGCTGACGCAGGAAGATCTTGAAATGTCTACCAGGCTTACCCGGGAACGCGTGGGCATGCCGAACATTAATATGGTGAATGCAAATGCAAAACCGGACCCTTACCAGGCACAGATGTACACCAATCTGAGCGGTAAAAATGCGGGTGTGCTCCTGGAAATTCGTCGGGAGAGAAGAGTAGAACTGGTGATGGAGAACTTCCTTCGCTGGGACGATATTGTCCGCTGGAAAGAAGGTCAGCTTTTGACCGAACAATTCAAGGGAATGTACTTCCCTGGTCCCGGCAACTATGATCTTGACAAAAACGGAAAGGTAGATCTCGTGATTTATGAAGGTACAAAACCCGTAGTTCCAGGGGCGCAGCTGCTGAAACTAGGCAGCGAGATCCTGCTCGAAAACGGGAACAAGGGTGGTAACATCGTTGTAAACGGACATATTACCAAGAAGTTTAATGAAAGCAGGGACTATCTTTACCCGATCCCGAAACAGGAGCGGCTACTGAATACCAACCTGACGCAAAACCCGAACTGGGAGTAAGATACCAAAACGACTATTCCTAAACTTTTAACATTTATGCTTTCAGACAGAAGATCCTTCCTTGAGAAAATGTCCCGGATCGGCGCATTGAGCTTACTTCCGCTCAGTGCTTCACAGGCAGCAATGGCGGCAGGCGACAATGCGGCAGAAGAAAAGAACCATTTTGTTGCGGGCCCGTACCTGCAAAATATGGGCACCGACGAATTGACGATCATGTGGATCACGCACAAAAATTGTTTCAGCTGGGTGGAGTACGGTGCGGGCACCTACACCAGCATGCGCGAATTTGGCTACACCAATGGGTTAATAGAAGCTAACAACCGCATCAACAAGATTACACTCAGGAATCTCAAACCCGGGACCGAACATAAGTACAAGATTGTATCCACGGAGATAACGGGCTACAAAGGTTCAAAGGTGGAATTTGGCGAGACAATTTCGAGTGCGCTGCTGAGCTTTAAAACGCCGGCCGAGAATGAGGAAGAATTCAAGATGGTTATTTTCAACGACATTCACGACCGTCCCCAAATCATCCCTCAGCTGCTTTATCGTCACGGCTACACGGGCAACACGCGTGACTATGATTTTGTGGTTTTCAATGGCGACTGCTTCGACTGGGTTTCCGAAGAGCAGCAAATGATAGATCACCTGATCAAACCCTGCGTGGATATCTTTGCTACCGAACTGCCTTTTATTTTGACACAGGGTAACCACGAATGCCGCGGCAGTTTTTCGCGTCACATTCCTGACTATTATGCTTATCCCGAAAACAAATACTATTACGCATTCACCCGCGGACCGGTGCGGTTTGTCGTACTCGATTCAGGGGAAGATAAGGCTGACGATGCAGTGGATTATGGCGGATTGATCGCATTTGACCGCTACCGCGAAACGCAGAAGAAGTGGCTGGAAAAAGAAGTGGAATCTGCGGAATTTAAAAAGGCTGATTTCCGCGTTGTACTGATCCACATTTCACCTTACCATTCCGGGGAGTGGCATGGTACGCTGCATTGTCGCCAGGTTTTTGGGCCGGTTTTGAACAAAGCCAAAATCGATTTACAAATATCCGGTCACACACACCGCTACATGACGCACGAGCCAGACGCCGACCACAATTTCCCGATCGTCATAGGCGGCGGCCCATTGGAAGGCAAGCGCACATTAATCAAGTTGCACGCCACGAAAAAGCAGTTAGACTTGAAAATGATCCGAGACGACGGCGAGGTTGTAGGGAAGTTTTTGATTGCGAGAAAAGGGAAAAGTTAACACCTTTGTCGCCTTGCCAAAGCTTTGTCACCGTGAAAGTACAGTGCTTTGTCACCCTGAAAGTACCTTTGTCACCCTGAGCGGAGTCGAAGGGCGGGCGACCACGCTACTCCCTTCGACTCCGCTCAGGGTGACAAAAAAGCTCCGCTCAGGGTGACAAAAAAGCTCCGCTCACGGTGACAAAAGTGAGCTCAGGGTAACAAAGGTATTCGCTCAAAACAATTAGTATATAGTCATCATAAAATCCACATCATGAAACGATTAATCTTTCCTTTCCTTCTGCTCCTTGCTTTATCGACCGCCGTCTTTGCCCAAAAGGGTACCATTAACGTGGCGAGCTACAATCTCCGGTACAATACTTCCAACGATGGCATTAATGCGTGGCCAAACCGGAAAGAGAATGTAAAAGCGTTGATCCGCTTCCATGAATTCGACATTTTTGGTGTACAGGAAGCATTGATCGGTCAGCTGAAAGATGTGGCTGAATTGCCGGAATTTGCATTCTACGGAAAAGGGCGCGACGATGGCAAAGAGGGTGGCGAGCACTCGGCTATCTTTTACAAAAAAGACCGTTTCAAACTGTTGAAATCGGGCGATTTCTGGCTGAGCGAAACGCCTGATAAACCTGGCAAAGGCTGGGATGCAACCTGCTGCAACCGGATCTGCTCCTGGGCCAAGTTCCAGGACCGCGACACGAAAAAGGAGTTCTTCTTTTTCAATGTGCATTTTGACCACCAAGGCGTGGAAGCGCGGAAACAGTCGGGACAATTGATGGTAAAAAAGATCAATGAAATCGCAGGCAAATCGACCGTATTCCTGACAGGGGATTTCAACTCAACACCTGAAACAGAACAGATCAGGGCTATACAGGGGATTTTGAGCGACGCGCATGAAGTGACCAAACAGCCTCCTTACGGACCTGAGGGTACTTTCAACAGCTTCAAATTCGACGCGAAAATGGATAAGCGCATTGACTATATTTTTGTAAGTAAAAATGTGGATGTTCTGAAATACGGCGTTCTTACAGACGCCAGGGAACAACGCTATCCTTCTGATCACCAGCCTGTCGTGATCAAAGCGCATATTAAATAGTGAATGGAAGTCTTTGTGAAAGTTGGGTTTGGTGACAAACTGCGCCCAACTTTTTTTCGTTACATTGAAGCCAAATGTCAGCCCGGATCCATGCTCAAAAGCTTACTGCCTCTTCTTTTCATTGTGGCCGCCCAGCTTGTTTCTTTTTCACAGAATGTAAAAATCAGTATCGTGTCGCCGCGCGTTCTGAACGACCGCCGCGCTATTTTGCTGACGCGTGAAAAAGGATTTGCGGCCGTGGTACATTCCATTCAGCTTGGCTTTGACACAACGCACCTTAAAATGGACAAAAATCTCTTGCCTGACCTGTACCAGTTGCAGGTGTCCCAATTGAAAGGTTCACTTACTTTTTTCTTTGAATCGGGAACGGTGATCAGGCTGGATACCGGAAATGTTTCGAAATCAATTGTTACCAACTCGCGCAGCAATTCGGAATGGCAGCTTTTCAACGACAGCATTCAAAAACCCTCCGATTTACGGGCCAATAAATGGGTTGTAGAAGAAGCCCGCGCCAGGAAGAAAAATCAACAGGACAGTACCCGGTACTGGCTTGAAAAACAGCGTACAGAAAGAGAGGAACTACTTGCGGAAACTGCTGCATTTATCCGCAGAAATCCACACTCCTATGTGAGCCTTTATCTATTGAAAATCAATTGGTATGCACTCAAAAACCTGGGCCTTTTCGAGCTACTGGACAACTCCCTTTCCACACACCGCAACTACGCGCTCCTGAGAGCCAAAAAGCAGGAATATTCAGGAGCCAGATAGATTGGCTATTCAGCTAAAATCCCCTCGCTTTTAACAGGATTTTACCCTGGTATGTTTTTAGTAATACCTCGGTCACATACATTCTGTTTGTACAACTAATTCTATCATACTATGAAACTTGAAAGCGAAAGGCGGCCGGTAATTACATTGAGTAATGAAAGCTTCAAACATTATCTCATCCAAAGGTATGGTGCTAACTCTGATGAGCCCTGGCGTAAGCTTTTCCACGTCTCTCAGGAGCTCATTTCCCCCGATACCTGGATCAAGTTATATAACCGCGCGAAAGCTGATCTCGAAAGTTCAGGCGGCTGCATTACCGGCTACGAGGTTGTTGACGACGAGCTCGTCAGCCACGAAGCAATCGGCACTTACTGGCCCGGTAACTGCATGTGGGTAATGCAGTTCGACCACAACCAATCGAATTAACATGCTTTACGCTACCGGGTTATCTGAAAAAAGGGCGGGCTGCTGTTATTCCAGCTGCCCGTTTTTATTGGTGGCTGTTTGCTTAAAATAATTTCAAGCAAAGAAAAGGGAGGTACAACCTTTCATATACTTCGGCACCTCTTTGACTCGGAATGTATATGAACAATCCGCCTGGTGTGCCCACACCAACCAACCTTTCAATCCGCAACAATGAGAAAGTCACTTGCCTTCCTGGCATTTTTGTTTGCCAACGTCTCTGTGAACGGGCAGGATAATGTCCGCACAGAAATCTACCAGGAAACGGATACTCTGCGAAAACAGCTTTTTATAGACCGGTATGAAAACGTTTTCATGACCAAAGTACCAACCCGGCACTTGTTCAAAGCTGCGATTACCAGTTCGGATATTCAGGGAACGGGAATTAACATTGGCTACGAATACAAGCTCCTCCCCTCTTTGTCGCTTGAAGCTTCTGTTTATGCCCAGCTTAGCCAGGACAATGCGAGCTTTGCCGAGAGGCTGGTGCATTTCAACACCGACTTTGTAAACATCTACGGCAATGTAAAAGCGCGGTGGTTTTACAATATGAACAAGCGGATTGCGAGCGGACTTCATGCCAACAATTTCAGCGGGACTTACATTGGTTTCAGCTACGAACAATCCATTTACAAAGCCGCCCCATACCGGCAAAGTGTCAGCAGAATGGGTTTGTTATACGGATTCCAGAGCCGCTTCCTCAATAATGGGTACATTGATTTTGCATTGGGACTCTTCCAAAATCCCTATTCCCACATCAGGTTTTATGAGTATCAAAATCGGTTCGATGTCAAAAACTTCGTTTTGGGTACGCAGGCTAACATCGGGGTTGCATTTGGTGATTGGAAAAGAACTTCAACGGGTCCTGCCTGTGACGTGATCCTGTGTGACGAGTCGGTGAAAAGCCAGTGGAAGATCGAAATGCCGAATATATCCATAGGCTGGCTGCAGCAATCGCTCCGTGGCGGCATTGCCTATGAGAGAAGAATTGGTAATGCGCCCCTTTCGGTACAAGGCAGCCTGAATGGATCTCTGTTTAATATGCGGGGTTCCGACAGCTACGAGCAACGTTATTCCTCCGTCAGCACCAGCGCTGAATTCCGGTATTATTTTCTGCAAAAAATGATGATGAGAAAAGGCAGGGCGGGCAATAACCTTTCCGGTCCTTACACTGCCTTGAAGGGTGGATACGAAATTTTCAAAGCTGCAACCAACTATCCATTTGTGCCCCAGAACAAGTTTACGCAACGCGCGACGACCGCCGGACTGGCGCTGGGTTACCAGCAGCGGCTATTCAAACGGATGTATTTCAATGCTTCCATATTCTACGTAAAACCCTATCAGAGCGGCAACCGCATTAACGGCGGCAACCGGCCATATCTCTGGTCTAAAATGGCGGTCGGGTTTACTTTCTGATAAAAACCGGGATACCTGACATTCTTCTCTCCTGCTCTGCCCGTATTTCGCCTCTCACAGATGAAATTCCGGGAAGTACAGCCGCGCATTCAGCGCTGGTAAGGTCTTTGTATACAACATACGCGTTTCGGGATTATGTAACCGGTAGAAACCCGGAATACACTTGCCCGTCGGTCAGGTATGTTGAATATAAATTGCTACGTATGAAAAAAATCAAGTATACCATCTCGCTGTTGAAGGAAACCTTTTCAGAGTTTTCTAACGATAATGTACTCAAACTGAGCGCCGCATTATCATACTATACAGTCTTTTCGCTGGCGCCAATGCTCCTGCTGATCATTTCCATTGTGAGCTTCTTCTTTGGCCGGGAGGCTTTTGAGGGTGAGCTTTATGGACAACTGCAGGGTTTGTTGGGGAAAGAAGCCGCCGTTCAGATCCAGGAGCTGATCAAAAATGCGGCGATCACCGACAAGTCGACCACCGCGGCAATAATCGGGGGCGTGACGCTGCTGATAGGTGCCACCGGGGTTTTTGCGGAGATACAGGATTCCATCAATTACATCTGGGCGATCAAGTCCAAGCCGAAGAAAGGCTGGCTGCAATACCTAAAAAACAGGCTGTTGTCATTTTCACTCATTGTAACACTGGGCTTCCTGCTGGTTGTTACGCTCGGCGTGAATACTGCGGTTGATCTGCTGAGTGCCCGGCTTGAACGCTACTTTTCTGATGTTTCCGTCGTTATTTTCTCAGTCCTGAATGTTGGACTGGTGCTCGTGATCATAGCGGCGCTGTTTGCCGTAGTCTTCAAAGTGTTGCCCGACGGGCACGTACGCTGGAAAGAATGTCTCATCGGAGCGGGATTTACCTCCATACTTTTCGCAATTGGTAAGTTTGCGATCAGCTTTTACCTCGGCAGCTCTGACCTGGGCGCAACCTACGGAGCGTCTGCTTCCATTGTTATTTTACTTTCCTGGATCTACTACTCTTCCATTATCCTCTACTTCGGGGCTGAGTTTACCAAGGTTTTTGCCAAATCTGACGGTCATGAAATCCGGCCGAACGAACATGCTGTGCTCCTGGTAAGGCAGGAATTCCAGCAGGAAGCACCTGGCCAGCCAGTCGCCGGCGCACAAAAGGAGAAATCAGGCATTCATATTGACCCCGTTGCTGCCAAAAACAAGCTTTTTGACACAGTGACAAACTTTATTGATGATAAGCTCAATGCGATACGCGCCGAAGTGTATGGACGCGTATCGAAAATGGCGTCTCCCGCTGTATACTACCTGCTGGCGGCGATTATCGGACTCTGCATTATGATCACCATTTTGCTCGTAGCCGGTCAGTTACTCAACCGGTGGCTGGAAAGCGATTATCTCGGCTACCTGATATTGCTCGGATTTGTGATCCTGCTGCTGGTGCTGCATCTGGCATTAAAAAACAAGATACGCGACCTGATCGGCAAACTGCTTTTCAAGGTCAGCAAGGAAAACTGAGAGCAGCTTCCCTGTGGTTATTGCTGCTTCTGCGCATGGAATACCACAGGAAGCTCGACTTTATATGCAACCACGTGGCCACTCTGCAATGCAGGTGTCCAGGCGGGCATATTTTTAATTACCCGGACAGCTTCGTCATTAAATGCCTTCTTGCGGGGTTTCAATACCTGCACATCCTGGATAACACCGGTTTCGTTGACAATAAAAGTAGTCACCACGGTTTGTTCTTTGCGCGTTTGGGGCTGTATCAAATTTTCCGAGAAATACTTTTGAAGCGCCTCCTCTCCGCCCGGGAATTGGGCTGGATGTTCCGCAACTGTAAAAACGCGCCTTGGCGGTTGGAAAGATTCCTGCTGCGCGTATACCGAACCCGAAAGAATGATCAGGAATAAAAAAATGAAGTGCTTCATAACGATATCAAATTGTTGACTGCGCAATGCTATCTCATCGTCAGGCAAATAGCAAGCCACTTAATAACAATCCGAAATAGTGCAAAACCGAATTCCGGCGTTTACGGCTTATAGGTAAATTCAATAATCGCTCCCTGCTCCGCCGATTCTTCGGGATTCTCTCCTGACGGGCCCGAGGTTACCGCGGACTTGTCCGTTACTACATAGATTTTCGTTCCGTCTGCTGAAACCGCCACGTCGCGGTATCTTACTTTATTCATAAAATACTCCCTTTCTTCTTCAACTCCGGTACCTGCCGCATTCAGCTTCAAACGCACGATTTTGCCTTTTTTAAGTGAGGTAATCAGGAGCGAGTTCTTCCAGCCCGGAATAGCGCCGGAAGTGTAGGCGGCAATTCCCGAGGGTGCCAGCGACGCCAGTCGGGGCTCTTTTTGCCTGCCCGGATCGTATCCGCAAATGCAAGCAGCTGCTTGTTTTCAGTTGCAAAAAAGCTTTTAACAGGCGGTTCGAAGTTTTTGAGCTTTCCGGCATTCACCTGCTCATTTTCGATGTACGGGTAAGTAGTGTTCCATTTGCCAGGCAGGTTGTCCTTATCGGTAACACCCGCAGAAAGTCCGTTGTAGTTTCCATCGGCATAACCAATCACCAGCGGGTGCCCGTAATTTCTGCCGCCTTTGATGATATTGATCTCATCGTCAGAAAACGGCCCGTGCTCGGAGGAATAAATTACCGGCTGCCCATTGATTTCCATCATATCCAGGCCCTGCGGGTTCCGGTGCCCTATCGACCAAACTGCATTCTGTCTGCTCTTGCGGTTAAACGGATTGTCGTTTGGGATCCAGGCTTCATCCTTTTTGCTATCCTGATCGGGTTCTGTGTTGAAACGCAGCATTTTACCCTCATAAACATCCGGATCCTGAGCGTGATTGGTCCGTTCTGCATTCTTAAACTGTCCGGCGCCCATATCCCCGACAGAATAAAAGAGGTAGCTCTTTCCATTTACAGCCGAAATCAGCAACCTGCCTCCGTTATGGTCATTGCTACCCGGGATCACATCGCAAATGGTCTCCGGATTTTGAAGCTTCTGGGTTTGCGGATCGTAAGTGCAGCGGACGATTTTTGTTTTATAATGATAGCCGTGGTCTTTCGGGTCGTGGCCATCGCCGGGCCTGTCTTTACCCTCAAAATCATAAACAAACGCGAGGTAAACGAACGGCTTGCCTTTCAAAAGCATCGGATGCAGCGCCATTCCCATTAAGCCCCCCTGCGGCAGCGGTTTTCCGCCGTCAATGGAATCATTCAGCTTATCGTAGTTGGGGAAAGTCTTCGCGGTGCTGAGGTCGATCAGTACCTCCTTGTTCCCGCTTGCAGGATCAATCCGGAGCACCCTGTAATCTTTTGATTCGGTAATCCAAAGATGCTGGTCGGGACCGAACACGATTTCCCACGGATCGGAAGTGCCTTTGGCGATAATCTTTTTGTCGAACTGCTCCTGCCCCGCTTCCTGGGCAATGCAGGCCGCAACCGGAATGAAAAAGCAGGATACCAGTACATTTAATCGCAAACTCCTTAAAAACAACATAATCGATAGCAGATACAAAGTGATTTGAACGATGCGTCAGCTAAGTAAAATCATGCCAAAGTTGGCTCGTAAACCCCTACTCCGTTTTTAAAGACTTCACCGGATCCAGCAATGCGGCGCGGATTGCCTGGTAGCTGACGGTAAGCAGCGTAATCACCAATGCGCCCAACGTGGACACTGCAAAAATCCACCAGGAGATTTCGGTGCGGTACTGGTAAGAAAGCAGCCAGTTATTCAGAAAATACCAGGCAAGCGGAATCGAGATCGCACAGGAAACAATCACCAGCAACACAAAATCTTTTGATAAAAGAGCCCACAGGTTCGGTACCGTAGCGCCTAATACTTTCCGGATGCCGATCTCCTTGGTACGCTGCTCGGCAGTAAAGGAGGCAAGTCCAAATAAGCCCAGGCAACTGATCATTACGGCCAGTGCAGCAAATACGGAAGCAAGTCTGGCAATGCGTTCTTCTGTGGAAAACTTGGTGGCGAATTGCTGGTCTGCAAACTTGAAATCGAACGGACTTCCCGGACTAAGCTTCTGAAAAACACTTTCGATCTTGTCCAGCGACTCCCGCGCTGACATAGCCGGATTAAGCTTGATGTTGATCACATTCGCCCAGCCATAGTTAACCATAAAAAGCGCGGGCCTCACCGGTTCAAAGGGAGAATCCATCAACATATCTTTAATCACACCGACGACAGTGTAGGTTACTCCATTCCATTTCATATACTTCCCGATCATCTCCGCAGGTTGCTTGTAGCCCATATATTTCAATGCGGCTTCATTCATGACCATGCCTGTTGAGTCCGTTGAAAATGATCTGGAAAAATCCCGTCCCCCGACAAACTGCCAGCCGACTGTTTTACCAAAATCGTGCGTCACGCCTACCGTGCAAAAGTTGTCTTTGAAATTCGGGTCTTTACCTTCCCATTCAAATCCGCCATTATTGGAGCTGTTTTGAGTGGGTGCCGTGGATGATGTGGACATTTCCACAGCGGCCCCTGTTTCCAGCAAACTCCCTCTTAATACATTGTACTGATTGTAAAGTTCTGGGGTATTGATACTGACCGTGATCAGACCGTTACGGTCATAGCCGATCGGACGGTTTTTAGCATGCTGGATTTGTCTGTATACGATGATCGTACCGATAATCAGGGTAACCGATACAGTGAATTGCAGGACAACCAGCACCTTACGGGGAACAGCGGCAAAACGTCCCAGGGAGAAGGTGCCCTTCAATACTTTTACGGGCTGAAAAGACGAGAGGTAAAGGGCGGGATAACTCCCGGATATCACACCGGTGATGAGACAAAACGCAATGCCGGCAAACCAGAACAATGGGTTTGTCCACAGGAAGGCAATTTGCTTGTCTGCCAGTACATTGAATGCGGGAAGCAGCAGCACAACCAGTGCAATGGAAAGCACGAATGCACAGGCGACCACAAGCAAAGACTCACTTAGGAACTGACCGATAAGCTGGCCGCGCAGAGAACCGATTGCTTTGCGGATACCCACTTCCTTCGCCCGCTTTTCGGACCGGGCTGTACTCAGATTCATAAAATTAATGGAAGCCAGCAGCAGTACAAATGTTCCGATTATACCAAATAACCATACGTACTGAATGCGTGCATTGATATTGCCCGATGAATCCCAGCCGGAATACAGGTGCCACTTTTCCATCGGATGCAGGAACACCTCCGGTTTGAGGTAAGCCGTCTGCGGCGAGTGTTTGAGCTTGATGTGCCTGATCTTTTCAGATACCTGAGCCATATCGGCCTTGGGGCTGAGCTGCGCCAGTATCTGCCACGAATTATTATCCCATTCCGCATTGTCCAGCGCAGATTTAACCCAGCTTTGCGTTGCCACATACAAGTCCCAGGGTGCAATGAAAGTCAGGTCGCGAAATTCTGTATTATAAGGAAGATCTTCATAAACACCCGTCACTTTCAGGTTCATCGCATTATCAAGTCTCACGATTTTACCCACTGGATTTGCATTCCCGAAAAGAACCTTTGCCACACTCTCCGACAACATGATCGAGTAAGGTTCATCCAGGCCCGACCTCGTTCCGCTGAGCATTTTCAGTGAGAATAATTCAGGCGCTTCCTCGCTCATATAAGTGCCTTTTCTGGTGAATTTCTTTTCCCCATTCGCGACGATATGCTCCCCGGAAAATGACGACATAACAATGTATCTGAAGTCGGCGCCATAGTGCGTACGAAGTTCGTTCCCCAGTGGAGCAGGCATGTATTCACCGTAGTGTTTGGTACCATCTGCCGTTACTGTCTGCATGACCTTGGCTACCCTGTCATAGTTTTGATGGTATTTATTGAATGAAAATTCATCATGGATCCAGAGCCCGATCAGCATGGCAACAGCCATTCCGGCAGCGAGCCCGCCGATGTTGATGAAAGAATATCCTTTGTTTTTGGTGAGGTTTCTTAATGCGACTTTGAAGTAGTTACGGATCATGGCTGGACTGGCTAAATAGGTTTTGGAATATTCGCGCGACTTCTTGTCCCTTGCAAAAGGGCGCAGCAGTTTAAATACATTCAAAATGTAGTGTCGCCTGGCACGTGCTACACCCACGGTTTGCACCCAGTGATCATACATTTCGAGCAAATCGCCCTGTACTTCCTCGGAAGTGTTCGGGTCAGCGAAGCGGGCCAGAAGCCTGGCGGCCCAATGTGGCGGGTTCATCTTTTTCATCTACCCTTTTGATAATTGGAATCCGGATTGCGGCAATGCATTCCACAGATCGTCACGAACTTGCTTTACTTCTTGCAGTACTTTTTGCCCAAGTGCCGTAACTACAAAAAAGCGCTTGCGGCGTCCGCCCCGCTCAGCAGTAGCCCCGCCCATGACAGAAGTCAGGTAACCCTTTTGCTCCATGCGCTGCAAGGTTGTGTGGACGGAACTGAATCCGACCAGTCTGCCCGTTTTACGTTCGAGCTCCTGAGTCACGGTTACTGCATAGGCATTCTCGCCCAGTATGGCGACGGTCAGCAACACTACCTCTTCAAATTCTCCCAGAAACACACGCTTCATAAACGCAATTTGATTTATTCCGATAATGTCGGTTAAATAACTGTACCGGAGCAGCTATTTTCCATAAATACCTGTTTTACAACTTAATGAAAACGAAATCCCAGGTAGCAGTGTGTTCGATTTCGAACGAAAATAACAAAATGGTCGGTAGATTATATTCAAGTGTGGCTATACTGATATGAATGCAACAGCCAAAACCAACTATGAAATTAAAAGCCATTCTTCTGCTTGTGCACTTATCCATGGGGATTGTACAGGCACAGATTAAACCCGATACCCGGCATTTTGACCAAAAAGGAGAAGCCACAATTACTTCCAACAAAGAGCTGGTTGAGATCACCTGGCCGACTGGCGAAGGAAAATACGGAACGGTGCAGTTCGACCTTTCGGCTGGCCGTCCGCTTTTCAAACGCATTGCACTGGGCACCAAAGCTGCGCCAGTAATAGTATCGGAAGATCTTGACGCCGCATTTCTGCTGACTGTCGGAAAGCGGGATCTGATGTCGCAGAACGGATGGAATATCTTTTTCGACAAAGTACCCTCCCGGCCATTTCAAACTTTTCCGGTCGTACTTAAAAAGTCAGGTATCTCGGTTAAAAGTATAGGTAGCCGCACCGTAGTAACCATCGGAAATCTTTCTGCCGACCGGTTTGCGGGTGTTTTGGAAGTGACTTTTTACAATGGAAGTCCGCTCTTCAATGTCGCAGCTGTCATGTCCACCAGCGCAAAAGCTTCGGCTATTGTCTACGATGCCGGACTGATCAGCAGAACGGACAAATGGAAAAAGCTCTTTTGGACTAATACCGGCAATCAGATTGAAACCGCAGCGGTTCAGTTCAGTGATTCGGCCCGGAATCTTGCCGTAAAATACCGCACGATCGCCGCGCAGGGCGAAGGCGGGGCTTTGGCTATCTTCCCCGCGCCGCACCAGTATTTTTATCCGCTGGATGAAGCTTTTAATCTCAAATTCATCTGGCACGGGAAAGGTTACCGGAACATGCCGGACGGATATGGGATCGGGATCCGGCAGGAACTGGAAGGCGACCGCCGCTTTGTTCCCTGGTTCAATGCGCCGCCGGGAACAGCGCAGCGACTGAATTTCTTCTGCCTGCTCAGTGACGCGGGCGGTAGTGAAGCGATCGGGGCGGTAAAGAAATTCACCAATGCAGATCAATATGTAAAACTGCCCGGCTTCAAAACCATGTCAAGTCATTTTCACAATGAGTTTATCATGAATGTGGTGCTGGCTGGCAAGCCTGTGCCCGAAAAGCCCGAGTTCGTGGAAGTATTCAAAAGCCTCGGTGTGGATATGGTACATCTCGGCGAGTTCCATTATACCGCTCACCCAAAAGGTCCCGATTCGGTCAGGTTGAAGGAATTGCAGGCGCTTTTTACGCAATGTAAAAGACTCTCGGACGATGAATTCCTGCTCATGCCGGGCGAAGAGCCCAACGAATTCTTTGGCGGGCACTGGATGCAGCTCTTCCCAAAACCTGTTTACTGGATCATGTCGCGTAAGAAGGACCAGGCTTTTGTAGAAGACAAACCTGGTTTTGGCAAGGTGTACCACGTGGGTGATAAAGAGGATATGCTGAGATTGTTGCAGGAAGAACAGGGACTGGCCTGGACCGCGCATGCCAGGACCAAAGGCTCGGTGAACACGCCCGACATTTACAACCACGAAGCATTCTTTAAATCCGACCGCTTCATGGGCGCAGCCTGGAAAGCAATGCCCGCCGATCTCTCCCAGCCCCGCCTCGGAAACCGCGTGCTCGACTTGCTGGATGACATGAACAACTGGGGTGAGAAAAAAACGGTCATCGCCGAGGCCGACCTATTTACCATCACACAGGAAAACGAAATGTACGCGCACATGAATGTCAACTACCTCATGCTCGACCAGCTGCCGAAATACGAAGGAGGCTGGAAATCCGTCACAGAGGCAATGCGGGGCGGCAAATTTTTCAGTTCGACCGGCGAGGTATTGATGCATGAATTAAAGGTAAATGGAAAGCTGTCCGGAGAAACGCTCGCGCTGAATGCAGACGGGACTGCCAGTGTAAGCTTGAAGCTGAGCTGGACTTTCCCGATGAACTTCGTGGAGATCATTTCGGGTGACGGTGAAAATGTATACCGCGAGAAAACAGACCTTTCAAAGACCAAAGCTTTCGGCGAACAGCAATTCCAGTTGCGGCCCAGTCTTAAAGGAAGAAAGTGGATGCGGGTCGAAGCCTGGGACAGCGCAGTAAATGGCGCTTTCAGCCAAACTTTTTACCTGACGCCGGCAAACAAATAGCCTGGATTTACACAAACAGAAAAAGGCCGGAAGAGCAAATCCTCCGGCCTTTTGCACAGGTACTTTCTTCTAAAACAAACTATCAGAAGTTGTAAGTGATGTTTGCAAGCAAAGCGCGCGGTGTTTGCGGCGCGATGGTAGACCATCCTTTATAGTACTCCTTATTAAATGCATTGTTCAGCTTCAATCCGATCCGGTAGTTCTCGGCCTGGTAAAAGAGCGACGCATTTGCTACGGTATATGCCGGGAGCATAAAGTCGCCGGTTGAAACATAGTTGATCGCAAATCGCTCACTCGCGCCATTGATTCCCGCTCCGATACCAAATCCCGCCAGTTTTCCGCCCGGTACCTCGTAGTTCGCCCACGCATTGTAGGTATGCTTCGAGCCCGCGTCAAGTGGTCTTTTATTCAGGATTTCAGAATTATCCGATTTTGTGGTTTTGCTGTCATTGTTGCTGTAACCTGCCCTGATGTTCAATCCGTTCGCAGGATTTGCATTCAATTCAATTTCAAATCCTTTGCTGTAAATCTCGCCACCCTGGATTTTGTTGAATGGCGATGCAGGATCTGTGATAACCATATCTGTTACGCGGATATCGTAGTAGCTGATCGTCGCATTCAGCCTGTTCTTGATGATGTTGGTTTTGATACCAAACTCAATCTGATTAGCCTGCTCCGGTCTGAAAGTTTTGATCGTCTGCGGTCCGTCTTCGGGATTTCCAACCAGGGATGGCGCCACATTCGTGAAGCCGTTTTGATAATTGGCAAAAACTGAAACCTTATCCGCAACCGGCTGGAACAGGATACCGAACTTTGGTGAAAGCGTGGTCTGATTGTAATCGTCCTCGGAGGTTGATACACTTCCTACATTATCAAAATGGTCCAGACGAAGTCCTAACATCAATGAAAGCGTATTCGTCAGGTTCAAAACATCCGAAGCATAGGCGCTGTAAATGTTGTAACGGGATTTTGCATTCGCTACTGGTTGTGTCGCCAATACAGCATCCACAGCAGCGGTAGAAAGCGGATAAGCAGTGGTTTCCACCTTTTCGGTCAGCGGATTATCACCGCTGGTGCCGCCGTCAGGAGTTACATTTCCGTAGAATGCATAGCCTGTTCCATTGCTTGTGGAAATGGCTGAGAAATAGTCCAGGCCGACAACAACGCGGTTCCGCATGGAGCCCAGACGAAAATCCCCGATGAAGTTCTGCTGGATATCCGAGGTTCCGGTGTACTCATTTTGTTTATTCAAATACCGGGTATATACATTATCTCCCAACACACCGAAATCAAAAAGGTAGGAATAGTAGCCTTTTGTTGAGGTAGCACTTTTCGAGATCAGCGTTTGCGATTCCCATTGATCCGACAGTTTGTAATCCATTTCAACGCGGTAATTCTGCGTCGGATTTTGTAGTGTCAGATCATTGCTTGTGAATGAAAGCTTGTTGTTATAGCCAAGCTCTTTGACGTTTCTGGCTGCTGTGGGCGCACTTCTGTTCAGGAAAAGGAACATCGGGTTTGTTTGCTCAGCCTGCGTAATCTCTCCGTAGAAAGAGAATGACAACTTGTTGTTGACTTTATAAGAAAGGGAGGGAGCTACAAAAAATGATTTTCTGAAACCTGCATCCTGAAAGCTGCGCTCGGTCGCATAAGAGGTATTCAGCCTGAAATACAGGTTTTTTTCTTTGCTCAATGCAGTGTTGAAATCGCCTGTGATCTGGTTGAGACCGTAAGAGCCAGTTGTAAACGACAGCTCACCGCCTGTTCCCACGAATGGTTTTTTGGTAACCACATTGATCAGCCCGCCATAGGAGCTCACTGCATTTCCAAACAAAGTGGCAGAAGGTCCTTTCAGCACTTCAATGCGCTCGATGTTGGCCGGATTGATCGTTCCGTTCGTAAGTCCGGGCAGACCGTTCACCAGCTTGGGCTGAACAGAAAACCCGCGCAACGAAAAGTACCCCGCCCCGTCACCGCCGCGACCGGTAGAGGTCCACAGATTTTCGACGCCAGTTGCATTCTTCAAAGCGTCATCAAAATTGGTGACGATCTGGGATTTCAGCAGGTAGTTGGTAATGGTGCTGTAAACCTGGGTATTCTCAAAATCGCGTAACGGTAACTTGGAAACGTAAGCCGTTTTGCTTCTTGAAAATTTGTTTTCACGCTCCCCTTCCACGACTACTTCACGGAGGATCTCGTCGCCGGCATACAATGTCACGGTTTCAAGGTCCACCTCGTTCTGAGCAATGGTAAAGCTGATTTCCTTGGTTTTAAAGCCTACGGAAGAAACGGAAAGCACGTAGCTGCCGTCGTTGATATTGGCTATTTCAAAATAACCCGATTCATTCGTCTGCGTTCCGGTACTGGTATTTTTGATAACCACGTTAACACCGGGAAGCCCGTTTTTCGAAATGTCCGCCACCGTACCTTTCACCTTGCCGGACTGGGCAAAACAGGGAGATGACAGGAAAAAGCAAATGGATAGTGATAGAAGAAGTTTCATTAATCTTATTTAGACAAAATATAAATCACAAATGTATTTTGCCAAATGCGCACTTCCAAGCTATTTGTAATAATTATCAGAGCCTGGGCCATGGTATACTTCATCAATCTCCTTGTAAAAGTCGGCCTCGGACCGGACAAGAATTTACAAAGACTAAGTCTCCTTTGTAAAACGTTCGTAAACAGAAGTGATCTTTACCTGCTTCACGCCATCTTTCGTATACAAGTACCGCCTATTTATAAAATGTAATCTGTCCGATTCGTCGATCATCACGGATTCGGGTGCAACCCAGCGAAAGGGGCGCTCATTTTCCGAGGGCTCAACAATGATTTCTTTCAAATCATCAGAAAACCTGAACCTACGCACGCTACCCTGATTCACATAATTAATTGCCAGGTCGGCATTGTAACCCAGGCCAGGACCGCCATCCCATTGCTTTGCACCGATGGAAATATACTGTTCAGGCCACGACTGAGATATGGTAAAAGATGAGTTGGCCAGCATATTTGACTTCCCGTAAATGCGTAGCTCTACAATGTGCGTATGGTTTTCGAATTGAAATACCGGGATCTCTTTCAGCAGATCAGTTGAAGTGAGTCCATCCATGTTTATGTCCAGTTCCTGATCGGCGATTGCGCTAACGATCCTGTATTTGCCATGAAATTGCTCTTGCAACTTTACTAATCTTCGCGCCTCCTGAGCTTCGGCGTCAACAACAGGGTCATTGCTTTTTTTGCAGCTTAAAATTGTCGTAAGCAGGACAGCACATAGAAGTAGAAAATTTTTCATTATCAATTGTCGGCTAGTAGTTACACTAAGCTAAATGTTGACCCGCAATTTATCAATGCTGGCCGACGTAAATTTTTTGACGTTCTCAAATGTCCATAAACGTGGTACCCGTTAGTTCTTCCGTTAACTGTCACAACTGTTTTGCCTCTTGTTCATCCAGCGAATTAGGCTTCACACCGATTTATCAACAACCTCAACCCAATAGGGAATCGGCCATCGGAAAAGGATCATAGGCGAATGACTTCTTTTACCATTCTTTTAAACGGCCAAGCCTTCCTTAAATAAAATATTCTACTTGACATTGCGCTGATAAAGAATTTTACTACTTTTCGGGTACGTACCCGATACTTGAAAATTTTGTTTGCCTTTTGTTAAGTCTAAAAATCAGAGGTAGTGGTGTTAAGTTCCGGGTACGCTACCGGAATTCTGTATTCAGTGCCAATTATTTAATGTTCCTTAACCCTTAATGTATGTTTCCAAAACTTTATTCAAAGATCACGGTTGTGCTGCTGACAGTAGCAATCTGCATGTTCGCCGGGCGGCAGACCTTCGCCCAGGAAATGCGAAATGTTCAAATCACGGTGTATGACAGTGCCTCCAAGACTACACTGCCGGGTGTCAACGTTGCGATCAAAGGCACTACCCGCGGCGGCGCAACTGACGCCGACGGCAGACTGAAAATCCAGCTGGCAGGCGATGAGATCGTTGTCGTTTCATTCATTGGTTATGAAAAGAAAGAAATTGTAACCGGCGCAAGATCAGAGATTGAGGTAGTGCTCGCCGCCAGTCAGACCATGCTCGACGAGCTGGTGGTGGTTGGTTACGGAACACAAAAACGCAGTGAACTCACCGGCTCGGTGACTTCCGTGAAAGCCGATGAGATCCAGAAGGTACCTACCAGCAGCTTTACGAGCTCGCTTCAAGGTAAAATCCCGGGTGTTTATATCAACCAGACCAGCGGGGCGCCGGGCGGAGCAGCTTCGGTACGTATACGGGGGGTCGGGACTACCGGAGGTAACCAGCCTTTGTATGTGGTGGACGGATTTCCGCTCGGTGGCGGAGGTATGGGTGTTTCCGGAAGCTCCGATCGTATTGACGGACTTTCGATCGTCAATCCCAATGACATTGAGTCCATTGAAGTGTTGAAAGATGCCGCTGCTGCTTCTATATATGGAGCGCGGGCTGCCAATGGAGTTATATTGATTACCACCAAACGAGGTAAAGACGGTTCTACCAGAATCAACCTCGATGCATATACCGGCATGCAGGAGCTCTGGCGCAAACCCGACTTTTTGAATGCAACCGAATTTGCAACACTGGCCAACGAACTGTACACCAATTCAGGCATGACACCTAACCCTGAATGGGCCAATCCCGGCTCTTTCGGCAATGGTACCAACTGGATCAACCAGGTGTTCCGCACCGCGCCGGTCCAGAATTACGATCTCAGGATCTCAGGCGGCAGTAAGAAAATTTCGGGCGCATTGTCGCTTGGCTACCGCGACCAGCAAGGTACTTTGATCGAAACCTGGTACAAACGCTTTACAGGCCGCATTACGGGCGATTTGAAAGTGAACGACAAGCTGCGTTTCGGAAGCTCACTCGCCTTTGCACTGTCACGCGCAAAAGGTCAGCAGAACCAGGAACTGCGGATCGGGATCTTCAACCTTGCGCAGCAATTCTATCCCACACTCGGCCCCAATGATGTGGTAAATGGCTCTTCTGCCTATTACACCACGCAAGGCGACAACCCGCTGCTCAGAGCGAAATCGATTGATAACCAACTGAGAAACATGCGGATGTTCGGTAATATTTTTGGTGAATACGAAATCCTGCCAGGTCTCCGCTGGAAAACCAATGTAGGTTTAGATACGGATAACAACCGCACAAGCACCTGGGAGCCAAAAGCTGAAAGAGGGCATTACCGTAATTTGCAGGCCATTCTGGGCGAAAATTATTCTCAGGGCCTCAACTGGCTCCTTGAAAATACATTATCCTACTCAGTCTCCCTGGGCAGCCACAAGATTTCTGCCGTGGCCGGTCAGACAGCACAGAAAAATACTGTCAACTGGATCGGCGTGACTGCGCGCGATTTTCAAAATGAACAATTACAGGTTGTAAATGGCAGCAAGGATACCGAGCGGCGTGCAAGCGGTACCGGATCCGAATATACATTGGCTTCGTACCTGGCGCGGGTCAACTATGCATTTAAAGACAAGTACCTGCTATCCGCCAGCGTTCGCCGTGACGGTTCATCCAACTTCGGGCCAAGTCACAAATGGGGTAATTTCCCGTCCGTGTCAGCGGGCTGGAATATCTCCGAAGAAGCATTCATGAAAAATGTATCGCCGGTAAGCTCGCTGAAACTGCGCGCCAGCTGGGGAAGACTTGGAAATGACGCGATCGGTTCATTCGGTTACCTGAGCAGCATTCGGCTTGGCACCGTGAATGACAACTACGTACTCGGTGCAGGCCAGGCGCTTGAAATCGGCGCATCCATGTCCCGCCCCGGCAACCCCGACCTGAAATGGGAAACCAGCGAGCAAACCAACTTTGGTATCGACGCTACATTCCTGAACGAGCGGCTTTACCTGACTGCGGATTATTACATCAAAACAACCAAAGACATGCTCGTGAGCTTGCCTGTTTCCATTGAAGCAGGTTTTCAGGCAGCTCCTTCGGTCAACGGCGGAAAGGTGCGCAACAGTGGTGTTGAGCTTTTGCTGGGTTACCGGGGAGAAGCAGGTGCATTTACCTATGATGTGAGCGCCAATATGGCTACGCTTAAAAACGAAGTGCTTAGTCTTGGCGTGGGACAACCGATTACCGGCCCTACCCTTCCATTTACGAGCATCAGCCCGTCGTTCACCCAGGTAGGTCAGTCGATCGGTTATTTCCGCGGGTATGTGGTGGAAGGTATTTACCAGACCAATGATGAAGTAAATAAAAGGCTCCAGCCTAATGCAGTAGCGGGAGATTTTAAATACCGGGATGTGAATGGCGACAGCCAGCTTACCGATGCGGACCGCGTGAACCTGGGAAGCCCCTGGCCTACCCTGACGTACGGAATGAATGTAGACCTGGGTTACAAAGGTTTTGACCTGAATATCATGCTGCAGGGAATTGCGGGAAGCGAGGTTTTTCATTCCAACAAATTCGCGATTTATCCCCTTAAATATTTCGGCGGCTCGGGTGTGGTTAACGGATCACGGGAAGTACTTGACCGGTGGACACCCGGCAGCGGAAAGAATGAAATCCCCCGTCTTGCCTACGTGGATGCCAATGGAAACTACGCCAACAGTTCTTCATTCTATGTCGAAGATGGTGATTACATGCGGATCAGGAACGTTACACTCGGATACAGGATCCCTCAGGACCTTCTTGCCAAAACCCGCGCATTCCAGAGCGCGCGGATATATGTGAGCGCGCAGAACCTGTTCACATTCACCAAATATTCCGGGTTTGATCCCGAGATAGGCAGCATTGACCCATTGCAGTCGGGAGTGGACAACGGCGTTTATCCGCAGCCGAGAACATTTATGGTCGGCGTGAGCTTTGGTTTCTAATCTTTAATCCTGAACAACATGAATAAGTATATCAAATACATCGGCACATTTCTGGTTGCCACTACGCTGGCTTCCTGCGGTGATCAGTTTTTAACACTTACCCCAAAGGATGTACTCACCGACGCCAACTTCTTTATCACAGAATCAGATGCACAAGCTTCCCTGACCGGTATCTATGCCATCTTACAGCGGGAGGAAACATTCAGCAATGTGCGTGACGCAGCTGACATTGAATGGGCGATGGCGGGTGATATGTACGAAATGGACGGCAGCGCCAACCGGATCGAGCTGCATTCACTAAGCCTTCCTTCCAACAATACCATTTTGCGCGACGTGTACCAGGGCGCTTATCAGGGCATTGGCCGGGCTAATATCGTGATCGGCCGCGTGTCTGCAATGACTAACCTCGACCCGGCAAAACAGGCCAGCATTGTAGCTCAGGCCAAATTCCTGAGAAGTTTGTTTTACTACCGTCTGGTAAGTTACTGGGGCGGCGTTCCATTGGTTACGGAAGAATTGAATGCGACTTCCAAACTGGACATTCCGCGCGCGTCAGCAGCAGAAGTATGGGCACTGATCGAATCTGACCTGAAAGAAGCGGCTGCTACATTACCCGCAACCTGGACAGGTGCAAACGTGGGACGCGCTACCAGCACAGCCGCATTGGGTTACCTTGTAAAAGCTTCGCTATGGCAGCAAAAATGGGCGGATGCGGTGAAATACAGTGAAGAAATCATCGCAAGTAATACCCACGACCTGCTTCCAAAATTCAGGGATGTATTCCGTGAGAGCAATGAGAACAACAAGGAGATCCTGTTTTCAACGCAGTTCCGTACGTCGGTGGATGCAGAAGGTAACAACCTCGTTAAAAGAACTGCCCCGAGAGGTGCGCCTTCTATATATACCGGCAGCGCCGCGTGGAGTAATTTTGTACCGCAACAACACTGGGTAAATGCATTTGAAAAAGATGCTGCCGGCAAGATCAAGGACAAGCGTTACTGGGATGTAATTATCGGCCCGGGCGAGGCGCACCAGGATATTAAAGACTTCGTGATGCCTGCGCAGGTACCGGCGGGCTGGTCGCGCACGGGCTTTATCGTGACCAAATACTGGGAAGCTCCCGCACCCACCAACTCCGGCGTAAATACGCCCATTTTGCGCTTTGCCGAAGTGTTGCTCAACTATGCCGAAGCCTTGAATGAAACAGGGAAATCGGCCGAAGCAATGCAGCTTGTCAACAAAATCCGCACACGTGCAGGACTCGAACCCAAGGCTACTACGCTTGGAAAGGATGCGGTACTGGATGCTATTTTCTATGAGCGCCGGATGGAGTTCATCTGGGAGCCGGTGGGCGCATTCTCCGACCTGAACCGCCGCGGCCGGTTTATCTCGTTCATTAAAGCCAACAGACCTAATTTTGCAACGCTGGAAATCGACAAAAAACCCTGGCTGTCCACGGTTCCGATCCTGTTTCCAATTCCGAGAGAAGCCTGGGACAAGAACAAATCCCTTGAACAAAATCCGCATTACTCGTTTTAGGACTGTCAACTCTTAAATCTGTCCCATGAAGGTTAGCGCGATTTCTATAATTGCTTGCCTGCTGGCTGCGGGGTGGCTGGGTAGCGAAGCAGCTGCCCAGCCCGACCTGCAAAGACGCAGGCAGTATCTGCAGGAAAGCCTCAAAATCAACGAGCCAAAGGACCATCGGCACGCGATCAGTCGCCGGATAACGGCACAGGACAGCACCTGGCTTGGTTGGCTGCACCGCACCGGCGAGCTGCCGCCCGACTTTTCAGCAATGCCCTCTGCGCCGTATTTGCCTGAGCCGCTGGTTACCGTCAGTAATGGAAAATCCTATCCTGTCCGCACCAGGGCAGAGTGGGAAACCCGGCGGGAATGGATTAAAAAAGAATATCAGCACTGGGTTTCCGGCAAGATCCCGCCCGCACCGAAAACATTTGAAGTAAAAGTACTTTCAGAGAAAACCGACGGCGGTACCCGCATTGAAATGGTTGAGGTCAGCTTTGGTAAAAACAATGCAGCCAAAATGACCTTCGAGCTGATGATACCGGCGGGTAAGGGACCGTTTCCCGTGTATATGACGCCATGGACGCACCGTAACTGGGCGCAGCTGGCTGTGAAGCGAGGTTACATTGGCTGCGTTTATGCTGGCGCGGATACAAAAGACGATACGCAGGCTTACCAGGCACTTTACCCCGAATACGATTTCACGGCATTAATGCGACGTGCCTGGGGAGCATCCCGCGTGATCGATTACCTGGTGACGCGAAAGGAAGTGGACGTGAAGAAAATCGCCATTGCCGGTCACTCCCGTAATGGAAAGCAGGCGCTCTGGGCCGGCGCATTTGACGAGCGCATTGCCGCAGTGGTTTCCAGCAGTTGCGGTACCGGCGGTATAACGCCATTTCGCATGAGTGATCCGCAGTATGTAAACCAGACGCTTGACGACATTGCTTCCAATGCAGCGCATTGGTTTCATCCCCGGCTGCGGTTTTTCTTCGGGCGGGAGGACAAGCTTCCCATTGACCAAAACCTGCTGATTTCACTCATTGCGCCCCGCAGTGTGGTGTTTCAATATTCCGTGGTAGAGCAGCAGCTGAATCCCTGGGCAAGCGAGCAGAGCTACCATTCGGCACGAAAAGTGTTCAATTTCCTGGGGGTACCCGATCACATTGCGCTGGCCCCGCGCATGGGCGAACACGCCGTGGCGGCGCGTGACGTAGCCAGGTGCATTGATTTCCTTGACAAGCAATTTGGAAGAAAAAACATCCCCTGGCAGACCGAACTGCAGTTTGATTTTGTATACGACAAATGGGCCGCAGCACACGCCGGGCAAGCTTCCGAAGCTGCACAGTTGAAGCCGGTGCATTTAGATCCTGCCAAAGCCCGGAACCAGAAAGCCGCTATCCTGAAAAACCTTCAATGGTTGTTGGGCGAGGAACCGTCCGGAGTACGCCCGGACAAGGTTGCGGTAACAGAATCGTCCCGTATAGACTGGATTGACAGGATCACCGGCAGGCCGGTTGTGAAAGGTGCTGTTGCCGAACATTTAGGACCATATACCGCTTTGGGCGACCATGTGGCAGCTACGGTTTACTATCCGGCTGACGCGACCGGCAAGAAAAAGGTACCTGCAAATGGCAAAATACCGGTCGTGATTTATCTGCACGAATACGCTTATGCCCACGGTTATGCGCATGGGTACAGTACGGAGAGGCAGGGAAACAGCAGGTTGTTCCAGGCATTTACCGACCAGGGATTTGCAGTGTTGGCACTCGATCTTTTTGGTTTTGGAACAAGAATGGAGGAAGCCCGCTACTTCTATGAGCGCTTCCCGGAATGGTCTAAAATGGGTAAGATCGTGAGCGATACGAAAGCCTGCATGGATGCATTGAGCACCTTTCCTGAAATTGATTCCACCAGAATTTTCCTGCTGGGTAATACCGTAGGCGGAATGGCTGCAATCCTCACTGCCGCGCAGGATACCCGCGTGGCGGGCCTGGCAACAGTCGCCGCATTCTCGCCCTGGCGCGAATCGGACAGTACTTACGAATCGATCCGGAGTATCGCTGACTGGCACGGACTGATGCCAAAGCTGGGATACTTCGCCAAAAAGCCGCACGACACTCCGGTTGATATGGCCGAAATCATTTCGTGCATTGCGCCCAAACCACTGCTGATTATTGCGCCTACGCTTGACAGGTACAGCAACATTCCGGCAGTTCGCACAACGATGAAAAAAGCGGAATCCTCGTATGCTACAGGTAGTGCAAGCGCTAATTTAATCGTGAGTTATCCCGAGGAGATTAACAGGATCACACCTGAAATGTCCGCACAAATCGCTGAATTCTTTGCGAAAGTGAAACCTTGAAGGAGCTGCCTTTAATGGCAGCTCCCTTCAAAACCGATTTTATTCATGACAGGACTATGTGTTTTTCACGTTTGTGAATTAAAAAATGTGCATTCCAAACGCACAAAACATTCCTCAATGTACACCCTCGCCGGATAACGGGAGAAGCGAAAGCCACTGGTGGCTCCTTCAACTGCTTTTCGGTGTTTTTTCAAACATGGCGAAGAATTTCAATGCGGTGGGAACGGAGATGGTGAGTACAGACAGGTACTTCAAAAGCGTTTCATAAGCTTCCTGCTGTGAGGCAAACAGGAATGCGAAAACGGCTACGATCAGGATAGTGAGCGGAATGCGGAAACTGTTCCAGGTACCGTTATCACTGATCTGGCTGCGTATTTTCATCACTTCGGTTGTACCGATGGAAGTGAGAATAAAGTGCCTGAAACCGACATTGAAAATACTTAATCCCGCATCTGTCTGCAAAATAAGGCCTTTACGGATCAGCAAAGTCAGGTTATAATCGTCAAATGGATTCACAAGTCCGTCCTCGGCCAAGTCGTACAGAATGAACTTCTCTTCCTTGGTCAGGGACTGCCATAATCCCATATAGTAATAGTGCGATGTGATTTCCATCTTGAAAGCGAGGGAATCGCTGTGTATGCTGGCCTTTGTACTTTGCGGAAGTGGATTCAAAGCTAAAAGGGTTGGATTTTGCATGCTGCTCAGAAATTGTCCGGATTGTAGCTCTGCTTTCAACTCCCTTTCCCAGACCGGCTTCCTGAAACTGCTCCCCGGTTTCATATCCTTAATCCCCCTGATAATAATCTTGAAATGACAGAGGACTACATGCCATCTTTCGAGATCGTGCGCAGGCTGCCTCTGTCCAACGGGTTTTCTGTTTTCCAGTTGGTTGAGAGAATCGAGAAAATTAATGGGGTGAACAGTTGAAACAATGATAATCTTGCAATTACTCCGCTGTGTCAGTTCTTCCAGAAAATTCAGTTTGATACGGTTTGTATTTGCATTTTGAAGGTCATATTCAAAATGGTTGACAATGATAAGCTTGTACTTTTTATTGGCTGCATTTCTCTGGATTTTAAGCCACGGCCTGTTCGTCGAAGCCTCTTTTTCATTATCGGGTATCATCAACATATCAGCGATGTAAACATTGCCCGGCAACCCAAATTTTAGAAAGAGCCCCCCTAGCCCTAAATACCTCAAACTTTTAACCTCTTTTCTAATGAGGTCAATTACAGAAGCGCCAGGAGGACCGATCATGAACAAATGCGCATTTTGATCATTGTACACCAGTAGCTGCTCATCAATCTCGTCCCAGCCTGTTTGTTTTGGCAAATTGAGTGCAAACAGCTTTCTGATCACGCGGTGCAGAAGAAATACAAACAGTATTAGCGCACCTGCAAAAATGAGCCAGTAAGAAATACCTTTCCAGCCAATGCCACCAACCTCAACAGGTGTGGGAAGCACATAGGCGGTGCTAGCAGCCAGTATCTCATAAGGCTTTGTTCCGTCTGGAAAGTGCGTTATAGTTGAACTTCCTACCCTGGTATACCCGCCCATTTTTTCCGCACCGGCATAGAACATTTCTTCACCGTGCGGTACATAATCCATCAACTTTCGCTGCAGCCATTTCGTGAGCTGGTCGGCCTGCTGCTCTGTTGCGTTTAACTGCTTACCTGGCAATATCCACACTCCGTCGTAAAACACACCTGTATCTGTGGATAGACCCGCCGCTCCTTGTCGTGCCCCGTATCCGCTGACAAACTGCCTGTGCCGGTAGCTCGCGAGTAATGAAGATTCGTGGTTGTATGCAAAAGTGAAAAAGTAGGCTACGGGTAAACCGCTCATGATAATCAGCCTTGTAAATACCATAGTCGTAAAACAGGCGCTCAGACGGAACTTACCTGTGAAAATGAGCAATAAACGTCTTTGCCGCATTTGTGAAGTGAACCTTGCATAAACCAGCCAAAAAACTCCGGCAATTGCCGCAAAAAGTCCGAAATATTTGAAATCAGTATTTACATAAGCGGCGGTAGCTATAATCCCCACAATGCACCAGAGCGTTGATACAGCTCTTTTCTTTTGCTTGAACTTATCGTCGCCAAGTCTGAAATAGCTCCTTTTATACTGACTATTGAGGAATATGGATACTGAGGTCGCAGCAAACAGGAGGATAAACAGGAATTGCAAAAGAGAAGTGTACAAGGAGAAGATCAACAACAAACAGATGATTACCAGATTAAAGCCGATAACAAGTAAATAGCGGGGTTTGAATTTTGCATTCGGACCAAGCCAGGTAATGTCGAAATAATGCTTTTTCAGGAAGCTGGGCCGCTGATAGAGCAGGTAGATAACCACAAAGAGAATAGCAAGAAACAGAAAGAATACCAGCAGCAATGAAAATGTAAATACGAATACTTTGGTATCCCGCTCGGAAGTGAACCCGGCATCTTCGAAAATAACAATGTTGTAGGGCAGCTCACTAAACGGTGAAACATATACGTTAAATGTCTTTTCGCCGTACTTGGTCTCCATTACCGTGGCTTCTTTGCCGCTAAGTATCGGCAGCAGATCTGTCTCAGAAAACTCTTCTACCAGGTTTTCGTTTAAGTTTTTGAATGGATAGGAATGGTACAACACTTTACCCGTCTGGTCGGCAATTGCAAACGTAAACCCCTTGGGGAGCAGGGGTCGCGTAACGCTCTTGGGAGTAAATGCAATTGCAACACAAGTCACGGAATCATTTTTTTCGGCCGCTCTCGAGACTACGGTTATAAAGCTGCCGGTAGTCCAGG
Source organism: Dyadobacter sp. HNCC25DJ183 (assembly GCF_056895175.1). NCBI lineage: Bacteria > Pseudomonadati > Bacteroidota > Cytophagia > Cytophagales > Spirosomataceae > Dyadobacter > Dyadobacter sp. HNCC25DJ183. The sequence continues at coordinate 405,072 of NZ_JBXHAP010000004.1, forward strand.
AAACAACCTGTTCCAGACCGAATGCAATTTCCTCTTTACCGACTTTGATATGATTTGGGCGTCCTTCAATGATCTGTTTAAAATAGATCCTGTCCCCATAGTTAGACAACGGCGCACTCTGCCTGCGGTTGTAATTGTATTTTTCTTCACCAGTGGTGTCCAATCCAAACATTTCTACCATATCCACGCCTCTTAACAGACCAGCCAATAGTTTAGCTGATTGCAGATCCTGGAATGATTGAGTAAGCGAGGTTTGTTTATCAAGAATTGCCGGCGAGATATCACTGAGACTGCGCGCTAACTTATCTTTTCTGCGCGCAGAGTCAACGGAGGTAATCACCCGATAAGCACTGATAATGTCCTGCTTGTATGCATTTTTAATATCGTGCGCGAGACTCCGGGAGCTCACCAGAAATGGATCCTCTCCTGGCCGCATGGTTTTGTTGTATTTTAAAAACGCAAATACCAGGAATGCGAGCAGCAGCAGCGACGAGGCGAATGCAAAAAGTCCATCAAAAACTGTAAGTCTGTCCTGGCTGCCCATGTGATAGAGCTTGATCCAGGGCAGGCAGAGAACAAGCGCCAGCATGATAAAGAGCATCAATACGACCAGATTCTCGGGTAAGCTGGTGTTGAGCTGCTGGTACTTTTGCGCCTTCAATAAACCTGCGAGCGTTACGTAATTAGTCGAATCCAATCGGATCCTCTGCCGGAACAACTTATAAGCGGTGCCTCCCAGGCGGATGTTTCTGACACTGTTATTGGCGTATAGTTTCCGGTCAAGAGAGTCAAGCCCCAGAGTTGTTATACCGCTGGGGAATGTCTGGTAAATGATCTCATTATTGCTGCCGACCAGCAGATAATTGTCAAAAGCCTCGCCCGACAGCAAAGGATCAACAAACTTAGGGAGCAGATACTCCATATTGATCCGTAACCTCTTGTTTATCAATCCAATCTTGACATGATTACGGTTCATCGAAATAAATGTAGAACTATCCTGCCGGTCTGCTTTACTGATGAGAGATAATTTGAAATTAATGCTTTTAAAGGTATTGATATACGTTTGCGCATTGGTGGAATCTCTTTCATAAGCTATGAGCAACCGGTTCATCAGTTCGACCGAATTTTTGATCTTGTTATCAATATTCCGATCAATATTCTGAATAGCCCGGAACCGGAGATCCTCCACATGCCGCCTGTTGGATGGAATGTAGATAAAGAAGTAAAGAGCGCCGGCTACCAGGATAAACAGGAGTGTCGCCAGGACAATAACCTGCTTGCGATCCAGCCGGAAAAAGCTTGAAAGCGAAACGGCCGAAGCTTCCCCGTCCATCATTGTTTACGTTTATATTGTAGTTACTACCAGGAAAACTGCATTGTAATTGATAGGTTTAATTGATGTCCGGGATGTTCAATGTCCCTGCAAACCGGAGCAGGTCAACAATTTTGTATGCAGCCGGATCCTCTGTCATCAATCCGAACCGTGGCTTCCATTGAGGATCCCTGAGAAAGGAATCGCGGCTCTGTTCCAGCAGTCTGATAAATACCTCACCGACAATCGTACCTCCCACTTCACCGAGCTGATTTCCGTTTTGACGTACCTCGGCTTCTTTCAGTATGTAGTACCAGAGCGGGGTTTGTTTGAGCAACAGCTGATTGTCCGCATTGAGAATGTCGATGGTTCCCTGGTGCAATGCGATCTGCTGAGGAGATGGATTCGGGAAGGGAGACCTCAGCAACTCTTCTTCCGTAAGCGGATCAATTCCGAGGTTCGCTGCAATAGCTTGTCCGGTACCAACCCTCAGCGCCATACTCCTGATCAGGTTCCGGGAAGAAAGTGTCGCAAACAAATTACCGCGTGCCGCCGGGCCGGGCAGCTCTCCCATACTGAATGCGACGCGGGTGTCAATTTTTCTGGCCATGTTAACCGCCTGTACACCATCAGCATTGAAAAAGCTCTTCCAGCTGATAATCCAGTCACTCGGTACCGGCCTGCCTGTGAATCTGAATGCCCAGGAGAACTCCGAATTGGTAAATACCTGATTAAAACGATAGGTATCCCGGATCTGGCTGTGACCAAACCGGTAGGCTCCAACAGAAAACTCTACGGGCATAAAGAATTTTTGATTCACGGGCATAAGTGAAGGACCGTCCTGCAAAACCTGGGCGGCCTTTGTCGCACCAATGATTTTGGACAGATAATCGTGCATTAACACCCATTGATAATGCCTCCTTACTTCCAGTTGTGCTTTTACAAAAAGTTTGTCCGTTGGCAACTCAGGCTCCTCTGCCTTAATTGCATCCACTACCGCATTATGAAATTTGATAATACTCATGTGAAACTGGGCTACAAACAGGTTTTCATCATTCCGCGGATCGGCGATGATTGCCCTGCCCAGCGCGTTTCGCTGCAGATCGAATGGCATGACGGGAATGGTGCTGTTAATCTGGCCTACAACAGTATTCCCCAGCAGCAGCTTCAAACCGTCATTGTCGTACAGGAATGAATCCACCCCGGGCCCGTCGCCGTATACGCTGTCCAGTTCGAGATTGGGTGTTCTGTAGTTGATCAGATCTTTGGCATCCTGAGAAACCTTGATATCTGAATCCACATCGAGGGTAATGTCGTGATCGACAAACTGCCCAAAGTAAGTGTAGCCGGACTCCATAGTACTGTTATCCGCCTGAAACGTACTTACATCTTCCAGCATATTGAGGCCGAGCCTTTCAAGTAACTGGTGATTTGCGTCGGTATAGGGTATTTCCGATGCCCCTTCAAACAAATAGCCAAAGCGGTCCACCCTGCTGTTTTCAATAAATGAAGGCGAAAAGCCGAACATGGTTCTTCTGAAACCGTGGGCAAGTCTTTCGACTTTCTGAGGAGGAACTACTGTTACGCTGGACATAGCAACTTGGGATTTTGAAGGTGAGAATGATGAATAACCGATACCCCAAAGTTCAGCCGCTGCCACATCAATATAAATACCTGATTACTACTATATTGTATCCTAAAATTTGGGGATATTCTTTTTGTAAATAGCGCTATACTAGCTAAGTTTACCTAAACGCCTCCTCTATGAAAAAAATGCTGCTTGTGCTGCTTCTATGGTCACCTGCGGGCAATGCCTCCACTCAAGCGGTTGACAGCCTTAAAAAAGATTTGTTATCAGTTCGGAATGCATCGGCCGGGTTGGTTCGCGATACCCTTACCTGCAGAACACTCAAGGCGCTGATGCGCGCTTATGTTGACATCAACATCGATTCGTCATCACGGTACAACGAGCTGCTCATCAGGCTGAGTGAAAAGCCCGGTCTGGAAGCATACCTTATTTACGGTTACCAGTACGCAGGTTATTTATATCAGGTCAGAGGGGATTATCATCAAAGTATCCGGTTCCATTACAAAGCCCTGCCACTGGCTGAAAAGATGAAGCAGTACTCCAGAATGGCTGCATCGCTGGGTTGGCTGGCGCATTCGTATGCAAGTCTCAGGGAATTCAGTAAAGCTTCAAAGCTTTGCCTGCAGGGTCTGGCAGTGTTGCGCGCCCATCCGGATTCATACGTACAGGCATCAATCCTGAATGTGCAGGGCGCGATTTACAGGCAGCAGGGCAATTTGCAAGCCGCATTGAAAGTCAACCAGGAATTGTACAAACTGGCAAAAAGCAATCAGCATACCTGGTACGAGGCGCAGGGCTTGCATGCGATTGGCTGGGTTTACAAGGAAATGAATGCATTTCCGCAAGCGCTGGACTATTTCTTACGCGCACTGGATTTGGCCCAGAAAACGGGCAGTGTCGATTTAGAAGGAAGTATCCTGCTAAATATCAGCAATTTGTTTTTCAAGCAGGCCAACTGGGACGAGGCCCTTTCTTACTGCAACAAAGCCAGGAAAAATGCCCAGCGCGTGAGGAACAGCAGTATTGAGGCAGAAGCTTTTGAAGCGCTCTCAAAGATTTACAAGAAAATCAACAAACCGGAAAAAGCACTTGCCGCGTACGAAAACTTTGTCCTGCTGCGCGACAGTCTTTCAAAGGAAAAGACCGAACACCGGATCGAAACTTTGCAGGCGCAGTACGACAATATCAATAAAACAAATGAACTTCAAAAAAAGCAGGTTGAGCTGATAACGCAGCGGCGGACACGAAACGGGTTGTTCATTGGTATTGCATCTATTTTGCTGATTGCCGCTCTATTATTCTGGAGTAACAAGCGCCTGCAAGCCAAAAACAGGCTGATTGACAAGCAAAAAGCTGTATTAGAAGTGACTAAGGCTGAACTTGCATTCAGCAACAGTACCCTCGAAATGCGGGTGAGAGCCCGTACAGAAGAACTGGTAAATGTAAACCGGGAGCTTGTCAGTAAAAATGAAGAAATCAAGCAGGCGCTCTTTAAAGGCCAGGCCATTGAACGTAAGCGCGTAGCCATTGAATTACACGACAACCTGAGCAGTCTTTTAAGCGCTGTTAACATGAGCATTCAGCACCTCAACCCGCAGCATTTATCCGAGTCGGAGCAATCCGTATATCAGAATGTAAAGTATCTTGTCCAGAATGCGTATGTGGAGGTACGTAACATTTCCCACAATATCCTTCCTGCTGAACTGGAAAAGGAAGGACTCGTGCGAACGCTGTCCGTGCTGGTGGCGCGGTTGAACCAAAACGCTCCCATGAAATTTGCACTGAACATCTCAGGAATGGAACAGCGACTCCCGGTGGAGATCGAGTTTAATGCTTACAGTATTGTTTTGGAACTTATTAACAATGTAATCAAACATTCCAAAGCTTCATTTGCAGGGATCAGTTTTCAAAAAACCGAATATGGCGTTGCAATCGCCATTACAGACAATGGAATCGGTTTTAAAGAGAATAAAGTAGAGAGGGGAATCGGTCTGCAGAATATACATACCCGCCTGGAATCGCTTGGCGGGACGCTGGACATTACACATCCGCCCGGATCCGGGACAAGGGTGGCTATTCAAATTCCCATCGAATCGGATTGTTTCGATGGGAATTTTTCAGTTTTGTAGCTGGCCAAATCAGGGAGGCGGACCGGTGGGGTTCATATGCTCCATGGTGTCAGGCGCGGGCAGATCTGCACTCGCCCAGGTGAGCTGAGGCTTGATAATATTCCATAGCGGCTGGTATCGCTTGAAGTCTGCCTCGCTGAATTGCGCGTACATGTCAATATTCAAAAACTTGATAGGTGGGTTTACAGGCAACGAAATCCGTGGCGGGTTGTCCGGAAACGGCGGTGCTTTATCCTTTTTCGTGCCTGGAATAAATGAGAAAACGATGGGCTCAATCCCCGGGTAGGGCGTGCCGCGGTTATCACACATCCGGAGCGCAAGCCGGCCATCAACGGCTACGCCAATGTGTGCATAGCCTTGCAAACGAACATACTTCAATGGGTAAGACATATTTCTGAATTGTAGTTAAAAATTGAAGGTTTATATAGCAAGCTTGTATAGTTAGTTCAATGCCATCTCTCGAAGAAAATTTGCGATTGGATAGCGCAAAGTTGGCCGGTTTTTACACCAGCTAAAATCCTTGGTTATCATGATTTTGCATCCTATAATTATGGGATTTTTGGCAGCGGGTTTTGGTATTTCGATAGAGAGATCCCGCCCGCTTCTTACTTTAAACAAGGATTGCTAAACCCGAACTATATGCGAATTCTGATTGCCGAGGACCACAGGATATTACTGGAAAGTCTTGCCATGCTTTTATCGAGTATGAAAAATGTGGAGGTAGTTTCGAAGCATACGAACGGACACCAGGTTTTAGCAGCACTGGAAAAGGATCCCGACATTAATCTGGTAGTTTCGGATGTTCAGATGCCTGTGATGGGCGGGATTGAATTAACCCTGAAATTACGTGAACGCTTTCCCGGCATTAAGATCTGTTTACTGACCGTCGCAGACAAACCTGAAACCATTAAAGAAGCGATCCGCGCCGGCGCTGACGGCTATATACTGAAAAGTGCTGACCGGCGAGACTTAGAGACGGCCATAAACCTGATCTGCGACGGAAACAAGTATTTCTGTGCAGAAGTCCTCACAGCCCTCGCCAAAGACACGGCGCCCGACCTGATTGTCGCGGGAGATAAACCACAAAGCATAGCGATTACCAAGCGCGAACTGGAAGTATTGAGACTGATCGCGCAGGAATATTCAGGGACAGAAATCGCTGAAAAGCTTTTCATCGGTGCAAGCACTGTGGAAACGCACCGCAAACACCTGATGCAAAAACTCGGCGTGCAGTCTACCATCGGGCTCGTCAAATACGCATTGAAGTTCCAGCTTATCTAGTATCCCCTACCCGCGCCCGTGTTGCGCCTTTTCCTGCATTTCTCCGCCACAGCCTTCCTGTTGGCGCTACTCCCCCGCACCCCTAATATCCCCTGATTTTAGGATATAAAATCACCATAATCAAGTATTTACTACGACCGGGATAACCCTGAATTTTGATGTGTCGGAAGGAAGAGGCGAATGGAAGATTTTAGTCAATTATATTAATCCTTACTCCTATGTCAATCAGGATCTGCCAGGTATTCTTGCTTATTATGTTCTCCAATGTGTTTGTTTTCGGACAGGAGGCTGTAGAACAATCGAGTAAGGCCAATTCTTCAAAGAAAGCCAGCGAGCCTCTTGATACCACGGCTCTGACACAACAACAATTCGACAACATTCTTAACAAGCAATTTGCTGCCCTGATTACCGGGACTTCAACAAGTGTAATTGGCTCCTATGCTTCGTTTGACGTAAAAGAAGGCACCGTATCCTTTGCTCCTAATCACTTTTACGAAAATGGCAATATCCTCACGGCTAGAGCTGCTGGCGGAGTGTCCGAGGGAGCATTGGAACTGTTCAATAAATCCAAGCTTAATACCAACTTATCCCTTGACTTCCAGTTTCATATATTTGGTCAAAGAAATAAGAGTGTAATCATTGACCCAGCTAGAAAAAGAGCTCTCCAGAAGAATCAAGTTGATGCAGATGAAAAATACAATGAGGATATTATTTACCTCACAGAATATGAGGCTTGTGAACTTGAATTAAAAAAGATCCGGCTGGAAGAGAAGGTTGCAAGCATCGGAAAACAAGGAGCAGTTATTACAAGTATGTTGAGCAAGGCACGGGAAGAGGACAAAGTAAAACTTCAACTTAGTCTCGACAGCCTTTCGCTTGAAAACATCAAAGCAAACAAAGAATTGCTTTCCGTTCAGAAAGATTTGGCTAACAATAAAGACCCACTCTGGAGAAGCCGAAAAATTCAGGATATTGGAAATAATCGGGCCGGAATACTGAAAGCCAATAATTTCTCCAATCTTGAAGTCAGAGGTTTTTCATTCAGTTGGATCTCCTTTGGGCTTGGGATTAGAAATGACGCATTCAGAACGTTTGACGACAAACAAGATCCTGCCAGTCAGATCGTAAAAGGCAATTTCATTTCTCAGCAAGCATTTATTCAATTCTCTTACTACGACTGGTCAAAAACAGGTCCCAAAAACATCTATTTCTCCGTTCGTGCTATTGTCCGCAATACGAGCAACCTGGCAGATCTTGATAAGATTGAGGTCACTGATGTAAAAGAGTATGGTCAGAACGGTGTGAGAAGATACTCGGAGAGCACGCTGACAGCATACACGGGTACCCTGAAGAAGAATATCATAGAAGTGGTCCTAAATCCGGAACTATACTTCTATCCTTTTAAAAAATGGTTATTGGGTGTTCATCTTAACCCTAATATTCAGGTCAGGGGAAGCGATGATCCTGTATCTAATCTTGAAAGCGGATTGATATTCCCTTTCCGGAATAAAGAAAAAGACAAGCCGACAGTCAATGCAGAATTGTACTATAATCTCCTGAATGTATTTGACGCCAATGCGATCAAGCATTCCAGTAGCCTGGGCGTAAGGCTAGCATTTCCGATTGAATTCAAACTATAACAACATACAAACATGGGAAAGACTCTTAGTAATGGTTCTGCGACATTCACATTGAAGTACCGGGCCGTGTGTGATGAAGGCGACTTTGTTGGCGGGTGGAAGAATGAATTAGAAGCATTGGCCGATGCTCGTAATCACCAGAGCGGCGAAAAGTCGCATGCGGTTAGCCTGGAAATGAAACAAACGCAAACCATGATGTTCAGCTTAGATCAGTTTGATCAGTGACAGCAATTAGAAACTAACAATCATGATCCTCCCCGACATCCCCATTCTCAATACAGCGCTGGCGATTGTTGTTAGCTGGGCTTTGTTCGCATTGTTTTGCAGCTACATTCTCGAAGCCTTCATCCAGATCATCGGCGAACGTGGAAAGTTTATGAAGGATTATCTTTATAAACAGCTCATGGATAATATCAATGGCATCAACTGGGCCGACCGGATTTATTCTCACGGGTCCATTGATCTGTTAAGCCGTGACCCGAAAAAACCTTCCAATGAAATTTCCCCTAAACTGTTTGTCGAAACGCTTTTAGAAGTAGTGGGAAATTCATTGATTGTTCAAAGCAACATCCGCACGCTGAATGCACAAGGCATTGTTGTCGCATATCAATCTGCGCTGTTGCGGAATTTCAAATATGCTACCCTGGTCCTCAATCAAAGTGACCTCTCGGCGCTTTTCAGACAAGCCATGCAGTATGCTGAGCTCCATGCTGCAACCGGTCCCGGAGGGGCGATCAACGAAGTGGCTTTACACAACTATCTGACGGAATACCTCGAAAAGTGGTTTGGCGAATTCACGCAAAGGCTCACGTTATGGTACAAGAAACTCACAAGGCAAAGGCTGTTCTACCTGGGTGTGATCATCGCGTTCGCCATTAATGTAGATAGTATTGAGCTCTTTGAATTCTTCGAAAGTAACCCTCAGGCAGCGGCGAAAGTTGTGCGTTTCTATGAAGAACATCCTTCCCTGCATACAGATGCGGCTGCACTCGCTCAGGTACAGGCAACTCTGGCCGCCGTTCCCGCGGAAACGCAACAAATTGACACGCTTAAAGAGCAGGCAATGGCGCTTCTTCAACTTAAATCAAGCGAAGCGCAGCAGCAGCTTACCAAAGAGCTTGATACCTTGATCAGCAAAACCATGCTGCCTGTCGGACTGAAACACAGCATTGTTTTCAAACCACCTTATCAACAGCACATTGTAAACTGGGGCACAACCTTGCTCAAAATACTGGGTGTGCTTATCTCCGGGTTTGCCGCCAGCTTCGGCGCCCCATTCTGGTTCGACCTTTTGAAAAAAGTAACTAAACCAAAGCCCGACAATGCAGTTCTATAATATACATAGCCACATTTTCAATATCCGGAATGCACCCAGAAACTTCCTCAACATGTTTTTGCCGGATAGTGCGGCCCGGCTGGTGGACTGGTTTACCAACACGGCTCCGGGCGCAGCCGTGTTTCAGTTTCTGCTCTCAAAGCTGGGCGGAAACCTGGGCAAAAGGTACGCCAGCTTCTTGCAGGTAGGCAAAAGCCGGAATCAGCGCGAAATATTCGAAGGGCTCAGAAAGCAGTACGCCGATGACCCGTCTATCAAGATCGTTGCGCTCACCATGTACATGGAGCATTGCGGCGCCGGGCCGTCGCAAACAGGTTACGAAGGGCAGCTAGAGGGGATCATTGAAGTAAAAAAAGAGAATCCTGATAACCTGCTGGTTTTTATGGGAATTGATCCTCGCTGGAAAGGCGGCGGTAAGGAGTTAAAGGAAACGGTGGAAAGGTATTTTGAAACAAAGATCCAGGTCAGCGCTGACCGGTCCGTGTACCCGTTCGCGGGTTTGAAGATCTATCCAAGTCTTGGATTCTATGCTTTTGATGAAAAACTGAAAGAGACTTTCGAATGGGCTGCGCAAAATGGCGTCCCGGTTTTAAGCCACTGCAGTTACCTGGGCGGAATTTACAATAACGATACCGAATTTGTCAACGCAAGCCTGAACCCATTCGACGTTTACTCAGGACGGCGCTATTCCGAAAACTTTGACGAAAATACCCCACCTCCCACTCCGGACGATTCTTTCAATGTATTCAAATGGGCATTGGGACAGAACGATAACCATCGAAACCTGCATTCCTGCTCCTACTTCCTGGAACCAGCCAGCTTCGAATCTATTTTAAAATACTTTACTGAAAAAGGTACGCCGTTGAAGATATGTCTAGCGCACTTCGGGGGAGATGACCACGTTCTGGAAGAAGCCTCAGGAGCAATAACCAAAAAGCTTTACGGTATGAAGCAGGAAAACTGGTGTTCGCAGATTAAATCGCTCATTGTGAAATATCCTGAGAGTGTTTTTACAGATATCTCCTTTACCGTGGGAAATTCAAAAACGCACAAAGAATTTTTCAAATATCTCCAAAATCCGCAGCTAAGGAACCGCATGCTGTTTGGCACCGATTTCTTCATGACGGAACGTTTGTTACCTGAAAAGGACGATTATGCAACATTCAAAAAAGCTGCTCTGAAAGAGACCTTTGACAAGACAAATGCATGGGAAATAATGGCTTCGACAAATGCAGAAACGTTTTTGCAGAGCAAGTACTATCCGGTAGCAAACACCTGAACCAGGCCGGCAGCTGAAATCAAGAAGATGAATGCGACGCCTTTTTTCCAGCCGAACTGCAGCTTTCAAGTTTTTTAAAATAATACTAAATCAGAAAAATATTGGATATTTACGCTCAGTAACTTCTTTGGCGAATACCATTGAATCCTGACCCACTGAATCATTTTGAACCTGCTGCTTCCGGATCTGCATTGAGCAGAAGGGAGTTTGAAATTATCTACCGGGATAATTGGCGGGATTTGTATGATTTTGCCATTTCCAAAACGCGGGACAAGGATGTTGCCGAGGAAATCGTCCAGGCGCTTTTTGTTAACCTTTGGGAAAAACGCCAGCAGCTCACGATCGCCAACCCGCGCGCATACCTTTTTACCGCAGTCCGCAACCGCATTATTGATCATTTCAAGGAGAAGGTTTTCTACGACCTCGATTCCGCCTGCGAAGAAGCTGCGCCGGATTTCCCATTGTTCCTCGAAGAACTTGAAATGCTTTTTCAGGAAGCAATGGGCCAGCTTCCGGAGAAAACGCGGGATATATTTTTGCTGAACCGTTTCGAGGGGAAATCTGCACCCGAGATCGCCAACCTGCTCAAACTCCCCGCCCGCACCGTGGAATACCACATTACCCAGGCTCTGCGCAAGCTGAAATCCGCCGTGCGCAACACGATCACGCTCTTCCTGGTTATCTGCAATATTATATTTTAAAGAAATAAGTGCCTTCCACTGCGATTGTACATAAACTTTCAAAGAAAAGTTTAAACAATTTGCGGTGCGCTCCTGCTTTTCAGTCTTACTAAAAAGACACGAAAGCACTTTATGAGCAAACAAAACTTCTACCACTTACTTGACCGCTACCGATCAGGCGATTGCACCGACAAGGAAAAACGACTTGTCGAACAATGGTTTGCCATGCTCGACGAGCCGGTACCAGTCCGGAGCGAGCAGGAAAACAGTGAAATTGAAGAAAGGATCTGGAATGCAATCATGCAAAACGACACGGCCGAACCCGTGCAGCCGGCGGTTTCATTCCCGATGTGGAGATGGGCGGCTGCGGCAGTTGTGCTGATTGGTATCGCATTCGGCTCCTATAAAGCTTTTTATAAGAACAGCAACTCGCGCCAGGTTACCTCGGCCCGGCAAGGTGAATCGCGGATCTCGCATTCAAACCAATCTCAGAACGAAGAGAATATCACCCTGCCCGACGGCTCCACTTTGATCTTGTCGCCCGGAAGTAAGATTTCCTACCCTGCTGGGTTAGCAGGCAAAAATCGCGTGCTTCATTTGACGGGGAAAGCCTTTTTCCGCATTTCGCGCGATACCGAGCGCCCTTTTCTGGTGCATAGCGGCGAAGTAGTCACCAAGGTATTGGGTACCAGCTTTTGGGTGGAAGGCCGCGAGAACAACACAGCCATTGAAGTCTCCGTCGTGTCCGGGAAAGTGTCGGTATCTAAAAACGAGCCCCCAGTCGGTGCTGAAAACAGCAAGATCAAAGATGGTGTGATACTGACAGCCAACCAGCGCGTGAAATATTCGGTACAAACGCACGCATTCGAAACCGGTTTGATCGCCAATCCTCAGCCTGTGAATGCAGCTGTTTCAGCAAACCTCCCGGCTGCGGAAGCCTTCATTTTCAGGGATACCCCGTTTACGGACGTGATTGCCAAGCTGGAAAAATCATTTGGTGTGGAGATTATCCTGGAAAACGATGCGATGAAAAGCTGCTTGTTTACGGCTGATATGACGCAGGAACCTTTATTTACCAAACTGGACCTGCTTTGCGCCTCCGTGAACGCCAGCTACGAAGTGCGTGGAACGCGCATTTTGATCAGCGGCAAAGGTTGTTCGTCGCCTCAATAACTGAATACCAATACCTTCAATAAAAAAGAGCCGAAGGTGTTACCAGCACTTTCGACTCCCGTTAATTCCCTTTCTCTCCCGGCTTTTGATCACGGCAATGGAGCGGGCGGGGCTTTGTTCAACCTTTTCACAGTCCTAAACAAAACATGTAAAAGTAATGAAAAACCGGATACGTCTCCATCCTCTATTCCTTGACCTTATGAGGATCAGCTTTTTACAATCTGTCCTGGCATTGCTGACCATTTCCCTTGCCCATTCACACGATGGTCGCTCGCAGGATTTGCTTGACCGTTCTGTAACAATCAAAATGGAAAACGCGCAGGTTAGCAAGGTGTTAACCACCATTGAGCAGCAAACCCGCGTGCGTTTCGTGTACAGCTCCAATACCATCGGCGCCAACCGGAAAGTGACTGTGAATGCAGTTAACCTGAAACTGTCCGAAGTACTGAACCTGACATTAAAACCACTGAATATCAGCTACGCGATCGTCGGCGGACAGATTATGCTTCAAAACCAGTCCATTGAAGCGGCTCCACCGGCCGAAACACCTGAGCAACCCGCTCCGGCTGACAAGAAAGTGTCAGGCAAAGTCTCCGACGTCAAAGGCGGGCCGCTGCCGGGCGTGAGCATTGTGGTCAAAGGCACGCAGCAAGGTACGATCAGCGACGGTGAGGGGCTTTTCTCGATCGTTGTTCCCGATGATAATGCAAGCCTGATCTTCTCATTTGTGGGGTATGTCAGTCAGGAAATCGCGGTAGGTGCGCAGAGTACGTTCAATATTGTTTTGAAAGACGATGAGAAATCGCTGGATGAGCTGGTGGTGGTAGGTTACGGAAAACAGTCTACCCGCCAGCTTTCCAGCTCGGTTTCTACGGTTAGCGGGAAGGATTTTGCGGATCTGCCTGTCACGCAGTTCTCACAAAAGCTGCAAGGCAAACTCGCCGGTGTGCAAATCTCCCAAACGACCGGAACACCCGGCGCGGGAATGGCGATTCGCGTGCGCGGCGCAGCTTCCATCACAGCCGGCACCGACCCGCTCTATGTTGTGGACGGTAACCCGATCGTGGGCGGCATTGCCAACATCAATCCGAATGAAATTGAATCGGTAAGTGTATTGAAAGATGCTTCCGCGACTGCATTGTACGGTTCGAGAGCGGCAAACGGTGTGGTTTTGATCGAAACGAAAAAGGCAGTACCCGGCAAAACGCGCATTGATTACAATACTTACATCGGCGCCCAGCAGGTACCGCAGCGCGGCCGCCCGGATATGATGGATGCAAGCGAGTTTGCAACCTGGCGCAAGGAAATGGCCGAAGAGCGCGGCCTGCCCGTTGATCCCGTTTTTCAAAACCCCGAACAATACGGAAAAGGTACCGACTGGTACGATGCCATTACCAAAACGGCTTTGATGCAAGACCATAGCCTCAGTCTCAGCACGGGTACGGAAACGTTCAGTACCACGGCCACAGCGGGCTTTTTGCAGCAGGATGGTGTGATACTGGGTTCTGGTTATAAGAGGTATTCTTTGCGGGTAAATACCAGTTTTCGTCCCGTTGAAAAGCTGAACATCGGTATCAATGTGGCCCCTACCTATTCAACCAATTCCAATACCGGCGTGGACGGCGTGGGCAGCATTGTGAACGAAGCTTTGCAAACAACTCCGCTCGCTCCCCTGTACAATGCAGACGGGACATATACACTTACCGCGACCTCCCCGGGCATGTTTCCCACACCTAACTATGCCCGCACTTTGCAGGACCGCGTAGTAGATAATGCAGATACGCGCATTCTGGCCAATATTTTTGGGGAATATCAGCTTACAAACTGGCTTTCATTCAAAACCTCAGCGAACATCGACAAAGGCGACTCGCGCAATTTTGCATTCAACGGAACTACTACCGGCGCGCGCGGCACCGGACTTTACAGGGTACCATTCTCCAACCTGAACCAGGGAAAATACCTGTCGTGGGTCAATGAAAATATCCTGACTTTCCAGAAGAATTTCGGCGAACACAATTTCGATGCGATCGCGGGGTTCACGGCGCAGCGTTTCCGGCAGGATGTGAGTGATATTAATGGAAATAACTATCCCGATGATAAAGTAAAAACAATTTCTGCTGCGGGTACGGTCACGGCTTCCAGCAGCATTCAGGAATGGAGCCTGCTTTCCTACCTGGCGCGTGTCAATTATAACTACAAAGGCAAATACCTCGTTTCCGCCTCCATTCGCCGCGACGGTTCGTCGCGATTCGGCGCACGCAACCGCTGGGGTAACTTTCCATCGGTTTCGCTGGGCTGGATATTGAGCGAGGAAGCATTTCTTGCTGACATCAAAACCATCTCATTCCTGAAACTGCGCGCGAGCTACGGTATCGCAGGAAACTTTAACATTGGTAACTACACCCATATTCCCACCATTTCAACTGCCAATTATGTTTTTGGAAAAACAGTAGCAGGCGGCAGGCGGGTAGACAACCTGGCTGACCAGGGTATCGGCTGGGAAAATAATAAACAGCTGAACATTGGTCTGGACGTGAATTTCCTGAACGACCGTATCAGCTTCGTCTACAATTATTACCACAAAATCACCAGCGACCTGCTCTTCAATGTACGCGTGCCGCGCGCTTCGGGCTTCGGGAATATCCAGACCAACATCGGGGAGCTGAAATTCTGGGGACACGAGTTTGCGATCAATACCGTGAATGTGCAGGGTAAATCGCTGCGCTGGACGACGGATTTCAACATTTCCTTTGACAGAAACCGGGTAACTTCCATGGGCACGAAAACCAACGAGCTCATTACTGGCGGCGGCAGCGGGCTCATTGGCGGCGACCACATTACCCGCGTAGGCTACCCGATCGGAATGCTGTACGGAATGCAGCACGAAGGTGTTTACAAAAACCAGGAGGAGTTCGACAATTCGCCCAAGCACAGCACCTCGCAGGTAGGTACCGCCAAATTCCGCGATGTAAATGGCGACGGCGTCATCACAGTCGACGACGCGACGATTATCGGTAACCCGCACCCGGATTTCATTTTCGGGATGACCAACAATTTGTCTTACAAAAACTTCGACTTCTCGGTAACCCTGTCGGGTACTTATGGAAATGACGTGGTGCGCGGCGCCGAGCAAACATTGACCAACCTGGACGGGGTATTTAATGTACTCGCCGATGTGAAAGACAGATGGAGATCACCGGAGAATCCCGGAAAAGGCCGGTATGGAAGTCTGGCGGCAGGTACCACTTACCTGGAACGCGACTGGTGGGGAAGCCAGATGATGTACGATGCGAGCCACATTTCGCTCAACAATATCACGCTCGGCTACACGGTTCCGCTGAAAAGTACCAGCGCATTGAAAAGGCTGCGCGCTTACGCCAGCATTCAGCAGGTGCATATTTTCACCAAATACCCGGGAGCCAATCCGCAGGTAAGTCTGAGCACGGCGACTACCGGTTTGGGTATTGACGGAGGCTCCTATCCTGTTCCGCGCACCTATTCACTGGGCTTAAATGTAGGTTTTTAATTTTCCCGACATCATTCTAAAATTCAATAAGGTCATGAAATCAAAGACCCTATCAGCAATATTATTCGCCGCTGCGGCACTGGGCTCTTGCAGCGACTTTCTGAGCATAGAGCCGCAAAACGCGGTGGTCCCTTCCAATTTCTTCCAGTCAGAATCGGATTTCAAGCAGGCTGTGGACGGCACTTATGCGCCTTTGCAGGCACTTTATAACACCGAATCGGGCTGGGCAATGGGCGAAATGCGCTCTGACAACACCCACTTCTTTTACAATATCGACTATCGCTCACCGATCCCGGAAGAGATCGATTTGTTTACGAACGGATCAGAAAATACGATCACGGCCGCCAAGTACTATTCCAATTTCGACATGATCAACCGTGCCAACCAGGTTCTGGCGGTGATCGACGATGCTACATTTGACCCCAAAGTAGTGGCTAATTTTAAAGGCCAGGTCTTGTTCCTCCGTGCATTTGCCTATTTCGATCTTGTGCGGAACTTTGGCGGCGTGCCGCTGCACCTGGTTCCCGCTTCGGATCTTGCCACCGCCTCACTGCCACGCGCCTCAGCGGAACAGATTTACGAGCAGATCATCAAAGACGCCAGCGAAGCGGCAGGGTTACTGCCCGACAAAGCCACTGCGGAACCTGGCAGGGCTACTTCGGGTGCAGCCAACACGTTGCTCGCTGATGTGTATCTCAATAGCAAAAACTGGTCGGCCGCGGAAACTTCTCTGGCCAAAGTAACGGGCTATTCGCTGCTGAGCAGCTATGCCTCCGTTTTTGACCCCAATAATAAAAACAATGTAGAGTCGGTATTTGAAGCGCAGTTTCTGGAAGGTACCACGCTAAATTTGCACAGCTATTTCCCCTACTACTTTGTGCCGCTGACCGTCAACCACGCGCAGTATACCAAAGGACCCACCGGCTCGCAAACCGCGCCTGGCTCAGGCTGGAACACGCCGACGGAGGATCTGCTGGCCGCTTATGAAGACCGTACCAAAGACCAGCGTTTCAATGCATCGATCGGCTTTATCAACGGGCCTTCGCTCGTTTCGGATACGAGCTATGTCAATTTGCCTTATATCAAAAAGTACCAGTACCCGCACTCCATTTACGGGCAAACGAACCAGAATTTCCCGGTGTACCGGTACGCGGAAGTACTTCTTATGCACGCCGAAGCTGCCAACGAACAAGGCAAAACAGCTGATGCAGCCGGTTTCCTGAACCAGGTACGCAAACGTGCGGGGCTCGCAGATTCGCCTGCAAAGGACCAGGCGGCATTGCGCGCGGCTATCCTGAAAGAGCGCCGCGTGGAGCTTGCTTTTGAAAATAAACGCTGGCTGGACCTGGTACGTACCGGCAATGCGATTACGGTAATGAATGCACACGGCGCAAAGCTGAAAGCCAGTCCGGGCTACTATTACCTCACCGCAGCCACCTACAATCTTGACCAAAACAAATTGCTATACCCGATCCCGTTCCTGGAAATTCAGGTAAATCCTGACCTGGAACAGAACCCGGGCTACTGACCTTTACTATTCCCTAAACCCTGGACCCGTGCGGCCGGCAACGCAGGTTGCCGCCGCACATTTTTTAAACTTCTTACCTGATATTTCATGTATTTCTGTAAAAACACTTTCCTGGCGCTAACCGCGACGCTCGTTGCAGCCGGGGCTAATGCGCAGCAGGCAAAGCCACAGCCGCCTGTCCGTTTCGAGAAGAAAATGATTGCCTCCGAAAGCTTCGAGTCGGTAGCCGTTCTCGACGTCAATAATGATGGAAAACCGGATATTGTTTCCGGCTCGTACTGGTACAAGGGGCCCGAGTTCTGGGAGCGGGCCTACCTCGGCGAAGTGAAGCGCGTAGGCGAATACTGGGACGAATTCCTGACTGTGCCGATGGACGTGAATGGGGATGGAAAAATGGATATTATCACCGGCGGATGGTTCAACAAATCGCTGTTATGGCGCGAGAACCCGGGCAACAACAAACCATGGACCGACCATATCATAGATGAAACGGGCAATGTGGAAACGGGCCGCGCGTGGGATATTGACGGAGACGGAACATTGGAAATCGTACCTAACAACCCCAATCAGCCCCTCAAATTTTACAAACTGGAAAAAGACCAGAATGGAAAAGGTACCGGCAAATTCACCAAAGTCCAGATAGCAGACCGCCAGGACCACGGATTAGGTTACGGAGATATTAACGGCGACGGAAGAGGTGATATCATCATCAGTACAGGCTGGCTGGAAGCGCCTAAAAATGTACTGAAAGACAAATGGACCGCGCACAACGATTTCAATTTTGGCGATGCCAGCGTACCCATTATCGTGGCGGATGTGAATGGCGACGGTAAAAATGACGTGATCGTGGGCCAGGCGCACAGCTACGGCCTCCATTGGTACGAGCAGAAAAACAGCGGCGGAAAAATCAGCTGGACCAAACACAGCATTGATCCCGATAACTCACAATTCCATTCCCTGGCGTGGATTGACCTTGACGGCGACGGTAAAATGGAGCTGCTCACCGGCAAACGCTACCGCGCCCACAACGGCGGCGACCCGGGCGAAAAGGATCTGATCGGGTTATATTATTATAAATGGAACGGCGAAGCTTTTGTGAAGCAGGTCATTTCCTACGGCCCTTACGGTGAGGGCAAGGGAATCGGTGTGTACTTTGACGTAGCCGACCTGACCGGCAGCGGCCGGAAAGACATTATCGTCGCCGGGAAGGACGGACTGGCTGTATTTTTCAATAAAGGCAACGAATAAGCTTACCGCGGCGAAGCGAATTTTCTTCTGATATACTCTTGCACGATCGCATCCGGTAAAGTCCGGGTGCGATCGTGACATATCTCGGCTGCGACGTGCTGTCGACTGGCAGAAACTAAAATCAAAATAATTTTCCAAACGTTTGCTTATTGCATTTTTTGAATTTATTTTTGACTCGATTCTAGTTAGTGCGTTAAGTTATATGAAACTACACTCTATGCGTTGGTTTGTTGTCCTGATGCTGTTCATAGCAACAGGACTGAGCTTTTTGGACCGGCAGGTGCTTTCCATTGCTATCCTCAAAATCCAGAAGGAATTTTATTTTACAGACGTGGAATATGGCTGGGTAAACACCAGTTTCCTGCTCAGCTACGCATTGATGTTCACCATGGGCGGCTGGATCATTGACAGGGTTGGTGCCAAAAAGGGACTTGCAGTAGCCGTGGGAGTATGGTCGCTAGCCAATGCAATGCACGGACTGATGAACTCTTTGCCGCAGCTTATTGCATTCCGCTTTTTGCTCGGGTTAGGTGAAGGAGCCTGTTTTCCAGGTGCAGCAAAAACGGTTTATGATTGGTTTGACAAAAAAGAAAGGGCCTTTGCCAATGGTATCGCCATCGGCGGCTCGGCGATCGGCGCTGTGATTGCCCCGCCGCTCACGATCCTGATTTCTGAGCACTATGGCTGGCGGGCAGGCTTTGTGATACCCGGTCTGGTTGGTATAGTTTGGGTGGCCGGCTGGCTGCTGATACCGTGGAAAAATGTTGTTTCGCAGGTAAATACGCAGTTTACCCAACAGAAAACAGCCGCTATCTCCCTGCTTTCCGTACTGAAAATAAAGGAAACCTGGGTGTTTATACTGATGCGTTTCCTGCTCGATCCGGTGATGTATTTTATGATGTTCTGGATACCAAAATACCTCAGCGAAGTGCGGGGAGTGGCTTATCAGGAAATCGGAAATCTGTTCTGGGTACCATTTCTGGCGCTGGGCGTTTCCAATGTTCTGGGTGGATTCATTTCTGATAGATTGGTTAAAAATGGCTTCACCATCAATAAGGCGAGGAAAATGGTCATGGGCATAGCAGCCGCCTTAACCCTGGCTGTTCCATTTACCGAATATGTTTCCTCTGTGTATGTAGCAGTGGGTTTGATGGCGCTCTATATGTTCGCCCACGGCTTCTGGATTACCAACTACATCACTTCCATTTCGGATGTTTTTGGCCAAAGAGCAACTTCCACGGTGGTAGGACTTTCGGGAACAGCAGGGGCAATTTCAGGCTTGCTGGTAAATCCGCTGATCGGAAAAATCGTGCAGGAGTATTCGTACAAACCTATGTGGATCGCCTGCGGGGTACTTTACCCGCTCGCATTCATCGGATTTATGTTCCTCATCCCCAGGATCCAGCCACTGTTCCGGGAAGCAATGGACAGTCCGGCCGATGCCGCTGTACTGAAAGCTGATCCATGACGGCAGCAGAAAAAATTTTACCCGAAAAAACTTAGTGCGTTAAGAATTAAAGAAAAACACATAACATCAAATTAAATGGTGAATCCCATCTCCAACGGGCAGGAAGCAACTGCCGCTATTGTTGAAAAACGCAAACCTACCCGCCCGCGTATCGGCGTTTTCGGCGTTGGCTACTACAAATATTGGAGCCAGTTCGATGGTCTGCTCGACGCGATGATGCAGAAGCAGGCAGTTTTTATCGAAAAGATCCAGACCGGATCTTACGCGGAAGTCATTGATTTTGGTCTGGTGGATAATGTCGAGAAAGCCTATGAACTGGTACCAAAGCTGAATGCGGCAAATCTCGACCTGATCTTTTGCGATATGGTCACCTACGCCACTTCCAACACTTTCGGGGTGGTGATCAAGAGCATCAATGTGCCCATTGTACTCGTGGCATTGCAGCCCGACCAGGCAATGGATTACACCCGCGCTTCCACCTACATGCAGCTCTACAATGACGATATCTGCTCCCTTCCGGAATTTGCCGGAGTGGCCGCGAGAATGGGCAAAAAGGTGCCGGATATGATCATAGGCACGCTGTACGATGATCCTGAGGCTGACGCACAGATTGAAGAGTATTGCCGGATCGCCGCCGTTTTACATGATCTGAAAACTTCACGCATTGGTCACATCGGACACCCCATCGAGGCGATGCTGGATATGCATTCCGATGCAACAATGCTCACCGCCCATTTCGGCGCGCACATTGTACAATGCGAAGCGCATGAGATTGTCTCCCAGTATCAGAAATCCACTCCTGAGGAAATTGATCCGGTTAAAGAACGCATTCTCGACTTCTTTGAAACACCCGATCCAGTTTCTGACCCCATTTCAGAGAAACTGAGGGATTCGGATCTTGAAACAGCTGCGCGGGTAACAGTGGCTTTGGAAAAATTTATTCAGGAGAGAAAGCTCGACGGGCTGGCCTACTATTATGAAGGTGCAGAAAACAGCGAGACGCGCACAGTGATGTCAAACCTGATCGTGGGTAACTCACTGCTGACGGGCGCCGGTTTTCCGATGTGCGGGGAGTCGGACCTTAAAACGTGTTTTGCGATGCTGATCATGGAACGTTTAGGCATAGGCGGTAGCTTCGCCGAGTTCCACCCCGTCGATTTCAAGGAAGGGTTTGTACTTGTAGGTCACGATGGTCCGCATAACGTGGCCATTGCCGACGGTAAGCCGATTTTACGCAGCTTAACCAAATACCATGGCAAACCAGGATTCGGCGCGGGAGTCGAGTTCAAGATCAAGGAAGGGCCCATTACCATGCTGAGTATCAACTCCACTTACGATGGAAAGTTCAAGTTTGTAATTGCCGAGGGGCAGTCTGTTGAAGGACCGATCCCTCCTACCGGCAACACCAACACGCGGGGCTATTTCAAACCCAACGTACGGACATTCCTGCAAAGATGGATGAAAGAAGGACCAACACACCATTTCGCACTGGGTGTCGGGCATCACGCGGGTGCGATCGTGAAAGTGGCCAATTATCTCAACCTGGAAGCCGTCGTTATCGGCGCAGATTAACCAGAATGACCCACTGATTCATTGTTTACAGGATTGCGCATTAACCTCTTGCTAATATCTAAATCCCTTTTCACTATGAAGAAAAAGTGTATTAATCAACGCTTCCGGCAGCTTTCCAGTCTTTTGCTGCTGCTCATCCTGACGTCCGCCTGCACGGTTTTCGCGCAGGTTGCGGGCAAACAGGAAATACGCGGTGTGATCACCACTGCCGAAGACAAGCAACCTCTGATCGGTGCAACGATTGCAGAAAAAGGCGGATCAAACGGGACTACTTCCGATGCAAATGGAAGCTATCAGCTTACCGTCGGCTCAGGTGCAACGGTCGTGGTCAGTTTCATCGGTTACCTTCCACAGGAAGTGGTGGTTGGCAGTCAATCGGTGATCAATGTGGCCCTGAAAGCTGATGAGCAGCAATTACAGGATGTGGTGGTAGTCGGTTACGGTACGCAGCGCAAGAAAGATGTGACTGGCTCCATTGTGAATATATCAGCAAAAGACCTTGTTCCTGTACCTGCTGCCAACAGTTTTGACCAAATGCTGCAAGGGAAAATAGCCGGCGTGCAGATCACGCAAACTTCGGGTGCACCGGGCGGAAATGTCAACGTTTTGATCCGTGGTGTGAACTCCATTACCGGTGGAAACCAGCCGCTTTATGTCGTGGACGGCTTTGCGATCGGCTCGGGCGGAGGTGGTTCCAGCGTTGCCAACTATGCTTCGGATTCTTATTCAGCAAACGGCATTGTCGGGGCGAGTGCGGTAAACAGGGTCAACCCGTTAAGTACGATTAATCCGTCTGATATCGAGTCCATTCAGGTTTTGAAAGATGCTTCTGCGACGGCGATCTACGGTTCGCGCGGTGCCAATGGTGTGGTGATCATTAATACAAAAAGAGGAACGCGGGGACGTTCCAACATCAGTTTTGAGCACTCAACGGGCTTGCAGCAGCTCGCCAAAAAAATGGATCTGATGTCGCCACGGCAATATGCCGAGTTTGTGGCGGAAGGCCGTGATAATGCGTGGGTGTTTACGGGAGGTAATGCGAGTGATCCCAATGAAAAACGCGGGACTGGTCAATATGTAAAACCCGCTTTCCGGAATCTGGACCAGTTTGCAGACAATGGATATGGAACCGACTGGCAGGACCTGATTTTCAGAAACTCGCTGGTACAGAACTACCAGCTTTCGGCCACCGGTAACAAAGGGGATATGCGCTATTTTGTTTCGGGTGGATACCTGGATCAGGATGGGATTATCATCGGTTCTAAGTTCAAGAAATTCAATATGCGGACCAACCTGGATGTAAACCTGACGCCGCGACTGAAACTGGGAACCAGCTTTTCGGGAACATATTCATTTGGTGATTTTGCCCGGGCAGAAGGTCATTTGCAGCACCGCGGTCTCATCTCAGCGGCAGTTGCCTCCGACCCTACCATTCCTGTTTACGACGATAATGGCGGCTACTATTCCGAATTCTCATCAACGACGGGTATTCCGGTGGAGCACGTATTGCTGATCAACGACGAGTTTTCCGACAAACGGAAGAATGCCAATATTTTTACCAATAATTACCTGGAATATGAGATCGCGAACGGTTTGGTTTTCAAAACAACCATCGGTATCAACTATTCCAGCAACCAGACGCGCCTTTGGAAATCCTCTAAAATTGGCGTCGCTACCAGCCGGACAGGTGCGGCGGTGGCCGGTGTTACCAAATTCAACAGCATCAACTGGCTGAACGAAAACACATTGAACTACCGCAAGAAAGTAGGCGAAAAGCATGATTTCGATGCACTTGTAGGTTTCTCAGCCCAAAAAAATACGGACGATGTGCTGCAAGCCGGCGCAACCGATTTCCCTACTGACGATGTGCCTTACCTTGCAGCGGGTATCGTCACAACCGGGACTGATTACATGTCTCAATGGTCGATGCTGTCGTGGTTTGCCCGCTTGAATTACTCCTTTGACGACAAGTACCTGCTTACTGCCACCATGCGCCAGGATGGAAGCTCACGGTTTGGTTCAAAAAACAAATGGGGCGCATTTCCTTCCGTGTCGGCTGCCTACCGCCTGTCGCAGGAAGCATTTCTGCAAAACAGCAGCACAGTCAGCGACCTGAAACTCCGGGCCAGCTATGGGGTGTCGGGTAATAACCTGATCGGCAATTACGCCAGTCTGGGCTTGCTGGGCATATCTCCTATGGTTTCTAATGGCTCCAATATTTCGGGTATCTCGCCATCTACCCTCGCCAATGATGTACTGAGCTGGGAGAAGTCTTTCCAGACCAACGTGGGTGTTGACCTTGCTTTGTTCAAAAACAGGATTGCCCTGACTGTGGACGCGTACCGTACGCATAAAAAAGACCTGCTGTTATCAGTTGCCTTACCCGCAGCTTCGGGCTTTTCTTCGTCGGTGCAAAACGTGGGTGAGCTGGAAAACAAAGGGATTGAATTTTCATTAAACACGGAGAACATCGCCAAAGGCAACTTTCGGTGGACTTCGGATGTGAATCTGAGTATCAACCGGAATAAAGTGTTGAAACTGAACACAGAATCTGCCCGGATTAATACCTCGGCTTACCAGGTCGCGGAAGTCGGCCAGCCGATTGCGAGTTTCAGGTTGCTGAACATACAGGGCATTTTCCAGACGCAGGAAGAAGTAAAAGCAAATCCCATTCAGCACCCACGTGTGCAGCCGGGTGATCACCGTTTTCAGGATGCAGACGGAAGCGGTACCATTACCCAGGCCGACCGGATGATCGTAGGAAATCCCTGGCCAAAGTTTACCTGGGGAATGGGTCACCGTTTTTCATACAAAAACCTGGCGTTAAGTGTGAATATTTACGGATCGCAGGGTAATGAAATGTACTTCCAGGGCGGTGAGGTTTCACTGAATGGCGCAGGTGTACAAAACCAGCTTGCCGTGATGGCCGATCGCTGGAAATCACCGGAGAACCCAGGTGCCGGAAAATATGCACGTGCGATCCGCAACGATTATGCATTCGGTTTCAGCGCGGGAACGACCAAGTATATGTTCGATGGCTCATTTATACGCATCCGGAATGTAAACCTGGCTTACACATTTCCTGGTACTGTCACAGAGAAACTCAGGTTGCAGGGATTATCGCTTTACGCGGATGTTACCAACCTTTTCACTTTCACCGACTACCCGGGCTATGATCCCGAAGGCAGCACAGGCGGCGACAACATCGGCCAAACGGGCGTGGATTTCTTCTCCTACCCCAATCCGAGAGCTTTTACAGTGGGTCTGAGAGTAAGTTTTTGAAACAACCATTAACATAGAATACTATGAAAAGGAATATTCTGGCGCTGGTATTGATGCTGACCAGCCTTTCATCCTGTAACGATTTTCTGGAACTTGTTCCCGAGCATCAGATCAGCAATAATGTTTTTTACAAAACCCAAAACGACTTTGAAAGAGCCTTGATTGGCGCATATAGCAGCTTTCGCGGGCTTTACAGCGGCAGTGCCATTCTGTATGCGGCAGAGCTCCGTACCGATAATGCCGAGATCAACTGGTCCTCACCTACCGTGGATGAAATGCAGTTTGAACAAAACGCGCTGACTTCCACAAACAACATGGTAAGAGGTATCTGGAACACCTGCTTTGTCACGATTTCAAGATGCAACACGATACTTAACCGCATTGAAGCTGTTGATTTTGACGCCGCTGCGAAGAACAAGATCATCGGTGAAACGCGCTTCCTGCGGGCATTCAGCTATTTCTATCTGGTGCAGCTTTTCGGCGACGTCCCCATTACTGAACAGGAATATGGAAATCCGGGTGAAATCCAGTCGGCAGACCTCAGCCGGAAACCAGTCGATCAGGTTTACGAGCTGATATTGAGCGACCTCACCACTGCGGAAGGCCTGATGCCGGCAACTTTAAACAACGACAAAACGCACGCGTCCATCGGTACTGTGAAGGCGCTGATCGGGAAGGTACATTTGACGCGAAAAAACTATGCGGCGGCCGAAGCCAAGCTGAAAGAAGTGATCGATCTTAATCAATATGGTCTGCACGAGAACTATGCTGCCTTGTTTTCGGAGGGAAATAACAATCTGAAAGAATCGCTTTTTGAAATCCAGTACATCCGCGGACGCAGCCTTGGCAACAATTACTCGGCCATTTTCACGCCGGCGATCACCAGTATGGCCATTTTCCCGAATAACCTGCAAGGTTCCGGTCGCATTACGCCCACGGCGAGCTTGTTCAATGCTTACGAGGTTGGTGACAAAAGAAAGGCTACTTCTGTAAATGACTCGGTCCGGCTGATCAATGGCAGCAAGTCCCCCGCCCGTTATGCATTGAAATTCGTGGACTTCAAAGTGGTGGAAACTTCCGATGGCGCGGTCACATTTACGGTCATGCGCTATGCAGATGTGCTGCTGATGTACGCGGAGGCATTGAACGAGCAAAGTAAAACCGTTCAGGCGCTGCCCTTTCTTAATATGATCCGTACGCGGGTGGCGTTACCAAACCTGACCGCGCTCGACCAGGCGCAGTTCCGTACCGCACTGGAAAAAGAGCGCCGGGTTGAATTCATGTTTGAAGGCCTGCGCTGGTTTGACCTCGTGCGAACAGGCCGCGCGAGGGACGTTTTAAATGCTTACTATACGAGCAAAAACCAGAATTTCTCGGTGGCCGGGCACGAGCTGCTCTTCCCGATCCCGTTGGCAGAAATCGAATTGAACAGTAAACTGAAACAAAATGAGGGGTATTAAGCAGGTAATGATCCTTTTCGTATTGTGCATGAGCCTTAACCGAGTTCATGCGCAATATGAACTCGCAACATTGAAAGGCAGGAATTTCAATAACATCACCCTGGAAGTTTCCCTGAAACCTTTCAAGAAAAACGATAAGGCCTACATCCGCGAAGTGGCCAAAGAAATGTTTGTTCAATGGCATTCGCTGCTGCGTCACACGGACACGGTTTCGGTGATGTTATGGACGGGCGACGGCTCCGAAATACTTGACTACAAAGGCGTTCCAAACCAGCCGCTGGAATGGGCGCAGTATATGGGAAACCCCAACACGAAGCATGCGGTGAACTCCGGCCCGAAGGAATTATCGATCCACGAACGGGCATATCTGTACCTTCCCGAGCCTCCCAAGTTCACTTACGATGATTTAAAATTCATTGTGCAGACATTAAAAGAAGAAGGGAAAAAGGTAACCGGCAAGCCGATCCTGATCGGCGAAACTTTCGATCCGGGGCCGGAATTTGCCAAATCAGACTTTAAATACAAGAAACACCCCGAGATCCTGGGCGGCAGCGCGATGGGCCATAATACGATGGTAAGCTGCTATTCGGTGCTGAATGCGGATAGTGAAGCGTATGCCGGATTTCCAAAAGGTATCCCGGCCAACACGCCATTCGGCACATTCCTGGGCAGGCAAAGCAAGCATTTCCTGGCAGATATGGGCTTTAATTTTCTCTGGCTGAGCAATGGTTTTGGTTATGGGGTTGAAGGCTGGTCGTCCACGGGAGCAATCTTTAATGGTAAAGGGTTTGATCAGGCGAAACTGAATGCGACCAAAGATAAGATCGCTGGTTTCTGGAAATATTTCCGCGCGGAATGTCCTGATATTCAGATCCAGACACGTGGTACTAACCTTTCAACAGGCGCGGATCTGGCGCGGGATGGCGTGGATTTGAAATCGATTTATAAAGACAAAAACCTTTTGCCGCCGCCGAATTCTCCGTGGGCTGCATTGGATGGTGATTTTGGTTTGGAAATGGTGGGATATATGTCGAGAATGGCCGAGCTGCCCGACGAGCGCTATCTTTTCCGGTATTACACCCACGATCCGTGGTGGCTTAATAGTCCGTGGCTCGACCGTTACGGCCGCGAGCCGCACGATATTTACCTGCCGATGGCCGTTTCCCGGATCAATAAAAAAGGAGAAGTGAGGCTGCCGACGCACCTGAACTTCCTGAGTATCGACGATTCGTACGGCAACATGCCCACGCAGGTTCCCGACGAAGTTACCCCGCACATTCTCAAAGGCCGATATGATTCCCCCACTGCGCCCGGCCCGCTCGTGTGGGTGTACCCGTTTGACGAATACCACGAATGGGCTTATAAATACAAAGACCGGCTGCCGGAAATCTATTACGGCGACTGGCTGATCCGCCAGGCGATCAACAACGGAATGCCGCTCAATACGGTTGTTTCTACGGGTTCATTTCAGAATGTGATCAAAAATAACCCCGCGTCTTTCAAGGAATCGGTGCTAGTTACCATTGTTCCTGATGCGGATTCTGAGCTCGAAAAGGCGCTGATCTCATTTGTTCAAAACGGCGGGAAGCTGCTGGTTTACGGGCCGGCTGGTCATGCCGGGAAAGCGTTTTTAGATATGCTCAATTTGCAGAATACGGCTGCATTGGAAGGTGAGTTTAACATGAAATCAACTTACCCTGGTGACAAAATGAGTGTCGCATATCCTGCCAAAATCGTCCATAGCGCATTGTTTTCCGGGGGCGGCATTGCTACGAATGTAAAAGACCAGAAAGATGCCGGAACCAGGATACTCGCGCAGATGACGCAGGCTGGTCAGTCGCGTGATGCGGCCTGGGTGCGTCAAAAACCGGATTGGAAGGGCGGGAAAGTGGCTTACGTGCGGGGCACAAATTCGAGCAAGTTTACCGGCGGCAAATTGCTGACTCCGGACGATCCCTCGAAACTGTTCACCGGGCCGCTGTTAATGCGCTACATTTTGCAGGAATTCGGAATGAACTTCGCCATTGAAAAAGAAGATCCAAGTATTAAAAACCCGGTTTTGACGGTTTCCAGAAGCAACAATGCATTCATTTTCTCGGGTTATAATCCAAATAGCACGATTAGAAATACATTCAAATTGCCGCAGGGTGCGCCGTTGCTGCTCGGGCTTGAAACCAAGCTGGACAAAGGACATTCCGCATACACGCTGCCGACTTCCTGGAACCGCGAGTCGCGCATTTTTATCGAGCAAAATGACGGGATTGTTTCTTACAAAGAACTGCATTCCGGGGAGCTTGGTATATCTAAACGGTACAGGGTCAGCGGATTGAAGAATGCTACCGTGCGGATTTATGCGGATGATAAGGTGACCGCAAAGGATTTTCACGCTTATCTCAATGCGAACTATCCGTGGAAAGAAGGTAAGATCACTTTTAAGGAAGGTGATCCGAAATTGGGGAAACATTTTGTGGTTGAAAATATAACCGGCAGTTTGGTGGTATCCTGGTAAGTTACTATTCCTAAACCCTTACTTATGAAGAAGTTACTATTTTCGCTGGTTTCAGCGACGTTGCTTTTGTTGTCTGTACAATCGTTTGCACAGGTTGGTAATGCCACGAATGCGCGAATTAACCACGAATTAATAAAAGGGTTTGCGAATCCGACGGGCACGGCCAGACCCAAAGTTTACTGGTGGTGGCTCAATGGGTACACGGATCAGGTCAGGCTCAAAGAAGAACTGGTGGCGATTAAGAATGCGGGGCTGGGTGGGGTTGATATTTTTGAGATTGGGTTCCGGCCGGATGGGGTTGTACCTGCGGGACCTGCTTTCATGAGCGACTCTTCGTTGAAAACCATTGCTTTTGCGATTAAAGAAGCGACCAGGCTGGGTTTGGAAGTAGGACTGAATTTATCAAGCAGCTGGAATGCGGGAGGAGCGTGGATCAAGCCCGAGCATGGGGCGAAATCGCTTTATTTTTCCAAAACCAAACTGGATAAAACGGCCGGTAATGCATTGAAACTTCCCTTTCCAACTATTTCCAAAAAGGATGAAAAGGGAAAAGAACGCGTCATCGCTTTTGCGGCGGATGGAAAGCCCGTATACCGGCAGGAAATTGCCGTATTAGCCATTCCTGCTCAAAAAAGCGGCAGCTTTCTGGACACGGCCGCGATTGTAAATGTGACACGCTTTTTTGATCCGAAAACCGAAACTTTGAAATGGCAGGCACCCGCGGGCGATTGGGACGTATTTCGCTATGTGTGCGCGAGTTCCGGGGAACAGCTGAAACTGCCCAGCCCGAATTCCAAAGGTTTGATCATCGACCACTTTGACTCGACGGCAACCCGCGTGCATTTCGAGTATTTTATAAATAAACTCAAACCCTTACTCGGAGATTTCAGGAAAACAGGGCTGAAAAATTTCTATCTGGCTAGTTTCGAAGCAACGGGAACAATCTGGACACCTTCGCTGGCAGGCGAGTTCCGGAAGTTGAATGGGTACGACGTCAGCAAATTTTTACCAGCCTTATTTGATAAAAATGCTTTCAACCCTGCCCAGTCGGCGCGGTTTAAAAATGATTTTGACCTCACGATTTCCGAACTGATGATCAACAATCACTACCGGAAAGGCAGGGAAATTGCCAATAGTTATGGTCTGAACCTGATCTCTGAATCCGGCGGACCGGGACCTCCATTGCACAATGTACCGGTGGAATCCATCAAGGCTTTGGGTGCGCTCGATGTTCCCCGCGGCGAATTCTGGATCAACCATTCGCAATATGATGCCACACCCGATAGCATTGATCTGCTCATGCTCGTGAAGGAAATTGCGGCTGCGTCGCACATTTACCAGCGGAAAATCACGGAACTGGAAGCATTTACGAGCTTTCAGAACTGGCAGGAAGGCCCCGGCGACATGAAACCCAATGGCGACCGCGCTTTTGCCGAAGGAATGAACCGGCCTGTGATCCACGGATTTACACATAATCCGCGCGGAATGGGCAGTCCGGGCATTTACTATGCCGCCGGGACGCATTTCAACGACAGAACCACCTGGTGGCCAAAAGTGAAACCATTTAATGATTACCTCTCCCGCGTTTCCTATGTACTGCAAGAGACTGATTTTGTGGCAGATGTGCTTTATTACTACGGCGACAAAGTGCCCAATTTTGTCACGCCCAAAAACACCCGGTTTGCAGTGGAGTCGGGGTATGATTATGAAATTATTAATACCGAAATTCTGCTGCGTGATCTCACGGTGAAGAATGGGCTGCTCACATTACCTTATGGTGCGCAGTTCAAGGTTCTGGCGCTGGATGAAATTTCAGGGAAAAATCCGGAAATCTTCAAGAAAATCGAACAGCTGAAAAAAGACGGCGCAGTAATCACCGAAGCCATGCCCGCCGGGCGCATTGGCGAAATGCTGAAATTCAAGGGTATCGGCCCCGATTTTGACTATCCCGATAAACAGTCCGCGCGGCTCGACTATATGCACCGCGACCAGCCGGTCCTGGATTTTATCCATCATAAAAAGGGAGATCAGGACTTTTATTTTATCCGGAATACGGGCAAAGAAACGGTGACACGCATTTGTTCATTCAGGCAAACGGGTAAGTCGCCGCAGCTTTGGGACCCGATGACAGGCAAAATTGTTCCGGTTAGCATTTTTAATCAGGCCGAAAAGCATATTGAAGTGCCTGTTTCGCTGCCGGCTTTTGGCGCTGTGTTTGTTGTTTTTACCAATGATCAAAGACCTGCGAATTATACCTCCATTGGCTCAGGTTCGGCATTACCCGCTTTTGAATATGTTCAAAACGGCATTTTGCTCCCGGAAAAGGGGAATGTGACATTGACCAAAAATAGCAGGGATATTACCATTGATAATCTCGCCAAATCACAAACCATTACCGGCTCGTGGGACATTGCTTTTACTAAAAACTGGGGCGCTCCCGACAAAACTACATTCCCGGAGCTGATCTCCTGGACCAAGTCGGACAATGAAGGTATCCGCCATTATTCCGGCTCAGCCATTTATTCCAAAACATTCGAAAACAACCTCACGGCTGGCAAAAACACCCGCATTTATCTGGATCTGGGCGATGTTTCCAAAGTATGTGAAGTGTGGCTGAACGGCAAATCGCTGGGCATTGGCTGGACGAAACCGTATCATTTTGATGTAAGCGGCTCATTGAAAACTGGCAGAAACGAACTGCGGATCGAGGTGATCAACACCTGGGCCAACCGCATTATCGGCGACATTACCAGCGAGAAAAAGTACACGAAAACCAACCTGAATGTGCGCGGCTCGCGCGAATTGCTGTGGACGGAAACTCCGCTGGTTCCTTCGGGAATACTTGGACCTGTGGTTATCAAAACGGTTACGATTATTAACTAATCCTGCTATGAGATTCAAAACCCTTATCTGTCATTTCTTTGTCGCATTTTGGTTTGTGGGAATACTTAGTGCTATTCCTTCTTATGGTCAGATAGGTAATGCCACGAATGCGCGAATTGAACACGAATTAAAAAAAGGGTTTGCGAATCCGATAGGTACTGCGCGTCCTAAGGTTTACTGGTGGTGGCTGAATGGGTATACCGATCAGGCAAGGTTGAAAGAAGAATTGGTGGCGGTCAAAAATGCGGGATTGGGCGGCGTCGACCTCTTTGAAATTGGTGTGCCGCCTGCCAGCGATCCCAATCACATTATTCCTGCCGGTCCCGCATTTATGAGCGACTCTTCGTTGAAAATGATACAATTTGCAATCAATGAGGCGGGTAAGCTCGGGCTCGAAGTGGGATTGAACCTGGCCAGCAGCTGGAATGCGGGTGGCAGCTGGGTAGAACCCAGGTTTGCTTCCAAGACTTTATACTATTCAAAAACAACGGCCAGCCGCAAGGAAGCGGGGCAGCTTCGTCTGCCTTTCCCCACCATTACACCCGACCGCACGGGCAAGCCCCGGCTGATCGAATATGGAAAAGACGGAAAGCCGGTTTTCAGACAGGAAGTGGCTGTGATTGCAGTCCCGGCGGGTGCGCAAAACCTGGCGGATACGTCGGGAATTGTGAATGTGACGGCATTTTACAATGCAGAAACGGAAATGCTCAGTTGGAAAGCACCGGCTGGAAACTGGGATATTTACCGCTACATCTGCTCCAATTCGGGCGAACAACTGATCCGTCCCTCGGAAAATTCTGCCGGGCCCATTCTCGATCATTTCGACTCCACGGCGACGGAAATGCACTTGATGTATTTCATTAATAAGCTCAAACCATTGCTTGGAGATTTTTCAAAAACAGCCCTGAAAAACCTGTACCTGGCAAGTTATGAGGCCAAAGAGTTTGCGTGGACGACCTCATTGCCAGCAGCTTTCAAGCATATGAATGGTTATGATATTTATAAATTTCTGCCTGCGATTTATGACCAGAAACTGTTTGCAAAGAAAACGGCGGACGCATTTAATACCGATTTTTTAGAGACGTTTTCGGAGTTGATGATCCACAATCATTACAAAAAAGCCAAAGAGATTTCAAACAGATATGGTTTGAAGATCATATCAGAAGCAGGCGGGCCGGGACATATGCACCATATTCCGGTAGAAACCCTGAAAGCGTTGGGTTCGCTGGATGTGCCTCGCGGGGAATTCTGGTACAAACGTCCTTATTTTGACAAGGAAGGCATTGTTGACATGGTTTGGCTGGTAAAAGAAATTGCTGCGGCGGCAAATATTTACAAGCTGGGCATTGCCGAGGAAGAGGCATTTACGAGTTATCTGGACTGGCAGGAAGGTCCGGCTGACCTGAAAACCCATGCGGACCGCGCATTTTCCGAAGGGATGAACCGACTGGTTATTCACGGATTTCCGCACAATCCGAAGGAGATGGGTCACCCGGGCATCGCTTATTTTGCCGGTACTCATTTCAATGATAGAAATACGTGGTGGCCGAAAATCAAACCATTTAACGATTACCTGAGCCGCATCTCTTACATTTTTCAGAATGCGAAATTTGCGGCGGATGTTCTTTACTATTATGGTGACGACATTCCGAATCTAGTTCCACCTAAAAACGTCGTCTTCAAAGCCGGTAATGGGTTTGATTATGAGGTCATGAATACAGAAATTTTGCTCCGGGACCTGACTGTCGAAAATGGGGAATGGGTGCTGCCTGGCGTGGGTAGATACAAGGTTCTGTCCATTGGTAAGGGCAAGACGGTTGGCGCAGAAGCGCAGGCTAAACTGGATAAGCTGAAAAAACAAGGCGGCGTGATCGTGAATGAAAATGTGCCGGCTGCATTGAATATTCCACCCGATTTTGCTTATAACGATCAGGAAAAAGGGACGCTGGATTACATTCATTACCGGCGGGATAAACAGGATTTTTATCTGATCAGAAATGCGACCGATGCGTGGGTTTCGCGGCAATGCGCGTTTCGTCAGGAAAACAAAGTACCTGAGATCTGGGACCCGGTTACCGGGAAAGTGCATGCGGTGAGCGTGTTTGAACAGCGCGGAAAACAAATGCATATGCCACTTACTTTGCCTCCATTCGGGACTTATTTTGTCGTTTTCACGGAAGGAACCGCCAGGCCACATTTTACCGAAATTACATCCGGCAACGCAAATCCTCCTCTGATAGCTTATGCGGGTAATCAGCTGACTTTCCTGGAAGCCGGAAACCATCAATTGAAAACGGGTAAAAAAGGGATTAACATCACCCATACACCTGAAAAACTGGAAATAAAAGGGGAATGGAATTTATCGTTTCCGGAAAGGTGGGGAGCTCCGGCTCAGGCAGTGTTTCCTGAACGGATCTCCTGGCCGGACGCGGAGCAGAAAGGCATCAAGTATTTTTCAGGAATTGCGACTTATGCTAAGGAATTCACATTCAAGATGCCGGAGAAAGGAAAGCGCATTTATCTGGATCTGGGCCAGGTGAGTGAAGTGGCAGAAGTGTGGCTGAACGACAAACCATTGGGCATCAGCTGGACATTACCACACCGTTTTGATATAACGAACTTTGTCATCAATGGTGAAAATAAATTGCGGGTGGAGGTCGCAAATACCTGGTCGAACAGACTGACCGGCGATGCAGTTACCGGCGAGAAATTCACCAAAACCAACGTTGTAAAAGCGAATAAAAACCTCACACCCTGGGCAGAAGTTCCATTGAAAAAATCGGGTCTGCTCGGCCCAGTTACCATTGTATCCATTCAGACCGTTCAACCATGAAAAAGTTATTTGCACTGTTCCTTTTGAGCTTAGCGATACCCGTTTCAGCATATTCCCAGGCTGCCGAGGCTGGTAAGTACCTGGATAGCATCAAGCGTGAACTGACCATTCAGTGGCCTAAAAACAGGATGATCAACCTGGTGTTTCACGGGCATTCGGTACCGGCGGGATATGGCGACCGGCACGAGGTGAACACGCTGCAATCCTACCCCAACCTGATGCTGAAAAGTCTGAAAGAAAAGTATCCGTATGCGGTGATCAATGTAACTGTGACTGCGATCGGTGGTGAGAATTCGATCAAGGGGCAAACGCGTTTCGAGAGCGACGTGCTGGTTCACAAGCCCGATGTGCTTTTTATCGATTATGCATTAAACGACCGGTTTTCCGATCTTGCAAAAGTGAAGGAAGCCTGGGAAAAGATGATTAAGGCTGCATTGGAAAAGAAGATCAAGGTGATTTTACTTACTCCTTCGCCCGACCAGCGCATTGAAATCAACGATGCGGCCAATCCGCTGGAACCTTACATTGCAATGATCAAATCGCTCGCAAACGAACATCAGGTAGGTTTGGCGGATCCCAATGCGAAGTTTAAAGAAGTGGCCCGGCAAGGAAAGTTGAAGGAAGTAATGGCTTCGGTAAATCACCCGAATGAGGCCGGGCACATGCTCATTGTAAAAGAGCTGCTCCCCTATTTCTGATCAGGATTTTCGTAGTCCGGGTTGGCGCTGATCGCAAATTTGTACTTGTCGCCGCGATAGTAGGAACGCTCAATTTCCACGATTTTTTCTCCCTTGCAAATCACCGCACTGTCCAAGATGAACATCGGCGTGGAATGGTTCAGCTCGAAATTGTTGGTCTCCGAATCCGGGTCCATGATTTCCACGCCAAGGGTTTGTTTCACTTCCTCAATGCGCAGGCGATAAGTATCTTCATACACTTTGAAATAGGAAATCTCCGTCGGCATCCGGTTGATCTTCGGGCATAACCGCAGTGAAATGTATTTGATTTCGTCTTTAATGATCTCATCGTCAGCGTAGCGCAGCTGGTGGATCTTCAAAACGGGCCCGTCGATAATGAAATGCTTCCCGCCAATCTGGGAGGAGATACCGTCTTCCAGTACCGTTTTTTCGAGTACCAGGTTATGCGGTTCAAATCCTTCTGCCAGCAGACTTTCGTGAAAGCCGCGGCGGGTGGCGTAAATGGAGCCTAATGTGCGGATCAGGTGATGGTCTACGGTCCGGTTCAGTACGAAGGTCCCTTTCCCTTTAATGCGTTTCGCCCAGCCTTTGTTTTCAATCTCAAGCAGACTTTTACGAGCGGTTGTATTGCTG
This sequence comes from Dyadobacter sp. HNCC25DJ183, assembly GCF_056895175.1. Lineage (NCBI taxonomy): Bacteria > Pseudomonadati > Bacteroidota > Cytophagia > Cytophagales > Spirosomataceae > Dyadobacter > Dyadobacter sp. HNCC25DJ183. Next base: position 441,130 of record NZ_JBXHAP010000004.1, read on the forward strand.
ACGTTGAAGTTCTTAATCAGCTCGTTTTCAGAAGGGATCTTGTCACCAGGCTGCAATTCCCCAGACTTGATCTTTTCTATTACAGCATCGCTTATGCTTTGAAACTTGGGTCTCATGTTCAGGTTCATTCCACAGAAATGGTGTCAAATAAAAGCTAAAAATAAACAATTAACGGCTACTACGTTTGTAATTGTCCTTTGAACTCCACGCTACACCAACTTTAATCCGGGAAGTAACCAGGCTTAGCAGCATCCTGAACCGGGGCGGCAGCTTGCGCTTTCATTTTCAACCAATTTCAGCTCCTCTTTCACAGGCGCTGGTCCGCAGCAGGATGTATCCGTTGACGAAGTACCGCAGCTCTGGTTACGCGAGAGGGCCTTGCATTGGGTAAAATCAGGGACAAGGTTAACGGTGAAGGTTTCATTGTCAACCCTGAATTCACCCGGATACATCTGGCGTGTATCAAATCTGGAATTACCAAACTCGATCTTAACCGTTGCATTCGGATTCAGCGGCAGCGTTTTTTCGACGAGATTCACAATTTTGAGTGCCTTACCCACTTTCATGGAGCGCTCTGCTTCTTTTACCGAAGGCTCCCAGAGTTGCACGATCACTTCCGTCCAGCTGTTCATTTGTCCGCCGCAATCCACAGATACAATCGGCGCCTGCTTTATCTCGGTAATATGGTAGGAACTATCGACAAACTTGCCCTCTGCGTACTGGAATTGCAGGTGTAAATCGGGGTTTTGTTCGAGTATCTTCTTGAAATTACCCCAGGTCACCGGCGCTTGTAACTCTTGATCTGACTGGCTCATGTTTTCTGTTATTTAAATGTAATATTACGATTGATATACTTAAAAAAAGGGACTGCCTAGTTACAGCAGGAACTGGTAAGAGCGAAAGTGTCCAGCAGCGACCCGAAGGTTTTCCGCGCTTCCTCCCATACCACCGGGTTGATGCAATAGCATACCCTCGGCGGATTGATTTCACCCTGGATGATCCCTATCCTTTTTAATTCCTTCAAATGCTGGGAAACTGTTGCCTGCGCAAGATCCAGCTCTTCCACCAGGTCGCCGCACACGCAGGCTTTCCTTGCTACCAGCAACTGCAGGATCGCAACCCTGGCCGGGTGTGAAAATGCTTTTGCCAGATCAGCAATGCGGTTCTGTTGTTCGGTGAATACTTCGGTTTTGGTAGCTCCCATGATGCGAATATAAAGCTCACTTTATTAATTGCAATATTACGATAATATTTTTAAGTCTGATCAAGTCTATCGTATATTTACGATTGATTTATAACCTACACCGGACATGAACCTGATCAATTTGTCGATTATTACACTATTAACCTTCGCCACAACCATGCAATCCAACGATCTGAGCGAAAAGCAAAAGCTTAATAGCGCACTCACAAAATACATTGAAACAGCCAAAGCTGGTTTTTCAGAAATCCCGGCTGACCGGATCACGGAGCTTGATAAAATCGCCCTTTTCATCCAGCAGCGGGTTGCCGCGGACCAGCCTGTTGAACTGACTTACATTTGCACCCACAATTCGAGAAGAAGTCATTTCGGACAGATCTGGGCAGCTACTGCTGCTGCTTACTATGGCATTCCGAATGTAAAAACGTACTCTGGCGGGACGGAGATCAGCGCATTCAACGAGAGAGCAGTCGCCGCCTGCAAGCGGGCGGGCTTTGAGATTTCGAAAACAGCTGATGGTAAAAACCCGATTTATGACGTTCGCTATGCGCCCGACGCTGCGCCTTTAAAAGCGTTTTCCAAGAAATATAACGATGCCGCCAATCCTCAAAAAGATTTCTGCGCCATCATGACATGCTCCCAGGCCGATGAAGCGTGCCCGGTTGTCAACGGCGCTTCAAAACGCGTTGCTATACCGTATGACGACCCGAAAGCATTCGACGGTACAGCGCAGGAAACAGCAAAATACGACGAGCGCTGCCGGCAGATTGCAACGGAAACGTTGTACGTGTTCTCGAAAATTGGCAAGTAACTAGCGATTGAGCTCCCGGGAGCTCCTGCAATGCCCCCGATGATCGAGGGGCCTTGTTACTGATTCAAAAAGAAAGTCTGACTCATACCGGCGCCATTCAGTGAGAGAGAAATCACTGCGCCCTGGTTGTTCCTGTTAAATATTACCTTCCCGTCCGTGCCGGTTACGAAGAAAGTATCCGCAGATTCCGGAAAGATATTCTGCTCCATGGTTTCACCAAACTTTGCATACAATCTGTTTCCGATACACCTGATTTTCATAGGTGGAAAGGTTCCATCCTTTGTTGTGTAGGTACCTTGGAGTGCCCGCATCTGCTCCGACGAGAGCTTAATGCCTTTTCGCATTTCTTTCTCGTCCGGCGGCGAAACAGGAGCACCTTCAAAGATTTCTTCCACACTATTCATAAGGGAAATCACGTCACTGGTTTCGCCCATATTGCACAGAATGATGACGACCTGATCCTGCGATACCTTGTTGACAACCAGCGATCTATACCCCCCATAATTTCCCGAGGAAAACATATCTCCACTCACCGGAGGATCTTCCAAAAGCTGCCACCCGAAAACGTAGGGAAGTCCCGGGTACAACCCGGCGGTCTCACCAGAACTTGCGAGTTTAACAGGAGAAAGAGCCTCCTTTTTTGTTGCTTCACTCACCAGCAAATTCGTGTTAAGCGCGCGGCACCATTTGTACAGGTCTGCCGTATTACTGATCACGCCAAATGCGCCTGTGACTCCAGATAAATAGTGGATATACCGTTTCAGGCTATCCGCAGGTAAGAAGCGATTTTCACTTCCATCCCAGGCATAATCGAATGCATAGTCTTTCGGCAGCTTATCTGCATATCTCGGTGAAACCACAGTATTGGACATTCCACAAGGCAGGAAAATATGCTTTCTCATGTACTCCGCGTACGACAAGCCGGATACTTTTTCAATGATACTTGCCAGCAGTACATAGTTGGTATTGGAATACAGGAATCGCAAACCCGGAGCGAATGCAACAGCAGCAAACTTTTTGGGTAAAATGCCAAGAATTGCTGCATTCGTGTTTTTTGCATTGACGTTGATCTCCTCCTCTGTCCACCCCAGGAAGTCCGGAATGCCAGATGTGTTTGCCAAAAGGTGTCTGACCGAAACACCCGCATATGGCAGTTCCGGAAAGAATTTACGTAAGGAATCGTCATAAGACAGCAAGCCTTTTTCTTTTAGCTGCATGATGCCAATACCCGTAAAAGCTTTCGAAACCGAGGCCAGTTCAAATACCGATTCAGTGGTGAGCTGGCGGTTTGTGGATTGATCAGCAATGCCGTAAGCTTTTTGAAACAGTAATTTGCCCTGATGCGAAATCAGTACGGATCCATTGAAGTTTTTGAGAGAATCAAACAATGCCGCAAATTGAGGTTGTTTGTCCTGGCCTTGTACATTTCCTACAAACAAGGCAACAAGTACAAGGCATTGCAGTATCTGGCGTAACATGAAGCAGTATGGTTTCAAGAATTATTGACGAAGGTCAATCTGCATTGACATCATACATAAACCCGGCTTTCCTCAAAACTTACTCTGTGAGTTTGTTCTGAAAACAGAAACCCGCCACTACTCCGCAAGATCGAGAAATCTGTTTCTTACTAGCAAACAGGCGCCTAGCAATCCGGCATTTTCGCCCAGTTTCGAGATAGTGAGCTTTGTGTCGTTGTTAACCAGGCTGAGGGAATATTTATTGATCGCTGTTTTGATGGGTAACCAGATGTACTCACCTGTTTCCATGAGACTTCCGCCCAAGATAACGAGTTCGGGATTGAAGACATTGATGAGCGATGCGACTCCCCTACCCAGGTTTTCGCCCAACCTTGCAATCAGCTCAATGGCGAGTACATCGTCCGCTATCGCGGCTTCGATGATGTCTTCCATGGTTATTTCTGCATTACTGCTAACCTTCGAGGTGATCAGTGAGGATGATCCTTCCAGCAGCTTTTCGCGGAACATACGTACCAGCGCCCAGCCGGATGCCTGGGTTTCAAGGCAGCCTTTTTTGCCACACCGACAAATAAATTCGTTATCAAAAATAGGCATGTGCCCGAATTCGCCCGCATAGCCCGACTTGCCATAATAGAGCTGGCCATCCATTAAAATCCCGACCGCAATTCCATAATCCAGGTTTAAAAACAATACGTCTTTTTCACCTTCCACCGCGCCCATACAGAACTCGCCGAAAGCCATTGCGCGGGAATCGTTTTCGAGGTAAACCGGGTACCCAATCTTCTCTTCCACGATCTTGCTCAGCGGCCGCTCGTCAAAATTGAAGTAGCTGTAACTATGGCCCGTTTTGTAATTGACGCGCCCGGAAAGGTTGATCCCTACACCCTGGATCTTGTTTTTATCAATGGAAAGCTCCTGAATGAATGTAAGGATATGATCGCACAGGGCGTCGCGGGATGCAACGGTGTTCTCTAAATTGTAGGGAATCTTACCGGAGTTCTTTACCAGGGTTTTATCGAGGTCCGACAGACCCAAACTGATATAGCTTTGCTTTACATCTACTCCCAAGAAATAAGCCGCGTCGGGGGCTACTCCGTAGAGTGTAGGTTTGCGACCGCTTGAAGAATCGATCTTGCCATAGTCCTGTACGAGACCATCTTTTTTCAGTTCATTCACAAGTGTCGTCACTTTCGGAACGCTCACATTGATATGCTTCCCAAGTTCCGGCAAAGTCATGCCGCCATTGTTGGCGAGGTAACCGAGAATGATACGTCCCGGGTCTTTAATCTTGCTGTTAGCCGTCACATTGAGAGGTCTGCTCATAAGGTATTTACATTTGCTTGTGTCCGCTCAAACCAAAGAACAGTACATAAGAATAACAGATCAAAGGCAGGATAAATGCGATCCCCCAGCTATAATGATCAATCAGCCAACCCTGCGCAAAAGACACCACAGCTCCTCCGACAATAGCTGTGGAAAGCCAGCCGGACGCTTTTGTCGCATAGCTCTCTACGCCCGAAAGTGACATTGAAAAGATCGTCGCAAACATCACGGAGTTAAACAGACCCACCGCGATCATCGTCCAGACTGCCAGGTACCCTGCGGTGTTAATGGAAATCAGGATCAATAAAAAGGCCGATAAGGCGCAAATCGCCAGGACTAGCGACGGTCTCATAAATTTTAGCAACCCGGCGCCTAAAAACCGGCCTACCAGCATACCTCCCCAATAAAATGCGACAAAGCTGTTGGCCAGCTTCTCGCTGACCGCCAGGGTATCTACAATGTAATTGGTCAGAAAAGAGCCGATTGAGACTTCGGCGCCGACGTAACAGAACAAGGCGATCACTCCGAATTTGAGGTTGCGGAAGCGGAAGACTGAGCCGGTTTCCTTTACCTGATCGGGACGTGACCGCAGGTCGGGCAAGCGCAGACGAGAAACAATAGTAGCAATGAGAACCAACAATGCGGTAATACCCAGGTAAGGCAAGCGCACCGCGTCACTGGTTTGCGAACCCGAGGTAGCCGGATCGAGGATCAGCCAGGAGCCAAGAAGCGGGGCGATGGTGGTGCCCAGCGAACCTATTCCCTGAATGAGGGTCAGTCTGGAAGAAGCTGTCTGAGCCGGGCCGAGTATGCTGATGTAAGGATTGGCCGCTACCTGCAGAATCACAATCCCGATCGCCAGTACAAACAATGCAGCCAGGAACAGGTTATAATGGTGCATGATCGACGCCGGAAAAAACAGGAATGTACCGGACGCCGCAACCAGAAAGCCCAACACCATACTGCGTTTATAGCCAAATTTCTCCACCAATGAACCCGCAGGAATGGACACAATTCCGTAGGTAAAAAAGAAGTAAAACTGCACCAATGCCGACTGCGTATAGGTGAGGCTGAAACTGTTTTTGAAGAAAGGCACCAGCGTGTCGTTCAAACAGGTAATCAGCCCCAGCATAAAGTACAGCACACCCAATGCAGCAAGTGCGGGCACATAGTTTTGTTGACCGCTGTCTGCGCCTGAGTAAGTGGAGGATAAAGGAATTTGCGCCATAGCAGGCTTTAAGGTAATTGCTCTTTATAGATCTTACGTTATGCCAGCATTTGAATTTATGACAACAGGATAACTTTCCCGTTGCTTTTTCTGCTCTGGTCCGCAGCCTGGATAAAACTGAAAATTTCGAGCGTTTGACTGGCTTCCACCGGCGGCTTTCCGGTATCGAAGAATGCGATGATCTCCTTCACAAGCGGCTCGTAAGTGGCAAATGGCCCCAGGGCTGCAATACCCTTTTCGCCGAAGGCAGTGCCTGCTATATTGGCCGAACCCTTCCTTATTCCCCTTACTGTGCCGATCCTGCCATCCTGCCAAACTCCCACTGTGAGGTCTGTACCCTGCTGGTATGTTCTGCTTACACTTTTGCACCCCGGCCCCATGACCGTAAAAAGCATTTCGACACCATGAATGGCATACCAGGCGAGGTCGCTATGGTTTTTGTCAATTTCTGCGGGAGTGTACACGTCGGCACCGGTTACGCTGCCGATCGAACCGCCCGCTACTTTCTGTACGCTCGCATCGAAACGAAGCGCGGAAGAAGTGAAAACGGGCGTATTGTATTGTGCGGCAGCCTTGAATATGGATTTTGCACCTTCCAGGGAGGGAGCAATGGGTTTGTCAATAAAAATCCTTTTACCGGCCTTAAAAACGGGCAGAGCTTGTTCCAAATGGGGCCTTCCGTCGTTGCTTTCTAGTAAAATCACGTCGGCTTTTGTGAGCAGCTCTTCAATGGAATCCACGATTTCCACGCCCAGGCTTTTCACTGCATTAATCACGTCAGGCTTCATTTTCAACGCCGATGCAATGTCTTTGCTGCCGTGCGGGTAAGCTGCCACTACTTTGTATCCATTCATATCAACCCCGCCCGCATTGATCATCCGGGTAAATACTTCACTGTGACTGGTATCCAATCCAATGATCCCGATCCGTTTTCCTGCGGCTGCGTTAAAGTCGCTTCCCAAAGCCATCGCTTTGCTGGCGATGATCATTCCTGTTGCTGAAATTGCGGTATTGCAAATGAATTTGCGCCTGTTCATCATATCTGTTTTCGGGTAAGGGTCAATTTTCAAAATACATCCAGTCAATATGGAACAGCGGACCTTTTTTGTTTTCATTTTTAAAAACAAAGAACAGATCGTGAACCCCTTTGGACGAGGTAACGGGCATTACTAATTCTTTCCAATCCGTCTTCGGATCTGCAACTTTCCCCTCCGGCACTTTCAAGCTTCCCAGTAGCAAACCATCCTTAGAACCCTGCCGAACTTCGATAGTCCCGCCGACTCCCTGCTCCTGAATGCGGAACCGGATCGCCTTGACGTGGTTTAGATCGATGGCATTGAAACGGGTGTACTTACCATCGGTAATGTGAGCGATGTACGAAATATATCCCGTGTTCCTCGTGGCGATTACTACATTCACATTGCCTTCGTGGTAATCTTCCAGCTGGATCAGCGGGTTTTTAAGTACAATATGGCTGGCGGTTTTCAGGGATTCAATGCCGTTTGCACCTTTATCTGCATACGACGCATGCAAAACGTAGGCGCCTTCGTTTCCTTTCCCAATGTGCTCCGTAAGCTTCATGCTGTTCGACAAAGGCGTTTTCTGCGTTGCCTGCCCCATTGATAAGATATAGCCCGCTATTTCCTTGGCATTCGTTTCTGATAAATCTGCGTGCGGCGGCATGGGATACGATCCCCAGTTACCACTTCCTCCGGTGATAATCTTGCGGGCGAGAAGCGCATCGGCACCTTCTTTGCCTGCGTATCTTTTAGCGATTTCCTTCAATGCAGGCCCGATTGATTTGGTATCAGGTGTGTGACAAGCTTTGCAGTCCAGCGAAGCGTACAGCTTAGCGGTGCTTGCATAACGGAGATCAGTTTCCCCGTCGGAGGTCAGGGCGCCTGCTAGGTCTTTTCCGTAAAGCAGGTAATTGAAGCTCACTTTTACACGCTGCTGATCAACCTTCCCGTCTTCCTTATCGCTCACTTTTACCTGGTAGTCAAATGCTGAATTATCCCAGTAAAAGGTGCGGTTTGCGTTTGTTGCTATCGTCACGTCGGGAGGCGTATTCCCTACTTTTACCTGCGTGGTGGCTGTTCCTTTGCCCCCATTCTGGTCGGACACGGTTAATACTACATTGTAAGTTCCGGGCTTACTGAATGTGTGCTTCAACTCTTTGCCGGCAGCAGTTTTACCACCGATTTTCCAGGAATAGGAAAGCTTGTCACCCGCGTCAAAGTCTTTTGAATCTTTGGCCGACAACGCAACAGTAAGCGGGGCCGCTCCTATGGTCTTGTCGATTTTCAATGAAGCAACCGGATTGCGGTTACCTTCCGAATATTCAACCCTGATGATCCCAGAATCGGTGTTTCTTGCAAACCAGTTGGTACCATAAGCCAGCAGGTAAACGGCACCATCCGGGGCGATCTGCATGTCCATGGGCGCCACCACTTTCAGTTGAGGCAGAAAAGGCTCCATACTTACATAATTCCCCTCTTTATCCATTGTGACAGCCATAATCCACTTCCTGATCCAATCGTAGATAAATAGCTTCCCGCTGTAATATTCGGGCAATTTGTAGGGCGCATTGGGGTAAAGATCACTGTAATACACCGGGCCAGCCATGGCGCTCGCTCCTCCTTTTTCCACCAGCGGCCACTTTTTCGAAGGGCCTTTTCCGTACCAGATGAATGCAGGCTGCGCGGCTGGCAGCTCTTTCACGCCCGTATTATTCGGCGAATCATTGATCGGGCGTTTCGGATCTTTTCCGGGGCCTTCTTTTTTAGTTTCAAAATCATAGTCCGGGAAAACCTCGTTATCACCGAGGAAATAGGGATATCCGAAAAAGCCCGGCTTGCGTGCCTGATTAATCTCGTCATAGCTCAGCTTCCCTTCACTGGCCGGCACTTCGGTGTCCGGGCCCACATCTCCCCAGTACACGTACTTGGTTTTAGGGTCTACCGACATTCTGAATGGATTTCTCACCCCCATTGCAAAAATTTCGGGCTTGCCGAGTGAACCGTCTTTTGGAAATAAATTACCGTCAGGAATACTGTAAGTTCCATCCGCCTCCGGCTTGATCCGCAATATTTTCCCCCGAAAATCATTGCTGTTAGCCGTCGATGCCTGATCGTCCGCCAATTCCCTTCCCGGTCTTTCATCTATCGGGTTATGTCCTTCTATCTCTTCTGCATTGGTATTGTCGCCAATTGACAAATATAAAAATCCGGCTGAGTCGAAGGTGAGGTAACCGGCTGAATGGCAGCAATATTGTCGCTGAGTTGGCACTTCGAGCAGCACCTTTTTAGACTCCTGGATCAGCTTACGGCCTTTCAGTTCAAAGCGCGTTAACTGACTGACGTGCCTGTCGCCGCCGACGCCGTAGTAGAAGTAGATCCAGTTGTTATTCTTGAAATCAGGATCTGCGGCTACCCCGAGTAAACCGTCCTCAATGCCACTGAAAACATTGAACTGAGAGATGGTCGAGAGTTCCTTGGTCTTGTTATCAAAGTAGCGGACGCCGCCTTTCCTCTCCGCCACAACAATGTCGTAATTTGGTAAAATGGCCATTTCCATAGGCTCATCTAAGCCCGAGACAATCGTTGTGTAGGTAAACCGGCTCGAATCCGGCACATTGACCGGAACAGATTGCCGGGGATCAACAGCCCTGAACAGCGGCTGTTCCTTTTTCGGAGCGGAGGCAATGCTTAACAGGCCGATAGACAGCAGCCCGCTCAAATACAAGATTTTTTTCACTTGAAACATATTAGGTATGTTACTGATCAGTCAGATACGTCGGACTAATTTACAATGTAGAAACACAGACTTGCCACATCTTTAATGTGGCAAGTCTGTAATCTTTAATAATTAGGATTTTGGGTGATAGATCCGCCTGATCTGTCTATCTCAATTTGCGGAACAGGGAAGACTTCATTTTTCCCCGCAGTAAAATTATTCCCCTTGCCGTTGGACGCAGGTTTCTGAGAATAGGTCTTCATGGTTTCTACCAATGAATTCCACCGGATAAGGTCAAACAAACGGTGGTATTCCATAGCAAGTTCTACGCGCCGTTCGTGGCGGACCGCCTTGCGCAGATCGTCGGTTGCCTTCACATCGGGCAAAGCTTTCTCGGCAATGCTCGTAACCCTTGACACGGCTTCCACATCTTTTCTCATGCTGCCCGAAGCGCGCTTGCGAACCTGGTTGATATAATCTGCGGCTTCGGCTTTGCTGCCTCCGCTTTCAATCAACGCTTCTGCATACATCAGCAGCACATCGGCATAGCGGATCGGATGGTAAGTCCACGCGTCATTTCCCCAGCCCTGACCACGCCGTACTTCGGGGAGGTACACTTTCCTGTTGTGGTAACCTGTGTTAGGGTAAGTAGAAAAATCCAGGACTTCTTTCGTTCCGTTTACTTTTGGGAACACATCACCCGGCTGGATTACGGTGAAGAGTAAACGCGGATCACCCGGCTCAAACTCATTTACCAGGTCCTGCGTAGGCATATCAAAGCCCCAGCCACCTGTTGCCCCGCGCGGCGAGCAATATACAGGAGTTGTACTGCCGTAAATAGGAATAGCGGGATCATCGCCCATGATAATGGAAAACACGGCTTCTTTGGTCTTGTAACCATGTTCCAGAAAAATTTCCTGGAATTGCGGATGCAGCGCAAATGCCTTGGAGTCGATTACTTTCTTGGCTGCGTCACGGGCTTTTGCATATAATGCAACATCATCTTTGGCAAAAAACAGATAAGTCCGTGCCAACAATGCCAGCGCCGCTTCCCTCGTCGCTCTCCCGATCTCGCCAGGCTGAATGCTCGTGGCCGAGAGCATGGCAGGATCACTGCTAACTGCCAGCAGTTCCGATTCGATGAATGCAAATATTTCTTTGCTTGAAGCGCGGTTCAGTTTCGTGCGGTCATCCACGGTGAGCGTTTTTGTCACCAAAGGCACGCCCCCGAAAACTTCGGCCAGCTCAAAGTAAAACATCGCTCTTAAAAAGCGGATTTCGTCGAGATAGCGGTTTTTCAGGGTCTCGTCCAGCGGCGCTCCGCTCGCATCGATCAGATCCGCTGCGGGTAATTTTTCCAATGCCACATTGCAATTTCCGATCGCATTGTAACGTGCTGTCCAGTAACCCGTAAGCGTTTCATTGGATGCGATCGCGCGGCCAAAACCGAGGTCGGTTACGAACGGACGGTCACCTGCATCCGAGCCGCCTTTGTCGCTGTCGTCGGTGGTCATATTGCCCAATTCGGCACGCGCAGCCTCATAACCCCAGAAATCGTAAAATCCGCGGTAACAGGTGATCAGTGATTTAAAACCGGCATCTGGTGATTTGTAAAATGTTTCGTCAGTCAAATTACCCGGCGGGGTACGGTCTAAAAACTCATCGGAGCAGGATGTGCCGGTCATAACCAGGCACCATACAAGCATCATGAATGATAATTTTTTCATATTTTTATTCCTGTTTTAAGAATATTTTCGAGAGTGGATTTATTTAAAATTTCGCATTGATACCAAACATCCAGGTGCGCGCCTGAGGGAAATACCCCTGGTCGATACCCATCAGCTTAGGGTCTGTCGATCCCATTTCAGGATCAAGTCCGCTGTATTTGGTGATGGTAAAAAGGTTTTGAGCGCCTACATACAACCGCACCTGCTTGGTCTTAACCTTTTGTAAAAGACCGGCCGGAAGGCTGTAACCCAGCTGGATGTTTTTCATCCGCATGTAAGATCCGTCTTCCACAAAATAAGAGGACACATTCGTGTTAAGACCTGCATTCTGCGAGATTTTATAATACTCGTTTGTGCTACCCGGACCATTCCAAGCTTTTTCAAGAAAACCTTTCGGTGCATTGTACCAGCCTGTTCCGGCCTCGGTGTCGTAACGCAGGATGTTCATGACGTCGTTTCCCTGCGAGCCCTGGATGAATGCGCTCAGATCAAATCCTTTGTAAGCTGCATTCACCGTAAAACCATAAATGAAATCCGGCCAGGGGTTCCCGATTTTCGTGCGGTCGTCAGCATTCAGAATGTTGTCACCATTGATGTTGCGGAAACGGATGTCGCCGGGGGAAGAAAGCCCTTTTTGCGGACTTGCATTTACCTCGTCCTGTGTTTGGAAAATCCCGTCGGTCAGCCAGCCCAGGTAATAACCTACTGGCATTCCTTCTTCTGTTTTGCTGATCGTTTCACCCAGGTGGGCTGTGGAATAGATCGGCTCGCCGCCGCCCAGTGTAGTCACTTTATTGGTAAAAGTCGAGAAAGTCGCCTTAATGCCATACTGAAAATCACCAACCGCATTGTCGTATCCAACTGCAAATTCCCAGCCTTTGTTCACCATTTTACCTGCATTCGACCAAGGCGAGTTGGGATATCCCAGCGTGGTCGGCAACGGGACAATGAGCAGCATGTTATCGATTGCCTTATTAAAATAATCGGCAGTGAAATTGAGCTTACCATCCAGGAATGCAAGATCTAAACCCAGATCAGTCTGCGTGGAGGTTTCCCATTGCAGCATAGCATTTCCAATGCTGCTCCGGCCTGCACCCAGGTAAGCCGTTGTATTATTTCCAAAAAGATAGCGCCCATTGTTTCCATAAGTCGATAGATACGCACCGTTAGATACATTCTGGTTTCCTATCATACCATAGCTCGCCCGCAGCTTTCCGCTCGTCAGCCATTTCGGAGCGGCGTCTTTGATGAAGCTTTCCTGAGTAAAGTTCCATGCGGCGGAAACGGAGGGGAAAGTGCCCCAGCGGTAATCTTTTGCAAAGCGTGAAGTCCCGTCGCGGCGCACATTGGCTGTCAGAACGTAGCGGCCTCCGTACGAATAGCTTACCCTTCCGAAGAATGAATTTAGTGCATTCGAGTAAGTATAACCTGAGGCAGCCGGGTTGATGGTAGCGGAGTTGATGATCCGCATATCAGGATCGTTGTTCACGACACCTTGCTTGGATGCACCATATTCAAGTCCTTTTGTTTGCTCCGCCGATGTACCCACCAGCGCATTCACGCGGTGCTGGCCCCACACCTGATCAAAAGCCAGCGTATTTTCCCAGACAAAGTAATTGGACCAATACGAATAATTGCTCACCGTGTTGAAGTTACTGTAATCATATCCATTGAGATAGTATTGCGGCGTAAATCCATTCGACAATGCACGGTTGATATCCAAACCGAAATTACTTCTGAATTTGAGGGGCTCGATGATCTTCACTTCCAGATTGGCACCACCTTTTAAACTGATTCCTTCCCAGATACTCTGGCGCATTCTTTCGATCTGACCAACCGGGTTTGGCTTGTTAGAATAGAGTACACCTGCATACTTTGAAAATGCATTGCTCGCATCGTAATTCTGCATGATCGTCTGGTAAAAAGAAGGGATATTGGTAAGGTTATCCCGGTAAACCGGCGTGATCGGATCGGCAGTCATCGCGCTGAATATGGTACCGGAGAATGGATTGTTCTCGTCGATATTCCGACGGCTTTCGTATACGACAGCTATGTTGCTTCCAAGCCGCACACGCTCATTAATATCAGCATTCACATTATTTCGCCACGAAATACGGCGATAGTCGGACCCGCGCACAATCCCCTTCTGATCCATGTAACCTACCGATGAAGCAAAATCCACTTTCCTGCTTCCACCCGATACAGTAATGTTGTAGCTCTGCACCGGCGCGTTTTTCTGTGTGATGTATTTCCACCAGTCGGTACCTTCCTGTCCGGTATTGGCGCGCACAAATGCCAGCGCCTGTTCCTTCATGGAAGGAGAAATCGGCGGAGTGACGCCCACTGCCTCGGCAGCGCGGTTTTTGTATGTGATAAACTCCTCTGCATTCAGCATGTGAGGGCGTTTCCAAGGCGATTGCAGCCCGTAATAGCTGTCAAATGAAACATTCACAGATTCAGATTTGGTACCTCTTTTGGTGGTGATAATCACCAATCCATTTGAAGCACGTGATCCGTAAATAGCAGCAGCCGAAGCATCCTTGTGAATATCCATCGTCTCGATATCATTCGGGTTAAGCCAGCCGATCCCGCTTTGCGGAAGACCATCAACGATGTACAAAGGCTCATTTGAATTATTGATCGAACCAATACCGCGGATCCGCACCACGCCGGCAGATCCCGGACTACCACTGCTCTGCGTCACCATTACTCCGGCCGCTTTGCCCTGCAATGCATCAGATGCGGTGCGAAGCGGCATGTTCTGGATTTCGCTTCCGCCCACAGAGGAGACTGCACCGGTAACATCTTTCTTGGAAACAGAACCGTAACCTACCACGACCACTTCCGAAAGTGCCTTCGAATCAGCCGACAGCTTCATGTCAATAACCGATCTTCCATCGACCGGAAGTTCAGACGAGAGGTAACCGATGAAAGAGAAAACCAGCGTACCATCCTCAGGTACATTGGACAACGTATAGTGACCTGTGTTATCGGTGGTTGTTCCGTTGCTTGTATTTTTGATAATGATACTTGCTCCGGGTAGCGGCTCTCCAGTAACCGCATCCGCAACAACGCCTGAAACCGTCAATGCAGCCGGATTGACATTGGTAGCAGAAGCGAGCGCATTTGCTTGCGAACGCTGAATACCCGATGTGTTCTGATCTTTTTGTGACTTCTGCCCTTCCCTGTCTTCGATCTCTTCTTTGGTGTAGATCACATAGAAGTTGTCCCTCAATTTCCGGAATGCCAGCTTGTTGGGTTCCAGGATTCTTTTTAGGTAAGATTCAAGGGACGATGCTTTTCCTGAATCCTTGATTTTGATGCCGGCCACGTACCCGGAATTGTAAAGAAAGGATACATTAAACTGCTTTTCGAGGTCCCGCAGCTTACTTTCCAGCGTGACAGCTTGCTCCACGTCGCTTTTGGGAGCAGTGACTTTGTCCACCCGCGAAAGTGCAATGGACTGCGCGGTTGCCTGTGCCAGGAAGCAACTGCAAAGCGCAAAAAGTTTGAGTGTAATAATTAATCGTTTCATAGGCAAAGGCTGCAAAAGGGTTTTGTTTAAGTAAGGAAATGATTGGATCACAAGCATTTAATTCTGCATTGTGATTGTATAGTAACATTTCCTTCGCCTTACCGCCATTTCGGATTGAAAATTTTATGAAATGGCAATACTTCAACTTGCCCACACAATTCAACTTGCCTTTAAATCAACAGTTTATATTTTAAAATACAAATAATTTACTAATTAATAATCTATTTTATTAAATCAAAGTGCACAGTTTTCGCAAACAGAATTTGCGTACTGACTGTGTTTATTGCCTTTTCCTGTTTGTAATTGTTAGTTCCTTGCCGTTCTGAGCGATGATTACGCCCGAAGCTTCGGCGATACCCTGGATAAGTATCTCAATGTTGTCTGTTGGCACAGAGCCTGTGATTTTGCGCGTCAACAGCTCGGGGGTTTCTGCATTTATTTTGAAATCGTAAGTGTCTTCCAATATCTGTGACACTTCTTCAAGAGTAGTGTTGTTGAAAATCAGCTTATGCTCTTTCCAGGCTGAATACTCGAAGGCTTGCACGTTTTTGCGTACATAATCGGAAGGGTTACCGGTAAACTTCACCATTTCTCCGGGTTTCATAATGAGCGTCTCGTTTTCAGCAGCGTTCAGATTGCATTGTACCTTCCCCTGGGCGAGCACAATGCGCGTGCCGCTTTTTCTGCTGGCCACGGTAAACTGCGTTCCGAGTACATCAAGGCTAAAATCCTTCGCGGTACGGACACGGAATTTACGATTGTCGCTGGTGTGGGTTACTTTGAAGTAAGCCTCCCCTTTCAGGTTAATTTCGCGAAGCTGCTCATTCCCCCAGTTGGAAAGATAGGTGATTTCCGAGTTACCATTCAGGGTCACTTCCGAACCGTCGGGGAGCATTACTTTACGCACTTCGCCATAACCCGTTTGTTCCCGCACCATTTCAGCCCGGCTCAGATAAAAGTATATGCCGGCGCCAGCCAGTACAACAAGCAGAACAGAAGCCGCTATCCGCAGCATTCCTGCATAAAGCGTTCTTCTTCCCGGTTGGATCAGCGATGGACTTTCCTGCTCCAGAGCACTTTCAATTCGTTCAAATATGCTTGCTTCCAATGCCGGCAAGGCCCTTTCTGAAAGGCGTTTCGTAAAATCAGGCTGACTTTCGTAACTCAGGTACCATGCTTCCAGCTCCGCGCGCTCTTCAACGGAAGCCGCCCCTCCCCTTTCTCTTTCCAATAAGTATTGTAACCGCTCCCTGTCCATTGATGATCAAACTTCTTTAATAGTTACTAGTAACACTCAGGATTGACTTCCGTCATTCAATGCATTCTTTTTTTCTGATACCTCATTTAAAACCACGCTCTGCCAGCAAGATCAGCAACAATGTAAAATCTTTCAGATTGGCCCGGATAATCCTGATCGCCTTGCCCATCTGCTTCTCTACGGTATCGAGAGGAATGTTCAGCCGGACTGAAATTTCCTTGTAACTAAGGTTTTCACGACGACTGAGCTGATATACTTTTCTGATCTTTTCAGGTAAATTTTCAATGCTTTTCGCCAAAGCCCCGGCAAGCTCTTCGTAATACAGGCTGTCTTCAATATAGTTTTGTTCAACCTCCTGCGTATTGGTGAGGTGGTCCAGATACGCATTCCGGATTTTTCTCGAACGGATCAGGTTGTAAATACGGTAGCGAAGTGCCCCGAAAAGATAGGCTTCCAGGGAAACGGTGATGATCAGCGTTTCCCTTTTTTCCCAGATGTCAACGAAAATTTCCTGGATAATCTCCTCACATTCCTCCCGCAGGAGCAGTCGCTTGTAAGCGGAATCGAACAGCCGTCGCCAGTACTTCCTGTATAGCTCGGCAAAAGCATTCCTGTCGCTCTGCCGCAAACGGTTAAGCAACTCTTCTTCTTCTTGCCGGTGAGGGTTCTCTGGATTAATGACGTGGTAATTTACGGACTGCAATTACCAAAATTATGCGAAATAACGACAATGTGTTTTGAGGAATAAATCAAGCGCTGAGCACACTTTCATTCTGTACGCTTTTTAAAATTTCATAACTGTGGATCCGCGCTTCGGGATCGTAGATGTGGCTGGTGACCATCAGCTCGTCGAGCTGGGTATGTTTCTGAAAGTACGCCAGATCGCTGCCGATCTTTTTTCTGTCGCCGATGAATGTGTATTTCATCATCTCCCGCACAGCGGCTTCTTCGTATTCTCCCCAAAGTCCGTCCATACTATCAACAGGAGGTTGCAAAGGCCGGCGCTTGCCCGTGATAATGCCCGTAGCTAGCTGAAAGAAAGAAGTCGCAAGCCGCTCGGCTTCCTGGGTGGTATCTCCGGCGATCACATTGACACAGGCCATTACATAAGGCTGCGTGAGGTATTTCGACGGCCTGAAATTGCGGCGGTAGAGTTCAATGGCGGTCATAAACTGCGTTGGCGCAAAGTGGCTTGCAAATGCATAAGGGAGTCCCAGATGCGCCGCCAGCCTCGCACTATCCGTACTTGAACCTAGAATCCATATCGGAATATCCAGACCTTCGCCGGGAATGGCGCGTACTTTGGAGTTGCTGTTCTCTGCTGAAAAGTAGGTTTGCAATGCGATCACATCATCCGGAAAATCCTGCGCGGATTCCATGTAATTGCGTCTCAGCGCGCGGGCAGTAACCTGGTCTGTTCCCGGGGCACGGCCCAGTCCGAGGTCAATGCGGTCGGGGTACAGCGACGCGAGGGTACCGAACTGCTCGGCCACAACCAGCGGCGCGTGGTTGGGTAACATAATGCCACCGCTGCCGACGCGGATCGTTTTTGTGCCGCCGGCAATGTAGCCGATCAGCACGGACGTCGCCGAACTCGCAACACTCGCCATATTGTGGTGCTCAGCGAGCCAGTATCTTTTATATCCCAGTTCCTCAACACGCTGCGCGAGCCGGAGGCTGTTTTTGAAAGTGATTGCTGCATTATTCCCTTCCGTGATCGGCGCAAGATCAAGAATGGAAAAAGGTATATCCTGAATGAGTTTGTCTGCCATGTCGATTACTAACTGTAAGATTGCTATTCATAAAAAACATTTTAATGCATTCTGAGTTCCTTTTTGGTGACAGATGTAAGTGGTGGCAAAACGTATAACTTTCAAAAATTTTTATCCCAAATCTTGCGCTTAAAGATTTTGTTCCTATTTTTGCACCACGTTTCGGATACGCCGAAACATTTTAGAGAGATGGCAGAGTGGTCGATTGCGACGGTCTTGAAAACCGTTGACTGTTACAGGTCCGGGGGTTCGAATCCCTCTCTCTCTGCAATTTTATTGAAAGAGTCACAAAACCTCGCTTTGAGCGGGGTTTTTTGCTTTTAAAGCTGCCACGAAATCCCAAGTAATGAGTTGGAATGGTTAGCTTATCTTGAATATGGCAAAACCACGAACCTATGAAAGAGCAGGACATCCGTTGGGAGCAGCGCTTTGAGAACTACAAAAAAGCACTTGCAAAACTTGGCGAAGCAGTGCAACTGGATTCTGAGCGTGAGCTGAGCGAGCTTGAAAAGCAAGGAACAATACAAGCGTTTGAGTACACCCACGAACTGGCCTGGAAGGTGATGCAGGACTTCTTTATTTATCAGGGCAATTCAGAAATCAGAGGTTCGAGGGATGCAACCCGCCAGGCTTTCAGTGCCGACCTGATCACAGACGGCGATCATTGGATGGAAATGATTAAGAACAGGAACCTCACCAGCCACACTTACAACGAAGAAATATCAGAGGAGATTTACAAAAATATCGTTAGCGAGTTTTATCCGCTTTTCGTAGCATTTCAGGAAACAATGGAGGCGATCAAAGCCAACGAAGAATGATGTACGGATTATCAGAAAAAACGATAAACGCCATTCAAGGCGTCTTTGCCAGATATCCCCAAATAGACCGTGCCATTCTATACGGATCCCGCGCAAAAGGAACTTACCGAAACGGCTCTGACATCGATCTGGTGCTGGTGGGCGCCGAGCTGGATTTATCGCTGATATTCAAGATTGAAATTGAGCTGGATGATTTGATGCTTCCCTATAAAATTGATCTGGGGGCTTATCATCAGATTGAAAATCATGAATTAATTAGTCATATTGATCGGATTGGGGTAATTTTCTTCGAAAGCGAATCGACGACCAGCACATAAAAGGTTTTAAAAACGCAAATGGCATACTACATCACCCTCTTCTCTCCCGACACCTACCAGACATTCACTGAAACCGAGCGATCGATTTCCGGATTTCGTGAGTCGCAAAAAATGCAGGCAAATGCTATCAAAAAAGGTGACAAACTCATTGCTTATGTGACAAAGTTATCCCGCTGGGTTGGTATCCTGGAAGTTACGGGAGACTACTTTATCAGCGATACGCCAGTTTACAGCTCAGAGGATGATATTTATACACTGCGGTTCCCGGTTAAAGAAATCGTCTGGCTTCCGCTCGATCAGGCACTGCCGGTAGATGATGAAGAATGTTGGACCAGCCTTTCTTTTACTAAAAACTTGCCCAAAAAGAGCGTAGCCTGGACCAATATGGTGCGGGGAAACTTACGCCGTTTTGAAGAGGAGGATGGGAATTGGATCGAATCCTATTTAAAAAGACAACTGTCAACTCCCAAGCGTTTTCCGCTCAGTGAAAGTGATAGCCGGAAGCTGGTCACGTTGACCGTTAAAACGCAGGAAAGTAAGGAAGTCGAAGTGTCGGTACCGACGAAGGAAGAGCAGGAATTTTCTCCGAAGTCTGAAAAAGAGGATGTGCGCGAGTCGATCCGGGTGCAGGCCATGCTATCCAGAATTGGCGAAAGAATGAAGTTGAAAATCTGGCTGCCGAAAAGTGACAGGCAAAGAGTCCTGGCAGTTTGGAAACCAGAAACCGACTCACTCCTTACCACGCTGCCATTGAATTATGATACCATCACGCTTCGGACCATTGAAAATATCGATGTACTCTGGATCAAAGGCCGGTCGATCGTTCGTGCTTTTGAAGTGGAACATACGACTTCCATCTATTCCGGCATCCTCCGAATGGCCGATCTCATGGCCTTGCAACCCAATCTTGACATCAGTGCCCACATCGTAGCCCCAGCCGAGCGGCGCGAAAAGGTGCTGCAAGAAATCTCCCGGCCAGTTTTCGCGCTTTTAGAGAAAGGGCCTTTGAAAGAGTCTTGCACTTTCATTTCCTATGAAGCGGTTACAGAATTGTCTTTGGAGAAGAGGCTTGAGTATATGAATGATAAGGTGTTGGATGAGTATCAGGAGCGGGCGGGGGATTTAGATTAGTTCAGTAGATCAGGCGTTGAGGTTGCTCTACTCGATGTACTATTAATTAAGTGCAATCCAAATCAATATTTTTCTGATATTTTAACTTGTACTTGAAAAAGCTCAACATTCGAAATGCCTAGTAGCAAATCAATATGGATAAAAAGGAACTAAGCGAACGGGATATAGAAAATATGTTCATCACTCCTGCAATTACAGGTGCTGGTTGGGATTTGCATACTCAAATAAGAACACAGGTGACTCTTACTCCGGGACCCGTGATTGTGCGCGGGGAAATGTCAGCAAGAAATAAGAAAAAGAAAAAGTTCGCGGACTATGTATTGTCATGGAAACCTGGGACAAGGGTTGCCGTGGTTGAGGCAAAAGATAATACATTTAGTGTAAGTCATGGAATGCAGCAAGCATTAGGCTACGCTGACATATTGGGCGTTCCGAGTGCTTTTAGTTCGAATGGAGATGCATTTGCTTCGCATAATAAGGTTCCAGAAAATGGGGAGGATACAGAAATCGAATTTGCACTTGAGCATTTTCCTAATCCAATGGCATTATGGAAGCGGTACAAGAAGCTACACAATATTAAGGACGATGAAGAGCACCTTGTTTTGCAGCCATATTATTCTGATGGTTCAAACAAAGAGCCTCGATACTATCAAGTAGAAGCTATAAATAGGACAATTGAGGCAGTTGCACGAGGGGACAAGCGGATTTTGCTTGTTATGGCTACCGGGACTGGTAAAACATACACCACATTTCAGATAATTTGGAGGTTGTGGAAAGCGAAAGCTGTAAAGCGAATTTTGTTTCTTGTTGATAGAAATATCCTAGCAGATCAGACATTGGTAAACGACTTCAAGCCATTTGGGTCAGTTATGACCAAAATAAGGAACCGGAAGATCGATCCGTCATATGAAATTCATTTAGGGCTTTATCAGGCGATGACAGGGCCTGATGAAGTAGATAAGATTTACAAAAGTGTCTCCCGTGACTTTTTTGATCTTATTGTTGTCGACGAATGTCATAGAGGTAGTGCGGCAGAGGATTCTTCATGGCGTGAAATTCTTGAGTATTTTAAGAATGCTATCCAAATCGGGTTAACCGCTACGCCAAGGGAAACGGAATATGCTTCTAACATTACATACTTCGGTACACCTGTGTATTCTTATAGTTTAAGGCAAGGAATTCAGGATGGTTTTTTGGCACCTTATAAAGTTGTTAAAATTGACATTGATAAGGATGTTAATGGCTGGGTACCACCCGCTGGAATGACAGATGATCTTGGAACTGAAATAGAAAGCCGGATTTACAACCAATCTGACATGGACAGACTTCTGGTGCTCAACCAACGGACAAAATTGGTTGCGCAACGAGTCATGCAATTGCTCAAAGCAACTGATCCTTATTCAAAGACTATCATCTTTTGCGAGGATATTGACCATGCTGAAAGAATGCGTAAGGCAATCGTAAATGCTGCTGGCAAGCTAGCTACGGATAACCCAAAATATGTGATGCGCATTACTGGTGATAGTATTGAAGGGAAAAATGAGCTCGATAATTTTATTGATCCTGAGAGCAAATTTCCAGTAGTTGCGACAACCTCAGATTTGATGACAACAGGAATTGATGCCAAGACCTGCAAGCTGATTGTCCTTGATAAAACCATTAATTCCATGACCACTTTTAAGCAAATAATTGGTCGTGGAACCCGTATTGATGAAGAGCACAACAAGTTCTTTTTCACCATTATGGATTTCAAAAAAGCGACTGAGCATTTTAGTGATCCCGTATTTGATGGCGACCCGGTTGTTATCTATGAGCCTGAACCTGATGGTGATCCAGTACCACCAGATCCAGATCCAGATGACGATAATGAAGATGAGGACAGGCCAGAGCCCGATGGTGATGGAAGACGGAAAATTGTTGTAAGTGGTGTTCAAGCGAACATCATCAATGAGCGCATTGAGTATCTGGGCGACGACGGCAAGCTAATCACAGAATCTTATAGGGATTTTAGTAAGAGCCGAGTTTTAGAAGAATTTAAATCGTTGAACGATTTCTTGACAAAGTGGAATGACGCTGATAAAAAACAGGCAATTATTGAACTGTTAGAGGAACACGGAGTTTATTTAGAGAGTCTTGCTGAATTAGTTGGCAAAGATTTCAGTGATTTCGATTTGATATGTCACGTGGCTTTTGGGCAGCCACCTTTGACTAGAGCGGAAAGAACAAACAATGTAAAAAAGCGTGACTATTTTACAAAGTATGGCGACCAGGCAAGGAAGGTTTTAGATGGCCTGCTGGACATGTATGCTGACAAAGGAGTTTCCAGTATCGAAAACCCAAAGGTGCTTAAACTTAAACCATTCAGCGATATTGGAACTCCTCTTGAGATAATCAAACAGATATTTGGTGGAAAAGAAAAATACGAACAAGCAGTAAAAGAGTTAGAAAACGAGTTATTTAAACAAGAATCAGTAGCATGAGTAACGTTTCGGGGATTATTAAATCCATTCAGGATATAATGCGTAAAGATGTTGGTGTGGATGGAGACGCACAACGCATTAGTCAATTGGTTTGGCTGTTTTTCTTAAAAATTGTAGATGATAGAGAGGATGAACTTGAATTAACAGAAGATGATTATCAATCCCCGCTACCAGAAAAACTGCGTTGGCGGAATTGGGCTAAAAACAAAGAGGGCATTACGGGGGAAGATCTTCTAAACTTCGTGAACAACGAATTGTTTCCTACATTTAAAACTGGCCTGAAAACCGAAGGAGAAAATAACCAGCGCGCGTTAGTTATCAAAAATGTATTTGAGGACGCATATAATTACATGAAGTCAGGCACTTTGCTTCGGCAGGTGATCAACAAAATATGTGAAATTGATTTCAATGCTTCCGGTGACCGCCACACGTTTGGCAGCATCTATGAGCAAATTTTAAAGGATCTGCAAAGTGCGGGGAATGCAGGAGAGTTTTACACGCCTCGTGCTGTGACAACGTTTATAGTCAACCGGATCGCTCCTAAATTAGATGAAACTGTGTTAGATCCAGCCTGTGGCACCGGCGGTTTTTTGACCAACGTGATTGAATACAAGCGCGAACATTTTGTAAAATCGGCGGCAGATGAGGAAGTGCTACAAAAAACAATCTTTGGAGTAGAGAAAAAAACATTGCCTCATATGCTTTGCACTACGAACATGATTTTGCACGGCATAGATGTTCCAATAAATGTAAGACACGACAATACACTCTCCCGGCCCCTTCGTGATTATTCGAATTCTGACCGAGTAAACGTGGTGGTGACAAACCCTCCATTTGGTGGGATGGAAGAAGACGGCATCGAAAATAACTTTCCCTCAGCATTCCGAACCCGAGAAACAGCAAATCTATTTATGACGCTGATAATTCACATCCTAAAAAATGAAGGACGTGCAGCAATAGTGTTACCTGACGGTTTTTTGTTTGGAGAGGGTGTACAGACTCGGTTAAAGGAAAAATTATTAACTGAGTGTAACCTCCATACCATTGTTCGCCTCCCGAATGGAGTTTTCAATCCCTACACAGGAATCAGAACGAATATCTTGTTCTTCACGAAGGGCACACCGACGGAGCACATTTGGTTTTACGAGCACCCTTACCCCGAGGGAATTACAAACTATAATAAAACACGCCCTATGCTTTTTGAAGAATTCGCAACAGAAATTAGTTGGTGGGGCACGGAAGAAGATGGATTTGCGGCAAGAGTTGAAAATGGACAGGCATGGAAAGTTTCGTCAGAAGATGTTGTCTCCAGGAATTACAACCTTGACTTTAAAAATCCACATATAGGTGAACAAGTAAGCCATGACCCAGATGAACTGCTAGCTCAATATTACCGTGAACAACAAGGTATTTCAGACCTACGCAACCAGTTAAAAGCTATTTTAGCAGAAGCACTATCTAATCAGGGTTGAGCATGGGAGATAGCATTTTAAATGGATTTGAAATTTGGACCAATGCACAAGGGGTAAAATCTAAGGGTAGGACAAATAGCATTAGTAATATAAGTATTGAGGGGATTTTATCTTTGAAGCAATTAATTCTTGGATTAGCACTTGGTGGTAGATTTAGTGAGAACGCCGCTTACTTAAAAGATTCAATAGAAGACGAGCTTGTTATTGCTCGTAAACAATATTACATCAAACAAGGAAAAACAGTTAAAGAACAAAAATTCAACTCTCCACTGATAAATGAGTTTCCGATTCAAAAATCTTGGAAATGGAAAAGGATCGGAGAGTTATGTGATTTGCAAACCGGAGCTACACCTAGTACTGGAAATCCTGAATATTATGGAGGCGATATTAAATGGTTGGTATCCGGAGACATTAATCAAGGTGTAATCCAAGATTGCCAGGGGAGAATAACCGAGGAAGGTCTTAAGAATAGCAACTGTAAAATATTACCTACCGATACTGTGCTTATAGCATTAAACGGGCAAGGGAAAACCAGAGCTTCTGTTGCGCTGCTTAAAACGAGAGCTGCCTGTAATCAGTCATTAGTTGGTATAGTTCCATTTAGTCAATCAGTGATTGATTCTTCATTCCTTTTTATCGCCTTAAAATACCGTTATTATGAAATAAGGGAAATAACGGGCCAAAATCAACGCAGAGGGTTGAATATGGGCCTTGTAGCAGAATTATCGGTGCCACTTCCGCCTATCGAAGAGCAAAAACGCATTGTTGCCAAAGTCAACGAACTAATGTCCTTATGTGATGAGTTGGAGAACCAGCAAACCAAAAACCTATTTACACATCAAGCATTAGTAAGAACATTGTTGGCTTCTCTTACCAACGCAGCTGATGCTGATGAACTGCAAGAGTCATGGAATAGACTGTCAGAACATTTTGATACCTTGTTTTGTACTGAAGATAGTGTTGAACAGTTAAGACAGACAATCCTGCAATTGGCTGTGATGGGAAAATTGGTAAAGCAAAATTCGATAGAGGTTTCCGCGAGCCAACTGCTTAGAAAAATCAAAGCAGAGAAGCAAAGGCTAGAAATGGAAGGAAAGATCAAAAAGCAAGTCGAGTTGGAAGACGTTAGAGACCAAGATCAACCGCACGTGATACCTGAGAGTTGGAGGTGGGTGAAATTAGGAAACATAGCGAATAAAATTGGCTCCGGTAGCACACCACGAGGAGGCAATAATGTTTATTCCAGTTCAGGGATTCTTTTCCTTCGATCTCAAAATATACGAAATGATGGCCTCCAACTAGATGATGTAGTTTACATTGATGAGGAGACGAATAGTAAAATGTCTAATACCATTGTTTACCCAAATGACATTTTGCTTAATATCACAGGAGGGTCGCTTGGTCGCAGTACCGTTTTCCCTCTTTACGCAGAAATTGCTAATGTAAGCCAACATGTGACCATAATTCGTCCGACAATCGTAGAATCAACTTCCTTTCTCCACTACTGTATACTGTCACCATTTATTCAAAATATGATATGGGGACGTCAAATAGGCGCAAATCGTGAGGGGTTGAGTAAACGCATCCTTGAACAATTTGAGATTCCTTATCCCCCTATTGAGGAACAAAAACGAATCGTTTCTAAAATTGAAGAACTTTTTAGAATATGTAATTCTCTTTCATTGAAAATTACAAAGAGTCAAGAACTACAAACTATGCTTTCAAAGACCATTATCGAAAGTATAAACACATGAGTGTTTTAGACAAGATCTATTCAGACAGCCCAGCGGCCGCGCTACCCTCCCTTACACAGACCAATTGGTGTGAGAAGGGCTACCATAACTTTTATGAATACTTCGCGGACTTTAATGAATGGCTGGACGGTGACGAAGGGCTCGATATTAAAATACGGTATCAGATCACTGACCTATCTAATCCAAGTAAAGCATTGTTCGCTGGTGATCTCCGAGCATATAAGCAGGAGTTTCAGGTTTTTAGAATAGAAAGAAGGAATCAGGTGTTGGGCGAAGATTATATCAATGCTACTTTTAATGACGCCCATTGGTTTGATCGAAATACAGAACGATTTGAGCAATTGATCGAAGCTTTAAGAGAAGGGGCAGTAGTACCTTTCATAGGAGCGGGCATTTCAGTTGAATGTGGTTTTCCGACTTGGAAGGGGCATCTTTTACAACAAGGTAGAACATCAGGTCTCGATCCGGATCACGTGGCGGAGTTACTAGACGCAGGAGCTTACGAGGCGGTGATTGAGGAGATCGAGGCAAGAGACCGTCATGATGCTTTTATCCAGGAAATCAAAGATGTGTTTTCGAAAACTGGTGCGATAACACAGACGACTTTACGCCTAACAGAACTTTTCACAGACACAATCATCACTACAAATTACGACCATGTGATCGAGCAAGCTTTCGACACAGGTGGAAGCGACGAAATTCAATTACTCGAGAGTTCCAATATCCTTGATTTGCTTGATGTGGATAAAACGACAGTTATTAAAATACATGGTGACATCAGACATCCGGCTAATTGCATTATTAGCAAAAATCAATATGATCTTGCCTACGGTGAAGGGGAATTAGACCTATCCAAAGCAATTCCGAAGGTTCTAAGTTTTCACTACCGTACGAGTAGTTTGTTGTTCCTTGGCTGTAGTCTCAGCCGTGACAGGACGATGGAAGTTTTCCGGGCCGTCAAAAAAGAGTTGAAAGATAAAGACAGACCACAGCACTTTTCACTTGAATCAATGCCCGACGATGCAACAGAAGTGTCTGATCGCAACGCGTACTTGCTGAACCTTGGTATCACTCCGATCTGGTTTCCCAAAGGCAGCTATGATTATGTGGAGCAAATCCTTCGGCTAGCTAAAAACGAAATACGGTATCGAGGACACGCCATTGGGTTTAAAAAGCCAAAAATAGTCGCTTCTGATCCTGAGGTTTCTGAAATACAGCTGCAAAGACCGCCTAAAACTGTGGTTGATTGGATACTCGAGTTTCTCGGATTGCTTAAATAAAGACACCGTCTATTCACTTAGTACCATCTTGTTTAACGTCAGACTCTTTTTTACTAAAAGCATTTCGGCGATAATAGTTAAATTTTGCGGGTCCGAACCTTCCACGGCCATAATCAAATAACATGGAGTAAGCAGAGTAGGCCGTGGCTATGGATATAATAATTTCCTCGTACGCGATCCGAGACCAAGGCCTGGCAAAAGTTAAATTTTCAAGAAAATAATTAACTCCGAAGCACAACCAAATTGTCACAAAGAAGGCACTAACAATCTCATTGATTTTTGATACGGAGAAAGTTTTTGGCGATTTATAAGCGTAGACGGTTTTGTACAATGGGCCAGTAATTTCATCTTCTAGGATATCAATCTGTTTTTCCCAATGCCTTTGCCAAAATTTACTTCCCTTATTGGTCAGAAGCCAGGCTAGCGCTGTCACAAAGCCGATCGCTATTGAAAAGAAAAGCGTGAACGGATGATTACGAGGATTGGAATTATAGTTCGTGGAATTAATCATTAACGAGTACGCGGTCAGCGAGGCTACCTGAAACGCCCAGAAATATGTGGCACGTTTCCAATAGTTGTCTATTTCATGCTTTCTGGCGTCCCATGCTTTTTCATAAGCGCGAAATTGTTTGCACTCAGTGTCAATACTTTTGCCTGAAAACCTTTCTTTTAATTCTTTCATGTCAGCAATTTCCGACAGTCCGGATTGCTTTTCTTTTTTTGACATAAGGGTAGCTTTGAGGGATAAAGTGTTAAGATAAAAATTAGTTTAAACAATCCAGGGTTTCAGCTACATGTTTGTATATCATGTCTGGCTACACTTTAGACATCTGCTATGACTTCATAGCTTGGTAGTAATGTACAGCTTTCAGCAATTTGGCTGCATCTCTTGTGTTGATAGGTTATATTTCTAAGCATGCCTACACAGCTGAACCGATAATTCACTGATCCTTCGCGGTTCAAATCTTTCCCCTATATTTGTCCCGCAAACGATTAACAAAATTTCTATGAACAGACAACCAAAACGCAGGCCAGAAATGGCACTGGAGAAGCAGACGGGTGAAAGTCCCGGGACCTGCCAAAGTTCGCTTTGTTGACGTTTGCAGTGACTTCTCCTTTCTTTTCATCCAAATCCATTAAACAATGCAAACGTCAAATGGAGACGGTGTTGACTCGAATGCAAATTCAGTCAACCCAACGAATGATGCACGTCACGCATCAAATGTCGGCGACCCGCTGACGGAGTCCCAAGCCGAGTTTTGGTATCTCGTCGAATGTCAGGGCTGTAAGGAGCTGGCGCATTCGCTCAAAATGGTCCACGATCTGGCGCTGTATCATTCGGATATTCCGTTTGATGCGGCCGAAAAGTCGGCACTTTTTGATCTGAAGGTACTTTGGGAAGGCTTCGAGAAGATGGGGGCGAAAGTTTAGGAATTGGAGGACTGTTGGCGACAGTCCTTTTTTGTCTTTCCATCGGAAGCAAAATGATTATGGCTCATGACTAGTTAGAAATCAGCTCAAAAATATCGAAAATTGATCCGTAATTGGATCAGTTATGAGCTATAATTGGTTTACGGCTCATCCATGCTAAAATTATAGCTCATTTTCTATTAAATTTGAACTTTAATTCTCTATAAAATGAGCCGTAATCATGTCACGAAAAGATTCTGATATTCTTGATTTCGTAAAGGATCATCCCTTATCCTCCTCAGTTGAGATCCATAAAGCGGTAGGCCGAGGTTCTTTCGCGACAACCAAAAGAGCTATCGCCGCACTGGTTGAAACGGGCCAGCTATTGGTGGAGGGTCAAACGCGAGCGACAAGGTATGTGGTTAGTCCGGCAAATAAGCTTTTTGGTCAACTGGACATGGCTGCTTATTTCGAACAGGAAATAGACGAGCGAAAGATTCAGGAAGATTTCAATTTCCAGTTGATCACCGAAGTACTCTGGGATGTAGATCTATTCACGGTCGAAGAAGCAAATCGCCTGCAAAAGTTGCAAGAAGAGTTCCGCAATAATGTGGCCGAGATGAGCCCGGCCGCCTACAGTAAGGAAATGGAAAGGCTTGCTATTGACCTAAGCTGGAAGTCCTCACAAATCGAAGGTAATACCTATTCGCTGCTGGAGACCGAACGTTTATTAAAGGATAAAGAAACTGCCGCCGGCAAGCCCAAGGATGATGCGACCATGTTGTTGAATCACAAAGAAGCGATCAACTTCATTGTGGAGAACCCTGATTATGTAGTGCCTTTGTCCATCGCGCGAATAGAAGATATCCATAGCCTTCTCATCAAGGACCTTGACGTTGACCGCAATATCAGGAGAAGGCGTGTAGGTATTTCCGGGACAAACTATAAGCCGCTCGACAATGAACACCAGATCAGGGAAGCGCTGCAAGATATGTGCAGAT
The DNA here is from genome assembly GCF_056895175.1 of Dyadobacter sp. HNCC25DJ183. Taxonomy (NCBI): domain Bacteria; kingdom Pseudomonadati; phylum Bacteroidota; class Cytophagia; order Cytophagales; family Spirosomataceae; genus Dyadobacter; species Dyadobacter sp. HNCC25DJ183. The sequence goes on from NZ_JBXHAP010000004.1 coordinate 470,861, forward strand.
TGATCAACCGGAAAGAAAATGTGTTTGAAAAATCCCTGCTAGCCTTGGTATTGCTGTCATATATTCAGGCATTCAATGATGGTAATAAACGAACAGCCCGCATTGTCAGTAATGCAATTCTGATTGCTCACCAACACTGCCCAATCTCTTTCAGGACCGTCGACGCAGTTGAATACAAAAAAGCAATGCTAATCTTTTACGAGCAGAATAATATCAGCCCGTTTAAAAAGATATTCATTGACCAATTCAACTTCGCGGTGAAGACCTATTTTTAATTCATATTCCTGAACGCCACCGGTGTCGTCCCGGTCTTTTGTTTAAAGAGCTTATTGAAATACTGGGGATATTCGAAGCCTAGGCCGTAGGCGATTTCGCCAATTGAGCGGCTGCTGCTTAAAAGGATGTTTTTGGCTTCCTCGATCAAGTGATAGTGGATATGGTCCTGCGCGTTTTTGCCGGTTTCTTTTTTCAGGAGGTCACTCAGGTAATTGGGCGATAAATTTACCTGTTCCGCCAGGTATCTGACCGTCGGCAGGCCGCGTTCGCTGAGGTCTCCCAGGCTGAAATATTCGTTGAGCAGCTTCTCCACCTGCACGATTACCGCATTGTTGGAGATTTTTCTGGTGATGAACTGTCTGCCGTAAAACCGGGAGCAATAGTTTAGCAGCATTTCAATGCCCGATACGAGGATAGACTGGCTGTGCACATCAATATTTTCGTGTAGTTCAGCTTCGATTTTTTGAACACAGTCCGTCAAAATCTGCTTTTCCTTTTCCGACAAATGCAGCGCTTCTGAAACCTCGTAGGAGAAAAAGCTGTAACTCTTCATTTTGTCACCCAGCGGCGTGCCCCGGATCAGATCGGGATGGAAGCCCAGGCCCCAACCCAATGGCTGCGATGATCCATCGGTATCGTCGTCCATTTCCAGTATCTGATTGGGTGCCAGACAGATCAAACTTCCATTTGTAAAATCGACCAGCTTCCGCCCGTATTTTACGTGATTCCGGTTGTAAGTTTTGTAAATCAGCGTGTAGAAATCTGTCGAGATTTTGGTATTCCCAATGTCCGCCTCGCGAACCTGGCTGAAATCGATGATCGCCACGAGCGGGTGGTGCACAGGCTGGTCAAGCCTGAAAAATTTCAACAGTTCCTCGATGGTGTGCAGGTGAATATTTGTGCTCATAAAAACAAAGATACCCTCATTGTGCTGACAATGAGGCGTAAATAATCTCTAAATTACAAACCGAACTGGGATTTAATGATGCCGGTAAAAGTGGCGTCGTCGGCCTGCTGGCGCTGGGCAATAATGGCTTTTGCGTCGTCGCCCGCCGTGTAGCGCAGTTGGTCTGTGCCGTCGGTGGCGGCTTCGAAAATCACACCGGCCACAACGCTCGCTGGGGAGGCGTCTCCAAACATGGCCTGCGTTGCTGCCAGCAATTTACCGATGATCAGCTGGTATTCCGTCATGCTTTCATCATTGCTGAAATCCAGCGAGCGGCCCGTAAAATCGGTAGCGATCGCGCCCGGCTCTACGATTTTGACCTTTCCGCCAAACTCCTGCACTTCAAAGTTCAGCGATTCGGAAATGCCTTCGACCGCGAATTTTGTCCCGTGATACAAGGTCCCGAGTGGAAAGCTCATCTTGCCACCAATCGACGATACATTGATAATAATCCCGCTTTTGTTGCTGCGGAAATGCGGCAGTAAAGCTCTTGTCACATCCAGCAACCCGATCACATTTGTATCAAACTGGCGAATGATCTGCTCCCTCGAAAAAGATTCAAGCACACCATACGCGCCATAACCGGCATTATTCAACAAAACATCAATCTGCCCGAACCTGGCAATGCCTTCATTCACAGCATGATCAATGGAGGAAGGATCAAGCACGTCCAGTTTGGCAACCAGTATATTTTCTAATTCCCCTAGTTCAATGTCGGATTCCGGATTGCGCATGGTAGCGACAACGTTCCAGCCTTTGGCGTGAAATAACTTAGCAGTTTCTTTACCAATACCGCTGCTTGCTCCTGTAATTAAAATGGTTTTCATGATCTCTGATTTTTAAAATGATGCATCAAAGGTCGGGGTGAAAACGGGGCCGGTATGCATACGAATTCAGGGTTGTTGTATACTTTTTACGGTTTTGAACCCGGAAGTGATTTATACAGAGAATTATTGAAAACGCTTGCATGCAAATCTTCACCACCAATCAATCTGCCCTCTCTCCCCTCAGCGAAGTACCTTTTAAACTCGAAAAGGACATTCAAAATCTTCGTATCTCAATCTGATGCTCGATTACCGGGCGGACTTCATTGTGGAATACAACGAAGCGTATGGCAAATTGGCAAGCTTGCAAAAGAAACCAAACCTTACCCGGAAGAAGGTCATTTGTCTGGTAAAAGCGACGAGACTATTGAGCTATATGAGACTTTTAAGAATGCGATCCTTAACCTTGGACCTGATATTGAGGTTAAGCCACAAAAGATGGTGATCGGGTTTACGGTGAAAGGAAAATTTTTTGCTGATGTGCTTGTTTTGAAAACAAGTCTGAAATGGTGGATTAACCTAAAAAAAGGACAATTGGATGGTCCAAAAAATCTGTCCAGGGATGTTTCAAATGTCGCAACCTGGGGCAATGGGGATTATGAGATAAAAGTGCATGACACTACGAATCTGGAATACATTATGAGTTTGGTGAAGCAGGCGCTGACTGTGAGTGTTTGATTGAAATATGACACGAGACAAAAGCATTCTCATATTGGCCAACAGCATCTTTAATGAAGCTTTCGGAAAAGCTAATGCAGAGGGGCTGATTTAACACGTATATATCAAAAGGTAACATCAACTTGCGCTAAGATGAATTTTACATTACCTTGGGATATATTGATCATTCAGATATGCAAGCCTCCGACCGGGAAATTATAATTACAGTTGTAGGAAGCTCTTTATTTATTTTGTTTCTGTCCATTGTAGTTATAGTCGCGATTGTAAGTTATCAGAATAGAAAACGGAACAGTTTGCTAGAAATATCCAATCTGCGTAATGAATATGCGCGAGAGATATTGCAATCGCAATTTGAGATTCAAAACGCCATACTACAACAAGTCGGGCAGGAATTGCATGACGACATTGGCCAGCTCCTTGTAGTAGCCCGAATTAATCTTGATATTTTGGAGGAAGTTGCTGAGGTCTCCGAGAAGGAGGTGCATATTCATGAAGCCCTCGTAGTTATTGATAAATCAATTGTAAATCTCCGTGCGATTACCAAGAGTTTTGATGGTGACTTTGTCAAGGAGTTCGGTCTTTACCAAAGCCTCGTGAACGAACTAGCAAGAATTAAGCGGACCGGCAGATATGATACGCAGTTAATTGTCTCCGGAAGCCACGTCTCTTTGGGCTATGAAAGAGAAATTATGCTCTTCCGCATTGTACAAGAGTGTTTCAATAATATTTTAAAACATTCAGGAGCGAATTACATTCAGGTTCTTATGTCTTATGAAAAGGGATTCAGTCTATCTATTATTGATAATGGGAAAGGCTTTGGTACCGGGCATGATGAAAATAAAAATCTCAATGCATCAGGAGCTGGCCTGCGGAATATGCAGCGGCGAGCAGAGTTGATCAATTCGGCATTCACCATCACATCAAGCCCAGGATCCGGAACCCAGGTAAATTTATCCATTTCTGAATGATACTTTTAATTATTGTAAACCTGTATAACATAAACAATCATGGAAAGAAAACGTGTGCTTAAAACAAGGGCGGTAACCTCCACTTCTCCCGGCTCCCTGTCAGAGATTGATATCGAGTATAAACTTGCTAATGATAGTGAAGTAACGGGCTATGGAGCTTTCTTCCATGACAAATCCAGCATCATGATAATCAATGAGTATTGGGAAGATTTGGCCAAGGAAGAGAGTGACTTGAAACGGTTAAAAAAGGAATTGGACGAGTTGAGACAACGCAAGAAAGAGAACTCAGATGGTACTGACAAAGAAAATACCGATACAAAGGAATTAGATTTTCTCGATAAAGCCATTGCGATTAGCGATCAACTGGTGAATAGCCTTGAAATTTCGCTCGATAACCGGATTGTTGCTGTTGAAATTGGAAAAGAAATGTTGATGATGATCTTGTCGCAACCCAAGTGTGAGGGACTACGCTTTTATCAAGCTCGCGGCGTTCTTCCGGAGGAGGTTGATAATGAAACGCAGTATAAACTTAAAAATCCTGGTGAAACAACCCTCGTTGCAGTAGGAATGGACATCGACGGTAACGATCTCGGTGTCTCGGCAAGCAAAAAAAATACATCAATAATGAACAGAAAGGGATCCAAAGTTGCGGACACGATGCAGTCGGAAACAAACCCTCCGCGTACTATGAAAGAATTAAAGGGAGATAGTGATAATTTCGAAGATGTTATTAAAGAATTTTCATCTTTCAAATAGGCGAAAGTTATGCCGCAGGATATTTCAATCGAATGTGTTGCTTATATTCTTTATCGTGTTTACATGCTATTGCTTGTAATTTGCTGCGGCATTTCTTTTTATGTTTATCTTCACGATCGATCGCTTACGATATTCAGGTATATTTTTTTGTGGGCACTACTCGTTGAAGTTCTGGTTTTCTATATTGATAGAGGTAAATTGAACTTCCCACTTTACACCCTCTATCATTTTTACATCCCAGTTGAATTTACCTTGGTCATTGCGTTTCTGTCACAATGGATTGAACAATTAAAGTTCCGAAGACTGGCGTATCTATCTATAATTTTATTCTGTATCATCAGTTTTATATCCTCCCATTATATAACAGGCTGGACCCATTTTCCAGGTCTTAACCTGAATATAGAGGGCTCGCTATTAATCCTATGGGCAATGGTTGTCATGTTTTCAGTAAAGCCCAATTTATCACTCGCTTTTTATAAACTCCCCATTTTCTGGATTTGCCTTTCTATCATAATCTATCATTCTGGTACATTCGTTATGAACGGTATATTTAATGCCCTTCAAAAACATGATACCGTACTATTTAAATCGCTCCGTGTTATCAATCAAGGTTTCAACATTTTGGAATACCTCATGTTTATTATAGCACTTATGCTTTCAAATGGAATGAAGAAATCAGTCTATAAAAAATCACCAGGAATATTGTGAGGCCTCCCTAAGTATAATAAATCATCGCTACACCGAAAAAGATGACTGTCATATTGATGATTGCGAATGTAATGAGGAGACCGATCATGCCGGATAGGGGCTCGAAGGTGCCGCCCATTCTCAGATGCTCTTCAATTCGCTTTTTCTGGCCGGATTCCACAAGCACGAAGGCTATGATAGCGGTCATCACTTGTATCAATACAAACACCATCCACACATCCGTTTCATCAAAGTCCCTGACTAAAAACATGTAAGCAGTGAATACCACTACAATGCACCCCATCAGGTAGGCCACCGAGTTCCGTCCGCCTTCGAGACGTTTCGAGTTTTGAGAAAGAAAATAACCCGCACCGAAACCTCCGCCGACAAATGCCGCGAACGCGACTGCCGCTGATGAATAAATGCCATATCTGGGACCAACAGGTGGTGGCGGGACGGGCGGTGGCGGCGTAGTCGTGTTCTGCTGCCTGGTAGATTCCTGTGGTGGTTTGATATTTTCTTTCAAGTCGTCATATTCTTCCACGTTTTCGTCCGGATTTGCAACTGCAGTTTCTAATGCATGCAAGAAAGAAAGGCAGTCACGATATCGATTGTCACGGTCTTTGGCAGTTGCTCTTAGCAAGACCTGCATCAGGCGCGGAGGATACCCATCTACCGGCGGTAGCTCCTTGTTGAGGATATCGTCGGTAATCTGCTCGCTGTCAAATGGTTCTTTGCCGGTAGTAATAATGTAAAACATCAAACCCAGCGCGTACACGTCGGTCAGGTGGTTTACGGACGCGGGACGGAGTACATGTTCCTTACTCTTGTAATACGCCGTGCCCGCTTGCGACATCACACTTGGACTGCCTGCAACATCTCCATTCAACTCTGCACTTTCAAGGATTTTAGCAATTCCAAAGTCAAGTATTTTGACATTACCTGATGTTGTCAGAAAAAAATTGGAAGGCTTTACATCGCGATGTACTAATCCTTTCTGATGCGCATGTGCAAATGCAGGAAGGATTTGTGCATACCATTTCATAGCTAACGGAATGGGCACTACCCGCGATTCACCCTGCTGCTCCATGTAACTTTGCAGGTCCTGACCTTCGAGGTACTCCATAATGATCGCCACCGTTTCCCCATCTTCATAGAAATCCAGTGCTCTCACGATGTGATCATGTCCGATAGATGCAGTGATGACGGCCTCCTTCTTGAAGTGCTTGCGAAACGATTCGTTGGTAGTAAGGTTTTTATGGAGGATTTTGATTGCGACCCCGGCACCCAGGCTGTTGGTAGCATAATACACCGCCCCCTGGCCTCCACTTGTTGAAATCTCCCGGACAATGGTATAATCCTTGATCTTTGTATTAATGTATGTCATAGGAATGAGCTGGATTGTGTTTGTCGGATCACTAACTGAATTTCAAGCTGATTAAAATCATAATGGCAATGTTGACCAGATATGCAATCAGCACTGTTCCGATGGGCTTGTATTTACCTCCCTTATCAATAAAAGTGCGGATCTCCCTGACCTGCTCATTAGCCAGCCAGAACATGTAGCCCCAGCTACCTAAGATCAAAAATCCAAAAAGCGGATAAGTCTCGCTCAATGCCGAAAACAGATAATAAGCCAGCGTAGCAATAATCGCAATCGTCATCGTTTTCGACGATTTATCATACTCCTTGAAGACTTTGAAATTTTCAGACATAAAATAGCCGAACACCGCCGGGCCGCCCAGGATAGCCGCCGTGCGCATTTGTAACAATGAGAAGACTTCGTTACCAACATCCAATTCGAAACCCTCTCTTCCATTAGCAGCTGCTCCGATCGGAGGCGGGCCTACATCTTTGGAAGACGTAGAATTAGCCGCGCTTTGCTGGTACGATTGCCGTGTTGACTGATTGCTGTAAGTCGAATGATCATTGATTATCACAGTAGCACTTCCCGACCTTGATTCGGGCTTTTTGGGAGGACCTTCCTGAATAATTTCCGTCTTCCCGGGCTTAAAGCCGGTTGACGTATTTTCATGCTTGATTCGCCGACCAGGGCCGCTTTCATTGTGATTTACACCTGCCGATTGCAGCGCTTCCAAAAACTCGAGACAGTTGGCAAACCGGTCCTTGCGTTGCTTTGCTGCTGCCCTGGCCACAACATCATACAGTTCCTGGCTATAAAAATGCGGTTTGGGTATTGTCTTATAAATAATATCATCCAGCAGATTCTGTTTATCATAAGGCTCTACTCCGGTAGTCAGCACGTAAAAAAGTACCCCGAGCGAGTAAATATCGGTTCCCTGATCCGCAGACTTAGGTCGGGTTATAAGCTCCGGACTTTTGTAGTAGGGTACATCCGGCCTGATAATTGTCTTCATGCCTCCGGCCAGACTTTCCGCCAATGCGTCTTGCACGATCTTCGCCGTACCGAAGCTCAGGATCTTCATATTTCCCGACTTGGTTACGAATAACATGGACGGATTAACATCCCTATGAACCACTCCCATCTGATGCGCTTTTTCAAATGCAGGCAAAACCTGACTGTACCACCTTACCACTTTGGCAACCTCTGTAACCGGATGAGCAGCCATGTAAGATTCCAGACTTTCTCCATTCAGGTATTCCATGATGATCGCCACGCAGCGGTCGTCTTCGTAAAAATCGTACACTTGCGTGATGTATTCGTGTTTAAGAGCTACCAGCAATTGGGCCTGCTGACGAAAATGCTTCCGCAGGTTTTCAACATCCAGGTTGGCATCGCCCTCCATTACTTTGATGGCCACTTCGGCGCCAAGCTGATTTTTGGCATAGTATACAACGCTGTTTGTCCCGCGTGAAAGTTCTCTCAGGAGCGTATATTCCCTGATTTGGGTGTTTAAAAGGTTCATTGAGTAAGGAGGTAAACGTGTTCTGGTTTAATTTCTTCCGAGATAGCGCCTTACATTGAAGTCTCCACGGGCATCCTCTTCCATACAGGCATTGGTTTCATTTACAACAAACTCTCGGTCGGTCCCGTCTTCGTCGACCATGACCTTGCAGCGTACTACGTGCAGACAACTGTTACCTTCATAAGTTGAACCTTTCCAGCTTGCCTCAACATCCATGGTATAGCGTTTGTCCTTGCATTCCCAATCCTTGACATGATAAGTAGCATCACTTCCGGTTGTTGCATTACAGGCTTTCATGGAGTCGTAAGCGAATGTTGAAGCCAATTGATCAGCTACTTCCTGAGATCCCTCTTTTTTCCCGAACGCCACAAACACACCGATCATCAGCAGTAATGCCACTGCCCCACCGATATACCAGAACGTTTTTGATTGATCCGGCTTTACGGAAAGATGCCTGAGCTCAGGTGCATCTTTCAGCATTTTCCAAACCTCCAGTTCATTATACCAGACCATGGTTTCGGCCGGCAGGTTGAAGGCATGCATTTCTTCAACAGAATACGGTCCCAGCTGAGAGCCGCCTTTCATGATGTAATACTTCTTCATTGCATTCAGGTTATTGATTATGGATTGATTTAATAGGCAGTGATGATCATTTCTTTGGAAAACCTTCCATGTGCCATGGGATGCTGCGACGAGCGAAAACGCTTATCCGCTACTGCTGACACATTTTTATGCACATACCCAAACAGTTCTTTGATGGTGATTTTTCGGTTGCGGTCTGTATCAGCATGTCCCTGAAGTCCCCTGATCAGATAGTAGCTGAACAATCCCTGTTTCAACTCGGCTGACTCCAGTGAAGTCTCATCCGGTCGTGACGACATCAGTAGCACCACGTTACTATCCGCCTGGTTAGAGGCCTTGTCAGCTACACGATGCTGAATGTCCTTGCGTGTGATAGAACCTGAGTAGCAGGCATCGGCAATGCAGATTTTGGTACCGGCGCGACAAGCTTTAAAAAGCTCCTTTATTTCACTGTGTTGCAGCATTTGATGTCCATCCGGCCTGGTGTCGTACGGAAGGAATGCCCCTTTGTCACCGTGGCCCGAGAAGTAGAAAATGACCTTATCTCCTGATTTGGCGAACTTAAAAATGTACTGAACAGCGCTGATGATTTCGGCTTTGGAAGCCTTGTCGTTCGTGATATACCGCATCTGGTTGGTGGGTATATTACCACCAGCATTACTTCTGAGGTAGTTATAGAACCTCGTGGCGTCGGATACCGTGTAGGTCAGGTCACCTTCACGTGGACGAAAGTTTTTGTAGTCGGCAATAGCGACCACCACCGCATAGGTTGTTCCCCCGAAAGCCATTTCATTTGCACATATCAGCAAAGAGAAAGTGCAGAACAGTCGGGTAAGATACGGTCCCTTATTTTTTGCCGGTTTCATCCGCTTTCTTATTTGAGTCGGGCTTTTTTGCAGGCTTGGCGTCGCCTTGCTTGCCGGCCTGGTTTTCTGCTGATTTCATCTCTTCCTGATTGTCATCAGGATCCAGGATACCTTGTCTCGCAGGTTTGTTCTGCTCCACTGTTGTCTCCTCTTTGCCCTCAAAAATGCTTTTTGAAAAGAAATAGCCGCCTAATACCAGCAACGCGCATACCAAAGCAATGACAATAGGCATGACGAGCCCCATACCAGCCTTTTCCTCCTGGTTCACTGGCCGAGTCTGTCGTACGAGCGGGGGAGTTTCATTGGAAAATGCGGAAACGGCAGTCGCAGCGACAGAATCTGGCATTGATGATTGGGAAGTTCGGGCAAGCGTTTCGCGGGATTCACCCTCACGCTCTTCGGTCATGATGATGTCGGAAGCTTTCTCTTCTGGCATTACAGACGGCGTCCATTTCACAGCTGTGCCGCTTACGGACTTTATTCTGATCAGGTATGCCGAGAAATTATCCGTGGAACTGGCCGAGCAAATCGACTCGATTTCGCCTAGCTTCTCGGCATCACCAGCATTGGTTGCCAGGATATTCACCAGTTGCTCTTCCTCAATTCCTTCCAGGATACCGTCGGTACAAAGGAAAAAGTAATCTCCTGCCCGGATGTCGGTAATCTGCACAACGTCTGCTTCTGTGGATCGCTGCCCGTGCCCCTGAATAGCGCGGTCGATCACGTTGCGCCGGGGGTGATGCAATGCTTCTTCGGGCGTCAGGTCACCCGAGAGTACCAGTTTGTTTACCCATTTATGATCATTCGTAACAAAGCGGATCATACGCTTACGGATATGATATACGCGACTATCACCCACGTGCGCGATCGTGGCGCCATTCTCGTGCAAATGGAGCAAGGTGAGCGTGGAAGCCATTCCGGCAGCTTCCGGGGTAGCCAGTACGAAACGGTCAATTTCCTTTTCCGCATAGTATAGGGCATCGGCAATTACAGCTGGATTAGAAGCGCGGCTGCCACCTTGCAATTTGTGGTCAAATGATTGGCATACCAGCCTGCTGGCCTCCTCTCCTTTCGCACTGCCGCCTACTCCGTCACATACCAGAAACAGCCGCTGTGTTTCCATTGCCGATCCTTTTGCCGGAAGAATGGAATCTTCATTGTTTTCCCGCTTCCCTATCTCGTGCAATGCCAGGGGTGGATAGATTTCAATATTCATCATCATGGGCAGTTCATTTTGACATAATCACGGTTTTCAGGTAAGCGCCCCGCTTCACTTTACTTTCAGCTTCCTGCGCATCCTGCGTAGACTGGCGTGTTTTAAGTACGATCTTTGTTTTCCCCATCTGAATGGTATCACCGTCTTTAAGGATCAACTTGTCGTATCTCGATAGCTTTCTGACCGCATTGATGAATGTGCCATTGGTACTTCCAACATCGGAAATCACGAACACGAGGCTGCCATCGGGTTGTTTCGTAATATCGATCAGGGAGTGGTTCCGGCTCATAAATGCGTCATTGGTTTTGATCATGATCTCGCAGGGCTTGTCCGGCGAATAGCGACCTATAACATTCTTGCCGGGTTTGAGAGAAAATGTCTGGGACGGCGTGTTTTCGTCATGGACCACCATCCAGCCGGGTTCCACTCCCGCTCTTTCAGGTTCGTCGGGAAAACCTTTGCCCTGGTTCCCGGATGGTTTCTGTGCAGCCTGGCTTATGGGAATAGATTCGGCAGGTACTTTTACAGCATTCACCGTACCGCATTTGGAACACCTTACTTGCAAAACATTGCCGGGCCTTACTTTGGGGTGCTTATCGTCCAGCCCAAGCCATTGTCGACACGTGGCGCATTCGCCTAACTTGATATTCATGACAGCAGATTTGGTATCTAGATGATGTTTTCAGGATTATAAGCATCCCAATCTTCGTCGCCCGACTGGTCCGTACCGTCTGTTTGATGATGGAGCATATCGTCAGCCAGATCATATTCCGGGGGCCCGATGAACTCATTCTCATCATCCATTTCAGTCTCGCTGACTTCTTCAGTGATCGCTACCTCGTCGGACTCTGTGCTGTAAGTCGATTCGATAATGTCATCATGATCTTCGCTAATGGATACCGCGTCTGCCGCATTATGAAACTCTGTGTCCGTCATGAAGCCATCCACACTGTCTATCACCTCTTCATCTTCGTCCATCGGGCCGCCCTCCTGCGCATACCCCTCCTGTGAATCCCTGATTTCATCCCCAGTTCCGTCTGCTTCCACATCTACTTCGCCTGCAATTCCCGCTTCGGGAGTAGCTTGCGGGGAGGATTGATTCTGCGGTAGGGCGGAAGCCGAAGTAATAACGCCTTCCGAATGCGCTGGATCGGACCCGGGAACGTTGGGATCCTGCTCGGGATCGCCAGTCTGATCGTCCTCTTCCTCCCCACCAGCAACAAAGTGGATTATGTCGTCGCTGTATTTAATCGCGGTTGCGGCAGCAGCTCCCGTTGCAGCTCCTGCTCCGGCAGTTCCCACATTTTTCCAGCCCTGCATTTCTTTTTCGTCGCCTTTTTTATTGCCTTTCTTAGCTGCGTCTTGTTCGTTTGTCTGACCGGCCATGTGTATCGAAGTTAGGTATATGTCAATTCGTTAAGATCACGCCCAGTCGGATACATCTGCATCATTGTCCATGTCGTAGGCAATGTCGTCACCCGTTGCCGATGCGTCATACTCACCCTCATCAGCACTATCGTCGTAGTCACCCGTTCCTTCGTCCTGGATCACCAGGTCGTAAGATCGGTCGGCATTCGTATCTACAAAATGGCTTTCTACCACGTGGTCTCCATCGGTATCCACACCCGCATATTCCATGATACCATCCTGGTCGTAATCCATCGCCAATGCGTCCAGCACGCCATCCCCATCCAAATCCATCTGGACCATATCTATGGCGCCATCACCATTCATGTCCGCCGCCACCGCTACTGCATCAATCTCACCGTTAGCATCGGTGTCAATGCAAATTGCCACCGCATCCAGCACGCCGTCCCCATTCAGATCGTAGGCCATGGAGTCTTCAACACCGTCGCCATTGGCATCGAATGCTACTCCCTCGATAATCTCATCATCTTCTGAGCTGTTGTCCTGGCTTACATTCATCGTATTAGCATCCACATTTTCACTTTCTATGTTCCCTGCTTCGAATCCGCCTGGTTCTGCAGCATGAACATTGGTCGCATCGTTACCTTCTTCGTCTTCCCGAGATAGCCCGTCTGCATACTGGGTGCCCAGGGCAGCCCCTAGTCCACCTACTACTCCCGCAGCAGAGGCAGTCAGCGTTTGTTTTGTGTTCTTATCTGGTTCCTTTTTCATTTATGTACGGTTTACGTTCTGTCCCTGTTATTTGACCCAAATTGCTTTGCAGCGTGCACATTTCTTCTGTCTTGCCAATGCCTCCCAGGGAAAATCGTTGAGGTGCACCATGCAGTTTGGACATACATAATTCATTTTAAACCAGTCTCTGACATCCTGATCGAGCTTTCTCAGATTGGTGGTATCCAACTTCGTCAACATCCCCAAAGTGGACACGCGCACAATTTTGTCCGCGAGGGTACCCTGCCTGAGCCTGTCGATCTCGTCCAGGTGAGCCCTGTACTTATTGAACACATCTCTGAGTTGCAGAAATTGATCGGACACATCCACACCCGGAAGATTGGAAGTAGGCTGGCTGGATTTGCGCTCGGCAGGATGTTCCCGATTCCAGATTTCCCGGAAAAGCGCTTCCACATTCAACCAAAGGCCGCCCAGCCGCAGGCTATCACCGCGTTGTAGTAAGTAGGTCGATACCTGCTGTCCATTCACATGAACACCATTCGTTGAGCGGTTATCCTCAATCAAAAGTTGGCTCTGAGAGACCAGCGTCAGATAGGCGTGCGTTCCGCTAACGGTCGTTTCAGCTGGATAGCTGAATGCATTATCCGGGTTTCTGCCGATACTGTACCGCTTCGCCATAATAAAAGGATTATAGGTTTACAGGTATTTATCGTCGCAGAATGAAAAAGGTAACGTGGTTTTTAACTTTTTTTTTCAGGAATTTTCTTTGGGGGGAATAAGGGGGCAGAAGAGCCTTTCCCAACTAGCTGGCACACTAGCCCAATTTCACTTTACTGACTCAATTTTAAGTATCAGAGGAACGGTATTGCCGTGTTCGCCTGCGCCTGAAAACCGCATCTCGCCTGCTTCGTAACGAATGGTACCAGCCTTCATGAGCCGATCACTCAGACTTTCCCGGATTCGTGAAGGAATAGTTCCTGTTCCGTTTTCAATGCGGTTAAAAATGCTTTGCAAGTCGGGCATCAGAGACTCGCTGCTGTAAAGCACGCACAGATAGTCTGATCCGGCTTCTTCTATAAGCAATGCAGTTTCAGGTGAAGGGATCACCATGTCGAAATTCCTGACAGGTAATTTGTCGCCTGTACCCAGCCCGAAATCCTTTTCCCGCGGCCAATGCAAAGTCGGTTTTCCTTTGCTGTTGACGCTGAAAACGCACATCGAAAGTCCATTGTGCAGGTTATTGGTCAACAGCTGAAATGCCTGCCCCACTTTCCAGTCTTTTTTTGCAAACTGATAAACGCCGTTGCCTGCGTGCGTAGGAGCAATCCGCACGAAACCGCCGGTCTTCTCGTCCAGGTATTGAAACCCAAATACCCCGCCAACTTTCGCAACCCCTGCGGTTGCAGGAGATTGCAAAGGCACTTCCTCGGGGAGGATCAGGACAATCCCTGCTTTTGCCACTTTTGAAAAATCATCAAATCTGATCCAGAAAGCCCCCTCCTGCCCCCAGGCTTTTCCCCAGCTGTTCAATATCTTGAACGCTTTTTTCGGCAGGTCATACCCTATTACAGTCATAGCGTGACCGTATTTCCGGACGCCTTCTTTTTTTGGATCATAATAAGTGTCCGATGCATTCAGTCTTGCAAAAGCGTCGCCCACTTCCATACCCACGATCACAGGCAGGTCATTGAACGCAATTGCCTGCAAAATGGCCTGAACGCCCTTGTTCCCTGGATCTTTTTTGTAGTCAAATACCGCCTGATAATCCCGGATTGGAAAGATCGGCGAAACAGACGCCGGTAACTTTCCATTGCAGGCGTTAACCGGAAATTTCGCGTAAGGGATATTACCCTGCGTCTTCATATAATCCGCAATTTCAAAAATGTCCATACCACCTTCACAGCCAGGTCGCAACTTTTTGTAGGGATACATGGCGGAAAGGGCGATTGCATCGATTGCAGCCCGCTCCGTGATCTTGTGCTGAATGGCATATTGAATTGTGTAGGCATAATAGGCAGTCGCCCATGCAACGCAGCTTTGTATGGTGCCCTGCGCGGCAGGAGTAGGCGCATATTGCAGCAAATCTTTTGTCAACGAAATGGTTTCCAGGCTCTTTGTTCCGGAAGCCTGCTCCGGCATTCTCGGGATACGCGAAAAATCCGCTTCATTAAAGATGAGCCCGAAGCCCTGTTGCGCCTGGGCGAAAACCATGGAGCAAACAAGCATCAGCAGGGCTGTAAGACAAAGCGCAGGTACCGGTTTCATTGACTAAGCTGAATCTTTAATTATTTAATGCCCTTCCAGTTTCAGGATAATGGGCACGACGAACCTTTCAGGCAATGCGCCGGCAACGAATTTCATGTGCTCCTTGTCAAAATTGATAAGCGATTTAGGAGCAAGATATTTTCCAAAAACCTGCTGCAAGCGCAACGGAAAATCGGCGGAATGTCCTTTCAGCTTTTCAACAAGTGATTCAATTTCCCGATCCCGTCTGGTGGCGCTGTAAATGGCCAGGAGCCAGTCCGTTCCCGCTTGTTCTTTGATAAAAACCTGCTCGCGCCTGGTTTGCCTTCCATTCGCTTCGTAATGCAGGACAGGCTCTGGAATAACCACCTCGCTCCCAGCTTCGGCCAGTAAGGGCGATGAATGTTCTGTAACACCCGCATCTGTTTTCTTCTGATAAGGATAATGCAGTTGCGCCCCGCCCTCGGGATCAACACCCACTACATATAAGAAGCTGCTGGCAGTGGCGGAGCCAACCAACCGGAATTGCGACTGCACATCATATCCTCTGCCCGTCTCGTAATATCCATCCGCATGCAGGTTCAATATAACAGGCACATAAGCCCCCTGCTCATTTACCACATTAAGCTGCAGCGAACCCCGCATGGCCGCATGTTTTGAAGTGGAGTTGCCAGTTAGCGTTTGTTGACGTGCAGGAGCCTGGGCCACCGATTTTTGAGCAGGCACCAGCCCGTCTTCCATCGTGATCTCAAAGGCATACTTTGCGTACGCAAGATCGGCATAACGCAACCAGGCAAAGCCACCCCTACCCCAATTTTTCCCGGCCGGATGCGTGATTTCAAATGCCTGTTTCTGATCGTCATAGCCAGTTACCACGACTGTCCTTAGCTCCTGCGCGGATGCGCGTGGCACCCATTGGTCTGTTTTCAGTTTTTCAAATGCTTCACCGGCCAGCATGCATAGGACGACCGGATGCTTGCGCCCCAGACTGCGTTTCATCACAAATTGCTTCTGCCCGATGCTTTGCTGCGCATTTATCTGGTCACTAGTAAATAGCCTCGTCATGGCGCGGATCCGAAAGCGGTCTACCCCGTTGAGCAGCTCCATCGACGGCTGACGGTGACAATCCGCAGCTTTTTCGCGGTAATCTGCAAGCCTGACTATCCCGACCTTCGTAAGCAGATCCTGCGTTTGCCTCATCCAGTCTTTTTGAAGCTTGCAGCTTACCGGGGAGGATTTTGGCAGCATATCAAATAAAAAATAGGGTGAAAAGGCGTATTTCTCAGTTTGCTCCCGGTTCCATTTTCTTTCAATCCCTACCTGAATGCTCATTGCTTTGCCGATAGCCGCACTCCAGCCAAGTCCCCCGGTAGCAGTAATGGGCGAAACGGGACAATACATCCGCATGCTAAAACTTTTTGGCACAGCAGCATTTCCCTCCGCACCGAAAAGCATATTCGCAACTTCTATGCTATGGTAAGCAGAATCATTGACTTCCAGCTCAGCCTCCCGCGAAATCGCCTGACCGAATGCTACATGGAACAGGCTGAATAGGAAGAACGGCAGTATTCTCATATACCAGTGCTTTATTTCAATTCATTCAATAACTGCCCGGCTTCTGTGTTGAATTTCGAAGCGCTATCATTTTTAATGGATTGCAGGATCACGCGGGCTTTGCCAGGGTCGTTGTTTTTGAGATGGGCTAATGCAGTATACCAACGCGCTTCGTCCCGCAACGGATTTTTCACTTCCTGCAAATAAGTCAATGCGCGCGCTGCTTCCCCTTTGGACAAATAACTTACGCCCAGGTAGAATTTCCGGAAAGATTCCAGCACGGGATCTGTGTTCTCCTGGACCCCTTTTTCCCCTGCGCCGTATTCATCTTTTTTTCGCGGTAACAAACTTAACCTTCTGTTTTTCAGCAACCTGATCGCCTCGTCGGTTTGCTGGTTTTCAAATGCGCCTACCGCCTTTTTGAGCTTTCGGGGAACATTTCCGCGCGGCTGAGAAGCTTCGCTGATAAACACTGCTACCATGTCTGCGGCACTCGGATTGATCACGTTCTCCTCGTTGCTATCTGTGGCAACATTGTCACCGGTGTGTTTCTGACTATTCCAAAGCCACGCGCCAAAACCCAGCACGATCAGGACCACTGCAGCCGCAGCGAGCCGCGTAGGCCAGAGAGACACCACCTGCGTTTCCTTTTCCGGCGTGCTATCCTGCTGCGGCCTTAGCAGCGGAATCTCTTTGAGGGGCAAATCCTCCTTTTCGCGGGAAAGCTGGCCATTTGCCATCATCTGGTCTCGCAGTTCCAATAAATGGTCCTTTACTTTCGTGAAACGGTATATTTGAGCAATGCGCCGGATTTCAACTTCCTCAGCAAATGCCGGGTCCGACTGCATTCTTAATTCAAATCTTTTCCGTTCCTCAGCTTCCATGAGCTGGTGCACATAGAGCTGGATCTGATTTATTTCTTCCTGGCTTAAATTTTCCACTTTCAGAAGTTTTTAATTTTATTCTTTGCCGACAATCTGCCGCGTCTGAATTATTTATTGATGTTGAAAAACTGCAGATAGCTTCTTTTCACCCTCGATTTAAGGTTGTCCACAGTTCCAGCTTTCAAATCCATCATCACCACAATCATCTCCTCGGTTTTACCCTCCGATAGCAGCCTGAGCAGCTCTTCTTCGCGGTCGTTCAGCGTTCGTCGGAAAGAACGGAATTCGTCTTCAAACGCGATTTCCATGATTGGATCGGCCTGAACAAACAACGATTCAAACAGGCCCCAGCTTTCTTTCGTATTTTCTTTCACAATCACCTCTCCCTCCTCATCATACGACGCAAACCTGCGGATCCAGTCAATCAGGCGCAGGTTGCTGACGGTCCATAATAGTTGCTTCAGAGAGCCGTAAACATCCGTTTTCACGATCACTTCCGTCAGCGCATTGATTACAATATCTTCCACGTCTTTTTGAAGAGGAAGATTTTTCCTTTTCAGACTGGGGATAATCTGCGTGTAACAAATGTGCAACAGGCATGTATATGCCTTATCCAGCTTTTTTAGAAAGGCCTCTAATAATTCTGCGTCCGTTTTGTATTCCGGACAAGGCCGCTTTTCTGTGGTCATGAATAGAAGAAGGTTTAGTAACCAAAATATATCGAAGAATCGCCAAAGTTTTCATTTTTCCAGCCGGACTTTTTTGAACCGGATGTTTAATGAAAAGAGAGGACTATATATCTGATTAATAAACCTGTGGGACTGGAAAGTAAAGTGTTCCAGAAAAAAAAACTCAATTTTTTTTCTGGATGAAAATGAAAATCGATGGACTTCTGCGATGTATCACTGATACGCAAAATCAACCATCCATTTTAAACTTTCAAAATCATGAAAACAACAACGCTATTCCAGCAAATTTTCAGCCTTCGCCTGGTACTTATTATGGGAATTGCCCTCACATTCGGCGCCTGCAAAAACAACGACCCACAGCCTGAAGAACCATTTAGTGAAGCCATTCGCAGCAATGTTCCACAGCAAACCATTGACAAGATCCGGGAAATGGGCGTGGATGTAAATGAGGGCACCAGGCCGCCCGCCCTGGAAGGAACATACTGGCTCTCTCCCATGATTATGACCCACACCGAAGTACCAAACGACTACTACAAAGTAGGGCACCGTTTCAATGATTATAAAGTGAGGCTGTACAATCAGGATTCTAAAAAGCTTACTATCTCGCTGGATACAAAGAATTATACTTTTTCCGGCGATCTGCGCGGCGAAGCTATCGGGCAGGATGGCGCGTATATTGCAGGGAGTGGCAACTTTTTTACGATTTTTATTATTACCGAGACAAAGTACACTTACAACAGTACCAAGGCAAGAATGCTGGAAGTGTATTCCGGAGAAGTGACGGCGAGCGGCATCAAAAATCTGGAAAATGCAATTGTCATGCTGGATGATTACGGCGACGTAAATGACGATCTCATTCCGGTCAACACCGGCCGGGCTTTCTACGACAGCGACGGCTTTTCTGAATCAGGTAACACATTCAGGCTGACTTCCGGACATCGGGTGAATGCTTCTGAAAATGCTCGGGGAGACTCCCGCGAACAACTTTTCAGAAAAAACTAGGGATAGGTTTGAGCGCAGTATCGCCCGGCACATTTTAGCCAGGCTTTACGCATTTATTTCAGGGTAAAAATAAAATCGCCCCCCTGGTGACCGGTGTTATCAATGCGGCTGTACTGCGGCTGATGAGGCGTGTTCTCACCCGAGTTACTGATCACAGCCGTGTAAAAGGAGCTGAAAAATGTGAGGGCTGGCATGTATTTACTATTGTTCTCGCGCAGCCTTTCCAGGAAATATTTCATAAAGACACTGTTATCAGGCACTTTTTCCAGATTTCCGCTGGTGATGGCGATGCGGCTTGGCAGTTTGTAAATCTTTTTCTCGGCCGCATCATCCGTGCCTTTTGTCGAAATGCTACCTCCAAAACAAGCGTCGGTGACCAGCAACGTATGCCGGGAATTGATCCCGCGAATGTAATCCTTGACTGTGGAGTTGGAGATCCAGGTAGCCTGATTCTGAGGCTCAGCATCCTTTAAAAGCCAGTAACCCTGTCCAATCTTTTCATCCCATTCACCATGACCGGAAAAGAAAATCAGCAGGTTATCCCGTTTGGTAAGGTTTGCTTTCAGCTTTTCCAAAGCTTGTCCCAATTCCGCTACCGTCGGATCTTTGAGCGTAAACACATCGGAAGGATTGAATTTATACCGGCTCAAAAGCACTTTGGAAAGCGCCTCTCCATCCTTATGCGGGTTCGAAAGCGCTTGAATGCCAGGCTGGTAGTTCTGGACGGAGATAATGAGCGCATAATAACGACCTTGGGCAATGTCATCAAAGTCGGCTTCGTCTCCGGCGGAAAGGGGCACCTGAGCAGGTGATTTGAGTATTACCTGAACCGAAGCGACATTGCCGGCGTGATCCGTTGCCCGGATTTCAACCGTTTTTTGGGAAAGATTGGGGGGAAGAGTAAACACGGCATTATAGGTACCATCCAAGTCGGGCTTTACCGCCTTGTCGTCCATCATCACGCTTCTGACACCACTGTCGTCAGTAACCTTTACCTTAACAAAAACCCGGCTCAGCTTCACCTCGACCAGTGAGCGCGTTTGTGCCAGTTTTGGTTCTATGATCGTAATCTCCGGTGGAGTTTGATCTTTCGCAGCGACAGGGGCTGCGGTCTCTGTTTTGGACAATTGAAAAATCCACTCGCGCGCACCACCCTTTTGGTTGGAAAGCACTTCAACGAGGCGGCTACCCTTTGAAAAACTTGACATTGTCCGTCCACTCGGGAACGTTTTTGTTTCCAGCATTTGAAATCCCTGCCCCTCCGCATTGGAAACTTCATTCCCGCTGGTAAGTGATTGCACCAGCCTGTCATATTCGGCGGGCTCATTGGTAATGAAGATCAGCGTTTCTGGTTTTTCGGCATTCAGGTGAATTTCTTCGGTCCATTTCTTATTGCCGGTTGTTCCATTACCGTACCTGTTCCTGCGCCAGATATTCGATCTTTCCGGACTTTGCTGAAACAAGCGCGAACTGATCCTGGCCTCTCTTGAAACCCGGTCGCGGGCATCATGGATCTCAAACAACGCGCGCCAGCTGATCCCTTCAGACTGCTGTGCAAAGCCGGGAATCGCAACAAGAAGAAGGAAGGCACACAAATTTTTCATAGAGGTTCGATAGGGCGCTATCTCAAAACTAAAAAATAAACAGGTAAAATGGGTGGTAAGCTTGGTGTTGTAATCAATACACTTTAATTTTTATCCACGAAACCCCTACCTCACTTAATTCCCTTATGCATCAAGCACTTTTACCACGCTTCCTGTTCGTGCTTCCCGGATTTTTACTGATTTTAGTCCTATCCGGATGTGCAAAAAAGAGTACTGCATTATCACAATCTTCCCTGGCGCTTAAAGTTGCATTGGAGTCGCAGCAAAATGCACTGACAATGCTGGAAAGAGTGTCCCAAACGGCCAACAAAGCCGATTCTACGCAGAAGATCAACCATAACACCAATATTGACATTCAGAATTATCTGACGGGGAAACGCAAAGAAATCCATGAAACCACGCAAAAACTGGAAGCAGCACAGCAGGATCTGAAAGATTTCGGCGACAAGAAAAGCAACAAGAAAGAAGCCGAAATCCTGGCAAATGCCAGCCGTACGGTGTTCGAGTCGGCCGAGATCCTCCGGATTTTGGAGGAAAAGACAAAGGTTATCGTCGATTTTCTCGGAAGCGAAACCTTTTCCAAGTCAGAGATCGGCGCCTTGTTCAGGCCGGGTGAATACAGGCTCATCCGCGAACAGTTCAGGGAAGGACAGCGGCTCTTCGGTCCCGTCGTAGAAAAGCTATATGTCTTTGCGAACAAATACAAGAATGCCTTCAACAGCCTGAAAGGACAAATCATTGTCACCGGTTACTCCGATGCGACAGCTGTGGAAACCGGGTCAGCATTATACAGGGACCTTGCTTCAAAGCTGTTGCAATCCGAAAACCTGACAGAGCCCACTCAGCCTGACCTTAACCGCAAACTGTCCGAATTACGCGCCGAGGCTGTTAAGCAATTGCTGGAACGCATTATTGCTGACCGTAAAAAGGAACATTCCAACCTGATAGACATTACCGTGCAAACCCTTGGACGAGGAGAAGAACTCCCGCCCGGACTCACAGAAGACGCCCTGAAAAACGACAAGCGCAGAAGGGTTGTCACCTTCTACTGGGTCGTGCTTCCTAATATGTAATGCTGCTGCATTGCACATCATCTATTTCTCGGCATTTCTGAACCCACGACGGGCATTTTACCTTCTCGCCCGAAATCCTATTAATAGCCGTATCTTAAACTTCCATTTTATGAAATTTATTTTTGCCCTTTGTTCCTCCTTCATTTTTCTTCTTTCCTCTCTTTCGGTATTTGCCCAAACCGCCTCAACTGCCCTCACCAATCAAGGCGTTATTGAAATGCACAAAGCCGGTCTTAGTTCTGACGTGATTTTAACCAGCATTGAAACTTCGGTCTGTAAATTCAATGTCACGCCTACCGGCCTCGTCACACTCAAAAAGTCAGGAATTGATGAATCTGTTATCAAAGCCATGATTGAAAAGCAGTCAGGCTCACCGGCAAAACCTGCTGCGGCCAAAGCGGTGGCCGTTTCCACATCGGAAGCGAAACCAGTTGTCGAAAGCAGCAGCCGGTCACTCGCTCTATTAAACCACGTATATCTTCTCACGGCCAAAAAAGATGCGCAACCGTTGGAAAAACTGGTGGCGGGTATTCGCTCGCGCCAAGGGTTCAGCGGCGGTAAAATCCTCCTGCAGGTCGACGGCGATAAATCGGGCCTGCGCATTGAGAGCGACCAGATCAACAGTTTCCTGATCAACACAGGCAGCGATGCGCTTCCCGAACTGGTTTTATACCAACTCAAACCAGTTAAAGGAAAAAGAGAAGTTGTTACCATGGCTGCCAGCTCATTCAGCGGGATGAAAACCGGTGAGTCTGTTATCAGTCTTGACATCTCAAAAGAAAGTGCCGGTGTTTATAAAATCACTCCTGGCAGAAAGCTATTGCCGGGCGAATATTTCTTTACCGGAAAACCTTCCACAGGCTCTACCGCCGTGGACGCATTTGCATTCGGCGTAAACTGATTGCCTAAGAGAAAATGATCATCAGGTTGATTACGACAACGAATATGCCCACTGGGATCACAATCAGTTTGTTGTCCAGCCTGAATTTTCTAATTGATACGTAACAGCCATAAATGGCCCCCAGCATCATTCCCAGAAACGCCCACATGATGACGGGGGAGATGCCGGGGGTTACAAACAGGAGCCTTTCAACAGGAAGAAATAACACAGAGCTGACCCTCGCCAGAAAATCGCCTATGATAACCAGGATAGTAACCAGAAGGGCAGCTGGCCAAAAATAAGACTTCTTCTTTTTCATATTTTCTCCAATTTTTTAACATATCTGAAAGAATAAAAGGCCCCCGCAGTAAATCCTGCCACAAGCAGAAAAAACAGGAATGGATATTCTCCGGTAACATAGCCGTAGCCCGCCAGCCAACCGTCGAAATTCATTAACAAGCTCACCAGGTATCTGAAAAGACTGAAATACAAAGCTGTCGCAGCAGCATATTGCGCCACTTTGATGGTAACCGCACGTTTGGGAAACACAACCCTGATCTGCACCGGGATACTGATCGCGCCGTAAGAGGTGTTTACGGTTAAGTTAAGCATGTAAAGCCTGTCCTTGACCAGCCTGGAAGAGTCGACGATTAACACAACCTCCCGTTCACTTTCATGCGCGTAACTGTTGAATGTCAACTCATTTTCGCTAATAGTGATACCATCAATATCTGTGTCGAGCCTCACCGCTGCTTTAACAAATCCGGCGTTTTGAACGCGCAGCCGCACGCCGGACCGCACCACGCTCCCACCCTCCACTTCCGGTAGAACGATCTGACTGATATCTGCACTAAGCGTCGGCACGGCGACCGAAGCGTCGATGATCAGGATCAGCGTTTGTGCCGCAGCCAGTTTCAGTTCTTTTGCATCATACAATCCAGCGTTGATAATTGCTTCCAGGTGCGCATTGTAGCGGCTGTTGATATCCGCCCGGCCGATTGCTTTAAACCAAGCGGGAAGATAGCCGTTCTCCATGTGCTGGGCCACATTTACCCAAATGCCCTGGTTCACTTTCATCGCACGTGCGAGATCTTCCGGGCTGGTGAATTTCGTGTTGTTCAGGTAAAACGGATAGTGCCTGTTGACTGCATAAAGGAATGTCAGAAAAGCAATGACATCATTTGTCTCCGGCATGAGCATAGCCACCTGTGGCGCCGACTCATTGAGCCAGATCCGAAAATGGTCCTTTGAGAACAAAGCCGCCGCCATCCAGAAAGATTCCGGGGCCAGTGTGGCATCGTCGAAAAGCTTGTGAATGTCGTTATAAACCGATCCGCGGAACCGGAACGGGAGCGCCGGGTGCAAGTGATAAAGGATTTTAAGGTATTTCTTTTCCGTATCCTTTTCTTCCTCGATAATCCGCTCGAATTCAGCAGCGCGCGAGGCGCTGTTAGTTACCCTGTTGACAAGTGCCGGAAGATAATTCGCGTTCCTGAGATAATATTCAGACTCTGTTTTCTTTCTGAATGTGATCTCCCCCAGTTCTTCAAGCGTCGACGCATATTCGACCAGCCACTCCACTCTTACATCCCGTCTCTGATAAGCGGTCCAGGCATCCTCCGTCATCCAGAGATTTCTGAACGTGCGGGATTTATCAACTTCTTTTCTGGGTTTGAATCCTTTTTCAGTAATAATGGAAATGATGCGGCCCTCTATTTCGTGCGCTTCCAGTCCGTTTTTCAAACCTTTTGCAATAATGACATTTGCCTGGTTTTCGGTAATATGTCCATCCTGCACAGAGATTTCAATCAGCTCGGAAATGGCGGCGAAACCTGTTTCAAGCCGCCTTCCGTCTACTTGCTGAAAGCTCAGTTCCAGGCTTGCAGGCGTTTTAAGCTTATTAAGTGCTGCTTCCAATCTTCTTTCCGCGCCATTGACGACAACGGCCGTGTACTTTTTTTCGATCTGGTCGCGCGCGCCCCTGTTCATGATCAGCAGCTTATCCGCCCAGAATTCCGAGATGATCCGGTAGTTCTTCTGGACCATTTCGGATGTGATCGATCGATATTGTTTATAATCCAGATATAGGATTTCGAACGGATTGGAGGAGCTGATGCTGCTCCACGACCCATTCCGGTTGTCAAAATCGTGCGGGATTTCGTTCAGCCCGCCTGCACGGGTCGAAGCTGCAATAAGCTGGGTCACATCGGTCTGTTCCCCCGGTTCTTCCGGCTGCGATCTTGGAGGAGTGGTTTGGTTTGTGGGCGTATCGGGCTTATCCACGCGGGGCGTCCCCACGCCGGGAATGATTTTCTCCTGTGCCCGGCCAGTCTCCCCTGGCCTACTATCGGTGCCCGGGATTATCTTCTCGTCTGAACTTTCCATATCTGGTTATGCTCTTAGGTCAATTGCGTCGATTTTGCTTTTCAGCTCTGTAATGTCAATTTCGCCTTCCTCCGACTGGATCCTCAGCTCAGCTTTGGTGCCGTTGGAATCAATGGACGCGTGGATGATCCCGAATGCATCAATCGCCAGTCCGACGATCACTTTCCCGGCCGGATTTTCAAGCTGCAGCTTACCCCTCGGATAGCAATGCTCCGGGTCTGTGCTGTCTTCCCCCTCGTAGATATTCAGTGTCGTATTTTTTTCGGCTGGAAAAGTTTCGGTAATGCTTACAGGCAGCGGCATGTTCTTTCTGATCAGGTGCTCAATGATCATTTTGCCCGCTTGCCTCATCTGGATCCCCACGGATTTGGAAGCCACATCAATGACCCGCTCGCGGTTCCTGGCATAAAGAGCGGCGCCCTGCGCGATGGCCGTGTCGAAGCTGTAACCGGGAATGTTGCGTCTCACGTTTTTACGGGATACCTGTTCCAGCATTTTCGGGATCATGGGCATTCTTGAAGAGCCGCCCGCAAGCACAATATCGTCGATATCGTTCCAGGTAAAACCAGCTTTATCGAGCATGTTGTGCATAATGGCCTTGCATATCGCCATTAAATCCTGTGCGCGTTCTTCGAAATAAAATCCCGCGTAATCGTCGTCTTCATCATCAAAAATCAGATTATCAAGCACATTGCCGC
The DNA here is from genome assembly GCF_056895175.1 of Dyadobacter sp. HNCC25DJ183. Lineage (NCBI taxonomy): Bacteria > Pseudomonadati > Bacteroidota > Cytophagia > Cytophagales > Spirosomataceae > Dyadobacter > Dyadobacter sp. HNCC25DJ183. The sequence goes on from NZ_JBXHAP010000004.1 coordinate 496,661, forward strand.
CTCCGGTCGGGCGCTCCCTGAACAGGATCAGTTCTGCGGTGCTTCCTTCTGCATTCAGGAACACTTTCACTTCCTGCTGATCCGTAAGATTGATCTTGCTTTCATTCGCACGCTGGTCGATGTCCCAGCAAAGATCGTCGGGAACTTCGCGGCCTGTTTGCCGCTCGAATTCAGCCAGAAGGTAATCTTTGATCAGCTTATCCCAGTCTTTCCCGCCCAACTGATCGGCACCGTCAGAGGCGATCACTTTTGCATTCCCACCCGCTATTTCCAGGATACTCACATCAAATGTGCCTCCGCCCAGGTCGAAAACGAGGATCCGTTTGGCGGCATTCAGGTCTACACCATAAGTTAATGCCGCGGCTGTGGGCTCATTTACGATCGCAATCACATCAAAGCCCGCTGCAATGCCTGCGAGCCGGGTTTCGTGCCGCTGCTTGTCCCGGAAATACGCGGGGACTGTAATCACTGCGGGTATCACCAGGTTTTGCAGACTGTCGTCCGGAGAAAGCCAGCCTTGTCTTTTGAAAAAATAGAAAGCGTCGTATTTCAGCTTTTTCAGGATAATGGCGGACATTCCTGCCGCACCGTAGTCATAGCCGTCGATCACATAGCGATTGGCCACAGATTTGCCGATATCCCTTTTAACAAACTCAAAAACAGGTGAATTTGCCTGCAACTTCCGGTCGTTTGCTTTTTTGCCGACATATGCTACCCTGCCATCAAACCAGATTACTGAAGGCGTCGTTTCCTGGTTATCACTGTTTTTGATCACCACGGGAAGCCCCTGCTCGTCAATATAGCTCATGCACGAAAATGTGGTTCCGAGATCTATTCCTACACGTGGGATCATTTCATTTTATGGCTTAAAATATCAAGCAAGTACTTGACTTCCAATATAATCACCGGCTCTACATCACGCTCATCCGGACCTTTTTGAGCCTGTTTGGCCAGCTCATTTTTTACCCGTTGCTTAATGGATAGCTTTTCTTCCAGTGAAAGGTTGATCTGTGCGCCTTCCGGAAAGAGGCCTGTACTGCGTCCGACCCGGTTAATGAGGCTAATAAACCTTTCCAGCTGCACCATTTCGGTATTTTCGAACAAGCTTCTGGTTTCATTGAAAAAGTCGTTTTTACCAATCACTTCGTAATGCTCGAACTTCCTGCCGCTGACATTGATACGTTCTCCCAGAACCAATCCTTCCAGCCTGCCTTTCGTCTCCACATCGTCATCGATCAGGATCAGGCTGCGCGCTGACCCACTGGATTGTTCGTCCGGGCCGGACACTTTTTCCATTACCACAATACCTCCAGACGCCTCATCCTTGTGTCCGGGAGATTGGATCTGTCCGATTTTGAGTGGCAGAAAAGCCCTGCTCCCAATGCTTTTTTCATAGATCGTGTTTGCGAAAATTCCGTCCAGAAACTGGGAAGCAATTCCATCCTGCTCATACCGCCCATAGTCGATCCAGTTGATAAATTTGGCCGCATTACCGCCCCAGTGAAGCTTGAAAATATTCTCTTTGGCCCGCTTAGATAGGCCCGAGTCCAGAAACTCGTCTACGGCCAGGCAGAGGTGCGCAGCGTAAAACGACAGCGCACCAAACTCGATCGCCAGAATTCGCCGCAACCAGGCGATTTCAACGCTTCCGGCATTGCTGCTCAGATTGGAAGCGATCAATTTTTCTTCTTTCCGGAGCACAAAATTCAGCCTGGAAAAGAACAGGAGCGAATCATCCTTCACCTCATTCAGGGCAGCCGCTGATTCATTTGTAAATAGCAATGCCCTTACCCTGGAATTGTTTTTAAGCAAATTGGCGATCTGCTTACCGGCCAGTTTCACCGAAGCATCCAGCCTGATCTTGCTGTCAAACCAAATACTATAATCCGTCGTCCCGCCTCCTACATCCAGGCAAAGCGCGCCATCTTCCTTGTTTGCCGGGCTGGTTCCATCATTATTGATCTGATCGCTGGAAAAATATTCTCCTGCCGCAATGCCCTCGGTGGTAAAGCTTGGCCGCGTATTGATGACGATTTTACCATTATCCTTTGTGGTAATGTTATAAAAGCCCTGGTACTCGTCAAAACGGCGTTTTTCCACCCAGATGAATTTTCCTTCCGGAATTTCCTTGTCTCCGTCTTCGGCTACATGCACAAAATTTTCAAGCGCCTCGGTCCAGGCCCTTTTCATCGCGCGGACTTTATCATCCGAATAAGACTTGGGATAAGTGCACCTGAACTCGATTTTTCCCGTCCGGTTTTGCAAAAGATCAACAATAACCAGGAAAATGGTGGAACGGATGAATGCGATCATGTTGGTCGTATCCTCGTGCCACTTTATATCTGTGAAAACATAATTGGGATATTCGGGCTCGCTTGGAAAATAAATGAACTGGTCAAGCAGAATATCCTTTGTAATTCCCGCCTTGAAAATTCGCAGCAACGTCGGGATAGGCAGATGCTGGTCTTCGGTGGGGACGAAAAATGCGCGCGTGATCTTTTCCCTTTTCGACTTCTCTTTTTTCACACTGTTTCCTCCCTGCGACTGCGGGTCCGAGTTCAGGATGGATCGCACATACTTCGAAAAGCTGAAAACCCACCGCTTAGTATTTTCATTGGAGTAGCGATAAATATTCGTGTTGGAAGTCCCCAGGTCAACGCCAACAATGCTTTTGCCGGTAAATTGTTTACCCTCTACATCCGGGTTCCTGCTGAGCAAAACGAGACCATAAGCCTGATTGCCCCGGTTGGCGCTATTAATGGAAACCGCCTCCGGGAACGAGTTATATCCCGAAATGCGGATGATCTCGGCCCGTTCACGATCCTGATTGGTTTCTATTTTTTGTTCTTTCTGCGAGACTGTGATATGCTCCGCAAAATTCAGGGGCGCGATTTTGAAAGTATCAATGTTGGAACACAGCATGAAATACTGGCACCAGAAATCGCCAAGATAGTCCGGGAAGATTTCCAGGACAGGCACTTCCACTTCCACAATTTCGCCCTCCCCTTTCTGCAAACCCGACTTGGCCGTCCTGAATGTCTTTTTGATTTCCACACGCTGCCCGTCGATCAGCGGCAGGAAGAAAGAAAAAATCACCTTTTCGTCTGTCTTGACAAAGCGTGGTTTCAGTTTCTCCTGAATATCGTCCGGGGTGAAGAAATAAAGGATTTCTTTCCTGAACGGCAGAATGAATTCTGTTTCGTTTCCATTCAAAAATGACTCGGACGTATTCAGGATATCGTCGTCCGTTTTATTCTTCAACAGCGAGTCTGTCAGGAAATAAAGCTCGGGTCTGATCCAGATCGAGTCGTGGTTTTTAAGGTTGATGTTATTGATAAATGCACCGGATTCTTCATTGAAGAATTTGCTTACCAGCGAATGCGTATCGTCACCCAGCTCGCGGGGCGTTAACCCGTCCCACAAAGTTTTGTTTTGCGACAGCAGCGAGGGCGTGATGACAACCACTTCCTTGTATCCCGATTTGTTTTCGAGATAACCCGACTTATTACGCGACATAGAAAGGCTGTAATCGGACTTCGTCCGTTCGCTATCCACATCCCCTTCCACAAGCGGCGTAAGTATGTGCTGATAAATCTCGTAACGCGACAGAAATGCAGGCGGATTCCGGCGGATCGCCTCGGGCATTTCCTCTGCTACTTTCACCTTATTGGACTGGATAATCTTATCCTGAGCAAGGCCCAGCTCCTGCTTGATTTCTTTAAGCCAGTCGGCCAGCAGGCGGTTAATGTCACCAATGTAAATGTGACCCTGAGAAGGTGTGTCATTGGTCTGCGCGATCCTGTTGAATTTGTCAAGGAAATCTTCCAGCCATTTGCCCACATATTCCAGCCCCTCATATTTCAGCGGCGGCCGCAGATAACCTTCGCTGTCTTTCAGTGAAAATCCGCGAAGGTCTTTCAACTTTCGGTTGTAGTCGGCCGAGGTGTAAACCAACGTAGCCGGCGACATTGCACCGATCGCGATATCCCCGAACTTAATGATCAGAATGTCCGTCCACGCATAAGTGGTACCATTGGATTGCAGCTCGATGGGTTTCGGCGCCAGGTTCACCAACGCGCGGCAGAATTTCTCATCGTTGAATTGGACCGGCGAGATTTGCAGCTTTCCTAAATCCGGCTTCACGGAATGCAATGCGAGCAAGCTTAGCAATCCTTTCCATTCCTGCACAATGCGGTCGCGGAGCGGATGTTTTTCGGAACTCAGCGCGCCCTGAAAAGTAAGTGGCCGTGCGTAAATGTCGGGAATGGACGAGACGCCCCGCGTTTGAGCAGACTCGTCTATTTCGATCCCGTTTCCTATGTCGGTGATTACCCTTCGTTGCTTGTCCTCCCAGAGTGCATCCGCAGCAGGTTCGCTGATTTCAGCGCCCGCAGCCAATTTAGGGAGATATAAATGTTTCTGTGACATGGATCAGCGCGTTAATTGTTGACCTGATTTTTGCGATTAAACCTGGCAGCTGCGTCAAAAAAGATGTTCAGATATTTGCTGCCAGCAGTGATATTGTCCCTGATAATGGCATCCTGAAGTCCGTCGTCTCCCAGGAACGCGTGAAAAGTCTTGCGCTTGGAATCGCCTTTGATCAGTTCGCCAATGTTCCCGATGTTGGTGTCGGGATCAAAAAGGTCAAGCTTTTTATTGGGCGTGATCGACCCGTTTACCAGCTTTTTGCTGTCGATCAGAAAAACGGTCTCACCATCATCCATGGAGGCTATCCAGTACAAAAACGCATTCAGAAAATAATCCGCAGCCGCGTACAGGTCATTATTCTGATTGTGCCGCGGGTTATGCAGGTGGTTATCTTCCTTCAAAATGCGGCCGAAATTTTCCCGGTACCAGGTTTGCATGGAAACCTCGTTGTGCGTCCTGCCAAGCTCCTTTTTTCCATAAGTGAGATAGGCGTAGGCAAAAACCGTGAAATCAGAAAGAGCAGTTTTGAATTTGCGCTTATGGGCGGTCAGGCCTGCACTGTCCCTCGTGAGCGGGAGCACATTCCAGTTAATTTTCTCAGTTTCCCGACTGGCCAGAAAGTATTTTTTGTTGTTTGCGGGTAACTGCGCAGGCTGGCTGAAAAAGTCAAATCCGGCCAGCGCGCTGACCATTTCAATGTAATGCGGCTTGTTTTGCTGGGTTGAACTGCCCGTGCTGAAATCCCCAACCTTTTGCGCCAGCGAATCACCGATAAAGTAATATTGGTCAAAACCGAGCTGCTTGTCATTGTAATACTGCAAAGCCGCTTTGGTCGCAATGGGAAAATCCCCGGTCGTGACAAACATCGGCTCGCCCGCGCTGCTGGCGCTGTCTACCGAAAAGCTAAAATACGGCAATACCAATGCGCCGCCCAGCAAAACCCGGCTTTGTTCTCCACTCAGCGTCGCCTGCATGGTATCGTTGAATTTGATCAGCTGGCGAGAACCCAGCGTCGGAAACCCGGCTGCACCCGTTCCTCCAAATATGGAGCCGACAATAAACACGCGCAGTTCATTTTCCCCGAAAGCATCAATCCCGTCCCACAGCATTTTGAAAGGATATTCTTCCATCGGCGGATCTGCCATGACCACCGCGCCAATGGATGGATGCCCGCGAAAACCTTTGTTAAGGGAAGTGTTTAACTCCTTTTCAGTAAACAGGACATTCGCGAGATCCGCAATTTCCGGTTTGGTCTTGACGATATTGTCATAGTTAATGTATTTCGCGAGGGTGTAATTGCTCTCTTCGAAAATATTCCAGACGAACTGCTTGTCGCCCGGCGGGATCACAATTTCTGTTTTGAAAGAATTGTTGTTTTCAGTCCGCTGGAACTTATTTCTGAGCTCAATGTAATTTTTGATCAATGTGTGCGTCCTGGTCAGGTTACCATTTCCCTGATCGGGGTCGATCATGAAAATGTGCAGCTTATCCGGGCCAAGTCCTGCCGCGCATAAGTGAATAACCGATTCAATAACCCGGGAACCGGTTCCCCCGATTCCGATCAATACATTTTTTAACATGGTGGCGGGAGTTTAGCTATTTACCGAATGGGACGAACTTGACAGTCCGGGGAGAAAAGAGAAATGTAGTGAGCCAGAACAATGTAAATGTCAGCACCGAAAGCACCAGGAAGTAAATCACGAACCATTGCGATTCGATCCCTTCGTTCCGGTTGCGGATCACGATCGCGAATGCGAGCGCCACAGCAATGAGCACCTGCGCGAAAAACATCGTGCGCCATTTGGTTTTTGCAGCCGAGAGCTCACCCGCGACTTTCTCCTGGCTTCCGTAATAATACCAATAGGCTGCGAAAATGATACTCAGCAGAGTACCTGCGCCGAAAACCAGCCGCAGCTCGGCGGCCAGTTCTTCCGGATATTTTTCAGCCAGGCTCGGGTTTTCGGTAAAATAACTGGCGAGAAAAATGGAAAAAATCACCCATAGCAATGCGCCGGTTACGGCTGTCAGCAAATAATTAATCGGACTCTTGTTCATTTTGGTTGCGGTTTTGAAGGTTTATTTTTTTTCGAGATAGATGTAAAACTTGGCGATTTTCGGCTGCTTTGCCGTGGTGTGGCTGGTGGCAATATCGGTGACGAGCTTCACCAGGTTCAGAGTTTTACCCGCCTGCACGCCATCAATGGAATCGGTGCTGATATCCTGAATCCACTTCGGGATCACCAGTGGCACCGTGTTATCCAGCGTGAGGTACACTGCGTAAGAATATTCGCCTGCGGGATCTAAATTGGTGAGCCTGATGTCAGAAGAAATTTTTCCACCGGAAATTTTCAGGTTTTCAAGCTTGATCTCCGTGTCTGCTGCCACCGAATCGCTGGCGGAAACTTTGCGTTTAAAAACCTGCGCTTTGATATTTTTTTCGGCAAAACCGGGCATGAACTGATCCGTTTGGACGGTCGCATCCAGGTGGAGCAGCGCCTCCTTTTCGCGTTCTCTCATCGTGAAAGCGAATACAGTCCCATATTGTTCGAGCTGCTTGTTGGGAAGACTGCTCCTATTGATCGACTTGCTTTTTCTGTCTTTTTCCAAGGCTACATCAAAACGCTCGGCTGGGTGATGGGTCAGGATCAAAAACCGGTTTCCGCTGACATAAGGCTTGTTTTGCAAACTTTTGAAAAGCAGGTTAATGTTGGTTTTGTCCCCAAAAATCAATGCGAAAAGCGGACGTGGTGCATTGACATTCAACCGGCTGATACCCTGTCCCAGGTCACCGACCGAGCCATTGAAATTGCTGACTACGCCCACTACCCCGATCTCGATCCCTTTCTGAATGCATTGTTCCTTGATTGTCCCGACAACCGAGTTAATGTCGTTGTTGTTGTAAAACAGGTCCGTGATCAGAACGCTTACGCGCTTCGGGTCCGTGTTCTTGATCGTGTTGGCGAAGTCTGTTTTATTGTTCAGGGTTTGATCGGTAAAAATGGTTTTATCATTCTTCGCCGAAATGAATTCGCTCCTTGAAATGCTGTCAACACGACTACCGTATTTGAAATACTTAATGTCCGTTTTTTTCCAGGTATTCTGACAGGTAGATTCGATATCGTCTACAAAACGCCCGAAATCGCTTTGCCCGGGAACTGAGAATCCCTCCATTGATCCGGTCACATCCAGGTAAACATCTACATTGAGCTTATCCGCGCCGGTTGGCCGGCTGCCTGTGATTTCCGATTTGTCAAAATTCCATTCGGACCTGTCTGCCTCCTTTTTAGTTGTTTGCGTGCAGCCTCCCGACAGCCCGACCAGCAATGCAACCGCCAAGAGCGATGTGTAATAATTATTCATCATTATTTCGACTTTGAATTTCCATTGATCATGACCTTTGTGATTGCTTCGGGGACTTTCGCGATCCGTAGCTGGATCAGTCCGTCCGTCGTGACATTGAACCGGCTTGGCCCCGCCTGAATTTTCTGAATGATCAGGCGTTTTGAAAATCCGGCATTATGCAGCTGAATAACATGTTCGTTTTGCATCAGGTCGATGGGCGTCGTTGATGTTAGCATGACCTCTATGATGGGCTCGGGCAGCTTCACGCTTTTCAGCGCCAGCAATCCGGGTACCGACATATCAAACCGGCGCTCGCTCATGTTTATTTTCTGTTTGATCAGGTTAGCCGAAACTTTGGCCTGGTGCATGGCAACGACATCATCGTTGCGCAACACCTCGGCTTTTTGCCCATAAAGGTTCTGGACGGCCAGGATAAAGGCTATGAATAGGAATGCGGTTTTCATCTGTAAAAATTTAATTGTATCTCACCCGAAAGCGACCTCTTCACCATTTACACTTGCATACACATAAATGTCCGGCTTGTTTTTTAGGAGATTGTTGTTGTCACAACCTCCCAGGATGAACATAATGAAGAAAAAGAGCAAGTATTTTTCATGATAAAGGTTGGTTTACAATGGAATGTGCCTGCATTAAACGTTTAGTAATCTTTGATCGTGAAGAAATAAGCGAGGCGGATCCCGGCTGTGAAATGTCTTGCGAAATAATCGGAATCTTCTTTCGCCATCGGCATCCATTTTGTCACAGACGGTTGTGCAAAAAGGGATATTTCCAGCGGCCGGTCACCTAATGGGATCTCTTTGGCAACGGAAAAATTCACATTCAGGTCAAATGGCTTGACACTGTCAAAATCAGGATCTGTGCCGATATCAAGCTTTTCTGTTTCGGACCCTGATTCGCCTCCGCCACTGTATTTTGATTTAGCCTTTGCGCCAACGGCAAAATTGAAGCCAGGGCCGGCAATTATTTTGAAGCCGCTGTCTCCCAGGCGAAAGCTGAACCAAACCGGAATTTCAAGGTAGGTTATGGAATGGGTGGTTTTGGCTTTCAAAGATTGCACATCGCCTTCCCAATCGGTGAAATTGGCTTTCAACTTGTATGTGAGTCCTTTTACGTTGAACATTAGCCCGCTTTGCAAACTGATCTTTTCGCTGATCCCATAATCAACAAGCGCTCCGGCCTGAAATCCAGCAAAGGGAGGAAAAGTCCCTTTTGAAGATAAATCATAATCATCCAGGTAATCTTCCAGAAAACCATCCGTGTAAAGATTTTTCAGCGCGGTCGACAATATAGGAACGGTTACACCCGGCCCGATTACCGGCGCAATCTTGATACTTTGGGCGAATGCGCTTCCACAAAGGGCCAGCATGAGAATAGAAATGGAAAAAGATTTCATAATGAGTTGAGTTGCTTGGTTAGTGTTTTTTCAGGATTTGAGTTGAGGATGTGATTTGACACTTCATAACTGAATGCACATTGCAGCGGGCGAGGTAAAGTGTATTTGAAATATTTTTTTGTCTGTACTTTAAATTAAATTAACGCTGTATAATATACGTTTGAAGAGAAATCAAAGCTGATTTGGCTGCCACAGCGTGAGTCGTAACAGCCAAATCACTCCGGCTATGCCCCGCCGCCCGGGCCGCTTGGCTTCACAGGAGGCCCTGTGGAATCCGGCGCGGTCTCGATAACCGGCTTAATGTTGGTTGATTGTTTTTCGCAGGAGGCAAGGCAAAGCATTCCTGTTACGGCAAGGCATACTCCCACGGAGCGACCATGCGCCAAAAGCACTGTCAGTTTCATTTTTTTCGATGGATTAAAGTGAGGAAAAAAACTGAGCAGGACTGGCGCCTTGGTCCGCTCTTCCCCTCTTTATCGGATAGCGCGATACTTTTTCACATCTTTTTTGAATTAATTTTTACCTTATTTGAAAAACAGGGCATTAACAGGTAAAATGACCCTTTTCACATGGCCAAACGCTACTCAGACCAGGAACTGATTTCAATGCTGCTGTCGACAGAAATCCGTATGCACAACGATGTGCTCGGGTATCTGTACAAAACTTACGAGCCGATGATTTTCCGGCTGGTCACTACCAACAGTGGCTCACGGGAGGAAGCGGAAGAAATTCTGAACGATGTGGTTTATTCATTTTTTAAGAATGTCCGTGCCGGAAAATACGAGCAGCAGGAGGCGAGAATCAGCACCTATGTTTACAGCGTGGCCTGGCGTAAATGGCTCAGTGAACTAAAAAAGCGGAATATAACGCCCCGCAATACCGAAGATTTCGACAGCTTTTCGTGGGCGGGAGAAGCGGATGATTCACAGTTTACAGATTACGAGAACCGTGAACTTGTGGATAAGCTGCTGGGAATGCTGGAACCGAAATGCCAGAAATTACTCAGGGCATTTATGGATGGATGGTCCATGGAGGACATCGCTGTGATGGTCGGATTAAAAAATGCGAAGTCGGCCAAAGCGCAGAAATATCATTGTTTACAGAAATTGGGAAATTTTATTAATCCGCACCTATGAAACGCCCTGTTGGACAATTAGAAGAATGGGAATGGATCGAGAAATACTGGACCGGAATGCTATCCCATGAAGAGAAACTTTTTTTTGAGAAAGAGATGAAAGAAGATGAAGATTTTGCCAGGGAAGCCCAAAGTCTTCGTGCCGGCATACTGCTCCTGGAAGAAGTCCGCTTTGAAAAGAATGCGAAGGCTACTTTACAGAAATTAACGGAGGAAAGCCGGTCGAAAAGAAAGAACACACGTATCATCGCTATGTCGGGAAGCTTTGCCGCGGCAGCTTGTGCAGCCTTCATTCTTTTCCTTGCCTATGCCCCGCTCAGGCTGCCCGAGCAGGAAAACGACCTGAGTATCCTGCGCGATTTCCGGACGAAGTTCAAAGCAGACTCGACGAATGATCTTTCGCTTGCCAAGAAGCAGGCTTTCGACCTGTTTTTCGAAGGACAATCTTACCTGGCGGAAGGTCAATCACAATTGGCACAGCAACGATTTGAAAGGGTGCTGACTTACAATAATCTCCGGCCTTATTTCAAAGAGGCAGCACAATGGCACCTGGTGATCTGTTATCTCAAAAACGAGCAGACCAGCAAAGCGAGCGAAACCTACGAGGAGCTTCAAAATTCCAGGGAATATTCCGTGCCGGCGATCGAGCGCTGGAAGATCTGGTGGCACCTGAAAAGGTCACAATGGACGGGTAACTCCTGAGCGCCTGAATGCCTGGACTGAAAATGCCGCCAGCAGCAATGCACCTGCTCCGTAAAACCAGGGATCATAGCTTGTTTCGGGCGGATAGATTACTGCTGCATTGCCAATCAATGTAAAGTTTGCCCAGTAATATGGGTGGGCCCATTTCAGCAAACGGGTGTCTTCAAAGAACCGTTGCCGGGTTTTCAAAAGCGCAATATCAGCCGGATGCCCCTCCCGCAAAAATTGGTGGAACAATTTAGAAAACTCGGAAATGCTCTCGCTCTGAGCCTTCCAGGAAGTGGTCAAAATGGTTTTACAGCCTGCAATCCGAAATGCCCGAGCCAGGCTTAACAATCCTTCTGCTTTGCTAAAAGAACCTTCATGCCCCTCACACGCACTCAGCACAACCAGCCGTAGCTTTTCCAGCGGCATGTTAACGATCTCGGTGGCGTAAAGCAGGCTATCGGGCGTATCCGGATGAAATGCAATGAATGAGTTTTCTGGCACTTTAACATCTGCCATCGCGTGTGTAGCGAGCAACAGCACATCTGCCTCACTGACATTCCGGTAAAGCGACGGTTTTGTGGCCGAAGAATCCGTAAAAAACTTTCCCTTCCACGCATTCACTTCTGAAAGCGAACTGATCAGTTTGGATGAATCGGGTGTCCGATCACCTGCGAAAGGCGCATAACTTAAGACTTTCGGCGCGCCATTGAACTGACTTTCTCCTTCAAATGTAAGCCTCGCTGAATAGCTGTAACTGATCGCAAAGTGCCTTCCAAGAAACTGGTCCGTTTTGTTCTTCGGCGCAAGCACTTCAAAAGGCAGATAATGCAACATCCCGTCCCGGGCGATAATCAGTCGCGTAGTCGACTTTACTGATTTCATGAATGGACTGACAAGCATATCGTAAAGTGCTGCCGACTGGCTTTGGCCTGAAAAGGCAAACATCACAGGATCAGCCACAAGCGCCTGCCGAAGCTGCATCACCAACCGCGAAAAACCGGCAGGTAATAGCACTCGCTTCACTTCGCTAACTCCATGATGGATCAGGATGCAGTAAATATGTGTTTTGTCGAGAAAGAAGGAAAGATAGGCGGTCTCCCGATCCAGCCTGGCGGTCAGACTATCCAGGCTCATTTCCCTAAAATCATATTTAAGTTCGTAATAGGGCTTGAACTCCCTTTCGAGGCTGTCGAGGAAATTAAAGGACTGCACATCCACTTTGTTAATAAGAGCAAGCAAGCTGTCCGTCGGCCTTTTTGATTGGCTTGCAGCCAATTGTTTTTTCAGATCGGAGGTACGGTGCCTGAGCGAACGTTCGACTGTGATGACCGCAGATGGCACTTCTTTGACCACCCGATATTTTTCATGTAGCAGATCGGAAATGACCATGCTGCGGTTGCGTTCTGTGAGGTCGAAAAGCAGGCGTTTCCAGCGCTCTGATTTTGTTTTTATAAATAGCTCATAACATAGGCGCACCGCTGTATCCGTACTTTTCGAGACTTTTTCTATGTGAAATTGCTTTGATTCTACAGGGATCATATTTCGGCGAAGCCTGGCTGCTGCATTCAGGCTTTCGTCGTAAGCGAGCACCGTTGCAACAAGTGCTTCCAGATCCTGCGATTTTTCCCATTTACCCCGTTTCGCCTCTGCCGAAACAAGCAATGCTTCATAATGGGCTTTTTCACTCGCCATGGCAGGAAAAGCTGTTTTCTTGCTTCCGTCGGGGTATCTGGCAGCATTTATTCCTTCTCTTGCATAATCCAGCGCAGCGTCCGCCTGTTGCCTGTCCAGCGCGATCCTTGCCAGTCCTACCCAACTGAATGCCAGGAATTCCCCCTGCTTTTGACCCGACTTCTTGTGCAGGTCAATGCAGGTTTTAAATGCCTTTTCTGCCGCATCGAGGTCATGGTTTAGCCGGAAACATTGCGCTAGATAGTTGGCTGATTGAATTTCGAAGTCAAAATCATACTGTAATGGATCTTTTTTTACAATCTGTTCATATTGCCTTTGCGCACGTTGTATTTGCAGGATCGCCCTGGACGCATTTCCCGTTGCCCGGAGGTTATTAGCAAGGATAATTTCACCCCAACAATTGTCCAGAGAACCGGACTTGTAACCCGCAAGCGCCTTTCTGTAATATTGATCAGCCTGAATGAAATTCTCCGCTTTATAATAACTGTTTCCCAGATAATTGTAAACAATGGATTCCAAGCGAACACTTTTCGCTTCTTTCGACAACACTAATGCTTCATGAAGGTATTTTGTCGATCGGCCAAAATCGCCGGTCCACCCATGAAAAAGCGCCTGGTTGAGATAGTGCCCACAAACTTCCGCAGGAATCGTTTTCGAAACAATTGGCTGTTGTTTCAGCCAGTCATTGGATTTCGTAAACCAGTAAGTCGCCGAATCGTTCATGGGCAACCGACTGTAAAATGCCGCCAGTAAAGAGAAATGCTTAAACTTCAGTGTATCATTCTTGATTTTAAACCGATCAATGACCTTCAATCCGGTCAATGCCTGGGCAATCCCCGGCAAATAATTACCTCTGTTATAAAGTACCTTTCCTATTTCAAGATAGTAACTGGCCGCATCCTGAAAATGCTTTTGCCTGATAGCTATTTCGCAAGCTTTGCGACCATAAGATTCAACCTGACCCACAGTTTGCTCCGCCATTGCCTTTTTAAATAAGGACTGATGCGAAACAATGGGATCCGCTTGCAGATTGGCAAAAAGACAAGTAAAGAATCCCAGAAGGAAACTCAAAACACGCTTCGACGAGCAGCTCATAGTACCGGCAAACTTGATAGGCTACAATAGCAAAGTCAATATAACTTCTATTTACCTATTTACGGAATCTGTAAAGCAGAAGATGTGGATTGTTGAAACGATTACCAGATTAGCATCACTTATCTCCCTCAGCTACCCTAACCTGCAGAACATTCACAGTATCCTCATCAATTTTGTAACGCTCGTCTAATCGCAAGCCTATTACCCAGATTACATCCTGATTTCCATTTAACAGGATAAATATATTTTGCTTTTTAAACAGATCCATTTTCAGGTCTGTGAAGAAGTCACTGAGCTTCTTTTTCTTGCCTTGCATTCCTAAAGGTTGAAAAACGTCGCCTTGCTGCCACCTCCTGATGGTAAGAGGAAGTTTGAGCTTATCGGCATTTATGAATGCGAAATTGGCAGTGTGTGACATCGGAAGTCTAAAATTTTTTGGGCTGTGCGAAAGGCTTAAAGAAAAGCTGCCAAAATCAAATTCGCCTTCCAGCGTGTCTATTAAAAAACTTAAATTTGCTTCGTTGTTGATTTTCTCTTGGACTATCAGGTACTCCCTATCGATCAACAATGCGTGCGTATCTGAGAGAAATTGCCTGCCGGAAATGCCGGATAACGTCGCTATGATCTGTGTTGATTGCTGAAAAGAAAAGCCGAACTTATCCAGCACGTGCCAAAGCCGGTACGCTGGTTGGCTTTCTGAAATCAGCTTTTGCTTCGAAATCCGGAGCTGGCCTTCTTTCTCTACCACCACCTCTTCCACCCATTTGTTTAGCATTGCTTTCAGTAAGAGATTTGCGCTTTGAAGCTTTGCCGAGGATTGGATGAATGTGGATTCCAGTGAAGGATTAAGCTGCTGCAAAACAGGAACAACCTTATGCCTGAGCAGGTTGCGTTTGTAATCATCCGATTCATTAGACCGATCTTCTCTCCAATGCAGCCCATTTTCTTGTGCGTAGGCTACTACTTGCTCCTTCGTGGCAAACAGCAATGGACGGATAATGTGGTTATTGATACCTGAAATGCCGTGAAGTCCGGATAATCCGGTACCGCGCACAAGGTTTAAAAGCGTGGTTTCAAGGGAGTCGTTGGCGTGATGTGCGGTGGCTATATATGTATAATTGTGGGCAGCTCTGAGTTCTTCAAACCATTCATAGCGCAAGTTACGCGCAGCCATTTGAGTAGAGATACTCTTTTCCCTGGCAAAAGATTTGGTATTGAAACGTCTGGAGTAAAATGGAAAATGATATTCTTCGGCAAGCGTTTTTACGAATTGCTCATCCCCTTCCGACTCTTCTCCCCTTAACCCGAAGTTACAGTGTGCAACGCCGGCCGGAAATCCGGCTTTCTGAAACAAATGCAGCATTACAACCGAATCCACTCCCCCACTCACCGCAAGCAAACATGGATTGCTATTTAATTCCAGCCGGTGTTGGTTAATAAAAGTTAAAAAAGAATCCACGTTGAACCTCAAAAACGTATTTGATGTACTTTTGAAACAACCAGATAGATCAACCCTCGCCTGGAAGGCCTCAGTATAGCAATTGTGGTAATTTCAAAGGTAAAGGAAAGAACAGTAACATGAAGAAAAAAAATTACCATAGCGGCTGCAACTCTTTTAAACTTTCACGCGTCATCAATATCAAAGGGTATATCAATTACCGAACGTTCTTTACCTTGCTGTTTTTTTTACCTGTCATTCTGTCTTTCAATGCATTGGCTCAAAATAATGCCAGTTCAAGTGAAGATCTGGTAGAGATTCTCAAATCGGATGAACTTGAAATTATCAATGCAAATGGTGTCGATTCCCGACGCGTGATCAATGGCGTTTTCAAACATAAGGGCGCTCTTTTATACAGTAATCTCGCGATTCAGAACATCAGCACAAACGTCATTGAAGCCTTCGGGAATGTAAAAATCGTACAGGGGGATACCGTTACCGTGACAGGCGATACCCTCTACTATTACGGAAATACGCGACTCGCGATTGTAAGCGGACGCAAAACCGTCTTGAAAGATAGCAAGCGAACCTTGACTACCCGCAAGATTGAATATGAGATGGCAAATGGAATCGCTTATTATAAGCAACCGGGCCGGACAGTAGATGAAGAGAATGTACTGACGAGTAAAGAAGGGTTTTACAACACCGCAACAAAGGAATTTACCTATTACCGGAATGTAAAGCTGGTCAATAAAAAGTACACGCTTACAACCGATACGTTGCTTTACAACTCATTAACAAAGTGGTCTTATTTCAATGGGCCAACCAAGATTGTGAACAAAGATGGTACGGTGGTGGGAACAAGAGGCCAGTATAATACGGAATCGACACAGTCGTCTTTTCACAAAAGAACAACGGTTGATAATGAAACGTATACACTTACCGCTGACTCGCTTGTGGTTGATGGGAAAACTAACAACGGACAGGGGAAAGGGAATGTGGTCATTGTTGCAAAAAAGGACAAAACTGTTTTAAACGGGGACGAGGGCTACTACTGGAAATCGAAAGGCTATTCAAAGATTTTTGGTCATGCTTACGTCAGGAATGTGGTTTCAAACGATACACTGTATATCCGGGCAGATACGCTTTACTCTTACGAGAATGCAGCCGACTCAACACGTAAATTGATAGGAAACAAGAATGTATTTATATACAAAGCTGATTTTCAAGGCAAATGCGACTCGATCAGTTACAATACCGCCGACTCGATGATCCGGTTTTTCCGGCAACCCATTCTGTGGAGTCAGCAACACTACCAAATGGAAGCCGATTCCATTACAGCGTTTCTGGTCAATAACGAAATTGATAGAATGTTACTCAAAGGGAAGTCATTTGTGATCACAGAAGATACCCTCGTTCGTCAGTTCAATCAGGTTAAAGGACGCACGATCAATGCATTCTTTGACAAAGGCAATAAACTTAAACAGGTTCTCGTCGACGGAAATGGCGAAAGTGCTTATTATGCCATTGACGACAAACAAAAAAGTATAGGTCTTAACCGGGTTGAATGCGGAAGGATGAACCTGATTTTTGAAGACAACCGGGTACAAAAAATATCATTTATCGGCAAACCGGATGGAAAGCTGATACCTCCGGCGAAGATCAAGCCGGCTGAGCGCCAGCTCGATGGATTCAGCTGGCGGATCAAAGAGAAGCCAACTAAGGAAAAGACAATTTGGGCAGAGCTATAAAAAATTAGTGCAATGAGGAGTTGGTGAGGTGTACGGCACGGTTTTTTACGTTAAAAAAATAAAGTTAGCCGTTCACACAATATATATTGAATATACAATTATTTCTCTATATTTTTGTAGTGTACTTTTTAACTAAATTCTAAAAAATTAGTCAATAAGTATCTGAATACCAGCTATGAGAAAATATATACTTTGTTTACATTTGGTGATCGCATTTGCTCTCTGTTTTGAGGGATTAAATGCCCAGTCTGTCTCCGGCGGGAGCCGGCTGAATATCGTTGGAAAGAAGAAACCAGCCACTTCCAACAACTTAAAGTTCGCGGTTATGCCCTCAGGCCTCAGTTACAAACCACTTTCTTTACAAAATCCAAAAGCACTTAACAACTTCTACACTTCATTCTTATTCTCAAATTCTACCAATTCTGATAGCAATAACTTACTCGCTTCTGAGGCTGTTGAGAAAGGCGGAGAAAAAAGATCCAATGCGGTTGAGGCGCAAGCGAAAGTGGAAGAATTGCTTTACGTAAATGATAAGATTTCAGTATCCAATATTTATCCTAATCCAGCAAGCGAATATGCGGAGCTTGACTTCAACATTTCGCCAGCAGTAAGGGAAGCTAAGCTGATCTTCTACAACGTCTTAGGATCGCAGATGGATCAGTTTACATTGAACAAAAACGACAGGAAGCTTCGGGTGAATACCAGGGACATGCCAACCGGCCTGTACTTTTACCAACTGTCTGTTGATGGAAAGAAAGTAGCCACTAAAAAAATGCTCGTTCGCCATCAGCAATAGGTTACTAATTAACACTAGATCAGCTACGCTTTCGTTATGAATGGTGTAGCTTTTTTTATTACCTTTGCAGCCAATATGCGAAAAAACAGTCCTGCAAGCTATTTCTTGCTTTTTATTTCAGTTCTGCTTCTCACTACTTCTTGTAGCAAATTCTCCCGATTACAGAAAACAGGGACTGACCAGGAGAAATACGACGCCGCAATGGCATACTACAAAAAGGGTGATTTTTACAGATCAGGTCTTTTGTTTGAAGAACTTATCCCGCTGCTGAAAGGTAGCACGGAATCAGAACTAGCTCAGTTTTACTACGCATACTCACAGTACCAGCAGGGTCAGTACAACACCAGTCAGTTTCTTTTCAAGAAATTTTACGACACTTACGCACGCAGCGATTACGCGCAGGAAGCATATTATATGCACGCATTTTCGCTCTATAAAGACTCGTCGCCTTACAACCTGGATCAGGCAAGTACGCACACGGCGATTTCGGCTATGCAGGATTTCATCAACACGTATCCTGACAGCCAGTTTCGTGATGAATGTACCAAGTATATCCTTGAACTACGGTCAAAGCTGGAACGAAAAGCTTACGAACGAGCGAAATTGTACTATAAGATCAGCGACTTCAATATTGTATCGCTTAAATCGGCAGTAATCTCCATTGAGAACTTCAAGAGGGATTTTCCCGACTCCCGGTACAATGAAGAACTTGCATTCCTGAAAGTAGAATCACAGTACAATCTTGCAACAAACAGCTTTATTGATAAACAGAAGGAACGTTATCAGGATGTTGTGAAGTTTTATCAGGAGATGGTTGACAAATATCCGACAGGAAGATACAACCGCGACGCTGAGAGGATGTTTGATGATAGCCAGAAGCAGATAGAGGTTATTGCTAAGCTGGAACTCGAAAAGCAGAAACTGAAAGAAACGCAGCCTGAACCTTCAAATGCACCGACCAAGGTTACAACTCCCGCCATTGCGGAACCAAAGGGTCAGTAAAATACATTAACAGATTTAGAATTTTTTAAACTATATAAGACAATCATGGCAACTAATCCATCGATCATTACACGGGATACTGATAAAATAGCCGACGTTACCGGTAACCTGTACGAATCTGTATCCGTTATTTCAAAGCGGGCGCGCCAGATTTCAAGCAAGATGAAAGAAGAGCTTAATAACAAGCTTGCTGAGTTTGCCTCTGGTGTAGATAATCTCGAAGAGGTATTTGAGAACAGGGAGCAGATCGAGATTTCAAAGTTCTACGAGCGTATGCCGAAAGCAGGTAGCATTGCAATCGATGAATTTATTGAAGGCAAAACTTACAGCAGCTACCGTACCAGCACTGACGAAGAATAACAAGCATTGACACTAAGAAACCAGCCCCGATTTAGATTGTGGCTGGTTTCTTATTTTATACCTTGCGGAAAACTTTTGCAACACTACGCAGAAGTGTGATTACTGTTCCGATTTTAACTTCTTAGCCTTTGAACCTCAAAGACAAAAAGATCCTGGTTGGTGTTTCAGGAAGCATCGCCTCCTATAAATCAGCTTTGCTGGTCAGACTTCTGGTGAAAGCCGGAGCCACGGTTCAGGTAGTAATGACAAAGGCTGCCACTGAATTTATAACTCCACTTACCCTCTCGGTACTTTCCAAAAATCCGGTTTACAGCGCTTTTACAAGTGGCGATGGCAGTGAATGGAACAACCACGTTGATCTCGCACTTTGGGCTGACGCGATCGTAATTGCCCCTGCAACCGCACGTACCCTTTCCAAATGCGCTACCGGCAACTGTGACGATCTGCTCACCGCAGTTTACCTTTCCGCGCGTTGCCCGGTATTTTTTGCACCTGCGATGGACCTGGATATGTTTCATCATCCTTCCACGAAACAGAATATCAGCGCGCTAACTACATTCGGAAACATTTTTATACAACCTGAATATGGTGAACTGGCGAGCGGGCTTACTGGCGACGGAAGGATGGCCGAGCCTGAAACCATCGTTTTACAACTGAGCAACTACTTTGCACAGGAGCCGGTTGCCAGAAACAAAAGAGTACTTATTACTGCCGGCCCTACTGTTGAGCCGCTCGATCCTGTTCGCTTTATCAGTAATCATTCTTCCGGCAAAATGGGCTACGCACTTGCGGCCGCATTTTCGGCTGCAGGAGCACAGGTTACACTAGTGAGCGGACCTACCCAGATGAAGGAAATTGCAGGAGTAAACCGCATTCAGGTAACCACTGCGGGTGAAATGCTGAATGAAACCAGAAAACATTTTTCCGAACAGGATGTAGTCATTTTTGCAGCGGCAGTTGCCGATTATACGCCTAAATACGTAGCAGACCAGAAGATCAAAAAGCAGGGCGGTGAAATGGTTCTGGAACTGACGAAAACCCAGGATATAGCAGGAACGCTCGGTCGTGATAAAGGTGAAAAACAGCTACTGATTGGTTTTGCCCTTGAAACGGAAAACGAAATACAGAATGCCGCCGAAAAGCTGGCCCGGAAGAACCTCGATTACATTGTTTTAAATTCCCTCAATGATGCAGGTGCCGGTTTTGCGCACGATACTAACAAAATTACCGTTATTGAAAAGAATGGTACAAAGCGCCTCTTCGAATTAAAATCAAAAGAGGAAGTTGCCAGGGATATCCTACGTATTGTGATTGATAAATGGAGCGAAGCATGAAAGGTATTTTGTCGGTTTTTGCAATGTTTCTAGCTTTATGTTGCCCCCGATATGCGTCGGCGCAGGAGTTTCAGTTTACCGTAAACCTGAACTACGAGCAGCTCGTTGCGCAGCAGAAAACAGATCCGCAATCGATGAGCCAGCTGCAAACTTACATGAACGATTTTCTGAATAATACCCGGTGGACAAACGATCAGTTTGCGAAGGAAGAGAAGATCAAATGCAAGCTGAATGTAAACCTGACGCGCTCATTAAGTCAGGGCAATTATGAAGGCAATGCGCAGTTGGTGGTTTCAAGGCCGGTTTATAATTCCAATTACGAAACAGTGCTGTTTACTTATGTAGATAAGAATTTCACCTTCACCTATCTGCCGAGCACGCAGCTTTATTTCAACGAAAACAGCTATACCGAAGAACTCCCGTACATTCTGGCGTTTTACGCAAACGTGGCGCTGATATTTGACTATGATTCTTTCAGCAGAATGGGCGGAGCGCCCTACGTTCAAAAAGCTTTCAATCTGGTGAACCAGGCGAGAAATTCGTCGCCAAATAAGCGGGGATGGGACTCCGGTGGTGATTCAAGAAACAGGTACTGGCTGATAGAAAATCTGATGAGCCAGCAGTTTACCCCATTCCGTGAAGGTATGTATAAATACTATCGTCAGGGGCTGGATGTAGCGACGCAAAATCCGGCAGAGACTCGCGCGAAAGTGCTTGAATTTTTGACAACAATAAAGGAAGTTAATCAGCTTAGACCGGCCAGCGTCGTCGTAAATGCATTCTTTGACGCAAAATCCGATGAGCTATACCGGATCCTGATAGAGGCACAACCGGCTGAGCGCGCACAGGCTTACAACTTGCTCGTTAGCCTGGATCCTACCAAAACACAACTATACCAGCGGCTTTCGCTATAATATGAGTAAAAGACTGGTTCGTATCTCTTCGACGCAGCTTTCTGCGCAGCTTCAATCCCTCGTGAAACAGGAAATTACAGCGGTCCTGAACAATGGCAAAACTTATTTCGGTACGCTTGCCAGCTTCAACGAAAACAGTCTGGTTATTGAAGATACCCGGAGCCACCCGCATACATTGGTAATTTCCGAACTCTATGAGGTTGTTTATGACGCCAATTCAGCGTTGAACATTAATTCGTAGCCGCTTGCCGGTTATATTTTCGTATTGTGAATATCATAAGTATATTCAGACATGCTTTCTAATTTACTTATCAAGAATTACGCACTGATCAAGCAACTGGAAATGTCGCCGGATCAGGGTTTAAATATAATAACCGGGGAAACCGGTGCGGGTAAATCCATTATGCTGGGCGCGATAGGCTTGTTGCTCGGTAACCGTGCCGATGTAAAATCGCTGTATGATTCTTCGGAAAAATGCGTCATTGAAGGAAGCTTTAATCTGACCGGCTACGATCTCGGGCCGAATTTTGAAGAGGAGAACCTCGATTTTGCAGATGAATGCATTATCCGCAGAGAGATTGCAGTTTCGGGCAAATCCCGGGCATTTATCAATGATACCCCCGTTAATCTTGAAACCTTAAAGAAAATCGGCGGTCAGTTGCTGGATATCCATTCACAACACGATTCGATTTTGCTGGGCAGCAATGATTTTCAGTTACAAGTCATTGATTCGTTTGCCACCAACTACAATCTTTTAAAAACCTACTCGAAGCATTACTCTGTATACCGCGACGCAGCTGCAAGACTTGACCAGCTTCAAAAGAAAGCCGGGCAGCTCAGGAAAGAGTTTGACTATGACCAATTTTTGTTTCAGGAACTCAATACTGCGAGCTTAAGGCCTGGCGAGCAGGAGAAGCTGGAAGAAGAGCTGACTATTCTTGAAAATGCAGTTGAAATAAAAGAGCGGCTGCAACTCGCATATACTTACCTTGATAATCCCGAGGCTTCGGTTCTGGATTTTCTCAAAAATACCATTGGTGCATTGGGCCAGGCGGCCAGGTTGGTTGGCGGCTACGAAACGCTCCGGCAGCGTGCACAAAGTGCATTGATCGAACTACGCGACCTTGCCGACGAAATTGATCAGGTTAACAGTTCGGTTGAAGTTGATGCGGGAAGGAGTGAGGAGGTACAGGGAAGGTTGGATCTGATCTATAATTTGCTCAAAAAACATCAGGTGTCGACAGTTGATGAGCTGCTCGCCATTGAAGCCGAGCTGCAAAACAAGCTCACTGTTGTACTGAACCTCGACGATGATCTCCAAGCTGCTGAAACCGCGACCAACCAAGCCAAGGAAGCAATGCTGAAAAGCGCAGCTAATCTGTCGGAGAGCCGGAAAAAAGTAGTGCCCGCTATCGAAAAGCTGATCCTTCAAAGGCTGGCTGAACTGGGTATTCCCAATGCAAACCTGTCAGTACAAATCGCGGAGACGGCACCCTCTCCTACAGGCACCAATGCAGTTACATTCCTGTTCAGCGGCAACAAAGGAATTACTCCGCAGGAACTCAGGCAGGTAGCCTCAGGCGGTGAATTCTCGCGGCTTATGATGGTAATTAAATACATACTTGCCGACAAACGCAAGCTTCCTACCATTATCTTTGACGAAATTGACACCGGCGTATCCGGCGAAATAGCCAAGCAAATGGGCAAAATGATGCAGAATATGGCTAAAAACCATCAGATCATCGCCATCACCCACTTGCACCAGATTGCCAGCAGCGGCGATGCACATTACTTTGTGTACAAAGACCACTCTTCAGACCGCACAGTGAGTAAAATCAAGAAACTGTCAATTGATGAGCGGGTGCAGGAAATCGCGCAGATGATCGGTGGGCATAATCCTTCCGAGGCTGTTTTGCTCAATGCACGGGAGTTGATTTTAAAAGGTTAAAAGTTCATCCAATTCCACGTAAAAATTACTCTCTTCATGAAACCAGTTTTCGCAATTACAATCATGATCGGCCTGCTGACCGGCTGTGCCAAGAAAGAAGAAGATAAAGTGGCCACACTGGAAAATGAAGTGCTGGCAATTCACGACGAAGTAATGCCGAAAATGGACAGCATTATGCTGCTTAAATCGAGGCTATCCAAGAAAATACAGGAAATTGATAGCCTGGGCAATGTGGGCGTGAGCAGCAATACCATGGCGGAGCAACGCATTAAGGCGGCGGATCTCAATCAAAAGTTGAATGAGTCGGATAAGCTGATGATGGACTGGATGCATGAGTACAGAGGCGATTCGGCTAAAAAGCTTAAACCGGAACAGGCAGTTCTGTACTTTGAAAGTGAAAGAGACAAAATCCTGCAGGTGAAACAGCTCACGCTGAAATCCATGCAAGAGGCCTCAACATTCTTACAGTAAGCATTTATGAAGTTTAATAAAAGTTACCCACTCAGCATTTCCCTCACCCTACTGCTTTCCTCGGCCGCATTATGGTCGTGCAATAACAATGATAAACTGCCCATCCTCGGTGAGCGCGACTGGACAACGAAGACGGTGAATGGAAAGGAAGTTGTGGATACGATCTACAATGTAATTCCGGCATTTTCTTTTGTAAACCAAAATGGCGAGACTGTCACGGAGAAAGCGGTCGAAAACAAAATTTACGTAGCCGACTTTTTCTTTACCACCTGTCCAACCATCTGTCCTGTCATGAAGCGACAGATGATCAAGGTTTATAACGAATACAAAGGGAATGAGGACGTGATGATCCTCTCCCACTCCATCGACCCTGAACACGATACGCCGGAGGTACTGAATAAATATGCCAAAGATCTCGGTGTAGAAGGCAAGCAATGGCAGTTTTTGACAGGTGACAAGGAGAAAATATTCAAGATCGGACAGACCAATTATATGGTTACTGTCGAGACAGACAGCGGCTCAGCCGGTGGTTTCCTGCATAGCGGCGCATTTATCCTGATCGATAAAGAAAAGCATGTGAGAGGAATGTACGACGGTACAACGGACGAAGGAGCCGAGCGCCTGATCAGGGATATTAAGAAATTAATGAAAGAGTACGAAAGTTGATACTGCTTTGAGAGTTCCTACGATCACCCGAATAGCTTTCCTGTTTTGCTGCATTGCCTTTTTATCGTGCAAAAACGAGGAAGAGCTTAAAACGGAGCAGTATTTTGTAGAAGGAATGCAGTTATATATGACGCATTGCTCGAACTGTCACCAGAGTACCGGTGAAGGATTATCCAATCTTTATCCGCCAATCAAAGGCTCTGCTTTGCTAAAAGATAAAGCTTTCCTTTCCTGTATCATCAGAAATGGAATGGAAGGCACTATCCTGGTTAATGGAAAGGAATTCAATCGTCCTATGCCGGGAAACCCGAAATTGACAGATATTGAAATTGCTGAGATTGTAACCTTCGTGTCTGTGAAGTGGGGAAAAGACAGCGTTTATACGCCGATAACTTTTG
This sequence comes from Dyadobacter sp. HNCC25DJ183, assembly GCF_056895175.1. Taxonomy (NCBI): domain Bacteria; kingdom Pseudomonadati; phylum Bacteroidota; class Cytophagia; order Cytophagales; family Spirosomataceae; genus Dyadobacter; species Dyadobacter sp. HNCC25DJ183. Next base: position 521,535 of record NZ_JBXHAP010000004.1, read on the forward strand.
TGGAAGAGGCATTGACAAAGTGTAAAGTTCGCTAAGGTCCGCTGAACTTATAGATCCCTGTTGCTTTTCTGAACTTGATCCGGGTAAAATCCTGCTCTGCATCCATTCCGATCGCATTGGTAACTTCTGAGGTCCTGTTGTTACGCACTGCAAGCGGCTTGTCCGTAAATACTTTCCTGGTACGCGGACTCCAGCTGAGCTCGGAAGTGGTCATAATCTCCTGTGTTTCGGATTTCACGACGCGCACATTTCCTTTTACAATGTAAACGTCTGCGGCCTTATCGTACCTCCCTGAATCTGATCGCAGACGGGTAATAACTCGGCTGAGTGTATCGTAGAAGCTGATATTAATCGTATCCGGGAAGATCTGATTATCATTTTGGAAGCGCTGCGATCGCGGCGTTTTCATCAGCACTTTGATCTTCCCCTGCTCACTGTACTTCACCTGCACCTCGTTAATGACTTCAACAGGTCCGGTATATAGCGCACCTACCTTATTCTTTTTGTCCTCGCAAGAGGAAAGCAAAACTCCCAGCAGGATTACGATGCAAAAGGGAGATAAGTGCTTCATTTGCTTTACGACAGCTTTGAAAGAAGTAAGCGCATCCATGGCATAGTTAGTCTAGTTTTTGTTTAACAAACCACCTCTCCAGTAATGTAATTCCAAGTACCGCGCGGGCATAACGTTCTTTGACCTGGCCTACTCCGGTATTTCCCCTCTGCCCGCCTATCAATGCGACTGAAAGGAAATTCTGGTAACCGCGGCCCATCGGGAATGTGAATCCGAGACTGATATTTGCATCATTTACATTCTTTCCGGCTACAACGTAAGGCGTATTGCCGTAACTGAAACCAAGTCGGTAACGCACCAGGTTGAAGTAGTTAAGAGAAGTAAAACGCGGCAGATATTCTGCACCCAAATGGATGCGGTTAACATCTCTGAGTGACTCACTCAAATTATTGAAATTGCGATACTGTGACCAAGACTGGCGGCTGTAATCAGCCGAAAGAATCAGCTTGAAAGGCCACTCCAGACTTGCGCCTACCTGGTATTGTTCAGGAATCGTCAAACTACCCGACTGATTGTTATCAAGGGTATCGGGCAATGTAAGCGGGAAAGAATTCTGCGTTAACTCGAAAGTAGTTGTATTCTCAGAATTCAGGCTCGTGCTGAAACTATATGCACCTCCAAGATTCAGGTTCAGCTTGTTTTCCTTTTTAATCGGGATCCTTACTGCCGCTCCCGCTCTGAAAGCAATGTCAGAATAGGTGGTTCTCTGATTTAAACTAACCAGGTAATTATTAGAAGCACTCTCACCCGGCATCACAAGAATTACGTCCGAAGATCTTCTGGCATTGCCGAAAAAGTAGCTGCTTTCAAGACCGACGCTGATATATTTATTGATCTGAACCGAGTTCGTGATAGAAGCCTTGTTTATACCACCCTTCCCTGAGGTAATATAAAGCGCCTCGGAAGCAGTTCCTATCACCGGCTTTGTGGCCTCATTCTGATAGTCAATAAAGCTGTAAGGTTTTAAATTAACTCCAATCACCCACCTTGGTTTAACAGGAAATGAAAGAGAAAGATAGGCAAGGTTGGCACCAAAGTTGGTCTGCTTGTCAGAACCGGCAGTGATATTCTTGTACTGCGTAACCAGCCCCACATCCAGTGTAGTAAAACGGTTGCGGACCCAGAGTGCCGGGTTTAAATTGTTGATCTGGAAACCACTTGCAGTACTTACCCCTGATTGTCCCATTCCCGAGTTGTCGGAGTATGCATCTCCGTAAAACTCACCGATTCCGAGTGACGAATAAGGCGAGTTACCAAGACCTTGCGCGTTGAGATTTGCACAACTCCATCCCAGTCCTAATGTTAATGTAAGTAGTAATATTTTACTGTATTGAGACATTATAAGTTAAAATTCTGTTCAAGCCTATTAAAACCAATTCCGGCACCGCAAAGATGGGCGGTTTCAGGCTACTTTCAAAAAAAGTAACATCGCCACCACACATTACTACGCGCAATGCGGGGAATTTGTGTCGGTATCTTTCAATTATTCCTTCAATTTCTGCGAGCACGCCATTCATCACGCCGCTGAGCATCGCATTTTTAGTACTTTTCCCGATTAGCTGCGGCTCCTTTTCCGGATCGATCAAGGGAAGTCTTTTGGTAAACGAATTCATCGCCTTGAATCGCATTTTAACACCAGGCGAAATAATGCCGCCCTGAAAAGCGGCGCGACGATCGACAAGATCGTAAGTAATGCAGGTTCCCATATCTATCACCAACAGATCCTCACCCGGAAACAGGAAATTTGCACCGGCAGATGCAGCAATCCGGTCCGCACCCAAAGTTTCCGGCGTGTCATACTCCTTTGTAATCGGCAAAGGCAACCGGGGAGTAAGTGCCATAACCGGCGTGTCCAGCCGAAGAGCAGTTGTGAACTCTTCTTCGGTGTAGCTGACTGAGGAAAAAAGAATGTAATCCGGACTATCCCGCCGCACCGTATCAATCAATTCTTCGAAATTCAACCCCGTCGTATAGCGTAACAGTTTTTCCCTCTGGAACCAGCCGACTTTGGAATAAGTATTGCCTGAATCGATAACAATATTCATGTAAATGGGAAAAACAGCTGCGTAATTGAACCGCAACAAATATCCTGATTTTACGAGGTACCATCAAACAAATGCGGGAAACCGGCGTCTTAATTAAAGTTAAAACGGTCATTTTCTGACTAATGGGCAGTAGTAAACATTTTAAAGCTTATTTATTTGGAAATAAAAAAGATATTTTGCACCTTCGTCCATCTAAGTCAGTATCGACTTATAAATCCAGAATCCATCTATCGGTAGCTCCGTTCCCAACGTTACCTAGGTTTAAAAAATCTTGCCGATTTATTGTCAATACTTCCATTGTATCAAGTTGCAGAAATTCACCATTGATCCATTCAAGTTTTCCAGCGAGTAAGGTCATTAATTCCGGCTACTTCGATAAATTTTTATTTCAATATCAATGACCATCACACGGCTTTGGGTCGGGCCCAAATTTTATATCAATAACATTCAACTTATTATCCCATCGGTAAAGTCTTACTTTACTTTCCATTCTCTTTATGCCTACAATTGATGAATTGAACATTAAGCTTCTCTCGGAGCTTAAAGAAATAGCAGGTTCGCTCGGAATACCTGATCATACTAAACTCGCTAAAAAAGAACTTATTAACCGCATTCTCGCCAATCAGGAAAATGGAAGCGCTGCAACTCAGCCCGTTGTTTCCGAAGCCGTGGCAGAAGGCGACGACGAGCCTAAGAAGAAACGTGCACGTCGCCCGGCTGAACCTGTTCCGGTTGCTGTAAAACAAGGCGGTAACCGCCCTGGAAAAGGCAAAAAAGACAATGCAGGCAAATCGTCAGCTCCCCTTTTTGATAGCCCCAGACCGCAGGCGCAGCCCATATCAGAAGATCTTCCAAAGAATATTGATATTGCGGACGAAGCAGACGAAGATAACGATACATTGAATGATCTTGGAAGGGCAGAAATTGCTATTCCGGTCGAAACAGATCAGGTATCTGATACAGAAACACAGGAAGAACCCGCAGCAGCAGGCAATGATAACGGAAATGGAACTGCCCGGGAAGAAAGACCTGCCAGACAACAGCACGAAGGAGGAGAGCGCCAGGCGCAGCCACAACAACAGCGTGAAGATCCTTCATCCAAAATAAAACGCAATTACAATAACTACGTACGGGAATTTGACGGGTTGATTATCAATGAAGGTGTCCTCGAAATTATGCAGGATGGCGGATATGGTTTTCTAAGGTCGGCAGACTACAACTACCTGGCTAGTCCCGATGATATATATGTATCTCCTTCTCAAATCAAACTTTTTGGTCTCAAAACGGGCGATACTGTGAAAGGGCAGATCCGTCCACCGAAAGAAGGCGAGAAGTATTTTGCATTGCTTCGCGTGGAAACTGTAAATGGTAAAACAACCGAGGAAATCAGGGACCGTATTCCTTTTGAATACCTGACCCCATTGTTCCCCGACGAGTGCCTCAAACTCAGCTCCCGCCCTGATCAATATTCAACACGTATCCTTGATCTTTTTGCACCGATCGGAAAAGGCCAGCGTGGAATGATCGTAGCGCAGCCCAAAACTGGTAAAACTGTCCTGTTGAAGGAAGTAGCGAATGCAATTACACGCAACCACCCCGAAGTATTCCTGTTAATTCTGCTGATCGACGAACGCCCTGAGGAGGTTACTGATATGCAGCGCAGCGTTCGTGCCGAAGTGATTGCGTCTACATTTGATGAGCAGGCAGATCGTCACGTGAAAGTGGCGAGCATTGTTTTGGAAAAAGCGAAAAGAATGGTTGAATGCGGTCACGACGTCGTGATTTTGCTTGACTCCATTACGCGTCTCGCGCGTGCTTACAATACCGTGGTACCTTCGTCCGGTAAAATCCTTTCAGGTGGTGTGGATGCAAATGCATTGCACAAACCGAAACGGTTCTTTGGAGCGGCGAGAAACGTCGAAAACGGCGGCTCTCTGACGATCATCGCTACTGCGCTGATCGATACAGGTTCTAAAATGGACGAAGTTATTTTTGAAGAGTTTAAAGGTACCGGTAACATGGAATTGCAACTGGACCGCAAACTTTCAAACAAACGCGTATTCCCTGCGATCGATGTAATGGCTTCCGGTACACGTCGCGAAGACTTGCTGCTTGATAAGGAAACATTGAAGAAAGTGTGGATCCTGCGCAAGCACATGTCGGATATGAATGCAATGGAGTCAATGGACTTCCTACTCGAACACATGAAAGGGACACGGAACAACGAAGAGTTCCTTATTTCTATGAACCGATAATTAAGAGAAAGCCTGGACTTCACCGTTCAGGCTTTTTTCATTCCTCCTGTTTACCTGAATGGAAAAAACTTTTACCCGCCGATTCAACATTCCATGACTTACAACACAAATCAGCCTATCGCAACAAGCGCTACCAGAACAGTCTACCCAACCATCAATCCGAACACTGAGCCCGACAACCTGAAATTGATTGATGGTATCGGACCAAAGATCGAGGAATTGTTTAATAAGGAAGGCATATACACTTACGAGCAACTGGCCGAGGTTTCGGTAATCAGAATGGCAGGTATCCTGAAAAAAGCAGGACCCAGGTTCCAGATTCAAAATCCTTCTTCCTGGCCAAAACAGGCTGCTTTTGCCCGCGACCATAAATGGGAGGAACTTGCTCAGCTAAAACTCAGCCTGATGGCAGGCAAAGTCTAGTAACAGAAATCCACTCCATTTTGCCATAAAAAACCCGCCATACAGCGGGTTTTTACTTTTATTAAATAGCCTATACCCAATGCATTAAAGCGTCGTAACAGTGCGCTGAATGAATTGTGTCAGATCATTTCCGGAGAGCATTCCCTGAGACAACAGAGCCAGATCATAAACCTGCTTAGCCAATGCTTTTTGTGCATTCTCGTCTTCCGTCTGCAGAATACGTCCGATAATCGGGTGGTTCGAGTTCAACGAAACTGTATACATTAGGGGCATATCTCCGAACATCGACCGCTGACCTGAACTAGCCTGCATATCTGTCATGCGGCGCATAAATTCAGGGAATGTGATTACCACAGGCAGCTCGTCAACCGGCATTGCCTCCACCTGTACATTGGCAGTTTTGCTACTGGTAACTTCCTCAAAAATCTTCTTAGCTTTTTCCTGATCATCAGTTGAAAGGATGCTTTCAAGCTTCACATCTTTTTCAACAAGCTTGTCGAGCGTATCTGCATCCACGCGCTTCACATTTACCTTTTCAAGCTTTTGCTCCAAAGTATTGATAAAGTGTGAATCAATTACGCTGGTCAGCGCAAGTACATCGTAGCTGCGTTTTTTGGCAGACTGGATAAATGCATCCTGCTTTTTCTCGTCAGTAGTGTAAAGCCAGATCTGGTTTTCATTCTTGTCTGTCTGGTTTTCACCTACGTGCTGGCGGTACTCTTCAAAAGTGAAGAATTTACCATCTGTATTTTTCAGCAGACAGAAATCCTTGGCCTTTTCGTAGAATTTATCGTCGCTGATAATACCGTATTTCACAAACAAACCGATATCGTCAAACTTCTTCTCAAATCCCTCGCGGTCGTTTTTAAATATTTCCAGCAGCTTATCCGCCACTTTGCGGGTAATATATCCATTGATTTTCTTCACATTTCCGTCCGCCTGAAGGTAGCTTCTGGATACGTTCAAAGGAATGTCCGGAGAGTCGATCACCCCGTGCAGCAATTGCAGGAAGTCGGGAACAATGTCTTTTACTTCATCAGTAATGAACACCTGGCGGCTGTAAAGCTGGATTTTCTCACGTTGTCCCTGAAAATCGTTTCTCAATTTCGGGAAGTAAAGAACGCCAGTCAGATTGAATGGATAGTCCACATTCAAGTGGATCCAGAAAAGCGGATCCTCGCTGAAAGGATACAGCTCCTTGTAAAATGCGAGGTAATCTTCATCCGTCAGGTCCGACGGGCTCTTAGTCCAGATCGGACTTGGATTATTGATTATCTTTTCTTCAAACTCAATTTCGATCGGAAGGAACTTGCCGTATTTTTCAAGTATCCCGCGCAGACGATGTTCGTCAAGGAATTCTTCCGAATCGGGCGCAATGTGCAGGATGATATCCGATCCGCGTTGTGCCTTTTCTGCGGGTGAAAGCTCAAACTCTGTCGAACCGTCGCATTGCCAGCGAACTGCCTCGGCGCCTTCTTTATAGGATTTGGTCAGGATCTCAACGTTTTCGGCAACCATATAAGCGGAGTAAAATCCGAGACCGAAGTGCCCGATGATACCTTTGTCACCTTTTCCGTCTTCCCCTTTGTCCTTGTATTTCTCAACAAACTCGGTTGCTCCCGAGAATGCGATCTGATTGATGTACTTTTTGATTTCGTCGGCTGTCATACCAATACCATTATCGCTAATAGTAATTGTTTTTGCCTCCTTGTCCAGTTTCACAACAACCTTCAACTCGCCCAGCTCTCCATTAAACTCGCCGTAAGAAGCCAGCTTTTTGATCTTCTGGGAAGCGTCGACTGCATTGGAAACTAATTCGCGTAAAAATATTTCGTGGTCCGAATAAAGGAATTTTTTGATAATCGGAAAGATATTCTCGGTGTGAATGCTAAGATTTCCTTTTTCCTGAATCACTGATTCCATAGTCTGTTTTTTAGTTATTTATTTTAACAATTTGTTTTTCGGCTGTCGCAATACCCGGATCAAATATGCGTTCCAAATACAATCAAAACACACTTTGGCTGACACATTGTCAGTTAACGCATTGTTGAAAGCCCGCTAGTGAACGGTTGGTATGTGAAAGGCTTTTTTCTTAATATTGCGAGTGTAAGCAACCCAGCTAAAATCTCAAACCTGTTCCATACGAACACCAATATTTAACATGAATCTGATTAAAAAAGCAATTGCAGGTGCATTTTTCCTTTGCACGATTTCGGCTTGTACCACCATGAATTCGGTGCCGCTATCTAACTACACGGTATTTACAGAAGATTTACGCCGCGATTTGGAATCAGCCAATATCCCATTGGAAAAAGTGCAGTTTTTTAATGACAAGGCGATCAATATCAGAAGAGAAGTGTCTGATCCAAATGACATTAAAGTAAATCCGGAAGGTCAGATCACGATGAGCAATGGAAAAAGCATTCAGACAATCAATGTACTTCCTTTCACACCAGGTGTTGCATTGGGCTCTGACAGCGGGACGATCCATGTTTCCTGGGACGATACGCAGCAGGATACCAAAGGAATGAAGTTCAACCTGAGTGGCCAAAACTACTTTCTGGACGTTTTACCTAACAATAAATTCGATTACAAAGAGCGTACATTCGATCTGCAAAACGGAAACGGAACGCGATTATTTGTAAAGAAAGACCTTTTGAAGCAAGTGAAAAATCAGCGGGAAACGCTGAAAGGACGGAAAGTAGGTCAATAAAATATTCCTGAGAAAGTGAAGGCCGGCAAATTGCCGGCCTTTTTTGTTATTCGTCAGTTCAGGTTAAAATACTGGCTTTTATCTTTCAGGGCGGGCTTTTCAATTATTTTGGAGTCGTAAAACAATGCGAGTATCATCAGCCCGATCACCAATGCCAGCCCGATTTGCAGCGAAGTGATTACCCCGAAACTGGCCATATTGCTTTTGGATTCCTTCATCAGATCTTTACCGACATTCGACTGGATATCGGTCAGTTCATTCAGGCTTGTTACCGCCTCCCTGAACTTCAATGCGCCATGCTGGGCAAATATCCGTTTCCCCTCCTCCACATCACCAGCCGCACAAAGCGACAGAATCCGCGCTTCCAGCATCGCGTACCGATTGTTTTGGTCACGGAATGCAGACAGGCTTTTTGCTTCCTCTTCCACCAGGTACGTTTTTTCAAACAGGTGTAAAAGCGAATCAATGCTCTTATCGTAAGATTTCAGCTGCTTTTCCACCTTGGCGGAAACAGCAGCGCCATTGCTGAAAAGGTGATTTTCAAGTGCTAACCGCTTGCTATACAGATTTTCAGTAATGTAAATAATGGTAGTAGCCGGAATAAGGCGATCATTGTAAATAGAAGCAGATGAATGACCGATCCCCTCTACATTATGCTGCGACAGCATCGTACCCAGAATGATCACCAGCATAATCCCTGCCAGCAAGCACATTGCCCGCAATTTCCGTTGAATTAAAAAAGTCCATTTCATAACATGCAGGTTGACCCGGTCGCTCCTCTCTCTTTCTATATCAAAAATGCTAAATTATCTTGTCAAAATAACGTATTACTTAGGCGCTTTCATATTTTTAGAAGGTATCAAAATAAAGAACCGGCGCGCAGCCAGCACACCGGTTCTCTCAAAAGTAATTAACTATCCCTTATTTCTGGTCGCCTCCGCCGATTACATCCGTGTTATTGACTGATTTAGTTTTGCGTTTAGGCGCATCAAAACGCATTTTCCCGATCGCGTAATTGAATGTAATCTTGAAATTGCGATTATAAAGCTGCGTTTGAGAGCTCTGGTTGAATTGAGGAGAAGTCAGGTCAGAAGTAAACCGCACTCCTTTGGTCATGAAATTTTCAGCTGCAAAACCAACACTTCCCTTTTTGTTAGCAAGATCCTTTTTGAAGCCCAGCGAATACATATAAAATCCGGTGCGTGTTCCCTGCAGCTGGATTTCTTTGCCGCGGTAAAATCCGAAAGCTTGTACTCCCCAACCCTGGCGAAGCTGAATTTGTGACATTAACCTGCCGCCATAATTGAATCCCGAGTTGCTGGCCTGCTCCGAAAGTCCATCCAGGTTGGTAGTTTGTCCTTCCAGGTAAGTATGCAGAATATCGAGACTTCCATTCAAAGTCCATTTGGGAGTGAGATAAACGTTTGCAAACACATTCATTCCATAAGCCCGCTGCTTTCCGATGTTCTCAAATGTTGTCACTATCGCCCCTTGCAAGGTATCCACGGCCATTCTTACCTGTGTGATCGAATTGTTGGTCTGTCTGGCGAATGCAGAAACATTCAGGTATGTTTTCTTGATGTTGGTGCTTAACGCCAGTTCAAAATTATCCGTCAGTTCCGGGTTCAATGCAGGGTTACCTGTGCTGATACTTTGCGGATTGGAAAGATTCACGTTCGGGTTCAGCTGTTGAATACCCGGGCGCTGGATCCGGCGGTTATAAGCAGCTTTCAAAGTCGTACTTCCCGAAAGCGCTTTGGAAACATTGATACTCGGCACCAAGTTACCATAGTTCGGGATTGCTACTTCGCCTGCACTGCCCAGGTCAGCCTTGATACCTGTGAATTCATAGCGCGTACCTACCTTGAAGGTGTATTTTTGCTTTGTGGTGAGTGTGTAAGATAAGTAGCCAGCACCTACATTCTGCCTGTAATTCAATGTACCTGACGGACTGGTCGGGCTTAGTACAAAGTCTCCTGACAGAATGGAGACCAGGTACCGAAAGTCGCTGTCCACAGTCCTGAAAATGCCTTTTGCACCAAATTCAATAAGCTGATTTTTACCTATCGGAGTCTGGTAATCAGTCTGTAATGTAAACTCAGAATTATGGTTCTTATTCTCATTTTTCAGCGAACTGTTCACAGTATTCTCGTCCACCAGTATATCAGTATTGAAGTTATTTGTCAATCCCGTGCGGCTGTAAAGAGTTGAAATGCTCCATTCCTGCTGAGGCTTGAATGTGCGGATATAGTCGATGTTAAAATCTACGGTACCCGATAGATCCTTCCGATCCACCTTCCGCTGGGAGGTAAGATTAAGCAAATCGTTTTCAAACTGATTAATGGTCAGGTTTTGTTTTTGAATAAAATTCCGCGTTCCATAACGCAGCCCGGCCGAAAGCGCCTGGTTCTTACCCAGATCGTAATCCCATCCCAGTGAATATTGCCCAAACAATCCGCGGTCTTTCGCATCGGAACTTTGCTTGGTCAGAAAAGAAGTTTCTCTTGAAAACGTAGTCTGATCCAGCAAAGAAGTGGCTTTGTTGTAAAATGCGCGGCCGAATCCTCCAAGGGTAAAACCCATTTTTCCTTTGCGGTAACTGCCATTCAAACCCAGGTTAGTACCCCGGTTACCTACCCCGGAATCGATATTGAGCGTCAAACCTTGCAGGTTGTTTTTCTTAGTAACGATATTAATGATCCCGCCCGATCCTTCCGCATCGTACTTGGCAGAAGGCGAAGTGATCACTTCCACAGTCTTGATCATATCTGCCGGGATCTGCTTTAATGCATCGGCCACATTGCTGGCGATGATCGTTGAAGGTTTGTTATTGATCAATACACGAATATTGGAACTCCCACGCAGCGACACGTTTCCGTCCAGGTCAACGGACAGCATAGGAACCTTCCGCAAAAGGTCAGCTGCGTCACCACCTTTGGAGGTAATATCTTTTTCTGCATTGAAAACGAGCCGGTCTACCCTTTCTTCCACGAGCGATTTCTCGCCGGTAATGGTCACTTCCTGCAAATTCTGAATGCTCGAAGCCAGCTGAATGGAACCGAGCTCGATATCCCTGCCCTTTTCTACTTTAATGTTGTCAATTGTTCTGTCTTTGAACCCGATGAACGAAATCAGCAGCTTGTAAGTCCCCGGTGCTATTTTCGCAATCGTAAACTTGCCGTTTTCATCCGCAGTAGTACCGTCGATCGCCTTGTTTTCTGCGGCACTGAATAATGCAATGCTGGCAAATTCTACACCTTTCGCTGCTGCTGAATCCAGTACAATTCCGGAAATCTTCGAATTGCCTTTTGCAGGACTTTCTACAACGTTCTGCGAAGCTCCTGCCGGCACCTGCGCATTTGCATTCTGACACCAAATAGCCGCTAACAGGATCAGCAAGGCGTTTTTTAAAATGAGGAGCAATGTGTTTTTCATGATTTTAAAACTTTGATAAAAAGAGGGGGCAGTTCACCTGTCCTGACTTAAATACAATTCCTGATACAAAAGAAAAATATTGTATCCACTTCCAAAGTGATAATAGACAGCCGGGCTGTTTTCATCTTCCAATTGCCGCTTTTGTCCGTTACGACAAGTACGAGCGGCCCGCCGGCCTTGGAGAATGTGAAGCAGAGCTGGTATAATTTTGGTAAAGTGAGCCCTCAGGACAAGTTATTACCACTACTTACCCGTTTGTAGTTTATTTTTAGCCATAAAATTGGTTTTAGCTTTCCATTTTTCCGCGACTAAACGCTCTTCTGTTCATGAATGATGTTGCAATCGACTTTTCAAAAGTCCACCAAGTCCAGGTCTTCGGTATTACCATTCTGGAACCTTCCACTGTGTTATCGAGCCTTGCGATGACGGTTATTTGCCTCTATGCATTTTTCCACCTCAACAAGCTGGGGAGAGCGCATCGTATGTATAAACAAATCCAGTATTTCTTCCTTTTTATGGCAATTGCAACCGCAATCGGCGGGGTGTTGGGTCATGGTTTTTTATACCTCACCGGGCAGCGAGGTAAAATACCTGGCTGGTTTGCGAGCATGATCGCTGTGGCGTTGTTTGAGCGCGCCGCGATCTGGCACATCAAGCCGCTGCTAAACAAGCGAAATGGACAATATCTGGGCTGGCTGAACTACGTGGAGCTAACAATTTTCTTCGTGCTGACCTTCGTGACATTGAACTTCATCGTCGTTGAAATTCACGCATTCTACGGATTGTTCCTGATGCTGTTCCTGATAGAAATATATGTTTACAAGAAGCGCAAGGATCCGGGTAGCGTTAATATTTTCATTGCAACACTCTGGGGCGCAATTGCAGCCGGGTTACACGCATTGAAATTCAGCTTCGGGCCGTGGTTCAACTATAATGATATCAGTCACATTGCTATGGCAACTTCCATTTGGTACTACTACAAAGGAGCCCGCCAAATGACATATTATGGGGATGAAATGATTGTTCCTGAGAAGGTGATACAGGAGGAAGAGTGACACTTCGACTGCGCTCAGCGTGACAGGTCTTCGGCTCCGCTCAGACTGACAAGGTACGTAGGCTGCGCCGGGTGTGACAAGGTGTTACGTTGTTAACACTTCGACTGCGCTCAGTGTGACAAAGGAGGAGGGAGGAAAGGGAGGAAGGAATGTATTGGGGTAAAATAAAACGAAGGGGTGTCCATTTAGGCACCCCTTCGCATTTAAATCCGTTGTCCCTGTCCTCCTTTCTCCCTTACTTATTGGGTTGCGGCGTGTAGCGCAGGTATGGTTTCACGATGTTGAGACCTTTTGTAAATTTCTTCTCTGCATCTTCTGTGCTCACAGCGGGAACTACGATCACATCTTCTCCGTCTTTCCAGTCTGCCGGTGTTGCTACCGAGTAGTTTGCTGTCAGCTGCAGTGAATCAATTACGCGCAGGATTTCATTGAAATTACGTCCGGTAGATGCCGGGTAAGTCAATGTCAGTTTGATTTTTTTGTCAGGTCCGATCACGAATACAGAGCGCACAGTAGACTTTTCGCTTGCATTCGGGTGGATCATATCATATAGCTGAGCTACTTTCCGTCCTTCGTCTGCGATGATCGGGAAATTAACTTCTGTGTCATTTACTTCATTGATATCGGGTATCCAGCGGTTGTGTGAATCGATATCATCTACGCTCACTGCCAGTACTTTTACATTGCGTTTCTGGAACTCCCCTTGCAATAGAGCGGTTTTGCCAAGCTCTGTTGTGCAAACAGGCGTAAAATCCGCCGGGTGAGAAAACAGCAAGCCCCAGCTTTCGCCAAGCCATTCATGGAATTTAATTGGTCCCTGTGTAGTGTTTGCCTCGAAATCAGGGGCAATATCTCCAAGTCTGAGTGACATATGTTTATATATTTAAGTGAAACAAATTTAATCTACCAATGTTGTAGAGTTTAACACAAAATTAAAGAAATAGTTTCATTTGAAATCAAATGCAGGAGAATTCCTTTAACATCAAAAAACACCTCAGAAAAGCTGCATTGCGGCCATTCCCATACATTTAACCTGATTTTAAGGCGCCTTTAACTGCGTTTTAATTGCGGGTAAGCTCCTTTGGATAAAGAAAAGAAGCGTACACTTCTAATCAGCCGGGGACAATGCAGACGCCAACTACCACTATACTGGATGCGACCAGCTCGTTTGACGAGCAGGAGGTACTGCATGAATTGAGACGCTTTCTGCCAGCTCACCTAACTTTGACTGATTTTGTGTATCAAAATCCATTATCCGGTTTCCAAAATTTACATTTTCATGACGGTCTGCGCCACGCTTCTGAAATCCTCGGCTACCAGGTTTCACTTGCGCCGGAGGCTTACCGTGCTTTATACAATGCAAGGAAAGTAGCGCCAGAGCGACTGGAAAAAGTACTTCTCGAACAGAACGGCGGTGATGATACGTCTGAATGGAGAGAGCGGGTTTTGTTTAAAAAATACACTGGCAAATCTTATCCGCGGATCGGCGCATTGCGGGCTACCTGGAAGAAGACTTGTCGCATTGACCTGGATAGCCTCGTCCACCCTACTCTTTTCAGAATATTGAGTGGGTACCTCGATCAGGGAGTTGCGATCTGGAAATTCCCTGTACACGAAAACGGGTTCCTTGCTTCCATCCGGGAAATGGAGAAAAACAGTTTCGCTAGTATTTTCAAAACCAGCCGCGCGCGGAACCTGCTGGTTTATACCCAATGTGATATCCCTTACCTGCTCGACTTGCTGGTGGGAAATGAGCAGCTTTTTAAACAATACCTGTTCGACCAGCAATTTGCACATCCGGGATGGTCGGGGCTTGTGTCCACCCTGGAAGCGCAACTGGCAGTACTGCTTGGCGGTGCCGCCATTTCGCTGCACGATCTGATTGCATTTGAGCTGCTGCTTGAAATTGACGCACTCGACAAGCATTATGGAGAAAACTGGGCACCGCTCGCGGAAAGGATCAGTGAACCTCCGGTTGATCTCTTTGCCAGAGTGCCCGTAACTGAACTCAGCCGGGTAACAACGGTTTGGCAGGAGGCTTTTGAATGGAGCTACTACGACCAGGTACTCGCTTCCATCCAAACCCGGCAGCCAGACGAAAAAAGCCCCGATACCAAAAGCTTTCAGGCAATATGCTGCTCCGACAGCCCGGAAAGTACCTTCCGCAGCTCCCTGGAACAGTTTGATGCAGAATGCGAAACATTCAGCACGCCTGGCTCTTTTGGTGTTGAATTCTTTTATCAAAAGGCGCATTCGAAACTTTATGCCAAATGCGCGCCGGCAGGAACTTCCCCAAAACACCTGATTAAAGAGAATGCACCCAAACAAAACATTGTGGGTCAGATATATCCAACTGGGCAATCACATTCATTTTTACCAAAGCAAGAGAACTCGTTTTACAATGGTTTAAAACTGATAACGGGGAAAATCAGGCGCATTTTTAAATGGACTAAGCCGGAATTCCGCACCCGGGAAAGTGGGCATTTGTCGGGATTGACCGTAGAAAACAAGAGTATGACCGACCGTGAAAGTGGACTGCAGATCGGGTTTACGGTGCAAGAAATGGCAGACCAGGTTGAAACGCTTTTGCGTAGTATCGGACTTACGGACGCATTTGCACCGGTTATATATGTTACCGGCCACACTTCCGGCGCGCAGGAACTTTATCAGGCGGCTCACAATTGTGGCTTTTGTTCCGGCAACACGGGCGCGCTCAATGCAAGGGTATTAAGTGCAATGGCCAATCACGCAGGCGTGCGCGCGATCCTGCATTTACGGGGCATTATCATTCCGCCGGCGACCCAGTTCATTGCAGCGCTGCACGATACTGCCTCCGACGTGCTTACTTTTTATGATCTGGCCGCATTGTCGCCACGCAATCGTGAGGCGCACAGCAGCAATGCAGAGAGGTTTGAGAAAGCACTTGACCCTGCTGCAAAACATCAATTTCACAAACCCGGCATTCGTAGTGGCGGCCATTTAAGTTCGGAGCCTTCAATTACGCAGCAGGTTATTGCAAACCACGCAGGTAATACAGTTTGTGTGATAGGCAGAGCGTTTTTAACTCAAAATAACGGGTTTAAATGGCCTGCATACCTGAGCTCCTATGATTATACCACTGATCCCGGTGGCACTTCATTGCTGGACATCCTGAAAGTGCTGGTACCAGTTTGTGCAGGAACCAACCTCACTTACTTCTTCTCGAAGCTGGACAATAAGCAACTTGGTGCAGGAAACCGGCCGGAGTGGAATGCAATGGGACTTTTGGGAGTTGCAAACCGGAGCAATGGAGATTTGCGGCACGGATTACCCGCGCAAATGGTAGAAGATCACGAACCAATCAGGCTGCTTTTCATTATTGAGCAGGAGCCTCAGCTGGTATTGAGTACGATTAAAAAGCTGGGCGAAACTTATGAATGGTTTTACAACGAATGGGTGCATCTGGTTGCCTTGAACCCGGTTGACCAAGAATTTTATGTTTTTAGGGAAGGTAATTTTCAACCTTACAAATCGTATAGCCAAATCTTCCCGGGCTAAATACTACCTGGCAGCCGCATTTACTCCAATATGATTGCATTCATTTCAAATCACGTTTTCGTCCGGGTACTCATGGGATTGACAGGGCTCACAGCGGCATTGATTTCAACGGGCATTTCCCTGGTACAACCCTCTGTGAGGAAGCAGGTGGCTTACGCTTTCGTTGCGCAGCTCGGATTGGTACTGATCGAAATGGCTGCCGGCTTGCAGGTGCTCGCTATGGTACATTTAACCGGTAACGCTTTGCTGCGTATTTATCAGCTGGCTGCATTGCCTCATACGCTCGGCAGTCTGGCAAGTGAGCACCGGAAAAAGTGGGCAGATGCAGCTTATAAGCCCAACTCATTTCAAAAGAAGCTCTTTTTTACATTATATATATTGTGCATGAAGAAATGGAATTTAATGGCGACGCGGATTACCGCCCGCTGAAAAGCATTGTGGTTCATTCCACAATTAGCCTGTTCGTTTAAGTTTTTAGGAAACCATCTTGTTCGTGAAATGAGATGGTTTTTTGTTTAATTTGGTTAATCAGGATATCTCTGGTTCCGATTAAAGAAAACTATGGCCGTGAAGCTGCCCGTTTACCTCGATAACAATGCTACTACTCCCATGGACCCGCGGGTTTTGGAAGAAATGCTGCCCTACTTTTGCGAAAAGTTCGGCAACGCAGCCAGCAGAACGCATTCATACGGCTGGGAAGCAGAGGAGGCTGTCGATATTGCGCGTGAGCAGGTAGCTGCATTGATTGGCGCTCACCCCAATGAAATCGTGTTCACGTCGGGCGCGACAGAAGCTGTTAACCTCGCAATAAAAGGTGTACTGGAAGCCGACGAGCGGCCACATCAACATATTATTACTGTTTCGACCGAGCATAAAGCAGTATTGGATACCTGCGGGCACGTGGAGAACAATGCGGTACATGTGACTTATCTGCCGGTTGAGAGTGACGGAACCATCGATCTGCAATTATTGCAAAAGTCGATCACGGCCAGTACCGTCATGATTTGCGTTATGTATGCCAATAATGAAACTGGGATTGTGCATCCGATCAGGGAAATCGCGGCGATTGCCAGGCAGCACCACATACTTCTGCTCACAGATGCGACGCAGGCAGTTGGCAAAATCCCGGTGAATGTGCAGGAAGATGGTATCGATTTGCTTGCTTTCAGTGCGCACAAAATGTATGGACCCAAGGGAATGGGCGCATTGTACGTGCGTAAGAAGAACCCGGCGGTTATGCTCACAGCCCAGATCGACGGCGGCGGACATGAGCGCAACATGCGCAGCGGTACCCTGAATGTACCCGGCATTGTCGGCTTTGGTAAAGCTTGCGAGCTGTGCATGGAAGAAATGAGCGCCGAATCAGTGCGGCTGGCGAAGCTGCGTGATCGGTTTGAAACAGAACTCACTGCAATCGGCCGCATTCACATCAACGGAAATACGGAATCCCGCCTGCCGCATACTACCCATATTGCATTTGAAGGAATTGACGGCGAAAGGCTGATATTCGAAGCCGGGAGCGATGTTGCATTCTCCCGCAGCTCTGCCTGTTCCTCAGCCACTTTGCAGCCGAGCTACGTACTGAAAGCAATGGGATTATCCGACGAAACAATCCACAATTCATTCCGTTTCAGTTTCGGGCGATATTCGACGGAAGAAGATGTTGCGCATAGTGTGAAGGTATTATCATCAATTGTAAAAGCGCACCGCATTGAAAGAGATCAGTGAAATTATCAAATCGTACGAACAGGCTATTTCCACCGGTAAAAAAATGGCGCTCGCCACTGTGGTGCATGTGGAAGGCTCCTCTTACCGACGGCCGGGCGCGCGCATGCTCGTTACCGATGACGGACAACTTACAGGTGCAATCAGCGGAGGCTGCCTTGAAGGCGATGCACTCAGAAAAGCGCTGCTGGCCATTTCACAACAGAAAAACAAGCTTGTAACCTACGACACAACAGACGAAAATGACACAACACTGGGCGTACAGCTCGGGTGCAATGGCATCGTCCATATTTTGTTTGAGCCCATTCAGCCCGCACAGCCCGACAATCCTGTTGAGTTACTGAAAAAGGTTTTGGCGAAAAGACAGCATGCCGTCGCCATAACATTGTTTTCCCTGAACTCGCGCAACGGCGTGCAGCCCGGTACCTGCTTTTTGCATTTGCAAGATGACAACCTGGTTATCAATAAAGGCGAAGACCTGCTCACCTCCACGATCCTGATGGAGGAGTCAGTCAATGCCTATCAGCTCGGTGATTCGTTTTTCAAGAATTTTAATCTGCAAAAACAGGAAGTAACTGGTTTTATAGAGTATTTCAATCCCCCACCCGCGCTGATCATCGCAGGTGCCGGCAACGATACCATTCCGCTGGTCGAAATGGCGGCCGTGCTGGGCTGGGAAGTTACTGTTGCTGACGGTCGCGCGGGACACGCTACCAAACAGCGCTTTCCAAAAGCAAACCGGGTGGTTGTTGCAAAGGCGGAGGAGTTACTGACCCACGTACCTACCGACAGCAGGACATTTTTTCTGCTTATGACGCATAATTACAATTATGACCTTTCGCTTTTAAAATCTCTTGTTCTGAAAGATCAGTTCAGGTATATCGGTGCGCTCGGGCCTAAAAAGAAGCTGAACCGGATGTTTGACGAGCTCCTGAAAGAAGGCATTGAAGTCAGCGGATCGCAGAGATCCCGCATTTACGGGCCGGTTGGAATGGATATCGGTGCGGAAACTTCGGAAGAAATCGCATTGTCGGTACTTGCCGAAATCAAGGCGGTTTTGAATGATAAATCCGGCAGCTCGCTGAGGGAAAAGAAAGAGCCGATCCACAACCGTGCACAGAAAACAATGGAGTACAGCAAGGAGGAAAAAGATGAATTTCTTTGTGCGATTCAAAATGCGCATCCATAATGGAAGAAACTCCAAACCGGTATGCAGTGATTATCCTGGCAGCGGGCAATTCTTCCAGGCTGGGCGAGCCTAAGCAGCTGCTGGAATACCGGAACAAAACCCTCATCCGACACATTGCCGAAACTGCAACGGAAGTAGCAGGCGAAAGCGTAATCGTTGTGACGGGCTCCGCGGCCGCGTTGGTTGAGAACGAGCTGGCGGGACTTCCCTGTCGGACTGCATTCAACCCGCTTTGGCAGGAAGGAATGGCTTCGTCCATTGTGAAAGGTATCACGGTGGCAAAAGAGCGCTTTCCTGACATCGCCGGCTGCATTCTTACCGTGAGCGACCAGCCTTTCGTTACTGCCGAAATCCTGCAGGCTCTTATCGATAAAGCCGACGCGGGTGCAGCAATTGTGGCCGCCTCTTACGAGGGTACCATCGGTACTCCGGTCCTATTTACAAAATCGCATTTCAATCAGCTGCTGCAACTAAAAGGCAGCGAAGGTGCGAAAAAGCTGATTCTACTACATGGCAGTGAGGTAGCCGCTCTTTCGTTCCCGCTCGGCTCAGTTGATATCGACACCCAGGAAGATTACCGCAGGCTGCTCCGTAACACCTAGCAACCCCATTGAAGTTTTATTGATAAAAAAAATTTTCAGCTGATCTGCTGAAAAACGAATCCGCTTTTCTACATTTACAGTGTACTATTTACCTAGAACACTAAAACAATATAAACTATGATCCACCTTGACGGCATTTCCTTTGGATATAGTAAACATCACAAGCTGTTCGAAGACCTTACCTTAAATCTCAACTCCGGTCACATTTATGGATTGCTGGGAAAGAATGGCGCGGGAAAATCCAGTTTGCTGAGAAATATGGCAGGATTGCTTTTTCCACTTCAAGGGAAGATCACTGTGGCTGGCTATGAACCCCGGAAACGACAGCCAGCTTTCCTGCAGGACGTGTTTTTCATTCCCGAAGAAATTTATCTACCCTCCGTAACGATCGAAAAATATCTGGATATGCTCGCGCCATTCTACCCCAGGTTTGACGAGAAACAATTCAGAGGTTACATTACCGAACTGGACATTCCTGAGAAAAACAAGCTGACAGGTATGTCATACGGCCAGCGAAAAAAAGTGCTGATCGCCTTCGCACTTGCCGCCAATACGCGGGTATTGATCATGGATGAACCTACAAACGGGCTGGATATTCCGTCCAAAAGTCAGTTCAGGCGACTTGTATCGTCGGTGCTGGACAAAGACAGGCTGATACTCATATCCACACACCAGGTACGCGACCTGGACAATCTTATTGACTCCATTATCATTCTGGAAAACAGCCAGATCCTCTTACAGCACAGTCTCGACGTTGTTAACGAGCGGCTGTGTTTCGGGACATTAAGTTCTGTTGAAATGGACAGTCGCGTACTTTACTCAGAACCGTCCCTACGCGGTTATAGAGCAGTATTTGAAAACTCTGATCAGGAAGATAGCCGGGTTGATCTTGAACAGCTGTTTAATGCAGTGATGGAAAATCCTGCGCGCATCAGATCCATTTTCTCCTGAGCTCATGAAACAACTACTAATCATGTTCCTTGTTGTGCTCATTTTCCTGATCCAACACCTCATGCCATCTGTTTTTCCAGGCCAATATTAACAATCACCTTATGAATCAGACATTCGATATTCACCGCTTTACATTGGTACTTAAGCTGGACCTGGCGGAAAAAGGCAGGAATATGCTGCTGTTAGCAATACTCCTGATCTTCGCTTTGTTGCTGATGCTGCTGCCTATCACCATGTACCGCGAGCCGAGCGGGCTGCGGGAGGCACTACATTACCTGGCCTTATTCGTGGTACTGCTTTTCGGAGGCAGCTTTTATTCCAGCAACGCGCTTACGCAGTATTCCTCACCACAAACCTGTATTGCCGCATTAATGGTACCGGCTTCAAAATTTGAAAAGTATTTGAGTGCATTCGTTTTGAATATCATCTTCATCGTTCCATTCCTGCTCCTTTTCCTCAAACTTCATCATTACACCATTGATATCGGTAATTCGAAGATTCCGGCGGGAGGGTACAAATACAGTTACATCCAATCCGAGCCACTGCAATATTTTTATTTCAGCTACTTCATTCTGCATTCCATTGTTTTCCTGGGATCCATTTATTTCCCAAAGGCCTCTTATATCAAAACGGCGATCTTTATTCTAATCCTTGTTTTTACTCTTTTCTTCTTTAATACAGCAGTTGCAAGCTACTTTACGGGCTTCCCGACAAAAATTGTTGCGTTCCCCCTGACCGGCTGGAAAATCTGGGAGGGCGATAATGTGTATATGATCCGTGACGGACATACCAAATTTTACAATGTGCTTTTTCCGCCGGCTGCTATTTACATATTGCAGGCATTTGCTGCTATTGTGGCACTCAGTTTCTGGTTCATTGCTTACCTGCGTCTTAAAGAGAAGGAAATTTAACCTACGCTATTCATGGAATTTAAAGATAAACAAGCCATTTACCTGCAAATAGCAGACTACATCTGCGAGCAGATCCTGCTGGGCAAATGGCCGCCCGGAGAGCGTATCTTATCAGTTCGCGACCTGGCCGCTGCCCTTGAAGTGAATCCCAATACGGTGATGAGAACGTATGAATTTCTCCAAAACAAAGAGATCATTTTCAACAAGAGAGGAATTGGGTATTCAGCTGATGATAAGGCAATTGAAAGGATCCTGCTTTATCGGAAAGAGCGGTTCCTGGAAAGTGAGCTGCCGGATTTTTTCCGTACACTTTACCTTTTAAATATCAGCATGAACGAGTTACAGACGCGCTATGACAAGTTTATTACTGAAACCTATCCAGTCACGAATTAATTTCTACCAAAATGAAGCAAAGTAACATCTTCCTGATCGCACTCTTTTCGCTGACATTTCTTGTCTTGCTGGGTTCAAATCTGATTTTAAAGGCTGAATTCAACCAAATAGACCTGAATGATCCTTTTTATGGTTTCCGAAAAGAAACCGTGAAGCCATTCCAGTATGTAAAACTTGGAGGAAAAACATTTGGCCTCACAGAAATAAATCAGGGCGATAAGTTTGAAGTAATGGCATCACCAGAAAAGAAATACTACGAATGGAAAATCATAGGTGACACATTGGTTTTCAATTACAAGCGGGAATGGGAGCAATACGGGCCATTTACCGAGCAGACTTTTAATATCGCGCCCAACTTCTATATCACTGCTCCGCGAATAAAGACGATCACAGCTGACAATGTACCTCTCAGGGTTAAAAACTGGAAGAAGGGGGATTTGGCTATCTCAATGAAAAATGGCGTCTTACTTCTGACTGATAATGCGATCGAAAACCTGGACACTGATGTCAGATCGGGCGGGTTGATCAGGTTTGGGGGACGTAACAGCATTGGGAATGTAAATATTCAGCTGAGGGACAGCAGCAGCCTGAAAGTCGAGAAAGACACCTTCAAATCGTTCAAAGCTGATATAGACACGCTTGCTCACATAGAGATACCCGGAAAATTGTACGAGAAACTGCGGTAGCAAAAGAAATGCCGGGCATTTAACCGCCCGGCATCTTAACAAACATCTCGTCGTAAATCCTTTATTTCACACCCAGCATCAAACTTGTGCTGCCGCCTGCATTGGTGGTAGGTAATACACCGTTCCATTTCGAAACCCACTCCTGCTGGATCAGCAGCGGCGTCAATGTTTTCTGCCGCAGCTGGTTTGCCTCCGCTTCCGCCCTGGCTTTGATCAATGTAGCCTTTGCCTGTCCCTCTGCTCTTGCGATAATTACTTTCGCTTCCGCCTCTGCCTGTTTCGCCATATTCTCAGCTTTTAATCTTGCTTGTATCGACGTATTTTTCTCATCGATCATTTGTCTGAGTGAAGGCGGAGGCGTAATGGCGGAGGTAAGCTGGTCGTAAATGAACCCGTCTTTGCCCAGTGTTTTGGTTAAAACGTTTTGTACCCGGTCTTCGAAAACTTCGCGGTTTGACATCACGCTATCAGAAGTAAATGAGTTGGCAACGATCCGGTAGGCGTCGTAAATCGTGTTTTTCATAAATCCCTGCTGAATTTCACCTAGCGGACGGCGGTACTGGCGGTATATCTGTGGGACTTTATCAGGGTTAATGTGATAGTTCAGCTTCGGATCAACCTTGAATTCAGCGGCGTCTTTGGTTGTGATCACAAATGAATCATAATCTACACTCTGCGTGTAAGTAGGGAATTCGATAATCTTGGTCGTCCACGAATTGTACCATACGCGGCCGGTTACCATGGTTATATTATCAACGCCTTTGTCGCTCCCGTAAAGATTAATGCGGATACCTACATTCCCGGCGTCGATATTCTCGAAACTGAAAGGTTGTACTGTAATAATGATCGTCAGAAGAATAAAACCGATTAAGCCAAGTATAATGTTTCTTCTCATATGGATTATAGTTTAGATTTAAGTAGTTGGAGAATGTGATCCAGTTCGCGGAAAAGGTAATAGAGCGCAGCCAGTATCACTGCCAGACCACTGAAAACCAGTAAGTCATGCTCTGCATTGACGAGCCGCAGGGAATAGGTAATCACGATGATCACCGCGAGCATTTTCAGGAGATGTTGCATAGTTTGGTTGAGGTTTGTTGGAATAAATGTACAGTTGCGGCTTTCAAACGACGGCTTATTTTTATCCAATGGTTTCCAGAGATTTTAAACGCAAGATTTTGCCACATAAAAAAAGGCGCCCTGTGAATCAGAGCGCCTTTCATTTACCTGAATAAGGTACTATTTGGAAAGCAATGCCGCAGCGGGCTCATCTACAAACCAGTGCAATTGTCCTTTCGGCTGAATGACTTGGGACGGATAAAGGTCAATGTTTCTTTCACCTTCCAGAACATTCTTCAACGTCTGTGCTTTGCCTTCGCCAACCGCCAGAAAGGCAACTGCCGCTGCCTGGTTGACAATGGGTGCTGTCAGCGTAATGCGGTACATATCCTGCGCAGGCAGGAAAAAGGAAGTTGCCCAGCGTTTTTCCTCATGTACTACTTCGGTTCCCGGAAACAATGACAGTGTATGTCCGTCATCGCCCATTCCGAGCAGCACAAAATCGAAGGTGGTTTCTTTTCCTTCAAACTGTGTTCGCAAAAGATGTTCATAGTTGGCAGCAGCATCTTCCGGCGACAAGTCAGTGCGCATCATGAAGATGTTCTCCTTGCTTACCGGAACCTTATTGAGCAGTTCATCGTAGCACATTCTGGCATTATTCCGCGAATCCTCGAAAGGAACAGCGCGTTCATCTCCCCAGAAGAAAAGGATATCTCCCCACGGGATCTGCTCTTTGTAAGGGGATTGTGCAAGCAGTGAATAAAGTTGCTTCGGAGTACTTCCGCCCGAAAGCACGAATGTAAAATGCGGCTTTTCGGAAAGTACCTCTTTTATATAACTTACAAGCCAGGAAGCAAGCTCCTCGCTGAGCTGCTTCCCGTCTTTTGCAATGTGGATTTCCATATGTCAGGGTACAGGTGGGAGATTGATCCAGGTATGTCCGTCGCGGGCGATCAATGCATCGGCTTCGTCAGGACCCCATGAATCCGGTGCATAATTCGGGAAATCCTGCGGCAATCTTGCCTCCCAGGTTTCCAGGATCGGCATAATCACTTTCCACGCTGCATCTACCTGGTCGTTTCGCATGAACAGCGTCGCGTCACCTTCCATTACATCCAGCAGCAACGTTTCGTAAGCCTCCGGCAGGTGTTCCCCGGCCGCAGCGTCGTAGTCGAATGTCATGTCCACAGGATCAAGCGTCATCGTCTGCCCCGGGCGTTTTGACTGGAAACGAATGCTGATATCCATATTCGGCTGAATACTGATCGTCAGCCGGTTGGCGCGCCAGGTTTCAGCTGCTTCTGCCGGGAATGCATAATGCGGCGCAGGTTTGAACTGCAATGTAATATGTGTTGCTTTCTGGTTGAGGTACTTACCGGTCCTTACATAGAACGGTACCCCCTGCCAGCGCCAGTTGTCAATGTAAAATTTGGCAGCAGCAAAAGTATCTATATTAGACTGCGGGTTAACTCCAATTTCTTCACGGTACCCCACTACTCTTTCTCCTTTTTTCCAGCCACCTGAGTACTGGCCACGCACTGCGAAGTCGTGAACCTGCTCTTTTGTAATCCGGCGGATCGCATTCAGAACGTCTACTTTCTTGTTACGGATTTCGTTTGCATCGAATGATACGGGCGGTTCCATTGCGATCATACAAAGGATTTGCAGGATGTGGTTTTGCACCATATCACGCAATGCACCTGCATGTTCGAAATAGCCACCGCGACCTTCAAGGCCTACACTTTCGGCGGCAGTGATCTGGATATGGTCAATGTAATTCCGGTTCCAGATCGGCTCGAACAATGCATTTGCGAAACGCAATGCAAGGATATTCTGAACGGTTTCTTTTCCCAAATAATGGTCAATCCTGAAAATCTGCTCCTCTGCGAACATTTCAGAAAGCAGGATGTTTAAGTCATGCGCACTCGCCAGGTCGTGACCGAAAGGTTTTTCAACCACAATCCTCGTTGTACCTTTCTCAGAACAGATCTTCAACGCGCCAAGCTTCTGCGCGATCGATGGAACAAGCTGAGGCGCAACTGCCAGGTAGAAAATCACGTTGGGATGAACTCCCCACTCCTCTTCTTTCTGCTTGACAAGGTCTGTGATCTTGTGGTAAGCAGCCGCATCGTCTCCGTCCATTTGCAGGTACGAAACATGCTCGGTGAATTCTGTCCAGTGACCATTCTGCTTTCCTTTTCTCCGGGAAAACTTGGTTACACCATCCAGCAAATGCTCATGATAAGCTTCGTTTGTATAGGGACTTCTTCCGATTCCGGCGATTGCGAACTGATCCGGCATCCAGTTATCTAAAAAAAGATTGTAAAGTGCCGGAGTTAACTTCCTGTAATTCAAATCCCCGCTTCCGCCGAAGATAAAAAGTACCGAGGCAGGAGGACGTTTATTGCTTTGCATAAAACTTCGATTTTATTGTTGACCCCACTCTGTATGAAAAGTACCGGGGATATCGATACGTTGGTAAGTGTGCGCTCCGAAATAATCGCGTTGCGCCTGGATTAAGTTGGTCGGCATCCGTTCCGATTTGTAAGCATCGAAATAGCCCAATGCTGACATCAGACCTGCCGACGGTATACCTGCTTTCACAGCATACGCGATCAATTCACGCGTCTTACCTTCTGCTGACTTAACGAGTGCAGCGACCTCTTGGTTCAGTAATATATTGGACAATTCCGGGTTCTGCTTGTAAGCCTCAACAAAGACCGGAAGCAGCGAAGAGCGGATAATGCAGCCGCCGCGCCATACACTTACAACCTCGGGAAGAGGGATATCCATTTGCAGGTCTTTGGAAGCCTGGAACAACATCGCCAATCCCTGTGCGTAGCTCAGGATAGTAGCAAAATACAATGCATCATAAACCAGATCAATCAATTCTTGCTCAGGGAGATCAGCCGCTGCAGCCTGGGTATATAATGCAGCCGCCTGTACCCGCTCATCCTTGTAGCCGGACAATGTGCGCATTGCTACCGCAGTATCAATCACCGGCACCGCAACAGGAAGCTCCATCGAATCCTGAGAAGTCCATTTTCCGGTTCCTTTTGAGCCCGCTTTGTCGGAGATAACATCTACCAGGTAAGCGTCTGTTTTATCGTCTTTTTGCAGGAAAATATCAGCTGTAATTTCAACAAGGAATGATTTGAGCTTGCCTTCATTCCAGGTTTTGAATGTTTCCTGGATCTTCTGGTTGCTCAATCCGGCTGCTTTAAGGATCGCATATGATTCGCTGATCAGCTGCATAATGGCGTATTCTATTCCGTTATGCACCATTTTGACATAATGCCCGGCACCTTCCTTACCAAGATAAGCCACGCAAGGCGTACCATCCACTTTGGCGGCAACTGCTTCCAGCATTGGTCTTACATTTTCATACGCGAGCAAATCGCCACCCGGCATAATACTTGGTCCGCGGCGCGCGCCTTCTTCACCGCCAGAAACGCCAATTCCCATGAAGTGGATCTCTTTTTCACGCAGGTATTTGACGCGGCGCAATGTATCGGTGTAATGCGAATTTCCTCCGTCGATGATCACATCCCCTTTTTCAAGCAGCGGCAGCAAAGAGGCAATCACATCGTCAACAGGCTGACCAGCCGGCACGAGCATCATTACATTGCGCGGGCGCTTTAAGAGGCTGATCATTTCTGCCAGCTCGGATACACCTTTTACGGTAGTTCCGGGCGTAGCTGCACCTTCCAATGCGGAATTCTTGGCCGCATCTTTGTCAAAACCGATAACCGAGAAGCCGTGGTCGGCCATATTCCGCAAGAAGTTGCGGCCCATTACGCCCAACCCGATCATTCCAAAATCGAATATGTTTTCTGCCATGATAAATTCGTCTAAAATAAAGTCCCTGCAATATTAAGTGAAAATAGCCTGCGGGGTGATCTTTTATGCAGTTTTGTTGACTGGGGTTTTCGTTACTTACCCGTACAAAGAAGTTTGAATGCGGAGTATTCGGGCACTATAAACAACAAAAAAGCCATTGAAAACAACGTTGAACGTTGTCTTCAATGGCTTTACAGAAGCTTGTGTTATTGATATTATGGTTTTGTTACAACAATCGAAGAAGAGTAAACATCCTGGCTGCCATCTGAAAGCACGACCGGAACTCCGTTTTTCCAATATTTGGCAACGTTTTTCGAGCCGTTATATGCACCACCGGATACGTAAACGTCATTTCCTATGACCGTAATACCCGAGGTATAATTCCCACCCGGCAGAATAACAGGAACTCCGTTTTTCCAGTATTTGGCAATGCTGGTACTTCCGCTGAATTCGCGCCCTGTGATATATACATCACTTCCGAAAACAGTTATATCAAGCGCCTCTGAATAGTTTAAACCGTCAACAAGAGGCACTTCAATGCCATTCTTCCAATATTTTGCTACGTCAAATGTGCCATTGTATTGATTGCCAACTACGTGAACATCGCTACCTGAAACCGCAATTGCATTGGCATACGCACTCATGGATCCATCGGTGAGTTTCGTAATCGCGCCATTCTTCCAGTAACTGGCAACAGAATTGTTACCGGAAACACCAAAACCTGCTACGTAAATATCACCCGCAGAGACAGCAATGCTCCTTGCCCATTTACCTTCGTCCAACTTAACCAGCTCGCCATTCTTCCAGTAAGCGGCAGAAGAGCCCAGTGTATCTGTGAATACACCTGCTATGTACAGATCTGCGCCCGATGCGACAACATCACTCAAAGCAGAAGGATTTTGGTTCTTTGCAAGATTGACTAACATACCGTTCTTCCAATACTTTCCTTTCGCAGCTCCTAAGCTATCATTCGCGTAACCTACTATATGCACATCGCTGCCTGATACTGCAATTGAGGTTGTCAGAATAAGCGAGCTTGATGATGTCAGATCAACAGGATTGCCGTTTTTCCAATATTTAGCGGTGAATCTCCCATTTGATTGTTCCCAACCTGCTATGTATACATCCGGCGCAGATGGTATTACGTGATCAACCAATGTACATTGGAGCGAAAAAAGCGATAGCAGAATAAGTGAAAGACCTTTGTAGATTTTCTTCATTGTTGTTGAAAGGTAAGGTGAGTAAAAGAGTACTTTAAGCCGCGCACGAAAAACTAAACCTGAAAACGCTGGCTGAAAGGGAGCAGAATTGTAAACCGGGCACCAGCTCCTTCTTTGCTTTCTGCTGAAATCTGCCCGCGGTGCTTTTCGATGATCTTCTTGGTTACGGATAAACCGATACCTGATCCTTCGTAGCTTTCTTTGGTATTCAACCGCTCAAAAAGGGAAAATATCTTCTCCTGATACTGCATATCGAAACCAATTCCATTGTCCTCAACCAGGATGCAGCACATCGGGATTTCGGATTGGTCAGGCGCACTTCTATTTAGGTCAGATGAAATGTGGGTAATTTTAATGACCGGCGTTGCAGCAGGGTCAGCAAATTTGATCGAATTGCTGATCAGGTTTTGGAACACCTGCTTGATCTGCGCCCGGTTACCTTCGATAGCGGGCAATGCGCCTACGACCAGCTGGACCTTCTTTTCTTCAATCAAAATTTCATAATCATCTTCAATTTCCCTGATCAGCTCGCGAAGCTCGAACAGTTCCGGATTAATCTGATCACTGGATAACCGCGAATATTTGAGGATATCATTGACCATATTCCGCATTCGTACTGAGGATGCAGAGATCTTTTCGAGATATATCTTCGCTTCCGGATTCGCTTCTTTCCCGTAAGTAGTCGCAAGCAGGTTAGAGAAAATAAGGATTTTCCGCAACGGTTCCTGCAAATCGTGCGAGGCTACGGAAGCAAATTGCTGTAAATCGTGATTACTTGCTTCCAGCTGCAAATTGGTTTCTTCGAGCCTTTTATAGTTTTCTTTGAGCTGCTTTTGAGTATGTTTTTGAAAGGAAAGATCAGTAACGATTACACTCAGCGATTCGCGTCCGTCAAGATCAAGCGTGGCGACGGATAATTGGCAAGGGATATTTTTGTCGTTCTGCTGAATGCAAAGCTCCATTTTCATATCCTCTTTCCACCCGTTGCTGATCAGATTTTTGAATGCTTCCTGGAATTCTTCTGCAATAAATAATTCCAATGAAGAGCCTACCACATTCGACAACGGCACGCCGACCATTTCTGCAAACATCGAATTACAGTAAAGGACTGTCCCGTCGCGATTGATCGTCACAGCACCTTCATTCATTTTTTCGATGAAAATCCGGTAGGTATGGTCTGCCGACTTCAATGTGTACAGCTGGTCTCCGGCCTCTGGATCATTCACGATAATAGCGTCAACCTGCCCGGTCCTGATTGCATGGATCGTGTCGTTTGATTCCTGCAACTGCCGGGAAAGCTGCTGCACTTCTGCGAGTAGCTCTTCGTATGTTTTACTGTTATCCATTGCTTTCCGGAGATAGTCCAAGGCCGTGCAGCAACTTTGCCGTATCGGACATATCTCCGATAAATTTTCTTTCCGGATAAGGACTTATTTTTAAGAGAAGGGGTAACGCCAGCAATTGCTGCTGTGACGCGAGCGATTTGTCCTGATAAACATCAATGATCTGCAGACTGTAATTTCCTTTCAGGTAGCGTTCACATATTTCACGGATATTGACGATTGCACGCGTCGAATTTGGCGATGCGCCCGCAACGTAGAGCCGCAGCACGTAAGGTTCAATGCTGTGGTCGGGTGTATCCGGTAAAACAGGTGGAATTTCGTTCATTGTTTGGAAGTCGAACGAATATCCAGACCAACAAGCACTTTTTCTTCATTGGAAAGATCCCCTATAATCTTGCGGATCGGTTCGGGTACCTTTTTTACAAGCGTAGGAATTGCGAGTATCTGATCGCCTTCGGCCAGCTGCGGCTGTTGAAGCAAATCAATGACCTCAATGGTGTATTTGCCTTTCAGGTGCTCTTCGCAGTATTTTTTCAAATTGGTAAGTGCCGCAACAGATCGTGGTGTCTGTCCGGCAATGTAAAGTCTTAACTCCCAAATTCCTTCGATGGGTTCTGTATTCACTTGATCAGAAATCATTGCTTATCTCTTTTTTGAGTGAGCACCTGCCGGTTTTCCTCAATTATACTTTTTTTTAGCTCTTCTTCGATGTACGTCTTGTTAAGTTCTTCCTGAACTGATTCAAACTCTTCACGAAGCGAAGCGATTTTTGATTCGAGTACAAACTTCTTCCGCTCTATCTCGCGATCTTTTCTTGTTACGGCATGATCACGCAGGGCAATACCCGTTTTTTCAAGCAGCTGCTGTTCCTCTCTGGCTGAACCTGTAAGCACACCTCCCGGGCCAAGGAATACATCGACCAGCTTGATACCTGTGTCTGAAATCAAAAACTCCCGAACTTGGTTAGAATGCTTCATACCGCGGGATTTCATCACGTACATTCCCCGGTTACGTTCCCCATTGGACTCGATATCACGCACCAGAAGCCAGGAATCCACCAGAGAGGATATTCCCTCGTCGGATTGTTCAGACCGGTTATCTTTCAGCGCCAGCGCCGTGAACATAACTGTTATTTGTTTGGACTGCAGGTAATCAATAAGTCTGATCAACAGACTTTTTACCTCGCTGGTAGAGCCGACTGTGATCAGATTCGTGATCGGATCCATGACAATGACCTGTGGCTTAACATCTTCGATCATTTTTGTCATTGACAGCAAATGCAGTTCAAGACCATTCAATGTCGGGCGTGACGCCTTAAAGTAAAGAAGTCCGTCGTCCACATGTTTTTGCAGATCCATATTAATGGAGCGCATATTCCTGATGATCTGCTGCGGCGACTCTTCGAATGCGAAGAATATGCACTTCCGCCCGTCTTTACATGCCTGATCTGCAAAATTGGCTGCAATGCTCGTTTTCCCGGTACCTGCTGTCCCGGACACGAGAATGCTGCTTCCTTCGTAAAATCCGGTACCGCCAAGCATTTTGTCCAGTGTAGAAATGCCGGAAGATATTTTATTGGAAGAAACATCATTGTCCAGCATCAGGGAAGTTACCGGCAGCACGGAAATACCTTCTTCATCAATGAGGAAAGGATACTCGTTGGTACCATGCACGGTACCGCGGTATTTGACAATGCGCAGAATACGGGTGGAAACTTTGTTTTCAATACGATGGTCCAAAAGGATCACGCAATCCGAGACATATTCTTCCAAGCCCTGTCTGGTCAGATTTGCGTCGCCCTGCTCTCCTGTGATCACCGCAGTTACCTGTTTTTCTTTGAGCCATTGAAACAATCTTCTGAGCTCGGCCCTTAATATCGCCTGATTTCCCAGACCTGAAAACAGACTTTCCAGCGTATCCAAGACAATCCTTTTGGCTCCGATAACATCAATTGCATAGCCAAGCCTGATAAATAGTCCTTCCAGATTGTATTCTCCGGTTTCTTCGATCTCGTGCCGCTCTACGTGCACATGGTCAATTTTGATCAGCTTATCCTGTTCAAGCTGTTTGAGATCGTATCCCAGTGACATTACGTTTTGCGCCAGTTCCTCTGATTTTTCTTCAAAAGCCACAAAAACACCCGGTTCGTTGAATTTCTGTGCACCGTGCACCAGAAACTCCATTGCCATCAGCGTTTTTCCGGATCCGGCTCCGCCGCAGATCAGCGTGGGGCGCCCTTTCGGTAATCCGCCTAATGTGATCTGGTCGAGACCATTGATGCCGGTGGGTGCTTTCGGCAGCTTTGGTGCGTTTATTTTTGTGGGATCAAAATTCATAGTGCCTGTTGAAGAGCGTTTTATTGTCTTAAAGTAAGTATTTCCTTTGGAGTTGTTGAATGAGCTGCTCAAATTCTTCGATAGAATCCGGCTTCTTGTAAACAGCGGCTACACCTGCGCGCTGCGCGTCTTTGGCAAGTTGCTCACCGGGGGAAGTCGACATGATTACAATGGGAGCTCCCTCGGCAGCGGGGATTTTTTGAACATGCGAAACGGTCTCCAGTCCATTCATCTTCGGCATGTTCATATCGACAATGATGAGCGATACTTTTAATGCAGTATTTTTAAGTAACTCAATGAGGTAAAGTCCGTTCTCGGCCTCGATGAGTTCTGCTGTTATGTTCGACGAAACGATGGCGTGTTTGATGAAAAACCTGTCGTCGCTATCGTCGTCCGCTATGAAAATTGCCTTACTGGAAGTTGAATCGCTCATTACTTTAACCTGCGAATGCTGCTGCTTACTCAATTTGAAAAATCATCGGCAGGCACAAGTCGCAGCTTATCAAACACTTAATCTGCTTATCTGAACAACTCACGCTTTTGAAGAAATGCGCAACGTGATTAGCTGCTCGTTCCATCAAGACTGTCGATCCCAAGTTTACGAAAAAAAGCTGGTTTCGGATTTTCACCCCTGCATTTTAGACAAAATAAAAACAGTCCAAAAACAAAAAAGCCACGTACAAAAAATGTAAGTGACTTCTTATCTGTGGAGAATATCGGATTCGAACCGACGACCTCTTGCATGCCATCCAGATTTTTGAGGATTTTTTGTATATTTGATTTTTATAAAAAACAGTTTAACATATTGATTTTTAGTCAGTTAGTTAAGTTTCTTTAAGTTTGCTTAATTATCCTTAGACAAGAAATGTTCGACCTATGTTCGACCTAATTTTGATCAAAATATGCACTGATGGCACTCTCAACCAAGTTTATCCTTGCTTCCAAAGTTAATGATTCCTCTGAGTATCCGATTATGCTCCGCATCATTATTGATCGTAAGAATCAGTTAGTCAGTACGAAAAAGAGTTGTAAACGCGAAAATTGGCTGGAAAGTCAACAGCAAGTTGCCCGCGGTCACCCTAAGCATCAGGAGATCAATTTACTACTGCGAACAATCATCTCCGAGTTAGATTTCCTGATCATTTCCGAAGGAAAAAAAGGTCGGAAGCCCACGTTCGACGAAATGAAAACTGTGGTTCGTAATTTGACCGGCGCAACGAAAGAACCAGAGAGCAAATCACTTTTTAAGCTCTTTGAGGACCATATTTCTCTGCTCAATCAGCAAAACCGGATTGGCTACGCAGACACCTTTAAATTTACGCTGAGCAGCTTGAAAGGGTTTGTGAAAAACAAGGACCGAGATCTCCTATCTATCAATCTAAATTTTCTAAAGAAATATGAAGAATACTTGATGGAACGCGGATGCGCTATCACCACAAGAAGTGTCTATCTAAGAACCTTCAGAACGATGTGGAAGGTGGCAATCCGAGAGAAATTTTGCCCCGAAGGTCACTATCCTTTTAAAGAGCTAGCATTTGGCAAATACAACAATCCTAGAACCAAAAAAAGGGCGATCCAAAAATGGCAAATTGATCAAATCTCAGCACTGAAGATCGATCCAATGAATGACACTCTCATTAATTCACGTAATTATTTCCTTTTCAGTTTTTATTGCCGAGGAATCAATTTTACGGATCTTGCGAGTTTGAAATGGGACAATATTGTTGACGACGAACTCGAATATATCAGATCGAAAACCAAGGAAGAATTTCGCTTTAAGCTCCATCCAGAAGCTATGCGGATCCTTGATTTTTACCGAAATCTCCGAGGCAATAGCGATGCCGGCTACATCTTTCCCATATTGTACAAAAGACACGACAGCATACAGTCGATCAGATATAGAAAGCAAAAGATTCGAACGCGGGTTAACAAAGATTTACAAGAATTAGGTACAATCTTAGGCATTCAGAAGAATCTGACTACTTACGTGGCGCGACATTCATATGCAACCACGCTCCGGAGAAACGGAGTATCCAAGGAGAATATAGGCAGATCATTGGGACATGACAGCTTAAAAACAACTGATATTTACCTTGAAGACATCGGGGACCCAATTTTGGATGAACTGATTAACTCAACGCTTTGAACGCATGTATTTTTTCAATTTGCCAGGCTTCGATCCTGACCTCGGTATAAACTTGGACGATCAGGGACGGTTTCCTTATCTAAGATTCGCGGATCACGTTTTTCAAAGAGGAAAAGTTGACTACCTATCACAGAACTTCAACTTTAAGAACATTGCTGATAAAGCAGCGCCACCAGTCTTTCTCAGTGAACCAAATCTGGAAGCCATTTTCAACCAGAAAAACCGGGCGAATATCATCGTAGACCACCATAGCCCAATCTCGGAGCCTTATGCCGACGAACTGAGAGCGCAATTTGAAAAAGGTTACTTCGACGCGATGAAGGAGTATCCACAACAAATAGTCTCTATTCTCTATAATCCTGACGACGAGAACAAAACCGCGCATTTGGAGCAGTTTATTGAATATTGCTCCTATCATTTATACTTTGAGGGATTTGCTGTTCCATCCTGTTTATACGCACTCGGATTCATCCAGGCTTACCTCGTACGAGCGTGCGGCGACAGAGTAAATACCCTTCGCCTTCCTAAGTATAAATTTCCGGTCCTGTTACAGAAGCAAGAATTGCAAGTGGTCGAAGCGCAAACGAAAGGTTCGGAGCGAATTCCCCTGGACTACGCGGTTGACGAAATCATATCCATGTGGTTGATTTTAATTGATGCGTGGAAATGTAAGGCAGTGGGCTCGATTCAGGTTTTTGCCAGTGAAGAGGAAGTATTGCAGCTCTTAGGGATGATGTTTGAAGAAAAAGGAGGCAGACTGCCTAGACCTCAACACGAGTACTTTGAAATGCCTCCGGGAAACTACGAGCGTGTTTTAAACCTGCTCATGCATGCCACCTATAAGCTGAACACAGATCGGAACAATATTGGGCTTGACAGATACTGTCAATTGCTGCTCGATACATTTTCCTGCTATTCGAAAACCAAGCTGGAAAGTCTTCGCAGCAACATCAATAAAGCGCGTGGCAATATCGTGCAGAGTATTGGTAGTCTGGCTGATAGCCCCCATTCTAAAAATGTTTTGAAAACATTAAGGAAAATAAACGAGTACGGCGTCGACGACCTGACTTAGTCAACTTCATATTGTTTTTCCCCGATTTTCTAGCCTTGCTTTGCCCATCACCAAAACGTAAATGGGATGAACACAACAGTTCTAGTTTCAATGAACGATCAACAGTTATCAGAGCTGATTGAATCTTCACTGCGCCGGGTTTTAGAGTCAAAACCGGACGCTTCTGCCGATACCAGTGACACTTTGCTGGACACCAAGGAGGCGGCACGCCTGACCAAATACAAGGAGACTTCCATTTATGGGCTGGTGAAAAGAAAAAAGATCCCGTTCTGTAAAATGGAAGGCAAGCTACTCTTTTCACGCAGGGAGCTTCTGGAATGGATAGCCAATGGTCAGCAGAAAATAGAAGGTAGTCATGAAAGATAATCCGGTCTATCTGCGCATTGGTACCAGTTACTTTAAGAAAGTCAACCGGCCACTATCTTCCGGCGACACGATTTCCTCCTTGATCCCCTGGTCGGCTGAATGCATCCGGTTGGATCACAGCCGTGACTATTTGAAAGACCAGGTGGATTGCTTCGACGGATTTTGTTTTGTGCCGAGCCATCTGGATTACCAACAAAAGGTCGGCGGGTTTTACGCCCGCTATCAGCCATTCCGGCATGAAACGCGGCAGGGCGATGCCTCGGTGATCTTTCAGTTTCTGGGCCACATTTTCGGTGAGCAGATCGAGATGGGTTATGACTACTTTAAAATCCTGCTCGAACGTCCGACCCAAATCCTTCCAATTTTGTGCCTGGTGAGCGAGGAACGCGGAACCGGAAAGACTACATTCCTGCATTTTGTCAAATCCATCTTCGGCGAAAACATGACGATCAACAGCAACGAGGATTTCCGCTCCAATTTCAACATCGAATGGGCACAGAAACTGGTCATCGGCGTTGACGAAACATTCCTTGATAGAAAGGAGGATTCGGAGCGGATCAAGAATCTTAGCACGGCTCGGTTTTACAAAGTCGAGGCCAAAGGTCACGACCGGCAGGAGGTGGAATTCTTCGGAAAATTCATTTTGTGCAGTAACAATGAAGATCACTTTATCATCGCCGAGCCAGGGGAAATTCGCTATTGGGTGAGAAAGGTGCCACCATTAAAATCAGAGAACCACCACCTGCTTGCCCAGCTACGGGCCCAGATTCCCTTCTTTCTGCATTTTTTGGTGAGCCGTGACTTCGCCCATCCTAGTAAAACAAGAATGTGGTTTACTGCGGATCAAATTGCGACACCCGCATTGAAAAAGCTGCTGAACCAAAATCGGAATAAGCTGGAAGTGGAGATCGCCCATATCCTGCTGACGATCGCAGATGAAAAGGAGCTGGATGAAATCCGGTTTTGCACTGGCGATGTCCAAGACTGGCTCAATAAAAAGCACATCCGTTTCAAAGACCTCTCGCAGATCAAGCGGATCCTGCAAAATGTCTGGAAGTTGAGCCCGGCAAGCAACTCACTTACTTACCCGCAATACAAATTTCTAACCGACGGTTCCGTCTTCGAGCAGACCGGCAAGGGCAGGTTCTACACCCTATCCCGAGGGCGCGTAAATGAGCTCAACGAATTGCCCTAATTTTTGATGCTTTGATGCGCATCATATCTAATTAATTGATTAATAAATAATTACAGCGCATCAAAATCCGCATCAACGTGCATCAATCACCGAATAGCGATGCGGCCCGTGATGCATTTTGATGCTTTTCTGATGCGGGCTTAAATGATTAAAAACCAATCAGTTGTAAGCTCTACGCATCAATTCATCAATTTTTTCACCTTCAAGACCCTGTAATTATGACTTGCGAGCAAGCCAAACAGATATCTATGGTAGACCTGCTGAAACACTGCCATATCCGTCCTCAATATGTCCGGG
Organism: Dyadobacter sp. HNCC25DJ183; assembly: GCF_056895175.1. Lineage (NCBI taxonomy): Bacteria > Pseudomonadati > Bacteroidota > Cytophagia > Cytophagales > Spirosomataceae > Dyadobacter > Dyadobacter sp. HNCC25DJ183. The sequence goes on from NZ_JBXHAP010000004.1 coordinate 558,897, forward strand.
GACAAGACCATTGGTACCTCTCCCCGTTCAGGGAGGAGAAAACGCCTTCTTTTAAGGTCAATGCGCGGTTGAACCTCTATTACGACCATGGAAGCGGTCAGGGAGGTGATATTATTGATTTAGGGTGCGCCCTGTTTCGTTGCGATACAAAAGCGTTGTTGGAGAAATTGGATTCCGGTCTTTTCCTATTTCAACCGCAAGACCTAAAATCGGCTGGCTTGCATATAGACAGTGCCGTTACGCCAGCCAGAGCAATCGATCAGCCTGCCATCCAAATTACTGCTTTGAAAGAGTTAGGGACTAACCCCGCAATTACCCAGTACCTGGAATCGCGCGGTATCGATCGGGCCGTTGCTAAATCATACTGTCGCGAGGTCTACTACCGGATTGGCGACAAGAATTATTTCGCCGCCGGTTTTGAGAACCGGTCTGGCGGCTATGAGCTGAGAAGTGCGTATTTCAAGGGCTCGACATCTCCGAAAGACATATCCCATATCGAGAATGGTCATAGCTCGGTCTGTGTGCTGGAAGGCTTTATGGATTTTTTGTCGCTTCTCTCGCTTCGAAAACAGGAGCAGATCCAGACCGACTTTGTAGTGCTTAATTCGGTCAGTATGGCAGAGCGAAGTGTGGACATTGTCAAAGGTTACAGCACCGTATTTCTATATCCGGATCACGATGCAGCCGGGAAAAAGCTGCTTGAAAAATTCGAGAACGCGAGGCTCAATTGCGTCGATGCCTCTGGTATCTATAAGGATTACAAGGACCTGAATCAGCTGCTGGTTGCAAGCAAACATCAGGAAAAACAGCCACAACATCGGTACCGTCACAGGAAGTCCCGAGGTCTGGGCCTCTAAGTTTCTTTAAGGGAGCAAGTTTGTGTTTTCGCTTCGCAAAAACTCGTTCAGGCCGCGCCGGAACTCAAACTTGCTTTTACTCCCGATGGTCGCAAAAGATAATCCACAGATTTTGTCAACGAATGAAAGAGGTAGAGAGCATGGAGCAAAATTCACACAAATCCAGAGGTGGAAGGCCACCTAAAAAGGTCAAACGAAATGCGCAGTTGATGGTCCGGCTTTCAGAAACCGAGCGGTTTTTAATCGAGTCGAAAGCCAAGGACGCAGGCCTTCGGCCAAGCACCTGGCTTAGGCAAGCGGCTAAGAAAGCCAGGGTTGTTGCGCGGCTCTCCGCAGAGGAAGCTGGCTTCGTTAGAATGCTGGCTGGCCTGGCTAATAACTTAAACCAGTTGCTCAGATTTACGAATATGCAGGGGCTGCTTTACGAGACAAGAAAAGCCGCGCAGCTTCTATCAGACATTGATCATTTACTCAAAAGACTCACTAACGATGATCGGTAAAATAATGACAGGATCAAGTTTCGGAGGTGCAGTCAGGTATGTCATGCAGAAAGAGCAGGCTATCGTGCTTCATGGCGAAGGTGTCAGGACCCAGGATGTAAAGTCAGCTATCCATGACTTCAATACCCAGCGCCAGATGAATCCCGAGCTGGGCAAGGCAGTCGGTCATCTGGTGCTGAGTTGGAGTTCGTTTGACAAGGATAAGCTCTCACAAAAAGTCATGGTCGAAAGGGCTGCCGAATATATGGCCAAAATGAAAATCCAGAACACCCAATATCTGATCGTTGAACATCGCGATACCAATCAGCCGCATATTCATATCATCTACAACCGGGTTGATAACGCTGGCAAATCCATTTCGGACCGCTTTCAGAAGCGAACCAATCAGAAGGTTTGCAAGGAGATGACCCTGAAACATGGATACTACATAGGCAAAGGAAAGATGCTGGTTAACCGAGCGAGCCTTAACGGGATTGATAAAACACGGTATGAGCTGGCAGATCAGATCAAGATGGCAAGCAGATCGGCAGTGAATTGGAAACAATTGGAAGGCGTGCTTTCATCGAGCGGGATTACCCTGATCTACAAATACAAGTCTGGTACCGATCAGGTTGAAGGTATCAGCTTCCAGAAGGATGGAACGGTGTTGAAGGGCTCAAAAGTGGACAGAAGCATGAGTTTTCTGGCACTTGATAGAAGGCTGCGGGAAAATTTTCAGCAACAGATGTCGGTGAGGCGTCGGATGTTGGAGCGTGGGACACCGCCACCGGCGCAAGAAAAAATGCCATCTCACCGATATGGTTTGCCGAACTATCCGGAGGAAAACGTGCTGAAAGACTTGATGGATCCGGTAAATCAACATGACTCGGTTAATCCGGAGCTCAAAAGAAATCACAAACGCAAAAAATCGAGAGGACTACATCTATGAAAAATATTGAAGATAAACTCGATGGCTTCGAGCAGGTACTGGCTATCCTGGTAAAAAAGATCTCAGTTCTGGAAAGCCTGTTGACTGATTCCAAAGTGCCGGTCGATGATTTAGCACGCCAAATGCTGGCAGAAATTCAGGCCAGCATGGCAAAAATGCCGTCGGGAAAAGTTATGCTTTCTGAGCTTGCTGGTATTCGAAAGCGTCTTGATACATTGTCATCTGCTCTGGCAAATCCTAAGCCAGTTACGTTCGACTTCAAGGCTAAAAGCTATTTCGTTTCATTAGCGGTACTGCTTTGTACTACCGTTTCTTCGCTCACGATAGCAAGATGTTCCAATAAGAAAATTGACCAGGTTCGTCGAACAGCGGCAAGGTATGAAGTGGCTCAACAATTAGCTCCTCGTCTAACGAGCATGATTGATAAAGCCTTCGACCAAGCAGCTGAACCCTCGGTAGACTCACTTCGACATGCGTGGGAGTTGGTGGATGCAAATTCACGCAAGCTTGAAAGTGGCAAGCAGAAACGACGATGAACAAAGTACGGTTTAACGTCTTAGAATCAGAGAATGGTCGTGAACTTCTCAAAGCTTTGCAAGCGGTAAAAGCGTTTGATGGATGCCTTATTATTCTGGACATGAACATGCCTAAAATGAATGGCTTGGAAACACTATCAAATCTACGAGTCATTCCTCAATTAGCTTCCTCACCAACGGTTATGCACTCGACTTCTGAAATGATCGTCTTTACAAACAATTTAGGTGCGCTCGATTACTACATAAAGCCAAATACCGTGGGCGACATTATGAAGATTTATCGGCAGTTTCTTTTCGTACCAACTGGACATTCCTACGTCAAACGGTTGCGCTTTAACCGTAGGTTAAATTTTTAGAAGCCACTAATAACTAAACGTTAAATTTATACCGCGGATCATCAACTAATGGTACAGTCTCATAGACGGAAAATTCCATTAAGCTGTATTCATGAATCAACTGCCGGCCGAATCATTTTTAGGACTTATGCAAACAGCTTGAAAGCGTGATGACGAGCTCCAGAGAGATTTACCAAAGTCGAATCGATAAAGTAGTCGACCACATAAACAGCAACATTGGCCGGGCTATCTCCTTGAACGAGTTAGCATCAATTGCCTGCTTTTCACCATTTCATTTTCATAGAATCTTCGTTGCCGTGACTGGCGAAACCGTAAATGGTTTTATCACCCGCATTCGAAACGAGAGGGCGGCCAGGCTTCTTAGGTTTTCCGAGCAATCCCTTTCAGAGATTGCTCTTCAATGCGGGTTCTCCTCGCCCTCGACATTCTCCCGCGTGTTCAAACAATACTTTGAAGTCACTCCGAAAATGTATAGAAATGGCCAGGCGATTAAAAGTAGCAAGATCTGCAAAGACTTATTCCCGGTTAGTCAATATCATTGCAACCGAGATGCTCAGGAGCTGAGCAAGACGTTTCCAGTCGAGGTACGGATGCTTCCGGAACGAAAGATTGGTTACATACGCGTGACAGATTCATTTAAGGATGGGGTGGTAATCAATGCATTTTCCAGGATCATTGCCTGGACAAAGGAAGCCGGGCTATATGATGCGGCAACATTCTTCGGGATGTCGCAGGATGATCCTGAGGTAACGCCAAAGGAAAAATATCAATACGAAGCTTGTGCCATAATTCCGGCGAACTTTACTATCGGACAACAAGATTTGATACAAATGAAGACTATGCCAGCTTGCAAATACGCGATAACTTCTGTCTCCGGAGACCTGAGCGAGGTGGCAGCCGCTACAAACTATCTGTTTGATCGATGGCTGATCGACAGTTTGTATGAATGTGAAATCGGACCTAGTATCGAAGTGTTCCTGGACAAGGAAAATATCTGCAATTGGGAAAGCTTCAATCTTGACATTATGATCCCGGTAAAAAAAATATCTCGGCTTTAACAGATTGACCAGCAGGGACTAAATTTAATAACTTAACCAATCAAAAGATAAGCGATGAAAAAAGTAACCGGCATAGGAGGCATTTTTTTCGCCTGTAAAAATCCTAAGGCAGTCAATGAGTGGTATAAAGAGCATCTGGGGTTTGAGATGACTCCTTACGGGACTAGCTTTCATTGGTCGCAAGCCGACAATCAACAGACGGAAGGGTTGACCCAGTGGAACACATTTCCTGAAAACACGGATTTCTTCAAGCCCTCAGCGAAGGATTTCATGATCAATTACAGGGTAGAGAATTTAGAAGGACTAGTTAACGAACTGACCCAGGCAGGCGTAAGTATTCTGGACCAAATAGAAACTTACGATTACGGAAAATTCGTCCATATACTGGATTTGGAAGGTAACAAGATTCAACTTTGGGAACCGGTGGGCTGACTTGATGGGATCACGGTTCCGCATAACCAATAAAGATATCGGCAAACACGCCTGTCATATGCACCATTTACTCTGAAAGTTTTCGAATACCGTCATAGTGATACTTCTCCCGAGAAACTCTAAGTGCGATCGGAAAAACAACTTTAAAGGACCAGTTAATAAACAGCGATGGCCACCCGAAAATGGAGTGGCCATCGCTGTTTATTTAAACGCTTTCTCAAAACTGTGTAAGTGAAATGTCGGGCACATATTAAATTACTCGCTTGCTGAATTCTTCCCTAAAATTAACTTGCATGATTAGAAGAAATATTTTTGCCATTCATGCATAGATGTACGATATTGATTCCTAATTATTAGTAGTAGTTCCGAAACTAACGTTTTACCTGGCAAAGGATGGAGCATGATTCAGGCATATTTAACATTCTGCCTAACCCCTGCGTAATTCTGGACATCAATTTTGATGAACTTGTCATTGTAAGGATCAACAAGGCATTCAGTTCCCTGTTCAGACTGCCGGCCGAAAAGGTAATCGACAATGACTTTCAAGAGATTTTTACAGTCCGTACTGATCTAAGCAAAATTGAATGGAAAGGCCTGATCAAAAAGGCAGTTTTGACGGGATCTTCCGTTGAGATTCCTGTTTTAAAATACTATGTAAATGCAAACGTAGAACAATCAGCAGCCAAACAGTTACATCTGATCGGAACGATTGTCCCTCTCACAGGTGCGGATAAGATGATATATCAGATCATGTGCTCCTTTACAGACGTGACAGATATAAACTCAGCGTTACTATCCCCGAAAAAAAATGATATCCAAAGTAACAAGATCATAAAAAAGACACAGGACTTTGATAAAACTGGAACCTGGGAGGCAAACCTGACCAACAACACCATTATATGGTCAGCCGCTACCAGGGACATTTATGAAGTTGACCAGGAATTTACTCCATCCTTTGACGATGTAATTAGCTTTTTTACCAGAAAAATAGAAGGTCAAGCATTTTTACGCCTGGTCAGGGAGTCTATGCTACATGGGGATTTTTTCAATACAGAAGTGCAGATAACAACCCACAAAGGAAACAATCGATTAATAAGGCTCAGTGGCCAGGCTGTATTTACGTCCGGAAAATGTGACAGGATTTGTGGTTCAGTACAGGATATCACTGAAAAAGAAGATACGAAATATTTGCTTTACCAATACGAAGAACAACTGTCGCTGTTAACAAAGTCAATCAATGGCATTTTCTGGGAAGCAGACGCGTCAACATTTGAATTCTCTTTTGTAAGCGAACATGTGGAAGATATCCTGGGCTATACCAAAAATGAATGGTTGCAAGATCGCAGTTTCTGGCAAAATCATATTCATCCCGACGATCTTCAACATGCAGTATCTTATTGCCAGGCTCAAACAAGCCATGCCAAGGATCATATTTTCGATTACAGAATGATCAAAGCGGATGGTAATGTGATCTGGATCAAAGATATCGTATCGGTGATCGTTGAAAAAGACAAACCGACGCGCTTACGAGGCCTGATGGTGGACATCACAGAAGCCAAGAGGATGGAGGAATTGGCTGGTTTGGAAAAGTCAATTCTTGCTATAAATACAAATAATGGCACTCCACTACACGAATTGCTGCTGATGTATCTGCGAGGGATCCAAAGTATTTTTCCAGAAATGCAATGCTCCGTGCATCAAGTAAAAGATAATCGTCTAGAATTAGGGTTAGCCCCTTCCATTCCATTTGACTATCTCGATTCCTTACATAACAGCCCCATTGGTCCTTTGGCAGGCTCTTGCGGCACGGCGGCATTTTTGAAAGAAAGGGTAATTGTTTCCGACATTGTTAATGATCCCAAATGGACCAACTATGTTGAGCTTACACTAAAATATGGTTTTCGCGCCTGTTGGTCGCAGCCTATCATTGGTTCGGATGGTAAAGTCCTGGCAACGCTTGGATTCTACTACAAAGAAGTGAAACTGCCAAGAGAAGATGAACTAAACGTTATCGAAAGGTGTGCGGCGATACTGAAAGTGATCATGGAGAGCAGGGAAAAATCTGTTCTTTTGGAAGATGCATCCATCGTCATGAAGCAAGGACAGGAACTCGCTGGCTTTGGCAATTGGCAATGGGATATTCTAAATAATGTCGTACGGTGGTCGGATGAACTATACACGATTTACGGTCTCGAAAGGACCTCTTTTAAAGCCACGTTTGAAGGGTATCAGGAATTGCTGCATCCAGATGACCGCGAGCGGGTAATCGAAGGGATTTTTGAAGTGCTGCGCAACAAAGCTGACATTGTTTTCGAAGAGCGTATCGTCCGACCCGATGGCGAGATTCGCTATCTTAAATCGTGGGGTCGCGTGAAAGTTGATGAAAAAGGCACTCCAATAAAAATGATTGGTTCGTGCCTGGATGTTACCGAAAGCAGACGATATACAAAGGCGATTGAAGAACAAAATGAAAATATGAGGAATATCGCTTTTATGCAATCACATGTTGTTCGGGCTCCCCTTGCACGATTGATGGGCGCGGTCACTCTGTTGAAAGACCACGAAATTTCGGATTTAGAAAACAAAGAAATCCTCGAATGTATCCTTGCCTCTGCCCATGAGCTGGACGGCATCATCAGGGAGATCTCCGAAAAAACCAATGCTAAAATCGCAAGATAGCGCTGGTTAACAAGCACTTTACTTTTCGTTTTTGGGCATATAGTGTAGGCGAGGACTTTGGGTGAAATCTTAAAACCCTCCAATAAGAGACGGCACCACCATAGTTCGCTCAGTCTGATCGTGGATGAAATAAAGGAGGTATTTTTGATGAAGTTTCGAAGAAAATGAGTTGGTAAACAGGCCAGATTACTCCGGGCTTTATACTTTTAAACGTTATTCTTATGTCGTCAGATCCTCTATATCCTCTGTCTGCCCGTTCTTTTTGACTGATTCAATACCGTTATTCATACTTGACGCGCTTTCGTACATTTCGCTCGATCCAATCACTTGCCCGTTTGTCGCCTTAAGTACAAAGTAATGCTTACCGTTAGTCGATGTCTTGCGTTCGTATCGATCACCGTTTGGGGAATTTTTCTGAACTGACTCAATGCCATTCTTACAAGAAGCCATAGCCGAATATCCTTCACTTGTCAGAATGACTTGTCCATTTGAAGCTTTAAGGTCGAACTGAAATTCCCCGTTTTTCCTGGTTTTGATTTGAAACGTAGCCATTGGTGAGAAGATAGGTGTTGATATTTTCAATAAGCTTATCACCAATGGTTTTTACTGGCCACATTGCGTATTTCCATTTAATGAGCTCCTCCCAGGTTTTCAGACGGTTGAAAGTAGAGTTTCCGGTGTTTCTGTACCAAGACAATCCGCTATTGCAAAGCCAGCGAGGTTGCCGTACATGGCCAGCAAATATATTGAATTTGTCATCTGGAAAAATCACGTATTAACCAACCATTCAATTGAGGTAGCGATCTAGGTCAAGAGTTGTGTAACAGCCACCACCGTATAATCGAACGCTGAGTTTATGGTAGTCGACTAAAATAAGCCGCCTTTGACGTCTTTTTATGGAATCCGAAGTCTAAAAAATGGAATAGTTAGTGCGGCTGGACTGGAAAAACTTGGTGAAACTGACAGAAAATGTTCGACCTATGTTCGACCTAAATAAAAAAACCACTTACATTTTTTCTGTAAGTGGCTGATTATCAAGTGGAGAATATCGGATTCGAACCGACGACCTCTTGCATGCCATGCAAGCGCTCTAGCCAACTGAGCTAATCCCCCGTTTCATAGCGCCCCGCAAGGGAGTGCAAAGATGAAACGGAGAATTTTTATAAACAAGCCCGCAGGCAATTTATATCGCGGAAGTCAATTACGCTTTCTGTACAGGAACTATCGCCTGCCGCCGCCAAATACCCGGGCAAGAAGCCAGATCACAACGGCGATTACTGCGACAACCAAGATCACTCCTGTCCACATACCCGTTTTGAAAATATCACCGATCACTTCGCAGCTTGCGAGTGTAAATGATAGCAGGAGAACTATGAGGTAATTCAAATAGGCTTTCATTGGAAAGGATTTTTAGGTTAAAAACTTTTCAGCTAAAACTTAAAAAATCATTCCACACGAGAAACAAACCGTGACGCTATACGAAAAGGTTAACCGGGATCAGCTTTTGGCGATCGTGAACAAGCAGCTTTTCAAACAGCCGGACAGTCGCTTCTGCGTCACCGTGAGCGCGGTGACGGTTTTCAATGCCTATTTCGAGGCTCTGGCAAAGGTTACCGAGACTGTATGATTTAAGCCCGGGGAATATTTTCCTGCTCAACTGAACCGTACACAATACATCGCGCTGGAAATACTCATCGAATGCACCAAATTCCCTTTTTATAAATCCGTAGTCAAAACGCACATTGTGCGCCACAAACCATGCATCCTTTGTAACTGCACGTACTGCATCCTGCACGTCGTAAAAAGTTGGCGAATCCTTCACCATCGCATTGTCAATTCCCGTAAGTCGGGTGATGAACGGTGGAATGTAAACTTCGGGATTGATCAGGGAATGAAAAAAGTCAACCACTTTCAGACCATCGTGCCTGAAAACTGCAATTTCTGTAATTCGCGCAGCGCCTCCTCCCCCAGTGGTTTCTATATCAACAATTGCGTACATGAAGTCATTTTCGAACTACAAAAAAACAAAAAAATCCTCACCGAAGCGAGGATTTTCTGAATAACAGGAGGCATTTACGGAATGCCAGAAGGTGGTCAGTTTAACTGAAATGCAATCGGCAATGTAAACTTAACCCGCACCGGATTTCCTGCCTGGCGGCCAGGAACCCAGCCCGGCATTAGTTTAACTACACGTACTGCCTCTTCATCGCAGCCAAAACCTATTCCCTTGATTGCCGATACGTCTTCAATTTTTCCATCAGATCCAACTGTAAACTGCACAAATACCCTCCCCTGAATCCCCGCCTTTGAAGCGGCAGAAGGATACCTCAGATTTTTTTGTAGAAACGCGGCCATTGCCTGCATTCCGCCCTGGAATTCCGGGGCTTGTTCTACGTGTAAAAAGATACTTTCCTCTCTTGTTTTCACGCCCGCCGCCGCCGTCTTGGCAGTCCCGATATCTGCTAATGGCGGAACAATAATGTCAATATCTTCTATACCCTCTAATGTTTTTTCAGCAGGAACTGCGTTTTCCAGCTCTTCAACGGCCGGCGGGAGGTTTTCCATGGAAACCTGATCATCCTGCATGACAACCGGCGGCAACATCCTCACCGATTTGGCAACGGGTGCTGGCTCTTTCACTTCCACAGGAGGTTTAGGTGTCTCCCGGAGAATGTCAATCGGTTTCGCTTCAACAATGTATGCGATATCATCCGGCTTGGGATCGGGTACCAGTCTTGCATACAGATTCGGAAGGAACACGATCAATCCAAATAGGGTAACGCCCATTATGACGGATTTCTGAATGGTTTGTCCGTACGATTTCCTCAGATCATAGGCGCCGTAAAGCTTGTTGCGACCTTCAAACACGATGTCATTTAAAGATTTTTCCATGGCTAACAGATTTTTATGGTCAACACTCAAATCTAGAAGTGTCCTGGAATCCGCTGTTTCGACGATATTCTCGAATATCTGTTCAAACGGTTTTCCGTCCCATAGACGCTCCTCAGCCTCACAAGCCAAATGATCGAGGATCTCCGGCAACAATTCCGGATTCAGCTTGCTCGACTTCAAATATGATTTAATCAAATCAATGCGGTGTTCCTGAAGGCGTTTCATAGGACAATCTGTTTTAGATTTTAACCATGTAACTCGTTTATTCGGTGGCCAGATTTTTAGGAGCGAGTAACAATCGAACTGCGTCTATAAAACGTTCAAGGTCATTGGTTTTATTACGGGCAGCCTCGTTCCCAGGACTGGTAAGTGAATAATATTTTCTAAGCCGGCCATCAACCTCCACAGACTCTGTGATGAGAAACCCCTCTTGTTCCAGCTTGTGCAACACCGGATAAAGTGCTCCGAACGTCAGCGCGATTGCGCCGCCCGTTCTTTCCTTTACCTCCTGCGTAATTTCGTATCCGTACATCCTGTCATGCTCGGCTAACAAATTCAACACGATGGTTTTTAATGTTCCCCGGACATACTCGTTACTTGTTGTGTTATTATCCATGAGTTAAAATTTGATTAAGCAAATATATATAAGTTTTTTATATATACAATACAAAAATAGAATTTCTTTTTCCCGAAGTCAATACTTGGCTGATAATTAGCCTTCCGTAAGCGGAATGGAGCGGTTAATGCGCTCTTCCAGCGAGATAAAAGTTTCTGTTCTCTGTATTCCGTTTACTTTTTGGATCTTATCGTGAAGAATTTCACGTAAATGCCCGGTATCGCGACAAACGATTTTTAAAAAGATACTATAGATACCTGTTGTATAATGAATGTTTACAACTTCGGGAATATTTTCAAGCTCGGTAGCCACTTGTTCGTATAGGGAGCTCTTATCAAGATAAATTCCCAGAAAAGCGCTGATGTCCCAGCCAAGCTTGGCCGGATCAATGACTAGCTGAGATCCCTTGACGATTCCCATTTGTTCCAGCTTCTTCATACGCACGTGTACGGTACCGCCCGACACAAATACCCGCTTACCGATCTCCGTGTACGGCAACGCAGCATTTTCAATCAGGAGGGATAAAATACGAAGATCGGTACTGTCGATATCTGAATATTTCTGCATTTCGATCTGAATGTTTGAATTTTTCGCAATACAAGAACCTAATTTATGTGATTATTGTAAATTTTGACAATTTTTAATGAAAATATTTTATATTAAATCTGGAAGCTATAATTTTGCAAAACCAAACGGGAATGGAACTATAATATTTCCTGAATGTTTGAAGATCACATTGTAGGGTGATGAAATTGGCAGCCATGCCCTCCTGTCTCGGGGGTGGTGAATAAGGGATAAACGCGGCATAATGCCGACTAACGTCGACTGGGGTGGACCACCAACAGTATTTGTACCGTAGCTAACCGCACCGTGGGTGGTTCGAATCCCCCTCCTACAGCAAAAAAAACTTGACAAGCGAATTTTTTCGTATTAGTTTTATTTGGTTTTTAGTTTGTTGATGAAGTGTAATTTGACACGCGGGTTCATTTTGAAACCTGCGTGTTTTCATTTTATGCCTGTTCAACATGGAATGGGGCTTTTTCAGTCCTTCTTCTTCCTCTTCTACGTTTCTCAGTTCGCAACGAACTTTCAAACTTCTCCAACTTCTTCATTTCCTTTTTAACTCGCCTGTTGAGTTATCAGGAAAAATTATGCCGCGTCCGGCGTCAGCTTTCTCGTCTCATCCAATAATAGTTTTTGGCCCTTCAACTTTGATTAAGTAAGAAAAAACTAAAAATTTTCATGTATCCGTGGGTACTATTTGTAGAGTTACTACTCATCGTTTACAACAGCTCATCGAATTCTATGGATGTTCCCTGTAACAATTCTTCATCAAGCCACTTGCCTATGAGTTGAACGCATTGAAAATAAAAAACGGTGATGCTGGTAACACCACCGTTTGAACTGCATGCCCGGCCACTTCCAGTCTGGTAAACCGGACCGGGCTGCACAAGGAATTACTCACTGTAAAACAAGCTCAATCCTTAATCAAAAGTATGAAAAAACTGCGACTGCTGAGTCTGCCCGGCTTACTGCCGGGCGTGATCCCTGCTTTGTGCCTGATTGTTTTCCTCACAGGCACAGCGACCGCCCGCTCCAAGCCATCTAATGCAAATCCTCTTACCTCGATGGCGGCCGATACGCTCATTGTAAAAGGACAGGTATTCGATGGAAGTGAACCACCTGTTGCATTGCCCGGCGTTACGGTTCAGGTCAAAAAGACAGACCGTGGGGTAACTACCGACCCAAATGGGAATTTTGAGATACAAACGAACATTGGTGATACACTGGTTTTCACCTTCGTTGGTCTCGATCCGAAAGAACTGCCTGTGTTGAGCTCAAAAAACATGGTAGTCTCATTAAAAGAAAAAAATACTGCTCTGAACGAAGTAGTGGTAACCGGCTATTCGGAACAAAAAGCCCGTAACCTGGCGAATGCGATCGGTAAGCTCGACGTAAAGGCGGCCGTCGCCAATAAACCAATTACCCAACTTTCCCAGGCATTGCAAGGCGGCGTAACTGGTCTTACTGTCATGCAGGGAAGCGGAATGGCGGGTGAAGATCGTTCCAATATACTGATCCGGGGAATTTCAACAATCGGCAATTCCTCCCCTCTTGTGCTGGTGGATGGTGTTCCATTCGATATCAATTCGGTCGACCCGACGACGGTTGAGAGCATTACGGTACTTAAAGATGCAGCCGCAGCTTCCATTTACGGCGCACGTGCCGCAAATGGCGTGATCCTGGTAACTACCAAGCGTGGCATTCCAGGGAAGCTTTCTGTTACTTACGACGGCTACGGCGGCGTACAGAATGCCACTTACCTGCCCAAATTCGTCGATGCACCCAAGTATATGGAAATGGTGAATGAGGCTTATGCAAACATAGGCGGGCTGCAACCATACAGCGGCGAAACCATCCAAAAAACCAGAGATGGCAACGATCCGATCGCTTACCCCAATACGAACTGGTCGGAACTGATGTTGAACAAGAATCCAATTATCCAAAGTCACTCGGTAAGTATCTCCGGCGGAAATGAGCTGGCTCGCTTTGCGGTAAGTGGCAACTATTTGTATCAGGATGGACTGACACCAAAGCGTGATTATGAAAGATTTTCATTCCGGGCCAATACGGGGGTAACGCTCACGAAAAATGTATCCATGCTGCTGGACCTGGTGGCTAATCGTGGCAGAAACAGATCTGAACTGGTACGCTTCGGAAATTCGCTGCATTTGGTCTACTCAACACCTCCGAACATTGTCCCCAAGTATCCGCTCAAAGACAATGGGTACCAGGCTTATGGAAATTTTGGCGAAATGATGAACCCGATGGCTGAACTGGAAAGAGGCGGCTACGCGCAGAATAAGTCAGATCAGATCAACATCAATTTTCAACCAACCTGGCAAATTACGCCCGAGCTGAAAATCCGGGGTCAGTACCTCTATCGCATCAATTCAAATGGGTTCCTGGACAACCGGAACTCCTATAACTTTTTAGATTACTACACGGGAAACCTGGTGTTCACGTATGGCAATTCGAAAGGTTCAAGTGTCGGAAGAAGCACTTATAATTACCTGGCCTCCAATCTTGAATTCTCACAGACTTACGGAAAGCATTTCGTTTATGCGATAGCCGGCTTGTCCAGGGAAGCGGATAACCCGTCCAACTTCGATCAGATGACCCTCGCATCCTATTTCGTTAAATTCAATTATGTATTTGACAACAGATTCCTGCTTGAAAGTACCGTACGCGCCGACGGATCTTCCAAATTTGGCCCGAACAGAAAATGGGGTACTTTCCCCTCCGTTGCATTGGGATGGAATGTTCATAACGAAAACTTCCTGAAAGACGTCGACTTCCTGACCAGCTTCAAGCTGCGCGCCTCCTATGGATTAATGGGAAATAACGGAAATGTGGAAAGGTACCGCTACCAGAGCCTGATTGACGGTGGGAATGGAGTAGAAACGACGATTGGTAACCCGGAAATCACCTGGGAAACCGTCAAGATGCTTGATATAGGAACAGATATCCGCCTGTTTGACAATCTCGGCATTACCATTGACTGGTTTAGTAAGACAACGGATGACATTCTTCTTTCGCCGCCATTGTCACTTTCGTCAGGCGTTAATTCCCTGCCTGTCAATTCAGGATCGGTTTCCAATAAAGGCTGGGAATTCATGTTCAACTATTCCAAGTCGCTGGGAAAAGACTTTGAGATCAGTGGAAGCGCGGGTTTTTCCTACTATAACAATAAAATCCTGTCTTTGCGGGGCGGTCCGTATGTAAGTTCAAGCGGATTGGAAATCAACGCGGTCGGCAAGCCGATCAACAGCTACTATCTGCACAAAACCGACGGGCTTCTTACGCAGGCTGACATTGAATCCGGTATACCTCTGCTGCCTGGGCAGCAGATTGGCGATATCAAATACCTGGATATCAATGCAGATGGTAATATAGATAAGGAGGATAAGCAAATAATGGGAAATCCGAACCCACAGGGAAGCTACTTTGCCAATTTGAACTTCGTCTACAAGCGTTTTAGCCTCGAAACTCAGCTGAATGGTTTTACAAAAAGTCTTGCTTACTACACAGGCAGGTACCAAACTGTGCTGAATGTAACTTCAAATTTCGACGGAGGAACTCCGATGCAGTATCAAACTGATTACTGGACCCCGGAAAATCCCGATGCGATGTTCCCAAGGTTGTCACCTGCGCCGGGCAACAATGCACTTCCCTCCGATTACTGGCTCACCAATGCGGCCTTTTTGAGGATTAAATACATTCAGCTGGGCTACAATTTCGATCCCGAACTAGTCAAGAGAATCAAGCTTACTAACCTGCGGGTTTTTGTCAATGCGCAAAATGCAATTACACTCAGCAAGATGAAATATTTTGATCCTGAAACCCGGGGAAGCGAAGCCAACTACCCGTTAATGAAGGTTTTTACAGTTGGTTTGAATGTAAAATTCTAGACTCACAACCGTATGAAAAAATTACTAACTCTTACATTGTCAGCATTGTTGCTATCGTCCTGTGCTGAGGAATTTTTAACAAGAGACCATCCTACCGCAACAACAGACGAGAACTTCTGGAACACCGAGGGCGAGATCAATACTGCGCTCAACATTTTGTACGATCAGGTACCCACCGGCGGATTCAGGTATCAGAACAACACCCGCATTACCTTCGAGGGCATGACGGACAATGCTGTTTGGTACGCAAACTTTTTTGGTGAGGTCAACATTGTCGCACTCGGCAATGCCAACTCGCAAATGCGCGCTACTGAATGGGCGGCTATTCAGCCGGTTTGGCAGGAAAATTACACCGCTATCCGAAGAGCCAACCGTTTTCTTGAGCATGCGGGAAAAGCGCTGATTGAGCCAAATCTGAAAAGGCGCTATTTCGCAGAAGCCCGCGCCTTACGTGCCTGGTTTCACCTGGATCTGATGCTGTACTACGGTGATATCCCCATCGTCACCACCGTTGTGTTACCGACTGAAACCGATCTGAAGAAAAACACCCGCCAGGAAGTCGTTGATTTTGTGGTCGCTGAGCTGAATGCAGCGGCAGCCGACTTACCGGCAGTTTACGCTGTAAATGATATCAGGCGGGTGAGTAAGGGAGCTTGTTACACCATGCAAACAGTGGCATTCCTCAACAATCACCAGTATGCCGAGGCAGTTAGTGCCGCGAAGCAGGTGATCGACCTGAATCTGTACAAGCTGCACCCCAGCTACGCCTCGCTTTTTAATTATGAAGGCCAGGTAAACGAAGAGCGTATTTTCATCCGGCAATCGGGAAATGATGATACCTTTTATAGAAGCGCACCTGGCTACATAGGCGGAAATGCGTGTCTGAATCCCACAGGTTCGCTGGTTAACACATACGAAACAAAGCAGGGAAAAACGCTTGCTGAGTTATCTCCCGACAGTGCGGCGATTTATAAGCTTAATCCCAACTTCCATTCAAATCGTGACCCCAGACTCGAACTGACTATCGCCTACCCAGGCTCCACCTTTTATGGTGACTTAAATCCGTGGGACGACTCACCTAACAACCCGAACAGATTGGCGGCCAACTATTCGTCAAAAACGGGCTACTGGCTCCGGAAGTATGTTGATATGGCTGATAAAGGCAGGGGACGCGGCTCGCTGGACTATATGGTTTATCGCTACGGAGACTTGCTTTTAATGTACGTCGAGGCACTCGTGGAAAGCGGTCAATGGAACCACCCGGATGTAGTCAAGTATCTGAATGCGATTCGGAACAGGGCAAAAATGCCGAATATAGACACGAAAGTATACAACAGTGAAGCTAAAATCAGGGAGTTATACCAGCGCGAGCGACGTGTTGAACTGGCATTTGAGGGAAGCAGGTTATTCGATATCCGCAGGTGGAAGATTGGAGAAAAGGTAATGAATGGTGTTGTTGAAGGCGCCATTGACCCGAGAACCAAGAAGCCGGTTAGTGTAGAAACCCGCACCTTCAAGGCCAAAGATTACCTCTGGCCCATTCCCGCAAGAGAAATGGAAGGCAACCCAAGTATGGAGCAGAATCCAGGGTACTAGTCAATTTGGAAATTTGTGATCAAAAGCTGGCTTCAAATAAAAGCCGGCTTTCTCATACCGCTAAAATACAAAAAGCTCAGATCTCTCTGAGCTTTTCTGCGGTCTGGACGGGACTCGAACCCGCGACCCCATGCGTGACAGGCATGTATTCTAACCAACTGAACTACCAAACCAATACTTAAAGAACTTAACTTAAAATCTCTGGCGGTCTGGGGATACGGCCACCCGGCGGGGCTTGAACCGGGCTGCGGAAGTCCGTGACCCCATGCGTGACAGCCTACGCGGCCCGGGCATGTATTCTAACCAACTGAACTACCAAACCAATACTTAAAGAACTAAACTTAAAATTTCTGGCGGTCTGGACGGGACTCGAACCCGCGACCCCATGCGTGACAGGCATGTATTCTAACCAACTGAACTACCAAACCAGATATTACAAACTTTCAAAATTGCCGGACTGGACGGGACTCGAACCGGGCTGCGGAAGTCCGCGACCCCATGCATTCCAGCCTACGCGGCCCGGGCATGTATTCTAACCAACTGAACTACCAAACCATGTTATTTTCCAGCTCTTTCCTGAAAAACGTGGTGCAAAACTAGTATTATTATTATTGATTACAATAGCTGAGACATCAATTTAGTTATTTTATTTGTAAAAGAATAATCCGCAACAAAGGAAGATTCTGAGAATGAAATAGTTGTATTCAGAGCTAAAATGACCTATATAAAGGATGTTATCCGGGAGCTGGAAAACCTGGCTCCTGTCTCGTACCAGGAAGGGTATGATAACGCCGGCCTGATCGTAGGATCGCCGGAAGTAACTGCGCGGGGCGTAATGCTTACACTTGACGTCACTGAGGAAGTAGTTGAAGAAGCGATACTGAAACAATGCAACCTCATTGTGGCCCACCACCCTATCGTTTTTAAGGGATTAAAGAAATTAAATGGGTCTGACTATGTGGAGCGCACTGTTATTAAAGCGATCAAAAACGACATTGCCATCTACGCCACGCACACCAATCTGGACCATGTACCAGGCGGAGTAAACTGGCAAATCGCTGAAAGATTAGGGTTAACCGACCTGAAAGTGCTCGCTCCGAAGGCGCAGATACTTACCAAACTCGCATTCTTTACACCCGTAGCAAATACCCAGTCGATTCTTGATGCACTGTTTGCTGCCGGGGCCGGCGAAATTGGCGATTATAAAAATTGCAGTTTCAGAGTAGAAGGCACAGGCACATTCCTGCCGGGTGAGCAGGCAAACCCTGTCATTGGGACAAACGGCCAGTTGGAAGAAGTAAAAGAGCACAGGGTGGAAGTCATGTTCCCGACTTACTTACAAAGCAAAATGCTTCGGGTACTTCGCGATGTACATCCTTATGAGGAAGTAGCGTATTACCTCACCTCACTTGAAAATCTCAACCAGGAAGTAGGTGCAGGCGCTATCGGCTCCCTGCCTGAGCCGATGCCATTGCATGTATTCCTGAGTTTCCTGAAAGATCGGATGCAGCTCCCGATGATCAAATTCACTCCGACCAGCTCTCACACTGTTCAGAAAGTTGCGGTTTGCGGCGGGGCGGGAAGTTTCCTTTTAAAGGATGCAATCCGGGCGAAGGCAGATGTATTTGTAACTGCCGACTATAAATATCACGAATTTTTCGACGCAGAGCGGAGGATAATGATCTGTGACATCGGACACTACGAAAGCGAAGTATATACTAAAAATTTACTATATAACTATTTGTCCGGAAAATTTCCTAATTTTGCACTCTGTTTGTCAGAGGTCAATACCAATCCAGTTCGATATTTTGTATAGAAAGTAATTTCATCAAGAATATTTTCTGATTATTTATTGAGAATCTTCGGCTGACTGCCTTCACTTATTACGCATTGAAACAAGTCCATAAAAGACATACATGGAAAACACAATCGCACAGAAATTAGATGCTCTCCTGAAATTGCAGGAAATTGATTCAAGCCTTGACGAAATACGAAAAACACGCGGTGATCTTCCCGAAGAGGTAAGAGATCTGGAAGACGAGATTATCGGTTTTGAGACCCGCTTAGCAAAATTTAAAAGTGAAATTGCCAATCTTAATAACGAGATCGACAATTTCAAGAATGCACAAAAAGAAGGTGAAAAGCTGATCAAGAAATACAAAGATCAGCAGATGAACGTCCGCAACAACCGCGAGTACGATGCAATCACCAAAGAAGTAGAACTGCAGGAGCTGGATATGCAGCTGGCTGATAAGAAAATCAATGAAGCTCGTGCCCGTATCCGCCTGATTGAAGAGGATGCAAATCGTGCCGAATCGGTTTTGAATGAAAGAAATGAAGATCTGAAAGCGAAAAAAGGTGAGCTTTCAGTAATCACAAGCGAAAGTGAAGCAGAGGAAAAAGGGTTGATCTCGGAGAGAGAAAAGCACGTGAAGAAGATTGAAGATCGTTTGCTTAAATCTTATCAGAAAATCCGTGACAACTCTATGAACGGACTTGCAGTAGTTCACGTATCACGTGGCGCCTGTGGAGGCTGTTTCAGCATTGTCCCACCACAACGTCAGGCTGATATCCGTGAGCGTAAAAAACTGATTGTCTGCGAACACTGCGGCCGCATATTGGCTGATGTGGAAAGCGTTGAGCCAGTTCACCAGCGTCGGTAATAATCATTAAATTGAATGAAAAGGTTGTCTGAAGAGACAACCTTTTTTTATGTCTTCTATGTACTTTTTCATCAAAATGCTGGTCGTAAGTAAGCAATGCTTTTCAAGCATTCTCTTGTTACTTTTCGTGCTTTCTGCCAATTATGTGCAGGCAGAGATCGCGGCGGCCGGTGTTGATTTTACCCCGAAGCTGCAGAAAGCATATTTTGAGATTCAGAAGCTTCGGCTGCCCAATGCACGAAAACTGATAGATGCAGAGCGGGCAGAGCAGATAAATAATGCATTTATCCCCTATCTCGATAACTATGCCGATCTGCATTACCTGCTGATATCGGAGGATCGGGTATCTTACAAAAAGCTGCTTGCATTAGAGAGCGGGCGCCTGGAACTGGTGTCGCAGCTGCCGGATCAATCTCCATACAAACGCTTCCTGCTCGCAGAAATACGGCTGCATTGGGCATTTGCAAAATTAAAATTTGGTGATCAGGCGAGCGGCGCGTGGGAGATAATCAAAGCATACAAGTTGCTTGAAGAGAACCGCAAGAAATTTCCCGACTTCATCCCGACATTGAAGTCGCTGGGCTTGTTGCACGTACTGATCGGATCGATCCCTGATAATTATGCGTGGGTAACACGGATACTCGGCTTAAAAGGCAACATACAGGCTGGCATTCGGGAAATGAGGATTGTGCAACAGGAAGAGCCCTTTTTCCGTCAGGAGGCCGAGCTGGTGGATTTGTTGTTACATGCCTACACGCTGAAACTTTCTCCGGAACAACAAAAGCGAATCCGTAAATGGCCCATTGAGCAGCCTGACAATCTCCTGCTCCATTTCTTTGCTACAACCGTTTTAATGAAAGAAAACCGAAGCGATGAAGCGATCGTTTTTCTGAATGATGCGCCTGGCGGAGAAGCTTATGTCAGCTTTCCATTTCTCAAATACCTTAGAGGAGAAATCGAGCTGCAGCGAGGTAATTATGACGCGGCGGTTGACCAATATCTTTTATTCCAAAAACAGTACCGCGGCTTCAACTATATCAAGGACACTTACTTCAAACTTTTCATGTCTCGCTGGCTGGCGGGGAAGGATGCCGAGGCAAATGTATTTATAAGAAAAATCAGCTCGTCAGGAGAAATGATCGTAGAAGCTGATCAGCTTGCGGAACGAACAGCCAAAGAATTTTTGGCAGGCAAAATCAGTGCGCAACAAAAAACACTTTACCAGGCGCGCTACGCAACCGATGGCGGCTTTCTGCCAAAAGCATTCACGATTATGCAAAACCTTTCGGAAAACAACTTTACAGCTATCTCCGAAAAGGCCGAGTTCAATTACAGAAAAGCACGAATACTGCACAAAATGGAGCAAAATGCGAGCGCGGTGCCTTATTACGAGCGCTGCCTGCTTCTAAGTCAGTCCGGTAGCACTGGCCTGGGTGCCTCCGCCGCATTACAGCTGGGCTATATTTATCTTGAGAAAAAAGAGAAACAGAAGGCGGCAGACTATTTTAAGAAAGCAATGTCTTTCAAAAAACATGAATACAAGAACAGCATCGATAATAAAGCCAGGGCTGCATTGACAGAAATGGGACAATAAATGTGACCAAATGAGAGACCGGACGTCTAACAGATAAGTAGGTTCCGAATTTGATCCAAATGTCAAGAAAACCAAAGTCAGACAATCCAAGATGCATTCACAGCTGGTCCGAAGAAGATAAGCCGCGTGAAAAACTAATGCTAAAAGGCCGCGCAGCCTTAACAGACGCCGAATTAATCGCCATTCTCATTTGTTCCGGCACACCGGAAACTTCGGCTGTCGACCTGGCAAAGATCATTATGGCCAGCGTAGGCAACAGCATACATGAACTCGCCAAGCTGGATTACAAGACTTTCATGAAATACCGGGGAATGGGGAAAGCGAAGGCGATTTCCATTGTGGCAGCACTCGAACTTGGCCGTCGCAGAAGTGATATCATGCCAACACGAAAACGAAAAATAATGGGCTCGGAGTCGGTTTACAAGGAAATGCGGCAATACCTGCTTGACAAGCCAAACGAAGAATTCTGGATCTTGCTTCTTAACCGCGGAAACGAGGTAATGCGGGCTTTGCCAGTAAGTGTAGGTGGGGTTTCGGGAGTAGCTGTGGACATCAAGCTGATTTTCAAACTCGCCATTGACTACCTGGCAAGCGCCGTGATTCTCGTCCACAACCATCCCTCCGGACAGCTGATACCAAGCATGCTGGACAAAATGCTCACGACCCAGATTAAGGAAGCCGGACTCCTGCTAGACATTCCCATTCTGGATCACATGATTTTCACCGATAGTGGATTTTACAGCTTCCTGGACTCCGGTGAAATGTGAGGAAGTTACATTACGTCCTTTTTCCTGATCAAATCGCCGAGTTCTTCGTAGCTGATCGTAAACTGGATTGCACCACGCGCATAAGCAGCTATCTCGTAAGGATTGTAGTAAAACAAAACACCTTTTTGCGTGAAAACATAGTTAACGGGTAATACAAACTGATGATTCAGGAGAAAATAACCAGCTTCTTCCAGGTCGATATCAGAAGTAAGCTTCTCGGTTTTTCTGAAATGCCGCTCCACCAGCTGTAACAATGCAGCAGAGTCAGCAACAAACTTTTTCATCTCCACTTCTGCACCATTCGTCGCGTCAAATGCGTGGAACGAGCGGAAGGTATTGGGATGTGCACCGCCGGTAAAAGCGTAATGGTCAAGTTGATAAAAAAGAACTTTGGAAGTTACCATTACCGTATCACCTTTCAGGCTCACTTCCCAGCAGCCGGGCGCATCTGGAAAATCCTTCTTGAAGTCGTTGTAGTTTCGCTGAAACACATTGAATGCACCTTCGAGCGTTGTTCCTGCGGCGCGATTAGCGGCGATACTGGCCGAATCGCCATGTTGGTTAACCCTATCGATCAGTTTGGCTGCGATCGTGTTGCGGATCTCAGAAGCAACTTCACTGGAATCTGCCGGCTCCCACACCTCGACTTTCACGCTCACACCCTGTCCGTTCGAAGCGGTATCACATTTTCCGAAAGTCGCCATTCTTATCTGGCCTTGCGAAAGTCCGTTGCGATCGCCCGAATTTTCATTTTTGGCAGAAGGGTTACAGCTGTAAAGCAAAGCAGCTGCAAAGAGAAGTACCAGAGCCTGTTTTTTCATGCGCAGTCCACGTCGGGGTTAAGATTTTATAGACTCATTAATTCTTTAAAACGAATTGCCTGCCGGCGCGAAATCTCGATTTTATCACCGCCTTGCAGGGTTACCAGCAAACCGCCACTAAACCAGGGTTCGATTTTCTCAATCCAGCCCAGGTTAATAATGTGTTTACGATTGGCCCTGAAGTACGTATTCGGGTCCAGTCTTTCTTCCAGGTTATTGAGCGATTTAAGTACCAGCGGCTTCTGATCGTCGAAGTGTAGCCGAACGTAATTGCCCATTGATTCAAACAAACGAATTTTGCCCAGCTTAACAAACCAGCATTTTTCTCCGTCCTTCACAAATACCTGGTCATTTCCACCCAATACTTTCTCAGCACGCTCGTGGCTCGGAGCAGGTGCCTCGGGCAGTGCCTGGTTTTCCTCAATCCTGTGAATGGTATCTTTTAAGCGCTCGTTATCAATCGGTTTAAGCAGATAGTCAAGCGCATTGTATTCAAAGGCTTTAATTGCATATTCGTCGTAAGCGGTTGTAAAAATCACTTCCGGCGTTTTGCCTTCGATCGAGGAGAGTAACTCGAATCCGTTCCTGCCTGGCATTTGAATGTCGAGAAACAGCAGCTCAGGCTGTAATTCATCGATCATTACCAGCGCTTCGTCCGCATTCGCAGCTTCACCTACGATCTCAATTTTGGTATATGGTTCAAGCAAACGTTTCAGTTCATTTCTCGCAAGGCGTTCATCGTCAACAATCAAGGTTCTCATGGCAGATAAGTTGGGGAATTAGTTAGTATAATATAGAATTTAGAACATTGCTTCTCAGTGGCCCACGCCCGACTCCTGCCCCACCATCATCACATTCTCCGACAGCATTGGAATTTTAACTTCCGAACAAACTACATTGTCTTCACATTGATAAATCCTGAAAGTAGCAGCCTTTCCATACAGAATGGAGAGCCGCTCAGCTGTATTTTTCAAACCAACCCCACCGGATTCAGTGGTTCCCAGGTTACCTGAATTAAATATATTGATTGCGAGCACATCGTTCGCGATCTCTGCTTTAACATCGATAAAGCCGCCCCCAACTTCCTTTGAAACGCCATGCTTAATGCCGTTTTCCACCAATGTCTGCAGCATCATAGGAGGTACCTGCCAGTAAACAGCCTGCGCATTGGCATTGATCGTGTACCGAAGCCTGTCCTCGTAGCGCACTTTTTCAAGTTCAAGATAATCCTCTACTGTGCGCAGCTCTTCCTGCAAGTCAACCGTTTTTCTTCTGTCAGCAAGCAGCGAGTTCCTTAGAATATTGGAAAGCTGCGTTATACTCAGCTGTGCTTTGGACGGATCTTCATATACCAGCGCGCGGATGCTGTTCAGTGCATTGAATGTAAAATGCGGATTAAGCTGCGACCGCAACACTTTCGCCTCAGCCTCCCGCGCAGACATTTTCAGCATGATCTTTTCATAGCTCGCAAGCCGGTTCTGTTCCACATAATGGTAAACCGTATAGGATAAGATCCAGGCAAGCAGGTTCTTACACCAGTTTGCATAATAACTCCAAAAAACCAGCGGCTGATTGAGCAGGTTATGTTCCAGCATTTCCCGGTCCATCGGCTGGTTGATCATCGCCATAATAAGGCCCAGCCACAACACCGACCCTACCACCCGCAAAGCCAAACGCGGCAATGGAAGCGACGACCAGTTCCATTTACGGATCACCAGCCGGTAAACGTGGGTAAGCACGATCCCCAGCAGGATATTGGCCAGGGCAGTATAAAATTCACCGATTTCAAAACCATATTCGAGCACGTAAGGAACGTATTCGAACATAATCAGCAATGTCCATCCAAGGATCTGAAGAATCCAGTAAGTACGTTTTTTGGACATGTAATAGTAGCGCGTTGATTGCCCCGAAAATAACAAATGTATTTACACGGAATGTGGAACGCCGTATAAATACATCAAAGGAAACGAACCTACACAAGCGGCTTTTACAGCGTTTGTGGAATTTCGAGGGAAAGAAGGTGGGTGATATCGTTACGGACTTCCAGTTCGAACTTTTGGGTATCGTAGGAATAATTGACTTTGTAAAGACAAAGGTTGCTATGTTCGTAATCATCCATTCGCACAAGCGGCTGATTAAAAAGCGTCGTCAGCAGAACCCGCATGGCACGTCCGTGCATAGCTATAAGGATGTTGCGCTCGTGGGGCCGGGATAAGATCGTTTCGATCACCGGAATTTGCCGCTCTCTTACCTGAATCGGGCTTTCGCCTTCCTCGGCTGCAAGCTCAATGTGACCATTGCGCCAGGCAGTTACCAGTTCTCTGTAATAGTTGTTATCGCCCGTGTTCGGCTCGCGTCCCTCTCTGGCTCCCCAGGAGATTTCATTGAGGCCCGAGTAACTTTCGTGGGGTATGCCCAGCTTGATGAACCCACGGACAGTTTGGTGTGTTCGCTTTAAATCAGAGGTATATATTTTGTCAAAAGGAACATGTTGATAAGCATTGAAGAAAGCCGCTGCCTGGGCTTCTCCCCATTCGTTAAGCAAGGAGTCAACTCCGCTACCTTGTACCACTCCTCTGCGATTGAAATCTGTTTCACCGTGACGAATGAGGTATATAGATTTTCTTTTCAAAGTAATAGGATTATTTAAATATTATTTTTGCAAATACCTTGTTTTTACTTCATAAAGCACTAACAAATTTATACATTTTTTAGATATGTTTGTTAAAACCGTTTCATTAGAACAACTTAAATCATTCAGCACTAATACGATCGCCGACCACCTCGGAATCGAGTTCACCGAGATCGGCGCCGACTTTATTACAGCCCGAATGCCTGTTGACAGCCGCACCCACCAGCCGTTTGGCATTCTGCACGGCGGAGCCTCGGTGGTACTTGCTGAAACATTGGGCAGCATTGCTTCGTTTTTAGTAATACCGGAGTCAGACGACAGGCATGCTGTCGGATTGGAGATCAATGCGAACCATTTACGGCCTGTTAAGGAAGGTTTTGTGACGGGAAAAGTAACCTCGATCCATTTGGGCAGGACCACGCACATCTGGGATATCAGGATTACCAATGACCAGAACAAGCTGGTATGCATCGGCAGGTTGACGGTCGCTATTGTGAATGCAAACCGCTGACTTTATTTTGCATTAAAATCAAACAAATTCGACTTACACATTTTTCATTATAAATGCTTTCAGTAGAAAACCGCACCTCACTTTCAATATTTGAAGGTTTACAAATCCAGCAGATATGGGCGGCTGCTACACAAATGGGATTCCCGGCTGCACTTTGGCGGCTTCCTCACACCAGTGAAATCAAGTTGCTTATTGCTATCCGCAATGGAATAAAGAAGGTACAGCCAGAATTTGACAAGCTTTCAGCAGGATTTATGATCGCAGGCTTCGACTGGAAGGCCGGACAGGATGTACAGTTTATGGAAGGTGATATAGTTGTCACCTTTTCAGACGCGTACCAGGTGAATGCAGTTGAAAACAAGCTTGGAGAAGAGCACGTAGAAGTTCAGAAGCTGGTTGAGCTCGCGTCTGCTACAACTCAAAATGAAGCTGGATATGTCGCCGGCAGTCAGCTTCCGGTACTGGAACCGGAGCAAAACGAGGACGCAAAAACGCGTTTTCAGCGTACTGTTGAGCTTGCAGTGGCGGCAATCAGGCAAAATCAGTTTAAAAAAGTGGTTTTGTCAAGAACGAAAGACCTTAACTACTCCGAACATTTTCAGCCTGCCAAAGCATTCTGCGAACTTTCCAAAGTATACCCGCACGCATTTGTCTCACTTGTAAACCTTCCAGAACAAAACGAGCTGTGGCTCGGCGCGAGTCCCGAATTGCTTGTCCAACAGCATTCAAACGGTTTTTTCAAGACCATGTCGCTGGCCGGGACGCAAAAAGCGAGAACACAGTCGGGTGAGCTGCTCCCAAAATATGATATCCGCTGGGGCGAAAAGGAAATTGAGGAACACGCCCTTGTGAGCAGGTACATTGTCGAATGCTTTAAGAAAATCAGACTGAGAGAATATCTTGAAACGGGACCAAAAACTGTTCTGGCAGGAAACCTTTATCACCTTCGCACGGATTTTGAAGTAGATACTGCGGCTGTCAATTTCCCTGAGCTTGGCCCGGTTATGTTGAAGCTCCTTCACCCGACCTCGGCCGTGTGCGGTGTCCCCAAAGAACCAAGTTTGGAATTCCTTCTGAGTATCGAAGGGTATGACAGGTCCTTTTACAGTGGGTTCCTGGGACCAACGCAGGTGGGAGAAAACACAAGCCTCTTTGTGAATCTCAGGACAGTGAGATTTAAAAATGGGAAAGCAACATTTTTTGCGGGCGCAGGTATCACTGAGGATTCCATTCCGGAACATGAATGGGAAGAAACAGAGCTGAAATGCGATACATTGCTGCGGGTAATCGCGAAAACTTTATAGAATTTATTTTTCCAAATTAAACTTTTATAATACAGAAAAGTCTAATCGGTTTCAGATTTAATATATAATTTTGAAACTGTTGCCAAAAGCATATTTCAGATCCGAAAAACCCCTAAACCTTAATTGCGGATTCTACCAACTTATGAAGTATAACAAAAAGTCTGTTTTTTCAGGCGGCTTTCGAATTACTCCCCTCTCTATTCTAACAATTTCGGGTACGCTCTTCATGGCACTTTCCTGTGGCGAAAAGAAAGACACTTTTCAGCAGAAAGGTGGCGGAGGTCCTACTACGGTCGACGTGATCATCGCGAAATCGGAAAAGGTAAGTGACCAGGTTGAAGTAAATGGCACCATTGTCGCAAACGAATTTGCTGAACTCCGCCCGGAAGTGAGCGGACTACTTACTTTCCTGGATGTACCGGAAGGGAAAACGGTTCAGAAAGGGACGGTAATTGCAAGAATAAACAATGCAGACCTGATGGCGCAGCTTGACAAGATCAAGATCCAGCTCAACCTCGCCGAGACTACCGAAAAAAGATTGAAACAACTGGTTGCGATCAATGGTATCAACCAGGCTGATTATGATCTTGCATTGAACCAGGTCAATAGCTTCAAGGCAGATATGGTGTACACCCAGGCTCTTATTGATAAAACGATCGTAAGAGCGCCATTCACGGGAGTGATCGGTTTGAGGAAGGTCAGCGCCGGTTCCTATGTGTCTCCTACCAGCGTAATAGCAACAATGCAGCAGCTTTCCAATCTCCGCATTGATTTTACAGTACCGGAAACTTACCAGAAATACGTCACCAAAGGCCAGAATGTAGAGGTATTGCTCGATCAGTCTTCCAAGAAAAAGGAAACGGCCAGGGTGATTGCCACGGAACCGCAGGTAAACCAGTCAACACGGAATATCACGGTACGCGCTGTATTGAACGCAGGATCAACAAGTCCAGGCTCATTCGCAAAGGTTTATCTGAAAACAAATTCAAACAAAAGCAGCATACTGATTCCTACGAACAGTATCATACCTGAGGCCCAGGGAAAAAAGGCAATTACCGTGAAGGGTGGTAAAGCCGTATTTGTGACGGTAGAAACCGGCGACCGCCTGGCGGATGTAGTGGAAGTCACCAGCGGATTAAGTGTTGGCGACTCGGTGGTAGTTTCGGGTGTATTGTTCGCCCGTCCCGATGCTCCTGTGAAAGTGAGAAGTGTAAGAAACCTGAAAGTTGCGACGATGTAACGTTTTACATTGACTATCCCCTTGAAACCCACCGTATGAATATTTCGGAACTATCATTAAAGCGGCCGGTACTTGCGGTCGTTATGAACCTGCTCATCATTCTTTTTGGTGTGGTAGGTTACAACTTCCTCTCGCTCCGCGACTATCCCGCCATCGATCCCCCGATCGTAAACGTGCGGACAAGCTACACCGGCGCGAATGCGGACATCATCGAAAGCCAGATCACTGAGCCGCTCGAAAAAAGCATTAATGGTATTCCTGGGATCAAAAGTATCAGCTCTTCCAGCCAGATCGGGTCCAGTAATATCACGGTCGAGTTTAACCTCGAATCCGACCTGGAAGGGGCGGCCAATGACGTGCGTGACAAGGTAAGTCAGGCACAACGCAATTTGCCGCAGGATATTGATGCCCCGCCGGTTGTGAGCAAAGCAGATGCAAACAGCGACTTTATCCTGCTGCTTGCTGTACAAAGCCCGTCAAAGGGACTCTTGGAACTGAGTGAATATGCGGAAAACGTATTGCAGCAAAGTTTGCAGACGATTGACGGAGTAAGTGCGATCAATATTTTCGGTCAAAAACGCTACGCAATGCGCATCTGGCTTGATCCGGATAAAATGAGCGCCTACAATGTTTCATTCAATGACATTTCCAATACTCTCGCCGCCGAAAACGTAGAGCTTCCCGCAGGTAAGATTTACGGTAGCAAAACGGAATTGACCATTCGTACAATGGGCCGGCTTACCAGCGAGAAAGATTTCAATGACCTTGTAATTAAAAATGACAGCGCGGGAATCGTGCGGCTGGGCAATGTAGCGAAAGCCGAGCTCGGACCTGAAAATGAAGAGCAAAGCTGGAAATACAATGGCGTTTATGCGGTTGGTCTGGCGGTTATACCTCAGCCTGGCGCCAACTATGTTCAGATATCGGATGAATTCAATAAGAGGCTGGAAGAAATACAGAAGTCAAACAAATCTGACATTACTTTCAGCGTTCTGATCGACAATACGCGGCTCGTTCGGCAGTCTATCGAAGAGGTAGAGGAAACACTCTTCATCGCATTTGCGCTGGTTGTGATCGTGATCCTGTTTTTCTTCCGGAACTTCCTGGTTGCTGTCCGTCCGTTGATCGATATTCCCATTTCGCTCGTAGCGACGTTTTTCGTGATGTACCTGTTCGGATTTTCAATCAACATCCTGACATTGCTCGGGATCGTATTGGCAACGGGTCTTGTGGTTGACGACGGTATCGTAGTAACTGAAAACATCTTCCGAAAGCTTGAAAGCGGACTCCCGATCCGGCAGGCTGCATTGGAAGGAAGCCGGGAAATTTTCTTTGCCGTTATTTCAACTTCGCTGACGCTCGCAGTGGTGTTCCTCCCGGTAATCTTCCTCGAAGGCTTCGTGGGTAGCCTCTTCCGCGAGTTTGGTATTGTAGTGGCATCCGCCGTATTAATTTCTGCATTTGTTTCACTGACAATCACACCGGTACTTAACGTATTCCTTAACAGAAAGAACTCGGGCCACGGTTGGTTTTACAACAAAACCGAGCCGTTTTTTGAAGGAATGGAAAATGGCTATAACCGCAGCCTAACCGGTTTTATGAAAGCACGCTGGCTATCCTGGGTACTCGTGGCAGTCTGCGGCGTACTGATCTGGTTTAGCTACTCCAATCTGCAAAGTGAACTTGCACCCATGGAAGACAGGAATAGTATCCGTTTCAATCTCTCCGCGCCGGAAGGTACCAGCTTTGATCAAATGCAGCAGATTTCTGACGATCTCGGAAACTTCCTGAACGATTCGATCCCTGAAAAGGCATTTACATTCTCTGCTACGCCAGGCTTTGGTGGTGGCGGTGTTAACAGCGCCACAGGCCGTATCGGTCTGGTACCGGCAGGCGAGCGTAAAAAGAGCCAGAATGACATTGCGCAGGAAATCAATAAAAAGCTCTCCCGCTTCAATGACGCGCGCATTTTCGCCACGCAGGAACAAACGATTTCTGTTGGTATCGGATCAAGAGGATCGCTGCCTGTCCAGTTTGTACTTCAAAATCTGGATTTTGAAAAGCTATATGATATTCTGCCCAAGTTCCTCGACGAAGCACGGCAGGACCCGACATTTCAGAATGTGGACGTTAACCTGAAATTCAATAAACCGGAAGTAAGGCTAACGATTGACCGCCTCAAAGCACGCGATCTCGGACTTTCCACTACTGACGTTGCGGCTACCATTCAATCTGCATTCAGCGGTCGCCGACTCGCCTACTTTATCATGAACGGGCAGCAGTATCAGGTAATTGGCCAGGTTGAAAAGTCGGAACGGAACAGACCGGCTGACATTGAAAAACTGTATGTAAGAAACAACAGGGGTGAGAATATTCCATTGACTGCGGTAGTCAAAATGCAGGAGGAAAGCGGCCCGCCGACGATCTACCACTATAACCGATACAAAAGCGCCACGATTTCTGCTTCTCTGGTGGAAGGAAAAACGATTGGTGACGGCGTGGAAGCAATGCGCCGGATTGGTAATAAGCTGCTGGACGAATCTTTCCAGACGTCACTCACCGGACCTTCGCGCGACTTTGAAGAAAGTTCTTCCAATACCAGCTTTGCATTCGGGCTGGCGCTGCTGCTGGTGTACCTGGTTTTGGCCGGGCAGTTTGAAAGCTTCACAGATCCGTTTATTATCATGATCACCGTGCCGCTTGCATTGGCAGGTGCATTGCTCAGTCTTTACCTGTTCGGATTAACAATCAACATTTTCTCCCAAATCGGAATGATCATGCTGATCGGTCTGGTAACCAAAAATGGTATCCTCATCGTAGAGTTTGCGAACCAGAAACGGGAACAGGGAATGGACAGGATGTCAGCGGCGATTGAGTCTGCCACGCAGCGTCTGCGGCCCATTCTGATGACGAGCCTTGCCACGGCATTCGGCGCATTGCCGATCGCGTTAAGTCTGGGTGCCGCGGCAACAAGCCGGGTTCCGCTTGGAGTCGTGATTGTGGGTGGATTGATGTTCTCCCTGATCCTTACCTTGTTCGTTATTCCGGCGATTTACACGTTTATATCACCTAAAAAACATAAAAAGTCAGAAGAAGAGAAAATGGCGGAAGAGCTGTCCGTAAGCACCCATTAATTTTCCTGTTTGTTTTAATCCAATATTGTTCTTGCATGAACCCGCTCGCGATCTTTAATCTTAAAAACTACCTGTTCGTTTCTCTCTTGTTTTGCGGAAGCAATGCATTCTGTTTTCAGGCAACCGACAGTTTGTCGCTTACCCTTGACGAAGCGATTGCCACAGCTTTAAAGAACAGCTACGAAATAGAAATCGCGAAGAATAATGTGGAAGTAAATACGGTACTTAACCACTACGGAGTAGCTGGCGGTTTGCCGCTTGTAGCCGCCAATGCGTCCAACACCGAACAAATCACAGAGGTAAATCAAAAGCTTAACAACGGTACCGAGATCAACAGGAGTGCGGCAGCGGGAAACAATACCCAGGCCAACGTTTCGGCAAGTATTATCCTGTATAACGGAAAAAGGATCGTCTCCACTAAAAAGCGACTCGCTGAGCTGCAATATCAGAGCAGCGAGCTGCTTAATTCGCAGGTCCAGAATACGATCGCACTGGTCATGACGAGCTATTACGATGTGGTACGCCAGCTGAGCTACCTTAACACGGTGCGCACTTCGATCCAGGCTTCGGAAAAAAGGCTGGAAATTTTGAAGGTGCGGAAAGAAGCCGGAATGGCAAACAATGCAGACCTATTCCAGGCGCAAATCGATCTTAATACATTGAACCAGACTTTCCTGGACCAGCTGATGGTAGCCCAGGTGGCGAAGGCCGAGCTGCTTCGCATATTGACTCTGGATCCGAAATCACCACTTACGCTCAGGGACACGATCACTGTTGATACCAACCTCAAACTGGATGACATAGCAGCCCGGATCACTGCCAATGCAGATGTGAAAGCGGCCGATCACCAGATCAGGATCAATGAACTTATTGTGAGGGAAACAGCGGCTTTGCGCTACCCAACCGTACGTTTAAACACAGCTTACAATTACTCACGCAACCAGACCGCAGCCGGTTTTACATTGCTTAACCGTAGCCTAGGGCCGCAAGCCGGTTTAACGCTGAGCATACCGATTTACAACGGATCAGCATTTAAAAGGCAGCAGCAGGCAGCAGAAATCAATACATCAAGTGCAAAAATTCAGCGGAATTCGATCGTGCGCGACTATAATGCAGGCGCTGTGAAAATGTACCAGACTTACGTGAGCTCGCTTCAACAGCTGCAAACGCAAAAGCAAAACTACGAATTGAGCCGGCAATTGCTCGATCTTACATTACAGCGTTTTGAGCTCATACAGGCTACGATCATCGATGTCCGAGAAGCGCAAAGAAGCTTTGAAGATGCGGGTTATCGCCTTATCAATCTCAACTACGCTGCAAAAGCGGCTGAAATTGAGCTCAAAAGACTAAGCAACACGCTGCAATAACTTCCCAGAACACGCATTCCGAACCAATGTACACCAGCTTCCCCAGCTGGTAACAGGATAGTAATATCCTCTGGAACAGCTTTTTATCAAATAATTTTAGCCGGGATTAAAATTCGGTTAAACCTCCACCGGCTTTTGCCATCTAAAACATTCATCTCTTTCAACGTATTGCGTCGGCTGTCTCGCCGTCGCATTAAAAATCCCGTTATGCAAAAATCATTGCTCTTGTTTTTGTTGCTGACTACGCTCTCAACGCCGCTCCTCGCGCAGGAAGAGCCAGCCGCCTTCGCAATTACGGGCAAGCTGCTCGATGCCGACAAAAAGCCGGTACCGTTTGCTAACGTGGCGCTTTACGGTACGAAGGATTCTACGCTGATCGGCGGCGGTACTTCGGATGAGAACGGTACCTTCTCGGTCGCAGCTGATCCGGGGAATTATTTCATCAAAATCACTTTTCTCGCATTACGTGAGAAGGTCGTTCCAAATATTAATGTCGTTTCTTCCAATGTAAATGTCGGCTCCATCGCGATGGTATCGGATGCAAAGGAGCTGCAAGAGCTCGTGGTGCGGGGAGAGAAAAGTCAAATGGACCTGCAACTCGACAAAAGGGTTTTTAATGTAGGTAAAGACCTCAGCAATATCGGCAGCAATGCATCCGACATTCTGAACAATATGCCCTCGGTGACGGTGGACGTGGAAGGCAATGTCGCACTTCGCGGCAGCCAGAATGTGAGGATACTCATTGATGGGAAGCAATCGGGAATGGTGGGACTTAATCCTGCGGAAGCATTGCGGCAAATACCGGGAGACCTGATCGAGAGCATTGAAATCATCACCAACCCTTCTTCCCGGTACGATGCGGAAGGGGAAGTAGGTATCCTGAATATTGTGATGAAGAAAAATATCCGGTATGGTCTCAATGGATCATTTACCGGAACGGCGGGATACCCCTCCAATTTTGGCGGATCTTTCAACCTGAACTACCGTCGCAAAAAGGTCAATTTTATTGCCAATTACGGATTAATGTACCGCGAAGGTCCGGGACGCGGAAACTCCCGGCAGACCTACACCGGCGCGGATACCAGCTTTGTGTATGAGTCGAATACAAACCGCACCCGCTCTGGTTATTCCAATAATGTAATGGTGGGTCTTGATTATTTTATCAACAATTCCAACACGCTGACCGGTACAGTTTCCTATCGTAATTCTCAAAATGATAATAAATCCAGGCTTCAATACCGCGATTTTGATTTCAATAATGTGCTGACGCGAACTGTAATCAGGGATGAGCACGAAACGGAACCGAGGCAAAATCTGGAAGCCGCATTGAGCTACAAAAAGACTTTTGAAAGAAAAGGACAAAGCCTTTCATTTGACGCCAAGTATATCCTGAGTGATGAGACGGAAGCGGCGAAATACAATGAATTTGCCAGCAATAATGCGTCGCGTATCGTACAGCGCGCATTCAATACCGAAGACGAGAAGAATTTCCTGGCACAACTCGACTACATTCACCCATTTGCCAAAGACGGCAAAATTGAAGCCGGCTTGAAAACCTCGGTTAGGCAGCTGGATAATGACTTCTCGGTACATCAACAGAATGAGGCAATGAACTGGATCATCCTGCCTGACTTCGACAACCGCTTAGCTTACGATGAGAAAATTCATGCGGGTTATGTAATGGCGAGCAACCAGTTCGGGAGGGTGTTCGTACAAGCAGGATTGCGGGGAGAGTACACCGACATTCTGACTGAGCTCAAAAAAACTGCATTGACCAACCAGAGGAGGTATTTTAATCTTTTCCCAAGTGTGCACCTGTCGTACAAGCTGCAGGACGCACAAACCTTGCAGCTCAGCTACAGTTACCGGCTAAGCCGGCCGGGTTTCCGGGATTTGCTCCCATTCTCCAATTTCAGCGACTCGCGCGTATTCAGGGCTGGAAATCCTTTGCTGAATCCTGAATTTACGCATTCATTTGAAGCTGGTCATTTGTTGAATATGGAAAAAGGCTCGTTGCTATCGAGCGTTTACTACCGCCACAGGCTGGGTGTTGTTGAGAACATTACCTCGGTAGACTCGACCGGTTTTACAACCATTACCCCGATCAATCTTTCCACTGGCGACTCTTACGGTTTTGAATTTAACCTTACCTACGATCCTGCTCCGTGGTGGAAGCTGACTGCCAATGCCAATATCTTCCGCGCCATGAACCAGGGTTATTACAATGACAAACTTTATGAAAGCGATACATATTCATGGACCAGCCGTGTTTCTTCGCGCGTGACGCTCTTTAAGTCTGTCGATTTTCAGGCTTCTGCCAACTATCGCGCGCCTAGAAAGACCACACAGGGAAAAGATCTTTCCGTTTATTTCATTGATCTCGGATTGTCCAAAGATATCCTTAAAGGTCGCGGTACCATTACTGCGAGTGTCCGCGATTTATTCAATACCAACAAGCGTAGAAGCATTGTAGAAAATGCCGGTTACTACTCACGAAATGAATTCCAATGGAGGCCACGCCAGTTTCTGGTGACACTGTCATACCGGCTCAACCGCTCCAAAGAAAGGCAGAGTATGGAAGGTAAAGGAGAAGGCGGCGGAGATGAAGACTGATAGTGTGCCGAAAACATTACCTTTGTACCTCACAATTGACGATCAATAATGCTTTTTATAGGAAAATACAATCACCTGACCATTGAAAGAGTAACAAGTGTAGGCATGTTCCTGAGTGACGTGGAAGGGGAGGAAGTGCTTTTGCCCAACCAGTACATTACAGATGAAATGCAGGTTGGCGATACAATCCGCGTGTTTGTTTACCTTGACTCAGAAGACAGGCCGGTTGCTACCACCCAAACTCCGAAGATAATCCGCAACGAGTTTGCGTACCTGGAAGTAAAGGATGTTTCCGAGTACGGCGCTTTTCTGGATTGGGGTTTGATCAAAGATCTGTTTGTTCCATTCCGGGAGCAAACCAAACCCATGGAAATCGGCGAGTGGCACGTGGTGTTCTTATATCTGGATCAGAAAAGTGCGAGATTACTGGCTTCTACGAAAGTCGATAAATTCCTTGATAATGAGCGCCTTACTGTCAAAGAAGGCGACGAAGTGGATTTGTTGATTTTCCAAAAAACAGACCTGGGCTACAATGCGATTGTCAATCAATATCACAAAGGTTTGATCTACGCCAATGAAGTTTTCCGCGACTTGCAGGTTGGAGACAGTCTGAAAGGCTATGTTAAGAAGATCCGTGAAGAGAACAAGTTGGATATCAGTCTGCAAAAGAGCGTTACCGAGATCATTGAGCCTACCGGCAAACTGATTTTTGACATCGTTAAGAAAGAAGGCGGCTTCCTCAATTTATCTGACAACAGCTCGCCCGAGGAAATCTATAAACGCTTGCAGATCAGCAAAAAGGTCTTTAAAAAAGCAATCGGCGGTCTCTACAGACAAGGCCTGATCAAGATCGCCGATGATGGTATTTATATGATTAGTGTTGATTGATCCAGTAAAGTACGGAAGGACTTACTTCTTTCCGTACTTCGTTTTATACTTCTCGTAAAGCCGCTTTTGTTTGTCATCCAGGTTTACTTTCCCGCCTTTTACAAACACCATTCCCACAACATTACCGCGCATATCCAGGATATCGCCCTCGGAAACGATCAGGGATGCGTGTTTGCCTTTTTCAAGCGTACCTACTTCCCGTTCTGCACCGATAATCTCGGCTGCGTTCTTGGTAACAAATTGAAGTGCTTCCTCTGGTGTTACATTACCAAAGCCGGAAGAAGTACCTGCCAGAAAAGCCAGATTCCTGGTTCTCCACCATTCATCCGCATACGTGATCGCCACTTTCACGCCGGCTTTATGGAGCAAACCGGGCAGCTCGTAAGGCATATATACATTCTCATCAACGCGGCCGGGAAGTCTGTGAGTTGGATTTAACACCACAGACACCTGGTTCTCTTTCAGGAAAGCAGCCACTTTATAGGCTTCATCTCCACCCACTATCACCACTCTTTTTATATCAAATTCCTTTGCCAGCTTCACTGCTTCGATGATATCTTTTGCATACTCCGCCCGAATGTACAAATTGGCGGTACCAGCCAGAACAGGCTTCAATGCAGCCATTCTCAGATTTACAGAAGCAGGTTCGGCCACCGCATTGTATCCTTTCGCCTCCGAAAAAGTAGCTCGGATTAGGTCAATTACCTCCTGGCGTTTGTCATTTCTTTTAGTAGAAACGGAAAAATCGTCATAGTTGAAGCTGCTTGCCAGGAAAGGCGGCCAGCTTAGCCAGATACCATCGTCTTTCTTCAAAACAGCATCTTCCCAGTTCCATCCATCGCTATAAAAAACTGAGGAAGATCCGGATATAACGCCGCCCTGCGGTACCGCCTGCGAAACGAGGATTCCATTCCCACGCAGCGTAGGGATTACCTCTGAGTCCGTATTATAAGCGACCAGCGCACGCACATGCGGGTTAATCTCTCCAACTTCGGCGAAATCCAGGGTAGCGCGCACAGTTGCAATTTCCTGCAAACCGACCGTAGTGTTCAGCGAAATAACGCCCGGGAAAATGTGTTTGCCTTTTACCTCGACCGTTTCAGCACCTGCTGCTGCCGGATTGGAACCTGCGGCACCTACGTAAGTGATAATACCCTTATCGAATGCGATCACTCCGTTTTGGATCACCTGTCCATTTCCCACATGGATCGTTGCACCGGTGAGTACCATTGGTTTCGATTGGGGCAATGCGGGCGCAGGGTTTTGGGAAAATGCGGGTGAAATTGCTGCCAGCGTGATCAGTGTATTGATTGTTCCTGCTATTATTTTTTGTATCATGATTTCGATGATTTACGGAGTAATTACCTGGTTCCTTCGTGCTCTGTGTGCACACCTACTATGTCTTCACAATGCCACATTTTAGGCTGCGTGGCCTGCGGCTTCTGCGTAGGTTTTCCTTCCGATTTATCACTCAGCATCTTTTGAATTAGCTTTTCTCTTTCGAGCTGCATGGATTTTTGCTTTTCTTCATCCTTTTTACGGTCAAAATACACCGTTCCCTCGACCATGGTAAACTCAGGACGCGCGTAAACTGACAGCGGGTGTGCATTCCAGAGCACCAGGTCAGCATCCTTACCAGCTTTGATACTGCCCATTCGATTGTCAACGTGCAGCAATTTGGCAGGATTAAGTGTTACCATTTTCCATGCTTCTTCTTCCGGAACTCCGCCGTATTCTACCGTCTTGGCTGCTTCCTGATTGAGGCGGCGCGCCATTTCCGCATCATCGGAATTAATAGCTACGGTAACACCCTCGTGGTACATTAAAGCCGCATTGTAGGGAATTGCCTCTTTCACCTCCATTTTGTACGCCCACCAGTCGGCAAAAGTTGAACCACCGATTCCACGCTTCGCCATTCCGTCGGCCAGCTTGTAACCTTCCAGGATGTGGGTGAATGTATTGATCCGGAATTTCAGGGAATCCGCTACATGCATAAGCATATTGATCTCCGATTGCACATAAGAGTGACAGGTGATAAAGCGCTGGTTGTCCAGAATTTCGGCCAAAGCATCCAGCTCAATATCCCTTCTGGGCGCATTGGCAGCTACTTTCTTGGAGGTACCGTTGAAAGATTTCCAGCTCTTCGCATATTCCTTAGCGCGTAAAAAGTGATCAAAATACACCTGTTCTACGCCCATTCTGGTTTGAGGAAAACGAACGCGCGCCACGTCGCCCCAGTTAGACTGTTTCACGTTCTCACCCAATGCAAACTTGATCGTTTTCACATCCGGCACCAACATTTCCGACTGGGTTGCGCCCCATTTCAGCTTGATCATCGCACTCTGTCCGCCAATGGAATTCGCAGAACCGTGAAGTAGATGAGACGCAGTTACGCCACCTGCCAGCTGGCGGTAAATATTGATATCATCCGGATTGATCACATCGCTCATTCTTACCTCTGCCGAGCTGGTTTGTCCGCCCTCATTGATCGTGAACAATGCGATATGGGAGTGCTCATCGATAATGCCGCTCGTCAAATGCTTGCCCGTACCATCAATGGTCTTTGCTCCAGAAGGCGCATTCAGCGATTTCCCAACCTTTGTAATTTTTCCATTCTGCACAACTACATCCGAATTTTGCAGGATACCTTCTTTCTCATTGGTCCATACCGTCGCATTCCTGATCAGTACCGTCTCCGATTTCGGCAATTCTTCATTGCCAAAACCTACAAACGGATATACGACTGGGCCGGTCTCCTTTATTTTCGCTACAGCTGTGTCAGCAGCTGCAACCTGCTGGAATTTCTCGGTAAGTGTCGCAGACCAGGGTACAACGGAGCCGGAAGGCAGTACACCTTCTCCTGATAAACCGGTACCGTTGCGCCAGCCAGTGAGCCGGGTTGTACCAGGAACCTTCTTATCGGCCTGGTAAGTCAGCGTCAGCAATTCATTGGATAATACAGCTTTAGGCGTGATTTTCACGGAATCCTGAACGACTACTTTATACTCCGGCTTATCGGCCGAGCCGCTGATCTGCAATTTTCCACCAGGCTGATTATTGATCGATAAGGAATAGGTACCGCGGATATCAGGCGCATTGATGGGCGAAATGATGAATTTCTTCCCTTGTACCCAGTTTTCATAAATCACATTATCCTTGTTAAACAAGTCCCCCGAGGTGATGATGAAATTGGCAAGCATACCGGGTTTGAGGCTCCCTATCTGGTTTTCAGCTTTGATAAGGGCAGCAGGCAAAGTAGTCAATGCTTCCAGCGCCTTCTCTTTGGTCAACCCGTATTCAATGGCAGTTTTAATGTTTTTAAGAAAATCGGCTTTATTCTTCAACCCTGCCGAAGTAAATGTAAATGGTATTCCGGCTTTCGCCACCTCCGCAGGGTTCTTTGGCGCCATTTCCCAATGTTTCAATTGTGACATGCTGATCACATCTGCATCCCAGGGATCAGCTACGTCATAGGCTTCGGGAAACTGAACCGGCAAAATAAGCGTCGCCTTCGTGGCTTTAATCTCGCTAATGCGCTGGTATTCATCGCCGCCACCTTTTATAATATACTGAACTCCGAATTCGTCCCCTACCTTGTCTGCACGGAGCACACTGTATTTATCTCCTGTTTCAAAAAACGAAGGCAGGTTTTTGATCTCGTTAAAAGCTTCAAGCGACAGGTTCGCTTCTTTTGCTTTCGGAGTACGTGCGTACCATTCTGCATCGTAGTAATTTTGTCTTAAAAGCGCCACCACGCCCATTGTGGATGAAGGGTAGGTCTGCGAAGAAGTACCTTTGCTGAATGAAAAATGGGCCGATGCTTTCCGGTTCAGAAGCGCTTTGTTGGCGGGCTCGTCAGTCAATGTAACTACTGCTCCATTACCCCGGACAATACCATCATGCGGGTGAACCAGTACGGTACCAAA
This sequence comes from Dyadobacter sp. HNCC25DJ183, assembly GCF_056895175.1. Lineage (NCBI taxonomy): Bacteria > Pseudomonadati > Bacteroidota > Cytophagia > Cytophagales > Spirosomataceae > Dyadobacter > Dyadobacter sp. HNCC25DJ183. The sequence goes on from NZ_JBXHAP010000004.1 coordinate 599,279, forward strand.
GCCGATTTTGCGCAGATCAGCCGCTTTCTTAGCATCGGGTGTAAAGATGAGGCTGGCGTCATTTTCAGACTGAATTGCCTGGTTCCAGCCAAAAGCGCCTTTTTTATTGGATTCCAGTTGCGGCGTCTGTCTTCCGCCTGCTGGCCGCTCCCGTCTTACTTCCGGCATTCCGTAGTCCGAGTCGAGATCGATCAATGAAGGATAGATGTATTTACCTTTCAAATCAATGGTAACAGCCCCTGCGGGTAATTTCACCTGCTTGCCCGCCTGGATTACCGTGCCGTTTTCGATCAGCAGTGTACCATTTTCAATGGTGGTTTTAGGATCAACTACAATAGTCGCATTGGTAAATGCAAAGCGGCCGGGTCGCTCATCGTAGGCGCCGTTCTGCGGGAATGTTTCTTGTGCTTGACAATAAAAGCTGACAATCAGCCCTGCCAGTAAGGTTGATAATGGTTTAAACATAAAGAGAGATGGAGTCTGTACAACTTTACAATATACCACCGTGAATTTTCATGTTGACTTATTTTTTCAGTTTTTTGCAAACACTCTTTTATTCAAAAACAGAACTAATCCCGCTATGACCTACGAGCAATTCAAAGAATCACTCGCACTCAAAATACCACCGGCAGGCATTCCGGAACTACTGAAAGCACTTTGGTATGATGCCAAAGGCGACTGGGAAGCGGCACATAACATTGCACAGAGCGCAGAAGGAACGCGGGAGTACGATCGCCTGCACGCCTACCTGCACAGGGTCGAAGGCGATACATTCAATGCAGGTTACTGGTACCGGCGCGCAGGAGCTGATGTTTTCAAAGGCTCATTGAAAGAAGAATGGGAAAGCCTGACGCGCACATTGCTGGAAACTGCCTGACTACTTCTTTGTTCCTGATAATTAATAATATACCCGCTTAAACCCAAGCACGGTTTTTGACTCTAACCCTGGTATCTAAATGAAAAAACCATGAAGAAAATCGTGTTTGTATTTCTATTGACCTTCACGACTCTCGCTGGATTTGCACAGCGTCAGGGAGGAGGCAATATGACAGCGGAGCAGCGTGCCGAAAACCAGACCAAAACGCTCACCGAGAATCTGAACTTATCAGAAGACCAGAAGAAGCAGGTTTACAACCTGAGCCTTGCCCGTGCCCAGAAAATGCAGGAGTTAAGAAACGCACAAAATGCAGACCGCACAGAAATGCGCGCTTCAATGGAAACCTTCAACAACGAGCTGTCGAAAATACTGACAGTGGAGCAGCAGGAAAAATACAAAACCATGCTGGAAGACAGAAGAGGAATGCGGGGCGACCGGCCGAAGAGGTAAGTTAGCTTTTGTCATGCTGAGCGCACCGGGCCGCCGGGCGGTCGAAGCATAGTGCATTGTGCTTCGACTGCGCTCAGCATGACAAAGTAGCTCAGCATGACAAATTCATTCATTCATCGCCTAAATCGCCATTTCTGTCTTGAACTCCGAAGTAAAATGGAAATGAATGGCTGGATTATTCTCGCGGTTCATGCGGATCATCCATTCTGATTCGGCTAGGAAAACTGGGTTGCGGTCTTTGTCGTAGGCGATCTGGTTTCCTTTGAGTCTGATAAACTGATCCATTGCCGGCTTTTCGTCGGCGGTAAGCCAGCAGGCGCGGGAAATGTTCATGGGTACCCAGCGGCATTTGGCGCCGTATTCGTGTTCGAGCCGGTATTGGATTACGTCAAATTGTAGTTCTCCCACCGTACCCACAATCTTCCTGTTACCCAGATCCAATGTAAAAAGCTGGGCGACACCTTCGTCTGTAAGCTGCTGAATCCCTTTTTCCAATTGCTTGGACTTCATCGGGTCCATGTTAATGAGCTCTTTAAATATCTCAGGAGAAAAACTTGGGATCCCCGAGAATTGCAGGCTTTCCCCTTCTGTCAGGGTATCGCCTATCTTAAAGTTACCCGTATCGTAAAGTCCCACCACGTCTCCCGGGAAACCTTCGTCCATCACGCTTTTATCAGAAGCCATGAATGTAAACGGACTTGAAAACCGTACTTCTTTACCCAATCGCACGTGCTTGTAAAACTTACCGCGCTCAAACTTACCTGAACAAATGCGCAGGAATGCAATGCGGTCGCGGTGCCGGGGGTCAAGGTTCGCGTGGATTTTGAATACAAAACCTGTGAATTTTGGTTCAGTAGGCTCTACTTCGCGCACATCTGTCGGGCGTGGCTGTGGTATGGGCGATATTTCGCAGAACGTATCGAGCAATTCTTTGATACCAAAGTTATTGATCGCACTGCCGAAAAATACGGGTGCCAGCTCGCCTTTCTGGTATGCTTCTTCCGAAAATGCATCATACACACCTTCTACCAACTCCACATCCTCAGTCAGCTGCTCTGCATCTTTTTCTCCTACCAGGTCCACCAGGCTTTCATCGTCCAGACTTACCTTGGCAACATTGCTTTCAATTTTGGTTTTATTGATCTTGAAGAAATACAGCATGTGTTCGTACAAGCTGTAAACTCCCTTAAAATTGGCTCCCATATTGATCGGCCACGTGAGCGGACGAACGCGGATGCTCAGCTTGCTTTCAAGCTCATCCAGCAGTTCAAACGGGTTCTGACCTTCGCGGTCGAGCTTGTTGATGAAAATGATAACGGGCGTATTGCGCATCCGGCACACTTCCATTAATCTTTCCGTTTGTTCCTCAACGCCTTTCACGCAATCCACAACGAGGATTACACTATCGACAGCCGTTAATGTCCGGTAAGTATCTTCTGCAAAATCCTTGTGACCTGGTGTATCAAGGATATTGATCAGCAGGTCTTTGTATTCAAAGGTCATCACGGAAGTAGCCACCGAGATACCCCTTTGTTTTTCGATCTCCATAAAGTCGGAGGTCGCTGTTTTCTTGATTTTATTTGACTTAACCGCCCCGGCTGTCTGGATCGCGCCACCGAATAGCAGCAGCTTTTCCGTGAGGGTTGTCTTCCCAGCATCGGGGTGGCTGATGATCGCAAATGTGCGGCGCTTTTTTATTTCCTGTATATTACTCATGAAGTATGGAGATACTGATTTCAGAGATTCTGATAATTCAAAATTTCCGCAAAGATACGAATAAAAGAAGAGCCGTCCCTATCGGAAACGGCTCGAATATTCCATTGTTATACTGCTATTCTGGCTGTAAATCAGACGCTCAGTAGAATGAATGTTTGTAATCTTCCACAGAGGTCATGATTACTTCCAAAGCCTCATCGCGACCATAAACATTGGTGATTTCAATGTGAGCAGCTTCTCCCGGAAGGTTTTTGTAAGTAAGGAAGTAGTGTTTCAAACGCTCCACGATACCCTCAGGCAATTCAGCGATATCAGAAAATCCACCGTAAACTTCATCTCCTTTTAACACAGCAATGATCTTGTCATCTGCTTCGCCGCCGTCAATCAGGCGAATTCCTCCGATTGGCTTGGCTGTACAAAGGATATCCCCGTGTGAAATGATCTTTTCGCATAATACCAGGATATCCAGCGGGTCACCATCGCCCTCAGTCACATCGCGACCTGAACGCTCGCGCGCCAATGCAGCGATTTTGTCGGCACAGTAGGTTTTTGGAATAAAGCCGTAAAGCGCGGGAACGATGTTGGAGTACTTTTGCGGCCGGTCGATCATCAGGTAACCTGTCGCTTTATCTATTTCGTATTTTACTGTATCAGTAGGAACAATTTCAATAAATGCAGTTACAAGCTCGGGTGCGTTGTCTCCCATTGGAATTCCATGCCAGGGATGTGCTTTGTGTACGTTAGCGATCATTATCTGTGTAATAGGTAATATTTTTTATCTTTTTTGATTAAATAAATTCAGTTTCAATTCCCCACCCGCTCAGAAATGTTGTAGTCACCTGTTTTGGAAACAGATTGTTTAACAAAGAGCTCACCCAGAAAACCTGCAAGAAATAACTGGGAACCGACCATGATCGCAACAAGCGCGAGGAAAAATAATGGGTTGTCGGTTACATTACGGTAAGGCAGAAAATGGTAAATATTGTATATTTTCTTACCAAGAAGCCAGAATGCTATAATGGTTCCCAGAAAAAACATAAGGGTTCCCAGACTACCGAATAAATGCATCGGCCGACGCCCAAACTTATTCACAAAGGCAATTGAAAGCAAGTCAAGAAAGCCAAAAATAAAGCGCTCCAGACCAAATTTGGTGTGCCCGTATTTACGTGGACGATGCTGCACAACCTTCTCCCCTATTTTGGCAAAGCCATTCCATTTGGCGATTACCGGAATGTAACGGTGCATTTCGCCGTAGATCGTGATGTTCTTGACGACCTCTTTACGGTACGCTTTCAGCCCGCAGTTAAAATCATGCAGATACACACCTGAAATACTCCTGGTAGCTGCATTGAAGATTTTAGTAGGGATTGTTTTGGTAACGGGATCGAAGCGTTTCTTTTTCCAGCCCGAAACAAGATCGTACCGCTCCTGCGTGATCATCCGGTACAGCTCGGGGATTTCATCAGGACTATCCTGCAAATCGGCATCCATTGTGATAATTACATCGCCTCTTGCAGCCTGGAAACCTGTTTGTAATGCGGCTGTTTTCCCATAATTACGAACAAACCGGAAGCCGCGAATGCTGGCATTTTCTAATGAAAGCCGGGAGATAACCTCCCAGGATTGGTCTTTACTACCGTCATCTATGAACAGTATTTCGTAGGAAAACCCATTTTCGTTCATCACCCGGCCAATCCATTCACTAAGCTCTGGGAGTGATTCGTCTTCATTATAAAGCGGAACAATAACGGATATCTGGATAGCTGAATGGGTCATGAATAATCTGCAATGGCGCGGACTGGATTTATAATGCCGCAAAGTTCGCTTTTTTCCCGATCAAAATTTTAAATAAAAGTCTTTCAGCAGCTCCCTGAATTTCGGATCGTGCGTAATTCCGTCTTCCTGGTAGATGTTTAGGGTTCCGGTTACTGTATCACGGGTGGGGCAGGCTGCATTTCTAAACTCCATTAAAACACGGAAAGCCTTTTTGTCAGTTTGGTGAAAAAGGGTTAGTTCCTGGTCCAGTCGCCAATTTTGTTCAGCTGCCATTTTCCTGAACTGATTTCCTTCATCTACCGGCAACAAAATCACAAACCTGCCTTCGGGCGCAAGAAGCCTTTTGATTGATGCCAACAGGGATACAAAATCAAGTGCTTCTGCATGATGCGCCAGGTTCACCTTCCCGGCAGGAGAACGTAGATCGGATTGGAAGAATGGCGGATTTGTGATAATCAGATCATATAAATGCTCCGAAGTAAAATCCTGAATGGCAGCATGAAACAATGTAATTCGCCCATTGAACGGACTGTTTTCCACATTTTCACCGGCCTGATAAAAAGCCTCGGCCTCAATTTCAACGGCGTCGATAGCTGCGTATGTATTTCTTTGCGCAACCATTAACGACAGTAATCCTGTTCCGCTTCCAATGTCAAGTATCCTGTCTGCATTCTCAACGTCCACCCAGGCGCCGAGCACGCAAGCGTCCGTGCACACTTTCATGGCGCATTGGTCCTGCTGCACAGTAAATTGCTTGAACTGGAAATGTGTGTTTCTGGCCATTATTTCATTTTCTTCCAAAGTCCGCAGGGTTCTCGCCCCAGTACTCCGTTTCCCATTTCAGGATTTTGTTAGGATAAGTATTACTGGCAAGCCACCTTTCAGCGCGTTGGAGCATTTCAAAGACGGGCTTGTTTCTGGGTGTCAATGCCAGCTTGGTATTCGCATGCTTTTTCTTGATCCAGCCGATCGCAGTGCGTGAATCGCTGTAAATGGGAAGGTCACTTTCGTTTTTCTGCAAGTAAGCCAGCGCATGTACGATCGCCAGAAACTCGCCAATGTTGTTGGTACCGTCTTTAAAAGGTCCCTGCAAAAAAATCCGTTTCCCGGTTGCATAGTAAATCCCCTGGTACTCCATATCGCCGGTCGCAGTGTTCCAGGCTGCGTCCACAATGATACTGTTCTTGATGGGCTTACCTACCGAAGCAGGCGCCTCTTTCAACACAGGTTTACTTTCTTTTTTTGTCACAAACTCCCAGTAATCCCGCTGTATCGCCTTCTCTGCCTCTTCAATGGATTCAAAAGACTTGTAGCGCGCATCTTCAAAGCCTTTGATCTGGGCTTCACATTCTTTCCAGTCCGTGAAAACCCCGGTCTTCCTGCCCTGCCACACTACGTAAAATTTGGTCTTCTTTTGAGACATCTTTTTAATTATGAATGATTTAATGAATGGGGAGAAAGGAGGAAAGGGAAGATGGAGGAAGGGGAAAATAAACTCATTTTCTTCCCTTCCTCCTTCCTCCTTCCTCCATTTTAGCTCTTCTCCTCCCAGATCTCCGCTAAATTGACGATCGTTTCCACGGCTTTTTCCATATCCTGCACCGATACCCATTCTAACTTCGAATGGAATGCGTGTTCGCCGGCGAAAATGTTGGGGCAGGGTAAGCCCATGAACGACAGGCGGGAACCGTCGGTACCGCCTCGGATGCTTCTGCAAACCGGAGTAAGTCCCGCGCGTCGCATTGCTTCCTCCGCATGAGCGATAATCTCGGGGTATTTGTCCAAAACCTCCTTCATATTGCGGTATTGCTCCTGCACCTTAAAGTCAGCTGTGGAGTTGGGATAGGCTTTCAGCACTTCGTCCACTATGCTTTTGAGGTATTCCTCTTTTTCGTGCAGACCGGCTGTTGTGAAATCCCGTATAATAAAGCCGAGTGTCACTTTCTCCTGGATACCTTCTATATGTGTCGGGTGAATGAAGCCCTCCTTGTTTTCGGTCGTTTCCGGTGACAATGTATCTTTCGGCAAACGCGCGATGATATCTGCGGCTATCTTCACTGCGTTCTCCAACTTTCCGAGCGCGTACCCGGGGTGGGTACTCACGCCGCTGATCGTGATTTTCACGCCGTCAGCAGAGAAAGTCTCGTTTTCAAGTGTTCCGGCAGCTTCACCGTCAACCGTGTATCCATAGTGAGCTCCCAGTTTAGCCAGGTCAACCCGCTCTGTACCACGACCAACTTCCTCATCGGGCGTAAAAAGTATCTTGATTTCCCCGTGCCTGATCTCAGGGTGGTTGATCAGGTACTCGGCAGCGGCCATTATTTCGGCCACACCTGCTTTGTTGTCGGCGCCGAGCAGGGTTTTTCCGCTGGCTGTAACAATGTCGTTTCCGATCTGCTGATCCAGGTCGTGTAATTCCCCTGGTCTTAAAACCTGTGTATGATCGTCAGGAAGCACAATGTCGGTCCCATCCCAGTTCTCGTGCACAATCGGCTTCACATTCGCGCCGGTGACATCCGGGGATGTATCCACGTGCGAGCAAAAGCAAATCACGGGCACATTGGTTTTGCCGGAATTCGATGGAATGGTCGCATACACGTAACCGTGCTCGTCTACATGCGCGTCAGAAACACCCATCTGAAGCAATTCCACCGCGAGTAAGTTGCTCAGGTCGCGCTGTTTGGCTGTACTCGGGAAGCTTTCAGATTCGGGGTCTGATTGCGTATCGATCTGCACATACCTGAGAAACCGTTCGAGAACTGATGTTTTCATATTGAAATCTGTTTGAGAACGAGATTAACCGATAATGGAAGCCAGATCAGCCGGCGAGTAGTTGATATTTTTCAAAGTCTTATCGTCGGAAGTTCTGTATACCAGATACTTACCATTATCTTCTTTAAAATAACACTCTGTACCTTTTGCCTGATAATGTGCTACGGTCGCTTCTGCTTCCTCCACTGTCAGACAGGCTTTTGACATATTCGAGCGCTGTACCTCGTCAAACAGCTCCCTGAATTTTTCGCCTAATCCAAATTCCAGCACAGCGCCTGATAATACATATTGTAAATCGCAAAGTGCGTCTGCTACTTCAACAATGTCCTTTTCAAGAATAGCTACTTCGAGCTCTTTCAATTCCTCCGCCAACAGCGCCACACGCAACCGGCTGCGCTCTTCTGACGGGATAGCAGGTGCGGCTACGATCGGGTGTTTGAATGTTTTGTGAAATTCGGCGACTTGGTTAAGGCTATCCAGTTGTTGCATTGCTATATACTTTCTGTTAGTTTAAATATTTGATTATTGAGTGTCAAATGTGACTACACCGCGGGATTTTCTTTTACAAAACCAGATTGGTCTTGAACAATTTGATTGCGATCGCCAGCAGGATGATCCCGAAAATTTTCCGGAGTACATCCGTACCACCCTGACCGAGCTTTTTTTCAATCCAGGTCGATGATTTCAAAACCAGGTACACGAAGAACAGGTTGAGCAGGATGCCGACGAGAATGTTCTGGATCTGGTAAGCGGAACGCAATGCGAGTAAGGTGGTCATGGTAGCAGCCCCGGCAATAATGGGAAAGGCGATCGGAACAATGGAGGCAACGCCCACATCAATGTTATCGTGCTTGAAAATGTTCCTACCCAGGATCATTTCCAATCCCAACAAAAAGAGGATAATCGCACCCGCAATGGCGAAAGAAGCCACATCTACCCCAAAAAGACTCAGCAGCCTTTCGCCCAAAAAAAGAAACACGACCATGATGATTCCGGCCGTGATCGTCGCTTTTTCAGATTCTATCTTGCCAAGTCTTTTCCTGAAATCAACAATTACCGGCAGCGAGCCAAGTACGTCAATCACGGAGAAAAGAATGAGGGTGACGGAAACGATTTCTTTGAAATTGAACATGCGGCGACCATTGAGGTAGAACCGCAAAGTTGCTCAAAATCGTTGTATTTCGTCTAATATATTAAGACGAAAATAGGTCATTACCGTCACGGTAACTGATTAAGAGCCGCTTCCGGGAAGGAAGTTCAGGAAGGTGTTAAACTGCTTTTTGTACTTCTCTTCGTCGATTTTGTAAAAGAATGCGCCCTTTTTGGAGTATCCCTTTTGCTTTTCGTCGAGCTTGATCAGTAAGTTGGTGGACAGCAGTTTGCGGCTGAAATTGCGCTTGTCGAGTTCAGTTCCAAAAATTGCCTCGTAAAGCTTCTGTAATTGCGGAATAGTGAATTTCTCGGGGAGCAGCTCAAATCCGATCGGGTGCTGGGAGGCTTTGTATCGCAGGTGCTGGATCGCCATATCCACCATGGAACCGTGGTCAAACAGCAGCTTTGGAAGCTCTTGTACCGAAAACCATTGCGCCTCAAAATTCCTGGAAATCTTGTGCGCGTAATCCTCCACATTAATCAATGCGAAATAAGCCACTGAAACTGTGCGCTCTACGGGATCGCGATCGGGGCTGCCGAAGGTATGCAGCTGTTCCAGGTAAATGTCTTTGAGATTGGTAAGTTCGAACAGAATGCGGGAAGATGCGCCTTCCAGACTTTCGTCGGGCTGCACCCAGCCGCCCATTAAAGACCAGGTCCGGTCTTCATCTTCGATCCCCCTTTTAACGAGCAGTAACTTTAATTCTTCCCCATCAAAGCCGAAAATGATGGAGTCCAGGGCCACGAGGCATTTTGTTTGCGCCTGGTATTGCTTTAATAGGTCTAAACGCACAACTTAAAATTGCGGGAAATGGTGTTGATTTTATTTACTAAATACAAACCTTTCCGTTTACTACTCATTACTGCTTTCGCGCCATTTCAGCGAGAAAATACTGCAAAGCCGCTATTTCCTGGTCGGATATAGCAGGGAAATTCGCGATCCGGAAGCTGGTATCCTTATGTTTTCCATATCCGTTCCCGAGTGTGATCCCGTTCTTCCTGGCCGCTTCTTTGATCTCCGTGATCTTCTGCGGCGTGTTGGTCACCGCGATCACCGTTTCAGACCGGGCGGCTTCGTTCTTTACCAGCAGGTTATACTTGTTGGAAGACAGGAACCGGTACCAGCCAGCACTGCGTAATTTGGTTTGCTCAGCTACCTCGCTGATGGGCTTTACCTGCTGCATGATCTTGTTGAGCAGGTAGATACACAATGTGTTAGGTGTAAATGGAGTCTGATTTTTGAGGAAGTTCTCGCGTATGAAAAGCAGACTGTTGTAATGCTTTTTCTCCCCGATCTCCTCGGCGCGTTCAATTGCTTTTGGTGAAACAATCATCACGCCCATTCCAGCAGGAAGACCAAAGCACTTTTGTACCGATGCATACCAGATATCCGCTGACTCCCAGGGCAGTGCCACGCCCGCCATGGAGGACGTCGCGTCCACCGCAATGAGGTTATCTCCCTCCGATCTCAAAGATTCCAGAAATCCTGCGGGAAGCGCGGTTCCGTTGGAAGTTTCATTATGGGTAAGACAAATCACCTCGCTGCCGGAGAGTTTGCTGGCAAATGGAAGATCAGGGAGCTCATTCATATCGAATGAGAGTCCGCTTGCGCCCGACGTAAGCTTCTGGGTGTACTCCATCCACTTTTCACCGAATGCACCATTGTAGATGTGCAGGCTCGGCACCGATATCAGCGATTGCGCAATAATCTCCCAGCATTCAGTGGCTGAGGAAACAAAATAAACTTCGTAATCCGCAGGAACGTCCAGTTTGGATTTCAGGTTGCTGATGGTTTCTTCCATCATTTGCATAAAGGAACCACTACGGTGGTTCGCACTGATCACTCCACTTTCAACCGCTTCCTGCAAATATTGACCAACCTCATCGTAAACTTTGGAGGGCCCGGGATAGAATGTAATCATTATATAAATCCTTCGCGTATCATCGATTTTTCAAGCTTTTCACCAAGCTCCTGAGAAGCTTTCAATAGTGGCAAGCGTACATTTGAGCTACATATTCCTTTTATTTCCAGGCATTTCTTGATCCCAACCGGATTGGATTCGATGTAAAGCAATGTATCGAACTCCAGGAATGAGAGCTGCAATCTGGCGGCTTCCCTAAAACGGCCTTCGAGCGCGTGCCAGGTTAGTTCACCAAACTCTTTCGGAAATGCATTGGCGATAACTGAAATAACTCCGTGCCAGCCCACACTGATCATGGTGGTAACAAGGTTATCATCTCCCGAAAGCAACAGAAAATCGTCGGGAACACGCGCGGCAAGCTCCATACTTTGCTCTATACTTCCGCCCGCGTCTTTGATCCCGATGATATTGGGATGAGCAGAAAGCCTCACAATCGTATCTGCTTTCATATTGATGACCGTGCGGCCAGGAACATTATAAAGCAGCACAGGAACAGGCGAAGCGTCGGCAATCGCTGTGAAATGCGCGATAACACCTTCCTGGGTTGGCTTATTGTAATACGGACAAACAGAAAGAATCGCATCGACACCGGTGAAATCAGTTTCTTTAATGCATTCCAGTACTGCGCGGGTATCATTTCCGCCGACACCGTACACGATAGGGAGCGACTTGTAGTTGTTCTTGATCGTAAATGCCAGGATTTCACGTTTTTCGCGGGAAGATACGGTCGGCGATTCGCCGGTTGTTCCCTGTACGACCAGGTAGTCACTACCGCCTTCACTTACCAGGTCGATCAGCTTTTTCAAACCTGTATAATCTACTTCATTCTCTTGATCGAAAGGAGTGATCAATGCGGCACCTACCCCTTTGAAACGTTGATCCAATGGCATTATTAAACTATATAATTGGTTGATTTTCGAAAACGCAAAGTTAGCTTTCTAAGTCGTTTTACCTTACTTATTATCGATCATTGCCAAAAATTCTTCCTCCGAAAGAATTGTCACACCGAGCTTGCGTGCCTTTTCCAGTTTGGAAGGGCCCATATTGGCTCCGGCCAGCAGGTAGTTCAGTTTCCCCGAAACGCCGCTCAATACCCGGCCTCCATTGGCTTCAATCTTCTCTTTCAGATCGTCGCGCTCGAAATTTTCAAATACGCCTGAAATCACAAAAGTTTTACCTTCCAGCACATCACTCTCCTTTTCCACAGGTTTTTCATTGCTCTCCATTTGCAACCCGGCGGCTTGCAGGCGGGCTACAAGCTGCTGGTTTTCGGGCACGCTGAAATAGGATTCAATGCTCATAGCAATGCGCCCGCCAATCTCCGGAACTGCGACCAGCTGATCGTAGGTTGCATTGCGGAGCGCTTCAATGGATTTGAAGTAAGTAGCCAGCTTTTCAGCCACAGTAGCGCCTACAAAGCGGATACCCAATGCAAAAAGGACATTCTTGAAAGGTACTGTTTTCGAGAGGTCAATCCCTTTCAGGATATTTTCAACCGTTTTTTCACGAAAACTGATCTTCTTAACCTTACCTGATTCTTCATTAACAATGCTCTTTTCGATACCTAACAGATTACCTTCATTTAGATCGTACAAATCTGCCGGCGTATTTACCAACCCCAGGTCAAAAAGCGTCTCGATCTTACCCTCGCCCAAACTTTCGATGTTCATTGCTTTCCGGTGAATGAAATGCTCGATCCTGCCTTTCAGCTGAGGCGGGCAGTGGCTGTCGTTCGGACAAAAGAATGCAACCTCTCCTTCATTCCGCTGCAGCTCGGAGCCACATTCGGGGCAATTTGTCGGAAATACGATAGGTTCAGTGGGGAACAGTTCGCGCTGGGTCACGTCCACGCCCGTGATTTTGGGAATGATCTCTCCGCTTTTTTCTACAAATACGGTGTCGCCGATTTCTACGCCCAATCTTTCCAGCTCGTTTGCATTGTGCAGCGTCGCCCTTTTCACGCGGGTACCCGACAAATGCACACCTTTCACATCTTTGTACGGGAGCGCACGTTCTGTCAGATCACAAAGGTTCGCAACCGGCGTAATCGCGCCCGTTCTTCCCACCTGGTAGGTAACCATTCTGAGGATAGCCGGCTTGTTTTCTGCTTTATATTTAAATGAAATAGCCCAGCGCGGACTCTTGGCAGTAAAGCCCAGCTCCTGCTGTTGCTCAAATGAATTGACCTTGATCACAATACCGTCGGTCGCGAGCGGAAGGGTCATTCTTTTTTCTTCCCATTCGTGGATATAAGCGATTACCTCGTCGATATTGCTGACCTTTTTCCAGCCGGGCGAAACATTGAAGCCCCAGGATTTCAGCGCAAGCAGACTTTCCTCGTGACTTTTGAAAAATGCATTATCAGAAAGGAAAGAGTAAATGTAACAATCGAGCTGGCGGCGGGCGGTCTCAGCAGAATCCTGTAATTTGAAAGATCCCGAAGCCGCATTTCGCGGGTTTGCATACTGGTTTTCACCCAACGTGTCCATTTCTTCATTCAGCTTCTGGAATGAGCTCAGCGGCATAAAACCCTCGCCGCGGATTTCAAAAAGGGGCGGGAGCTTGTCGGATTTCACGCGTAATGGTAAGGTCCTGATCGTTTTTACATTGGTGGTAATTTCATCCCCTCTTGTGCCGTCGCCGCGCGTTACTCCTTTTACCAGCACGCCGTTTTCGTATGTAAAACTCAGGGATATCCCGTCAAATTTGAGCTCGCAAATGTATTCATAAGCCTCTCCGTCGAGCCCGCGCTTTACCCGGTCGTCGAAATTGCGGAGTTCCTGTTCATTGTAGGTATTGTCAAGCGAGAGCATGGGATACCTGTGGTACACGGTATTAAACGACTTGGTGATCGTCCCTCCCACGCGGTGCGTCGGTGAATCGGGTTGCCTGAATTCCGGATTTGCGTCTTCCAGTGCCTTCAACTGCTTTAAAAGCTGGTCGAACTCGTAATCAGAGATTTCAGATACGCTATCCTGGTAGTAGCGGTAGTTGTAATGGTTCAGCTTATCGGTAAGCTCCTGGATCTGCTGTTCGGGACTCATGCGGAATGGCGTTATGGATTCGGCTCAAATTTAAGATTTATTTAAAATTTTGATAATCCGATGTGACCTGATCGAAATCTGTGCGTCTAAACGAAAACACCTTCTTGAAGCCAGATGAATTCTAGTTCGATTTTATGTATTTTCGTAAAAGGCACTGAAAATGAAAACAATGGAAACAACTGTTTTTTACAATCCCGATCTCACGCAGATCATCAACGGAGAGGAAGTAATGTCGCCTAGCCCAAAGCTTTCTCACCAGCGGATTTTGATAAAGTTGCTGCGTGAGCTGGCAACTCATGTTGAAAACAATGCGTTAGGTGAGGTTTTCACTGCACCTTTGGACACAATATTGGAAGAGAAATTCAACGTCTTGCAGCCAGATATCCTGTTTGTTTCAAAAGAACAAGCCGATATCATGCAGGATTGGATCAGGGGCGCACCCGCGATGGTGCTCGAAATCATTTCAAAAGGTTCGTACCGATTGGATACGGTTGTAAAAAAGGCTATTTACGAAAGGTACGGTGTGCAGGAATACTGGATTGTGCTTCCTGAAAAGACTGTGATTGAAATATACACCTTACAGGCGGGAACATATCAGCTTCATCGGGCATTCACAACTGGCGACACGATCAATTCGCCACTCTTCCCTACGATTGGTTTGGCTCTAAGTCCTGTATTTAACGTTTTAAATAAGTAATTCCTTAATTTCGCCGGATATCGTTTTTACAAAAAGAAGATTTCACATGGCCGAAATTGCCCCTTCCATACTAGCTGCCGACTTCGGCAATCTGCAACGCGATGTTGAAATGCTGAATGCAAGTTCGGCCGCATATATTCATGTAGATGTGATGGACGGTGCCTTTGTTCCCAATATTTCTTTTGGAATGCCGGTCTGCGAAGCAGTTCATAAACACGCTCGCAAGCCGCTCGATGTACACCTGATGATCGAGCAACCGGATCGTTACTTTGAAGCATTTAAAAAAGCCGGAGCCTGGGGATTGACCATTCATTACGAAGCTTGTACGCACCTGCACCGGAACATTCAGCATCTGAAAGAACTTGGCTTGTCAGCCGGTGTCGCTTTGAACCCGCATACGCCTGTTGAGCTGCTTACAGATATTCTCGAAAATGTTGACCTTGTGCTGATTATGTCTGTAAACCCGGGGTTTGGCGGACAAAAATTCATTGAAAATACCTATAAAAAAATCGCAAAGGTGAGCGCGCTTCGTGAAAAATTTGGGTATTCATTCAAGATTGAGGTAGATGGCGGCGTTAATCTGGACAATGCACCACAACTTGTTAAACAAGGCGTGGACATTTTGGTAGCCGGCAGCTTTGTTTTCAACTCAAACGATCCTGCGGCCACAATCGAAAAGTTAAAAAACAGCTAGTAAGATCTCAGCTTCCGCACAAAAATTTGAATTTGAACTTGGTACAAAAAATCAGGAGCTGCCGCGCGCAGTTGCTTTTACCCGCATGCCTGGGAATACTGATTGCCTTTTGTCTGGGCTTTGTGCATCCATTTAAGTCAACCCAGGAGGCTGCACCCAAATTTCCATTGAAAATCAGTCCCAACGGGAGGCATATTACCGATAACAACGGGGTTCCGTTCCTGATGGTAGCCGACGTGGCCTGGCAAATGCTGCGGCGGCTGAGCTACACGGAGGCTGTTCAATATATAGATATCAGGAAGTCGCAATCCTTCAATACCTTCCTGGTGCAGCTGCTGCCCATGCTGCCAAACCAGCGCAACTTCAACAAGGTCCCGCCTTTTATCAACAATGACATTACCAAGCCCAACAAAGCCTATTTTGACTATTTTGGCAAAATCATAGCAGCCGCCAAAGAAAGGAACCTGGTTGTGGGCATTGTCGTATCCAGAAAAAGCTGGAACGTCATTTTCGACACCTATAATGAAACTGCCTGGAAAGAGTACGGTACCTACGTCGGCAAGGCTTTTGCCGGTTACTCCAACGTTATCTGGATCGTAAGTGAAGAAGAATACCAGAGTGCCGCGCAATTTGGCGCAATTGCGGAAGGGATCAGGTCGGTTTCGGAGGGACAGATACTGGCTTCGCTGAATACCTGCTCACCTACTAACCTGAATGAGAACCCCTCGAATTTTTCAAGTCTCAAATTTATCATTCCGGATTCGACAGTCACTCCTTCCGAGTACGCTGCATTGGCCAACTGGCAGAAAAACTCGGCAGAAGCTACATTAAGGCCATTTTTAATCGCAAACTCGGAGTTTCCAAGAGAGATTACCGATCAGTCTTCATTGATCCGGACACAGGCTTACCAGTCTATTATGAGCTCTGCTGCAGGATTTTGCCACATGAGCACGATCAAGAATTTTAATCCGACCTGGAAAGTCAATATCACCAAAGATGGCGCAGAGTATATTCATGAGCTGGTGAAAATCCTTAAAGGGATTCCGTGGGAATACATGCAGCCCGACAAGCCCGACCTGCTGCCCGATTCCATTGACAAAGCGGATATCGGCATTGTTTCACTGTCCAATAAACGAATGTGCATGATGTACCTGCCCGAGTCCAGGCCTGTCAAAGTGGATCTGAAGTACTTACACGGAAGTGAATTTGGCGCTGTCTGGTACAGTCCGCGCACGGGCCGCAGGTGGGACGGCGGAAAGTTCAGCACGGCAGAACAGGTTGTGGTACAACCACCCGACTCACAGCCCGGCTGGGACTGGATATTGCTGATCGGCTCCAAACAGTAAGTTTGGCATTCATCTGTATTCTTAATAATATTACTAGATACTGACTTGCCTCTGCCGGAAAGGAGCGCCCCCATGAATTTACTGACACGATTTATTACATTTTGCCTGCTTACCTCCGTTTTTCCCCATTACAGTGAAGCTCAGGAGGTAATATGGGCCAGCAAAGTACTTGGCTACTCTTCTGAATTACGGCCTTCTGCATTCGGCCACGCTTCCCGCGCCAAACAAATCCTGGGTGAACCAAATAAGCTGCCCGATTTCGGGACAAGTCCCTGTGCATGGTCGCCCGCCGAGGCGGACAACAGAAGTGAAGACTGGATCAAAGTCGGATTTGAAAAAGCCATTCCTGCAAAACAGATTGCAATAGCTGAGAATTTTAACCCGGGAGCGATTGTGCGGGTATATGCTTACGATCCTTCGGGCAAAGAGTACCTCGTAATGGAGGCGCCCGCCAGTCAGCAAACTGTGAAAGGACGGATGCTGCGGATTTTTCCAAAGCAACAAAACCTGATGGTCAATGCAGTGAAGCTGGTGATGCAAACCGGCAAAGTGTCAGGCTTTAATGAAATTGACGCGGTAGGGATTTCGGAAAGTCCCGAACCGATTGAAGCCCGCATCAATGTAGCGACAGGCATTGACTTTAAGTCAAAGAAGGAAAATCTGGGTAGCGCGATTAACAGTAGCGGTCAGGACGTGGCGCCGGTCATTTCGCCAGATGGAAAAACCCTTTTCTTCACCCGCAGCAATTTCGCCGGCAATGTAGGTAACCCGGCCATGCAGGACGTTTGGTTTTCGACAGCTAATGAGAAAGGTCAGTGGGCAAATGCAGTGAATATGGGTTCGCCGATCAATAACGCGGGACCCAATGCTGCGACCAGTATCTCAGCCGACGGCAAAACGCTTTACCTGATCAATGTGTACCGTCCTGACGGGAGTATGTACTTCGGGTTTTCCAAATCATTTAAAACCAAGACAGGCTGGTCTTTTCCTAAAGAATCCAAGATCCTGAATATGCTTGAAAAAACGGAGAGTGTTGAAATCACCGTTTCCCCATTTGAGAATGTACTGATCATTTCGATTCAAAGACCGGACACTGAGGGCGGCAAAGACCTTTATATTTCGTTTTTACAAAAAGATGAAACCTGGACAGAACCGCGCAACCTGGGTTCTCTGATCAATTCGGCCGATGACGAGGGTACTCCTTTTCTGGCGCTGGACAATAAAACGCTGTACTTTTCCTCCTTCGGGCACAGCGGCTACGGACGCGGAGATATTTTCCTGACAAGGAGGCTGGACGATACCTGGCTGAAATGGTCGAAACCGGAGAACCTGGGACCTTCTATTAACTCGCCTTTGTGGGATGCATACCTGAACGTACCTGCAACCGGCGATTATGCATACTTTGCCGCAAGCGAAAAAACACCGGGTACGGAGGACATTTTCAGGATAAGAATGTCGCCGGAGATCAAGCCGGAGCCTGTGGTGATCGTAGCAGGCAATGTGTATGAGGCAGAAACGACCAAGCCGGTCAAATCCGAGATTGTTGCCGAGATCAAGAAAGATAACTCGGTTTTCAGCAAAGCGACCTTTGATCCTGAAACCGGCGAGTACCGGCTCATTTTGCCATTGAAAGAAGTTTACAAAGTAGCCGCTTCCGGGGAAGGTTACTTCCCGATCTCAGAAGAAATAGACCTGATGGGTGACACCGGTTTTAAAACCATACGTAAAAACCTTTATTTACAACCAGTAAAAAAGGGAGCGCAGATTCGGCTGAGCAACACCATGTTCGCACAAAGCAGTGCCACTGTGATAGAAACTTCCTTTCCGGAGCTCGACCGCATTGTGAATGCGATGAAGACTTACCCGACCATGGAAATACTGCTGGAAGGACACACGGATAACCAGGGTGAAGTACAAAAAAATGTGAAGCTGTCGGCTGACCGGGTGGCCGAAGTGAAGAAGTACCTGCTCGCAAAAGGCATTGAAGAAAAACGCATTCAAACCAAAGCCTGGGGACCGGCCAGGCCGATTGCAAGCAACCAGACCGAACAAACGCGCCAGCGGAACCGCAGGGTAGAATTTACGATTCTTAAAATCTGAAAAATGCCCTGTTAAGGAAATTTGTTTATTTTCGCGGCTACTTGATATGTTAATTCCGTGCATTTTCTCAAAACGGAACCCACCAGCAAACATCTGATGTCCCAAAATTTCACAAGCGAAAATCTGCGTTCCTGGCTCATTTTAATTGTCATTCTGATTGCCGGAACCGCATTAAGATTATATCGTCTGGACCGGTTCAGCATTTTTTTTGATGAGAAAAGTACGATGGTTGTCAGCCAGGGAATTGTCCTGGAAGGCGCGAATCAAAAGCCGGTTTATTCAACGCAAAGACTTGCGATCAAGGAGTTTTGGAAAACGCCTCCACTGGATTACAGACCACTGCAGGTAATACGCTCTTTTACCTACGAAGAAATTCCGACTGCCCGCGCGTTTACCCCTGCTGAATTCTGGGCACCCAAAACAATTAACGATTATTACGACGCCCTGACGCGCAGCGATATTGGTAACAGCCCGTTCTATTACCTGCTCCTGCACATCTGGATGGACATTTTTGGCTTGTCCGACTACTCCGCCCGATCTTTCTCGGTGCTGCTGAGTGTGATGATCATCGGTTTGACTTACCTGTTTGGCCGACGCTTTTTCAGTGCGAATACCGGGCTGATCGCAGCTGCCATTGTTGCTGTCGAGCCATTTTTCATTGCATACAGTCACCAGGCGCGCAACTACTCGCTTACTTTTTTCCTGACGCTTCTGGCGACGTATTTCTTTCTTCAGATCATCGAAAACAAAGCGAGCAAGCAAAAAACGGCATTGTTGTACCTGGGCTACATTCTATCTGCAGGGCTAGGTTTGTTGTCGCACTTTCTTACCATTTCCGTTTTGCTTGCACACGGTGCGTATGCACTTTTCTTTTTGAGGAGTATAAAAGGCTGGATCAGAATGGCGCTGGCCGCAGTGGCTGCATTGTCGGGACTTACCTGGTGGCTTACTTTGGGAGGCGGTAAATACACGTTATATACGTTAAAGGATCAGGCGGACCTTTATAAAAGAATGGCGGAGACGATGCCTCTAAACAATCCTTACGGAACAATCCTGCCAGCTACCCTCGGCAATGTATTTCAACGTGCATTACCGATTTTCACCGATCTCGTCATCTTTACAAATGGGCTTACAGATGCATTGGGCGGGAAAAGGAATATTGTAGTCGCAATTGCTACGGGCTTGCTGCTCATCCTCTGGTTTCGTTTCAGAAATCACATCAAGGCGCCGGAACATATTAAAGACAAAGTACCTTTCCTGTTCATCATTCTTGCCGGGCTGTTTTACAGTCATCATAAGCTGCAGTTCAGCATCTTCTCTGTCAGCATTTTTGCATTGTCGTTTATTCCCGATATACACCGGGCTGCCAGTACTGAGGAGCGTAAGAGATTGTGGATGCTCTATTTAATGGGACTGATCCCTACTTTTTTCCTGATCTTCATGGCATTCCGCGCGGGGCACACGTATGGTTTGAACCAGCGCTACCCGGGATTTTCATTTCCTTATGTAATTGTTTTGTTAAGTCTGCTGCTGCAATACTACCGCAAGCTGCAACTTGGATACAGGGTATTACTTTACGTGTTCCTGGCAATTCAGCTGTGCTTTGTAGGCTTGCGTCTGCGGGAATTTTACCAGGACCGTTCTACCAAATACGGCTATTTCGCGGAGCCTCGCATATCGAATCCCTATTACGCAGCAGCGCAGAAGATCAAAAGCACCTATCAGGAGGGAGATACCATCCTTTATCCCGCGATCAAACTGATAGCGAGGCGTGAAATGGATAAAACTTTCCTTCCCTACTCTGTTCAGGACGCTCAGTTGACCAACCTGTACCTACCCAAAAACGCACAGTACATCCAGGTAATGGACACGACTGAAACAGACCTGATCAGGCTCAAAAAAGCAGGACAGCCGGTACCGATCGTAATTGTCAACCTGAAAGGTGTCCGTTACTGAAAACCCGCCAGCATAACCTGCCCTTTTCAAAGCCGTCCAATAAGATTTCGTATATTGCGCACTTAAAACACACGATTTGACCGTTATTTTGTGAGCAGTTCCCTACAATTGATATACACATCACGCATGACCGCAGAAGAGATATTGAATGATCCACGGCAAATAAGCGGTGAGCTCCGCGTTAAAATCCTGGGTTTATACCATAAAGCCAATGCCGGCCATATCGGCTGCTCCCTGAGCTGCATCGATCTGATGATCGCAGTGCTTTTTCTTCAAAAATCGGTTGACGATACTTTTATCCTGTCCAAAGGCCACGCAGCAGCTGCACTTTATGCCTGTCTGAATGCATTGGGCGAAATCACTGACGAAGAGCTGGATACCTTTTATCTTGACGGCACTACATTGCCTGCCCACCCTGCCCCACGCCAGTACAAGGGAATTCCTTTTGCAACAGGTTCACTGGGTCATGGTTTGCCTATCGCGACCGGAATTGCGCACGCTGCCAAGGTAGCAGGAGAGGAAAGCTATTCCTATGCATTGCTTTCTGATGGCGAAACAAACGAGGGTACTACCTGGGAAGCAGCCCACTATGCCATTCAAAATCAGCTCGATAACCTGATGATGATCGTCGACAAAAACGGTTTGCAGGGTTTTGGCTTTACGGATCAGGTTTTAGGTGAAACAGCTTCTGTTGAAAAATGGAAAGCGATTGGTTTTGAAACCATTGAAGTGGACGGTCACGATATCGTATCCATCAGTATGGCGGTGAATGAGCTGAAAAGCCACAAAAATGGATTACCAAAAGCAATTATCGCGAATACGGTAAAAGGCAAGGGTGTGTCCTACATGGAAAACAAGCTGGAATGGCATTACCTGCCGATGAACAAAGACCAATATGAGCAAGCAACCCTTGAAGTAAAGGAGCGCTATTTTAATGAATTGACGAATGCTTGACCATTTACCGGTTTACCGCGAAAAAATTGAAAGTTTAAAAGGGCCAATTTTCGTTTTCGGAGCCAGCGGCTTTATCGGCGCCAATCTTTTCAACGATATATTCAAGATCCGTAAAGATTGCTACGCATTGACACACGATGCGACCAAAGCCTGGCGGTTGAAGCTGTTGAATGTGCCCTTCGAAAATATTGTGCACTGCGATATCCTTTCCAATAACTCTGTTCAGGAGATTTTTGAAAGATACAAGCCCCAGACCATATTTAACCTGGCTGCTTATGGCGCTTACAGTAAGCAAAGCAATGTCAATCTGACCTACGAAACCAATGTAATCGGAACTGCCAATATCCTGCAAAACTGTACACCCGAAATGGTTTACATTCATGCGGGCAGCAGCTCGGAATATGGTTTTAACTGTACTTCTCCGAAGGAAACCGACCGTGTGGAGCCAAACAGCCACTATGCAGTTTCTAAGGTCTCGGCAGCCTATCTGCTTGAATATTATGCCAAAGTTGCCAGTCTGAAAACACTGAATCTTCGGCTCTATTCCATTTACGGGTACTGGGAAGAGCCAGACCGGCTGATCCCGAAGCTCATTGAAAATGCGAGAAGAAAGGAGCTGCCTTCGCTGGTTTCACCAGATATCAGCCGGGATTTTGTTTTTATAGAAGACTGCGTCGAAGCATTTCTGGATGCCGCGTTGAAGATCAGCCCAGCAACATCCGGCAGGTCATATAATATTGCAACGGGCAAAAAGACCACGATGGGCGACCTCGTGGATGTTACCCGGGCCACATTCTCTATTACGCGGGAACCGCAGTGGGGCAGCTTTTCAAACCGCAAATGGGACCTGGCCGAATGGTATGGCGATCCCTCCGCTTTCGAGCAGGATTTTGGCTGGAAAGCGCGGACTTCACTGGAAACCGGATTATCGAAATACAGTGCGTGGCAGGAAAGTATCAGCTACGAGAGTAAGGTAATCCCCGCATTTGAAAACCCGAAACTGAACCCGGTAATTACGGCGATTATCGCGTGCTACAAGGATGCGCAGGCGATTCCTTTTATGTACGACCGGCTGGTAAAGACCTTTAATGAACTTAAAGTACGCTACGAGATCATATTTGTAAATGACAGCTCCCCTGATAATCAGGAAGAAGTTATTAATAAAATCTGTGACAAAGACCCGAATGTAGTGGGTATCAGTCACTCCCGCAATTTCGGGTCCCAATCAGCTTTTCTGAGCGGAATGGAAATCGCGACCGGCGATTGCGTGGTTTTAATGGACGGCGATTTACAGGATCCGCCTGAAATTATCCCGGCATTTTACGAGAAGTGGATGGAAGGCAATGATGTGGTTTACGGTGTGCGCGTGCAACGCGAGATGAAGCCGCACATTCATTTTTTCTATAAGACATTTTATAAGGTTTTCCAGGGCCTCAGCTACATTCCCATTCCAAGGGACGCAGGCGATTTCTCGATGATCGACCGCAAAGTGGTTAAAGAACTCGTAGACCTTCCCGAGACGGAGCAATTTTTGAGAGGACTTCGGGCGTGGGTCGGTTTCAAGCAAACCGGCGTACCTTATGTGAGACCTGAGCGGATGTTCGGAGTATCAACTAACAACTGGACAAAGAACATCTGGTGGGCGAAAAAGGCTATTTTCTCGTTCAGTTTCGCGCCGCTTGAATTAATGAGTTACGCAGGTTTTGCATTGACCGGACTTTCGATTCTGGGAATTATCTGGCAAATACTGGCAAAACTGTTCTTTTTCCCGAATACTCCACAGGGTATCAGTACGGTAATTGTATTGATCGTGTTTTTCGGCGGATTAACAATACTGGGAATTTCGTTCCTGGGAGAATACATCACCAAGATCTTTGAAGAGACCAAAAAACGTCCCAAATACATTCGCACCAGGATCAGGCGAGGCCCTAAATCCTACAAAACAGCAGAAGAGATTCGCGCATTGGTAAAGCAGTTAAGGAAGTAAATAGTAGTAAACCATAACAACTCAACATTTTGAAATTTTCGATAAGTATTGAATATTTTCCAAATCCTGAGGGCCTTCATGGTAATTATCAAACAAAAAACGCTGCATACCTACCAATTGAAGTACCCTGCGGCTGGAAGCGCGATCAGTGAGTGGGCACTGAAAACGGAAATCGCAGATTGGGCAAATTTTAGTGAAGTTAAAGCTGTTTTTAATAGTGTTGATTTTGCAGGCGACAACCGGTACATTTTTAACATCAAGGGAAATCAGTACCGATTGATCGTAATGATGTTTTTCTCAGTCCGGACGGTTTACATTCGCTGGTTTGGAACACACGCAGAATATGATAAAATTGATGTTCAAAAAGTTTAAGGATTGTACTATGGAAATCCGGAACGAAACTGATTATCAGAAGGCTTTCAAAAAAATTGACAGCCTGGTTGCGGCTAGTTTCGAGCGATCGGAAAGTCAGCAGCACGAATTTCTTGAACTCGCGAAAGCTATTCAGGAGTATGAAAAAAAACATTATCCATTACACTCTTTCGAGACGGAGAGAGCTACTCATAAATAACAGTTTGATTCATCATCAACAATGAGAAAAGAATTTTCAAATGCCATGGAACAACTTGCAATGGAAGACGATTCAATCGTTTTCATTACAGGTGACCTGGGCTATAATGCATTGGAAAACTTGCAGGCGAAATTGGGCAAGCGGTTTATTAACGCTGGCGTGGCCGAACAGAATATGGTCGGAGTAGCAGCCGGTTTTGCACACAAAGGCTATAAGGTTTTTTGTTACAGTATTGCTCCATTCATCGTTTACCGCTGTCTCGAACAGTTCAGGAACGATGTGTGTTTCAACAATTTACCTGTTTTCCTTGTAGGCAACGGAGGAGGTTATGGTTATGGAATAATGGGAAGCAGCCACCATACCATTGAAGATCTGGCTTGTCTCAGCGGACAGCAAAATGCCAATGTGTGGGTACCTGCATTCTCTGATGAAGTGGAAGCAGTTGTAAGACAAATTGCTGCTGACAGCCGGCCGGCTTACCTGCGTCTCGGTGCCGGAAAAACAACACCGGCAAACAGCATCGCAACAGGCTCTTTCAAGATCATTCACAAGCCTGACAATGCCGATATCACAGTTTTTGCATTAGGTCCGATTGCCAACAATGTGCTGGCAGCTCTTTCTTTATCTCCCGAACTTGCGGCAAAAGTGAACGTGGTTACTGCCCTGCATTTTCCATTGACAATCGAAAACGATCTTGTTGAGCTGATCAAAAACGCACCGGCTATCCTGGTTGCCGAGGAACATATCAGCACAGGCGGGCTCGCACAGCAGCTTTCAGTTCAGTTGCTGGAAAATGGCATTGCTCCGCGCGGTTTTAAGAGTTTGAAAGCCGAAGGTTACCCTAACAGTCGCTACGGAAGTCAGACCTACCACCAGAAGCAATCCGGCCTAGATCCTGATTCCATTTTCACGCATTTAAATCAATTACTTATACCGGCATGACAAAAAAGGCTTTAACTATCATTCTGAGCCTGATCCTTTTGCTACCGGTCCTGATTTATTTTACGGTCTGGAACTACTACGCTATCAATATCCCCAAGTGGGACGACCACGCATTCAAGGCATTTATCATTGAATACAGCCAGGCAGCTGACTGGAAAGGCGAGCTTCGTGCGCTGTTGCGGCAGCATAACGAGCACAGGATCGTCCTTACCCGCATTTTCGCGTGGCTGGATTTCTGGATATTCGGGTCGCTGAACTACAAGCACCTGATGATCTGCGGGAACCTGTTACTCATCGGCGTGATCCCGCTTTGGTTTGAGTTATTGAAAAAGAACAAAAAGCCACTTTTCGCCTTACTGCCTGTCCCCTTTTTGTGGCTTACGCTTGCATTCTGGGAAAATATGTATTGGGGAATGTCGGCAGTGCAGAATTTTGGGGTAGTTACACTGACGCTCTGGACAATGTTCCTTTGTGTGAAGCCCAAAACGCTCCCATTTGTCATCTCACTATTCCTGGCGGTACTCACAATGCTTACGAGCGGAAATGGGCTCCTGGTGCTACCGCTGGGCGCATTGCTCTTGTTTTTATCAGGCGACCGGAAACGTTTTGCAATCTGGATCCTTTGGAGTGGTGCCGCTGTTTTCGGCTATTTTTCGACTTACGAGAAGTTCGATAATAACCCGGTTACAAGGGCTGGCGTTTTTCAGCTGATCAAAGGTTATATGTCTTTCCTCGGCTCTTTTGCAGAATCATTCCCTGTACTCGACCACTTCAAGGTTTGTTTCTTCCTGGGTATTGTCCTGTTCTTCGTGGCCGTCTCAATTGTTTCAACAACGCTTTTCAGGATTGTCAGAAATAAATACACGAATAAGTTTGAGAAAACAACTGACTTGTTCTGCCTGGGAACTGTATTGTTCATTCTTGGAACTGCGCTGATCGTTGTTTATTCCCGCGCCGGATTCGGCATCGAAACATTGGTTACGAGCCGTTATAAGATCTACTCGGTCCTGCTGCTGCTCGTCGCCTACCTCTACGTGGTAATACCGATCAGGGGTTCGTTCCTGACACCGTACATTACGGCAATCGTCTTCCTTGCTGTGGTTTTCAATGTTTTCAGCTATCATTACCACCTTGTAGATGCCTACAATCTTCGTAAAATGCTGGTGACCGCACAATTCAACTCGACGTTTACGGACAAGTCTTTGCATTACCCTGCCGATACATCCTTTGCAGCCAATATCGTTGAGAAAACACCTGTTATTTACGATAAATGGCTTTCACTGATCAGCATTGCAGACAGGCAGAACTATGCCGGCGGATCACGCGGAATGGTGGAGCTGTTTGACAATACCACATTCAAGAAAGGTGAAAAGTCGCTGCTGGTCGAAAACAACCTTTTCAGCAGTCAGCGTTTACAGGACAGCGGTGTTTATGTGCTGCTGAGCTCAAAAGACCGGTATTACATCTTCCCGGCTTACAGGACACGCAATAAGAGCCGCAAAGAGCTGTTTTTAAAGCAATACTACTTTTCGAAAGGTTTTTATGCGGATATCCCGTTCACAGAACCGATCGAAAAAGGGGTGTATAATGTGGCATTGATCCGTCAGGACGGGGATAACACCGGTATACTTTTCAAAGACGAAAAAATCACGATCAATCCGATCAAAGCCAACAAGGTCAGGGTAAACTGGTAAACATGCGCACGAATTCATCAGGACATATTATTCAACTCGACGGGATCCGCTTTATAGCGATCGCGCTCGTGCTGATAGAGCACCTTTTTGTAGAGGTGAATACAATCCCCGTAGGCGCAACAGGTGTTACTATCTTCTTTGTACTCAGTGGTTTCCTGATTTCCCGTATACTTTTAAAAAGCAAGGATAAAAATTACGGTACCGAGGGCGGTTTTAAAAAATACCTGGGCAAATTCCTTGTTCGCAGGACAATCCGGATTTTTCCGGTTTACTACCTCGTCATCTTGCTTCTGTACATTTTCAATGTACCTCCAACACGTGAAAAACTGGGTTGGCTGGCTTTGTATGGTACCAATATTTACATGGCGACCTACAAAAGCTGGATGGGTTCAATGGATCATTTGTGGTCGCTGGCAGTTGAGGAGCAGGTATATCTCATTTTCCCATTCCTGATCTTTTTTATACCCAGAAACAAGCTGGTACCCGTACTCGGGATCATGGGCGCACTCAGCATTGCATTCCGGTTATACTATTACTATGCAAATCCCGGGTTTGGAATTGACGACTGGATCGTAACGTATGTGAGTACACCGGCTTGTCTGGACTCATTTGCATTGGGTGGCTTAATGGCCTGGCTGCAGGTTTATAAAACCGGTTCCTTCGAGAAGTTATTCAGTAAATCCTGGCCGGTCTGGCTCGCTTTTCTGGGCTGGGTATTGTTGCAAACCTGGTCGAAAACCTTTGAAGACAGGTTCAACATCTCGTTCGTCGTATTTGACAGAACGGTATCATCTCTGTTCGGCTTTTTCCTGATTGGCCGGGCGATCATGGGATATGGAGGGATCATGGCTGCGTTCCTGGAAAACCCGGTGATCATATACTTGGGTAAAATCAGTTATGGTTTGTACCTCTATCACAATTTTGTGTACAATCATTTTCACAGTGGACCAATGCACCCTACCGTGCGCCTTTTCAGGAAAATTTACCAGTATGTACCTGATCTTAAAGGCTCTGTGGCCTTTGAAGCGTTTGTCGTAATGGCACTTACAATAGCCGTGGCATCTTTTTCATGGCATTTCTTTGAAAAGCCTATCAATGCGTTAAAGGATAAGTACGCTAAGTAATTAATCATTTGACATATCAAGGTTCCAGCCTTTATTTATTAATTTCGCGTAACCATACCAAATAAAATTCTGCATGTCATACCGTCTAAGTATAGTGATGCCCGCGTACAATGAACAGGATTGTATAGAAAAAGTAGTTTATAATTGGACAGACTTCCTGAAACAAACTTTTCCCAACGATAATACAACGCTCATTGTCATCAACGACGGTTCCAAGGACAACACAAAAGTGCTTTTGGATAAACTGGAAAAAGAAGTTTCCAATCTGACGGTGATCAATCAAAAGAATGGCGGCCACGGCAATGCAGTTGTAAATGGATATCGCAAAGCACTGGAACTCAATTCTGAATACGTATTTCAAACTGACAGCGACGACCAGTTCGTTTCAGGTGACTTTCATAAATTGTGGGAAAAGCGTGATCGTTCACAGTTTATTCTGGGCTATCGCGAAGTAAGGCACGATGCAGGTGTGCGTCTGTTCATTACCAAGTTCCTGCGCAGTACCATTTCCCTTGTTTACGGTACATATATTATGGACAGTAACATTCCATTCCGTTTGATCAAAGGGAGTTTTCTTCAAAAATTAATGAACCAGCTTCCAAACCCGGAGCCTTTTGCGCCGAACATTTTTCTTTCGGTTATGGCCAAAAAGTCCGGACAAGAACTGTTTGACATACCTATCACGCATAAAGACCGTGAAACCGGAACCGTATCGATCGTGAAATGGAACCTGTGGAAAGTTTGTATACGAAGCTTCAAGGAACTGCTGCGTTTTCGTCTTGAACTCAATAAGAAGGTCAGAGCGATACGTGCTTAAAACATAAGCTGTGTCAAAAAAGAGCATTTTCATTGTCCTGTTGATTGTTATCATAGCGTCGGCAGGATATTTCTTATATAAGTGGACACGTGGTTCCACGGCTGCATGGAAGTTTATACCATCCAATGCAGTGGTGGTGATAACCAGCGAACATTTGCAGGATTCCACCTATGTGGCTACCGAGGCAGGTCTTGATTTGAAAAGGCTGCCGCTGCTCGATGTTGCGAGCGACAACCTTTCCCTGCTCAACCTGCTTACTACGGATAAAAAGCGGCTTTATAACTTTCTGAAATCAAAAGCTGTCTCCTACTCTTACCACCCCCGTACTGCAACTGAATGGGGGGTTTTAATGTATATTCCTGTTACTTCCGAGGAAGAACAGTGGCTTTCGAGTCCGCAAAATGCCAACATCCGGGCATTGCACCATAATTTCCAGAATCACCGCATTACCGACATTATCGACCGCAATTCACGGCCGCTGTTCTCTTACCTGGTTGAAGATAATCTTTTGATCGTGAGCTATTATGGTGACCTGATTGAAGATGCAATGCGCGCTTCTTCCCTCAGCATTCAATCGTTCCGGCTGCGTTC
The DNA here is from genome assembly GCF_056895175.1 of Dyadobacter sp. HNCC25DJ183. Lineage (NCBI taxonomy): Bacteria > Pseudomonadati > Bacteroidota > Cytophagia > Cytophagales > Spirosomataceae > Dyadobacter > Dyadobacter sp. HNCC25DJ183. Next base: position 628,461 of record NZ_JBXHAP010000004.1, read on the forward strand.
CAGGTTTTCCAATATTGATGATTCCGAATTTGGCACCAGCATTTACCTTCGCAACGATGCCTGGAAATCGGTGGTTTCACCAGATAATGCGATTGGCATATACACCGAATTCGCCAGGAACTTCCCGACTTACCAGGATTTCCACATTGAATCAAAGCTTGGTAAAAAAGGGAATCTGACATTGAAATCGCTGGGCAGCGACGCGCCGGATTACTACATGGCGAATATTTTGAAGGATATTCCGGGAATGCCCTTTGCAGGTCACAAGCACATTTCGCAGCAAACTTCATTTCTATACCGCTCAGCTGCTGCGGACAAAGCCGCCTTCCAAAAAGAGTTTGCGAAATGGCATAAAAAATACAAATCTTCCTCCTGGGATAAGCTGAACTACTATATTTCTTCTGAAAGTAACCTGCTCATCAACAATCTCGGCTCCGAGCTGATCTTGTGCCAGCTGGAAGAAAATAACAGTATCAGCGACGGGAAGATCCTGCTTGCAGAGTTTTCAAACTATGACAAAGTGCGGCCTGTTTTACAGAAACTTGCGCGGCTGTCGAACACCGAAACAAATGCGTCGGTAGACCAGTACCAGGGTTATGATATTTATTCAGTGCCAATTCCAGAGTTGCCTTCCGGGCTTTACGGACCGATGTTCTCAGGATTTCCACGCAGCTATTTCACTTATGTGGCGCCCTATCTCGTGATCAGCAACAATTCACAGGTTTTACAGAATTACATTGTCGATTACGAAAACCAGATCACCTGGAAACAATCTCCCGAATACGACAGTGTTTTAACTAAAACAAATGTAGAAGCCCAGCTTTCGGTGATCGTAAACCTGAGAAAAGCACAAACGCGGGCAGGAAATGAGGGATTTACCAAGTATTCCGACCTGATCTCAAAAATGGAATCGGTCTCTTTTCAATGCCGTTATGCAAAGGGCGAGGCTTTTCCGGAGATTACATTTACACCTAAAAAACGGCAGACAGCCAGCAAAGTACTTAACCGCACTTTCCTCAATATTGATATCGAATGGCCTGATCTCTTTGACACGGAACTAACCGCATTGCAGAACCCGATCGATGGAAGTTCAGAAATTCTGCTGACCGATAAAAGCAGCAATCTTTTGAGGACCAATAACCTGAGAGAAGGTAAAACAGAGGTGATCGCCAAGCTGGACGGCCCGATTGTTACGGCTTCCTACAAGGTCGATTTTCTGAATATCGGCAGGCAGCAACGCATTTTCGCTACTGCAAAAACGATTTATGCGCTGGATGAAGATGATTCTACGGTAGTATCTACATTCACCGGTATACTCCCCTCCTCCGCCGATATCAATGCATTGTATTCCATTGACGGAGGCGACGAAGGCAGTAACCGCTTTATCATCAAAACTACTGCGGAAGAGCTTTTCATTTGGGAAAGTGTGACCAAGCCGGTGAAAAGACTGAACAGCTCTGTGCGGTTTGAGAACATTCAAAGCCCCGTTATCGCATTGAACCAGATCGGCAACAAAGGGTTTATTGTCACACAGAAAAACGGCAAGATCTACCTGCTGAAAGAAAACGGCAGCGTACGGCAGGGTTTCCCGGTTGATATCCTTACACGGACTGCGAGTGCATTCACCTGGACACAGGATCCCGGAACCGGTCAGCCGGAGCTGGTGGGCGTAAGTGTTTCCGGTGAGCTGGTAAGGATCAATATGGAGGGAAAAATCACTTCCAGAAAACAATTGCTGCGCCCGGAACCCGGTTCTTCTTTCAGGACATTGTTTGACCGGAATTCCCTTGACTGGATATTGGTGAGATCTGTTAACTCGAAGACCGCGATCATTAACAAAGATGGAAAAGAGCTGTTTGAGATCAAGGATATCCTCCCAAATCCTGTTATCCAGTATCATTTCTTCGGCGTGGATAACCGTTTTATCACTATTAAATCGGGAGGCTATACCACTGTTTTTGATATGAGTGGCAAACGTTTGGGCGACAAGGCTATTCCATCCGAAATGCCGGTGCAGCTTACGTATCAGCCAGGGTATTACAAATTATTGATTTTCAGCAGATCAGAGAAAAAGATCCAGGTTTGGTCTGTCAAATTGCGATAGTTAAATGAAGATTCTGAAATACTTGTTGCTGATTCTTGGCTCGGTCGTTTTTGCGATCGGGCAAAGTCAGTATCTGCTTACGAAGGTGGGCGAATGGAAGCTTATCAACGATGGTTACCAATACGGAGACCTTTACAGGTTATCGAACCTATCGGACTTCAAAGATCCCAGGCGCACATGCTCGGATTACATTCCGCCCGCCAAAGCGCCGGGAATGCGCAAAGTTCACCTTTATATCATTGGAGACAGCTTTACGGAAGCGCAGCGCGTGGGCTTGAAGGATTTTTCTGTTGATGCATATACCTACGTCCATTGGTCTGATTTCCTGCATATCAAGCTTGATACCACAGAGACTAACATACTGCTTTTAGAATCAGTAGAAAGACATTTTCGCCAGAAAATGGTTAGCCCGATTCAGGTACTGATCCCCGATACTGCAACTTTCAGGACTGAGGTATCACCGCCTCCGTTTATGAACAGGCTTGACGATGCTTTCAATGCGACCTACACACGCGACAGGCTGGACGCTGTTTTATTCCAGAATGACTTTTTCCTGCGTGTTAAGGAATGGAGAGCAGATCTGCAGCACCGACTTTTCGATCGTGTTAATGAATCCGTAACGATGGTGAATAATGACCAGGATATGGTTTTCTATATGGATACCGACACTGCCGGCGTAACATCTTCTTTCAAGGAAGTGAGTAATGGTGAAATCGATACGATGGTACTCAACCTGAATGAAAGTCGCAAGTTTGCTGAATCCATAGGATTTGCGCATGTTTTCTTGTCTGTGATACCCAATAAAGTTTCCGTATTAAATCCCGGGTACGGTGTTTACAATCATCTGATCGAACGCATTTACGCCCACCCGAAACTGAATATGCCGACAATCGACGTACTTGCCGATTTCCGCAAAATGGGACGCAGTTCTTATCTTAAAGGCGACTCGCATTGGACCTGTGCCGGGCAGTACTTGTGGCTCAACAAGGTAAATGCGGAGATCAACAGCATGGTTTCTGCTAAATCACGCGTTCTCTGAATCAGAAAAATCTTCTGCATTGCTCATTTTGGCAGTCAGCTTGCCTACTGTTAGTCCCTGCACGATTATCGAGAACAGTACCACGAAATAGGTGATTGCAAGCAGGATATCCTTGCTTAATCCACTATCTATCGATAAGGCGAGCGCAATGGAGACCCCGCCCCGCAAGCCTCCCCATACCAGGATCGTAATAGATTTCTTGCCAAACCGGTTACGGAATGGGATAAGCCTCACCGGAATGTAAATGGAGATAAACCGCGCGAAAAGTACCACCACGATTGCCACGATACCCGCCCAGCCGTATTGCTTCAAATCAGGAATAAGCAACAGCTCGAAACCGATGATCAGGAACAAAATCGCATTTAATATTTCGTCGACAAGCTCCCAGAACTTATCGATATAGTCACGTTCCGTTTCCGAAACGCCACCCAGATTTTTACCATAATTACCTACAACAAGACCGGCCGCAACCATAGCCAGCGGTCCCGACATGTGCATCGCCTGAGCCGCAAGGTGCCCGCCCATGACAATCGCCAGCGTGATCAAAACGTGCACATTATATCCGTCAACCCGGTAGATCATTTGCGAACCGACAAAACCAAGTAATAATCCCAGCACAATGCCGCCCAGCGCTTCCTTGATCAAAAGCATGGAAATGCCGCTAAACGAAGTATTTACCTCCTCTCCCCGGGCAATTGCCAGCATTAAAATGAAAACCACAACAGCCACGCCGTCATTGAAGAGCGACTCGCCGGCAATCTTTGTTTCGAGTGATTTGGGCACGCCAGCCTGCTTCAAAATACCGAGTACTGCAATAGGATCTGTGGGGGAAATCAATGCGCCGAAAACAAGGCACTGGATCAATGGAATGTGAATACCTGTGAGCGGCAGCAGGTTGAACATCATAAAGCCGATCACGAAGGTAGAAATCACCACGCTGATCGTCGAAAATACAATAACGGGGATCCGCTGCTCCCTGAGATCTTCCAGGTGCAGGTGGATCGCGCCTGCGAACAGGAGGAAGTTCAGCATGGCGCCCATCAGGATCTCGGTAAGGTCCACACTTGCGATCAATGTGGAGATGCGCAAAAACGTTCTTGGAAAGAGGCTGTCAGTCGCAATCAGGCCCATGGAAACAATCAGTGCGATCACCATAACACCAATGGAAGCAGGTAACTTTAAGAACCTCGCATTGATGTAGGAAAAGACAGCAGAAAGGACAATTAAGGCAGAAAACGAGTAATACAGCTCCATAAAAAAAAATTTAGACTAGTCAAAAATAACGATTACTGATAAAGTATTCAATTCAGGCCGGGTGAGCAGGGGTAATTCTAAGGGTATTCTAATGTTCTGTAATTGACAAGGTTTGCCCATTTCAGAGAATGCCGCCGACTGTTTTCAGCATTTTAAACTGATTCTTTCCTACATTTAAGAATGTGATTTGCCGGCAGCATTCACCTGTAACTATTCTTCATGGAAAAGCCTTTCTTCCCGCATATTTTCACGAAAATGTACCTGTGCAGGATCTTGCCCGCATTTGCTCTTGCATTTATTTCAAACTACGTTGCAGCGCAGGACCAGTTACGGCCGGGATTTGATAAAGCAGAATACACGGAGCTCTTCCAAATGCATGTGCTCCTTTACGATTCAACTAAAACCGATACCACACGTCCCAAAATAGTTGTTCCACGGCCTGCGCATTACCAGTCCGTCTACCAATCTCCCATTGTAGGTCTTGATAACAAATGGGGTTTATGGAAGAAAAATGATCGGGTGGCGGCTATCAATGTGCGGGGCACTACGCTGAACCCGACGGGCTGGCTTGAAAACTTCTACGCGGCGATGGTGCCAGCCAGGGGAGAACTGCAGCTTTCCAGCACATTTACCTTTAGTTATCATCTGGCCGATCACCCAAAAGCAGCTGTGCACATCGGCTGGCTGGTCGGCACTGCATTCCTCGCGAGGGATATCGTCCCTAAAGTAGATTCTATGTACCAGGCCGGAACACGTGAATTTCTGATCATGGGGCACAGCCAGGGCGGCGCAATCGCTTACTTGCTGACAGCGCACTTATATGCACTCCAGAAAGAGGGGAAGCTGCCGAAGGATATCAGGTTCAAAACGTATTGCAGTGCCGCCCCGAAAGTGGGTAATACTTACTTTGGCTATGAATATGAGCACCTGATCGACGGAGGTTGGGGTTACAATGTAGTGAATGCGGCTGACTGGATTCCCGAGGTTCCATTTTCCGTGCAGACGCTCGACGATTTCAATAAAACCAATCCATTTAAAAACATAGATGGTATCATCAAAAAGCAAAAGCTGATCGCACGGGTTGCGATGAAGCATGCGTATAAGAAAATGCGTAACCCCTGTATGAAGGCGCAACGGAACTACGTGAAGTATCTTGGCAATTATGCTTCAAAATCTGTCAAAAAAGTACTTCCTGAATTTCAACCGCCGGTTTATGCCAATACGAGTAACTACGTTCGCATTGGTCCGACTATCACATTACTGCCGGACGAGGCGTATTATCGCAATTTCCCCGATTCTGAAAAGGATATTTTTGTCCATCACCTCACAGCGCCCTATCTGTACCTGATAGAAAGATATAAATACTAAATCCGTTTCACCCGATTATACAATGCGAATACTGCTGATTTCACTCCTGCTTCTTACCCACCTTTTTGCGAATGCCCAGTACAAAACGCGTTTTGAAACAAGCGGCGGCAAGCAAACACCGACTTACGAAGAAGGTATCGCGTTTTACAAACTGCTCGCAAAGAATTTCCCGCAGATTCAGATCACCGAAAAAGGCCCGACCGATAGTGGCCGGCCGCTGCACCTGGTACTATATTCCAAAAACAACGTTTTTGATATTAAAAAGCTGAAAGCGCAGCGTAAGGCAATTTTGTTCGTCAACAATGCGATTCACCCGGGAGAATCCGACGGTGTGGATGCTTCCATGATGCTGCTCAGGGATATCGTAACAAATCCAGGTAAGTACCCGGAAATGGATAGTGTGGTGCTTGCAATTATTCCATTCTATAACATTGGCGGCGCATTGAACCGGAACAGTACGACGCGCACCAATCAGGAAGGTCCTGAGGAATATGGATTTCGGGGAAATGCGCGCAATTATGACCTGAACAGAGACTTCATCAAAAGTGACACGCGCAATGCGCGGAGTTTCGCGGCTATTTTTCACGAGCTGGACCCCGATCTTTTTGCAGATACGCACGTGAGCAATGGAGCAGATTACCAATATGTGATGACCCTCGACTATGCGCAGAAAGACAAGCTCGGCGGACCGTTGGGCGATTTCAACAATGAAGTTTTCCTGCCTTATATGTACAAACACCTGAAAGAGGCAGGGTTTGAATCCACTCCTTATGTAAATGCCTGGGGCCAGACGCCCGACAAAGGATTTGTTCAGTTTCCTGACTGGCCGCGGTATTCTACGGGTTATGCGGCATTGTTTCACACGATTGGTGTGATGACAGAGACCCACATGCTCAAACCGTACGATCAGCGTGTGAAGGCCACGTACGCTTACCTGCACGGGAACCTCAAATTCCTGGCTGCTAACAGGAACAAGCTGCTGAAATTACGCCAGGAAACGAAAGAGTCGGTGAAAACGCAGGAGCGATTTGCGATAACCTGGCAGGTGGATAAGGCGAAAAATACGCAGATCGAATTTAAAGGGTACGAACCAGAGTATATCAAAAGCGAGGTAACCGGAGCCCAGCGGCTTCATTATGACCGCACAAAGCCATTTACCAAAACAATCCCTTTCTATGATACTTACGTTCCGCTGGACGAAGTCACGAAACCAGATGCATATGTGATTCCGCAGGGCTGGCATAACGTAGTTGCATTGCTGAAACTCAACCAGGTATCCATGCAGCAGCTTGAAAAAGATACGGAACTTGATGTTGAAACCTACTATATAGAAGATCTGGAATCACCAAAGTCGCCGTTTGAGGGACATTACTGGCATACCAGCGTAAATGTCAGAACTGAAAAACAAAGGCTTACCTTCAAGAAAGGAGATTGGTATATACCTGTCAACCAATGGACTAACCGCTATATTGTAGAAACATTGGAACCGAAAGCAGTGGACTCCTTTTTCAAATGGAATTTCTTTGACACGATTTTGCAGGCGAAAGAGCATTATTCCAATTATGTGTTTGAAGATCTGGCGGCGGCGCTTCTTGCCAAATCACCTGAGCTGAAACAAAAGCTGGAAGCAAAAAAGAAAGCCGAACCGGAGTTTGCAAAGAATGCAAATGCCCAGCTCGACTTTATTTATGATCAGTCGGTTTACCGCGAAAAGGAGTTTCTGCGGTATCCGGTTTTCAGGGTTGTTAAATAGGTTTCATTATCAGAACCTGAATCCAAGGCTGAAACTGAATTCGCCGGTTACTTGCAAGCCACGGATCACCGTGGTAGATACCTGGTACTTTTCCCGATCCACATACCTGGAACCCAAGCCACCGTTGAGGCTGATCTGAAATTTGGGTGTAACCTGAAAATTAATATAGTTGTTAACCAGCAAGCCCATTCTCACCCATTCAGTGTTTTGCTCGTTTGAGATATACCCGCCTGTATTGGGATCGTAGATCGATGAATTATTCCATCTTTCGCCTTTGCCAAAGAAGAAGTTCGGACCGACCGCGTAGGTAACTTTTCGCTGTCCGAATGGATAAATCTTTAAACCGGGAGAAAAATAGAACATGTAAGATCCATTGTTATCTGACACGTCAAAGATGTAGGTAGAAGTTCCCGGAATGGTGACCGTCAGCGGGATAATGATTCCGAAATAGCCCTTTTTGTCCACTATACGCTCGTAGCTGATGCCGAAACCGGGGCCGCTGTCAAGTGCTTTAAATGGAGAGATGTTGATCAGGTTAGCACCGAAATCTTCATTTTCACGTTCTATGACGGTTTTGGCCCGGCCGCCATCAATCCGGTCGGTCATGAAAACGGTTTGTCCATTTTCAAATTCAATGCGTAGAACATCCTTTTTGAGGATCACGAAATTGGCGCTGCTCTCTTCCTTGTTAATCTTGTAAGTAATGCGGTCGACGCCTACTTCGGTTACCTTTCCTTCGACTGTTTTACCATTCTTCCTGACGATGATATCCTGCGCCTGTACGGCGAAAAACAAGAGGGAGAGCAGGAATGTTAAAGTACTGTTTTTGATCATGGCTACATATGGTTGATGAGAATTAGCTAAATTTATGAAAAGGGCAGACAATCGTGCGATATTTTTTCATGAACGTTAAAAACGTAACTGCTGTTATAACGTCGGCCGCTGGCCACAATAAAATCTGGCTGGGAATCAATATCTGAAACAGCCGCTAAATAAAACAAATGACATTTCAGGAATTAACACTCATTGAGCCTATTACGAAGGCTCTGAAAGAAGAAGGATACACTACCCCCACCCCTATTCAGGCAAAAGCGATCCCGATTATTTTAGACCAGAAAGACCTGCTCGGCTGCGCGCAGACCGGCACAGGAAAAACGGCCGCTTTTGCAATACCTATGTTGCAACTGCTTTACAACAAGCCTGTTGGCAATACCGAGAGACAGCGGATCCGCGCATTGATACTAACACCAACGAGGGAACTTGCGATTCAGATCGGCGAAAGTTTCGCTGCTTATGGTCGCCATACCGGGTTAAAACATACAGTGATATTCGGTGGTGTCGGGCAGAAGCCCCAGACCGACGCATTAAGAAGAGGAGTTGATATCCTGGTGGCGACACCGGGCCGCTTGCTCGACCTGATCACCCAGGGTTTCATTAAACTCAACCAGCTGGAATTTTTCGTTTTAGACGAGGCAGACCGTATGCTGGATATGGGTTTTGTGCATGACGTCAAAAAAGTTATAAAATTATTGCCGGCTAAAAGGCAGTCACTTTTCTTCTCGGCTACCATGCCCGCGGCGATTGTGCAGCTTGCGGGAACGATCCTGAACCAGCCTGTAAAAGTGGAAGTAACTCCGGTTTCATCCACAGCTGATACGATCAGGCAGTCTGTTTTCTTTGTGAACAAATCCGACAAGAATTCGCTGCTGCTGCATATTTTGCAGGACCAGTCCATTTCAACTGCATTGGTTTTTACACGTACCAAACACGGAGCCGATAAAGTGGTGAAGGTTTTGAGAAAAGCCGGCGTTACATCGGAAGCTATCCACGGTAATAAATCGCAGAATGCGCGTCAAAATGCATTAAAAAACTTCAAAAGCCAGACTACCCGCGTTTTGGTAGCAACTGATATCGCTGCCCGCGGAATTGACGTAGACGATCTTACCCACGTGATCAATTATGAGATCCCGAATATCCCGGAAACTTATGTTCACAGGATCGGGCGGACAGGCAGAGCGGGAGCAAAAGGGATTGCTATCTCATTTTGCGACAAAGAAGAAAAGCTTTTTCTACGCGACATTCACAAGCTGATCGCCAAAAACATCCCGGTTGAGACCAACCATCCTTTTGCTGTATTGAGGTAAATGCGTAAGAGTTACTCTGATATCAGCTTGTCACAGGCACTGGATTTGACCAAAAAGCCAGGTTCAGTGCTTGTTGACGTTCGTGAGCAATGGGAATTTGAGGAGTTTAATGAGGGCGGGATCAATATCCCGCTCGCTGATATCAGGGAAAAAAGGAAGCTGCTGGCAAACTACGATCCTATTATTGTGATCTGCACCAACGGTGTTCGCAGTAAGGTAGCTGCGATGGACTATTGCCGGGTGCCTGAATGGTCTGAAAAGACCATTTTTCATGTAAAAGGCGGCATACTCGAAAGTTAGGCTGCCGCCCTGCAAATCCCTATACAGTCAATGTACCGCTGAAAACCTTTACGGCCGGGCCAATCAGATAAATATCGCTGAATTCGCCATTGGCAGTGTTGGTAAAAGCGACTTGCAGCGTACCGCCGATTGTTTCTACTTTGATCGGACTTCCCCAGCCTTTTCTTAAATGGGCAGATAATGCGCAGGCTGTAACGCCGGTTCCGCAGCTGAACGTTTCATCCTCTACCCCGCGCTCGTACGTTCTTACGCTCAGGTGGTTCTCCTCGATTATCTCAACGAAATTCACGTTTGTGCCGCCTTTGGGTCCATAAACCGAACCATAACGGATCTCGCTTCCGATACCTACAACATCTGCTTCATTTACATCATCCACATAAGTGACGTAATGTGGGGAGCCTGTATTCATGAAATCAAATGCATCGTACCGCTCCAAATCTTTCACTCCCGACATTTTTAGTGTGATGGTGTCGCCGCTGATCGTAGCTTCGTGCTCGCCGTCAACTGCTATAAACCGCGTTTTACCGGAGAAAACGCCCAGGTCGCTGGCAAACTGAACAACACAGCGCCCGCCATTGCCGCACATGCTGCCTTCTCCACCGTCTGCATTGAAATATACCATTCTGAAATCGTACGCTCCGTCATTTTGAAGCAGGATCAGCCCGTCAGCACCTACACCGAATCTTCTGTGGCAGATTGACGCAATGAGTTCTTTCGAAACCGGGAATTGCAGGTTTCTGTCGTCGACCATCACGAAATCATTTCCGGTGCCCTGGTATTTGAAGAATTCGATTGTCATTGTATTGTGCTGTTTGAATTGGCGGATTTGTACAAAACAACAAAACCCTGCAAGAAAAAATCACTTGCAGGGTTTTAAAATTTTTGAGAGGGACTTTATTTAGTCACTTTAAGCTCCTTAATGCGAGCTGCTTTACCCTGACGGCCACGTAGATAGAACAAACGTGAACGACGCACCTTACCGCGACGGATCAATTCGATTTTCGCGATACTTGGTGAAAGAATTGGGAAAACACGTTCAACACCTATGCCGTTTGAGATTTTACGTACTGTAAAAGTTTCGCCGCTTGAGCTAAGATTACGACGTTGCATAACGGTACCCTGGAACTGCTGGATACGCTCTTTGTTACCTTCACGAATCTTAACGTGTACGTTGATTGTGTCGCCTGATGAAAATTCAGGATACTCGGATTTACGATTTTCAATCGTAGCTTCTACGAGTTTAATAAGTTCGCTCATGACGAATGCTTTTTATAGATTTAAGTGATAGCTTGTTCCCAGCGGACGGGGTGACGCCCCTTCATTCAAAACAGCTTTTGCGAAAACGAGTGCAAATCTAAGATTATTTCCGCTTATCTAAAAGCACTTATCGCAATTATTAGCGTAAAACAATCGGCCAGACCAGCTGGTATGAAGATTTGGAACAGATACTTACCTCATTCATTATAAAGCGCATGAAAATATTAAGTGCAGAACAAATCCGGAACCTGGACAAATACACGATTGAAAACGAACCCATTTCTTCCCTCGATTTGATGGAACGTGCGTCGGCAGCTTTTGTCGGCTGGTTTTGCAATCAATATGTTAATACAAGACCAATCTGCGTGTTTTGCGGAAAGGGAAACAATGGCGGCGACGGCCTGGCGATTGCGCGTTTACTCAGTCAGCGGAGCTACGATGTGCAGGTTGCTATTGTTGAATATACAGACAAAAGTTCAAAAGATTTTCAAGCCAATCTGATCCGGTTGCAGGATCAGCTTACGCCGGTTTACATTCAGTCAGTTGCTGACTTCCCAGTAATTTCTTCCCAGGTAGTTTGCATTGATGCACTACTTGGGTCAGGCTTGTCGCGGCCGGTAGAGGGAATTCTGGCTGAAATCATCACAAGAATCAATGCATTACCCAACAGGATTGTATCTGTTGACATAGCAAGCGGGCTCTACACAGATCAGTCGAATGCGAAAGAGGACGTGATTATAGAGCCGGATTTTACGGTTACTTTTCAACTTCCGAAGCTTTCATTCTTATTCCCGCAAAATGCCGCTTTCACCGGAGAGTGGCACGTAGTTGATATCGGGTTGAATCAACAGTTCATTAATGAAGCCCAAAGTCCGTACTTCTTCACCGATCGACAGGCAGCTGAACTGCTGGTTAAGCCACGGAATAAATTTTCGCATAAAGGCACCTACGGACACGCTTTGCTGCTGGCCGGGAGTTTCGGTAAAATGGGTGCGGCAGTGTTATCCGGAAAAGCCTGCCTGCGCTCAGGAGTGGGTTTATTGACAATGCATTCTCCGCTTTGCGGCTACAATATCATTCAGATCTCCATTCCGGAAGCCATGGTTTCAGCAGATCAGGCGCAAAATCACCTGAGTAAATTGCCTGAGCTTAGCTCCTACTCGGCGGTGGGAATCGGGCCGGGAGTCGGACAGGAGGCCGAGGTGGCGAATGTACTTGAAAGATTGCTCGAAGAAGTCAGGGTACCTTTGATCATAGATGCAGATGCGCTGAACATACTATCCTCGAAACGCGACTTGTTGGACAAGCTACCCAAGAACACCATTCTGACTCCGCACCCGAAAGAATTCCAGCGACTGGCAGGTGATAGTGAGAACGAATTTGATCGTCTTGAACTTGGTCGGGAATTTGCGGCGAAACACAAGGTCATTATATGTCTGAAAGGTGCTAATACCGCTGTCATTCTTCCAAATGGAGAAGTACATTTCAACTCAACCGGAAACCCCGGAATGGCAACGGGCGGTACCGGCGACGTACTGACGGGAATAATTCTCAGTCTGTTGGCACAGAAATACGAACCTCACGAAGCCGCAATTTTCGGAGTATACCAACACGGATTAGCCGGAGACAAAGCCGCCGCTCAAAGAGGTCAAAGCGCATTAATCGCTTCCGATGTTGTGGATAGCCTGGGTTGGTGATATTGGAATACGTTACTAATTTGAGTCATGTACGTCTAAATGCATATCACATTAGTTGATTTGCAATTGGCACCACTAAACTTTGATTGGGATAAAGGAAACGAACGAAAATCTGAGGAAAAACACCAAATCCTTAATATTGAGGCGGAAAGTACTTTTAGAGATCGCAATCGACTAATCCTTATTAGCAACAGATCCAGAGAAGTTCGCTTCCTTTGCATTGGAACCAGCTTCCTGAAAAGAATATTAACTTCTTATTTTTTAGTTAGAGATGGGAAAGTCAGAATCATTGGAACACGGGTTGCCCGCAAAAAAGAGAAGGAATTATACTGCAAAAGCAAGTAAACCTTTTTTTGTTCGGACCGTGCCCAAAAATGTTTCCTCGAAAGATTTTAATCAACCTCTGGAAGTAGATCTTTCCACAATCGTTGAAATATCTCGTGGCAAAAAGCGGATAACGCATTCCGACATCGAAGCAGCTCAACTCAGCAACTGATAAACTACAAATGCTGATCCGTACGCAAGTACCATGAGGTAAGCTAATTGGATCAGTGGCCATTTCCAGCCGTGGGTTTCACGCTGTACCACTGCGATCGTACTCATACACATCATCGCGAATACGTAGAACATCAGGAGTGAGAAACATACCGCCAGACTGAACATCGGCGCTCCGGTATCCGGATTCTTCTCCTGCAAAAGCCGCTCTTTTACCGTAGGTACATCCTCCGAATCACCACTAATACTGTATATAGTAGCCATTGTACCCACAAATACCTCCCGCGCCGCGAAAGAAGCAAGCAACGCAATCCCGATCTTCCAATCGTAGCCTAGCGGGCGGATTGCAGGTTCGATAAAACGACCGAACTGTCCCGCATAAGAATGCTCCAATCTCGCCGACGCTACTGCCGCATCAATTTGCTCCTGAGGTGCAGCCTGCATTTGCTCAACAGTCTGCTGCTCGGCCAGCGCCATCTTATCGCCCGGACCATAATTGGATAACACCCAAAGAATGATCGAGATCGCCATGATCACTTTCCCGGCTTCGAGCACAAACGATTTTACACTATCATACATCGTAAAACCCACATGTCCCCACCTTGGCAACTTATAGGAAGGCATTTCAAGCATGAAATAGCTGGGCTCTTTTCTTGGAATAAAAAGTGAAAGCAGCCAGGCTGAGAACAAGGCACCAATCAAACCCAAAGCATACAGTCCGAGTAAAACCAGACCTTGCAAATTGAGAAAACCAAGCACTGTAGTAGATGGTACCACCAACGCAATAAGGATCGTATAAATGGGCAACCGCGCAGAACAGCTCATCAGCGGAGTGACCAGGATCGTAAGCAGCCGTTCATATCTGCTGCTGATGCTCCTTGTCGTCATAATCGCAGGTACCGCACAGGCAGCTCCTGAAATAAGAGGCACCACACTCCGGCCATTTAAGCCAAACGGGCGCATTAATTTGTCCATAATTACCATTACCCGTGCCATATATCCCGATTCTTCCAGGATCGAAACCAATGCAAAAAGAATAGCAATTGGTGGAATAAAAACGACAATGCCAGCAATTCCCGCAAGGATACCGTCCGTAATCAGGTCGTTTAAAACCCCGGGCGGAAGTACTTCCTTAGTCCATTCGATTACTTGCGCAATACCCGCATCGATCAGGTCACTGGGGTAAGTTGCCCACGCGAAAATGGCCTGAAATACGATGACCAGGACAGCCAGAAAAGAAATGTAGCCCCAAAAAGGATGCAGCAGGATACTGTCCAGCTTTCTCGTCCAGTAAGGTTGCTCCGTGATCCCCGCAGATTTAACCGCTTTTGAAACAATCGGTTTGATCTTTTCATACCGCGCAATGGTCTCCGTGGCGAGAAAATGCTTTTCATCAAAACCATACTTCTCGATCAGCTTGTCCAAACGCGTCCTCGCCGGCTGTTCGAGGAAGGAGAAATTATCGTGCTGACAAACATATTGCAATGCAACATAGTCATTTTCAAGCTGGTAGATCTCTTTGACTTCCCCAATAAGATTGGCCTCACTTTCCTTAGGTTCGTAAAAATAGCATTGCGCGGCCTTCTCCTGAGAATGATAAAGTTGCCCTATCGCATCTCTTAACTTGTCAACGCCCTTTCCTGTTCTTGCATTGATACTGACAACAGGCACATTCAGCTGCATTGCAAGCTGTACTGCATTCACTGTGAGGCTCATGCTCTCCGCAACGTCAAGCATATTCAAAGCAATGACGGAAGGTATCCCAAGGTCGCTCACTTCGGTAAACAGCAGCAGGTTTCGTTGCAGGTTCGAAGCGTCAACCACGATTACAACCACATCCGGAAAGTCGGGATGTTTTGGATTGGCCAGAATGTCCATTACCACACTTTCATCCTTCGACTTAGGATAGATACTGTACAATCCAGGCAAGTCGACCAGGGTTACCTGTGCTTCTTCGTGGTTATTATTGGAAGGGATTCTAAATGTTCCTGACTTTTTGGAGACTGTAACACCAGGGAAATTGCCGGTTTTCTGACGTAAACCGGTTAATGCATTAAATAATGTGGATTTGCCGGCATTCGGGTTACCTACCAGCGCTACTTTTATATTTCCTTGTTTCAATGGAGAAGACTGTAAACAGCATTAAACCTTATTCCAACTCAATGACAGACGCTTCGTTAAGGCGAAGAGATAAACTATACTGGCCGGAAACATTAATGCAGATCGGATCGCCAAAGGGTGCCACCGCTTCCACTCTCACCTCCGCACCGGGCAGACAGCCCATTTCCAGCAACTTCAAAGACAGATCCCGGTCGGTGAAAGATTTGATCACACCTGTTTCGCCTTTGCGAAGCTGAGCTACATTCTTGCCGGGCATCTATGCTTATTTAGATTGATTTTATTTAAACCACAAATAAAGCACTATCCACCCGCAATTCAAATATTTCCACGCGGAATTCAAATGCTTTATGACAACAGTCGCTCAAAATCCTGTCCGTTTTATTATTTCCCTGAGGCTTTATGTCGTATTTTTGCAGCTCGAAACAGAGGATCCCAGTCCGGGATTTTCATCATTAAGCGACGCTCCGATAGCTGATCGCAGATAGCCGATTGCACGATTTGAACGAGATCAGAACCCTAATCTGGAAAGAAGTAACCCTGGAATGGCGACAAAAATATGCGCTTAGCGGCATGTTACTGTACGTTGTCAGCACTGTTTTTGTGGCTTACCTGAGTTTCAGCCTTCGCCGGAACCAGCTCACTCCTATCGTTTGGAATACGTTATTCTGGATCATTATCTTGTTTACAGCGGTCAATGCAATTGCCAAGAGTTTTTCTCAGGAACGGCATGGACGGCTGATGTACTATTACAGCTTGTGCAGCCCCCAAGCGATTATCATTTCCAAAATCATTTATAATTCGCTGATCATGCTCGCATTGTCGGGAATCGGTTTTGCGATCTATTCTCTGGTTATGGGAAATCCGGTGGGAGATATCGGCTTGTATCTGATCAGCATTGTGCTGGCGGCAATCGGTTTTGCTTCCGTGCTCACGCTGGTGGCAGGTATCGCCTCCAAAGCAGACAACAGTGCGACCTTAATGGCGGTACTCAGCTTCCCTATCATCCTGCCCATGCTTCTGATGACAATCAGGCTGGCGAAAAACGCGCTCGACGGACTGGATTGGTCTGTCAGCACGGACGAAATCACCACACTATTATCTATTGATCTCATAGTAATTACGCTCAGCTACCTGCTTTTTCCTTATCTGTGGAGAAGTTGATTTTAGCAGAGAGCGGGCACAAACATTAAGGTAAAAAGATTCAAAATGAGAAAGATCTGGTGGAAAATCCTGTGTATCGCGATCATATTTTATGTGATCGTCATGGGATTGATCGGGCCCGTACCGCGCCTGGCCATTATCAACGAAAGTATCCGCAATACCTACTTTCACGTGGCACTTTGGCTCGCCATGACAACCCTGCTATTTTTATCCATGGTCTTTTCGATCAGATACCTGAACAAGGGAAAAATTAATGATGACGATATTGCCAGCGAGCTAGCCAAGTCTGCCATTTTCTTTGGTATACTGGGTTGCCTGACGGGCTCTATCTGGGCCAATTACACCTGGGGCGATCCCTGGCCAAACGATCCGAAATTGAATGGAGCGGCTGTCGGGATATTGATTTACCTGGCTTACCTGCTGCTGAGAAGCTCCTTTGAGGATGAGCAGAGAAAAGCGCGCATTTCGTCGGTTTACAACATTTTCGCATTTGCCGTTTTTATCCCGATCATTTACATCCTGCCCCGTCTGACAGACTCGCTGCATCCGGGCAGTGGCGGTAACAGTACATTCGGCTCTTACGATTTCAACAACGATATCCGCAAAGTATTTTACCCGGCTGTGATCGGTTATATCCTTCTGGGACTCTGGCTGGCCGAGCTGCGGATACGTATGAAGCACATCAACCGGGTGCAGGAAGAATCCCTGACAACCGGCGATAAAGTCGCACACTAAGCTTAATTTAGAATCCGGTAAACATTTCAAATCAAAATTTCGTTAAGATTTTGAGTCTATTAAATATGATGAAAAGACTTTCTCTCATCCTGCTGACCTTACTTCTTCTATCCGTCAATGTATTCGCACAGGCCACTGACGATGTGCCTATGGCCGATAAGCTGCGAGAAGATGGTAAGATCTGGGTCGTTGTGGCTGTAATTGCCGTAGTGTTTGCGGGAATTGCCATTAATATGCTGCGCATTGACAGCAAGCTTAGAAAAATTGAAAAAGAGTTAAATATCAAATAGGTTAATCCAGTGAAAAAGATCCAGATATTCGGCCTTATCATTATTGCGGTTGCAATAGGAATTATCGTCTCAACTGCCGGAGACGCAAGTACTTATGTAGATTTTACCAAAGCCAGAGAAATGGCCAAGGATGGTGACGAAGAAAGTATCCACGTTGTTGGAAAACTTAAAAAAGACAATGTCGGCCAGATCCTTGAAATGGAATACCAGCCAGAAGTAGACCCTAACTACTTTGT
Source organism: Dyadobacter sp. HNCC25DJ183 (assembly GCF_056895175.1). NCBI lineage: Bacteria > Pseudomonadati > Bacteroidota > Cytophagia > Cytophagales > Spirosomataceae > Dyadobacter > Dyadobacter sp. HNCC25DJ183. The sequence continues at coordinate 646,415 of NZ_JBXHAP010000004.1, forward strand.
GTTCACGCTGGTGGATAATAATAATGTTGAGCAAAAGGTTGTTTACAAAAACTCTAAACCTCAGGATTTTGACAAATCAGAACAGGTTGTTGTGGTTGGTAAAATGAAAAACGGAACATTTTCAGCTGAAAAAATACTCATGAAATGTCCGTCTAAATACGAGAACGGGAAGATGGAAACCACTGAACATACCGCAGTACAATTATGATTCACAGTACCATAGGAAGTGCAGGGCACCTGCTGGTTATTATTGCATTTGTAACAGCGCTAGTTGCTACATTCGCCTATTTCAAATCCGGAATGCAGGCGGCTTCGCTGGAAGATACCCTCACCTGGAAACGATTTGCGAGGGTTGTGTTCTTTGTCCATATGGCTGCGGTAATCGGTGTGGTATTTTCGCTGTACTGGATCATCGGAAACCACTATTTTGAATACCACTATGCCTGGAAAAACTCCTCGCTTTCTCTACCAACCGGTTATACCATTTCCAGCTTCTGGCAGGATCAGGAAGGCAGCTTCCTGCTATGGATTTTCTGGAATGTAGTGCTGGGCTGCATTCTGATCTTCTCAAACCGTTCATGGGAGGCTCCTGTGATGACGGTTTTTGCATTGGTACAAGCATTCCTTACATCGATGATCCTCGGCGTGGTCATTCCAGGCCTGGATCTGAAAATAGGTTCTACCCCGTTCTTGTTATTAAAAGAAGTAATGCCGGATCTGCCTGTCTACAAGATGGACCCGAACTTCATTCCAAAAGACGGAAATGGTTTGAACCCGCTGTTGCAAAACTATTGGATGGTAATCCACCCTCCTACCCTTTTCCTCGGCTTCGCTTCCACGCTGATCCCGTTTTCATTTGCGATCGCAGGACTTTGGAGTAAGAAAATTCAGGAATGGGTACGTCCTGCATTGCCATGGGCACTTTTCTCTGCGCTGATACTCGGTGTCGGAATTTTAATGGGTGCCTACTGGGCTTACGAGACGCTTAACTTCGGTAGCTACTGGAACTGGGATCCAGTTGAAAATTCTTCCATTGTACCCTGGCTGGTGCTCGTAGCGGCGGTTCATACCATGATCATCGCAAGGAGGAATGCAACTGCATTGAAAACATCCTTCATATTAACAATCGCGACATTTATCCTGATCCTTTATTCCACGTTTATGACGCGAAGTGGAGTTTTAGGTAACGCTTCTGTTCACTCGTTTACAGATCTTGGCTTGTCCGGTCAGTTACTGATCTACCTTTTCACATTCACAATCGTTTCGATTGCACTGCTGGTTTACCGCTGGAAATCTTTGCCGAGCGACGAAGAGGAAGTATCTACCTACTCTCAGGAATTCTGGATTTTCATTGGCGCTACCCTGCTTTGCCTTTCCGGATTTCAGATTCTGGCTACAACATCAATCCCGGTTTACAATAAGATAGCCGAAGCATTTGGAACGGTATTGAACATGGCGCTGCCGGCCGACCAGATCGCCCATTACAATAAATTCCAGCTCTGGTTCTTCTCGCTTATCATCGTGTTGACTGGTATCGGTCAGTTCTTCTGGTGGAAACGCACGGGCAAAGGAAATCTGCAGGCACTTTATAACCCACTGCTTATCTCGCTTCTGATCAGTGCGGCTGTGATTACGGTAAAAGGTGTGAGTGATATCCAGTACATCGTGCTGCTCACAACCGCCATCTTCGCCATTGTTGCAAACGGAACGATCCTGCTGAATATCATTCGTGGAAACTATAACCTGTCAGGAGGCGCAATAACGCACATTGGTGTTGCATTGATGCTGATAGGGATCCTGTTTTCGTCTGCCTATACCAAAGTTGTTTCGATTAACAACTCAGGTTTGATGATCTCTCGCAGTGAGGAATTTACAAGCAACGACAATAAAGAGAACAAGGAGAACATTACGCTCTGGCTCAACAAAGCCGAGAAAATGGGCGACTATATGCTTACCTGGCGCGATGTACGCGTAGAACCACGCCACATTCCGGGCTATATACCAAAAAGCTGGGTTGATATCGTAGAAGGTGATTTCCATGCTGTGGCATTGCGCGATATTGTAGTAGACGGAAAAAAATACAATGCAAAGGGAGATACCATCGAGATTTTCCCCGAAAACTTCTACTACGAAATCGAGTATCGCGAACCGTCAGGCCGGATTTTCACATTGTTCCCCCGCGTACAAATCAATCCGAGAATGGGCGGCATTGTGTCCTCTCCGGACATTCAGCGCAAGGTTGATAAAGATTTGTACACCTACGTTTCCATGGTCACCAACCCTACTGCTGAGCCGGTTTGGAGCCAGACTGAGAACTTTACAGTCAACCTGCGCGACACGTTTTTCGTTAACGATTACGTAGCTGTTCTGGACAATGTAGTAAGGACGGAAGAAGTGGAAGGTGTTACATTGGGTTCTGGCGATGCTGCTGTAAAAGCGATCGTTCGCATTCTGGATAAGGATAAAGAATTTGTGATTACACCTTCATTCGTAATCCGCGACAGAATGGTGGCCCGCAAACCGGAAACGAGCAACGATCTGGGTTTACGCATCCAGTTCCAGGAAATCAATCCGCAAACAGGGCAGTTTACCTTCGGCGTGAACACTACCCAACGTGATTTCATTGTTATGAAAGCAACGGAGAAGCCACTGATCAACATTCTTTGGCTGGGTACATTCGTACTGGTGATTGGCTTTACAATGGCTACTATCCGCCGCTTCAAGGATTTTGTAAAAATGAGAAATAAAGAAAATGCACCTGCCGGACTTCCGAAAGCGAAAACGAAGAAAGTGGCAGCTGTGTAACGAATAGCCGGGTCTCCGGGAAAGAGGGTTTAGCTTTGGCTGAACCCTCTTTTTTGTTCTGGTGTATACAAAAAGTTCCGGGTTCAAAACCGTTCAGTATGTATCTTTACATTCAAATCTGTTATTTCTAATCTGAATTTCAATATGTTTTCCGACCTCATTAAATCTGCATTGGGCCGCCTTCGCATCGTGGCTTTTTTGGAGGGTATATCTTACCTGGTTTTACTGGGCATTGCAATGCCATTGAAATATTTCGCAGGCATGCCGATGGCTGTTCGTCACGTGGGTACAGCCCACGGTGTTCTTTTCGTCCTTTTCGTTATTTTACTTATTCAGGTTGCAATAGAAAGAAGCTGGTCTTTTAAAAAGTCGCTCTTATCTTTCCTTTCTTCGATTGTTCCTTTTGGCACATTTTATGCCGATGCCAAGTGGTTCAGAAACTAATGCATTCAGCTCCATCTTCCTAATTCCTTAACCCCGACAAGTGCAACGTACTTCTATCCTAACCTGCCTATTCTTCTGCCTAATCATTTCAGGAAGCATTGCCCAGAAACCCAATGAAAATTACCAGTATCACATTCATGCAGCAACGTCGGAGCCTGTTATCGACGGTGTAGCCGATGATATGGCCTGGGGCGCTGCCGAAACGGCGCGGGACTTCTTTATGATTACGCCCATGGACACCAGCTTTTCGCGGGCGCAAACCGACGTAAAGCTCTGCTATGACAAGAACAACCTCTACATACTTGTCGTCAACCACAAGCCCGTGAAAGGTTCCATTATCGTCGAGTCATTGAAAAGGGATTTCTCTTTTGGTAAAAACGACAACTTCCTTCTCTTCATGGATACGTTCGACGATAAGACAAACGGTTTTTCGTTTGGGGCCAATGCGGCAGGAGCTCCCTGGGACGGACAGCAGGGCGACGGCGGTACTGTGGATCTGAGCTGGGATAATAAATGGGTCAGTGTGGTGAAAAACGACGATGACAAATGGGTTTGGGAAGCTGCGGTTCCATTCAAAAGTATTCGCTACAAACCCGGTATTACCCGCTGGGGAATTAATTTCAGCCGCCAGGATCTGACAATCTCCGAAAAGTCGGCCTGGGCGCCGGTACCACGCCAGTTTCCTTCGGCTTCGCTAGCTTACACGGGCGTGCTGGTCTGGGATACCCCGCCACCGAACCCGGGACCAAACGTTTCGCTTATTCCTTACGCAGCGACGCGTTTGACCAAAAACTATCAGACCGACGCACATCCCAACTACAAACCCGCTATCGGCGGTGATGTGAAGATCGGACTTACACCTTCCATGAACCTGGACCTGACAGTCAATCCAGATTTTTCGCAGGTGGATGTGGATGTACAGCAAACTAACCTGGATCGGTTTGAGCTATTTTTCCCGGAGCGCCGCCAGTTTTTTCTCGAAAACGCTGACCTTTTCGCCAACTTCGGGTACGCTACCATTCGCCCATTCTTCTCGCGCCGCATTGGTTTGGGAGTACCTATCCAGTTTGGTGCGAGGGTAAGCGGAAAGATCAATAAGAACTGGCGTGTGGGCCTGCTGGATGTACAAACCGGCTCAAATGATACATTGACTCCCAGAAATAACTACGCGGTTCTCGCATTACAGCGACAGGTACTTGCCCGTTCCAACGTGCGTTTCATTTTTGTAAATAAGGATGCGACCAACTTTGTGGCCGAGCGACATGTAGGTACCAATCGGTACAACCGGAATGTCGGTGCGGAATTCAACCTGGCCAGTGCGAAAAACCTTTGGACAGGTAAGGTAATGGTGCTAAAATCGTTTACGCCCGGTAAATCAGGTAATGATTTCACGCACGCAGCTGACCTTAAATTCAATCGCGCCAACTTCTTCTGGCAGTGGCAGCATGAGTATGTTGGTAAAAACTTCAATGCAGAAGTCGGATATGTACCCAATGCAACGCGCCAGGGATACTACAAGATTAGTCCCAATGTCGGTTACCTGTTTTTTATCAAGAACCCGAAGATTATAAGTCACGGACCAAAGCTGGTCAGCAATGTGTATTGGGATAATAAATTCAATGTCAGTGATAAAGAATTTACATTATCCTACAATGTGAATTTTATTAGCAGGGCTACAATTGCGTTGTGGGCTGCAAGCTATGACATTCGTTTGCTTCGTCCGTTTGACCCAACAAACCTGGGCAGTTTCACACTGGAAACGGGCAGTCTTCATAAATGGAAGGCAACCGGTTTTGACATTGTCTCTGGTCCGCAAAACCGCTTTACCTTCCTCGCATCAGGTATTTTTGGAGGTTACTATCAAAATGGGCACAGAAACAACCTCCGTGCGGAGCTGGGTTATCGTTTTCAGCCTTATGTGGCTATTACAATGGCGGGAAACTACAACGATATCCGTCTTCCCGAACCCTGGAACCGCACGCAGCTCTGGCTCGTGGGGCCGCGGGTAGATGTTACCTTCACGAACCGGCTGTTCTTCACGACATTCATGCAGTACAACAATCAGGCTGACAATATCAACCTGAATGCCCGTCTGCAATGGAGGTACAAGCCAGCTTCTGACTTGTTTATCGTGTATACCGACAACTATTTACCCGAGAATTTCCGCGTTAAAAACAGAGCTGTTGTGTTGAAGTTTACTTACTGGTGGAATTTATAGCAATCAATAGAAAACCTCGATATTTCTATCCTTCAACAAGCTGAACTGCCGGTTATATCTGGTTTCCCTATCCTCTCCCAGGAAAGGGTTACCACGCAAATAAAGCTTATCCAGCTTCTTGATTTGAAGCAATTGCTGAGGGAATTCGGGGAAGTTATTGGCTGATAAATCCAACTCCTGCAAGTTTGTAAAAGCCACCAGTTCATTTGGGAATTGAGTGAGCCAGTTATAACCCAGATCGAGTATTTTCAGGTTCTGCATTTGTACAATGCGCTCCGGCAGTTTGCTGAGGTGGTTGTGGTGCGCGTATAAGGTATGCACATTTTTCAGCTTGTATATTTTCTCCGGAAGCGCGCTGATCTGGTTATGAGAAATTGCCAGGTGCGTCAGTCTTTTAAGTTTGCAAATAGACTTGGGCAGCACTTCAAGTTGATTATAATATAAATCGAGCACTTCCAGTCTCTTCATTTTACTGATGCCTTTTGGGACCGAAGTTAATTCAGCCTTATAAAGATTAAGGTCCCTGAGGCGCCTTACCCTTCTGAAACTGCTGTTCTTCAATGCGGTGATTTGATTGCTGCCCAGCCAGAGGGTTTGAAGCTTTTTACAACTCTTGGCAACAGGCGGAATATCGTCCATTTGATTTTTAAGCAGATTCAGAGAATGCAGGGTTTTGTTCTTTGGAAGGCTGATCGCGTTAGTTTTAAGTATGTTGCCACTTAAATCCAATTGCTGCAGTTTCGGTAGCCTGGACAGATCTACACTTGCATTTTCAATATCATTGTCAGCGAGAAAAAGTCTTTCCAGGTTGGGGAAGCGGTAGATTACGTCAGGAACGGAGGTAAGCAGCGCCCGGCTTAACGAAAGTTCTTTTACTCTCATGGTATCGCGGGTTTCAACGGCCTCCGCGAGTGTTCTGATGACGCTATCCTTAACAGCGTGGGGAACGCCAGCAGGCAGATTTGAAAAGTTAAGCGCAGCGTACATCCCTATCACCGCCTTTCGGCCTATCGTTCGTCTCGATATCAGACTATCTGCAAAAGGCTGGATACCGATTTGCACAACTTTGGATAATGAATCCAGATTCAGTGACTCGGGTTTCGCAGTCTGCCCCGTAGTGGGGTAGAAAGGGTTGGCGAGACTGAAAAACAGGTAGTCAGCTTTGCCTTGTTCGTTGAGGTATAACGTTGCCCTTATACTCAGGTTTTGACGCATTTCGCTGCCGAGTATCCTTTGAAAGGCATTTTGAAAGCGTTTCTGAATGCTGTAAGGCGTTTCGAAATTGTTGGTGGGTTGGCTCCCGTACTTCTTATCCAGATCAGGAGGAACTGGTGCTCCGCCTCTATTTTCATTCTGATAGAGCACAACTGACTGGGCGATTGATAATTGTCCGCAGGATAAGAGCAGACACAGCAGAAAAGTTTTCATAAGCGGCAGCGTTAAGGTGAGTACACGAATATAACTAAATCCTTAGTCATATTATTACACTTACTTATATATTAAATTTTGCTGCCTTTCTGTAAGACTTTTACTTGCTCCGCTCTATCGTGAATTGTACCAGTTGTTCCAGAGATCTTCTGTGGGGGGAATCTGCGAATTGCATCAGAATCGCATGTGCTTCTTCAACGTACCGCTGCATTACTTCCTGAGCATAGCGCAGTCCGCCGGAGCTTTTTACGAAATCAATGACCTCCTTCACCTTGCCTGGTTTGTGGCTTTCATTTCTGATGATGTTAATTACCCTTCTTTTTTCCAGCCAGGATGCTTTGTTGAGGGCATAAATCAGCGGCAGGGTCATCTTTTTTTCTTTAATATCAATGCCAAGCGGCTTTCCGATTTCTTCTTCGCCATAGTCGAAAAGGTCGTCTTTGATCTGAAATGCCATTCCAACTTTCTCTCCGAATGCATGCATTCGTCTAACGATCTCTTCGGTCGCACCCACCGAGCTAGCGCCTACTGCGCAGCAGGAAGCGATCAGTGAGGCTGTTTTCTGACGGATGATCTGGTAATATACTTCTTCGTCGATATCAAGGCGGCGCGCTTTCTCTATCTGCAGCAGCTCGCCTTCACTCAGCTCACGGACTGCCGTGGAAACGATTTTCAACAAGGAGAATTCTTCATGATCGACTGACAAAAGCAGTCCGCGGGAAAGCAGGTAATCCCCTACCAGCACCGCAATTTTATTCTTCCATAGAGCATTGACAGAGAAAAAGCCACGGCGGTAATTGGAATCATCCACAACATCGTCGTGCACGAGTGTGGCTGTATGCAAAAGCTCTATCAAAGCGCCGCCCCTGTATGTTGATTCTGAAATAGTACCGCAGACCCCGGCGGAAAGAAAGACGAACATCGGACGTAGTTGCTTGCCTTTACGCCTTACAATGTAGTTCATGATCTGATCAAGAAGCATTACATCGCTCTTCATAAATTGACGAAATTTCTGCTCGAAAGCCTTCATTTCATCTGCAATAGGAACTTGAATTTCCTTTATTGAAAGGGTCATATGCATGTAAAAGGGACAGCGTCCCTCTGGATATTAAGAGGTAGTCCAGGCCAGGATTCCGATCCTGTGAACACCAAAGATGTTCCTGAACACTAATCTTCAAATTTGGAATAAAATCTTCTGTTTATATCAATTTAATATTGAAAATGTTTAGAATTGGAGGGGAAGGAGGAAAGGGACGAAGGAGAAAAGGGAGGAAGGGAAATCTTGTCACCCTGAGCGGACCGCGCCGCCGGGCGGTCGAAGGGATTGCGTTGTCGCTCCTCCCTTCGACTGCGCTCAGGGTGACAAAGCTTGTATCTTGGTTCCACAGCATTCACTCATTCACTCATTAACTCATTAACTCATCAACTCATTAACTCATCAACTCATTAACTCATAAACCCATTAACTCATTAAATAAATGAAAGCACTTGTCCTTGGGGGCGGATCTATGAAGGGCGCTTTTCAGGTTGGCGTGATCCAGGCGGTACTCGAAAATGGGTTCGAACCTGAAATGATTTACGGCATTTCGGTAGGCGCATTAAATACAACCTTTCTGGCCAATGAGGCAGGCAAACAGCTTATTGAAAAGAATGAGGTTAACTGGCAGGTCGCCGGTCGCCGTCTGCTTGAATTCTGGATCAAAAACATCACCGCGCCGCAGGATATATCTATGCTGCGCTCCCGCGTAATGCTCGGAATGAATACATTAATGAGCAGGTTTGACGGAATCGTCGACCCGGTACCGCTGCACAACCTGATCCGCAAAAACATTAAAAACGACTATCTGGCAAACACCCCTGTTAAAGTCAAAGTAGGTGCTGTGAATGTCAGCTCCGGCGAGATCAGGTATGTTTCGACAACGGACCCACATTATGTGGATTTCGTATTTGCGAGTTCTTCCATTCCCATGTTGATGCCTGCCGTGGAAATAGAGCAGCAACTTTACCTGGACGGCGGAATGCGCGAAGTAGCGCCCATTCGCCAGGCTATTGAAGATGGCGCCACCGAAATCGTGCTCATTGCCTGCCACTCCCCTCTGCTATACCAACCCGAAGGAATCAATGCACGAAACCTTATTACTTTGATCGAACGCGTGCGGGATATCACTGTGAACCAAATTGTTAACAGTAATATTCTTTGGGCTGAATCGTATGTTGATCGGTCTATACTAAGAGGAAAGCAGATGAAGCTCACTGTAATCCGCCCTATCGCCCCACTGTTCCTGGACTTACAGCATTTTACGTCAGACGATATTTCGAGACTGATCATAGAAGGCTACCGGACAGGAATGGAATCGATTTTGAAGACAGACAACGTTGCGGACTAAACTTCCAATCTCATGAACTCAATAGTCAAAAACGGAATTGCAATGCTGCTAGGCGCCATTCCGATGTATAGTAATGCACAAACAGGTGAATGCAAATTTGACATGCCTAACGCGCTGCAAAACTACCTGAAACCCTCCGGCCGCACCACTCCCATGATTATGGCGCACCAGGGCGGTACCGAAGACGGTTTTCCAGGCAATAGTATGGCCACTTTTGAAAGGACCTACAAGCAGGTCCCCTGCGTTTTACTCGAATTTGATGTAAGAATGACCGCAGATAGCCTCCTCGTCATTTCACATGATAACGAGCTCGAAACCCGCACCAATGGAAAAGGGCCGCTGAATAAGAAGAAATGGAAAGAGGTAAGCAAATTGAAATTGAAAGACAGCCAGGGTACCATCACTGAGCATGGTATACCTACATTACAGCACGTGCTGGATTGGAGCAAAGACAAAAACCTGGTACTGATTGTCGATAAAAAGCCCGAAACCAGTTTACCCAAAACCATTGAAATGCTGAAAGCGACCGGTAATGCAAATAAGTCGGTGCTGATTTGCTACTCGCTGGCAGAGGCAAAACAAGCACACCAGCTTGCGCCGGATATGATGCTGGCTGTCGGATTTAACAGTAATGATCACATTGAAGCAGTTACCAAATCAGGCTTGCCGATGGAAAAGCTGGTTGCATTAACCCCGCGGGATTTGCAGGATAAGCCATTTTACGACAAAATACATAACCTGAATGTCGTATCGTCGCTGGGTACCAATGGCAATATAGATACACTCCAGGCAAGCGCGTCGCGGCCAATGTATCAGAAGCTCTGGGAGAGTGGCGGGCCGGATATCATCTGCACCGACAATCCGGTGCTGGTACAAAGTATATTTTACAAAAAGGAATAAAAACAAAGAGCCCGGCCAAATGACCGGGCTCGCTTGCTAACCAGCAGATTTCTGCTTAGTTGAAGATATAACGGATACCAACCTGTGCCTGCCAAACGTCATTGATCGTACGACCTTTCACGAAAGCGTCGCGAACCAGGACAGTCTCGCCATTTACAACCTGCGTTCCCATTCTGTAAGAAGGAACTCCGTCTGCTGAAACACTGGCGAAGTTAAGCGGGTTGGATTGTGTGCTGTTTGAAGAAACAGTCACCTGGTTTCCTACACCCCATTTGTTGTTAATCAGGTTACCGACATTGAAAATATCAGCTCTCAGGCGAATGATGTTCTTCTTGTTTTTCGCTCCTACTTTCACGAAGAAATCCTGCTCAACTGTGAAGTCAAATCTAGTCAGCCAAGGATAAGCACCGCCATTACGCTCTGTGTATTGTCCTTTTCTTTTTGACAAATATGGGTGATTGTCAACATATTGCTGGAAAGCTTGTGCTTGCTGCTCAGGCGAGAATGTGTAAGTTTTCCCGTTAACAGTTGTAGTCAGCGTAGAGAATCTGATTTCCGAAGCACTGTTTGGAACATAAAGCAAGTCATTGTTCTGACCGTCACCATTCAAATCCGTTGAACTGATGTAAGAAAGCTTCGTGCCACTGTTAGAAACACCACCCAATGTAAACATGGTAGCGCCGCCGAATTTACCACCATACTCTTTACGGTAGCTTACATATCCTACAAAACGGTGACGCAAATCGTTACCCGACCATGCAAGATCCAGGTAGTTCAAGCCATTAATACCCGGTACGTTACCTTCCACTGTACTGGATACCGAAGCAATGTCTTTCGCTTGTCCGTAAGTATAACCGATCATTCCACCGAAGCCGCGTGTTGCTGCTTTTTCAAGTTTACCAGTGATCGAGTAAGAATAACCTTTGTTGGTGTTGGTCAAAACGTACACGTTTGAAACCGTCGTGTTCACGAGGCGGGCAGGGTTAACTGCATTGCCAGACAAGCCAGAAGCCGGGAAGCGGTCGCGGTTATCAACACCTGCAAACTGTGCAGTAGGCGCTTTCAGGTTCACGTCAATATAGCGGAGTGCATTGTAGTTTTTGTTAAAAATACCTTCCACAGTCGCTACAACACCCCAGCCCAGTTGCTGATCGATACCGATGTTGCTTTTCCAAACCTGAGGGAATTTCAGGTTTTCGTCAGATGCATTCACCTGGTAGCCACGCAAAGGAGCCGATGTTGTCGGGTTGTAACGTGACGGATCCAATGTAAATGGATAAGCTGTCGTGTTGTTTCCGGCAACTGTCGCAGAGTTCACACCATTGTTACCCAATTGGTTTGAAATCAAAACGTAAGGAATTCTGGACAGGAACAGACCTGTTCCACCGCGAACCTGGGTGGTACGATTTCCTTTTACGTCCCAGTTGAAACCGATACGTGGAGACAGGTAAATGCGTGCTTTTGGAACATTACCCGTGTTAACATTGTAAGGCTCGCCAGCAGGATCCTTGAATTCGATACCTGCTACTTCTGCATTGTAATATTGCTTTGAAGTGTTCGGGATTGTGATATAATCGCCACGAAGACCTGCCGTCACTTTCAAGTTAGGCGTAACCTGGTATTCATCCTGAACATACAAACTGATCGTTTGCGTTTTGAACTCCTGCCAAGGTGCAGCGCCGCCTGGAAGCAATGAATAACGATAGTTGAAACGAACCAATGTATCCGGTGCAACAGTCAGATTCGGGTTAGCCAGGTATGCGTTAGCCGCATTTTTGAAATCCGCGATAGACCTGAAAACATAAACTCCGTTTGAAGTCGGGAAGAACAGGTTATTCGACTTGAAATACTCGTAAGAAGCGCCGGCTGTAAGCGTGTGCTTTCCTGCAAAATAAGTCAGGTTGTCTGTAATGTTCAGCGTGGAGTAATCCAGTTTGTTGTTTGGTGTAAATGGATCAGAACCAATTGTAGTGTAAGTAGATCCGTCTTTCTGGATTTCAATAGTCGGGAAAATCGGCGCTTTATACTTTCTGTCCTCGATCTGCTTGTTGAATGTACCGATCAGGTTATTTGCAAATTTCCCACCGAAGTTCGAGTTCAGTTCAGCTACAAAAGAACGTGTATTATCCTGGATAATGTAGCCTGTATTCTGAGGAGAAATAGCAGAAAGCGAGTTGGTACGGTTACCGAAACCAGCTGTGTTACTACTGTTGCTCTGGCTGATCAACACGTCAGAATCAGAATCGTGGTGTGAGTAACGAACTGTCAGTTTGTGCGCGTCGCTGATGTTGTAGTCAATGCGGGCAAGAAACTTGTTACTCTTGTTCTCGTTATTAAAACCGTCAATCGCACCGATATCATATTGGAACTTATCTCTCATGAAAGCACCCAAATCTTCCAGATCGGCAGCAGTAGTACGGGATACGTTGTCACCCGACTGGCCGCGGTTTAAGACGAAATCCAATGCAGGACTCGAACGTTTTACAAACTCCCCGTTTACAAAGAAGAAAAGTTTGTTTTTAATGATCGGGCCGCCAAAACGGAAACCGGTCGTTTTTTCATTGAACTCAGTTACATTGATCTTGCTTCCGTAAGTCTTATCACCTGCAAGACTTTTGTTTTTGAAGAAATGGAAAACCGATCCTGAAAATTCGTTTGTTCCGGAGCGGGTTACCGCATTGATACCTGCACCCGCAAAACCTGACTGGCGAATGTCAAAAGGCGCAATGTTGATCTGAACCTCTTCGATCGCGTCCAGCGAGATTGCAGAAGAACCTGTCCGGCCACCTGCTGCTGCCTCGTTACCCAATCCGAAACCGTTGTTGAAAACCGATCCGTCAATGGTGAAGTTGTTATAACGGCTGTCCTGCCCACCGAATGAGCGGCCGTTACCGTAAGCATTGTATTTGGTAATGTCGTTCAGCGTTCTTCCCAAAGTAGGCAGGCTGCCCAGCAATCCTTTGTTAAAGGTTGTAGCTGCACCAGTACGATCAGAACTGAAAATGTCACTTCCTGCTCCTGTCACAACTACTTCGTTCAGGTCTGTAGATCCGTCCTGCAGATCGAAGTTAACATTTGCCGCTGTTCCCAGGTTTGCGAAGATATTTTCCTGAGATTTGTCGCTGAAGCCGACGAACGAGACAGTCACTGAGTAAGGCCCGCCTACCCTAACTGCCGGAATCGTGTACAGACCCTGTTCGTTAGTAACAGATCCGTACCTTGTACCGGAAGGCGTGTGAATCGCCACAACGGTTGCACCTGGAAGCGCGTCACCTTTTGTGTCTGTAACCCGGCCGGTGATTGCTGATGAAGTTACCTGGGCAGAAACATCCGGCCCGAAAATGGTTAATAGAAGAGTAACCAGCGCACAACACGCTGCCTTGAAAAGTAAACTTTTCCCGTTCATAAAAGTTGGTGATTTGGTTTGTATAAATGGGGGCATCATCGATAGCGATGAGTGATCATTTACCGCAAAATAATAAGATTTTTATTTTAGAAACAAAAACGTTAATCCTACTAAAATACAATACTAATATACGTAACTAACTGATCTATTGGAATAATACAGAATAGTGTACCAATACTTCAATATTTTACAAGTTATCAAATCGTTAAAAATCCTTTATCAGCAGCATTTCCGTATTCAGCCGATTATTTACCGGTTTCGGTAATTTTAAAACTTTTTTAAGCGGAGGCGCCTGCGGGCAAAAATTCCAATATTATCGTATTATTAAATTTCATTCAACTCATATCATGCAGCTCAATTTTAAACAGGTAGGTGAACACGGCAAGCCGGTCATTATACTTCACGGCGTTTTCGGCCTGCTCGATAACTGGTCCGGGATCAGCAAGACAATCGCGGAGCTGGGATACCGCGTATACCTGGTCGATCAGCGAAATCACGGGCGCTCCCCACACGCGGGACCGCTTGACTTTCCCACTTTCGCAGCAGACTTAAAGGAATTTATAGCAGAACATCATTTAGAGAACCCAATCCTGATCGGACATTCAATGGGCGGCAAAACGGTGATGCAATATGCCGTAACCTACCCGGGCACTTACGAGGCGTTGGTTGTGGTTGATATCGGCCCGAAAGGTTACCCTATTCACCACGCCAGGATATTGGAAGGCTTGAATGCGATTCCCCTTGATAAGATAGAAAGCCGGAACGAGGCTGATGAGCTGTTAAGGGAATATGAGCCGATACTGGCAGTGCGCCAGTTTTTACTCAAAAACCTGTACAGAAAGGATGAAGGCGGCTTTGCGTGGCGTTTTAACCTGCCGCTACTCACAACGGATATGGCCAATGTAGGTCAGGAGATCACATACGAGACACCCATTCCTGGCCCAGTGCTCTTTATACGTGGCGAAAAGTCTAATTATATTAAAGACGAGGATTTTGCGGAAATACAGGAAATGTTTCCCGATGCCAGGTTTGAAACCATTGCAGACGCTGGCCATTGGGTGCAGGCAGAAAAACCGAAAGAATTCGTTGCAGCTGTTACAGGCTTTTTCGACGAGGCTATCTGATGTATTTCCGGCGTTGTTTGAGGCAGGAAGATACGATTAGTTCGTTGTTGGTAACTGTGATTTCCCATACCGGACAATAAATACAGTTGACAGTTGCGCAAAGTCCGTTTGCAGGAATCGGGTATTGAGGCTTGATATCCATCAACACGCCATTAATAATAAGGGATTTGGGCGCACAGCACATCGGCAGACCGTCGGCTTGCAGAACAACCCCATCTTCACGAAAACCAATAGTATCGATCTGAGAAGCAGCAACGTATTCCCATTCGTTCCTGTTGTCTACGGAAGCGCGTTCAATCTGGCTCAGGCGCCACTTACCGGCGATCGGGCTTGCAACAGCAATTCCATTCATGGCCGCGTCCATGCTGTCTTTTTTACAGGAAATAAGAACCGTAAGAAATAGTGTGAAGTATAAAAGCCTTTTCATAGTGATTAAGTTTGTATAAACCTTAGGATGCAAATAGCCCCGGATTGGTTGGAAACAAGCAATAACTACAATTTTCAATGCATAAAACTGCCTTAAAGCTTTTCATGATACCCACCGTCCTGGCTGATGATACACAAGATCAGGTACTCAGTCCGGGGGTGATTTCGGCTATTGAAGCGCTGGATATTTTTTTTGTGGAAAATGTGCGTACCGCCAGGCGCTTCATCAGCAGCCTGCGCCTCGGGAAAGTGATTGACCAGCTCACATTTATCGAACTGAACAAAGACACTCCTGAGGGCGAAACTTATGATGCATTGAAAAGGCTGACCCGCGATGCGGGTGTAATATCCGAAGCGGGCTGCCCCGGTATTGCTGATCCCGGTGCCATCGCGGTGAACATTGCACATCAGCTGGGCATTCAGGTGGTGCCGCTGGTAGGTCCGTCTTCCATTCTGCTGGCGCTTATGGCCTCGGGGCTGAGCGGACAATCGTTCGCATTTCATGGTTACCTGCCGATCGACAAGGTACAGCGTAAGAAAATGATACAAACCCTAGAAAGGGAAAGCCGGCAGCGACAGCAGACGCAGCTGTTTATGGAAACTCCTTTCAGGAATAACCAGTTGCTTGACACACTGCTGGAAACCTGCCAGCCGGATACAATGCTCAGCATCGCAGCCGACATCACTGCAGCTACCGAATTTTTGAAAACAATGCCCGTCAGGAACTGGAAATCGAATAAACCTGACCTGCACAAGCGGCCCGTTATATTTTCAATCGGGTAAGTGTAAAGCCATTTTAAAGCAGTGCCGTTTCCAACCTTGCAGCCGGAATTTGCCTCTTGGAAGAAACAACGCATTATTTACCTTATCAATAAAATAGTTTGTACCATGAAAAAATGGATCGCAGCAGCAGGTGTACTTTTCACATTGGCGATGGCTGCCTGCAATGATGACGGTTTGGATGCAATTACAACAGTGAATTCCAATTTTGAGACAGGAGAGGAAGGCTGGGTGGCTGAATTCTCCGATTATTCCACCAAAACTGACACTTCGATCTTGAAATTAGCTGCCGGTGTAACCTCCTTACCGAAGGGACTCGATAGCTCTCAGCAAGCTTTTATGATTCAAAGCACAAACCGCAGCGACGATGTTTTTATGTACCTAAAGAAAAAGGTAACCGACCTTGTTCCGGGTAAAACTTACGAGACTGTCTTTGATATCAACCTGGGAACCAATGCAGCAAACGGCAGTGTAGGAATCGGGGGGTCGCCCGCCAATTCGGTTTATGTAAAGGTAGGCGCATCCGGTACAGAACCGAGGACCATCCTGAAAGGTACCGAGTACGAGTTTAACCTGGATAAAGGGCAGCAGTCGCAGGGAGGTGCGGATGTGGTGGTGCTGGGAGATGTGGCAAATGGAACAGATGAAGTGAAATACACGCTCATCGACAAGTCGAATGCAGACAAACCGTTCATCGTCAAAGCCAATCCAAATGGAGAGATCTGGCTTTTTGTTGGTACGGATTCAGGCTACGAGGGAACTACCAGATTGTACTACAACCGCATTATAGTCACTTTGCAGGAAGTAAAGGCAGATTAATTAAGCAAAGCATCAAAATGCCACAATGCGAGGGTCTTGCATTGTGGCATTTTTCTTTTAGGTCTTATTAAGTCAACGCCGAGGGGCTGTTTACAAAGTCTTTTGTAACTTCGCCCCTGCGTCAAATGCAGTAAATCTGACTTTAATGATTCGCGTAAAAGATTTTACATTCAACCCATTTTCGGAGAATACTTACCTGCTTTATGATGAGACCGGCGAGTCCGTTATCATAGATCCGGGTTGTTACGAGCAGTCGGAAGTGGAGGAGCTGGCCGGTTTTATCGAGGCCAACAACCTCAAACCGGTACATATTATCAACACGCACGCACACATCGACCACGTGCTGGGCGTAGCTGCATTGAAACGGAAATACAACATTCCATTTTCGCTGCACCAGCTCGACGAGCCGCTACTGAAAGCCGTAAGAACTTACGCTTCCAATTACGGCTTTTACAAATTCGACGAACCGGAACTCGACGGTTACCTCAAAGAAGGAGAAGTATTCAGCTTTGGTAACAGCAGTCTCGAAATTATTTTTGTACCGGGACATGCACCGGGCCACATTGCATTTGTAAGTCACGAAGCCCGTTTTGTAATTGGCGGCGACGTGCTCTTCCGGCTCAGTATCGGGCGCACAGACTTACCAGGCGGGAACCACGCCGCATTGCTGGAAAGCATCCGTACCAAAATCTTCACCTTACCGGAAGACTATACCGTTTATGCAGGCCACATGGATGCAACTACGGTTGGTTTTGAGAAAAAGAACAATCCATTTTTCAGATAAGAAACCCGACGATATCATGATCAGGCGAAACATACCCAATGCACTCACTTGCGGAAACCTTCTTTGTGGCTGCATTGGCGTGGTGGAAGCATTTCATAACAACCTGCTGATCTCCTGCATCCTCGTTGGCGTGGCGCTGATTTTTGACTTTCTGGACGGTTTTCTGGCGCGACTGCTAAAAGTGAGTTCCGCCATTGGAAAAGACCTCGATTCACTGGCAGATATGGTCACCTTCGGACTACTGCCCTCGATTATCGTTTACCAATTGTTAATGCAAAGCATTCCCGACCTGATGGGGATCTGGAAGGCTTATCCTGCGTTTATCATTGCGATTTTCTCGGCACTGCGTTTAGCCAAATTTAATAACGACACCAGGCAATCGGATACCTTCATTGGCTTACCTACTCCGGCCAATGCCATGCTGATCGCCGCGCTGCCATTTATAGTTCAGTTCGAAAGTGAATTCTGGAAAGATATCATTATCAACACAACCAATCTCCTGATCCTGACAGTAGTAATGTCGTACCTGCTGGTAATGGAGCTGCCATTGATTGCATTAAAATTCAAACATTTCGACTGGAAAGGAAACGAGGCACGGTTTCTTTTAATAGTTAGTTCGATCGTGCTTCTTGTTACTTTAAAATTCCTTGCAATACCATTGATACTCGTCCTTTATATCGGATTATCGCTGGCAGAGAATCTGAGAAGACAAAAGGCCTGACTAAATCATTGACAACTTGTTGTTCAAAATACAAATATGAAATTCTCGCGCATTACAGGTTTGGGTTACTACGTTCCTGAAAACATCGTGACCAATAATGATCTGACACAATGGATGGAAACATCCGATGAATGGATCCAGGAACGTACCGGCATTCGCGAGCGCCGTTACTTTGAATATGGCAAAGACACGAATTACAGCATGGCCGCCGCTGCTTCCCGCCAGGCGCTGGAACGCGCTGGCATGAGCGCTGATGAGATTGACGTAATCGTTTACGCAACTATTACCCCCGACTATTTTTTCCCCGGCTCCGCATTTTTAATGCAGCGAGAGCTCAAAATGGACGGAAAGCCCGTCATTGATATTCGTGAACAATGCTCGGGATTTGTATATGCGCTTTCTATCGCCGACCAGTTTATCAAATCGGGAATGTACAGGAATGCTTTGGTGGTAGGTTCGGAAATCCAGTCTTCGTGGATAGATAAAAGTACCGCCGGGCGCAATACTGCGGTGATTTTTGGTGATGGCGCAGGTGCGGCCGTCGTATCGGCAACCGACGATCCCCAACATTGTATATTATCTACACACCTGCACGCAGACGGGCGATTTGCAGAAGAACTTTATGTCCGCGACCCAGGAAGCAGCAGGCCGGGAAGACCTGTGAACAGCGAAATGCTGGAAGAAGGCGGATTTAATGTTTACATGAATGGAAATGCAGTCTTCAAACACGCAATTGTGCGTTTTGGAGAGGTAATTGGTGAAGCACTTGAAGCTAACGGACTCACTCACAGCGACCTTGACTTACTGGTACCTCACCAGGCTAATATCCGCATCAGCGACTATGTGCGGCAGCAGTTGGGACTGAGCGAATCGCAAGTAGTGAATAACCTGCAACGCTTCGGTAACACCACCGCCGCCTCCATTCCCATTGCATTATCGGAAGCCTGGGAGGAAGGCAGGTTGAAGAGCGGCGACCTGATTTGTCTGGCTGCTTTCGGAAGCGGGTTCACGTGGGCTTCTGCATTAATTAAGTGGTAATACAATCAATATTGACCAATTGATAGCATTACCAGCGTACAGCCCTCAATTGGTATGATATTTTTATCCAACAACATGTTTTTAAATTCAGGGTTCTCAGTACCAGGGTTAAAAATGACGCGTTTGGGTTTTAAAGAGACAATATAATCGTAATATTCAGGCTGGTGGCTCGGGTTAATGTACAATGTAACGGTATCCACGTCTTCCCAGTCTGTCTTTTCAAGATGTATCTCTTCTCCCAGAGCCGAACCTTTTCTCCGGCCGAGTAACAAGATCGGGTGACCGTAATTCCTGAGTTTTTGAGCAGCCAGATATGCGTACCTGGTTGGATTGGCGGTAGCGCCGATGATGAGCGTACGTTTCATTTTTATAGTTTTTGATGAATGTAAATGTGTAAACCTGATAAGGCACACTTATAGCAACAGAAAAAGATTGCAAAAATGTTTCCAGCAAAGCGCATAGCAAGCCGACGCGGCAAATTTAAATGCAACCTGAAAAAACCTAATAATATATCCTTAACACAATGAATGAGTTAAATGTAAGTCGGAGTTTCTGGAACGAAAAGTGGGCAAAAATTAATTTCGACGAAATCGAGAACGCTCCTCATTACGAAGTATCTAATTACGGCAGGCTGAAAAGCTTTCAGAACAATCCGAAGGAGGGAGTGGTCATTAAAGGATCAGTTATCCAGGGGTACAGATCGCTGAATATCAGGGTTGCGGGAGGAAAAACAATAAATCGATACGTACACAAGCTTGTAGCTGAGCACTTTGTAGATAAGCCTGATGCAGAGCATAACTTTGTTATACACATCGACTTTGAAAAACAAAACAACTACTACGAGAATCTAAAATGGGTTACGAAGGCTGAAATGATAGAGCATAACCGCGAAAATCCGGCATTCATTAACCGTGTGATCCCAAGACGTACAAAAAATTACAAGTTGACGGAAAGCAAAGTGCGTATCATTAAAAAGCTGCTTAAGAATGACAATAACCGACTTAAAATGATTGCGAAGCAATTTGGGATTACGCATACGCAGCTTAACCGGATCCGTTCAGGCGAAAACTGGAAACACGTAACAATCGAAGAATAACTGATTTACTTACTTCATGTTTCTTTCGTTGGCTGAAACCGTATAGCCGCTGCCGTTCACGCCCTCTTCATAATCAACCGATACTCCGATCACGTACATCAGGTGGCGGCGGTCTATGATTACCTTGATTCCTTCCACGAGGTAAGTCTGGTCAAACTCGGTTGCAGTGTCAAATCCGAGCAGAAAAGTGCCGCTGCACGCGCCGCCGCGCAATCCTACCCGCAGTCCGTAGGTGTCAGGAATCTTGTTTGCTTCCAGTGTAGATTTTATTTCCAGCCTTGCGTTTTCTGTAAGTTGAATCGGACTTTCCATTTGAATGCAGATACTCGTTCGGATAAAAACTAAACAGCGGCGATCCCCGTTCCATTTCGCGACCTTAAATAAATATCCGCTTATTCTGGCAATCCGCTAATTTTGCAATTCGTTTTTGGATCGAAAATTAACATTAGAATATGGAATATCAGCTTATACTGGCCTTTTTGCTACTTGGTGGGATTGTTACGTTCGGCATTTACATGACCGTCACGACAGTTGCAGACAAGATTTTTCAAAACAAGAAACTGGATATCAGAAGCAAAAACGTCGAAATCACCCTTCCCCTGAGATTGCAGGCTTACGAGCGCATGTGCCTCTTTCTTGAACGTATCACGCCTAGTAATTTGTTATTGAGACTGGTACCTTCGGCAATGAGCGCGCTGGAATTGCAGCAGGTCCTTTTGCAGGAGATCAGGGATGAATACAATCACAACGTGGCGCAGCAGCTATATATGAGTACACACGCCTGGGAACAGATCACCAATGCAATGAACGAAACCGTTGCGGTTATCAACCAGGCAGCCACCGAAGTACCAGCAGAAGCCCCACCTTCTGACCTGGCTAAAAAAATCTTTTCACACGTAATCGAAAAAGAAGTACAGCCAGCCTCACATGCATTGAAAGTGCTGAAAGAGGAGATCAGGGGGATATTTTAGGGCTGTCGGCCGTCGGCAATCAGACCTTTGCTCTGCGAATTAAAACCGGCAAGCAATAAACCAAAAAGCCGAAAGCCGATTGCCGAAAACCGAAGTACTCACAAGCCACCACTTCCATCTTTAACTAAAAAAGGCCGAAAGCCGAAAGCTGAACGCCGAAAGCCAAATAATGCTTTACCCCAATACACTAGAACAAAAATTAGGTTTTGATAAACTTCGGGAGCGATTGAAGGAGGCTTGTATCAGTCCGCTGGGACAAGCTTTTGTGGAAAAGATCAAGTTTTCGGAGAATTTTACTTTGGTAGAAAAGCTCGTCAGCCAGACGGCGGAGATGCAGCGTATCCTGGAAATCGGAGAGAATTTTCCTTCCCAGAACTATATAGACGCGACACCTTATCTCAAACGCGCCGCAATCGAAGGAATGTTGCTGACACAGGCCGAGTTTTCTGACCTTAAAGTTTCATTGCTCACGATCAAGCTTTGTCAGCGCTTCTTTGAAAGCCAGGAGCCCGACTCCTACCCTATTTTGGGCGAGTACGCCAGGACTATCAAAGTCGACAAATCGATCACTGACGCTATCGACCGCATTATTGATGACCGCGGACAAATCCGCGATTCTGCTTCCAGCGAACTGTCACGCATCCGAAAAAGACTAATTTCGGAGCAGGCAGGAATCCGTAAAAAGCTTGATACAATCCTGAAATCGGCTCGGAGCAGCGGCTGGATCGGTGACGATGTTTCACTTACGGTGCGGAACGGAAGAATGGTTATTCCTGTGGCGGCCGAGCATAAAAGGAAGCTGAAGGGATTTATCCACGATGAATCCGCCACCGGACAAACCGTTTTCATTGAACCTACGGACGTTTTTGAATCCAATAATGAGATCCGCGAGCTGGAATATGAAGAACGGCGCGAGGTCAACCGGATATTGCTTGAACTGACCAGTCAGCTGCGACCTTTTGTTCCGGATCTCCAAAAAGCCTATGGTTTTCTCGGGTTAATGGACTTTCTGCGGGCTAAAGCCAAACTGGCCGCTGAAATGAGCGCGATCAATCCGCCTTTTACCAACAAACAGTTTATAGACTGGCGAAATGCCCGTCACCCGCTGCTGCATTTGTCTTTCCAAAAACAAGGCAAGAAAGTAGTGCCGCTGAACATTGAACTGAGTGAGAAGCAAAGGATACTGATCGTTTCGGGACCGAATGCGGGAGGTAAGTCTGTGTCTTTAAAAACAGTGGGACTTATTCAATATATGTTCCAATGCGGCTTGCTGGTACCTGTCGACGAAGGTTCATCCATGGGATTTTTCCAAAATATCTTCATTGATATAGGCGACGAACAATCGCTGGAAAATGACCTGAGTACGTACAGTTCCCATTTGACGAACATGCGCTACTTCTTGACAACCGCAAACCGGCGTACTTTATTCCTCATTGACGAGTTTGGAACGGGTACCGAGCCGGGACTGGGCGGCGCAATCGCGGAGTCTATCCTGGAAAACCTCGTAAAATCGGGCGCTTATGGCGTGATTAACACACATTATACAAACCTGAAAGTACTCGCCGACAAAACCGAGGGGCTCGTGAATGGCGCAATGCGGTTTGATGGAGAGCACCTGGAACCGCTTTATCAACTGGAAATTGGCCGTCCCGGCAGTTCGTTTGCATTTGAAATTGCATCGAAGATCGGGCTACCGGAATCTGTGGTAAACCGCGCCAAAGACAAGCTCGGCAAGCAGCAGGTTAACTTTGAGAAGCTTTTGAAAGAGCTCGACATTGAACGCAAAGTGTTTTCGGAGAAGAACATTGAAATCGGGATCAAGGAAAGGAAGCTGGCCAAGCAGCTGGCAGACTATACTACTTTGAAAGAACGTCTTGAAAACAATGAGAAAAAGATTGTAAACGAGGCAAAGCAAAAAGCGAAAAACCTGCTAACTGATGCAAATCAGCTGATCGAGAATACCATTCGGGAAATCAAGGAGAATAAAGCAGAGAAAGAGAAGACGAAATCCGTCCGAAGCGAACTTGAAACTTTTGGCAAGAAAAACCTGGCGCTGGAAGAAGTAAAAGAGACAGCGCCGGCAGAGGAGATATACGAGCCGGAAGGCGGCGAAATCGTGCCGGGAAGTTACGTGCGCATTCTCGGGCAGACTGCTATTGGCGAGGTACTGGCTGTAAAAGGTAAAGATGCTGAGATCAGGATCGGGGATTTGAAATCGAATGTAAAGCTGAACCGTCTCGAAAAGGTTTCCAACAAGACCTACAAAGCGGCCACAGGCGAAAAGAAGCTGAAATCCACTGCCAAAGGAGTTGATTTGAATGAGCGCATGCTCAATTTCAGCTTCAACCTGGATATGCGCGGCAAACGCGGAGAAGAAGCGCTGGGGCTTGTGGACCAGTTTATGGACAATGCAATTATGCTCGGTTATGATGAGCTGCGGATCGTGCATGGAAAAGGCGACGGAATCCTGAGAACACTTGTGAGAAACCATTTGAGGGGCTATTCGCAGGTAAAAGGAATGCAGGACGAACATCCCGACCGTGGCGGCGCGGGGGTTACCATTGTGAAACTGAAATAGGTTAGACGGCATGAAAAAAGCGTCAGGCAGATAACTGCCTGACGCTTTTTTCATGCTATTAAGCTGACCTTACAACTGAGGCTGCTCAGCAACGACTTTTTCGTCCATTGCACTTGCTCTCGGGTTCCCCGCCCAGAACCACAGTATCGCGAATGCGACGATGAGGATGATCGGGAAAGTAAGCATGGTAGACAATGTAGCCTGGCCTGCCGCCAGCTCCAATGCAGGGCCTGTAAGACCTTGTGCCGAATATTCAGCATGCGCTGAGTCGATCCAGCGACCAATGAAAGGCTGGAAGATTGAAGTAGACAACATACCTACCCCACCGATGATGGACATTCCAAGTGCACCGCTCAATGGAACGCGTTGCGCTACGAAACCGATCACAGTTGGCCAGTTGAAGCATACACCAAGTCCGAAAATCACAGCTGCGAAATAGGCGATCGGGCCGGTTACTGTGCTAAACATGTAGATACCGATAGCTGCCAGAACCGCTCCGAAAAGCAGAATACCTGTTTGTCCAACCAAATCAACAACAGGGCCTGTGAAAAGTCGGCCGATCGTCATCACACCGAATGTCAATGCCAATACCAGCATTGGATCTGCTCCACTGTTACTCAATACCACGTTAACCCACTGGTTAGGACCAAATTCTGTGATCGCAGTAAGTGCCATGCAGCAGAAAATGAAGATATATAAAGGAGTAAGCATCGCCTGGAAGTTTTTCGCAAGTGAAGTTACACCTTCCACTTTTGGTCTTGGGAAAGCCTGACCAAGGAAAAGGAATGCGTAAATAACGGTTGGGATCATCAATACCCAGATCTGAGTCTGCCATGATGCACCTGCATCTGTCATAAATTTCGAGATCAAACTTCCGAGTACAATCCCACCTGGGAACCACATGTGAAAGCGGCCAAGCATTTTGTTCAGCTTGTTTGAAGAATACATATCCGCGATCATCGGGTTACAAGCCGCTTCTGTACAGCCGTTTCCAAACCCGATAAAGAATGTAGACACCAAAAGACCTGTGTAGCCGCCTGCATAGATAGTCAGCAGGATACCAAGCGTGTGAGCCACAACGGCCACCTGCATGATAATTTTCGGTCCGATGGTGTGGTACACGATACCTCCTATGACCATCGAGATTGGAAACCCGAAGAAGAACATGGAGTTAATAAAGCCCAACTGCTCGGCGGTAAGGCCAAATTCAGTGCCTAATTGCGGGAGGATACCTGCTCTTATACTGAATGAAAAGGCCGTTGTAATGATGGCAAGACAACTGGCGTTGAATAACCTGCTGCTGTTAACAGTTTGAGTCATAAGACTAAAAGGGTTTGATTATTTGAATTAGATGGTTTTTTGGAAACGGTCTGCCTTAAAGTTTTAATTTAAGATTTTCACAGAAAAAACAAATTAACGGCGATTCTACTGGTTTTAACAGGCTTTCGGGGGTGTTTTTTGACTGTTAAAATTATATTTGTAAGAAGTAAGAGTGATATATACTACTCTTTATACCTTTAAAATCTTTTCAAAACTTTAAACCAACTGGAATGTCAAGAAAGATCAGAATGGGCATGGTAGGTGGTTCCCTGGACGCGTTTATTGGCGGGGTACATCGCCGTGCAGCGATCATGGATGGAGAAATTGAACTTGTCTGCGGCGCTTTCAGCTCCGACCCATTGAAGTCAAAAGAGTCAGGAAGAGCGTTGTACTTACCGGAGGACCGGATTTATAATGATTTTGAAGAAATGATTGCGAAAGAAAAGCAGCTTCCGGAAGGAGAGCGAATGGATTTCGTCGCGATCGTTACCCCCAATCACGTTCACTACTCCCCTGCCAAACTTGCCCTTGAAAATGGTTTTCACGTCGTTTGCGATAAACCGATTACATTAAATACTAAAGAAGCAGAAGAGATTGTTGCATTGGTTGAAAAAACCGGCCTGATCTTCTGTCTGACCCACAACTACACCGGTTACCCGATGGTGAAAGAAGCCCGCGAGATGATCAGGTCGGGTGCTATCGGCGAAATCAGGAAAGTGATTGTGGAATATCCGCAGGGCTGGCTGGCTACTCTGGTAGAAGTGACCGGAAACAAGCAGGCTGCCTGGCGTACCGACCCAAAACGCTCCGGTGCCGCCGGCGGCTTGGGCGACATCGGAACGCACGCTGAAAACCTGGCAGAATACATTACCGGGCTAAAAATCACGCAGCTTTGCGCCGACCTGACCATTTTTGTAGAAGGTCGCCTGCTGGATGATGACGCCAATATTCTCCTCCGCTTTAACAACGGCGCGAAAGGGATCCTGCAAAACAGCCAGATCGCCAACGGAGAAGAAAACGACCTTAATATCCGCGTGTACGGCGAAACCGGCGGCTTGCAATGGAAGCAGCTGGACCCCAATACATTGATCCACAAAACCAATCAGGGCGCACGCATTATCCGCACGGGCGTAGGAAATCTTTCAAAAGCTGCCCAGGTGCATACGCGCATTCCCGCAGGCCACCCGGAAGGTTACTTCGAGGCATTTGCCAACCTCTACCGCAATTTTGCATTGCATTTGCGGGCTTATTGGGAGGGCCGCAAAGCCGATCCGGTATACGACTTCCCGACTGCGCAGGATGGTTTGAGAGGAATGAAGTTCATTGACACTGTCATTGCCTCCAATCAGACGGACACCAAGTGGACTGACTTCTGACCTGCATTAAACATTATTTTTAACCTTAAATCCCCAACCCGCTCCGGCGGACTGTTTTCTCACCTATTATCCATACCCGTTTATGAATAAAATCAAAGTCGGCGTTGTCGGCACAGGTTTCATCGGCCCGGCGCACATTGAAGCGCTGCGACGCCTTCCTAATGTTGAAGTAGCAGCGCTTTGCGAAGTAACGGCTGAACTGGCCGCTCAAAAAGCAGACGCACTCGGAATCGAACGTTCCTATACTTTCGAAGACCTTTTGAAACAGGATGACATTCAGGCAATACATATCTGTACGCCCAACTTCCTGCACTACTCACAATCGAAAGCTGCATTGCTCGCTGGAAAACATGTAATTTGTGAAAAACCACTTGCCAAAGACCTTGCCGAAGCCGAAGAGCTGGTAAAGCTTGCTGCTGAAACCGGACTGGTGAATGCTGTACACTTCAACCTGCGCTACTATCCGCTGGCACGTCAGATGAAATCCATGCGCGAAAAAGGCGAGCTGGGTGAGATTTATTCATTCATAGGATCTTATCTGCAGGACTGGCTTTTCTACGAAACCGACTACAACTGGCGCCTCGAACCAGACAAATCAGGCGATTCCCGTGCGATTGCAGATATCGGCTCTCACCTGATGGACATTCTGGAATACATTACCGGCCTGAAAACGGTTTCAGTAATGGCGGACTTCAATACCATTCACAAAACACGTAAAAAGCCGCTTAAACCGGTGGAAACGTATTCAGGCAAAATGCTGCAGCCTGAGGATTATGCCGATGTACCTATTAATACGGAAGACCACGCAAACGTTTTGCTGCGTTTTGACAACGGAAGCAAAGGGGTAATTACGGTATCACAGGTTTCAGCGGGCCGGAAAAACAGAATGGCGCTTGAAATTGCCGGATCCAAGAAAACGTTCAGCTGGTGCTCAGAGTCGCCGAACGAAATGTGGATCGGTAACCGTGACAAGAGCAATGAAATCCTGATGCGCGATCCTTCTCTTGTGAATGAAGATGTGCGCTCAACAATTACATTCCCTGGCGGGCACAACGAAGGCTTCCCTGATACTTCAAAGCAAATGTTCAAAGAGGTATACGCAGCCATCGCCGCAGGCAAACAACCAGAAAACCCAACATTCCCAACCTTCGCAGACGGATACCGGGAATTATTGATTTGTGAGAAGATACTTGAAAGCAACAGAGCGCAGTCTTGGGTAACTATTTAAATCAACAAATATGAAAACGATAAAAGGACCTGGAATTTTCCTTGCTCAGTTTTTGGGTGACGAAGCTCCGTTTAACTCATTGGATTCAATTGCTGATTACATGGCAGGGTTGGGCTATAAGGGCCTTCAACTTCCTACCTGGGATCCGCGGGTGATTGATGTGAAACAATGCGCCGAGTCGCAGACTTATGCTGATGAGCTGAAAGGCAAACTGGCTGATAAAGGTCTGGAAATTACGGAGCTCGCGTCGCACATCATCGGCCAGCTGGTGGCATCGCACCCGGTATACGACGAAATGTACGATGGTTTTGCAGTACCCGAAGTGCGCAACAATCCGAAAGCACGTGCGGAATGGGCGACGCAACATTTGAAATACGTTGCGCAGGCAAGCCGCAGACTGGGCCTCTCCGCGAGCGCTACTTTCTCCGGTGCATTGGCCTGGCCATTCCTGTATCCGTGGCCACAGCGCCCGGCCGGACTGGTAGAGACTGCATTCAAAGAACTGGCTGCAAGATGGAAACCAATCCTGGATGTATATGATGAAAACGGTGTGGATGTAGCTTACGAGCTCCACCCCGGGGAAGACCTTTTTGACGGATCCACATTCGAAATGTTTGTTGATTACCTTAATGGTCACACCCGCGCCAACATCAACTACGACCCCAGCCACTTTGTACTCCAGCAGCTCGACTACCTTCAATTCATTGACTTGTACCACGATCGGATCAAGGCATTTCACGTAAAAGATGCCGAGTTTAACCCATCGGGTAAGCAAGGTGTTTACAGCGGATTTGCAGGCTGGGCCGACCGGGCTGGTCGCTTCCGCTCGCTTGGTGACGGACAAGTTGACTTCGGCGGTATTTTCTCCAAACTATCTCAGTACGATTACGGCAGCTGGGCAGTTTTGGAATGGGAATGCTGCATTAAGTCGCCTGTTCAGGGTGCTGCCGAAGGTGCGCCTTTCATCGAAAGCCACATTATAGAAGTAACTACAAAGGCATTTGACGATTTTGCCGGAACCGGCGCTGACGAGGCGTTCAACCGCAAAGTTTTAGGTTTGTAATTGTCGATTGTACAAGTATATTAAAAACCTGTCTTCCTTATGGAAGGGAGGTTTTTTTCATATAATTACCTGCTGCATTATTTCGTTTTGAGTAGAATGAGAATGCAGTTCCAACACTAAAAAATAACCAGTTCACCTAATCTGTAATGCGTAAAATTCTTTATCAAAACTTACTGAACCGCTTCCGAGTAATTGGTGCAATGGGCCTTGTCTGTTGCGGTTTAGCGTCCGTGGCACAGACTGTCACACCTGAAAAGCGTGTGCTTGTTTTTGCCAAAACGGCTGCGTTCCGGCATTCTTCTATCCCTGCCGGGAAAGCGGCTATCATGAAATACGGCAAAGAAAATGGCTTCGCGGTAGATACTACCGAGAATGCAACTGTCTTTACAGAGAAAAACCTGCAAAAGTATGGGGCGGTTGTTTTTCTGAACACTACCGGCAATATCCTGAATGAGAAACAGCAGGAGGCATTTGAACACTACATCCAGGCAGGAGGCGGGTACGTGGGAGTTCACGCGGCTACCGACACCGAGTACGACTGGCCCTGGTACAACCAGCTGTCCGGCGCCTATTTCGCAAGCCACCCAGGCAACCCGAACGTGCAGGAAGGTGAAGCTTACGTTGTAAATGATCAGCACCCTTCCATGACGGGCTTTCCGAAGAAATGGAAGATCAAGGATGAGTTTTATGATTTCAAAAACTTTAATCCAAAGGTAAATGTCTTAGTTAACATCGACGAGAAGTCTTACAAAGACGGAAAAATGGGCGACAACCATCCTATGTCGTGGTACCATGAATATGATGGGGGAAAAGCATTTTACACCAACTTCGGACATGAAGATGCTACCTATGAAAATCCGGTATTTGTAAAACATTTCATCGGCGGCTTGAAATGGGCAATGGCCGAGAAGCTGGACTTCGCGAAGTCGAGACCGGAAGAAAACCGTTTTACCAAAAAGACGCTCGCTACCAAGCTTGACGAACCTACCGAGCTGGTAGTGCTGGAAGATCAGCGCGTACTTTTCTCAGAAAGAAAAGGAAAGCTGAAATTGTATAATCCGAAAACGGGCAAAGTGAAAGTTGTAGCCGAGGTACCTGTTTATACCAAACAGGAATACGGCTTAATGGGCTTGAATATCGATCCTAATTTCAAAACCAACAAGCTTGTTTACCTGTACTATTCTCCGCTTTCTTCTGCTCCTGATACGGCGCAGCATTTATCACGTTTCAAATATGACGATGTAAAAGACACGCTGATCCTCAGTACGGAAGAAGTTTTACTGACTGTTCCTGTGAAAAGAACAGACTGCTGCCACACGGGCGGGTCCATTGCCTGGGATAGTAAAGGGAATTTGTACCTGTCCACCGGAGACGACGTAAACCCATTCCAGTCCAATGGATTCGGACCGATTGACGAGCGGCCGGGACGTGAAGGCTTTGACGGACAGCATACTTCTTCCAATACAAACTCGCTCAGAGGCAAGGTAATACGCATTAAACCACGTTACGGCGATCGTCGCGCGAATATGCCAGGCGGAACCAATTTGTATGATATTCCCGAAGGCAACCTCTTCCCTGCCGGCAACCCGAAAGCACGTCCTGAGATTTACGTGATGGGAACACGGAACCCTTACCGCATTTCAGTTGACCAGCATAATGGTTATCTGTACTGGGGTGATGTAGGTCCTGACGCTTCTCTGGACGATCCAAAGCGTGGCCCACGCGGTTACGACGAGGTAAACCAGGCGAGAAAGGCAGGTTATTACGGATATCCCCTCTTCATTGCGGACAACAAGCCTTATATCGACTTCAATTTCGCTGACAGTACTTCACATGGTCCATTTGACCCTGCGAAACCGATCAATAACTCACCGCATAATACGGGCTTGCAAGAGTTGCCGCCGGCTAATCCTGCATTCATCTTTTATCCTTATGCAGACTCTCCTGAATTCGGTGCGATCGTGGGCAAAGGCGGCCGTAATGCAATGGCCGGGCCGGTTTACTATTCTGCTGATTTTAAGGACAGTAAAGTGAAATTCCCTGAGTATTACAATGGAAAATTTTTCGCTTACGACTGGATTCGTGACTATATCAATATAGTTACCATGAACGAGCAAGGTGATTTGAAAAGCATTGACCGCTTCTTGCCAAATACAAAATTCAGTCACCCGATTGATATGCAGTTTGCCAATGACGGTTCGCTTTATACACTGGAATACGGACCAAACTGGTTTGCCCAAAACGATGAAGCCAGTCTGTCACACATCACTTACAATGCTGGCAACCGCGTGCCACTGGCAGTAGCTTCTGCTACCAACACCACCGGCGCTACGCCATTGAAAGTTAACTTTTCATCAAAAGGCTCAGTCGACTACGACGGCGATCCGATCAAGTACGAATGGTCTTTTGGAAAAGGTCTTCCAAAAAGCAATGTGGCTAATCCAAGCTACACCTATGCGAAAGCGGGTGAATACACCGCCGTGTTGAAAGTGACTGATAATGCAGGAAATGCAAATACTTCGGAAGTAATCGTGAGAGTTGGCAATGCGATCCCGAAAGTGGATGTAGCTATCAAAGGAAATAAATCCTTTTACTGGAACGACAAACCCGTTAACTACGAAGTTTCTGTTTTGGATAAAGAAGATGGCAGCCTTGCAAACAAGAAAATAGCTGAGGATGAAGTAACTGTGACCATTAATTATCTGGAAGGTTTTGACAAAACCATACTTGCCCAGGGTCACCAGGCAAATACTGGATTTGAAACCGGAAAAAGGTTAATCGAACTAAGCGACTGCAAAGCATGCCATTCGATAGACAAAAAATCCATTGGCCCTGCTTACAAGGAAGTTGCCAAGAAGTATGCAAGCGAGCGCAATTCACTTAAAACATTGTCTGATAAAGTTCTGAAAGGCGGAAGTGGTGTTTGGGGCGAGCAGGCAATGCCGGGCCACCCGCAGCATAAGCCGGAGGAAATTGAGGATATGGTCAAATACATCCTTTCTCTTGCTAATGATAAGGCTGTTGATAAAAAACCATTGAAAGGCTCTTATGTAACGGAAGCGAAGAAAAAAGAGGGTTCATACATTATCTCGGCCAGCTACACCGACAAGGGAAGCAGCACAATGGGACCACTTACAGGCGCGAAAACACTTGCTTTACGCCCTGCTACCCTGACAGCCGCACTGGCAGACTCAGCCATGCATACTGTTAATTTCAAGGTTGAGAATGGCAAGGAAGTTGTGCTGGGATCGAAAAGCGGCAGTTTCTTCGCATTCGACGGTATTGACCTGTCGGGAATTACAAACCTGGCGATTGCTGGCGGCAGCAACGAAAAGTTTACAGCTGGCGGAACGCTGGAAGTGCGCCTCGATAGCCCGGCCGGTACAAAGATCGGTGAAGTGAAAATTGACAAAACCGGAGAAGTAAGTATTCCAGTAAAAGGTCCGGCTGACCAGAAGCTGCACAAGCTGTTCTTTGTGTTCAAAAATCCAAATGCAGGAGGAAAGCCGCTGTTTACTGTTGAAACGGTACGATTTGACCGCGCTGCTCTATAAGTTTAATTAGTAAAATGAGAAAAGCCGGGCTTCATTGAAGTCCGGCTTTTCTCGTTTTAAAGCACTATTTACTTACCATCATCTTTTTAGCTCCGTTGCTCTTACCATCTGTTATGAGATCGTAAACAAACACGCCCGTTCCAAAATCATCAGCAGAAAGCTGTACAGCGCCTTCTCCGCGTGTTCTGACGATTTCTGAGCGGATTTTCTGTCCATTGGTCGAGTAAATGTTCAATACCGCATCCTTGATCGTATCCGGAATAAAGAACCTGATAGAAGAAATACCTGAAAAGCCGTTCGGTGCATTCTGTTCCAGGATCACGCCATTTTCATTTACATCATTGGTTCTTGCGGCAGGAGTCGTAAGCGGCCGGGTTGTATTGGAAGCTACAATGCGTTCAAGTTGGGTAAGCCTCTTTGCTAACTCCGCAGTTTCTGCGGTGAGCTGGCGAATCTCCTCGTCTTTCCGATCAAGCGTTTGCTGCTGCTCTTTGACAGAGTTTACAAGCATGTAGGTCAGTGCGTTGGCGTCATAATCAAGATAGTCCGTTTTGTTCCCGAGCGAATCCTGATAGGTAAATGTACCTACCATGTGAGGAGCAATTTTCTGCATATCCTGCGCAATGATACCCACGAATTTCTTATTCGTCGGCAACCCCGCCTCTCCATTGTAGCTGAACCAGACAGGCTTGATCTGCTTCAATACATCAAGCCCTTCCGCGTACTCTGAAACATCCTTTTTAAGACGTTTGTCAGAAGCAATGATCCAGGCAGAAGAGCCTGCTTTTGCGGCTGAGAAAGTACTGAGATGGAGCTTGTAAGTGGGAGCTTCAACACCCACTCCCACATTGTCGAAAATTGTTCCGAGCACAATGCTATGGTCCCGGGTAACCTTGGTCGCCGCACCAATTGCTGTCGCGTAGGTCACGTTAGCGCTACCCGCAGTTTCGTACCCGATAAACGTATTGGCAAGTCCTTTCAAATTGCTTCTCCCGGAACCATGGCCAAGGAACACATTATAATTGCCGCTTGAATTGTATTCTCCGGCGCCATTACCTGCAAACAGATTGTAGTTTCCGTCCGTATTGAAAAAACCGCTTCGGCAACCGATGAATATATTTTCGTTTCCGAAGTAATTTTTACCCCCTGCTTCTACGCCCAGGAATGTGTTTCTCAGACCAACCGCATTCGCTGCGCCAGACTTTGAACCCACGAAAGTGTTCCAACTGCCCGTCGTGTTTGCCTTACCCGAGAAGTACCCTAAGAAGGTATTCTCACTACCACTAGAGAGCGTGTAGGCAGACCTGCTCCCAAGCGCTGTATTCTGATTCCCACCAACATTCCCGTACCCCGAAAGACTTCCAACGAATGTATTATGCTCACCAATTGTGGAGGAGCCCGCCCAGATTCCCATGTAAGTACCATCGATACCCTGATTGCCGGCTTGCGAACCGAAAGAGGTGGTTTGTGCGCAAACGTTGTTAAACATTGCTGCCGCTAAAAAGACAGCACCTGATAACCTGTAGATTTTTTTCATCTCGCCGATCGTTTAGTGAATTGTTGCAAACTTTGCAGCTGCAAGTTTTACACTTAGAGTGATTTACGAGAAAAGGATAATTCAGAGGCTGGGGAAAATTAACGATCGGGAGCGCCTTTTTTCTTGGGTTAAGTACTTGGAAGCGGGTTTGTAACACTACTTTGCAAAACCTTCAATCCCTAACCCAAACAATGCGAAGTCGTATTTGACAGGATCTGACGGATCGAGCTGTTTTAATGAAGCAGTAAGTTCTAATGCAGTTTGCCAGTCAGTGTTAGGTCTTTTGATAAGGCCCAGAAATCTGGAAACGCGGTCAACATGCACATCGCAGGGACAGACCAGCTGTGCAGGTACAATGTTGTTCCAGATACCAAAATCCACACCATGATTGTCTTTCCGGACCATCCATCTCAGAAACATATTCAACCGCTTACAGGAGGATTTCCGGGCCGGAGTGGCAATGTGCTTGGCAGTTCGCGAAGGAAAATTTTCTGAATCGCAGAACATGTTGTGAAAACCGATCAGCGACTTTTCTATCGTCTCGTCCGAAGCGCTGATGTGCTTGCTGAATGCGTATTCAAGTGAATCGTGCTGCCGGTAGTAGTTTTGGAAGAAATGAAGGAAATAAAGCGTGTCAGTCGCATTAAACGTGCGGTGCTTAAAGTCCAGGAAGGGTTTTAAATCACTATCCTGATGATTTCTGATAAAATCAAAAGGAGCATTATCCATGAGCGAAGCCAGTTCCAGGCATTTGCTGATGATCGTTTTGCGCTGTCCCCAGGCAAGTACTGCCGCCCAGAAACCCATGATCTCGATGTCCTGCTTTACAGAAAAACGATGTGGGATACTGACGGGATCGAGGGAGATAAAGTCGGGCTTGTTGTATTGCACGACTTTTTCCTCCAATAAATCAATGATGTAGGGAGATAAATGGGGCACTTCAATGCTTTGCATGGCTTCCTCCAAACAGGTAAGCCAGAACACGGGAGATACCAGAGAAGAACATGACTATTCCTGAAAAAAGAAATGTAAAAATTGCGATGAAGGGGTAGAGCAATGTGAACATAACGCTCCAAATTTTATAACCAGCCGTATTTTTCAGGGCTTCTCTTTCCTCTTCTCTCTTCGAACGGAATTGGGGTGAATGTTTCATGACGGGATTAATAACAAAACTATTCCAGGTAACTTACAACTGCTCTGAAACGCTTGCTGTTCGGGGATACTTTTTCGAATGCGCGTGATGATAATTTAATAACAATATCATCATTAACGCTGGTATCCGGTATCCGTCCAATAATGCGGACGATGATTTTCTCCTGATTGTATTCATTCAATACTTCTACCAACGCACCAATTGGCGCACTACGGTGCAAGCCCAGGAACTTACTGGTACTTTCGTCAGTCTCAATCACTTCTGCCAACCCGGATTCTGATTTCCTCTTGCCTCTGACAACTTTCGGCGCTTCAACAACTTCCTCCACAGGCTTAACTACCTTCTCGGGAACAACCGCTTTTGCTTTTACAGAGTCTTTCACAACTGTTGTGCTCGTCACTTTCGGTGCCACGGGTGGTGTAACTGCCGCAACAGCCTTTTCAGCACCTTTTTCACTTACAATCAGCTCCTGACCATCTTTCAAGTTATCGTCCGCCAGATTGTTCCATTTACGCAAATCTGCCATTAAAACGCCATATTTCACAGCAACACGGTAAAGTGTTTGTCCTGGCTCAACGATGTGCTTTCCATTGGGGGATACCGAAACGGCAGATCCTGCGGTAGGCGCAGAAGTAGTGGATGGCGTAGTATCAGGCTTTGCAGCTGTGGCCGGAACCGCAGGTTTAACCTCTTTTTTCTCTTCTTTCTTTTCTTCCTTCTTCTCCTCCTTTTTCTCTTCTTTCTTAGCTTCTTTTTTGCTGACCTTCGGAGTATAGGGTACTCGGATAGTTTGTCCAAACTGGATCTGATCGCTCATGCCGGGATTGGCTTCACGCAGGGCCTGGATAGAAGTACCGTATTGCCGCACTACCGCAAACATGGTTTGCCCCTGGTTTACCTTGTGCAAGACAAACACCTTGCCTCCCACCCTTTCAACTCCTACTGAATCAATCCTTATACTCCCCGCAGCCCGGGCACTGATCATTCCTGAGAAAATACCTGCCAGAACAGTCAGGCAAAAAATGTATTTCATTTATTATGAAAGCGTTAAACTCGAAAATTCGTTGTTGTTTTTAAGATAAACCAATGAAGATGCCTTTAATATCATTGTGGAGCGGCCTATTCCTTCGCGTTCTTCTGATAGCTTTTCGTGTAAAACAAGCTCCCTTTTAGTAGTGATAATCAGAAGATATTGCACGGTTTTATCCTGATGGTAAATATAATAAGAAAAGATCATAAAGGGCCTTTTCTCTAAATAATCGATACTAACTGGCTGATGTCCGCCAGTAATTTCCTCAATAAAGGACGCCAGCTTATCGAAAAATACGTTTCCTTTTTTGTAACGAACAGGTTCTTCCAAAAGTACCTGTTCCTCATTATCCGCCCCTATTTCCTCTTGCGGCAGCAACGCGCCTGAGCGTACGTCACACAAATGGTAGCTGAAACCGCTCCCCGATTTGGCTGCTACTTCAATGCGGTTTTTATCAGCCACTTTAACCAGCAGATGATTTGGCAAGTCCCATAAGTGCGCGCCGTCCTCCGCAGAGAATGCAGATAAGTCTGTCGGCTCCGGCAGATCGGGATATCTGTAATGATGCAGGAAAAACCGCCCGTAGGAGAACGAAGTCACTGACGACCACCAGTCCATTCCCAGCGGAACACCTTCCCATTGCATTGCTTTGTTTGCTGAGTCAATCACCGCTACAGAAGCAACTTTATGTTCTGTGTCACGCAGCTCGACAGCCCATAGTGAGCTTGCCGGATCTGCATCGGGAAGGATGCGCCAGATATTCTTTGAAAAGCGATATGAAAAAGTATTTTGCAATTTTTAGCTTTATTTGGGAACAGAATTGACAAAAATCAAACCAACGACCTTGTGCGAATATTAGGAATCATTCCCGCCCGCTACGCCTCTACCCGCTTTCCGGCGAAGGCCCTGGTGGATATCGGGGGTAAAAGTATGATCCAGAGAGTTTACGAACAATCATCCAAAGCGGCCCGCCTGGCTCAGGTGATCGTGGCCACTGACGATGAACGGATTATGGATCATGTAAAAAGCTTCGGAGGAATTGCTGTAATGACATCTGAAGCTCACCAGAGCGGTACCGACCGCTGCTATGAGGCGCTTACAAAAACAGAAGGCCACTTTGACTATATCATTAATATCCAGGGCGATGAACCATTTATCAGCCCCGAACCAATCGACCAGCTCGCCGGGGTACTTGACAGTCGCACCGAGCTCGCGACCCTGGTGAAAGTGATCGATCAGGAAGATCTTCTGTTTAATGTAAATGTGCCAAAAGCTGTATTGAACAAGAAAGATGAAGTAATGTATTTCAGCCGCCAAACAATACCTTATCTCCGCAATGCAGAAAAAGAGCAATGGCTTGCTGCACATACGTTTTACAAACACATTGGAATTTATGCTTACCGGGCCGACGTACTTGCCGAAATCACAAAGCTGCCGGTGTCTGCATTGGAGAAGGCCGAGGCTTTGGAGCAGCTGCGCTGGCTGGAAAATGGTTACGCGATAAGAGCGGTGATTACCTCTGACGATTCACACGGCGTTGACACTCCTGACGACCTGGAACGTGTTACCAAAAAGTTTTTGTAACCAGCCGAAAACCCTATTCTTGGTATGCCTTTTGTACCGGTTTTGGCAACGTATACAGTCAGGTGTCAATTCTAAAAATATGTTAAAACGGGTATTTTTATACCACACTTTCTGATTGTCCCGTTACCCTTAAAGGCATTCCATTTTAATTATCATTGAAAAAACAAGCTTATGCAATATAACATTCTCTGGGCCGACGATGAAATAGATCTTCTCAAACCACACATCATGTTTTTGACGAACAAAGGGTACAATGTCACTCCTGTAAACAGTGGCGCTGATGCTTTGGACCGCATTGAAAATGACCGGTTTGATATAGTTTTTCTGGACGAAATGATGCCGGGTATGACCGGCCTTGAAACACTCGCCCAGATCAAACAACAGCAGCCCAGCCTTCCGGTAGTGATGATCACCAAGAGTGAGGAAGAACACATTATGGAGGATGCAATAGGCTCTAAAATAGATGATTATCTGATCAAACCTCTTAATCCTAATCAAATCCTGCTTTCGGTTAAGAAGATACTCGACAACAAACGACTGGTTACCGAAAAAACGACCCTGAGCTACCAGCAGGAATTCAGAAGCCTGGCTATGCAATACCAGGACAGGATCGGGCACGAAGAGTGGGCAGATATTTATAAGAAACTGATTTACTGGGAACTGGAACTCGAAAATTCCGAGGATCAGGGAATGGCAGAAGTGTTCAGCATGCAGAAAAGTGAGGCGAATGCTAATTTCTGCAAGTTTATTGAAGATGAGTACGAAGACTGGCTGAACGACCCCAAGTCGGATAAGCCAATCTTATCTCACCAATTGATGAAGCAGAAGGTATTTCCACATCTGAAGAGCTCCGACGAACCTGTATTTTTCCTTTTGATCGATAATTTCCGTTATGATCAATGGAAGATGATCCAGCCCATTTTGCAGGAGTATTTCAACATTGAGGAAGAATCTTCCTACTATTCCATTCTGCCAACTACTACTGGGTATGCGCGGAATGCAATTTTCTCGGGCTTAATGCCGAGTGAAATGGAGCGCAAGCATCCGCAGTGGTGGGTTAGCGATGAAAATACGCCGGAAGGTGAAGAGGGACTGAACAACCACGAACAGGATTTCCTGCAAAAACAGCTGGAAATGAACCACTTTAACAACATTAAGTTTTCTTACAACAAGATTCTTAATACAAATCAGGGCAAATCGCTGGTTGACAATTTCAACAACATGCTGAACAATCAGCTGAATGTGATTGTCTATAACTTCGTGGATATGCTGTCGCACGCCAGGACGGACGTGCAGATGATCAAGGAACTGGCGCCAGATGAAGCAGCTTACCGCTCTATTACCCGCTCCTGGATCCAGCATTCTCCCCTTCTGGATTTCATAAAAAAGGTGGCAGAAAAGAAATGCAGGCTGATTTTGACCACTGACCACGGTATGATCCGAGTACAAAAGCCGGTGAAGATCATTGGGTATCGTGAAACAAACACCAACCTGAGATATAAACACGGAAAGAACCTGGGATTTGATGACAACCATTTAATGGTCTGCCGCAAGCCTGAGCGGATATTCCTGCCAAAACCGCACGTTTCAACTTCTTATGTATTCACGAAGGAAGATTACTTCTTCGCCTATCCGAATAACTATAACCAGTACGTCAACCTGTACAGGGATACCTTCCAGCATGGCGGCGTGTCACTGGAAGAGATGATCATTCCGATCATCGATATGACAGCTAAGTAATTAATGCAACAGGTAGTGACTAGTCCTGAAAACCCGATACAGGTTTGGGATAAATAAATTAAAGTTTTGAAACAGTAGCAGACCTAAGTTTGC
>NZ_JBXHAP010000005.1:0-546256 GCF_056895175.1 Dyadobacter sp. HNCC25DJ183
GCCGCTAGCGTTCATCCTGAGCCAGGATCAAACTCTCCATTGTAAATATTATCCGATGTAACCTCCCGAAAGAAGCCATCAATGTTTCTAACGAATCTATCTTCTTGCTCTCTTCATCATGTCAAAGAACGTTGCTCTGAAATTCTCAGAACTCGTGGTTGCGATCGTTTTCGCTACCGTTGTTCCCGATTGGGAGTGCAAAAGTGCAGCCTTATTTTTTTAAATGCAACACCCCCGCTAAAATATTTTTTAAACTTTTTGCACCAGCAATATTAACCCCCTGAAAATGAATTCTATCCAGCAAGGAAAGTTTTTAAAGATATTTGAAATACTCAATAACATGCATTTTCAACAGGGATTCTTGCTTCATTAAATCGCCTGGTGGCAGCGCGCGATCTAATTTATAGTGGGGCCAGCCGTCACCATCGAGGTATTCAAATGTATAGTACCCCGACAAGCTTAGCACATTACAAATGCCGATATGCATGAGATCTTGTTTCTGCTCCTTTGTAAATCTTTTAGCTCCTTGCCCCAGCTCCTGCACTCCTATAAGAAATAACACGCTATTCAAATCTCCCGGCCTCTTTCCAACCGCGCTCTCCAGTTTATCCAACAAAAATTCCCACTGCGCCTCCAAAGGCTGATCTTCTATATCCATCTAATATATTGGTTTGACACAACCTGCCTAGCATAACTCTTAATGCATCAATCTTGTTCTCGTCATGAAGTATTATTTGACCATAAACTTACGGCTTCTCTGCTACTACCGGAAGAAGCCATTAAATGGTTTTTCCTAACTTTGAGTTTTAGCAAATGGCATGAGCAAATCTGAAAGACAAACAATATCTAATCAAGCGGATTATTTATCAACCCTGAATGAGCCCCAGCGTGAAGCAGTTTTGCACGGAAATGGGCCTCTGATGATCATAGCAGGTGCGGGTTCCGGGAAAACAAGGGTACTTACCTATAGAATAGCGCATTTGATAGGTAATGGCGTGGATCCGTTTCGTATTCTGTCACTGACTTTTACAAATAAAGCTTCCGGGGAAATGCGGCAGCGCATTGAAGGTGCAGTAGGAACAGAAGCGAGAAATATCTGGATGGGTACCTTTCACTCAGTATTCGCGAAAATCCTGAGGATTGAAGCGCGATATCTGGGGTATACCAGTGACTTTTCTATTTATGATACAGATGATTCCAAGTCATTACTGAGAAGTATTATCAAGGAGCTTAACCTGGATGATAAGGTATACAAGGCCAATGTCGTTTTTAACAGAATCTCGGGAGCCAAAAACCGCCTTATTTCTGCTGAAGACTACATTAACAATCCCATTATCCAGGCTGACGATGATGCGGCCAAAATGAAGGAGATAGGAAGATTGTATAAGATCTATGCAACCCGCTGTTTTCAGGCGAATGCTATGGATTTTGACGATCTCCTCTTCAACACGAATGTGCTCTTCCGTGACTTTCCTGATGTACTATATAAGTACCAGCACAAGTTTCAGCATGTAATGGTCGACGAGTTTCAGGATACCAACGTTTCTCAATACCTGATCACGAGAAAGCTGTCAGCAGTTCACCGTAACATTTGTATTGTAGGTGACGATGCACAGAGTATTTATGCATTCCGCGGAGCAAATATTGAGAATATCCTGAATTTCGAGAAAGACTTCCCGGATGTAAAGACAATCAAGCTGGAACAAAACTACCGCTCCACAAGCACGATTGTTGAAGCCGCAAACTCTGTTATCGCTAGAAACAAGGCGCAGCTCGAAAAGAAAACCTTTACACAAAATGAGGAAGGTTCGCTGATCGACGTACTCAAAGCTAATTCCGACAATGAAGAAGGGCGCCTCGTAGCTACTGCAATCTTTGAGGAAAAGATGCAAAAGGCTTTGAGAAACGAAAATTTCGCCATTCTGTACCGTACCAATGCACAATCCCGCTCATTCGAGGAAGCACTTCGAAAGCTTGGGATTAAATACCGGATCATTGGCGGGCAATCTTTTTACCAAAGGAAAGAAATCAAGGATCTGCTGGCTTACCTGAGATTTACCGTAAACCAGCGCGATGAAGAAGCATTCAAGCGGATCATTAACCTTCCGAAAAGAGGAATTGGTGACGCAACCGTCGCGAAAATAGCTGTTACGGCTTCTGAAAATGGAATGGCGATCTGGGACGTCGTCGCTAACATCGGCAAATATGCCACCGGCAG
Organism: Dyadobacter sp. HNCC25DJ183; assembly: GCF_056895175.1. Lineage (NCBI taxonomy): Bacteria > Pseudomonadati > Bacteroidota > Cytophagia > Cytophagales > Spirosomataceae > Dyadobacter > Dyadobacter sp. HNCC25DJ183. Next base: position 2,219 of record NZ_JBXHAP010000005.1, read on the forward strand.
GACTATCACGCCCATTGAACAATTTGGTACACTAATAAAGAGCTTCAAAATACAGGTAGAAGAAGGAAAAGATGCATACGAGATCGCATCTCACATCGCCAAAGCATCTGGTATTTTGCGTGAGTTGTATGAAGACAAGACGATTGAGGGACTGTCCAGATACGAGAACGTTCAGGAGTTATTGAACGGGATCAAGGAATTCGTTGATAGTGAAGAAAACGAAGATAAAACACTAAGCGCTTTTCTACAGTCGGTTTCATTGCTGACCAATGCAGACGAGCCTGACGAAAACGAAGACCACGATCGGGTTACGATGATGACCATCCACTCAGCAAAAGGTCTTGAATTCAGGAATGTATTTATTGTAGGATTGGAAGAAGACCTTTTCCCCAGCCAGATGATGCTGGAAAGCAGGCAGGACCTGGAAGAAGAGCGCCGGCTTTTTTATGTAGCGATCACGAGGGCAGAAAAAAAGCTGACTTTCTCTTACGCCGAAAGCCGCTATCAATGGGGCCGCATTAAAATGTGCGAACCAAGCCGGTTTTTACTGGAAGTGGACCAGCGCTTTTTGAATGTAAATAAAATGACGCAGCATGCATTGGAACGCGACTCGGCGCCTCCGATTACTTCTTTTGTTAAAAACCTGCAAAGAAAACCTGCCCAGCCGGTTGCTTCCGCAGCAGCGGCAGCCCACGTTCCTTCTCCCGACTTTGTACCGAGTGACACTTTCGATCTTGCGGAAGGCGACAAAGTTGAACATTTGAAATTTGGATTTGGGACAGTAACCAAAATGGATGTAAATGGTACAGACCGAAAGGCGACCGTGAAATTTGATACTGTCGGCGAAAAAACCCTTTTACTCAGTTTTGCAAAACTCAGGATACTTAAATAAATAGATCAGGCATAGTTATAGTGTCTTCTCACGCCGCTTTTATAAACTAACATTGCCCTAAAACTTCACTGATTAAACAATAATAGTATGTTCATTGAAAAAGATATAACTCAAATAGAAGAACGTGGAAGTGATATCCGCACTGTCGAAGAGCAGGTTGGATATTTTGTAAATGGATTTCCATTCCTGCAACTTTCCAAGGCTGCGACTGTGGGTGACGGAATTATCAGGCTAACAGAAGACGAAATCTCACAACTGATCAGTGAATTTGATAAAAGCGCTTCCGATGGAGAAGTGTCTTTATTGAAATTTGTACCCGCATCCGGAGCTGCAACACGTATGTTTAAATCGTTGTTCGGCTTTTTGCAGGAAAATAAAAGAGACAAGTCGGTTGACGAGTTTTTTGCAAAGCTGAAAGAATTCGCTTTTTACGACGATCTGAAAGCATCTCTTTTATCTGATGGTTTTCAAATCGAAAGTGCTGATGAACAAACGATTGTATCTTATTTTCTGACTACAAAAGGATTAGGTTACGGAGAGCTCCCAAAAGGATTACTTAAATTCCATAACTACCCTGAACGTTCCAGAACGCCTTTGGAGGAGCATTTGGTTGAAGGTGCAAAGTATGCAAATGCAGGCAGTAACGTTCAAATCCATTTTACTGTCTCGCCTGAGCACAGAGATAAGTTTGAGAAGCTAGTAGTAGAAGTGTTGCCGAGCTATCAAAGCCAGTTTGGCGTGCGCTACATTGTTTCGTTTTCAGAACAAAAAAGCGCTACTGATACCATTGCGGTGAATCTTGACAATTCTCCATTCCGTGAAAAGGACGGTTCTATTTTATTCAGACCAGCCGGTCACGGGGCTTTATTAGAGAATCTGGGCCAGCTTGATGCAGATATTATCTTTATCAAAAACATTGATAACGTTGTTCCTGACCGCATTAAAGCCGACACAATCCAGTACAAAAAGGCGCTTGCCGGTGTTGTTCTTAAATCACAAAAGAGGATTTTCGGCTATATCAACAAGTTGCAGGAAGGCTCGGATGCTGCGCTTTTACAGGAACTTGACGGTTTTTTCCGCAATGAACTTTGCGTGATTCCTCCTGCTGGTTTTGAGTCGTGGGAAGATGAAAAGAAGAAAGCATACTTTATTCAAAAACTGGACAGGCCTTTACGCGCCTGTGGAATGGTTAAGAACCAGGGCGAGCCGGGGGGCGGTCCATTCTGGGCTGAAAATGCAGATGGTTCTTCGTCTCTTCAGATAGTTGAGTCGGCTCAGGTAGACGTAGATAATGCGTCTCAGAACGAGATTTTCAAGAATTCAACGCACTTTAATCCGGTTGATCTTGTCTGTGCGGTTAAGAATTATAAAGGAGAATTATTTGATCTGAAAAAATTCCGAGACCCTTTGACGGGCTTTATTACTGCTAAGTCAAAAGATGGGAAGGACCTGAAGGCGCAGGAATTGCCTGGTTTGTGGAATGGATCAATGGCAGATTGGAACACGCTTTTTGTGGAAGTTCCTTTGATCACATTCAATCCTGTAAAAACAGTAAATGACTTGCTGAGAGAGCAGCATCAGTAGGCAAATATATTTGGCAAAAGCATAAAAATAGCCGCAGAATATTCTGCGGCTATTTTTATGTCGGAAGAAGATCTGATCAAGGTATTGGCAAAACTTTGCTTTCCTTGAAAGTCGATAATATTACCATTGTTTGTGTGCTGGCTACTTCTTCAATTTCATTGATTTTTTCCAGCATCAACTTCTGATAAGTACTGATATCTTTTGAAATAACCCGAAGTAAAAAATCGCCAGTTCCTGTAATGTGGTGGCATTCAATAACTTCTGGTATCGCGTGAATCTTTTCAACAAATGATTCAGTAACAGCTTTACGGTGTCCGACTAATGAAATCTGAACGAAAGTACTAACTCCCAAACCCACTTTCTCAGGTTCAAGCTGAGCGTGATAGCTCTTGATAATACCTGATTGTTCCAGCTTTTTAACGCGCTCCAGCGTTGGCGCAGGAGACAGCCCTATTTCTTTCGATAATTGTGCGTTTGTTATTTTTGCGTTCGTTTGTAAGATCTCCAGTACTTTTCGGTCTATCTGGTCTAACTTAATAATGGCGGACATTTCTCTATGACTAAGTGTTTTACGAGGCCCCGTTTTTTCAGGACGCTGCAAAACTAATTAGTTTCCCGAAGATTCTTATAATTTTATATGGGAAATTTGTCAAAAAAAAGAATTATAGTAGGCCAAAATTGAATTTAGTGCTGAAATATTACGCTACGATTGTTTTAAAGGCACTAGTATCTATCACTTTACACTGCATACGTTTCGATTTTTTGTAAAAAATCCTGGTACGTAATCCGGATTCCTTCTTCCAGTTCAATGCTGTGCTTCCAGCCCAGATCATGTAATTTCGAAACGTCCATCAGCTTCCGGGGAGTACCGTCAGGCTTGTCCGTATTCCAGTTGATTTCACCTTCGTAACCCACAATGTCCCGGATCATTTCAGCGAGAGATTTGATCGTTACGTCAGCTCCTACACCAACATTCACAAACCCGGCTTCATCATAATTCTGCATTAAGAAATAGCAAGCATCAGCCAGGTCATCAGCGTGTAAGAACTCCCTTAGCGGCGAACCTGTGCCCCAAAGCTCCACAGAAGGTTTATTTTCTTCTTTCGCCTCATGAAACTTACGGATCATAGCAGGCAAAACGTGTGAGTTATTCAGGTCGTAATTATCATTCGGACCATACAAATTGGTCGGCATTGCAGAAATAAAATTAGAGCCATATTGTGCCCTGTAAGCTTCGCACATCTTAATACCCGCGATTTTGGCAATTGCATAAGGCTCATTGGTTGGCTCCAGAAGACCCGTCAGCAGAGAATCTTCGCGAAGTGGCTGCGGCGCCAGCTTGGGATATATGCAGCTGGAACCCAAAAACATCAATTTCTTGACATCATTGCGGTAAGCACTATCAATTACATTGTTCTGAATCAGCAAATTATCATTCAAAAACTCAGCGCGATAAATGTTATTGGCCATAATACCACCTACTTTTGCAGCTGCCAAAAACACGTACTCAGGTCGCTCCGCTTCAAAGAATGCCCGCACGTCGGCCTGGTTGCGGAGGTCGAGCTCAGAAGATGTTTTCAATACCAGGTTATCGAAACCTTCATTTACCAATTTCCTGTGTATTGCAGAGCCAACCATTCCTCTGTGTCCGGCGATATAAATTTTAGCGCTTTTTTCCACGGTGTTTTTTTAAATTTGTACGTTGAATATCAATATAGAAAAAATCAATTCGTTACAAAAGTAACAATCTTGTTGATAAGAAAAATCCAATTCACATGCAAAGAATCGTTCTGATCTGGGGCCTAATTTCGTGTTGTATGCTTAGGGGGGTGTCCGCTCAGTCCGTTCAAAAGGATTCTACTCCTCCTTCCTGGCTTCCCAAAGAGACTGTCAAGAAAGATACGGCAAGCCGGCCAAAAGGATTAAACTCCTTTATTTCTGGTCTTGATCCCGTTGTAGGTGCTTCATTACCAGGATCAAACGATAAATCTACCAGCTTGTCAACGCTATTCGGGGAAACAATCCCGGATCTGGGGCTGCGGGTTAAAGAGTACAAGAGCCAGAAGAAAGACCGAAAAGCCAGGAAGGAGCGGGCCAAGCTTGCAAAAGTGCAATATAAAGGTGTCCCAATGCAAAGTTTGTCCGTGAAATACGGCAGTGGCGACCGGGCAACAGTGGAATCATTTCATGTATTAAAAGAGTATCAGCCTATCAGCAGCTATGTTCGCGCTACTGAAACGCGCTGGTATGATAGAAAAGGCAAAAAGCTGAGCTCTGCGGTGGTCCAGAAAAAAGACCAGGCGCTTCCGCTTCATGGATCCTATAAAAAATATAGCGGCGAAAACCTGATAGAAGAAGGCTATTATTATATGGGTGTGAAAGACGGCAGGTGGGTAAAGTATGATGCCAAGTACAACCTGATCGATAAAGCAATCTGGGACCGCGGTTTTCCGGCAGAGTCCCGTATAGCGTATTACGATTCGGCACATACCCAGGTGAAAGAAGTGATTCCGGTTGCGTTTGGTGAAATAGAAGGGGAGTATCTCCAATTTTACAAGGAAGGCCAGCTTATGACCAGCGGGAAATACGACGATGGTAAAAAAGTCGGCCGCTGGATTGAATATTATCAGTTCCGTCGCCAGCGGAAAAAAGAAATACAATATCCCAAAACTGGCTGGGATGATGAATTTGAGCCTTTTGTTTTGAGAGAGTGGGACGATAAAGGCAAGCTGCTTTACGATTATACGAAGGATCCCCGCGCTTCGGCCGAAGAGGAAACCGAAAATTAAATTTATGCTTCAAACTCTCCTCCGTTTTGTCAGGGATAAAACCTGGCTTATATTTTTTTTGTGCATTGTTCCCGTCGTTATTTATGCTTTGGTTTTCAAGTCCATTGCGCTGAATGTCAACTATGTTGCATTCGACGACATTATGATCCTGGGTGTTATTCCACGTTTCGGAAATGCTGACCTGGCCGAGCGCTGGCGGCTGCTGACCGAGCTTTTTCCCGAGCACCGGCTAGTTTTTTCCCGATCGGTAATCCTGCTCTTGCAAGCCATTTCTGGCAAAGTAAATTTGGTGTGGCCTATGATTGTGGCCAATATCTGCTGGGCATTGTGTGCGGTGATTTTTTATCGTGCTTTCTCCCGGTTAAAAGTCTCACTCTGGTATTTTGTTCCGGTCATGTGGCTTTGGTTCAATATTCAATCCTTCGAAAATATATTCTGGGGCGTAAGCTCACTTTGCAATTTTGGCGTAATCCTGTTTTTTCTTTTGGCGCTGTACTGCACAGCATTTCATCCCCGAAAGATCATTTTCTCCATAGTATTTGCGCTCGCAGCTACATTTTCTTACGGAAATGGACTGATGGTTTTCCCGGTAATGGCCTTGATGTACCTGCTGACTGGCTTTCGCAAGGAGTTCCTGGTTACAATTGCTGCGATGGTTGCGGTGGCAATCGTCTATTTTATCGATTTTACTCCTATCACACAAAACCTTGATTTTGGTAATCCGAAGCAGGTAAAAGAAGGTTTCTTCGGCTTCTTTGGATTTATTGGCTCCATTGCCACGCTCTCCGCTTACAATGCATCTTATACGATGCTTTACCTGGCTTCGGCGACAGGTATGCTCTTCATTGGCGGATTGATTTTCCTGTACAGAAATGAATTTGTAAAACTCTGGGATGCCGCCTGGCTGAAATCGCGTTATGTAAATCAAACTGCGCTTTTTGCAGCCGGAATAGCAGTTTTCGTGGGGATTACGGCGCTTGCGCTGACTTATAAACGCATTCCAACTGACACTTTTGAAGGGATGTTCAAAGGCCGGTACCGCATGTATTCGACGCTTTGGTGTATTGCGCTGTACTTTGCGTTTCTGTCTTTTACCAAAATCAATGTGCGGGTAAAGCTGGCTCCGTTCATCCTGCTGGCTGCAATCGGTTTAAATCTGGTTATTTTACACAGCAACTTTGCCGATGCTGTGAACAACCGCCGCGCCGCCATTGCGCAGGAATTCAATGCGCGCTATAATGCAGACTGGCTGGGAATCAGGATGTTTTCAATGGATCAAAAGCACTTTGAGCATATCAGATCCTACTACGGTTCAGCAGACCCGCTTGCCGAAGGCTGGAACCCGCAGTTGAACCTTGCTTCAATCCCTTGTGACAGTCTTTACAAGCCAGATAAAGTCGGTAAGATGGGAAATCACATTGTCATCGAATTTCAAAACAGGTTCTTTGACACGAAAAAGGATTTTTCTGACGGCGCTTACGTATTACTCAAATCTGACAAACATACCTACGCGTCACCACCGTTTCAGGCTGCGGTACCGCTGAAAACGACCATTCGCAGACGGATGTACTTCTCGAAAGGTGCATTTGCCAGTTTTCACGAAGCCAATGTGGAACCGGGCATTTACCAGATTTATTTGCTGGTACGTGAAAATGGGCTCAACCGCATTTACTGTACAGGCAGTACCTGGGGTGAAAAGCAATAGCTTAAAACTTTTGGTGCAAGCCGGTCAGAATACGTTCAACTTCCTTCCTTACTTCCGAGCTTGGCCGCGTAAAGTTGTTGTTCATAAAGCTGAAAACGAGCGTTTTGCCTTTTTTAGTGACCAGATAGCCGCTCAGGTTGTAGATATTGCTGAGGCTACCTGTTTTGGCAAAAACAAAAGGCTCGCTGCCTTTGAACAAATTGCTCAATGTACCGCTTTTACCGCCCGAAGGGAGGATTTTAAAAAGCTTTTCCTGCGGCATTTTTGAATGGATCTTCTGTAGCAATGCGACAATACTTCTTGGAGTAAAGAGATTATACCTGCTTAACCCCGATCCATCCTTCCAGATGGGCCGATCGGGCAGATCTTTTAAATGATGTTCAATCGCGTGCGTAATCGCTTTTTCGGTGTTTAATGGAAGTCCGTTTGCAGATGCGTAAAGTAAGAGGAGCTGCTCCGCGATCATATTGTCACTCACCTGCATCATTCTGGTATACAACGAATCGGAGGGAATGCTGTTGACTTTTTGCAGTTCAATGTCCAGTGGAATATTAATCAGTTTAATTTCTTTTTTCAGAGTGTCACTAAGCAGCTGAACAGTCACCAGATCGGTCATGCGAACAGGCACATCCTGCTCCAAACCTTGTGGTACTGCCAGTTTGGAATGGTGAAAAACATTTTGAAACTCTTCCCGCTGTATCCCGGAAGCCATTGTATCCAGTACCGCATAATTCTTCCAATAAGCAGGAGATACATGAAAAGGCGCCCCATTGCCTGCTTTGAAACGGGCTATATTACCGTAAACGGGCATTGGTGTAACCTCAGCCTGGTAGTAATCGTTGTAATCGCTCCAAGCCCAGCCGGGACCAAAACGTTTATTCTCAAAATTGAATGGTGTGAAAAAAATAGGTTCTTTTCTGCTTTTCAGGAAGTCAAATACCTTGCTGTGAGGTAAATCGGGGTGGAGAAGAGAAGGATCCCCGGTACCGCGAATGATCAGCAGTTCGCCCCATTCCAGATATTCCAGCCCGGGAATGGAGTCGCCCAAGGCGCATAAGCCCGCATAAAAACTGAACAGCTTGGTATTGGAAGCCGGGGTGAAATACTTGTCATCCTGGTAAGCAGCCAGGCTTTTTGTTTCATTGATTCCGGAAATGGAAACTCCGGTATGCTGCTGGCTCAGAACAGGCGAGTTCCTGATTTCTTTGTTGATATAATGCGAAACAGAGCAGCCGGATAATGTAATGATACTGACCAGGAACAGTAGCGTGCGCATGAAAACGATTTGATAATGAATGAAAACAAAGTTAATATTTTCAGACATTTAACGACCTGGTAGTTAGCTGTCGGGCAAAGTAATTTTAATGTTTTGGCTGATCGCCGGCTTTGCAGTAGCAGGTCGCATATTCCTGATCACAAGCAGATAATCGTTTTTCAGAGGTATAATAGAATCCGTTTCTGCACTGAACTGGGGCAGGCAGGTTGAATCAGCGAAAATGTATTTGGAAGTATTCGTGTCGGTCGTAAGTGACAAGCAGTGATAGCGCTGAAAGTTAGCGTGAATGTTTGCGTCCTGAAACAATTCGTGGCACACTCCAATAGTAGCAGAGCGGTGCACAAACTTCTGGATCCTGAGTGCATTTCCCGCCATGATATCCTGCTCAATGCGGCTTACCTTGAATGCAGTAAGCGTCCAGCAGGCTATGCAACCCACAAACAATGCAGGCAAAAGCAATTTGCTGTACAGCTGGGAAAATGCGGCGGTTTTTTCAACAAATAATGTGGCAAAGAACATAGCTGCAAAAGGCAATGCAGGTACCAGGTAATGGGGATATTGTTTGATACTTACCAGCATGGGCAATGTCACGGAGGCGGTGACCATTAAGGATAGTACACCTATTTGTTTCAATTTTCTTGAAATGGCCACCCGCAGACCAACCAGCCAGGCAGCTGCATTTAATGCGATTAATGCTAACAAATGCGGATATACGTTTCTCAGCAATTCAGTTAGAAGATAAAAGTGGCCAGCCAAACCAACCCCCGTTTTTTCCCGCTTTTGAAGCAAAGCCTGTACAACCTGACCTTCGAAATAAGTACGCATAAAATCGCAGGCAGGTTGGTAGCTCAGCAGAAGCAGGAAGCCTACCAGCAATGTACCGAGCATGGTTACTGTACAAAATAGCGCTTGTTTAATGCGCCTGGTATCAAAACTGATTGTGTAAATTAAGGGGAATGCAAGTGGATAGAGACTTACCGGACCTTTGGTCAGAAAACCGGCAGCAATGCAAATACCAGCAGCAACAGCAAATAAATATCCGTTGAGAATTGCAGGTCTGTTGGTGAAAAAGAGAAGTTGAAAATAGCACGATAGCAGGCAAAATACCGATAAGGTACTATCCAAAAAGTTGTTTGGAATGCTGTACCAAACAGTTTCCATTGCATACCAGCACAAAACAGGCAGCCACGAAAATTTCCGTAGCAGGGGTTTGCCGGCCAGCAGCAGGCACCAGATTTTTATGATCAGGAAAATGGAGGAGGCGAGAACAAGCAGATTATAAATGTTCTCTACCACAATAGAATCGCCTATTAAACGGAACATCACCGCCTGCATTCCAAATTGTAATGGAGGGTGACCGGAAAAAAAATCGTGATTATCGTACGGTAGCCAGAAGGAATGCGCAAAGAAGGGCCGCCAGAAAGAACCTATACCGATTGACATATTCCGGGCAATGGACGCATAGGTTACTCCGTCCATAAACATTGTGTCGTCCATGGATCTCGGCAAAAATGTAATCAGGATAAAACTGATCGTGAAGATCCAGGCAAGTACTTTTATGTACTCGGCCGAGCGCGTTGCCTGATGCATCATAATAACAGTATAGCTTACAGATCACAAACATATCATATTACTTTGTACTAACTTCTTTACAGATAGCAAAAGTTATTTTCCGTAAATGATTGATTTAAGGGCAGTTCTAAAAAATTATTGGGGGTATGATACATTTCGTCCATTCCAGGAGGACGCGATCAGAACGGTACTGAATGGGATTGATACACTTGTGCTGCTTCCGACAGGAGGAGGAAAGTCTATCTGTTTTCAGGTACCGGTGATGGCAATGGAAGGCGTTTGCATTGTAGTTACCCCATTGATTGCCCTGATGAAAGACCAGGTAGAGCAGCTGAAAAAACGCGGGATACCTGCCGCTGCGATACATACCGGTATGAGCAAGAATGAAATCGACATTACACTGGACAACTGCATTCATGGAAATACCAAATTTCTGTATGTATCCCCCGAGCGGCTCAGGACTGATATCATGATTGCGCGCGCGTCGCAAATGAAAATCTGCTTGCTGGCGATTGATGAGGCGCATTGCATTTCAGCCTGGGGGTACGATTTCAGGCCTTCGTACCTGCTTATTTCGGATTTCCGGAAGCGGATACCGGGTGTACCTGTCATGGCGCTCACAGCTACCGCCACGGAAGAGGTACGTGCAGATATCCTCGATAAACTTGAAATGAAGAATGCGCGCGTTTTCAAACAGTCTTTTGCGCGCGCGAACCTTTCGTACTCTGCCTTTGCCGAGGATAATAAGGAAAAAAAAATATTACAGGTACTAAAAAATGTAAGCGGTTCGGCCATTGTGTACGTTAGAACGCGGAAACGCACGAAGGAAATTGCTGACTGGCTCAACCGCCACGGGATTTCTGCCCAGGCTTATCATGCGGGTTTACCTTTTAAAGAACGATCAGAGCGACAATCCGCTTGGATCAAGAACCAGGTGCGTACGGTAGTGGCGACGAATGCATTCGGAATGGGAATTGACAAGCCTGATGTGCGGACAGTGATCCATTTTGATTTGCCAGACAATCTGGAAGCCTATTACCAGGAGGCGGGCAGGGCAGGAAGAGACGAGAAAAAAGCATACGCAGTCGCGCTGTTTAACCAGCTGGAGCTGGGAGAATTGTCAGACAATATCGAAAGACGATATCCGCCCATTGAAATGTTGCGAAGGGTTTATCAATCTCTCGCCAATTACTACCAGGTGCCGGTGGGCAGCGGTGAAATGAGCGGTTACAGCTTCGATATACAAGATTTCACAGGCATTTTCGGACTGGCTCCCAACGAAACGCATTACGCACTCAAACTACTTGAAGAAGAAGGGTTTATTCAGCTGAGTGAAAATTTTAGTGATCCGTCGCGCGTACACTTCCTGGTCGACAACCGGGAATTATACGATTTTCAGATACGCTACCAGGAATTCGATTCGTTTATCAAAGTGATTTTGCGGCTATATGGCGGCGAGGTTTTTACGGAATATGTCCGGATTTCGGAAGTGGAAATAGCGCAGGTATATTTTGCCCCGGAAGCGGAGGTAATCAAAAAACTGAAATTTATGGCTGAGCGCGATATACTTGATTACCAGCCGAGGAGAGACAAACCGCAGCTTACATTTATGACGCCGCGGTACAACGCCGGTCTATTGCCGCTGAATGTTTTTGAAATACAAAGAAAAAAAGAAAGAGACCTTACCAAAGCCAGCGCAGTGGCCAGGTATGCTTCACACACCCGGATATGCCGCACATTGCTGCTTTTGGAATACTTTAATGAGTTTGACGCGGAAGAATGCGGGATTTGTGATATCTGTATTAAAAATAAAAAATATGAAGCTGCCGGCGAAGATACTCTGCCACTCAGGATCATTCAGCACATTACAAATGAAGGCCTGATCACACCTGTAAAACTAAGTCACGCATTTGAGGATACCGACGAAAGTATTTTCCTGAAAACGTTACAAACCTTGCTTGAAGAGGAGGTTGTCCGATACGATGCCTCCGGAAATTTGTCCATTACTAACAAAGCTCAACATTGAAAAAGTCCGCACTTTACTCAGCACTATTCCTTTCAGTATTTTCAACAGCAACTTTCGCACAGCAGATCCCCGGCTTAACCACCAGCAATTACGGCGGGATCTATCGTGCTACCTACAACCCATCCGTCCTCAGTGGGCCGAAGCACAAGTGGCAGATTAACATTGTGACCCTGGGTGGTAGCATTAACTATCGCTATTTCAGGTTTTTGGGTGAAAATTCCTTGCTCTATCCGCTACTTACCCCGCATTCGACCAAGGAACTTTACGGGCGGTCGCGTACGATGGGCTCGCTTTCCCACGAAGATCCGATCCATGTTGCGAGTGAAATCCGCTGGCCTTCGGCAATGATCTCGCTTGGTAAGTACCAGGGACTTGCCTTGCAGTTCCGTACAAGAGGTTACGTGCTCGCCAACCATATTCCGGCAGCAGTTCGCAATCTGTATTTTCACAGGCTCGACACCGGCAGTACCCCGTCAGTAACCAATGAAGAATGGGGCGATTTCAATATTGTTCAGCAAAGCTTTTCAGATGTAAGCCTGTCGTACGGAGCACAAATACTTGATCTTGAATCCCATAAAGTCAAAGTAGGCGCCACTGTCAAACGTGTTTTCGGGGCGCGTGTGGGTTACCTGGCAGGTTCCGTGGATCGTTTCAGCATTACACCACAAGCAGCAAACAGCGACATCAGTGATCTGTCAATCAGTGGATTTACCTATGAAAGTGGATACAGTGCGCCCAATTGGGGAGTATCGCTCGGCAACTTGTTCAATTCTGACAAGTATGGTTCGGGCTGGGGTTATGATCTGGGCTTTACCTATGAGCTGGGATCTTACTGGGGGAAATCCAAGGAAGTGTTCGACGAAAGTCCCGAATACCTGATCAGACTTGGTGCATCTTTAACGGATATTGGTTCGATCCGGTACAAAACAAACGATTCCAGGGTAGAACGTGGCCGTCAGGCTAATGCATTGATAGGGCAGACAGAGCTGGAAACCATCGCTGACAAGGGTGTAGAAGGGTTTATGAGCCTTTACGCAGCGGAGTCGGATTCTACTTTCAACAAAACAGTGCGCCTTCCGCAGGCACTGCATCTGGAAGCCGACATTCAGTTGGTAAAAGGATTTTTTGTGACCTTATCCCAAACAAAGCGGTTTAAAGAAAGATCGGGCGAGTATCTGGACATTTATCAACCTAATGTTTTCACAATTACGCCAAGATTTGAGGATGAAGACTCGGATTTTGCCTTTCCTATTTCATTTATAGATGGCAACAACCGGCCTTCGATCGGAGCAGTTGGCCATTTCGGACCTATATTCCTGGGGTTAAGCAGCGTAAACGGGCTCTGGAAAAGGGGAGGAGCAAGAGGAAGTATGGTTTACCTCGGGTTCACAGCGTGGAAATTAAATCGTAAAAAAGACAAAGATTGATATGAGGAAAATCTTTACGCTACTGTTTTTGCATTTCATTTGTCCGACAGCAGTGTATGCGCAGCACGAACATCATGCTGCCGCGCCCAAAAACATAGCCGTAGAGCCTCAGCCGCTACTTGCACAGGCAATGCGCCTCCGCGACGCACTCGCATTCTCAGGAAATCCATTGCCTGATCAGGACCAGAACAGACTGAATGAGCTGGCTAACAAACCTCTTAATGCGGAGACAGTCAGTGCTATTCAGGACATTCTTGATCCATATTGTTTAAATATTGTCGACATTAATCCCGAGGGCCGCGTGAAAGTGGAGCGCGGGAAAGCCAAAGCGGAGCTGATCCAGTCAGGATGGACTAGCTTTTTGGTGAAAGTCAATAATGAAGCGAGTATCACGGCCAAACTGGCAGTGAAGAGCCCGAATGCAGCCAAACCTTACCATTCTCCCAATTTTGAGCACCGGGTGAAAGAAGAGCACAAGCTCACGCCGGGACAGGTAGCGAACCGATTTTTGGAGGTGCAAATGTATACCAACCGGCCTCTGCAACCCAGTCTGTCAGGCTTAAAGCTTGAATACACGGTTGTGCAGATCTACTCAAAAGATGCCGGAAAGCGCGAAGCGGAGATCGGCTACAATGTCGGTCAGGGCTCACAGGATATTGGTTTCCGAAACGCTACGCACATTCTGTTCGATGTCAAGCCGGCGGTAAAGGTAAAATTCAGGGTGAAGGATGCAGACGGAAGTCCGGTCATGGCTTCTTTTTTGATCACAGATTCAAAAGCAAAATCGGGAGGGAGGTTCAAACGCTATTATCCATTGCCCTCGCGGCGGGTTACTGCTTTTGACGAATACCCAGATTTCTTCTTCCAGCCCCAGATATACCGCAAAGACGGAGAGCACGTGTGGCTTCCGGCGGGTTCTTACAAAATTACATACAGCCGGGGACCGGAATATGTACCTCAAACGAAAGAGATTACCGTACCAGGCAATGCAGATTCGGTAAGTGTTGGCTTTGAACTGAAACGCTGGATCCAGCTATCTAAACTGGGCTGGTACAGCGCAGATCACCACATCCATGCAGCTGGTTGCAGTCACTACGACAGTCCGACAGAGGGAGTTGATCCCGCTGATATGTTCAGGCAAGCGCTGGGCGAAAACCTGGATATGGCGGCTAATCTCGCATGGGGGCCGAGCTGGTACCGGCAGAAGACGTTTTTCACGGGAAAAGATCACGCGCTGTCGACCCGCCAGAATATCATGAGAAATGATGTGGAGGTTTCCGGATTTCCTTCTTCTCATGCAGGTCACATTGTTTTATTGCGGATTAAAGAAGATGATTATCCGGGTACAAAGGTGATCGAAGACTGGCCCAGCTGGACTGCGCCAGTACTTTCGTGGGCAAAACAGCAGGGCGGGCTGGTAGGCTATGCGCATTCAGGCTGGGGATTAGAACCTGTGCAGCCCGTCACCAAAATACCGAACTACATTCTACCCAAAATGGATGGGATCGGTGCAAATGAATACATCGTGACAGTTACACAAAACCTGGTGGACTTTTTCAGCGCCGGCGATACACCGGCTCCCTGGGAGCTGAATATGTATTACCATACGCTGAATTGCGGATTTCGGCCGAGGCTAAGTGGTGAAACGGATTTCCCCTGCATTACCGACGCAAGAGTGGGGCAGGCGAGGAGCTATTTCAAGATGGACGGCCAAATGAATTATGACGGGTACGTGGATGCGCTCAAAAAAGGAAGAAGTTACGTTTCCGATGGAAAATCGCACATCATGGACTTTGCAGTCAATGGCAAGCTGGCGGGTGTAGAGGAAAGCGAGCTACTGCTCAAATCAGGAGGTGAGATCCAGGTGACTGCCCGCGTTGCAGCCTATTTGCCAGTACAACAGGATAGTACCGGTGAAAAGATCGCGAAAACACCAATTACTTCCATGCCCTTTTGGGATATAGAAAGAGCGCGAATAGAGAAATCACGAAAGGTAAGGGTGGAACTGATCGTGAATGGAGAGGCGGTCGATACGGTAGCGATAGCCGCTGACGGGGCTATCAAGGATTTAAAATACAATTACAGGCTCGACAAATCGGCGTGGGTTGCATTGCGTATTTTCCCCAGCTCGCATTCAAAT
Source organism: Dyadobacter sp. HNCC25DJ183 (assembly GCF_056895175.1). NCBI lineage: Bacteria > Pseudomonadati > Bacteroidota > Cytophagia > Cytophagales > Spirosomataceae > Dyadobacter > Dyadobacter sp. HNCC25DJ183. The sequence goes on from NZ_JBXHAP010000005.1 coordinate 17,630, forward strand.
CCATTCTTTGTGAAAATAGCCGACCAACCTATCGCGGACAAGAAGAGTGCAGAATGGTGCCTCGCGGCGCTGGATCAATGCTGGAAAATGAAAGAGCCCAACATTCGTGCCAATGAAAAAGCAGCTGCTGCGGAAGCTTATGAAGCTGCGAGGAATGTATATCGAAAGATTATTGAAGTGGCAGGAAAGTAATAGGTAGCCTGCTAGACACCTGCACCTTTCTTTTTAAATAAGCCGCCTATCCTGCCGAACATTCGTTTTTCAAACTCCCAGAAGAAAGCGAACTTGCCCCAAATCCAGCCCCAGATCAGTAAGATAACCTGGTATAGCGGAAGTATGATCAGGATATTAACTGTCCATCGAAGCCAGGAGGGCGACTCTTTTGTTAACCCGATCAGATCAAAGAGGGCGCGTTTGACATACAAGACCGAAAAGCCTGTGCAGGCAAAAACAATAAGGATAATGAGCACATCCCAACCGTTTTTGACATTCCAGCGCTCTTTCAGTTTTTCGATCATCGGGCTTACTCGTGAAAGAAGTCCAGATGTTCAGGCTTGATTTCCTCTTTGTCGAGGGACAAAAATTCTTCCCAGAACGGATCATTTGGTACACCTGCGCGGCAAATCACCGGTTCTTTTTTTACCGGGTGCTCAAAGTACAGCCTGCGTGCGTGCAAATTGATGTTTCCGTCGGGGTTTGCTTTTGGATAACCATATTTTAAATCACCACGAATCGGGCAATTCATGGAAGCAAGCTGCACGCGGATCTGGTGCGGGCGGCCTGTTATGGGCATTACTTCCAGCAAATGAAACTTATTCACCTCTCCCAGCCAGCGGTACGACAGCTCGGCGCGTTGCGTTCCAGGTGCTTCATAGTCGTAAGCCGTAGTAACATTGCGCGATTCGTCTTTTGAAAGCCAATGTACCAGTTTGCCTTTTTTCTCCGCAGGCTTGTTTTTTACTACCGCCCAGTAAGTTTTCTGAACATCACGCTTGCGAAAGATTTCATTCATTCTTTCCAGCGATTTTGAGGTCCGCGCGAACACGACCAGCCCGCTGACAGGTCTGTCGAGACGGTGGACTGTCCCCAGGAAAACTGCTCCTGGTTTGTTGTATGCTTCTTTCAGGTACTCTTTTCCCATATCCAGAAGACACTTATCACCTGTTGCATCTCCCTGCACCAGAATACCAGGTTCTTTATTGATAATGAGAAGGTGGTTATCCTCATATACCACGTGGAGTGCGTTTTTAGCCATTTGAATAGTTGTATACTTTTAAAAAGGTCAATAAGATTCCTGTTCGTTCGGGAATGATTTGCCTTTCACATCTTTGATATAATTAGAAATTGCGTCGGTCATTACACCATTTAAATCGGCATAGCGACGCAGAAACCTGGGTTTGAATTCTTTATTGATACCCAGTAGATCGTGCAGTACCAATATCTGACCGTCTGCATGCGGTCCTGCACCAATTCCTACCGTTGGGATTGTTACGCTTTCCGATACTTTCTTGGTCAATGCAGAAGGTATCTTTTCCAAAACGACGGAAAAGCAGCCTACTTCTTCCAGCATTTTGCAGTCTTCCAGCAGCTTCGCTGCCTCTGCTTCCTGCTTCGCACGTACCGTATAAGTACCAAATTTATAGATAGACTGTGGTGTGAGTCCCAAATGTCCCATTACCGGAACTCCCGCACTTAATATCCGGGTGATTGAATCCTTGATTTCAAGTCCGCCTTCCAGCTTGACCGCGTGCGCGCCTGACTCCTTCATGATACGGATCGCGGAGTTTAAAGCCTCACGCGAGTTACCCTGATAAGAACCAAACGGAAGGTCCACAACTACCAATGCACGTTTGACTGCACGTACCACCGAGGTAGCATGGTAGATCATCTGATCAATGGTAATCGGCAGCGTCGTTTCGTGACCGGCCATTACATTGGAAGCCGAGTCGCCTACCAGGATCAATTCCACGCCAGCTGCGTCCACAATACCGGCCATTGAATAATCGTATGCGGTAAGACAGGATATCTTCTCGCCACGGTTTTTCATTTCCTGAATGGTGTGAGTTGTAACGCGTTTAATGTCAGGTGTATGGACAGACATATGTTTTTGTATTTAATGGATTGGGTTGCGTGTCTGGCGGCGAAATTCGCTACCGCCTGATCAGCCAGTTTTCGGGATTGAGGCGGGAAGTATTCTTCCAGATCTGAAATTGAAGCTCTGAGGTCCCGTCGCTGTCAGTAGCCACGCGGCCGATGTTTTCCCTTGCTTTTACCTTCTGTCCGGCGCGAACTGTTACACCGTTCATTTTGGCATAAATCGTCATGTAATTACCATGCTGGATTGCAACAACATTCCCCATTCCAGGCATTTCTGTTACGTCAAGTACTACGCCGTCATAAACAGACCTTACCGGCTCACCCGCAGTTGTCTGGATATCCACGCCGAGGTTATCTACCATTACGCCCTTCAAAACCGCATGTGGCCGCTGTCCGAAATGTCCTGATACGAAACCTTTAACCGGCCACGGCAGGCGCGACTGCGATGCTGTGAATGAAGAAGCCAGAGTGGTTTCCTCCTCGCTCATACCGCTTGAAACAACAGGCTCCTCCTCTTCCTTCGGCGCGGCTACGATAGCTGCCTCGCCCTTTTTCTCTCTTTCTGCATTCTCACGTGCAAGCCGCTCCCGCTCTGCACGGCGGCGCGCTTCACGCTCCTCGCGCTCCTTCCGCTCCCTTTCAAGCCGCTCTCTTCTTTCCCGTTCCGCAATCCGGCGGATATTGGCTTCCAGTAAATCGGTAGCGCGCTTGTTTTCGGCGATCTGTTTTCTAAGTTCAACCTCTTTTTGCGAAAGCTCCTGAATCACTTCATTCTGCTTCACTTTCAAGCCTTCCAGCTTGGTATTTTCAGATACACGGGTATCCAGAACGGTTTTTTGCTGGGTCTTTTTCGCGGTAATGCGACGGCGTTCCTGCATGAGCTTGTCCTGCAAAACACCGATTTCCTTAGCTTGTCCCTGTCTCGCCTCGGTATATTGTTTGAGGTATTTATATCTTAATACGAACTGATTGAATGTTCCGGCAGAAAAAAGGAACACAAGCTGATTGAAGTACGCATTTCTTTTTGAAGCCTCGTAGATCATGTGCCCGTATTCTTCTTTGAGAATGTTGAGGCTGCTGTCGAGGGACTGACGTTTTCCTTCAAGGACCTTCAACTCGCCGTCAAGCAGTTCCAGATCGTCAGAAAGCAGGTCAATCTGCCTTTTATAGGTGTTAATCTGTTGATTGAGCGCTTTTAATTGTCCGAGGTTGACATTCTTCTGGGAAGAAGTCTGTTTGAGGATACTTTGGATCTCCCGGATTTTGCTCTGGTTTTCACTTTTTTCGCGTTCCAGCTGCTCCCTGCTTTTCTGGGCATAAGCGCCAGCCAACGAACATAGAATGAACGTCAGCATTAATATCAAACGACGGCGACCAGGGGTACTAAAAAGCATATTATTGATTCTTGCAGGCAAAATACAATTCATGGCCGGCAAATTTAAGCAGACTTTCTGACTTTATTTTTTGCGTTTATAGCTGGAAGGGACATTGAATGGAAATCCGGGGCTTTCACGCTGCATTTCAACTTTGCTGTGCTTAATGCGCATATCGGTTTGGTTTACCTGCTGGTCTTTCAACGATTTCACATTCAAATTGATAACACTTGCAAAAGGAAACAGAACTCCGCCTACATCTTTAAAATCTTCGTAATCAAGCAGGAAAGTGTTTTGAGTAGGCACTTCGGTTGCTTTGAGCCGGGAGAGTTTCAATGTGCTTTCACTGATAAAATTTTCTATTTCAAGACGGTCTTTGATCTGCCTCAAAACATAAAACTCATTCATTTTAACAAATCTTGCATCCGGCTCCTGGGCAAATGGCAGGTTTCCTACAATCATTGATTGCAGAAGGTCGAAGTTGAGGTCAAAATTGTATTGCTTGCTGAGTTGTTCGTAGTTAAATACGAAATAGTCGCGGTGAATCTTGTCCATGAAAACAATGGAATCACGCGTAATAATGCCCCTGGCGACTTCCAGGCCCACTCCGGTTACCGAAAGCCAGATGATACTGTCTTTCTTCATCCGGATATTCACATTGGCATTATCGAAATTCTGAGATTTACTTTGAAGAGAAACCTTTGACTTGGCAGTGAGATAATCAAAAGCAACTTCATTGATTTTAACAGGTGCAACGGTTTCGGCAACTGCTGTTTTGGAAGAATCACCCGGTATGACAGTGCTCGCTGCCGTAGAGTCCGAGAATGGTTTTTCGCTGGTACGTTTGGATGTACGTTGTTTGTGGCAAGCTGTCAACCAAAGAAATGAGAAGGCGAACAGCCCGGCTACTATTTTATTGCTCATGTAATGCACCTGTTGCTATTTTTTTGTCAAGAAGTTCAGTGGTTTCTCCCATTCTCTTCGCCTTTTTCCACTGAGCCACCGCGTTGTCCCTTTCACCTAACTTAAAAAGAACATCTCCGTAATGCTCAACAATCGTGCCACTTACACTGCTGCTGTCGAGCATTGCTCTCTCCAAAAACTCTTTCGCTTTCTTATAATCTTTCCGGATATAAAGTACCCAGGCGTAGGTATCCAGGTACGTCGGATTGTCTTTATGCTGCTGCACCAGTCTTTCCGACATCTTCAAAGCGAGATCAAGCTTTTCCTTCCGGAGCGAAAGAAAATAGCTGTAATTATTCAAAACATGATCATTATTGGGATTGGCTTTCAATGCGAGCTCGTAGGAAGCATCGGATTTGGCATGATCGCCTTGTCCATTGAATGCGTCGCCAAGAGAAGCATAAATGTGCGGAACGAGATCAGGATTATTGGTGACCAGCTTCAGGCTTTCTTCCAGCGAGGATACAGCTTCCCTGTAATTTTTTTTCATCAAATGCGCAGTTCCATTGGAGTACCAGAACAGGCCCTGATTTGGGAAAAGCTCCAATGCTTTCTCAGAATGCACCAGCATGCTATCCACCTGGTTAAGCTCTCCATCCAGCTGGATCAGAGCGATCCATATCTTGAAATCGGAGCCGTCGATGCGGCTGGCTTTTGAATAAAAGTCGCGGCCTTCCTCTTTTTTATTCTGACGTACAAGCAGATCGGCATAAATCACATTTGCGAGGGCTTCGTTCGGGTGCGTCTCCAACAGCTGCTTAGCCAATGTAACCGCCTCGGTAATCTCGCTTTCTGATTTTAGCATGCTTAGATAACCCGTCAGTACCCTGATTTTAGGCTCTGCTTCAAGGTTTGGATTGGCAAAAACCAGTTTAAGCTCCTGGTTGCATTTCTGCACATCGCCGTTGCGGCGGTATATATCAGCCAGCAGCACGTGTGCCTGCGCTTCGTCGGGATTGATTTTGAGCGCTTCTTCAAGCGGCGTAACCGCTTCTACAATGCGATCGTTGGCGATCAGCAGCTCGGCCAGCTCTACCCGGTAGCTTACCTCTGTCGGTTCCGCATTGATCAGCTTTTTTGCTTCTGCAACAGCTTTGTCCAGGTTATTTTGTCGCAGATAAAGCTGCTGTTTCTGGTGCGTGATTTCTTCTGTAATGCCCATTGATTTTTCAAGGACATTATAAGTGTCAATCGCTTTGTCGGGCTGATCGTTAAACACATATACCGCTGCCAGCTCAATTCCGTATTGAATGTTTTCCGGGTTTTTGGCCACCAGGGTTTCGTAAATGGCGGCCGCCTCGGCATATTTCCTGCGTTTGGCATAAAGCTCTGCCAGCTGCTGTGCGTAGAATATATTGTCCTTATCCAGTTCGTAAGCCTTTTTGGAAGGGGCAATGGCATCATCAAACTTTTCGAGCTTCATCAATGCCGTGGCAACCAGGTACTGGCTGGCAGCATCCTGACTGTTTTCCTGCGCCAGTTTTTCAAAAAGAGGCAGGGCCTTAGTCGGCTCATCTTTCATCATAAACTTCATTCCGTCAGCCGCAAGTGACTCTTTTTCGAGACGAAGACCTACATCCTCGGTTTTTACAGCATCTTTTTCACGGTCTTTGTTGCGGCGCTGGGCAAGCGAGGAATGCGTGACGAGCAAACTCGCCAGCATTAAGATCGGAAGGTTTAGTTTTAAATATACGGTCTTCATATTTCAATCAGATGCCATCAGTTTCCGAGACTTGACCGGCTATTTCAGAATAAACAACAAAGGTACCAATTTTGTCTGTACGACTAGTTCGCAAGACTGTTCAAATAAAGATACTAACGCGGAAACGCAAGTAATCTTGTCTGCCTAATTCACTGAATATGTGCTTTTGGCAAAGCCCGGCGAGCCGCTGGTACTCAGCGCTTCAACTCTCACGTCGACGGAAGTTGTTGCATCAGAATTGAAGTACCGGATCTTCGCTTTTCCATTCTTGTCTGTTTTTACCATTGGTGCCCAAAAAATAGTCGAGCGATAGTCGGGATTCAGGTTTGGTGGGTCCTTTGGCGAATAGGCAGGTGCATAAAACACTTTTGGCACATTAAACCCTGCTATTTTTGACACCAGCACGCCGGGTACAATGTCCTGTGTGTAGTCGTAGTTTGAGTTTCCTCTTTTAGTCAAAATAGATATGACCCCGTTTCCTCCGTTCATTCCAAAAATCGCTGCCGATGCGCCTTTCAGTACATCAATGGACTCTACATCATTGACATTCATTGAAGCAATAAAGTCTTTATCAACCGGCATCCCGTCCAGCACAAACTGGGGCTCGTTCTGATTGCCACGGATACTTACCCTTGCATTCATCCCAAAACCCGTTACTGATACGCCAGCCACTCTTCCCGCAAGTATATCGAGTACGCTCGTTCTGCCAGCGGCCAGTTCAGGCGTTACCTTAATGGATGCGTCTGCGTTACCGTAAATCTTTCGCGGATCACGCTGTACCTGCTTTTTGGCTTTGATGGTCACTTCCTGCAATAACCGCTCCCGGTTTGCACGAATTTTTCTGCTAATCTCCTGATCCTGTGCATTCCTTGTCAGAAAATCGTTTAACAGCTTTGCATCTACCGTGAGCGGGAAATAGGGATTTTGGCTGGGAGCTATTCTTGGAATCTCCTGAGGGAAAATGCTGAAATTCAGATTCTGATTTCCCTTTTTGCCCATTCCCTGCACGCGAACCTTCAAAGAATCCTCAAAAATGAGGTTGTACAATGCAAACTGTCCTTTTTCGTCTGTTTCAGCAGTCAGGAAATTGCTCAGGCTGTCTGTGCTTACATAAATAGAAAGCGCAGTTTTTTCTGCGGGCCTCTTGTTTCTGCGCGCTTCCCCGGCAAATGTAATCCCTTGTTCCAGGTAGTATTTTGGCGCTTCAAGCGAGTCGCGGAGTACTTCATCCCATTTAAACCTGCTCCAACCCTGCGTCATCATCAGGAAGTCGCGGTGCATTTTCCGTTCTGTCTGGGTATCGTCAAAATAATAGCCAGGCTGTTCGACAAATCCTTTTAAATCAGAGGAAAGCAGCAGGTAAGAAACAATGTTTTGATCGTGAACTTGCTGTTGTATTTGTCCGGCATCGGTAATGGAAACCGACAGGTGCGTTTCCACCGGCTTTCCTGCTGTATCACTTACCGCAATCTCGATCTCCGCTTGTTCGCGCTGCTTGTAAGCAGCTTTTGACGGTGCTATCCGAACCCGGAGGCTATGATTATGGTCGATAAAGATCAGCCGCTCGCTCACCGGCCTGTTTTCTTCATTGAATAGGGTTAAATGCGTAATTCCGTCCGGCAAATCCGTGTTTGGAATATTCATCATTAAGCCCCTGCCTGAAATTTTACCTTTGGCAACGAAAGCAACGATACCACGGGAGTGCCCAACTATGTTGACAGGGACCTCCGCTTTACCGGGAACCTTTGCATAAGCAATTATCCTCGTTTTCAGTGGATTGGAAGTATTGTCGACAACGAGTGTATACCCTGTTTCATTCACTTTCGGAAACTCATATTTCATCACGCTGCCGCTTTTTTCTTTCAGGAAGGCGGTGTAAGAAGCGCCGGATTTCGCAGCAAATTGAAACCGCCCCATTCCCAGATGCTCACTTTTGAAAGAAGCGACGGTATCATTGTTCTGGTCCATAATAAAACCTGCCACATCCTCTCCCTTACCAGAAGCATTTACTGCTTTGAATGCAATTCTGGTGGCAATCTCGGCGACGAGCGCGCCGCCTTCCGGGAAAAATTGCAAATCAACTTTGCCGGTAGCTGCGGCCGGCATACTTCCCGCCGGATCAAAAACCTGGATATCCTTGTGGAAGAAAAATGATTCAGGAGCATTGCGCATCCAGTTTGTATAGGCGCGTAGCGAGTAGGAGCCGGGCGGAATGGAGTCCGCCAGTATAATTTCCCCGTTTCCAACCCCGCCAGTCAGGTAAGTGCGCCTTAATGCGAAGTTCTTCCCGGAACGTTGGTCGATCAGGTCAACATAGAGCAAATTGCTGGCGCTGTCGGGATTGTGCAGGGCGCCTTCCACCAGAAATGCATTGTACCACAGCGTGTCGCCCTTCATATAATAAGGCTTATCTGTGTGCAGATAGGCTTTTTCGATCGGAAAAGCCTGTCTGTACCGGAGCAGCTTCTCGGAGATCATTTTGGTGAAATCCTCGTCCGCCCATTTAAATGCGACTATAAAAAGGAATAATGCGGCCGCGAGAATCCTGATTCGACTTTTGTGCATTGTGGCATGTTTTAGTTTGTTGTGGATGAAAGGTACTTAGCTATTTGCCCGGCGCACAAGCAGGTATGCCGGGTAACTTATTACAAGAAATAACAAGGCAAACTGGCTGCTTGCCAGGTCCTGTATCACCGCGCCGATTAGAAATGCGATGGAACAGATCAGCATGACAATGGGCAAAATCGGGTATGCAGGTACCTTCCACGGCCGCGGAAGCGCCGGCTCTTTCTTTCTCAATGCGAGCAGTGATGCGAATCCGGAAGCATATCCGAGCACAAAAAAGAAAGTGGCGATATCTGACAGCTTCTCACACGCATCTTTTCCAATTAATATCAAAAGAATGGCGACCCCGGAAGTTACAAGCATGGCTACCGCTGGTGTGCCGCCGCTGTTAACGGAAGTCCCGGAAGGTAAAAACAACCCGTCGCGGCTCATCGAATAAAGTACGCGCGGATTAAAGAGCAACTGCGCATTGACAATCCCTAAAATCGATATCATCAGAAACAGGGTAACGATTTTTCCGGAGCCTTCCCCAAAAATCAGGCGTATCGCGTCTGCCGCAGCCAGTTTGGACTGTGCTAGCTCACTCATAGGCAATACATGCAGAATTGCCAGGTTACATAGGAGGTAAATTGCTATGATCAACAAAACGCCTCCCATCATAGAGCGGGGCAGATTTTTGCTTGGATCCCGGTCTTCTTCTGAAAAATAGGCCGCAGTGTGCCAGCCGTCGTAAGTGTAAAAAATAGCTTGTAATGAGAAAATCACCGGTGCAATCCAGCTGCCGGTGGCAATGATCTTGCTGGTGGTTGTATGTGCTTGTTCGGCAGTAACTTCATCTCCGTAGATATAGCAGACAGCCACAAATACAAAAAGCCCGATTCCTTTCAAAACGCTCATGATGTTCTGAAAACTGCTCGCCAATGCCAGTCCGATCCAGTGTATGCAGGTCAGTACCAGCAGAATGGCGGCTGCTACATAAGGTTCGTAGCCTACCAGCCTGGGAATAAGCAATGCCAGGTACTCGCTCATGGTATACACCCCGAAACCGAGCGCAGAGCAGGTGCCGAGCCAGCTGTTGATACCAACCACAAATCCGGCATAATTGCCAAAAGCGCGCTGCGCATAAACATACCAGGCCCCCGCTTTTGGAACTGACGTACCCAGTTCGATGGTACAAAGTGTGCCGAGGAATGCATACAGACTTACTGCTGCCCAAAGTAGCATAATCAGCCAGGGTTCGCCGAGTTGGGCTGCAATGGGCCCTGGTTTGCGCAGTATGCCGGTACCAATTGTGCCACCCACAGTAACTGCTATGCCAAACCCTACTCCTAATATTTTGAAAAGCTCATTTTTCGAAGAGGGTTGTGTCATGTTTGGGAGTGAAGGATTATGCTTTTCGAAAATAGGAAAACTTTTTCTTTTTGTAACTTCTATATTCGTAAGCAACTACAATGCATATTGTTCTACAAATCCCATAAAAAGTAAGATTTACCCGACAGATAAATTTTGATACAAAAAAACGGATGCCGTTCTCACGACATCCGTTTTCATTTTTATAACCTTATTTCCTTAAAGAATCGCTTCTGCCAATACAAGTACTTTATTGTTAAGTACTTCCACAACGCCGCCGTCGATTAAAAAGGATTGCTTTGCAGCTCCTGTGTCAATCACCACATCACCTTTTCCAAGCGTACTTACAAGTGGCGCGTGGCGGTTCAGAACCTGAAATTGTCCTTCCGTACCCGGTAACGTTACAGCAGTTGCCTCTCCGGCAAAAACTTTCTTATCTGGGGTAATTATTTCTAAATGCATGGTTGCAAGTTTATGAGCGGTCCGCCGCTGCGGTCAAAAGTTTATGAGTTGAGAGCTGCCTCCGTGTAATTCATGAGTTACACTCATTAACTCACGAACTCATAGACTTATCAAACTATCTTGTTGCTTCTGCAAGCATTTTTTCTCCTTTTGCCTGCGCATCTTCGATGGTTCCAACGAGGTTGAACGCCATTTCAGGAAGATGATCGTAAGCTCCGTCCATGATCAGGTTAAATCCTTTGATGGTATCGTTGATATCTACCAAAGTTCCTTTCAAACCTGTGAACTGCTCAGCAACGAAGAATGGCTGCGACAAGAAACGTTCTACACGACGAGCGCGGGATACAACCAGCTTGTCTTCGTCAGAAAGTTCTTCCATACCAAGGATCGCAATGATATCCTGCAATTCTTTGTAGCGTTGCAAAATATTTTTCACGCGCTGTGCGCAATCGTAGTGAGCTGCGCCCAATGTTTCAGCATTCAAAATCCGTGAAGCTGAATCGAGTGGATCCACCGCAGGGTAAATTCCTTTTTCAGAAACTTTCCGGCTTAGTACCGTCGTTGCGTCCAAGTGGGCAAATGTAGTTGCAGGAGCCGGGTCGGTCAAGTCATCCGCAGGTACGTAAACAGCCTGTACGGATGTGATCGAACCACGTTTTGTTGAGGTAATGCGTTCCTGCATTTGTCCCATTTCAGTCGCAAGCGTAGGCTGGTAACCTACCGCAGAAGGCATACGTCCCAAAAGAGCGGATACCTCTGAACCTGCTTGTGTAAAACGGAAGATATTGTCAATAAAGAAAAGAATATCACGTCCCTGACCTTCGCCGTCACCATCACGGAAATATTCCGCCATCGTCAAACCTGACAATGCCACACGTGCACGTGCGCCAGGAGGCTCGTTCATTTGTCCGAATACGAAAGTTGCCTGTGAATCTTTCAGCATGTTGTAATCCACTTTCGAAATATCCCAGCCACCTTCTTCCATACTATGCTTGAACTCTTCGCCGTATTTGATAATACCGGCTTCGATCATTTCACGCATCAGGTCATTTCCTTCACGGGTACGTTCGCCCACACCGGCAAACACTGAAAGACCTGCATAGGCTTTCGCGATGTTGTTGATCAATTCCTGGATCAAAACGGTTTTACCAACACCGGCACCACCGAACAAACCGATTTTACCACCTTTTACATAAGGAGCAAGCAAATCGATTACTTTGATACCTGTAAAAAGGATTTCGGTTGATGTCGCCAGCTCTTCGAATTTCGGAGCTGAACGATGGATAGAGATACCATTTGTAGTATCCAAAGGTGTAAGTCCGTCGATCGCTTCACCGATTACATTGAATAGTCGACCTTTAATGCCTTCACCGATTGGCATTTTGATAGGAGCACCCAGCGGACGAACTTCCATTCCGCGTTGCATACCCTCGGTACTATCCATTGCGATAGTGCGGATACGGTCTTCGCCCAAGTGCTGCTGGCACTCAAGAACTACTTTTGAACCGTTTGGTTTGATGACTTCCAGCGCATCGAGGATCGAAGGAATGCTTGTGGCATCTTCAAATGATACGTCTACAACCGGACCAATTACCTGCGTAATTTTTCCTATGTTTGTCGCGTTTGCCATTATATGAATTTGATTATCTCGAATGAGGTTTTTTTCAGACCGCAAAAGTAGGAGATAATTTGGTCAGTACCAAGAGCGGAATTATTGATTTATTGGATATTTTTTAGAAAATAGCTACTTTGTTAGGAGGTAAATAGAATTTTGAATGTTTGCAACTGAGGAAAGCTTAGCGTTTAACATTGTTGCAGATAGAAAAAATGTCGGAGTATCAATAACACCGGAATATGTAAATGAAGTATCAGCTTTAAATAGAAGAAAACATGAATGCGCAGTTGCTGGAACGTATAACATTCAATCCTGACCAATGTGGTGGAAAGCCGTGTATACGTAATATGCGCATCAGGGTGACAGATGTAATCGAACTGCTTGCTGCCGGTCTTACACCCGCGCAGATTGTGGACGAGGAATTGCCGGATCTTGAACCGGAAGATGTTACTGCCTGCCTTCTTTACGCTGCGGCTAAGCTCAATCACCCGGTTCTTCAGGCAGCTTAATGATCATTCTTGATGCTCATCTTTCGCCAGGGCTCGCTCCGTGGATTATATCAAACTTTGATTGCGAATGTAGTTCCGCGCAATTCCTGAACCTTCGACATTCCTCCGATAGTGATATTTTCCATCGCGCCAAATCGTTAAATGCCATAGTAATTACAAAAGATGACGATTTTGTAAGACTCCTGGATCGCTATGGCAGCCCTCCCAAGATTATCTGGTTGACTTGCGGCAATACCTCTAAATTGAGGCTGAAAGAAATCCTCAGCGCCAACCTGATCAATGCCCTGACATTACTTCAAACATCAGATCTGGTCGAAATAACAGGTTGTTGATATTTTCGTTGAGGTAATTACAATTATTTAAATCCCAAAAGGAAGTCTGTTAATCTATTATATGAAGGAAGTTTTTTTCTGGAAGGTTTGGTCAGTATCTGAGCGCAGGATGGCAGTTGCAATGCTGGCCATTCTGTTTTTTGCAATTGTATTTTTTGTACTTAAATGCATAGATCCGCTTCAAAATGTAGTAAGGTGGAATGTGGTGAGTGAAATGTCGGAGGTTGGTACTGTTGTGGACTTTCTCCGGATCGGACAGTGGCAGTACGGGGTTTCTACCCCCTCTCACCTTGTAACTGAGAGCTTCATGGCTTCGGTAATGGACATTGATTACCTTACTGTGCAGGTATTCTGGTTCTTTGCAATTATCGGTATCAGCCTGATCCTGGCGGCAATCACAACGTTATCCAGGTTTTGGTACCTGGCGGGAATGGTGGTATTTATTATGTTCCTGGGCTTTTCAAAGTTGGAAATTTTGTCCGGAGCAGGGGAAGGAAACAAGCTGCTATTCATTATAACCGTGATGATCTACGGCATTACTACTTATTATTTCCATGCATTCAGGCAGGATGCGGGTATAAGTATGCGGATAGCAGGTACACTCGGCGCGTCTGTACTGATTTGTGCAGTTGCGTATTTTACATCTCCGATCAGTTTTACTGCGCTGGCTGCTGCCACTTACTCTTTTCCGTTCTGGGTACTGTTAACCGCATTGTTCCTGCTGGTTTCTTCAACCGAAATTATGGCTGGACTGGTTTGGTTGAGTACCAGCGGCTCGGTCAGGAAGGGAAGTACAGGTTTGATCAACTTCATTGTAATCAGTGTATTATACCTGATTTTACTATTGTTGATTTATCTCAAAAATACAAAGCAAATTGACTGGAATGTGACGCTGGTCAGCCCGGTTGTGCTTGCCTTGATATCGGGCGTTGCCGGGATCTGGGGTTTCAGAAGGCGTGCCGATTCGACGGGCGGCGTGCTCCCGTTCCGGAGCGCCGGCTTCTGGATTTACATTGGGCTATTCATTATCTCAGCTGCATTCACAGGTTTAATGGCCGGAATGGCCAACGATCCTGTGCTGGAAGCGCTGGAAGATGTGGTAGTACAAGGTCAGCTCGCGATGAGTGTTTTATTCTTCTTTTATATCCTCGTCAACTTTTATCCTCTTTTTCAACAAAAGCTGGCAGTCTATAAAGTCTTGTACAAACCGCTCAGTTTTGGGTTGACTCAAACGCGATTGTTTGGATTTGTAGGCGTGGTCGTTTTGTTTTCGTTACAAAGACTGCTGCCGATCAACCAGGCTTTTGCCGGATATTTCAATGGATTAGGCGACCTGCACACCCGAACTGAGGAATTTGCATTGGCAGAGCAATACTACAAACTAGCATTGCAGCAGGAATTTCAAAACCATAAGTCAAATTACTCCCTCGCTTCGCTCGCTATTCGCCAGGGCGACCGCACTGCCGCGGCTTTTTACTTCCGGCAGGCATTGCTGAAAAATCCGTCTCCGCAAGCGTATGTAGGATTAAGTAGTATTCTAAGTCAGGAGAATTTGTTTTTCGATGCCGTGCACAGTTTACAGGAAGGCGTCGGTAAGTTTCCGAAAAGCGGAGAGCTGCTCAATAATCTGGGCATGCTTTACTCAAAAACCAATGTAGCCGACTCGGCATATTATTACCTGGAGAGAGCAGAGAACAGTAGCACCCGCGCAGAGATACCGGCAACAAACTTGCTAGCTATTCTCGCGAGGAACACGGATTCGGAGTTGCTGGATTCCCTTGCGTCGACAACAGAAAAGCGCGATTACCTGTCGTGGCAGGCCAACTGGCTGGCTGTTCAAAATCTGCGGCAGCAATTTGCAAAGGACGAATGGAATGCAAATGCAATCCCGGCAGACTCACTCCTGAGCGTTTCGTCATCTGTTTACGTACTCAATTATGCATTAAACCAGGCGAGGTCAGATGCATCTGCAGCGCTGTTGCTCAACAAACTTGCGTCTAAAAATCCGGTACTTTCAAAGGACCTGAGCTGGGCGGCGCTTTACCCGGAGTTTTATAG
The DNA here is from genome assembly GCF_056895175.1 of Dyadobacter sp. HNCC25DJ183. Classification (NCBI taxonomy): domain Bacteria; kingdom Pseudomonadati; phylum Bacteroidota; class Cytophagia; order Cytophagales; family Spirosomataceae; genus Dyadobacter; species Dyadobacter sp. HNCC25DJ183. Next base: position 32,656 of record NZ_JBXHAP010000005.1, read on the forward strand.
CGGTGATAAACTCAAAGCTTTACAGGTACTTACTGCACTGGCATCTGATGAAGAGGAACAAAGCGAGCTGTACCATAAAGTGCTGGGACATTGGTTCCTACAACTGGGATTGTATGAAAAAGCCATTGAGAGTCTGGCTGATGTGGAAGGAGTGGAGGGAACGATTGGAATGGCGGTTGCCAATGCGCTTTATGATAAGAAAGAGGTAGCAGTTATTTTATTGGATAAAATCCAGAAACCTGAGAATAGCGGCGCAATCGAGAATTTGAAACAAAACCTTTTCTCAGGCATTAAGCCAAAGTCTGCAACGGACTCGCTGCTTGCAGTTGCAGTACGTTCCCCTTCCGACGCGAATTTTGAAAAAGCAGTGCGTGCCAACCCGTTTGATGCCAAAAGTGTTTCTGCAACTTCTGAGTATCTGCGTAAAAAGAAGCAAACGGACAAAGCTTATAAATTGGTGCTGGACGCACTTGCCTATAACACGTATGCGCCGCAATTATGGGAGCAATATGCATTACTGAGCCTCGACCAGGGGCTTACAGGGCAGGCTGACGAAGGGGAAAGTAAAGTGAAGCAGTATGCCGATCCAGCCGGTTATCAGCAATTTATGAGCCGCTATCAACCTATGCGGGCACTTATCGAAAAACAAAGAGCGGAGTTTCAGTGATTTAATATTTTAGATTGCTGTAAATTATACCTGACTGAATATGTCTTTAATCATCAATTCGAATTTCAGCGGAACCGAAAGCCGACTGTTCAGGGGTAAGCTGATTGTAGGATTGCTGAAAATCAATGCCTGGAAAGAGGATGGTTACGGTGAACTGGACGGAAGTATGCTACGCTTTAAAACACGCGGCTTCTGGAATAGGGTTACTGAAATCAGGGACATTGAAGGGGTAAGGGTACTGGGCAGCATTAAGTATAATTTGTTCAAAGGCTCTGCCGAAATTAGCTACGAAGAAACAAGTTATAGCTGGAAGTTCAGTAACTGGATGCAACAGCAATGGGTTGTGAAAAGGGAGGAAAACGAGGCTTCATTTAAATCAACCAGTTTCTGGAAATATGAAGGCGAGCTGTTCAATGAAGGAATCCCGTCGGCTGTTTTGCTCGCATCGCTTTTTGTTCAGGGACATTTTCGCCGGATGACTGCGGCGTCATAGTACTATCACCTTTAAACGCTTTCAACAAGGAATTTCAATATGAAAATCATCGAGACTAACGAGATTGCGAAACGATATGTAATGGGAAGCGAGGTGATCCAGGCACTCAAATCTGTTACTATTTCGGTCAATAAAGGTGAGTACGTCGCATTTATGGGTCCTTCGGGTTCCGGCAAATCTACGTTGATGAATATCATCGGCTGCCTCGATACACCCACAACCGGGCGCTATGTTCTGAACAGCAAGGATGTGAGTGATATGACGGAAAGCGAGCTTGCAGAGATCAGGAACAAGGAAATCGGTTTTGTATTCCAAACCTTCAATCTTTTGCCAAGAATGTCGTCGCTCGACAATGTTGCATTACCATTGATTTATGCAGGACTGAGCAAGTCGGACCGCACTGAGAAGGCGATGCTTTCATTGAAAAACGTTGGGCTCGAAAATCGCGCCGGACACAAGCCTAATGAGCTTTCGGGCGGTCAGCGGCAGCGGGTTGCAATTGCGCGGGCGCTTGTAAATGATCCCAGTATTTTGCTGGCGGATGAACCTACGGGTAACCTCGATACAAAGACTTCCTACGAAATCATGGATTTATTTGATCAGCTGTATAGCCGCGGCAATACCATCGTAATGGTAACCCACGAAGAGGATATTGCCCATTACGCCCACCGCATTGTCCGCCTCCGTGACGGACTGGTTGAGTCAGATACCATCAATCCCAACCCTACGAAAGTGAGTGCGTTAGTGTGATAGTTGACTTGACTGCTATAAAGTGCTAACTTTCTAAAAACACATTTAAGATGAAAGGTATCAGCTATTTGATTGATGAGATTGGAGAAAAAAAGGCGGTCGTGATTGATGTTGCTCTTTTAAGGGAAAAAGACAGCCTATCAAACATTTTGGAAGATATTGAAGACGAAATAGCAATAGAATTAAGAAAGGACGAAGAATCACTCAACTGGAAAGATGTGAAAGATCAGCTACTTTCCGAGGATTGAGATGTATGAAATAATTATCAAGAAATCGGCTTTAAAAGAACTACGGAATATACCGAAAACACTCAGATTGCAGATAATCACCAAAATAGATGAGCTCGCCTTTGATCCCAGACCTCAGGGTGTAAAAAAGCTGGAAAGCTCAAAAAATGATTACCGGATCCGAGTTGGCGATTTCAGAATTGTATATCAGATTTATGACGACAGGTTGATAATAGATGTTATCAAAGTCGCACACCGAAGAGAAGTTTACAAAAACAAATAGTCATCTTTGTAAGTAAAATCGCTTACATTCATTAGTAAGCAAAATCCGAATGAGTTACTCTCAGGTAATTCATTCGGATTATTTTTATCAGAACAGACATGAAAATCAATTTCAGCGACATCATTATATTTGAAAACGAGGATTTTCTCGTGGTAAATAAACCGCCGCATCTGGCGACACTGGACGAACGGACTGCGGATAGGGGAGGAAGCGTACTCAGGCTTGCCAAGGAATACAATTCAGAATTGCAGGCCGCACACAGGCTCGATAAGGAAACATCCGGCGCACTGGCTTTTGCTAAAAACCCGGCCGCTTACCGCCATCTTGCAATGCAATTTGAACATAGGGAAGTTACAAAGCGCTACCACGCGGTCACAAATGGCATTCACAAGCTCGATAGTATCTCTGTGTACCTGCCGATTTTACCTTTGAAAAACGGAACAGCGGTAAAAATCGATCGTGCAGAAGGCAAGGTTGCAGAGACGATTTTCAACACTTTACAGGTTTACCGGGGTTATACATTAGTGGAATGTATCCCCATCACGGGACGCATGCACCAGATCCGTATCCACCTTTCCTGCCTTAAAGCACCGATAGTTTGTGACCCGCAATATGGTGGGGAGCAGATCTATCTTTCAAGTCTGAAACGCAAGTTCAACCTGAAAAAAGAAACCGAGGAACAGCCTTTAATTCAGCGGGTTGCATTGCATTCGCATTCGCTTTCCTTCGCATTAATGGACGGAGAGCCGGTGCGCGTTGAGGCGCCTTATCCCAAAGATTTTGAGGTACTCGTGAAGCAGTTGAACAAATTCGGAATGTAGTAGCATAATTTTTTACAGGTTTGATGAAAGTTTGTGTAGGTTTAAACACATTTTTCATCAAACCTAATATTATGCGGATACACACATCTAACTCCCTGTCGGTCATTCTGATCGCTCTTCTGTCCCTTTCTCTCGTAGAGAATTCTTTTGCACAAACCGCTCGTAAAAACGACGTGATCGTCAAGCGTGATAGCTCCCAAATTCAGGCGCTTATTACACAAATGACCTACGAAAAGATCAACTACCGTGATCTGGGCACAGCCGATAGCGCGAAAGCCTACATTTATATGGATCAGGTTGCAAGGGTTTTGTTGAAAAATGGCAAGATCTTAAATGTACGCGATTCGGTCCTGGTAGGTAAAACACCACCTGATTCAGTTGGGCAATATGCGGATCTGAATAACCTGCCGACCGATCCATTTGAAAAAAGTGTGGTCATGGCCAATTCGGATCAGTTGAGAGACAAATACGAATACTACAATAACAAGGCAATAGACGGTAAAACAGGTGCGATCGTTTTTACGTCTATTGCAGTAGCTACGTTGGTTTCCGGAATCATTGTAAGTGCAGTAGGTGAAGATCAGGATGATAAGAAATTTGGCACTGCGCTTGCGATAGGTGGACCTGTTTTTGGCGGGGTCTTCGGTTTGATTACTTTTAACAAGTACCGCGTCAATCATAAAAAGGCCAATAAGGTCAAATCAGAGCTCGAACGCCGCGGTCAGCCACTTACTACATTCAGGATAGGACCAAGCTTTGATCCGTTTAATAAATCCGGCCAGCTCACAATGCGTGTGACATTTTGATAAGGATAAATTTATTACTTCATTCGGAGCAAAATATTCATATTAGCTCCTTCCGCAATGAAAGTAAGTTTACCTGTGCTGAGATTTCAGCTCCTGATCACTATTTGTTTTTTGCTCCTTCATGCGGCTTCCGCCCAGACAACGCGGAAGCCCGACATTATCCTGATGCGGAACGAGACCAAACTGGAAGTTCTTATCCAGGAAGTAGATGATAACGTAGTCAAATACAAGAAAGTTAACGATCAGGAAGGTCCATTATTCACGATCAAAAAGTCGGAAATTGCGTCAATTCAGTATGGAAATGGTGAAGTGGAAACATTTGAGGCCACATTGGAAGTGCCTAATTACTACGCACCTTCTTCCGCTGGCCCCAGGCAAACTCCCGCAGCAGTTATACCCTCAGGAAATAAATTTCAGCAGGAACTGCAAACCAGCTCTTCCGAACATTTAAGAGGGATCTACAAATATTACCGGACCAAGTCAAAGAACGGACTTGCGATTGGTATTGCGGGTACTTCCGCCGGGCTCATTTTAATGGGAGTAGGTACCGGCATTATTGCTAACATTCAGACCGATGTAAATGGGAATTTCCTCACTTATGCCGATGAGCAGAAGGCAATCCGTGGTGCCTGGATGATAATTGGCGGGTTTGCAGGAGCAGCTACATTCGGGACAGTAGGGTTCGTAAAAGCAGGCCGGAATGGATCAAAAGCAGGCAAAATCAGGAGAGAGCTGCTTCAAAGAGGAGAGCCGATCACATTTAAGTTCAGCCCGGGATTCAACGCAAGAACGCAAACCGGCTTTCTGACAGTGAACATACAATTTTGATATTGATATAAATGCAAAAGCGGCCTGGAAGTAATTCCAGGCCGCTTTTGCATTTATTATGTCTTCTTAGAACTTGAAAGTAATACCTGCTTTCAATGGGGATGCATTGTAACCTACTTCTGCAAATACGCCAATGGTAGGCTTGAAATAGTAGCGGGCACCTGCAAATGCTCCGAAAAATACACCACTGCCATAAGCGTCGTAGCCAATTCCGTCATAAGAGGAGCTCGCAATACGGTAGCCAAGTGATGGACCTGCGTAAAGATCCAGGTTATCCATTGTAAGGAAGTGTTTTCCAAAGTGGTAAGAACCTCTTGCCGCAATGCTGATAAAGTTATAGCTCCATCCGTAACCATAAATTCCGCCGCCGTAACCCCAGTGAACAAAATCCAGCTGTCCACCAACACTGATAAAATCATGAACTCCACCTTCAAAGGATGCACCCGCTCCAACTCCGCCGCCGCCATATGTGCCGCCTAGGTTGATACCTGCATTCAGTAATTTATCTCCTTTCTCGAATTGCGCAAAAGCCTTTTCCGAGGTCGCGCTTAGAACGGACGCAACGAAAAACATGAATAGAATCTTTTTCATCGTAATAGATAAGTTATTGTTAATAATGGCACAAATTAAAGCGTTTAATTGAATGCTTCAAAACTTGTGCCATTGTTACTTATTATCCGGGTCGCTCCACTTTATTAGTGGCCTTCCATTCATGTTGCAGTCCGAAAATCAGATTTCCTTGCGCAGTTTTTCTTTGAATACCTTCTTGAACTTATCCAGTTTCGGTGCGATCACAAATGCGCAATAGCCTTGTTCCGGATTGTTGGCGAAGTAGTTTTGATGGTAATCCTCAGCAGGATAGAACTTCACAGCCTTCGTGATTTCGGTAACAATTGGGTTTGAGTAAGCGCCCGATTTATCAAGTTCTGTCTTGGCTTTTTCAGCAAGCGCTTTTTGTTCATCGTTGTGATAAAAAATCACTGAACGATACTGGGTACCCACATCATTTCCCTGGCGGTTTAAAGTTGTAGGGTCGTGGCTGCGGAAAAATGCCTCAAGAAGGTCTGCATAGCTGATCACCTTTGGGTCATAAACCACCTCCACACATTCTGCGTGGCCGGTATTTCCTGTGCACACAGCCTTGTAGTTAGGATTGGGATCATGGCCGCCGGAGTAGCCCGAAACAACCTTCTTTACACCTTCCAAAGACTCCATTACAGCCTCTGTACACCAGAAGCAGCCGGTTCCGAAAGTAGCGGTTTCCATATTGGCAGTATCAACATTCTTCTCGTCAAGCGACGTAAACGCGGTTTCTTTGTCCATTTTTCTCTTTTGTTTTTTATCCGACTGAGCGCAAGATATCACAACCATGCAACACAAAAATAAAAACGTCAAAATCGGGATTGTGGTTTTCATTTTACTGGTTTGGGTTACTTTACAGATTGATTAACGAATCCTTCACAAAGAAAGTTTTCTCTGAGGTATTCATCCATTATTTACGAAATTTGCCCGCAAAAAGATCGGTAGGGAAGGTACTTCAATGCCGGACTGCAGATCAAAAATCCCCGCTATGACATACCTCCATTTTAAGGCACTGCATATCATTTTTGTTGTGAGCTGGTTTGCCGGGCTCTTTTATATGCCGCGCCTGTTTGTTTATCACACAGAAGCAAACGAAAAGCCAAGTCCCGAGCGGGAGATACTTTTCGCGCAGTTTACCAAAATGGAAAAACTGTTGTGGAATGCGATTATGACGCCCGCCTCCTGGCTTGCATTGCTGTGCGGCGCAGCTATGATCTACATTACGCCTTCGTGGCTGGATCAGGGATGGATGCAGCTCAAACTGCTTTTTGTGATCGGTCTGGTGGTTTATCATTTTTTTACCCGCAAAATTCTCCTGGAAATCCGCCAGGGAAAATTCCGGTTTTCGTCTTTTCAGCTACGTCTCTTCAATGAAGTAGCAACTGTATTCCTGTTCTCCATTGTCTTTTTGGTTGTGTTAAAAAACACGGTTGACTGGCTCTGGGGAGTTTTGGGTCTGATTGCTTTTGCAGTTCTGATCATGACCGCAGTGCGGACTGTGAAGAAGTTCAGGGAAAAGAAGTAAGTCGCTTTTGCCCACACATTCCATTTTTGTAATCCATAAAAAAGCCACCGACTGAGAAGCCGGTGGCAGTAATATAGAAAACCTGAAAATTAAGCCAGAGCAGCTTTCAGGTTGGTATCAATTGCTTCAAGGAATTCCTCGGTATAAAGGAAGTGCTCGCCATGTTTTACGTCATTTCCGAAAACACCGATTGCCAGATCCTTTGTCATTTTACCGCTTTCAACCGTTTCAATACATACTTTTTCCAAAGCCTGGCAGAAATCGATCAGCGGCTGGTTGTTGTCCAGCTTGCCACGGAATGCCAAACCACGAGTCCACGCGAAAATAGACGCGATCGGGTTAGTTGAAGTTGGCTTTCCTTTCTGGTGCTCGCGATAGTGACGGGTTACAGTTCCGTGTGCAGCTTCTGCTTCCATTGTTTTGCCATCCGGCGTAACAAGTACGGAAGTCATCAGGCCCAGTGAACCAAAGCCTTGTGCAACTGTATCTGACTGAACGTCACCGTCATAGTTTTTACAAGCCCAAACGAAGTTACCTTCCCATTTCAATGCAGAAGCTACCATATCGTCGATCAGACGGTGCTCGTAATGTACTTTGCCTGCGTATTCTGTTTCGTAAATTTCCTGGAAAATATCCTTGAAACGCCCGTCGTATTTTTTAAGGATTGTGTTCTTGGTAGACAAGTACAGCGGCCAGCCTTTATCCAATGCCACATTGAAGCAAGCACGCGCAAAACCACGGATTGACTCGTCAATGTTGTACATCGCCATTGCTACACCTGCACCTTGGTACTGGTACACTTCGTGCTCGATCACCTGTCCGTCTTCGCCTTCAAATTTGATAGACAGCTTTCCTTTACCAGGAACAACGAAATCAGTTGCGCGGTACTGGTCACCAAATGCGTGACGGCCCACGATGATAGGCGCAGTCCAGTTGGTTACCAAACGTGGCACATTCTGCATGACGATCGGCTCGCGGAAAACAGTTCCATCCAGAATATTCCGGATCGTACCGTTTGGCGACTTCCACATTTGTTTCAGATTGAATTCCTTAACGCGGTCTTCATCAGGAGTGATTGTTGCGCATTTGATACCAACACCATACTCGCGGATTGCATTAGCTGCGTCCACAGTAACCTGGTCGTTTGTTTCGTCACGATACTCAACACCAAGGTCGTAATATTTAATATCTACATCCAGATAAGGTAAAATCAGCTTTTCCTTGATAAACTTCCAGATGATGCGGGTCATTTCATCGCCATCCAGTTCTACAACGGGATTGTCAACTTTAATTTTGCTCATGTCTTAAATTCTATACAATAGTTAAAGATTTGAAATCAAACCGTGAAAGTACAAACAAATGAATAAAAAGGCTGAAAAATCGCGCTAAACCGTGGCCGCATCAGGTTATTTTTTGATATTGTCGGCTGCGAAAAACGGTGATGAGTTCATGAAAAAAGCCTTTCTGCGTAAAGAATTTTTAAGAAAAAGAATGGCGCTGGCGCAGGAAGAACGCGAAGCGCTTAACCTCTCTATAACAGAAAAAACACTGCGTTACCTTTCTGAAATTACGTTTTCGACGGTTCACGTTTTCTTGCCTCATCCCTCTAAAAATGAAGTGGATTGCCTGCCGCTTATTTCGTTGCTCAGGGAAAAAGCAGCGCCGCCTCGCATTGTTGCGCCGCATGTTTTACCGGGAACAAAGGAAATGGAACATTATCTCCTGACACAAGAAACTACCCTGATTCCCAATCGATGGCGTATTCCTGAACCGGATCCTCACACTTCCGTTCGCATTGAGCCCCGACAAATTGACGTAGTACTGGTTCCGCTTCTCGCATTTGATCAGCGCGGTTTTCGTGTGGGGTACGGCGGAGGTTATTATGATCGGTTTTTAAAAGAATGCAGAGATGATATTGTAAAAATCGGCTTATCGTTTTTTGCCCCGGTTCCGGAAATAACAGATACCGACCTCTATGATATTCCACTCAACGCCTGCATTACACCCGATGAGATTTACAGGTTTTAAGTTGATGTAAGAGTTAAATCACCTAGGAAGAGCCTTTGTTAAATACTGTATTTAAATACATTAATGAAAGATTCGGGGCATAATCCTAAATATTCGTCGTAAATTTGCGGCACTTTTCGCCTCTCGGCGGGAATGGTCAATTTTATTCATTTAATCTCAATGCAAGAATGAAAATCGCAGTAGTAGGCGCTACCGGTTTGGTAGGCGGCGAAATCCTCAAAGTGCTCGAAGAGCGTAATTTCCCGGTAACGGAATTGTTGGCCGTTGCATCAGAAAGGTCTGTTGGCAAGGAAGTTACATTCAAGGGTAAACAGGTCAAGGTGATCGGTTTTGAGGACGCGATTGCAGCTAAGCCTGAGATAGCTATTTTCTCGGCGGGCGGCAGCACTTCTCTTGAACTTGCGCCAAGATTTGCAGAAGCTGGTATCACAGTAGTAGATAATTCTTCTGCTTGGAGAATGGACCCTACGAAAAAACTCGTAGTGCCGGAAATCAATGCAGGTGAGCTTACCAAAGAAGACAAGATTATCGCAAATCCAAACTGCTCTACCATTCAGATGGTAGTGGTTTTGAATCCATTGCATAAAAAATACAAGATCAAACGCGTTGTTGTGTCCACCTACCAGTCGGTAACGGGTACAGGTAAGGCAGCTGTGGACCAGCTTTTCTCTGAGCGCGCAGGCGACCATAGCAAAGGCAAAGTATATCCGCACCAAATCGACTTGAATGTGCTTCCGCATATCGATGTGTTCCTCGATAACGGTTATACCAAGGAAGAAATGAAGATGACCAATGAGACCAAAAAGATCATGAGCGACGACAGCATTGCGGTTACGGCCACAACAGTTCGTATCCCTACCATCGGCGGTCACTCAGAGGCAGTGAACATAGAGTTTGAAAATGAGTTTGATCTGCAAGAAGTGCGCGCGCTTCTCGCTCAGACAGAGGGCGTAGTTGTTCAGGATGATCCGAAGAATGCAGTTTACCCAATGCCTTTAACAGCTCATGGAAAAGACGAAACCTTTGTAGGCCGCATTCGTCGTGACGAATCTCAGCCTAAAACATTGAATCTCTGGATCGTAGCAGATAACCTTCGTAAAGGTGCTGCCACAAATGCTGTTCAAATCGCCGAGTTCCTGGCGAAGAATGAGCTTGTTGGCGTCGCGCAGGAAGCTTAATTTTAGAAATATTAAATAAATGAGAGCTGCCGCAAGGCGGCTCTTTTTTATTACCTGTCCACTTCTCCCATTACGACATCGATTGAACCGATGATCGCTACCAGGTCAGCGAGTAGAGCTCCTTTCGAGATTTCCCCGATTACATGCAGGTTATTAAAGCAGCAGGAGCGGGCTTTGCAGCGGAATGGAACATCTGAGCGGCCATCTGCACGGAAGTAAAAGCCTAATTCACCTTTCGGACTTTCGCCTCGGATATAGAAATCCATTGCTTTTGGGCGGATCTTCTTGGGTACCACAGCTTGCGGATCGAAGTCGCGGGTTCTTTTGTAATCTCCCGTAAGCTGCACCAGGCTTTGTTCAATCATTTTGACTGATTCCCAGCATTCGACTACCCTCACCCAGGTACGATCCCAGCAGTCGCCGGTTGTACCCATTTTGCCTTCTCCGATAGGAATATCAAAATCGAGCTCGGGGTAAACAGAATACCCATCGACTTTCCGAAGGTCGTATCTCAATCCCGCGCCTCGAAGCATTGGTCCCGTGCAGCCATAGTTAATGGCCACAGGCAGCGGAAGGATACCCACATTGGCAGTTCTCTGAATGAAGATTTTATTATCGACAACCAGCTGCTGCAGCTCGATGAGTTTGGGTTTAAGATATTTGATAAATTCCAGGCACCTCTCCTCAAATCCCACAGGCAAGTCGTAGAACAAACCGCCGATCCAGATATAATTATAGAGCATTCTTGCCCCGCAGGTCCATTCAAGCAGCCGCAGAATCTGCTCCCGGTCGCGCATCATCCACAAGAATGGGGTATAGGCGCCAATGTCCATGGCGTAAGTTCCCAATGCTACAAAGTGGGAAGCCAGCCTGTTCAGCTCGGTGACTACAACGCGTATGTATTCAATCCGTTTGGGAATATCATTTTCAATGCCCAGCATTTTTTCCACGCCTCTTACATAAGCATGCTCGGAGTTCATGGAAGCAACGTAATCGAGCCGGTCTACGTAAGGAATGGTCTGATTGAATGGAAGCGACTCAGCATGTTTTTCAAAACACCTGTGCAGGTAACCCAGGTGCGGCACCACGTCAACAACTACCTCACCGTCTGTTACTACCTCCAAACGCAGAACGCCGTGCGTGGAAGGATGTTGCGGGCCCATATTCAACACCATTTCTTCTGTACGAAGATTTTCGGAGTTGTATTTGGTGGGAACCGAAGCGGTCAGGTACTCGGGTTTGTATTCGTATTGAATGGCGTTGCTCATATTAAAATCTGACGAGTTTCTGATCGTGCACTTCGACCTTTAATGGACCAATCGGCCGACCTTCGTTGTGCAGCCGGTCTACCGCAGTCACATAGTAAACATATCTTTGTCCTGATTCAGCACTGGTATCCACGAATTTTTCACCCTGGTAGCACATTCCGAGGATTTTGGTAGGATCGTGCGCGCTGGCTTTTTCATCCGGCATAAACCTGTAAATAATGTAATACCAGGCTTTGTCCCCGTCCGGAGCTGCGTCCGGCCTTTCCCAGGTAAGCTCCAACCCTTTCGACAATAATGTGGCTTTCAGGCTTCTCGGAGAAAGCGGAGGTACATTATCTTTCCACGGCATTGTGGGTACCAATGCAGGGTATTTAAAAAAGTCGCGGCGGAGTGAATCCACAAATCCCAGACTATTCGCACGCAAAGATCTGGAACTGAAAAATATGGCCCCGTCTGTTTCACTTTCTCTGAGGTACCTTACCTGATTGGGAATCTCTTTGGGATTTGCCCAAAAAGTGTCTCGGTCTTTATACCCGACGCGATATGCGCCCATTCCTATATATAAATGTCTTTCGAAGCGGTTTTCAGTCCACCAGTCGACCAGATTACGATACGGAACCCTTCCGAAGCCTGATGAAAAATAAACCTGAGGTGCGATATAATCAATCCAGCCTTGCTCCACCCATTTCCGGCTGTCTGCAAAAAGATCATCGTAGGAAGCCAGGGCACCATAAGTTTTGGAGCCTTCGGGATCTCGGTCTTTATTCCGCCACACCCCAAACGGGCTGATGCCGAATTTCAGCTTGGGTTTGGCAGCGTACAATGCATCGTGAATCTGTTTTACAAGTAAATCCACATTATGCCTGCGCCAGTCGGCCTTGTTGGCAAAGCCCGCGCCGTATTTACGGTAAGTAGCTTCATCCTGAATCACCTGCCCGGGAGAAGCATAAGGATAGAAATAGTCGTCAAAATGGATCCCGTCCACATCGTAGTTTTTGGCAACATTTACAGTCATATCTGTAATAAACTGCCGTACTTCCGGGATCCCGAAATTGAAAAGTTTGTAACCATCGTAGCTGAGGATCCACTCCGGGTGGGTTTTGCTGATGTTATCAGCAGAAACGCTGGTGGAGGATTTGTGTACAAGCCTGTTGAGATTAAGCCAGGCATGAAATTCAAGGCCGCGCTGATGCGCCTGTTCGATCATGAAATCCAGCGGGTCCCACATCGGCTCAGGTCGTCTTCCCTGCCGGCCTGTCAGCCACTCAGACCACGGTTCGGGACTTTTAGCATAAAATGCGTCACCCGCTGCCCTTACCTGGACAAACACCGCATTCATTCCGACTCTTTTATGAAAATCAAGTAGATTTGAGAACTCTTCCTGCTGCTCTTCTGGTATAAGATTTTTACTGCTCGGCCAGTCAATGTTATCGACTGTTGCGATCCAAACAGCCCTGAATTCTCTTTTTGGAGGCAAAAGATTATCACTTTCAGTAGTCTGCGCAATGCAACTTTCCAACGAGAACATGATCACTGCAAAGAAAAGCGCAACTATTTTAATTTTTTTCACTATCTGACCAATGCAAAATGTTAATCCAATCAAAGTAACGTAATTTGGAACAAAGTTAGCCGACAAGGCACTTAAATTCATGTGAGGAGGAGCTCATTTACGGCTCTGAATTCAGCAGGCGGCCATTTGAGAAATTCTTGCCATTGTTATATTTCGCCGTTTTCGGCACTGTATTTCAGCGAATAATCAAGTGCACGATTGTTGTTATTGTGAATAATTTTTCTGCATATTTATTGTGTAATTACAAGGATTTTTGTGACTAAAAAAGCGCATTTACTTGCTGAATTACCGATGGTAACGTTTAAACATACATCCCATATTGGAACCTTTTGTTAAAACCACGAAGAAAAACGTCCTGTTTGAAGTTGCATGGGAGGTTTGTAATCAAGTTGGAGGAATATATACTGTTATAAGGACCAAAGTGCCGGCAATGGTTGAAAAGTGGGATGAAAACTACTTTTTGCTGGGCCCATATTTTGAGAAAAAAGCGAGTTCCGAATTTGAGGTGATCAATGATCTTGATGACTCACCGGCGGGAAGGGTAGTGAAGAGGATGCGTGAAATGGGCTACTCGGTTTATTACGGATACTGGCTCGTTACAGGCAAGCCCCGTGTCGTTCTTTTTGACCTTGACAGCATTGCAAAAGAGCTTGATGCGATCAAGTTCAACCTCTGGGAAAAAAGCCGCATTCCTACAATTAATGTGGAGCATCTTGTAAACCAAACCCTGTGTTTTGGTGAAATGGTGCGCATTTTCCTGAAAGAATATGCAGAAGATAATGCAAAGAGGGAAGATATATCTGCGCAGTTTCACGAATGGATGGCGAGCAGCGGCTTGCCTGAGCTAAAAAGGGACAATGTAAAAGTGGCGCTCACATTTACAACCCACGCGACCATGCTCGGCCGCTATCTTGCCCAGAATGTCTCCGGTTTTTACAACAAACTGCCATTTTTTGACTGGGAACAGGAAGCCAAAAATTACAATATCCTAGCGCAATGTTCAGTGGAGAGACAAGCCGCATTGAATGCGCATGTACTCACCACAGTGAGCGACGTTACTGCCCGTGAATGTGAGGTTTTCCTGGGGCGTATGCCTGATCTTGTGACGCCGAACGGGCTGAATGTAGTTCGCTTTCAGGCAGTGCACGAGTTTCAGAACCTGCATTTAAAACATAAGGAACGCATTCACGAGTTTGTCCTGGGACATTTCTTCCCAAGCTATTCTTTTGATCTTGACAAAACACTTTACTTTTTTACTTCCGGCCGCTACGAATACAGTAACAAAGGTTACGACCTTACCCTGGAAGCGCTTGCGCGCCTGAACTGGAAAATGGTGCAGGCAAATATGGATATGACGGTGGTGATGTTCATTGTGACTAAGCAGCCTTATTATTCTGTAAATCCGGATGTTTTGCAGTCACGCGCCGTGCTGAATGAATTGCAGGAAACTTGTACCGCAATTGAGAAGGAAGTTGGGGAAAAGCTCTTCCTGGCAACCGCTTCGGGCGCCGACCACAAGATGCCTGACTTAAACAACTTCGTAGACGAATATTGGAGACTAAGGTTGCGCAGAACGATCCAGAGCTGGAAAACGGACAAGTTACCTGCTTTCGTTACGCACGATTTGAAAGAGGAAGACGGGATTACGGATTTTTGCAAAAGGGCAAATCTGGTCAACAATGAGCGCGACCGTGTGAAAATCGTTTACCACCCGGACTTTATATCTTCCACCAACCCACTCTTCGGACTTGACTACGGTCAGTTTGTACGGGGCTGCCATTTGGGTGTTTTCCCAAGTTACTACGAGCCGTGGGGTTATACGCCGCTGGAATGCGTAGTTCGGGGCGTGCCTACTGTTACAAGTGACTTGTCGGGCTTCGGTGATTATATCATGCAGATTATGCGTGATTACGAAAACCGGGGTATATATGTGATCAACAGAAAATCGCAGACATTCTCGCAAGCCGCCGATCAGCTGGCTGATATACTTTTCAAATTTGTACGAATGCAGCGCCGCGACCGGATTATGCAGCGCAACAGAGTCGAAAATATCTCAGACGTTTTCGACTGGACAAACCTGCGTTCCTACTACGATACCGCGCACGATCTGGCTACGAAAAGGAGAAAGCCTTGACAAAGAAGCAAAAAGCCCGCATTTGCGGGCTTTTTTATTGGATCACCCGCAAAACTGCGGGGTAAAGTCTAAAATTTTGATCTGCTGAAATAATGGGGATGCTTTCCGCATGTGCTGTTGCCAGCAAAATCCTATCAAAAGGATCCCGATGATCTGGGAAGAATGGGAAAGGTAACGTTTCTGCATTCAATCACATATGTTCATCCAGATCTGATAACGGATCATTAAAGTCCTCCGGAATACTGTATCCCTTTCCGGAAAGACTACCAAGTACCACTCCTGCTTTTCTCCCGGTCGGATTCACGCTTTCAACGGTTGCCTGCTCCTTCATAAACAAAACCACTACTTCGGATTTCTCAACAGCCGGAGGGCTTTCGATGAAGGTAAGTCGACCTTTTTCGTAAATTCCTTTTACAGCTGTGTACATAATAGCGTTTGATTTGTATAGTTGAAAAACGATCACACTTCATAAAAATACATTTAAAGAAGCAAAAACCCAGATTCTTGTTACCTTTTACAATATCAAAAACGATTAAAAGCAATTATGAACTACATAGAAGTTGATTTAACCATTGAACCCGACTTTTCAGAAATTATTATGGCAGAGCTGGGCGAACTGGGATTTGAGTCCTTTGTTGAGACCGAGAGCGGCTTGCTGGCCTACATTCAGGAAGAGGTATTCGATGAAAACGCATTGCAGGGAATTGTCGCCAAATACCTGGATCTGACGGCAATAGCGCCCACATGGAAATCGTTAGAAAGAAGAAATTGGAACGAGGAGTGGGAGAAAAGCTACGAGCCGATCGAAGTCGGTGACCAGGTACGGGTGAGGGCAACATTTCATAACCCGGATCCTGCATTTAAATACGATTTGCTGATCCAGCCTAAAATGTCTTTTGGCACCGGACATCACGAAACCACCTGGCTCGTGATGAATGAACAGCTGAATCTGCCTCATGAGGGAATTTCAATTATGGATGTAGGCTGTGGAACCGGTATTCTGGCTATTCTGGCTGCCAAATTGGGTGCAAGCAGTTTATTGGGCTTTGATATCGATGAATGGGCAGTGGAGAATACAGTCGAGAACTTTGAAATGAATGAACTCACCGCCGAGACCGAAGCTTTTCAGGGCACGATCAGCAAAGTGCAGGAAGGAAGGATGTTCGGCGGGATACTGGCCAACATCAACCGAAATATCCTCCTGGCCGAAATCCCCACTTACATTCAACACCTGGAACCAGGCGGCTGGCTGGTAACAAGTGGTTTTTATGAAAATGATCAGGCAGATATCGAGCAATGCGCATTGGATAGCGGCCTTAAAAAGTTGAGATCAAATACACGTAACCAGTGGGCAACCGTTGTATTTGAAAAACCAAAAATCGGCTAAAATCGATTGACAGATAGCCAACAGCTAAACGCTCACAGCCAATAGCTAAAAGCCAAAAAAATGAGAATAATCCGCTATACTTTACTTTTTTACTGCTTCATTTTAACTGGCAATACTGCATTTGCCCAAAACCTGAAATTGCCCGACGAACCCGCCCAGTTTATGGTGCAGTTCAAAAAGGCAATGGACGGAAGCCGCAACCCGCAATATATCCGCGCGGCTGCCCAGCTGGATAGTATCTGGATGTCCGGATTCAATACTGCCCAGCAGATGAAGTTCACATCCATTGTAAAAGCGCAGGTTGCAAAAGGTCAGAAGGCGGGACCTGTTTTGTACCTGCTCTCGCGGAATGCAGCTTTTTTTGCCAAAAATGCGCCGGATAATTTTGATAGTTTTCTCAATCTCGCGGCCCAGGCAGGAGAAAAGTACGATGGTAAAACATTGCAGAAAGTACTGGAAACTGTACGTGTTCTGAACGAAAGTAAAAAGTTGTATGCGGCTAACTATAACTCTCTTTACCTGGTAGAAGGCTCCTATAAGTTCCGTTTCGACTCGGCGAATGTAGAAAGGGCGAATGTGGAAGCTGCAATCAATGACAGCTGGGACACGCCGGTAGATACCAACTTTGTAATTGCGCCCAAATCGACGCCTGTTCCTATCATTTCAGGTGCGCTGGTTGACCTCCAAAATGCAAAGTTCGCGATGGTAACGGGCAGCGACTCGGTTGTTTTTGGGCCAAGTAATGGCAGTGTTTCCTTACAAGACGGAATTTTTGTGGGTAAAAATGGAAAGTTCGACTGGCTTGCTGCCGGAGATTCTTCGATATATGTGGACCTGGATGCGTATTCTTTCAATATTAGCCAGCCAAAAATTGTTGCGGAGAATGTAACCCTGCACCACGAGCAGCAGCTTGCTGCGCCTATTAAGGGTAAACTGGAATACCGTGGCGTAAAAAAAATTAAAGGTCAGCCTGCACCTTACCCGCGTTTTGTTTCCAATGGAATTGACGCGCGATTGAAAGATACCCGCAAAAGCATTGATTATAAAGGTGGCTTTTCACTGATTGGTACGGATATGTACAGTACTTCGCTCAGCGATCAGCTTTCAACCGTCCATGTGAAGTATAAGGATAAAGTCGCATTTACTGCCAAAAGCAAGAAGTTTGCCCTGCGCGACTCGGTGATTTCATCTTCATTTGCCATTTTTTCAATGCCGCTGGGCAGCGATTCTATTTATCATCAGGGAGTTACACTTAAATATAATGATGATGAAGGTCTGGTGAAAACCGGCAGAATGGAGAGGACGGACTATGCGCCGCTGCCCTATCAGGACAGCTATCACAAAATGAACATCTGGGCGCAGGCAATGCGCTGGCGGTTTACAAACGACAAGCTTGAATTTTTGCGGATTGACGGCAAGCAGGTTGTGCCGGTTACTCTGGAATCTCAGGATTTTTTCAAAAAAGAACGTTTCAGGGAAATTGCCAAGGAATATGGTTTTCAGCCGCTGAATATGGCAGCCAGCTACGTGCAGGCGACCAAAAAATCCGCATTCCTTTCAGAAGAGCTTGCGGCGAAATTCAAGCAGAACCCCAAAATCGTCCGCAATACGCTCGACAGACTGACGCTGCAAGGTTATTTTATCTACAATAAGGCCACGGACGAATATGCATTGAGCAAGAAAGGAGCCTTATATGTACTCGCAAATATCGACAAGGCCGACTACGACAATTTCCAGGTCGCGTCGCAGTACACAGCCAACAATGAAACTGCGAATGCCACCATTTACATGCCCGACACCCTACTTACTGTTTTGGGTGTATCGGGTTTTGTTGTAAGTGATTCCTTGAAAATCAATGCGGTACCTTCTGACAAAAAGCTGATTATTGGTAAAAACAGGAATTTCACATTGAATGGAAGAATGGTGGCTTCCAACTACCAGTTCCGCGGTCAGAATATCAAATTTGATTACAACCAGTTCTTCGTGAATGTGGCGCCTTCGGATTCGATCACATTTACACCCAAAGAGAAATTTGCCAAGGGTCAGAAAGGCGAAGTTGGAGGCCACGTCAAGTATGATAAAGGCGGTACCTTTTACCTGAGCGATCCTAAGAACAAATCCGGCTTGCAGAAAGGCGTGAAGAAGTCGCCCAGATTGGTGGTGGAAGATGGTATGACGGTGTTTTTTGACCAGGAGGAACGTGGTCCGATTACTTACCCGAAAGAAAATGTGTTTTTCAAAATACCGAAACTCGATATGGGCGGGCTTGATGAGCGTGACGTGATTTTCGACGGTACATTTACTTCCGGAGGCATTATTCCGCCGATCAAAACAGTACTGAAAAGCATGCCCGATAACTCTCTCGGGTTTGAATACAAGCCGCCGGTAACAGATATGCCGATCTACAACGGGCAGGCTCAGGCAAAGTTTACCGACACGCTGACAATGGATAATACCGGTTTGCATTCAAAAGCGGTTATCAAATATCTATCAACCACGATTACTGCCAAGAACGTCGTACTCGCATCTGACTCGCTCATGGCTTCCGGTGAAATCGCGTCTATTAAGGAAGCGACCATTGGAAAAGGGTACTTCCCGGCAGTAGCGCTGAAAGATTATGCATTGAAATGGTACCCGAATGCAGATAGTATGTTCATCAATACAACCGGAAAATCGTTCTCCTTTCATAATGGGACAACCAACCTGGAAGGGAGCCTGCTATTGCGGTCGACGGGGTTGTATGGTAATGGAAAGTTGAAACGGGCCGATTCAGAGCTTTCTTCGCCGGATATCAAATTCAATAAAGATGGATTCCTGGCCAACCGCTCCTCGTTTGTCATCAATAGCAGCGAGGTTAAATCGGCTAAAAAGCTGCTGACAGGCAATAATGTAAACGTTGATTTCAACTTCAAGACAGGAATAGCGAATTTCCTGACTGATGAAACCGGGTTTGGAAATGATTCTTCCGGAATGCAGATCCCCACAGCCTCTTACCAGACATTGATAGGAAGTGCGAAATGGGATATGAATAAAAAGACAATCCTGATGAAGGGAATTGGCGAAACATCTACTTACACTTCGACCGATTCGACGCAGGAGGGATTGACATTCAATGGTTCCGAGGCGCTGTATGATATTGAAAAAGTGTCGCTTAACATCAAAGGTGTTCCATTTATCCAGACTGCCGACGTGAAGATCATTCCGGATAAAGGGGTGGTGAGTGTGGACAGTAAAGGTAAAATTGCACCTCTGAAAAACGCCCGCATTGAAATCGATACATTGAATGTAGCGCACAGAATGCGCGACGCGAACATACGCATTGACTCCCGCAACCATTTTGAAGGTTCGGCCACCTACCAGTATATCACGGCGAGAAAAGATACCTTCAATATCAAAATGCAGAATTTCGAGCTGCGCGAATTCGGCTCGGAAACGGAAGGAAAGCGTTCCAGAAACAACAATCAGCCGGCCGCTATCAGGTACTACACTACAGCGCGTGCGGATGTAAAAGAAGAAGAAAACCTCGTACTTTCTCCGCGTATCCAGTTCAAAGGCGGCATTAACCTGATTGCCTACGAGCCTTCCCTGCAACTGGACGGATTTGTAAAGCCGGTTATCAAGTTCAGAAAGAATTTTCAGAGCTCGTGGATTGTGTACAAAGAATCTCCGGGCGAAACCGTAGCGATCAAGATTAACAAAGACCTCAAAAACGAGCACGAAATTCCGCTGTCAGTAGGGTTGCATTATAATGAAACGCGCGGGATTTACATGAGCTTTTTGTCGCCGAAAGAATCTGATGGAGATGAGGATATTTACCTCGCACAAGGCGCATTGAATTACGATGAAGACCAGAAAGCATTCAAAGTGGTACCGCCACCGGGAGCCGACGGGTTAATTGATGAAGCAAATGCACTTCGTTTTGACGATAAAACAGGCCTGGCTACCTTCTCAGGCCCATTTAAATTAGTAGGCGCTGACTGGCTGCAATCTGTCGGAAGCGCCGAGGTACAGGTGGATAGTTCTAAGTTCAAATTCAATAGTATGTTACTGTTGAAAATGCCTGCGCTGGAACCAATCGCGCAGCCTATTGCAGCTAAGATCGTCGAAACGAACCTGGAAGAACAAAACAGCACTGCGGCAGATGATGATTTTGAACAACTCAATCAAAAATTGTCTGCATTGATTGGCGCGAAAGCGACTGACGCGTACGCAAAGCTGACAGCGGCAGGCTATAAGCCACTTTTCGAAGCTTCACCGATCCTGGATGTTCCGATGGTACTGTCGAATGTAAACCTGCATTGGTCGCCTTCGCACCAGGCTTATTATTCTCAGGGACCGATTGGCGTGGCGCATTTGGGACACAACAACATCAATGCACAAATGGATGCATTGCTCGAAATCCGCCGTGGCGTAGAAGGGGATGAATTCAGCCTTTTCATACAGGCTTCGCCCGACATTTGGTACTATATAGATTACAAAATGGGCGAGCTGGGCGTTGTCTCTTCCATGGTCGACTTCAATGATCAGATCACAGCAAAGTCCAAAAATGTGAAATCAAAAGATATGACGCTGGTGTCGATCGGATCTGAGGAGAAGGATATGTTTGTAAACCGGTTCGACGATTTTTATCAGCCTGCTGTCAAGAAAGCGAAGCTTGTGAAAACAACTGCAAAGAAAAAACCGGTAAGTGCTCCCGCGGAACAGAAGAAGAAAAAGGAAGAACCTACCGAAGGATTCTAAGCAAATTTTAATAAATGCAGTACTTTATGCTAGAAAATGAAATTTTCCATACATAATCATGGTTTTTAGGTACAGTTTTGTTGTAAAATGCCGCAAACATTGTATTTTTGAAGAAATCTGATTCTAATTTAATATTATCATTGAATAGTACAAAATGAGTGTTGCTTTATTAATAGTATCAATTGTTGCCGCTTATTTGCTGGGGTCTATTCCAAGTTCAGTGTGGTACGGAATAGGATATTTTGGAATTGATGTTCGCAAGCAGGGTAGCGGCAATGCCGGTGCTACCAATACTTTCAGGGTTCTGGGAAAACGTGCCGGAACGGTCGTGATGCTGATTGACGTATTGAAAGGCTGGACTGCTACTTGTCTGGCTTCGATGCTGTTTTATATGAACGAAATCGGCGAAACGGAGCTGCTGGTCTACAAGATTCTGTTCGGAATTATCGCCATCATCGGGCATATTTTTCCTGTGTTCGTCAACTTTAAAGGCGGAAAAGGAATCGCGACATTACTGGGAATGGTACTTGCGATCCACCCCGAGCTTGCTTCTGTTTGCATTACCATATTTATTCTGACACTAATTGCATCTCAATACGTTTCGCTTAGTTCGATACTGGCTACACTTGCGTTTCCTGTTCTTTCCTGGACCGGCGCATTCGGGCATCCTGAGCCGCTGCTGATTGTTTTCGGCTTTGTCATGTTTGTTCTTGTTGTATTTACACACCAGAAAAACATTGTGAGGCTTTTAAATGGAAATGAGAACCGGGTTAACATATTTGCCCGTAAGTCTAACAGAGCGTAACAAACGCGTATTTCAAGAAATGTAAACCCCTGGGGAAACCTTAGGGGTTATTTTTTATCTTGGCCCATCATTTAATACACAGCAATGCAGACATATATTGAAGAAAACCGCGATAGATTTTTAAGTGAACTCCTGGATTTACTCCGCATTCCATCGGTAAGTGCCGATTCGAAATTCAAGGGAGATATGCTCAAAGCCGCTGAATTTGTGCGCGAGAGCATTCAAAAAGCAGGAGCAGATAAAGCTGAAATTTATGAAACGGCCGGGCACCCTGTTGTTTATGGAGAAAAAATCATCGATCCTGCGTTGCCTACTGTACTTATCTACGGCCACTATGATGTACAACCGGCAGATCCCTACGAACTCTGGAACTCGCCTCCGTTTGAGCCTGTGATCAAAAACGAGCGAATCTACGCACGCGGAGCTTGCGACGACAAGGGCCAGTTCTATATGCATATCAAGGCATTGGAAACAATGCTGGCGACACATACGCTTACCTGTAATGTAAAAGTGATGATTGAAGGCGAGGAGGAAATCGGTTCTTCCAATCTCGGCACTTTCGTGCGGGAACATCGCGATATGCTCAAATGTGACACGATCCTGATTTCCGATACCAGCATTATTGCCAACGATGTGCCTTCCATTGAAACCGGCCTGCGCGGGCTTACTTATGTGGAAGTGGAAGTGGTAGGTGCTAACCGTGACCTGCATTCAGGTGTTTACGGCGGCGGCGTCGCGAACCCGATCAATGTGCTTTGTGAGATGATTGCGTCACTCAAAGATGAAGACGGACACATTACCATCCCGGGTTTTTACGACAAAGTTGAAGCGCTTTCAGCGGAACAGCGGGATGCGTTGAATGCCGCTCCGTTTGATCTTGACGAATATAAAAAGGATCTGGACATAGATGATATCCGCGGAGAGGAAGGGTACACGACCATCGAGCGGACTTCCGTGCGGCCGACACTGGATGTAAATGGGATCTGGGGAGGTTATATTGGTGAAGGCGCGAAAACAGTCCTGCCGTCAAAGGCAAATGCGAAGATTTCAATGCGGCTTGTTCCGCACCAGACAGACGACGAGATTTTAGAATTGTTCACAAAGCATTTTGAATCAATTTCGCCGGCTTCGGTGAGGGTTAAAGTAACGCCGCATCATGGAGGATTGCCTTACGTAACACCTACTGATTCGATCGAGTATAAGGCGGCTGAGTTGGCAATGGAAGAATCTTTCGGTAAGAAACCAATCCCGACAAGAGGCGGAGGAAGTATCCCGATAGTAGCGCTTTTTGAGCAGGAACTCGGCTGTAAAAGCATTTTGATGGGCTTCGGCCTGGACATAGACGCACTGCATTCACCCAATGAAAGCTACGGGTTATTCAATTATTATAAAGGAATAGAAACGATCCCGCTGTTTTTCAAGCATTACGCTGAGTTGAAGCGATAGCGCCTTGCCCTTCGACCGCCCGGCGTCCCGGGGCTCAGGGTGACAAAAGCACCTGTCACCCTGAGCGCAGTCGAAGGGCAGGCACAACTACCTCTTCCGCCGCTGCTCGCGTTTCATTTTTTTCAGATTCAAAATCGCGGCTTTTGCTTCCCGGTCCTGGCTGGTTTTTTTGTCAGCACGGTCAGCGGCTAGTTTGTAGTATTTCAATGCGGCTTCATAGTCTTTTTTCATCTCCGCGATTTTACCCAAACCAATGAGCGAAGAGACGTAATAGCCCGCATTCATCGAGTTTGTCTGCGTGGAGTAATCAATGGCTTTTTGATAATATTGCCCCGCCAGATCGTAGTTGCGGTGGTAGTTCATGTTGTAGTAAGCGAGCACGTAAGCTGCATTTCGGCCGCTTACTCCTTCATAACCCGGCATTCCCTTGCTGATTTTATCGATGATATTCTGTGCTGCTCTTTCAGCTTCGCCCATTTTACCGGTGACAAATGCAGTCCGGCAAAAATACCTTTCAAAATAGGGATTGTTAGGGTAAGTCTGCCACATGTACTTCGCCATTTCATAAGCCTTGTTGTGCTCATTTTCCATGCTGTAAATCTGCAGCAGGAAGTATCTCGCTTCTACCCGCGTATAAAATGCATTGTTACCTACTTTTTCAAGCTGCTGCTCGCCGAGCTTCTTATTTCCTTTTGGAAAAAGCGCCAGGATAGGTTTGAGAATGGGATATTCTTTGGGCACCCATTCCGCATAATAATTATAAAGTCCGTCACCAAAGAGCAGTTCCGGTGTCAAATCGCCATTTCCTTTGCATTGTTCAAAATATTTCAATGACTTTTTTCCGGCAAATGCAGCTTTCGTCCAGCTCTCCCGTTCCGCGTATAACCTACCTTTGAATGCGTAAGCAGCAGCCAGAAAGAATGCGGGTTCCACTTTGTTCTTTTCGTTCGCGTACAGCTCCTCAGCCAGGTTAATGGTGGAATCCATTTGTGCCAGGAAGGTCTTGTCGTAGGCTTCATTGTCTGTATTCGGCACAATTTTCCACCATTCTGCCAGGCCCATCAGGAAGTGCGGCATCGGGTGCTTCGGATACCTGTATTTCAACCACCTGAACTCGGCATCGGCTTCATGAAACTGATAATTATAAAGCATATTGATCGCCTCGGTTGATTCGATCTGCACGCTCGGGTTTTTCAGGATCATATCGTAGTTCTTGTCCAGTTCGGCCGAAGAGTACAATTGAGCAGTTGCCTTGGAGGTGATAATGACAGCTAAACAGCAGAATATGATGGTGTTAATGATACTTTTCATAGCAGGGGTGAACTTGTCCTATTAACGAGCGATTTATATTTTACGTTTGTCAGCGGCCCGGTTTTTGAAAAAAGAGTTAATATTGATCCTCAGAGCTTTTGCTAAAATGACACCTCAGAAAATGATTAACATTCACGATAAAACTTTTGTCCCTTTCATTCCCAACGAGACGATCGAAGGCCGCATTTCCGAACTGGCCGCGCTGATCACCAAGGATTATGAAGACCATTGTCCTGTATTCCTCGTTGTATTGAACGGTGCATTCCTGTTTGCAAGTGAGCTGGTTAAAAGGGTTGGATTGTCGTGCGAAATTACATTTATCCGCTTCTCTTCCTATTCTAAAACTGAGTCAACGGGCGAAGTGAAAGAGATAATGGGTTTGGACCAGAATCTCAGAGACCGCGATGTTATCATTATTGAAGATATTGTTGATACGGGACTGACGATGTCAGGACTTGTAAAAAAGGTACACGCGCTTTCGCCCAGATCGGTCGAAATTGCCACTTTGCTCCATAAACCGGAAGCATTGAAAACTCCCGTTTCCATGCGCTACACCGGTTTTGAAATCGAGAACAAGTTTGTAGTCGGTTATGGTCTCGACTATGACGGAATAGGGCGGAACCTGGATTGCCTTTATGTATTGGCGTAAAATGCGGTACACACCACTCAACTAACTAAAAATCTTTCTATGCTCATTCAGTTCTTTGGGGCAGCACAAACCGTAACCGGAAGCAAGCACCTGATCACTACCGAAAAAGGAACAAGGATATTGCTCGACTGCGGTCTCTTTCAAGGGATACAAACCGACGAATTCAATCAGAGTTTTGGCTTCAAGCCCGCAGAGATCGGCTATCTGATCCTGTCTCACGCCCACATTGACCATTCCGGGTTAATACCAAGACTGGTCAGAAAGGGATTTAAGGGAGAGATATATTGTACACCGGCAACGGCGGATCTTTGCCGCGTGATGCTGATGGACAGTGCCTACATTCAGGAAAAAGACCTCGAAAGGATTAATAAACGCCGCCAGAATCAGGGCAGGCCGCTGCTTGAAGAGCTGTATAATGCTGAGGATGCCGCGCATGCATTGAGTTTGTTTAAAACAGTGAAGTACGGACAAACTTTCCATGTGGGTCCGGATCATGAAGTTGCCGTTCTGCTTACCGATGCGGCACATTTGCTGGGTAGCGCGGCTGTTCACCTGACGATCCCGGACGGAGGTACTTCAAAGCAATTGACATTCACGGGAGATATCGGCAGGCCTGATGACCGTATTTTAAAGAGACCAGACGTGTTTCCGCAGGCAGATTTCATCATTTGCGAGTCAACTTATGGCGACAGGCTTCACGAGAAGGAAGTGGATATGAAGTCGCATTTGCTGCGCATTGTTAAAGAAACCTGTGTGGATAAAAATGGAAAGCTGATCATACCTGCCTTTGCTATTGACCGCACTCAGGAGTTAATTTATGCTTTGGACCAACTATACAGCTCCGGTCAGCTCCCGCATATTCCCGTATATATTGATAGTCCGCTGGCAATCCGCGCCACTGCGATCATGAAGGAGCACGATGAATGTTTTAACCCTGAAATACTCGCCTACATTGAGAAGGACGGAGATGCATTTGCGTTCCCGTATCTGCATTACATTTCAGATGTGGAAGATTCCATTGCGTTAAATGATAAAAAGGAACCCTGCATTATCATCAGTGCTTCGGGAATGGCTGAGGCCGGGCGGATCAAGCACCATATTAAAAACAACATCGGCGACCGCAATGCAACGATCTTACTGGTAGGTTATGCTTCTGCAAACACCCTTGCTGGCGCATTGAAGCGGGGTGACAAGCAGGTGAATATTTTTGGTGAACACCTGGACGTACGCTGCCGCGTAGAGAGCATGGATTCATTTTCCGGTCACGGCGATTACAACGAAATGCTTGATTTTCTCTCTTGCCAGACTCCCGGGCGCGTACAAAAGATTTTCCTCGTTCATGGAGAATACGAAACGCAGGTTGCCTTCAAATTGAAACTGCAAAAAGCAGGTTTTAAGAATGTTCACATTCCTGCCTTGTACGAGAGTGTGAAAATTTAAGTTTGAGACTTGGAAAGTCTCAAGTCTTTTATATTTTTGCCAACCCAATTTCAATGCCGAAGTGGTGAAACTGGTAGACACGCACGTTTCAGAGGCGTGTGGGGGTTGCCCCATGCGGGTTCGAGTCCCGCCTTCGGCACAAAACGCCGCTCCTGAAAAGGAGCGGCGTTTTTGCATTAAATACAGTGCTTTTTTCAAATGTCTCTTACCGTAAAATCAAATCTGAAAATTACCTATTGACCGGATGTCGGCTAACTGCTATTTTTGAGTAAACCTTACCTGCCTGCCTGATGATCCCCGCCAAACTATTCCTCGTTTCCCTCTTCCTGATCCATATTTTTGTTGAAAGAAGAAGACTTACCAAAGATTAATCTTCCCGCCCTTCCTTCCTGTTTGCATCTGCCATTCTGACTATTTTCGGGGAAAATCTCGCCAGCACTGATACCAGGTCAGTTTGAGCAGATATCACATCTTCAATATTCTTATAAACCATCGGCGATTCATCCAGGTCGCCGCCGATCAGCTGAATGCCGGCATCTTCCAGTATCTGGTTCATCTGACTTCTCGTTGTGCTTGTAAATGCCTTGCTGCGGGACATAAGCCTTCCCGCTCCGTGCGAGGCAGAATTGATTGATTCCGCATTTCCTTTTCCCCTTATCACATAACCCGGCTGGCTCATGGAGCCAGGGATAATGCCGAGTTCGTCAGTGCCGGCCGGTGTGGCTCCTTTCCGATGCACGATCACCTCTCTTCCATCTGCCAGCGTTTCTTTCCAGGCAAAATTGTGGTGGTTTTCAATCATTTTGAGTGGCGTTTCACCAAGCTGCTTCGCAATTTTATTATGGATTTCGTGGTGGTTTGCAGATGCGTAATCGCCTGCAAGGTTCATTCCGATCCAGTATGCCTGTCCCTCATCCGTATTCAGATCGAGCCAGGCCAGGTGTGCTGCCTGCTTCGGCAGGATGGTTTTCTGCATGGCCAGCTTTGAATAATAGTTAGCTATATGCCCGCCAAATCCCCTTGAACCCGAGTGGGATAGAAGTGAGAGATAAGTACCTTTAGGCAACCCGAGCAATGGATCATCGGCCAAAATCTCGGTAATACCCCATTCAACAAAATGGTTTCCTGTGCCTGAACTGCCCAGTTGTCTGTAAGCTTTGTCTTTTAAGTCGCGGATTACTTTGGTGGCATTCCATTCAGGCTTATCCATTACGCTATCGTCAAACTTCCTGCCCGTCTCGCCGCCCATTCCGAACTTTGTGTTTTCGGTCAGTATCTTTTTAAGTAAGTGCGGCTCACGTTTAAGGTAGTCGGGACGGATATCAAAAATTGACATACACATCCTGCACGCAATATCCACTCCCACCGCATAGGGAATCACTTTGTCTGCTTCTGTCGCAAGCACGCCGCCGATCGGCAGACCGTAACCCTGGTGCGCATCCGGCATTAATGCACCACTAACCGATATAGGCAGACTAACCGCCGTTTCCATTTGCTGCAATGCGCCTTCTTCGATATGTTCCCGTCCAAAAACCGCATAATGCAGCTTGTCTTCCCTTAATCCGAACTGATTTCCGGACTTACCCTCACTCTGCTGCGGTGTGAGCACAGCTTCTTCATTGACGAGAAGCTCTTGCCCATCTTCTGTCAGCGTGATATCGGCACCATTTTTCTTTAGATCAAAAAC
Source organism: Dyadobacter sp. HNCC25DJ183 (assembly GCF_056895175.1). Classification (NCBI taxonomy): domain Bacteria; kingdom Pseudomonadati; phylum Bacteroidota; class Cytophagia; order Cytophagales; family Spirosomataceae; genus Dyadobacter; species Dyadobacter sp. HNCC25DJ183. The sequence goes on from NZ_JBXHAP010000005.1 coordinate 61,281, forward strand.
AGTTTTGGCCAGATTAGTCAGCTTGCTTTTGGAGTATGCATATTTCTTGGGATTTTGAAGCATTCTCACCAGCATTATAAACACTCTTTCCTTAGGATGCTTTGCTTTCAGATGCAATCCGTTGGCTACCCGCAGGAATGTAGTTTCAAGTTCCCGTGGAATATTGGCAAGAAATCTTAATTCCTCTATTGTGATCTCAGTTTCCATAAATGTATTTTTTAGGATAAAAGATTAGCTGATTATTAACTAAGACGTACAATCATTGAAATGGTAACGGTAAAATTTTAAAAAATCTTTGTTTGCTTAAAACGGCACAACTTCTAAAAAAGCCGTACCTTTGCGGGCAATTTGTTGATACAGATAGCAGTACCTTCTTTAACTCAATTCCTTGTTGCAATGTCCGCAGTAGCAGAGCAAACCCGGTTGGAAACACGCATGTTAGCCGACCGCATCAACGCCCTCGAAGAATCTTCGACGCTGGCGATGACCAAAATGGCCCGGGAGCTTGCCTCCAAAGGCCACAGAGTAATCAGTCTAAGTGTAGGTGAGCCAGACTTTAAGACGCCTGAGCACATCTGCGAAGCTGCCAAGAAGGCCATCGATGACGGTTTTCATGGCTATTCTCCCGTTGCAGGTTATCCTGACCTGCGCAAGGCAATCGCTGACAAGTTGTTGAGAGATAACAAGATAGATTGGAAGCCTGAAAATATCGTGGTTTCAACAGGCGCCAAACATTCATTGGCGAACGTAATCCAGGTTTTAGTAAATCCAGGTGACGAAGTAGTCATTTTTGCGCCTTACTGGGTGAGCTACTCCGAAATGGTGAAGCTGGCAGAAGGAAAGTCCGTTGTATTGGACGGTGCTTTCGAGAATGATTTCAAGGTAACCGCGCAGCAGCTGGAAGCGGCAATCACGCCAAAAACGAAGATCGTGATGTACGCTTCTCCCAACAATCCGACGGGAGCGGTTTACACAGAATCCGAACTGAGAGAAATCGGCGCAGTACTTGAGAAACACGAAGGTGTGTACATACTGGCAGACGAAATCTATGAATATATCAACTTTACAGAGGAAGGTCATTTCAGCATGGGATCCATTCCTTCACTGAAGGACCGGGTTATCACTGTCAATGGAGTAGCTAAAGGTTATGCGATGACAGGTTGGAGAATCGGCTTTATTGCAGCTGCGAAATGGATTGCAGACGGAGTGGAGAAGCTGCAGGGACAAGTTACCTCAGGTACTAACTCAATTGCACAGAAAGCAGCGACCGCAGCATTCAACGGTCCTATGGAGCCTTCTATTGAAATGGCAAAAGCTTACCATCGCCGCAGAGACCTGGTAATAGGTTTGTTGAAAGAAATTCCTGGTTTCAAGGTAAATGTACCTCAGGGCGCATTCTACGCATTCCCTGATGTGAGCTATTACTTCGGCAAATCTGATGGTGAAACTACAATTAACAATTCAGACGATTTCTGTAACTGGTTGTTGAACAACTCTTATGTTTCAACTGTGGCAGGCTCAGGATTTGGTGCACCCAACTGCATCCGTATCTCCACAGCCGCAGCTGATGAAGCTCTGACCGAGGCAGTTCAGCGCATTAAAGACGCTGTTGCTACTTTAAAGTAGAGATTAAAGAAATGAAAAAGGCCTCATAGGTGTTACCTGTGAGGCTTTTGCATTTAATACAAACCAAAAGCAAGCAAGTAGCCACTTACAAAATCGCCGATAGCTAACAGCTAAAAGCCAATCCCCAGTCCCAATGAGCAAACACTATTTTTTAAAAGTCAAAGAAGTTGAAAAAGAAACAGAAGAGGCTTCAACAATCCACTTCTGGCACCCGCTAAATGAGGTTATCGCTTATCGACCGGGACAGTTCCTGACTTTTTTGTTGCCAGCTGAGGATGGTACAAAGGTGCGGAGATCGTATTCAATGTCGAGCTCACCTTATACGGACGTTTCTTTGGCAGTTACAATAAAACGTATCCCAGGTGGTTATGCATCCAATTTACTCCTTGATACCATCAAAGAAGGTGACATATTGGAAGCTGTGGAACCTATGGGATCATTTTTTCCAAAACAGGAAGATGATCAGGTCAGGCAGGTTGTTTTTATAGGTGCGGGAAGTGGCATTACGCCCTTGTTTTCTATTCTGAAGTCTATCCTCATCGTTGAGCAGGAAAGCGAGGTCTTTCTGGTTTATGGCAGCAGAAATGAGGACTCCATTATTTTCAAAAACAAAATCGAGGTTTTAAAGGAAAAGTATGGTGCGCGTTTTCAGGTAGTGCATACATTAAGTCAGCCGAGCGAAATGTGGGCCGGGGAGACTGGCCGTTTGAACAAAACTCATATTTTAAAAATAGTCGGACAACTGGGGGATCTTAAAAGTAAGGAAGCCGAATACTTTTTGTGCGGACCGGATGATATGATTGACGAAGCCAGGCGCGCACTGGCTATTTTGGGCGTGCCGGACCAGAAGGTAAGACGTGAAAGCTTTATCACTGCCGCGTCAACGCAGCCGGGTGAGGTGATAGTAGCCGAAGATGATACCCACCAAATGCGCGAAGTAACCCTTTTCTATGAAGGTACGGAGTATAAAGTACCTGTTCAGGCGCATGAAACGGTGTTGGAGGCTGCATTGAATATGGATATTGACCTGCCTTATTCCTGTCAGGCCGGCATGTGTACGGCCTGTATGGGGCGTTGCGTTTCAGGGAAGGTTCAAATGGACGAGGATGAAGGACTGACGCAGGGAGAAAGAGATGCTGGCTTTATCCTCACCTGCGTCACCCGTCCGATGACTGACGATGTTATTATCGAAGTCGAATAATAGTTACCGCTGATTTGATGCCCTTTTTGCAGGCGGAACCGGTGGCGCCGGAGGAGCTGCGGGGGCTGGAACTCTTGCTGGCCTTGCAGCTTTGGCAGGTGCTGCTGGCGGAGCGGGTGGAAGAGGTACTTTAGGTGAAATATGGAAGTTGTGCATGCCCAAAGTGGATAAGCCCATTTGCGCTGAGAGACCATCTATTTTTACATTTAAATCCTCCATTTCAGACTCAAATTTTCGGAGGGGTTCTTCTGCGGCGAAAGTTTCTTTGCGTGCTGCTGAAATCTGGGAGTTAAGTGTGGCGATCTGCTGTTCCTGTACTTTGATCTGCTGTTCAAATTCAGACAATTGTTTGTCGAGGTCAGCCTCGCTCAACTTCAACTTATTGGTATTGTTATTTCTATTCAGGAGCTCGGAGCGTTTTTCCATTAGTTCCGACCGGCTGTCCATTGCACGCTCTTTCTTCCATTCGATCTTCTCCATTTCGCGGTTTACCCGCTCCACTTCAAAGTTTTGTTTTTCGATTTCGAGGTTAATTTCCTCCATTCTGCGTTGGAGCGGCTCCATTTCGCTTTGTAAAGCCCGCATCTTACGGTTCATCTCAGCCATTCTAAACTGAGTGGAATCATCATTTCCATGCGACAGTGCCGATTCGTTCAATACGCTTTCAATGTGCTGAGCAATATCTTCCGGAATTTCTTCATCAGGTATCTCGATGATCTCGCCCGACACTTCTACTAGCATCGGTTTTTTTGCTTTTTTCTTAACCGTCTTTTTAACCGCTTTCTTTTCCTGCTGCTGCTTCTGTAAATTCTGAGCAACCGAATAAAACGATACTGCGACAACCAAACTAACTGCGAATAGAATCAGAGGTAAGGTGCCCAGCCCGCCCGACTTCTTAGGTGAAATTCCCAGTACCCTTTGTACGCGGTTGAGCAGTAAAGGTCTTTTCGATGCAAATGCCATCGCCATTCTTGGTGCAGATTGCCATTCAGCTACTTTTACCAGTGCATGCGCCAGCGACATTTTGTCTCCACAAACAGCTAATGCAATATCATCACAGCAATGTTCGCGCTCGGCACGCACCCTGTCGGACAGCCACCATATTGCAGGATGGAAAAAGAACACAACTTCCACAACGGATTGCAGCATATTGACGAGATAATCATTGCGCTTAATGTGTGCTAGCTCATGAGCAAGTATAGCTTCTACTTGCGAAGTTGAGAAGCCAGTCAGAAATCCGATCGGGATAAGGATTACCGGACTTAGCGCACCAATGACCATAGGCGTGAGAATGCGGGCAGTTTCCTTAAATTCAACTGACTTCGAGATATTCATCTTGGCTAAAATTACACCTAATCTCGCCCTCCATTCACGATCAGATACAATGGCTGCACTCATGCGAAGCCGCTCCGTAAAAAGCCAGCCGCCTAAAAACCGCATTAACAACAAACCAGCACCTATGAGCCAGCAGATTACCAGTTCATTCAAATGGGCGCTTAGCCAGAACTGCATTTTTAGAGAAAATGGTAATTGGTAAGCAGATTGTCCCACAACATTAAATTCTGAAGAAGGCGCCGAAATGGCTGCTGAGGTTTTGATAGACGCCAATGCAGCGAACTCTCGGTAGTAATATGCAAACGTCGCAACGGATGCCACTACCTGTGAAAGGAGAAAACTGATCCCTGACAAGTACCGTACATTCGCGGACTTACTACGGAATACAAAGAACGTAGCAAGGGCGATCAATAATAAGGCGGTTCCCTGCCAAACTGAGTGAACAAGTGTCCACCCGAAAGCGGGCACAATAGGGGAGGAGAAAAAGGTCGAAATTGCATTCATGGCTAACGATTGTTTTCAAGGTTATTTAATAACTCACGAATTTCATCTAACTCTTCTTTCGACGTAGTGTGGTTTCCCAAAGCCTGCATGACCATTTGTGCCGCAGAACCCTGGAATACGGTTTCCACTAATTTTCCAACCAGATTCTGTTGGGTTTCTTCTTTGCCCAGTAAGGCGACATAAATGTGAGAGCGGCCTTGTTCCGTGCGATACAGCAAACCCTTGTCGTGCATGATCTGCATGAGTTTAAGGGTTGTGGTATAGCCAACATCTTTGGTTGCGGAAAGGGCATCGTGTACAGCCCGGACAGTACTTGGGCCCGCTTGCCACAAGTAATTCAAAATTTCGAGCTCCGATTCGGTGGGTTTGATATACATAGCTAATTGATTACGATAATCTTCGTATCAAATGTCTACGAAAAAAATCGTAGAAGCAAGGCCTAGCTACGATTTTTTTCGTAACTAAGTGAATGCGGCTCGTAAGTTCTTGATGATTAATGTGAAATAAAAAAGGCCAGCGTTGAAGCTGACCTTTTTACTATGATATATTCGCAAATACTAAACGTACGTATTAAGCATAACTGGCATAACCAGCATGAGGATATCTTCATTCTCTCCCTGATCCACCGGGATAATCAAGCCTGCACGGTTAGGAGCTGATAGCTCAAACGTGATCGTCTTGCTTGAAAGATTTCCTAAAACTTCAATCAGGAATTTAGCATTAAATCCAATTTCCATATCATCCCCATTGTACTCGCACATCAAACGTTCATTTGCCTCGTTTGAATAATCTAGATCCTCTGCGGATATCACAAGATCATTCAAAGACATTTTTAGACGAACCTGGTGTGTAGTCCGGTTGGAGTAAATTGAAATACGTCTCAACGAACTCAGAATCTCCATTCTGTTAATCGTTAATGTATTTTGGTTATTGGTCGGGATTGCATTCTCATAATCCGGGAAGCGCTCGTCGATCAAACGGCAGATCATACGAATATTACCAAAGCTGAAAAATGCATTCGATGAAGTAAATTCTGCTTTTACAGGTACATCATCCGAAGGCAGACAGGATTTCAGCAGGTTTAGTGCTTTCCGCTGGATGATCATCGAGGTATCGATATCAGACTTGATGTCTGTCCGGCGGTAGCGCACGAGACGGTGACCATCAGTCGCCACGAAAGTCGCGCTTTCTGTACCCATTTGTACAAAAACCCCTGTCATAGCAGGACGAAGGTCATCTGTACTGGTTGCGAAAAGCGTGTTTGCTATGGCCGATCCCAGCGCAGAAGATGAAAATTCAACAGCCTGGCCGCGATTTACAGCAGGTGTTTTTGGGAAATCGATCGGATTCTCTCCGGATAATTTATAGCGTCCGTTGTCGGAAATGATCTCCGTCCCGAAGGTTTCTCCATTCACCTGCAAGGTGATGGGCTGCTCAGGCAATCCGCGTAGCGTATCCAGCAACAATTTGGCAGGTATAGCGATTGCTCCTTTTTCGGCAGATTCAACCTCAATCTCAGTGATCATCACCGTTTGGAGGTCAGAAGCTGTAACTGTCAGCGTATTGCCTTCCAGCGACAAAAGGAAATTTTCCAGAATGGGGACTATTGGGTTCGTTGAAACGACACCGTTTATAGCTGAAAGCTGTTTTAAGAGAACTGATGACGAAACGACAAACTTCATAATTCGTGACGTAAGTGTTTAAATGTTAATGATATATGATCGGCAGAGGCCAGGAAATCATTTTGTAGGGAACAAAAATATAAAAAATTGCCGACGAACTACCTTAATCTCAGGCGAATTTTCGGCTCCGGAGATAGTATCGCAGCGCGCCAAAAATTCCGATAACGACAATGGGCAGCAACAGGTTGATACCTTGCCAGAACTTCCTTTTTTCCTGGATTTGAATCTTGTCCAATGCCCTGATAGAGATCTCTTTATTACGCGCACTGATCAGTCCGTTTGCATCTGTCAGGTAATCCAGCGCATTCATCACAAAGTCTTTATTGCCAAATGTTTGCTTCGTCACCCTGTCATAGCCGAGCGGGAGCGGAGCATTTCTTTTGTAATCAAAATCGTTGACGATCAGGTCGCCGTCTGAACAAATAATGACTTTACCGCCATTACCCTCGGCCTTAAATTTAGCAGCCCGCGGATCGCCCGGCAGAATGCGATTCTGGAAAAGCGAGTTAAATGATCCTTCCAGTAATACTGCCGCCAGCTTTTCACCTCCGCGGTATTCAGCGGCATCAGGATCTTTGCGGGCTTCGTTATAGCCCACCAATGCGGGAGTGTTCAGCACCTGCGTGTATGGCGAGGTCAATAACAGCGGGATTTTCCGCACCGACGCAGCGCCGCCGACAGTGTCTATGCTGCTGAGAAACCGCGTGTAAATGGCATTAAGGTTGCGGGTAACCGTATGTGCGCCAAAATTGTTGATCAATGGATAAAAGCGCCAGGGCATTGGCCGGATTTCCGGTTCATCGCCGCGGTTACCTACATTCAGGAGGATTTCAGCGCATTTCAGATCTTTAACGAGATTGGTATTAATTCGGGCACCCCATTTGAAAAACAGATCGTTTAAATTCAGATCCAGAGGCTGGGCATAGTTTCCGTCCAGGCTCACACTATCTACTTTGGCACCATCTACGAAAAACATCACACTACCGCCTGAAACCACATATTGGTCAAGCTTGTATTTTTCATCGTCCGAAAACGCGCTATCTGGTTTCATTACAATCAATGCATCCAATCCTTCGTAGGATTCGGGATTGTTCATGTCGAGAAACAGATCGTAATTCTGCTGGATTGTGGCGATCAGGTCGCTCAGCCGCGCGGGGGAGATTTTGGTGTGACTGACAACCAGTCCCACTTTTTTACGCTCGGGATTAGCCAGGAGGCGAATAGCAGATGCGAGTTCGAACTCTACGCCTTCGTAAGATTGGTTAAGCTGTTCCTCCGGAGAGCTCGTCTTGTTTCCTTTCAGCAACTGCACCGGGACCGACAAGGTATCTGCCTGAACAATGGCACCCGGAAAAATGATTTTCTCTGTCCGTTTCCCGTCCTCGTTGGCAAATACGTTGGTGGGTGTCAGTCCCCTGTCCACCAGGCTTATGAATTGCTTTTGCCGCTGTTCTTCACTCGTTGCCTCAGTTGGGTCGGAGTAGTTGACGCTCAAATGTCCGTTAGAGTAGGTTTTAAACTCCTCGAGCGTTTCCCTTGTGGCACTTTCAAGCCGCTCGAATCCGGCGGGAAAATCGCCTGAGAGGTACACATTTACAACAATATCCTTATCAAGACTGCCCAGCAGCGCTCTGGTAGCTTCGGAAATGCTGTACCGCTTGTCCTCGGTCAGATCCAGCCTGACGAAAAAGAGCGAACCAAGCCAGTTGATTCCAGCCAGGGCAGCGATCAGCAAAAGGATCCGGAGAATTGTACTTTTGGGGAGCATAAAAATGCTTCGGGGTTAAAAACGAAAATGGACGGTATACTAACGTCCATTCTTTGCAAAAATATAAAAAACCGGAAGCGGAATTGCGATTAATTACTTCAGGATGTCCTCCGATTGGGGGAAGATCGGATTATTGTAAATATTCACACCATTGTAGGTTTGTACGACCGGCGAACTGGTAGTGAAGTTCCTGTGATACGGAAGCGCCTCGGCGGTGGAGTAGTGGCAAACAAACGATTTCCTGGTTTGTTCCGGATTGGAGATCATAGAACCGCCATGGGCCAATGCAGCGTGCCAGATAAGCACATCACCTTTTTTAATCAGCAGGGTTTCTTTTGGATATTGAAGATCTGTACAGGTTTTATCAAGATAATCAGCAAATTCGAGCGGCGTTTTGGTTGAATTCGGTTTGAATAAAATTCCGGATCCAAAATCAAATTTCGGCATTTTGTGAGATCCGATGTAATAGTATAAGGGGCCTGAGTCGATTTTGATATCTTCCAATGCGATCCACGCTGCCGCCAGGTGGCTTGGGATCTTGGCGGTGACCCATGGAAAATCCTGGTGTGTAGGCTGCTGACTTCCATACATAAATATCAGGCTTTGCATGACAACCACCTGCTGATTGAAAATGGCTTCCAGAAATGCAACAATGGAGGGATGTGTCATGAGATTCTTCCCTGCCACCGATGAATTATGAAAATCGTTGATCTTTACATATTTCCCAAGCAAAGCTTCCTTCGGGAAATCCTTAATATTCCGCTCCTGATTAGGTTTGAACTCGTCGCGATCAATGCGAACAGATAAGTCGTACTTGTCCGGATTTTGTACCAGCTCCTGAAAATCACCCCAGAATTTGTCAATCAGCGATTCCGGGATTACGTTTTCCAATACAGCGTAGCCATTTTTCTCCCAGGCTGCAAGCTTTTCCGCCATATCGTAAGGCACATCAAAACGAGGCGGATTTTTCTTCAGGAACTCCGCGATGTTCGCGCCAGGCCTGTCGATCCAGGGTAGAGTAGCTTCGTCAAATTTCCTTAATGGGAAATACTGATCTTTCAGCGTTTCGGCCTTGCGTAAGACCCGGTCAAGAATGCTCATATTGGAACAAGATTTAGAATACGGTGATTTTAAATATACTTAAAACCATGCTATTGCTGGGTCACTCTTGTTCAACGGAATCGCATTACTTATTAAACGTACAGGACTTCTCGTCCGGCTCCACGTAGTACGATTTATAATTGGTCGCTTTCGGGTTCATACATCCTTTGAGATTGAGCAGCTCAATATTCCTGAAATCAATGGGGTGGCTTTCGGCTTGCAATGCAATGTATCCGCTGCCGAGCTTAGTACCGTCTTTTTTGAGCCAGTCAGCTTCATTACCAACTTTTCCATCTTTAAATGTGTGGTTCTTGCCTACATATCCGCCGCCCACGCGTGGATTCGTGAAAACCAGCACTGTGTCGCCTTCTATCAAATGATAAACAATGGAGTCGCCCAGCACGATCGCCTCAGCGGTAACCCATTGGTCGCCATTGTAAGTCTTGGATGAAGAGTTAATGCAATGCGCTTCGTCAAGTTTTCCATTGATATCCACGATTGTCCCGGGTGTACACAGGTTACCTGTTGTCCGTTCCCCGGCATTAAGTCCGCCCAGATACTGCATTTCGAGTGATATAGGGAAATCCTGATCGAGGCCGAGACTGGCAGCAGGTTGTGAATGCAGCATAATACCGCTGTTCCTTACATTCCACGAAGCGCCGCCCGGTACCTGGTTTCCGGTAAAACGATACTGCAGCCGGATCTTATAATGCGAAAATGGCTTGTTGTAATACATATGTCCGTACTCGGTAGTAAACCGGTCATACTCTTTATAGTTGACCCGAATCATGTTATCCTCGACGATAAAGGTGTTTTTATAGTTATCGTTGACCTTATGCCCGGCAATCTTAATGTCCCAGCCAGTAAGGTCCTTTCCATTAAACAGCGGCTGCCAGTCCTCTTTGGAAGCAGGTTTTTGGGCGAAGATGGAAGTGGAAAGCAGTAAAAAGAGTAATAGATAGTTTTTCATCGTTCAAATTGTTATGCCACGAATGCACGAATTTTCACGAAGTGTTCGTGTTTGTTTCGTGCATTCGTGGCAATAAATCAAAGCAGTAGTCTGCGATATTCTAATTTACCTCTGCCAAAATTAACGAGCAAGCCAAGCTTGTTCCCCGATACTTTCAGGTAATTGAGAGTTTGCGCGACATGCTCGTCTGTGAGTGCGGACACACATTTTAGTTCAAGAATAATCTTGTCGTAAACTACAAAGTCAGCCCAAAACTTATGACGCAGCAAAATACCACGGAAGTAAACCGGGTATTCCTTTTCACGCTCAAAGAAAATGTCGTCTTGTCGAAACAGCAATTCAAGCGCGTCTTTATAGACTATCTCGAGAAATCCATGGCCAAGTTCCTTATGAACTTCCATGCACTTTCCTATTATGTTGTAAGATTCTTGCTTATATACAATGTCCATTTGATTTGATCTTTCTTTATAAGACGTTCAAATGGAAATTGCGTCACATTACCTCCGCCGTTTTTTAGCCCTGCCCGGGTCAACACTGGTCGAGCCTTTGTTGCCTCTGTTACCTCTGGAAGAACGGGGTGGGCGGGTTTCTCCGCGACTCGACCGGCCGCCGCGCTGGCCCCGGTCACTGCTACCCCTCTCTCGGCTTGGGGACGGAACGGTTCCCGCAAGGTAAAGGTCCATGCTCCTACGAGCCAGGTTCGTATCTTTCACCTTTACTTTCACCTTATCCCCGAAAGCATAGATCTTCTTGGTACGCTGGCCTACAATGCGGTAGTTTTCTTTATCAAGTTCATAGAAATCGTCCCCCAGGTCTGTCATTCTGATCAGTCCCTCGGAAGCGGTCTCTGTGATCTCAACGAAGATCCCGAATTCTGTTACGCCGGTAATAATCCCGTCGAATTCCTGGTCAGGATCCATCGAGCTCATATATTCCACCTGCTTGTATTTGATGGAAGCACGTTCAGCTTCGGCAGCTAATCGCTCGCGCTCGGAAGAGTGTTTAGCTGCTTCTTCATAAGCCTCCTTGTCAACATTAGAACCGCCATTCAGGTAGTGCTGCAACAGCCTGTGCGCCATTACGTCGGGGTACCGGCGTATAGGCGACGTGAAGTGCGAATACCTTGTGAATGCCAGACCAAAGTGGCCGTCGTCTTGGGTACTATATCTCGCTTTAGCCATTGTTCGTACCGCCAGCGATTCAATCAGGTTCTGCTCAGGCCGGCCTTCCACTTTGGCCAGCATTGCATTCATTGATTTTGCGATCTTGTTTTCTTCCTCCACATTCAGCTTGTAGCCCAGCTTGGCGACGAAAGTGCCAAAGGTTTTCAGCCGCTCCACATCAGGCGCCTCGTGTATCCGGTACACCATTGTGTTCTTCTCCTCGCCTTTTGAAAGGGAATACACATACTCAGCCACCCGCTTGTTGGCCAGCAGCATGAATTCTTCAATCAGCTTATTGGAGTCGTGGCGTTCTTTCTTGTAAATGCCCAGCGGCTTTCCATTTTCATCCAGCTTAAACCGGACCTCACTGGTTTCAAAGTTAATCGCCCCTTTTTTGAAACGCTCTGCTCTGAATATCTTGGCAAGATTGTTCAAAGTGGTCAGCTCTTTTGGAAAATCGCCCTCCCCTGAATCCAGGACTGCCTGTGCCTCTTCATAGCTGTATCTTTTATCAGAATGGATCACGGTTCTTCCAAACCATTCTTTTAATAATTTCCCTTTCGGACTGATTTCAAAAATGGCTGAAAATGCCAGCTTATCCTCGTTAGGCCGGAGGGAACAAAGGTTGTTGGAGAGCTTTTCAGGAAGCATGGGTACAGTCCTGTCTACGAGGTACACAGAAGTAGCGCGCCGGTAAGCCTCTTTTTCAAGCTCTGTATTTGGCAAAACATAATGGGAAACATCAGCAATGTGAACGCCCACCTCCACAACATCATCTTCCAGGTACCTGACAGACAATGCGTCATCAAAATCTTTGGCATCGACAGGGTCAATGGTGAATGTAAGCCAATCGCGGATATCTCTCCGCTTTGCAATCTCTTTTTCCGAGATCGTATCAGGGATCTTGTTTGCCTCTGTTTCCACTATCTCAGGGAAGTGATAAGGCAAGCCAAATTCAGCCAGGATTGCGTGCATTTCTACGTCGTTATCTCCCGCTTTACCCAGTACCTGCACCAGCTCGCCCTCAGCCTGACTTCTGCGCGTGGGCCATTCTTTTACTTTTACAATTACCTTATCCCCGTTGTTGGCGTCTTTGGTCTCGCCGGGTTCAATAAAAATCGGGTCAAAAAGTTTTTTATTATCGGGTTGAACAACTGCAAATCGCTGGTTGATTTCGATAATCCCTACAATCTCAGCATTGTTGCGCTTTACAATCTCGGTTACGCGGCCTTCCACCCTGCCTTTGCCAGAGTCTCCTCTACCTGAGTTCCTGCTGTTTTTGCTTAAGGTTTGAACAGAAACGGTATCACCGTCCCAGGCGCCATTCAGCAGCTCTAATTCGACATAAATATCATCCTCGCGCCCTTCCACAATTACAAATGCGAAAGACTTATTAACCCTGTCAACGCGGCCTGTCAGACCTTTGCTGGCCGCTGGTTTATTGGGGCCTGCGGTATAAGTGCCGTCTTTGTGATAAACCAGCGTACCGGCTTGTTCGAGTTCGTGCAGGATCTCATTGAACAGTACCCTTACTTTTTTGTCCTGCACTCCAAAATGATCGTGAACATCAAACGGGCGGAATGCCTGATCGTTGTTCAGATCGAAAAAGGCGGCAATATCCGCCTTCAAATTATCTATATAGGAAACAATATGATGAGGAGCTTTCGGCTCCTTCTTCTCTCTTGTCCTGTCCTTGGTCTTTTTTTCTTTCATTTATTCTTTAAATTAAATAGCCGGCGGCCACTCTGGCCACCTGGCGGAGCCTCATTCGACTCTGGTAATGTTCTCTTCCCGAACGGATTGAAAACAATGTAATCTGAGGTATAATTGTGCAAGTACGACCACGTCCTCTCTGCAATATCGCGAAATTTTGGCCAGATCGCCTTCTTCATAGTATACCTTCGTGACCTGATCGCCGCTCATCTCGTTTTTACTGCCCGGCACATTGAACACCGCTGCCAGCAGATCCAGTGAAGTATAGCTTTTATAGTCACCAAACTTCCACAGATCCATTGTATCCTGATGCAGGATTTCCCAGGGTTTTTTGCCGGAAATCTGTAAAGCTCTGGGGATTTCAATGCAATAGATCAGCATCCTGCGGCAGAGAAACGGGAAATCAAATTCCTTGCCATTGTGTGCACAAAGTACCAGCTGGTCTGCGGGATATTTTTCGATAAGTGCCTTAAACTGCCGGAGCAATGCAGCCTCATCATCGCCCGAAAAGCTGCTCACTTTGAATGCCAGCTCTTCGTTTTCGTTAAAATAGAATGCACCAAAAGCAATGCAGACTATTTTGCCAAACTCGGCATAAATGGCGCCGCGATCATAAAAGCAAGCGGCATTTGTAATGGATTCGTCTCCGCGTTTGATACCTGTCGCTTTTTTGTCCCAAAGCTTCTGCATTCGTTCCGGGAGCTGGTCGTAGGATGCATGCGATGAAACAGTTTCAATATCAAGAAGGAGGAAATTCTTGATACGCTTTTTGAAGTCTTCTGTCATAGTGTGGTGATCGTAAGTGGAATTTATCTATGTCTACTCGTGCAGCACCCCCTGCAAACCCAGCGGTTCTATGTTCGTCAGGTTAGCATCTATAATGCTGTCTGGCACGAATATAAACTTTTTATCGTAGATCTGATTTCCGATAAAGTAGCTGACCCAGAATTCATTATTCAGGTGAAACACGTCGGGCATGATCGGTTCTACGACCGCGTGCTCCGACGGCGCAATCTCGGGAAAGAAGTGCCGCAGCGTCGATGTTTTCTGGTCAGAGTTAGTTCCAGACTCGCTGTTACTGTATCCTTTTGAAGTTACGAACACATTCGTAATCGGCTGTTCGTTCCTGTTAATAACAATTACGTTCCACTCTTCCTGCTGCAATTCATTCAAGTTTTTAACAATCGCAACCTGTATACCCTTTACCGGGTGAAATATGATATCTTTCTTCATTATAATGCTTCCTGTAATTCCATTTGGAATAATGCAGCCAAATAGTTTTTCAATTTATCTGAAACTTCGTTTAAATCAAGCTCGCGTCCGAGCTCTTGTGACATGGACGTAACTGCCTTATCTTCAATACCGCAAGGGACAATATTTCCAAAATAGGCAAGATCCGTATTTACATTCAATGCAAATCCGTGCATAGTAACCCAGCGGCTGGCTTTTACACCCAATGCACATATTTTTCTGGGATTAACCTGTTCTTCAAAATCAAGCCACACACCGGTCAATCCTTTAATCCTGCCGGCAGCTAATCCATAATCTGCTAGTGTTAAAATGATCGCTTCTTCCAGCGTCCGCATATACAAATGGATATCTGTGAAGAAATTGTCGAGATCCAGGATCGGGTATCCTACCAGCTGGCCTGGTCCGTGATAAGTAATGTCGCCTCCCCGGTTAATGCGGTAATATTTGGCTTGTTTTTCAATCAGACCTTCTTCCGGTAAAAGCAAATGCTCCGGTTTGCCGCTTTTTCCCAGCGTATATACATGCGGGTGCTGGCAAAAAAACAGGAAGTTGGGTGTCAACACCTTCTCAGCGTCGCTTAACGAACGGTTTTGCGTTTTAATTGCCAGGGTTTCCGCAAACACTTTCTCCTGAAAATCCCAGGCTTCCTGATAGTCGATCAGCCCAAGGTCTTTAAAGCCGACCACTTTATTAATGAGGGTATCCATTACTTACATTTTTACAGCCGCAGGTGTGACCAATTCTGAAATTCTGCGTCATAATACAACTAGTATAACCTTTTTCCCAATGTAAATGTTCTGAAAATCACATTAAACAATGGCAACACACAACGACACAGGTTTTTGGGGAGAAGCAAAAGCCGCCGCATTCCTGACCGGAAAAGGCTTTGAGATCATAGAGAAAAATTACCGTAACCGGCACCAGGAAATTGATCTGATCGTGCAGAAAGACAAGATGCTCATTTTTGTTGAAGTCAAAACCAGGACCGGAACCGGCTACGGAATGCCCGAGGAATTCGTGAATCCGGCCAAAGCCAGACTTGTGTTGCGTGCGGCCGAACATTATATTTTTGAAAAAGACTGGCACTTTGATGTCCGGTTCGATATTGTTTCGGTGCTGGTTATGGCGAATGGAGAAACCGAGATCCGCCATTTTGAAGACGCATTTTATAAGTAGCAGGCTGACTATCTGACAAGTAGAATCCATTTGCAGGTACATTTTGAAGATAAAAGAATGTATTCCTAAATCTTGCAGATCCATGTTTGAAGATATGCACCTCAGCCGCCGCGAGCTGTTACGGAAGTCGGCGCTTATGTGTCTGGCGGCCGGCTCCGACTGGCGCATTCCGGTTAAACCCCGGTTTCAGCTGGGCGCGTGCGACTGGTCGGTGGGAAAAGCATTGAACCCGGAGGCATTTGACAGGGCAAAACAAATCGGCTTGCAGGGGATACAGGTAAGTTATAATACGTCCAAAGACCCGGCCGGGCTTTCTGTTCCCGCCACTTTACAATCCATTCAGGAAGCTTCCCGGCGTACAGGAATCAAAGCATCCAGCCTGGCAATCGGAGAGTTGAACCGGGTTCCTTACAAATCGGAGCCGCGTACCGAAGAATGGGTTTGGAACAGTGTAGATGCAGCTAAGAAGCTCAACGTGAAAGTAATATTGCTTGCATTCTTTTCAGAGGGCGATTTGCGCAACGATGAAAAAGGTAAAAAGGCGGTGATCGAACGGTTGAAGAAAGTAGCGCCGCACGCTGAAAAGCAGGGAATTGTACTTGGTATTGAATCCTATCTGAGTGCGCAGGAGCATCTGGATATCATTAACGCGGTAGGCTCTCCGGCTGTTAAAGTATACTACGATTTCAGGAATGCTGTCGACGCAGGTCACGATATTTTTAAGGAAATGCCGATGCTGGGCAAAGAAATGATCTGCGAAATCCACATGAAAGAGAATGGACAGCGCCTCGGAGAAGGTCCGCTGGACTGGGCAAAGATCGCGGCCGCATTAAACAAAATCGGTTATGCCGGCTGGATGCAGATTGAAGGAGCGACACCGCCGGGTGCAGACCTGATAACCTGCTATGAGCACAATAGAAAATATCTCGAAAGCCTGTTTTCATTTAAGTAATATGAACGTCATATATCTCCTCTCGCAACGTGGTATGCTGTTGCTTTTCAGTATCATAGTTTTTGTTGGTTTAAATAAAAACAAAAATCAACTGAACAAGCCTGAAAAATCGGGTTCCGTTCTTTTCCAGCCGGCAGATACCTCCAAACTGTACGTGCCCGATGACCTGGAAGCGACGCTCTGGGCAGAAGCACCGATGTTTTACAATCCTACCAATATGGATATCGATGCAAAAGGCAGGATATGGATTACAGAAGCTGTTAATTACAGGGATTTTAATACAAAACCCGCAGAGCGGTTAAGCCACAAACAGAAGGGCGACCGCGTGATGATCCTGGAAGACAAAGACGGAGATGGGAAGGCTGAAACTTCAAAGGTATTCGTAGAAGATACATTGCTTACCTCGCCGCTGGGCATTGCAGTGATCGGTAACAAAACGATCGTATCCTGCGCCCCGAATCTGATCATTTACACGGATTCAGACGGTGACGATAAGCCCGACAGCCGCGAAGTGCTGCTCACAGGATTTGGCGGTTTTGACCATGATCATTCTTTACATTCCCTCGTAGCCGGACCCGACGGAAGATATTATTTCAATACCGGAAATGCAGGGCCGCACCATGTAAAAGATAAAAGCGGCTGGACTTTGCGCAGTGGCAGTCTTTATACCGGAGGTACCCCATATAACAAGTCAAACCAAGGTAACCAGAAGTCTGACGATGGTCGCATTTGGGTCGGCGGACTTGCTTTGCGCATTAATCCAGACGGAACAGGACTCAAAGTTTTAGGTCACAATTTCAGGAACAGCTTCGAGGTTTGTCTGGACAGTTACGGGAATATGTGGCAGAATGACAATGACGATCAGGTAATTACATGCCGTGTTTCGTTTTTGCAGGAGAATGGAAATGCGGGTTACTTCTCGGCTGACGGAACAAGGTACTGGCAGGCAGACCGGCGGCCGGGACAGGATATTTTCACAACACACTGGCACCAGGAAGACCCGGGCGTAATGCCCGCAGGCGACAATACTGGCGCGGGCTCGCCTACGGGGATTGTGTTTTACGAAGGTGACGCGCTTGGGAAAGAGTATCGCGGGACTTTACTGAGCTGCGAAGCCGGCCGGAATGTCATTTTTGCGTACAAACCCGAACAAACCGGCGCAGGTTTTAAGCTCGACCGGCGCGATCTGATCAGCTCATTTCCACAAGCGAGCGAGCGATATGAGTGGTATGAAACAGATAAGGATACCCGAAAATGGTTCCGACCGTCGGACATAGCGGTTGGTCCCGACGGCGCACTTTACATTGCCGATTGGTACGATCCGGTGGTAGGTGGGCATGCAATGAAGGACAAAGCCGGTTACGGGCGCATTTACCGCATTACACCAAAAGGGAAGAAGTTAACCACGCCAAAAATTGACCTTAAAACAACCTCTGGCCTGATTGAAGCATTGAAAAGTCCGGCGGTGAATGTGCGGCTGCTGGGATTTGAAGGTCTGAAAGCAAAAGGCGAGCAGGCTATTGGCGAAGTGAAGCAATTGTTGACTACTGATAATCCATTTCACCAGGCGCGGGCGATCTGGCTGCTTTCGCAGCTGGGTGAAAAAGGAGCGGCAGAAGTGGATAAGCTCACCAGGTCCGACAATGCTGCGCACAGACTTACCGCTTTCCGGGCGCTGCGCTCTATTGGTAAATCAGACGGTTTTCTGGAACAAATGTCAAATGATCCTGATGCGGCTGTGCGCAGGGAAGTGGCCATTGCATTGCGTGACCTGCCTTACGAACAAGCGTACAAGCCGCTCCGAAATTTGATCAAAAACTATGATGGCAAAGACCCGTGGATGCTGGAAGCAATTGGTACTGCCTCTGAGGGAAAGGAAAAAGAGGTATATGCGGGTGTGAGGGAAATGTTTAAGGCAGATCCGAAGTACTGGAACGCTCAGCGTGCTAACCTGACCTGGCGTTTACATCCTGTAAATGCAATCAATGATCTGAAAGTCAGAGCCAGCTCCCCGAAAGTGTCGCAGCCTGAGCGGAAAAAAGCATTAACCGCACTTGGTTTTATTAAAGACAAAAAAGCAGCAGAAGCAATGGTAGCCTTGGCTAAATCCACCTTACCGGATGTAGCTACGCATGCTTCCTGGTGGCTAAACTTCCGTAAAACAAACGAATGGGCCGAGCTGCTGGACTGGGAGGAAGCTACTGCGCAGCAAATAACGCCTGCTTACCGGCAAATGCTCGAAAAGAAGAAGATAGTAAGTGACAAAACGCAAACACTGGCTGCCAGAGTGGAAGCTGCGAAGTTCATGGCGTCGAATGTAGACGGTGGTAATATCCTGGTTGATATGCGCGTGCAGGGGCAGTTGCAGGATACAATCGCGAAGTCTGTCAGCGAGATCATCTTTAAAAATCAAGACGTGAATGTGCGCGTAGTGGCGAGCCAGTTTTTTCCAAGAAATGGGAAGGTACTGAAAACAGACTTCATAGCCAGAATGAAGCCTGATTTGGCGCAGGGGAAGAAAGTTTTTGAATCCTATTGCACAGCCTGCCACAAGCACAGCCAGAATGGAGCGGATATAGGGCCTGATCTTACGCTTGTACATACAAAGTTCGACAAGGGCGGCTTGCTGGATGCCATTATCAATCCCTCAGCGAGCATGGTTTTCGGCTATGAAAGCTATACCATTGTCACCAAAAGCGGAGAAACACATTTTGGCTTTTTAATAAGTGATGGCGCTAATGTAGTAATCAAAGATGCAGCCGGGAAGCAGCATTCGATCAAAGCAAACCAAATTAAAAGCCGGGAAAAGATGCCGAATTCCCTGATGCCGGAACCCGTTACACTAGGATTGAAGGAACAGGATCTGGCAGATCTGACCGGTTACCTGCTTAGTTTTAAATAGGCAAGAAGATATTATTTCAGGCGACCGTATTTACGCATTATATCTAGCAGCTTGTCTTTGGGTAGCTCTTCCACTTTGTGTCCCTGCGTTCCTTCGGAAGTTCTGGCCATTAAAAGTGAGTTAATGATCGCCTCCTCAGTTGACTCGATCGCTGCCAGGAACAATGGAGAAGTGGCATCATTGATCAGGAAAGTAGTAGGAGCAGTTCGCTCTGGTGCATCGTGCAGCACGATATTGGCAGTGGAGAATGCAATCACAAAGTCACCGCTTCCATTCGATGCGATGCCGCCTGTTTGCGCCAGTCCCATGAATGCTCTTTTGGCCAGTCTTTTCAGATTGCGCGCATCAAGCGGCGCGTCAGTTGCCAGCACCATCATGCAGGAGCCGTCGGACGATTTATCCAGCACATCTTTAAAAGCATACTGGCCCAGTTCTTCACCCACAGGAACTCCGTTTACCTTCAATACCCCGCCGAAATTGGTTTGTACCAATACACCAACCGTGTACCCGCCGAGCTTTGGAGGCAGCTTGCGCGATGCTGTACCAATCCCGCCTTTCCAGTTGAAGCAAACGGTGCCGGTACCTGCGCCAACATTTCCCTCCTGCACGGGACCATTCTCGGCCTGTGCCAATGCATTCAGAACGTGCTCTTTACGTACATGCCGGCCGCGGATATCATTTAAAAAACTGTCATTGGTCTCACCCACAACCGGGTTAACCGACCTTACATTCTCGTTGCCTTTTTGCCCGAGTGTCCAGTCAATGATAGCGTCAGCGGCTGTGGGTACGCTTAATGTATTGGTTAGTACAATTGGTGACTCCATGGTACCCAGCTCATCTACCTGAGAATAGCCTGTCATTTTACCAAATCCATTTCCGATATACATAGCAGCCTGTACTTTCTGCTGAAACAGATTGCCTTCATGCGGGATAATGGCAGTCACGCCGGTACGGATATCCGCTCCTTCGGTAAGTGTAACCTGGCCCACCTTCACGCCAGCTACATCTGTGATCGCGTTCATGGTGCCCGTGGGAAGTACACCTATTTTGATACCCAGGTCACGGGCTCTTTTTTGTGCAAATGAAAAAGCCGGCAGCAAAGCCAGCAGGAGTAGGAGTGACTTGTTCATAGCTGTTTATAAAAAAGAAATATACTAAAAAACCGCTGGCGAATAAGCGCACCAGCGGTTTTTGACAAGAACAAAAAGGCCCCTTAATCGTCGTTCGGACGAGCTTTTTCAGGAATAATGGTAGTCTCCAGCCGGCTTACTGCCGACGCGCCAAAAAAGCCAAGCGCTTTGCTGCCGGAAGCATTGGTATTGGTGATGTTGGAGCGCACATTCGCGATCGGAGTGGCGAAAAGGCCGCCATTGCTTGCCTGCTCACGAATTTGTTTCAAAAATTCAAAAGCTTCGTTGGTTATACTGTGCAGCTCAACGCCCACCTGGTCGCCAGCCGAGTAAAGCGAGTCGACTGTAATGGACTGCCGGAGTGGCAAAATAAAGATCAATCCGTCGGAAGGAGCACCGGAGCCAAATGCAGCGTCGTAGGCAATGGAAATATTAACAGCCTTGTCGACGGTAGTCTTGCCTTTCACGACCGGTTTGATCCAGTAGGTATCACCTTCTCCCAAAAAGTCGCGGGCGTAAAACTCTGCTACATATCCCTCTTTCGGACCTTTGTCCGGCTCAAATGGCAGCTTTTCCTTGGTATAAACAATGGAATCCACTGCAGGTACGCGTTTCAGCTCCGTCGTGGAAGTGTAAGTATCTGCTCCCTGTTTGATGGTTAATGTATAAGTGCGGCCGATTTGACCCAGCGTGTCGCCCGTTTTCTGCCAGATATAATTTCCATTGTTGGCTACATCTTCAAACAGGTATACCGCTCCCTGATCGTCTTTTACACTTACTTCTGCGTCGAGGACAGGTTTAGCCGGACTATTGTCAAAGTAGCTTGCAGACCAGGTCAGCCGGATCGTTTGTGGTCCTGCCTGGTTGGTAATCCACCCGTCGACCACCAGCTGAGGTGGCCCGCTTTGCGTTTCCAGGTTGATCACATCTTCACAACCCGTCAGGAAAATACCCAGGAACGCGATCAATGCACTGAGTTTTATAATTGATATCTTCAAATGTCTCATTTCAATGGCCGGTTAAAATTTGAAATTGTAGGTAAGCGCCGGGATAAAGCTGCCGATAACTGCATAACGCACAGCCTCTGTTTTGAGCGGAGTATCCTGATTGGCCCGGGTATAAACCGAAAATGGATTTCGGCGATTGTACACATTATAAACAGAGAATACCCACTCACCCTCGCCAGTTCTAAACAGCTTCCGCTTCGATTTCAAAGTTGCTGCAAGGTCGAGCCGGTGGTATGCGGGAATGCGGTTGTTATTTCTTGTATTGGCATAATTGTTACCTACCGGCCAGCCCTGGAATTCCCAGCGGTTGGTCGGGAATGTAGCGGGTGTACCCGAAGTGATCGTGAAGTTGGCAGAGAGCGACAGGCGCCTGCTCATTTCGTAAATAGCCACAGAAGTGAAATTATGCGGCTTGTCAAAACGGGCGGGGAACCAGTCGTTGTTGTTAATGCTTTGTACCTGTCTTTCCGTGCGGGACAATGTATAGCTGACCCAGCCGGTCAGTTTTCCTTTATTTTTCTTTAGATAAAATTCAGCACCGTAGGCGCGGCCTCTTCCAAAGAGCAGATCTCCTGCAACAAACTGGTTGAGCAACAGATCTGATGCCGGAACGTAATCGATCTGGTTATACAGCTTTTTGTAGTAAACCTCCACGGAAGCTTCGTACATATTATCCTTGAAGTTCTGGAACCAGCCCAATGCAACCTGATCGGCCTTTTCAGGCTGGATGATGGGCGAGCTCAATGTCCACACATCCAGCGGCGAGGCTGCGGCGGTATTGGAAAGTAAATGCAGGTATTGCGCCATGCGATTGTAGCTGGCTTTGATAGATGCATTGGAACTGACGCCAATATTCAATGCAGCCCGCGGCTCCCAGTTACCATAACCTTTGATCACATCACCCCTTTTGTAATCAGTTCCCGGAAAAACGGGGACTTTGCGTTTTCCAACTTCGTCGGTATAATATTGATACTCAGTACCAGGTCCGAGGCTGCGGAAATAGGAGTAGCGGATACCATATTGCAGGGAAATGCGGTCGGAAAGTTTCTGCTCATTTCCGATATAAAAGGCCGATTCGTCGGCATATTTTGGATCGAGGCTGATGTCGGTTTCCTGTCCTTCCGATACTGCCACGGCGCGACCCGGGCGGGTATCATAGTAAATGTACTGGCCGCCGAAAGTCAGCTGGTTATTGGGTGTAATGTAAAATGTAAAATCCGGCTTAAAGCTGGCGCTGATAATCTTGGATTTCCAGTCAAACCTGTCTTTTGCACTTGGATCATTCACATTCTGTCCGAGCGAATAATCGTAATTGCTGTAATAGCCCGTCAGGTTCATGAAGAGCTTGTTGGAGAAAATGTGGTTCCAGCGGCCCGTAGCAGTGGCATTACCCCAGCCAAAACCAAAATCGCCGCCACCAAAAACATCTTTACCAAAATATCCGGAAGCGTAAAAGGTATCCTTGTCGCCCAGCTGATAGTTGACTTTGGCAGTCAGGTCATAGAAGTAGAACTTGGAATCCCGCAGATCAGAGTTCAGGAAAGGTTTTGCCAGGACATCGATGTAAGACCTGCGCCCGGCAACGATAAAGGACCCTTTTCCCTTAGCAAAAGGCTGTTCGTAAGTAAGTCGCGAGAAAATGGTACCAATTCCGCCATTAACCTCCCTTTTTTTAGAGTTACCTTCTTTCATCCGTACATCCAGAATAGACGAGATCCTCCCGCCATACTGCGCCGGAATCCCACCTTTGATCAGTTTGACGTCTTTCACCGCATCAGGGTTGAAAACCGAGAAAAATCCGAAAAGGTGAGAGGAGTTGTAAACAGGCGCTTCGTCGAGCAGAACGAGGTTTTGGGAAACGTCACCACCGCGCACATTGAAACCCGATGCACCTTCACCGACCGTAGTTACGCCAGGTAGCAGCTGAATGCTGCGGATCAGGTCCACTTCACCAAGTAATGCGGGCATTTTGCGGATGGTTTTCATTTCCACCTTGTTTACCGACATTTCAATGTTGCGAACGTTTTCGTCTTCCCGCTGCGTGGAGACAGTTACTTCCTGTAACTGGTTACTCTCGTCTTCCATCTCAATGCTGATCGTTTTATCCGCATCCAGTGTCACTTCCCGGGTAACTTTCTGATAACCAATGTAGCTGAAAACCAGCGTATAAGTTCCGTCGGGCAGGGTAATGGAGTAAAAACCGTACGGATTGGTAACTACACCGGTAGATGCTTCACGCACGTAGACCGAAACGCCGATCAGCCCTTCTCCATTGGCTTTGTCTTTTACGTAGCCGCTTACCGTGTGGCGGTTTTGCGCGGATACCTGCAGACAGGTGCCAATCAGCATGAGTAATAAGTAAAGTGTTCTGTTTTTCATGGATTGATTTTCGTTCGGAGTTTTGAATTATTTCTATTCAAA
This sequence comes from Dyadobacter sp. HNCC25DJ183, assembly GCF_056895175.1. Lineage (NCBI taxonomy): Bacteria > Pseudomonadati > Bacteroidota > Cytophagia > Cytophagales > Spirosomataceae > Dyadobacter > Dyadobacter sp. HNCC25DJ183. The sequence goes on from NZ_JBXHAP010000005.1 coordinate 85,183, forward strand.
AGATTGACAACTCAAAAGGTAAATCCCCTCGGTCTGAAAGGGTAAATGTTGTATTTAGCAAGCTAACCGGCAACAAAACAATGTTTAAAGGCGGTATTTTGATAGAAAAAAGTGATGAACTAACTAAAAAATGGAGTCAATGGTCGATGGAAGAAAACCAAAGTGCATTCCATCGATATAAATATTTCAAGAATATTTTAATACCTCACTATTGTCGGGACATTCTTCCAGGAGCTGGCTTACCGACTTTTTCAGTTTAGGATCCACAAATTCTGCTGCTATTTCGAAAAGAGGGATTAATGTAAACCTACGTTCTTTAAGGCGGGGGTGTGGCAAAATAAGTGTGTCGTTTTCGAGAATTGTATCGCCATAATACAGCATGTCGATATCGATCAGCCTCGCGCCCCACCGCACTTTCCGGACACGGCCAAGTTCCTGCTCAATGTGCAGCAAATGCGTTAAAAGCAGTGCAGGTTCATCGGTGGATGTGACTTCAACTACCTGGTTCAGGAATGCAGGCTGGTCGGTCAGTCCCCAGGGTTCGGTTTCGTAAATGGAGGATTCGGCAACGATCGGCGCTTTTTCTGCGATCATTTGTCTTGCCTGCTTCAAAATCCCGGCGCGATCGCCGAGATTGGAGCCTAACAGAAGGAATATCTTTCCGGAACCGGTCATGTAGGCAATTTGATGTGTTGAGGTAAGTGCACGAAAAAAGGACTTCCCGATAAAAAGAAGTCCTTTAAAAATAAATTCGTAAAATCCTTAGAACGTAAGTGTTCCTTTGTCGTATGCTTTCTGTATAGTTGCTTCAATACCGTTTTTATTGATGGTACGAAGCGCTGATGTTGCTACTTTCAACGTAACCCACTCTCCTGATGAAGGAAGGAAGAAACGTTTCTTCTGCAAATTCGGGAAGAATTTGCGTTTTGTTTTATTGTTAGCGTGAGAAACGTTATTTCCAACGCGAGTTCTTTTACCTGTAATTTGACAAACCTTAGCCATAACCTTGCAATTTTTCCAAATGAGGGTGCAAAGATGTGTAATTAATTTATTCTGAACAAATCTCGGCGAGAGAAATTTTGAAAAAACACTTCACCACCGCATTCTGAAACCGACTCCGTGTACATTGTCAATGCGGATTTCAGGGTCAGCTGACAGGTATTTCCGCAATCTTGATATAAAAACATCGAGGCTCCGCCCCATGAAATAATCGTCGTCTCCCCAGATTGCCTTTAAAAGTTCATCCCGGCGTATTACCTGGTCCGGGCGCTCGGCCAGGTACTTCAAAACCTCTGCTTCCCGGAAAGTGAGATTCTGGCTGGCTCCGTTCAGGTTTAATGTAAGTTTTTGAAAATCAAATGCATATTGTCCGACCTTGCTCGTATTTGACTTTACCGGCGCGGGCTGCTCCGATTTGCTGCGCCGCAAAAAAACATCGATCCGCAGCCTCAACTCCTCGATGCTGAATGGTTTGGTAACATAATCGTCTGCGCCAAGCCGCAAACCTTTAATTTTGTCTTCCTGCAGCGAACGCGCTGAAAGAAAAAGAATGGGCACCTGGCTGTCAGCAGCCCTGATTTTTTCGGCCAGTGTGAAACCGTCCATTTTGGGAAGCATGATATCCAGCACGCAGATATCGAAATGTTCTTTGCCGAAGAAGTCCAGCGCCTCTGCTCCGTCTGAGGCGTGAATTACTTCATAATCATACTCTTCCAAATTGTCTTTGGTCGCGAATGCGAGGTTCGGATCGTCTTCTGCGTACAGGATTCGTTTTTTCATGCGTGTTGTTTCTGGGGAATTGAGATTCTGAATGTGCTTCCCTTGCCTAATGTACTTTCCAGTTCGAGCTTCCAACGGTGTGCCCTGACAATTTGTTTTACATAGCTCAGCCCGATTCCAAATCCTTTTACATTATGTACATCACCGTAAGGAATGCGGAAAAACTGGTTGAATATTTTTTTCTGATACTCCGGCGCGATGCCGATACCCTGGTCGCGGACTTCTATGATCAGGCATTTACCTCTGTTATAAGTGGCCACATTTACTTCTGGATCATCGTCAGAATATTTCAATGCATTGTCGATCAGGTTATTGATCATACAGCGAAAGTGAAATGGGTCGGTTTCGATCACATTATTATCCGTTTGGTCCTGAAACTTCACCTTTCCTTCAAAAGGCAGCAGAATGGACCGGATCATCTCATTAACGTGGACAGTTTCCTTTTGCAGGGTCAAGACATTCCGTTCGGCCTTCGCCATTGAAAGTACCATTTCCACCTGTCCCTGCAAGCGCAGGATCTCGTCCTGAACAATCTGGACGTAGCGTTTGTGCCGCTGCGGCTGCATGATAATATGATCGGAATTGAGCACATCAGCGGCAATGCGGATCGTAGAAATGGGTGTTTGCAGCTCGTGTGTCATATTATTGACAAAATCCCGCTGTACTTCCGACAACTGCTTTTGTCTCAAAATCACAAACAATGCATAAGCAAACAGCGAAACCGCCACCAGCACCAGTACCGACGACCAGATTGCGCGATTGATACTTCCTGCAAAGTAGGTTTCCTGTTCAGGAAAGCGAACACCGAAATAGTAGGGATACTTATCCGTTTTGATGAAATTGGTCGTTGTGGCCGGCAGCTTTGCATTGGTTTTCGTACTCAATGACATCCCGTAACGCATTCTGTTCGTGGTACAATCGTAGATACCTACTTCAAAGTCGGCAATGAGATTGTGCTTTTGAAAACTATCCTTGATAAAAACTTCAAGCAGATCCGGCTGCGTAGTGGAATTGGTATTAACAAGGAAATATTCAGGAGAAAGCTGCTCAACGGGGTTGGTGGTTTGCATTACCCCATTTACTTTGGCCAGCTTGGCAGCTACATCCTGTAAAGCGACGTGCGCATTCTGGTTAAACTGTCTGTGGCGGAGATCGAGCGCCTGTTTTACCCAAAAAATCTGCGTGATCACCACGCCTATAATTAGGAGCGCAGAAAAAACGGTGAGTGATTGAATGGTTCGTCTCGACATAGCAGAATGATAATAGCAAATTTAAGGCCAATAAAAGCAATTGACCTTAGCCGAAACGACAGAAGCGCAATGGATGTGCAGGTTTAACATTCATTAACGCTTTGGCTGCGGAGGCTCAGGAATAGTATTGAACCAGCCCATCGAGCGGCGTTCTCAGGATACGCCCGAATTGAAGCCCGTTTGAGGCAAGCACTTTTTGAAGCATTTCCTGGTAATAGAACGCAATAGAGCCAGTAAAATGGACCGGGTGATCGGACGCATCAGTATGTTTCAGGATGTATTTTTGGGTAAAAAGTGAAAACGCGTCCATTACCAGCTGCTGCATGTAATTATCTGCCATATGTTCGGCAATGAATTGGGAAAAAGCGGCAAAGAACCGGTTCGGATAAGGTTTTTTGTAAGCATTCTCCAAAACATACAACCTGTTGATCTCCGGGTAAGTAGCTGCGAAACTCTCATGAATGTCAGCAGGAAGCTCGTTTTGCAGGAAGCGTACCACCAGAGTTTTTCCCAGGTAAGAGCCGCTCCCCTCATCTCCGAGCCAAAAGCCGAGTGAACCAATGGAATGCACGATTTTCTGGCCGTCGTAAAATGCATTATTGGCGCCGGTACCCAGGATACACGCCAGTCCCGGCTCCCGGCCGCACAGGCCACGCGCGGCACCTAACATATCTGAAGCAACTTCTATTTGCGTCGCGGAAGGAATGCAATGCAGCAATGCATCGTAAACAGGCCGGCTCGTTTTTTCATCCGCACAGCCTGCGCCATAAAAGAAGATACGGTCTATTTGTGTTGTAATAGCTGGAATAACCTGCTCATTCAGGACAGGAATGATCTGTTCGGTGGTTTGGTAAAATGGATTGATACCAGCAGATTGAAATGCGCCAACCTGCATACCGTCTCGTGTAACTACCCAATCCGTCTTGGTGGATCCGCTGTCTGCTATTAAATAGGTACTCATGGAAATCGTCTAGTTTTTGGATTGCAGGCGGCCGATTACATTAAAACGCTCGAAAACGCGGTCGGTATGCGGCGCGTCGCCCAGTTCTTTGGTAAGGTCCTGGCCCGCCCAATGCTCATAATGGTGCCCGTTACGCCACAGGCGGGAAGCGGTTACATCATAAATGATCCCTTTGTACGCACACCAGATTTCCTCTTTGTCCTGCCCGTTCCTGAGTGCAAGTTGCGCGTGCGTATATTCTTTCATGAAATATGATTTGACCGTGCAATTTAGCGATCGGAGCCAGTGGGTAAAAATTAAAATGATCTTCACTGAATATTTTGATAATAAGACTAAAAAGTAGGAACTTGGCGTTGTGTTATGAAATTTAGGAAATACAAATATGAAAAAAAGTTACTCTCTGATTTGGTGTATCGCTCTGATCGTCACTTTGATAAATGCTGGATGTAAGGAGAAAGTAAAACCCGCTTCCGAAAGAATTGCCAAAGCGTGGACTGCCGAATCTGTGAAGCATGGAAGCGCAGTTGCCTATACGAGAGGAGGTTCCAATAATTCAGTTCCGGGATATTCAGCTTTCAGATTGACTCTGACCAATTCGTCGGGATCAATGACTGCTACACTGACCGACTGGGATGGATTCACTACCAATGGAACCTGGGCGCTGGACGGAAACACCAAATTGATCCTGAAAGACCTGGTACCACAGCCAACCGGAACCGGCGGCACCATTGAGTTTACAATCAATACACTGGAAGATTCGAAGCTTGTATTGACGCGTCTGAAAGGCAGCTCAAAAACGGGAGGCACGATCAATGAATATACATTGACAAATCCTTAGTCAACCGCATTTATTTAGTAGAAGATATCGCAGCGAAGCCGGTTCTCATCCGAACCGGCTTCGCTTTTTTTGTCTAATTTTGTATCATGGAAAGCAGAACAGAAATCAGCAGCCTGGGTGAATTCGGGCTGATTCAGAGAATAAATAAAGGAGTAACAACTGTGTTGCCGGATACTGTACGCGGTATTGGCGACGATGCAGCTGTAATCGATACAGGCGAGGAATATGGATTGATCAGCACCGATCTAATGCTGGAAGGCGTACATTTCGATCTCACCTTTTTTCCTCTCAAACATTTAGGGTACAAGGCTATAGCAACAAATGTATCGGACATTGCCGCGATGAACGGGATACCGCGGCAGGTGACGGTGAGTATTGCGATCAGCAACCGCTTTTCTGTGGAAGCTGTCGATGAACTTTATGCCGGTATCAAAACAGCATGCAAGGATTTCAATGTAGACCTTGTAGGCGGGGATACTTCTTCTTCACGCTCGGGATTACTCATTTCGGTTAGTGTTTTTGGCAAGGTAAAAAAGGACAAAATCGTTTACCGGAATACAGCCAAACCCAATGATCTGTTATGTGTAACCGGCGACCTGGGAGGCGCTTACCTTGGTTTGCAGCTGCTGGAACGCGAAAAGCAGGTGTTTCTTGCCAATCCGGACATGCAGCCCGAGCTGGACGGACATGATTATGTTATTCAAAGACAATTGCGGCCCGAGGCCAGGATGGACGTGATTTACGAGCTGGAAGAAGCGGGGGTAATACCTACTTCTATGATAGACGTTTCGGACGGTCTGGCTTCCGACCTGCTGCATATCTGCGCGCAGTCGGGTGTAGGTGCGGTGGTATTTGAAGAGCGGCTCCCCATTGACGAACAAACATTCCTTGCCGCTTCGGAACTGAACCTGAGCCCGGTAACAGCTGCATTGAATGGAGGCGAAGATTATGAGCTGTTGTTTACCGTGTCGCAGTCTGCGTATGAACTGATCAAAAACAATCCGAAGATTACGTTCGTCGGGTACATTGCCGACAAGAGTGAAGGCGTTTCGATACATACGAAATCCGACAGCCGCATTCCGCTGACTGCACAAGGGTGGAGTTGAATGTAATTAAAAAATGAATTCAGGCGGCTATCTGGCTGCGCCTTTTTTGTGGGTTAGCAGTTGCGTTGGACCAAAACAGGGCTACGCAACCATCGGAAGGTTTTGACCGTATTCGGGACAAACCAATTCATCTCTAACAATCATAATTTAATTCCGATGAAAATCTTTCCAATCACCCGAATGCTGTTCCTGCTGGGAGCTTTACTGGCAGTGACAGTCTCCTGCTCCGACGATGACGGCGAAGAAACCCCCGTCACGCCAAATGACATTATGCTAAAAGAAAATGGCTCACTCGGCAAGGTACTAACTGACAAGAATGGCAAGACCCTTTACTTTTTCACCAAAGATGCAGGCAATACCTCCGTTTGCACAGGCCCTTGCCTCGCAGCCTGGCCGGTTTTTTCAGTAGCTAACCTTGCTTCATTGAAATTGGATGCCGGCTTGAAAGCTTCTGACTTTGCCAACATTACCCGCACTGACGGCGCTATACAAACTACCTACAAAGGCTGGCCGCTGTACTATTTCGCCAACGACGCCGCGCCAGGAGAAGTAAAAGGAGAAGGAGTGAATAACGTTTGGTATGTGGCAAAGACGAAGTATGCCGTAATGCTTTCCAATGCACAGCTGGTAGGAAACGACGGGAAGTCCTATAAAGCGGATTATACCGAGGGTACTGCTGAATCGCAATTCCTGGTAGACAGCCTGGGACGCACGTTATATGCATTTGCGCGTGACTCGTCAATGAACAACAATTGGACAACAAATGACTCGAATCACGATGCTACCTGGCCGATCTATGAAGTGGCCAGTATAGATGAAATTCCATCTGCATTGGATAAAACACAATTCGGTACAATCACAGTATTTGGTAAAAAGCAATTGACTTACAAAGGCTGGCCGCTGTACTATTTCGGAGCGGATGCGATGACAAAAGGAATGACGAAAGGCGTAAGCGTGCCGCGTCCGGGCGTGTGGCCGATCGTAAACAAAGAATCACCTATTGCGCCTAAATAAGTTGAATTATTACAAGTGCCAGGTGGCTTTCCGCGCGGAAAGTCACCTTTTTTATTTGCCCCAGTTTAAAACCATCTTTTCAAACAATCCTTGTAAAAAGAGCGTCTGCTTACCGGCGGTTCCGTCACCAATGGGCTGCTCGCCAATTTGCACAACCGGCATAACCCACTTTGTGGTACTGGTCGTAAATACCTCATCAGCAGTGATTACCTCCTGGTACGAAATGGGTCGTACTTCAACTTCAAAATGCGGCTTAGCGAGTTCAAGTACAACTTTGCGGGTGATCCCGTTTAGGATGTTCCTGTTGGAAGTAATAAGCTTTGAGTCCCTGAAAATAAAAATATTGCTGCGCGTCAGCTCGCTTACTTCCCCGTCCTTATAGAAAAGCAGATCGGCGGCTTGCTGCCTTTTTAGCTCGTCGGCCATTAAAACCATGTGCACGTAGTTGGTGGTTTTAATTTCGGGTAAATCGCGGACGTATTCGTAAGGAATCACTTTGATGCCTTTCAACCTGCCTGCGGGATTATCCTGTGGCAATGCTTCTGTGCGGATCAGCAGGTTCGGCCGGACTACATGCACACTGTCGGGCGCATAACCTCCCGTGAGCACAAAACGAAACGCAACTTCCTGCTCGCCCGACAGCGCATGCAGGTCGGCCAGGATTTTCTCTGTTTCTTCCTGAGTAACCGGCAGCGTCAATTTGAGCAGCCTTGCCGAATTTTCAAAACGCTGCCAGTAATCATCCCAACGGAACGGTACACCATTGTAGGTCCTGAAATAATCAAAAAGTCCGTAGCCGCGCAGCAATCCAAGATCATTGGTCTGGAAAACCGGCTCGTTGATCGCTAGTATATCGCCGTTGAAGTACTGATGAAATGGCATTTTCGAATGGGAATGAGATGGAATCTTAAAGTTATGATAATGTTGCAGAATAGCGCCACAATGGCAAAAATCGAATTTATCCTCGAATTCTGTCGGCAAGACAAGGAAAATCCCCTACTTTGCATAAGTCTCCAGATTGATAAAAACGTTCATAACAAACATTGCGCCCTGTCTTTTTCAGGCGATTTCCGCATTCGATGCTTAACCCCGATCAACTACTCCAGAAGCTCCAGTCCGAATTTGAAAAGCATACTTATGGCGTCGGCCCAGCTGAGCTTTACGAGCCGATCAGCTACATTATGTCGCTGCACGGAAAGCGTTTCCGGCCGCTGCTGACGCTGCTGGCATCATCTATCTACTCCGAAGATGTGGAGCGTTCGATCCGGCCAGCGATGGCGGTGGAAGTATTTCACAATTTTACATTAATGCACGACGATATCATGGACCGCGCACCATTGCGTCGCGGTAAACCTACCGTGCATGAAAAATGGAATGCAAATACGGCGATCTTGTCGGGCGACGTGATGTTGATCCGGGCGTATGATCTGCTGCTTGATATTCCAAAAGACCAGCTGAGGCTTGTACTGGCGCGATTTAACCAAACCGCTGCCGAAGTATGTGAAGGACAGCAGCTGGATATGAATTTCGAAACGCGCTGGAATGTAACGGAGGAGGAATATCTTGAAATGATACGTCTTAAAACTTCGGTGCTGCTCGGTTTTGCATTGGAATTAGGCGGGATAATCGGCGGGGCTGATGAAGAGTCGGTAAAGCTGCTGTATTCAGCTGGGGAAAATATGGGAATTGGCTTTCAGCTGAAAGACGATTTGCTAGATGTGTATGGAGATCCTTCTAAGTTTGGTAAACAGGTAGGCGGTGATATTATCTCGAACAAGAAAACGTTCTTACTGATTGAAGCTTTATCAAAAGCAACCGGATCACACAAAGCAGCGCTTGATCAATGGATTTCTGCCGCCGAGTTTGACCCGGAAGAGAAGGTGGGCGCGGTAAAAGCAATTTATGAATCGCTCAATATCCGGAAGTTTACCGAAGAGAAGATTAATACCTATTTTGAAAAAGGCCTGGCCAACCTTCGGAGCCTGAATGTGGAGGAATCCCGGAAAGCATCGCTGCTGCAATTTGTCCAGCAGCTGGTTGAACGTGAAAAATAACAGCTTATTAAATCAGTGAATTATGTCAATAACCCTCATACTTGTAATCATTACCTCGGGCATCAGCTACTACGCGCTGAACAATTATAGCTTAATGGACAAGATGATATTCAATCCTTACCGCGTTCGGCAGCGGAATGAATATTATCGCTTTATCACCTCCGGTTTTGTACATGCAGATTTTGGTCACCTGATCTTCAACATGCTCAGCTTGTGGTTTGTAGGAGAAGGAATTGAGAGACTTTTCGCAATGCTTTTCGGGCCGAGCGGAACGATGTACTACCTGTTCCTGTACATTGTTGGCATTATTGTAGCAGATATACCAACGTTCCTGAAACACCGCAACAACTCTAAATATAACTCGCTCGGCGCTTCCGGAGGGGTATCGGCTGTGCTTTTCGCTGCCATTCTTTACGCTCCTTTGATGAGCATTTGCCTGTACTTCTTCATTTGTATGCCAGGCTTTATATTCGGATTGTTATATCTCGGGTACTCTGTTTACGAGTCAAAAAGGGGAATGAGCTATGTAAACCATAGCGCGCACTTATACGGGGCAATTTTCGGAATGCTGTTTATGGCAGTAGTTTACCCGGGAGCAGTTCCTCAGTTTTTTGAACAAATACTAAGCTGGCGCTTATTTTAATTCAGCGAGCACAGTTACGCTTCCTACTGTTTTATCCTGCAGCTTCACTTTGATCTCCGCATCAAGAGGGACAAATATGTCCACGCGGGAGCCGAACTTGATAAAGCCCATTTCTGTGCTTTGCTCTACCTTATCGCCTTCCTTGATGTACCAGCGAATGCGGCGGGCTGCTGCGCCTGCTATCTGGCGGAATAAAACGTCGATTCCCTCAACCGTCCTGATTACCACAGTGGTACGCTCATTGTCGGTACTTGATTTTGGGTGCCAGGCAACGAGGTAAAGTCCGGCGTGGTACCTGAAATACTGGATAATGCCGCTTACCGGGTTCCAGTTGATATGCACGTTAAGAGGCGACATGAAAATGCTGATCTGTCTTCTTGGTCCGTTGAAGTATTCAGTTTCAACTACTTCTTCAATCACCACCACTTTTCCATCGCAAGGCGCTACGATCTGGCGATCGCTTTTGTGGGCGTTTCTTTTGGGAACGCGAAAAAATTGAACAACCAGCAGAAAAACGAATATACTGCCGATCAATACCAGCCTTGGAATCCAGTATCCATCAGGAAGAAGATAATTAATTCCTAAGTTGATCAGTACCAGAACAATAATTGTAATTAGAATAATGGTATAGCCTTCCCGATGGAGTTTCATGCTAATGGAATGTTTTCGTTTATGCTTTCAGCAACTGCAAATATCGTATAAATCCTGATTTAACGGCAGCAAAAAGCCCTGCCTTTCGGAAACGAGAGGCAGGGCCGGTATTTTTGTTAGGAATGAAAACAGGTTATTCGATTACAACGCAATCGCCGTTTTTCACTTCCTGTTCTACTTTTTTAAACTTCACATCACGAAGAATGCGTCCGTCCCGGTATTGAACAGATACCTTCTGGTTCCTGTCCGCAACACGCTCCACACGTACAGGCTGCGCCTTGGTAGTGGATTCGGTATGGGCGTATTTGTTCGGATCTTCCACGTCCACATCAAATTCTTCTTCCTTATTGGTATGTAATGCAGGCGGTGGCGTCGGGCGGCGTACAGTTTGCTGCACTGCACTTGCCGGTACCGCTTCTTCCTGCGGGATATCTGCCTTCATCAGGAAGGAGATCATATCAAAGTTAACCTTGCTCAGAAAGCGTTTGAAAAGCTCAACGGATTCAAACTTGTAAATCAGCAAAGGATCTTTCTGTTCAAAAACCGCATTTTGTACCGATTGTTTCAAATCATCCATTTCCCGCAAATGCTCTTTCCATTCCTGGTCGATCAATGAAAGCACTATTGCTTTCTCCATTTCGCGGGTAATTTCTTTGCCCTCGTTCTCGACAGATTTCTTCAAACCAACCACAACGCCCGTCTGACGAAGTCCGTCGCTGAAAGGAATCATTATTTCTGAAACCGTAGCGCCTCTTTCTGCATAGATCGACTGCAATACCGGCAATGCTTTCTGTGCAATTGCATTGTTTTTGTCCTGGTATTGCTTTTCAGCTGCCTCGTATAGTTTCTGCGCACGATCAGCCTGTTTGAAACTGTTGAATTCGGCTTCGCTGAATGGTAGCTCCATTCCCAGGGTAGTAATAGAAGCCAGTTCGAGCTCTGCATAAGTGCCGGCAGTGCTGATCAGCTCGTCGCATACATCAAATAATGTATTTGCGATATCCACTGCCAGACGATCCCCGAACAATGCATTGCGGCGGCGGGTATAGATTGCGTCACGCTGATAGTTCATTACATCATCGTACTCCAGCAATCTCTTACGCATTCCGAAGTTGTTTTCTTCCACTTTCTTCTGCGCACGCTCGATCGATTTGGTGATCATTCCACTTTGGATCACTTCGCCTTCTTCCAAGCCCATTCGGTCCATTACCTTCGCCATCCGGTCTGAACCGAACAAGCGCATCAGGTTATCTTCCAGGGAAACAAAGAATTGAGAAGAACCAGGGTCACCCTGGCGGCCGGAGCGACCACGCAGCTGTCTGTCGACGCGGCGGCTTTCGTGTCTTTCCGTACCGATAATTGCCAAACCACCAGCCTTTTTAGCTTCCGGGGTCAGCTTGATATCCGTACCGCGACCGGCCATGTTTGTTGCAATGGTAACAGTACCCGGCTTTCCGGCCTCTGCTACTACTTCTGCCTCGCGCTGGTGTTGCTTTGCGTTCAAAACCTGGTGAGGGATTTTACGTAAAGTCAGCATCCGGCTGATAATCTCTGAATTTTCTACTGAGGTGGTACCTACCAGCACAGGCCGGCCCGCTTCCACAAGCTCGACGATCTCGTCGGTTACCGCATTGTATTTTTCACGAACTGAGCGGTAAACTTTATCTTCCTGGTCTTTCCGTACAGCTGTTACGTTGGTTGGTATTGATACCACATCCAGCTTGTAGATTTCCCAGAATTCACCAGCTTCCGTTTCTGCAGTACCCGTCATACCAGCCAGTTTGTGGTACATCCGGAAGTAGTTCTGCAATGTAACGGTCGCGTAAGTCTGTGTGGCATCTTCAACGCGTACACTTTCTTTTGCTTCAATCGCCTGGTGCAAACCGTCAGAATAGCGACGGCCTTCCATGATACGACCGGTTTGCTCATCCACAATTTTCACTTTCCCGTCGATGATCACATATTCAACGTCCTTTTCAAAAAGTGTGAATGCTTTCAAAAGTTGGTTTACTGTATGGATACGGGCAGTTTTTACAGAATAATCGCGGATTAATGCTTCTTTCTGGATAATGCGCTCCTGCTCATTGAGTGAAGCATCTTTTTCAATTCTGTCCAGATCAACAGCGATATCAGGCAGGATGAAGAAATTGGTTTCTTCTGATTCTCCTGTCAGGAAGTCGATCCCTTTTTCTGTCAGTTCAATGCTGTTGTGGCGCTCGTCGATCGTAAAGTAAAGCGGCGCGTCGGCTACCGGCATTAGCTTTTGGTTTTCGGCAAGATATATGGATTCTGATTCCTGCATTAACGCCTTGATCCCCGACTCACTCAGGTATTTGATAAGCGGTTTATATTTCGGCATACCGCGGTGTGCACGGAAAAGTGCCAGCCCGCCTTCTTTCTTGTCGCCTGCGGCGATCTTCTTTTTAGCATCATTCAGGAATTCCATTGCCAGCCTTTTCTGGGCTTCAACGATCCTCGAAACGCGGGGTTTCAGTTCCAGATATTCCTGCTCGTCACCGCGCGGAACGGGTCCGCTGATAATCAAAGGGGTACGCGCATCGTCAATCAAAACGGAGTCAACCTCATCGACCATTGCGAAATGGTGCTTGCGCTGAACCAGCTCTTCCGGTGTGCGTGACATATTGTCACGTAGGTAGTCAAAGCCGAATTCGTTGTTGGTACCGTAAGTTAGGTCAGCTTTGTAAGCATTTCTTCTTGCTTCGGTATTGGGTTGGTGGCGGTCGATGCAATCCACGCGCATTCCGTGGAATTCGAAGAGCGGCGCATTCCACTCTGCATCACGCTTTGCCAGGTAGTCGTTCACAGTTACGATATGTACGCCCTGTCCGGCAAGTGCATTCAGGAACGCCGGGAGGGTTGCAACCAAAGTTTTACCTTCACCCGTCGCCATCTCAGCGATTTTACCCTGGTGCAAAACCACACCACCTATCAGCTGAACATCATAATGCAGCATGTTCCATTTGATAGGCTGGCCGATCACGTCCCATGTTGTATTCCAATATGCTTTGTCGCCCTCAATGGACACGTGCGATTTTCGGGCGGCTACGTCGCGATCGAAAAAGTTGGCTGTAACTTCCAGCCTGTCGTTTTCCTTAAACCGGCGCGCAGTTTCCTTCACAATCGCAAATGCTTTTGGAAGGATATCCAGGAGTACTTTTTCGAGTTCTTTATTCCTGTCAAGTTCAAGCGCATCTATTCTCTTAAAGATCGCTTCTTTACTATCTACATTGGGCTCGTCGCTTGCCTGCTGTCTCAATCCGGCGATCTGCTCGTCGATCGATTTGAGCTGATCGGATATATGTTGTTTCAGGTTTTCGGATTGTAACCTGAGCTCATCATTTGTTAAAGAAGCCAACAGGGCGTATTCGGCATTTACCTTCTCCACATACGGGGTCAGTTCCTTAAGATCCCGTTCGGATTTCGTGCCAAATAGCTTGGAGAATATTTTAAACATGATTATATATTTTTATAACGTTCATTCAAAACGAAAAAATTAAGCCTGCCGTAAAACGAATGTCAGATTGTCAGCACGCAAACATTTCCAGCTCAAAGGTAATTCATTGACAATTCTGTTGTACAACATCTTTCGTTTTCCTAATAGAGATCTAATCCTATATCCCTGATTCCAGCCCGTTCTACCTGTAAAGCACCGTTTATCAAGAATGAAATCAGCTACTGGGTAATGCACAGTACCTTTGAAACATCAAAAGAAAATAAAACGACATAGCCATGAACCATAACAGATTATATCGTAACACAACCAATAAAATGCTTGGTGGTGTTGCATCCGGTCTCGCCGACTACTTTCAGATTGATGTAACGATTGTCCGTTTCATTTTTGTACTGGCGGTCTTCATTCCATTTACTTTCCCGGTTGTTTTGTTCTACATCATTTTATGGATTATCATGCCGGATATAGCCAGGCAGCCAAAACCATTAACGGGAACTGATTTCCCGCCTCAATTTTAACGATCCATCAGTACAGACTAGGTATTTGCAAACCGCCGGAAAACAAACTCCGGCGGTTTGTTGTTTTAGGTATAATTCCTATTTTTACAATGGTATGCCAGCATACTATTATTCATTTTCATCGAACTAAGAATTTCAATATGGACGCATATATTGTTGCAGGATACCGCAGTGCAGTTGGTAAAGCTTCAAAAGGCGGATTCCGATTTACCCGTCCCGACGACCTGGGTGCGGCAGTAATCAGGCATCTGCTCGAAAAAGTGCCGCAGCTCGATCCGACGCAGGTCGACGATGTAATTGTGGGAAATGCAGTGCCGGAGGCGGAACAGGGAATGCAAATGGGCCGCTATGTGGCGCTGCTTGCATTGCCGGAAAATGTTTCAGGTATCACCATCAACCGGTATTGCGGCTCCGGGGTAGAAGCAATCGCTATTGCTTCTGCCAAGATACACGCCGGAATGGCCGAATGCATTATTGCGGGAGGGACAGAGTCGATGTCGATGGTACCGACAATGGGCTGGAAAACGGCATTGAACTACGAAATCGCACATACCAATCCCAGCTACTACCTGAGCATGGGGTTAACAGCCGAGCAGGTAGCGAGCGACTTCAAAATCAGTCGGGAAAGGCAGGATGAATTTTCGTTTCAGTCGCATCAGAAAGCTTTACGGGCACAGAAAGAAGGCTGGTTTACAAACGGGATCGTGCCTGTTACGGTGAAGGAAACATACTTTGATGCGGCTTCCGGCAAGAAGAAAACGCGGGAAACGGTAATCAGTCAGGACGAAGGTCCGCGGCCGGATACCACGTTGGAAGCTTTGAATAAATTGAAACCCGTCTTCGCGGCAGGCGGCTCCGTGACTGCGGGTAACTCTTCCCAAACCTCCGACGGGGCGGCATTCGTGATGGTCATGTCCGAGAATATGGTCAAAAGATTGAACCTCAAACCAATTGCGAGAATGTTATCCTACGCGACTGCTGGCGTGGATCCCCGGATTATGGGAATCGGACCGGTAGCAGCTATACCGAATGCATTGAAACAAGCAGGTTTGAAATTGCAGGATATCGAACAGATCGAGCTGAACGAAGCGTTTGCAGCCCAGTCACTGGCGGTAATCCAGGAGCTGGATATTAACCCTGAAATCGTGAATCCAAACGGAGGAGCGATCGCGCTGGGGCACGCTTTGGGTTCAACAGGAGCGCGGCTATCGGTGCAGCTTTTTAATGAAATGGAGCGTCGCAACCAGAAATACGGAATGGTAACAGCCTGTGTAGGTGGGGGCCAGGGAGTGGCCGGGATCTTCGAAAGGCTCAATTAATCCGGCAAATAACTAATGCTACTTATTTAGGGATCTCCGTGAACAGCTTGGGTATGTTCGAAGGAGATTCTTTATTTTTGCCCAATCCAACTTGCAGATCGTTTCATGGATGTATCCATCATCATTATTAATTACCGCACACCTCAACTCATAATCAATTGTTTAAAGTCGATTTATCAATTTACTTCCGGGGTTACATTTGAGATCATCATTGTTGATAATGACCCGGAAAACGGAGGCGGGGTGTTGGTTCGTGATACATTTCCTGAGGTTCGCTGGATCGACTTGCCTTCGAATCCCGGCTTTGGGATCGCCAATAATAAAGGAATGTCCATTGCAAACGGCAAATATTTTCTCCTGCTGAATGCGGATACACTGGTGACCGACAATGTGATCGGCCGGTGTTTTCAAAGAATGAACGAGCGCCAGGATATCATCGCCTGCGGCGCTTTGCAATACTATCCCGACGGTACTCCGATGCCTTTTTACAAGAGCTTCAACGAGTTTCGTAAAACCTTTTTCATTGTGCCGCCAGCCGGTACCATCGAGCGGGCGATCAACAAACTTTATCCGGAACCAGAATACCAGGACCCGGACCAATACGACTGGCTTGTGGGCGCATTCATTTTTTTGCGGAGGGAAGGTTTTGAGAAAACAGGCGGGTTTAGCGACGATTTTTTCATGTACGGCGAAGATGTGGAATGGTCGGGGCGGCTAAGTAAGCTGGGCAAGCTGTGCTATTTCAAAGATTGCATTTTCATCCACCTCGAAAATAATAACCCTTTCCGTAGGACTAATATTTCGTGGATAAACCGGTTCAGCACGCAAATGCAGGTGTCTAATTTTCTTTGGGTACGAAAGCAATACGGCGCTTTTCAATACGTGCTGCTGATCTTGCATTACTTGTTGATGGTACCGGTGGTATTTGGATGGAAAATTGCATTTAACATCAAAAGCAGACGAAATCCTTTTAGCGAACTGCGGACCCAGCGCATTTATGTCAGAAAAACAGGTGTGCTTTTAAAGTATTTCTGGGCAACCTTATTCTTGAAAAAAGGGTCGTATAAGATAAAGCCTTACGAGAATATCGACCTCTTAACCGCCTCTTCATGAACAGCACAAAGAAACGAATCCTCTTTTTCACACCCTATGCAACACGAACAGGATCAGAAATGATGCTGTTATACATCCTGAAAAAAATCGATCGTTCCCGGTTTGATATCGGCATAGTCAGTTTCGCAGAAGGCGAGCTGCTGAACGATTTTCCAGAGGACATTCCAAGATTTATTGCTCCCCGGAAGTTTAATGTACTTCAGAAAATCTCGTTTCACCTGGGCTCCAATCCCATTCACCGGCATTTACGCAAGCTGGCTACCGATTTCAAGGCTGATTTCTGGTATGTGAATACGACGATGATTCCCGAAACCGTACTGATCGCCAAAGAGTTTTCAATCAAGCTGGTGACGCATTTTCATGAAATGCCGCTGACCTATTCTTACCTGAGCGGACCAGATTTTAAAAGTATTATCGACTATTCAGACCTGCTGATCGGCTGCTCACAAGCTACGAGCAACGCGTTGGTCGATTCGGGGGGTAAGAATATCGGGCTGCTTTATTCATTTATAGACAGTAATCTGGTCAAGAGCAGCGCAGAACGCGCTGCTGAGCTAAGGAAAAAGCTTGGAATTCCGGAGACAGACTTTGTGTGGGTATTATCAGGAATGACTTCGGAGCGCAAAGGTTTTGATTTATTGCCCGACATTGCCGAACAACTCAATGACGCCCGTGTCCACCTGATCTGGGTTGGAGCCAAAATTGACGACGGAATGGTATATTATACCGAACAAAGGTGCAGGAATTCAAGATCAGCGACCAGAATTCACCTGGTCGGTAAACAAAAAGAAGATTATTATAATTACCTTAACACGGGAAATGGCTTTCTTCTGACATCTCGTCAGGACCCTTTTCCGCTGGTGATGATTGAAGCCGCGTTGCTTGGTAAACCTATCGTTTCTTTCCCTTCGGGAGGTGTGTCCGAATTCGTCCAGGATGGTATGGGTGTGGTAACCAATGATCTGAGTGTAAGCCAGATGGTTGAAGCAATGCGAAAAATAATGAATGGAGAGGTTGTAACCGACAGTTCCAGGAGCATTGAAAGGGCAGGTCAATTCAATGTGGAAAACGGATACAATGAGTGGATCAAATTAATTGACAAAAACTTTTAGCATGTTCAATTCTGCGCACGCAATTCAATTCTTCAATAAGCTTTTTTCCCTGGCGCTCTGCCTGACTTTTTTCCTGCAACCACTCTCAGCGCAGCCTGCCCAAAAAACGGCAGAGGTGGATCCGCAACGTTATCTTGCATTGATGTTGCTGAATCTTACAGACGCAGAAAACCGTGGCCCTGAGCCCGATCTGATCCGTTCTGCACAGCAATTTGGCCTGAATGCCGTTTATATTACCATTCCCTGGGACAAGGTTTATTACAGCTCTCCAACAGAAACCCCGAAATGGGCGAAATACGACGAGCAGATCAAAATAGCAACAGACCTGGGCATGAAAGTAGCGCTCCGTATCCACCTTGGCCGCCACAGTACCCGCATCAAGGGTTTTTGGGAACCCTCCGACAGCCAGTTCAGTCATTCCGAGCAGCCTCTGCTGGGCGGCTATCTCGATACTTTTTACGGTTTTGATAACCAAGCCATTGTCAACAAGGGACTTGCTTTTGTGAAGGAAACAGTAGCCCGATACAAGTACCTGCAAACCGAGAATAAACTTCTGTATGTTTCCGTCACCAATACACCGACGCAGGAAGGCGAATATCCCGGGGGACTGATTGTTAACGGAAAAGAGAATACGGCCGTTTATGATTATTCCAAAACAATGGTGAGCGGCTTCCGCGCGTGGCTGAAAGCACATTATACAAAAATCGAGCGGCTGAACTTCCTTTGGGGAATGAGCTACAAAACTTTTGAAGATCCGTATCCGCCGGTGACTGCCTGGGCGCCGGAGGAATCTTTCCGGCAGCGGGCAGGGAAAGACTGGTACATTTACCGGCACGAGGTAATGAAGAAGTACTTCGATCAAATGATTGCAGCTATTAAATCAGTTGACCCGACGATCAAGTTCATCTCTGATTACGGGTCTGTTTTCGATGCGGCTTCTGTTTTACGCGGCACACTGGGCTTTAAGGACCTGAATGAGAAAGCGGATGGAATTAAAATCAACGATAGCCCCATTTTTGACCACAGATGGTCAGTGGATGTTGTAAAAAGCAATATGCCAGCGCATTACATCATAGCTAATGAGCTGTTTGTAAGCTCTTATCTTGATAATAGTGCCCATTTAAAGCAGATCGACGAAAACTATGCACACGGCGCGAATGTAGTAGCAGTTGTCGTTTCGACGACGGAGCAGATGAGCCGATCCGAGCCGTTTTTACGTCCGGCTGCATCCAAATGGCTGAGCCAGCCGATGGCCGCAATCAACTACTCTGAAAGTGTAAGTTACCGTTTATCAGCTGCGGTAGAGAAAAAAGGTGCGATAGCCGTCATTTTTGATGAATGGGCCAAACGCGCCTATGCCAATGCAGGTAACCCCAAGCCTGTGGCTGTGAAGCTGGAAGAAGATCTGCTCTCGCCGGAATACTGGAAGGATGCATCCAACTATATGCCCTACGTTTTCAGGCCGGTCCCGATGCAGATCATTCCCGTGAACAGGGATTTTACATATAAGCTGCCGATCGATACATTTTCAGATGTGGACGGTACTATCGTGAAGGTTGAAGTAAGTAATTTGCCGCCCTGGCTGCGGTTCCAGAACGGACAGCTTTCGGGCAGACCGACGGAGCTGGGCGATTACCGGATTACGGTAACGGGTACCGATGACGAAGGCGGTTCCACAGTAGCGTTTTTTACAATCCGCGTGGATACCAGGGAAAATGCCAACAAGCCACCTACCGTAGATGCTAATTTCTCAAACCAAATGGTTGCTGTTAATAAGGCATTTACCTTCACCATTCCTCAGAATACATTTGAAGACAGAGATGGAGAAATCACAAGGATTGAGGCGAGTGAGCTGCCTTCCTGGCTGAAATTTTCCAATGGCGTTTTGAGCGGAACGCCGACTGTTTTGGGTGAGTACCGGATCATCTTCAAAGCTTATGATGATCTGAATGCATTTGTCGAGACTTACTTTACGATCAAAGTCGTGGAGCCGCAGTTCCTGAATGCGCCGCCATTTGCCAGCAGCACGTTGCCTGTAAAGTACGCACAGGTTAATATGCCTTTTAACTACATTCTGCCTACCAACATTTTCGGTGATCCTGATGGTTATATATCTTCCATATCGATCCAGAACAGACCTTCGTGGCTGAATTTTGCATTGAATGTATTTTCGGGAACACCTACCGAAGAGGGGGAATACAGGTTGATCGTGAGAGCGTATGACAATGGAGGAGCGTATGTGGAAATACCGCTGATCCTGAAAGTTCAGACACCTGAGCTGCGTTTTGAGCTTGTAAAAGGAGGAAGCAAAGTGGAGCAGAGCATTATCCGCAAGCTGGCTGGCGACGATGTGCTTGCATACGAATCGCTGCCGCCGCTGCTGAACATTTATGCTTACGGAAATTTTGAATATGACCAGGTTAAATTCCAGCTGGACGGACCTTACAAACGGACTTCAACCACCGCCGTTTTTCCATATGCATTGTATGAAAATGAGCAGGGTTTTGCACCTTACGTTGGCAGGTACACGCTCACCGTCACTGCTGCAAAGGAAGATTCTGCGATCGTGACCCAGTCCATTCAGTTCAGTATATCGGCTGGCGATTCGGTGAATATCACCAAGAACATAGCCGAGTGGGCTTTTTACCCAAACCCGACGGAAAACATCATTAACATCAAATTGCCCGAAAATCAGGTAACCGAGGGAATACAGTACGAGATTGTTACGGTGGGAGGAAAACGCATTCCGCTGCCGCCCGACCTCGTGACCATAGCCGACAACCTTGCTTACATTGATCTTTCTGATGTAGGTCTACCATCGGGTATCTATTTTGTGCGGATTTTTGACAATGGCGAGCTTTTAAAGCAGTTCAGGATCTTCAAGAAATAGCTGGCAACCCCAATTCATATAGCCTTTACTTAAAATTTCAGGATAGTATGCGCGCGTAACTTGATTATGGTTTATATTTGAAATAGTCAATAGTATGCAAGCATACCTTTGTTTCACATCGTTCTATAATTACTACCGGATATGGCCGTTGCAGAAGCGAATAAAACATCTATTAGGGGAGGCGAATTTTTAATAAAGGAAACACAGGCCTCCCAAATATTTATTCCTGAGGAATTTACGGAAGAACAGCGCATGATCGCTGATACCTGTCGCGACTTTCTTGCGAAGGAAGTGTGGCCGATACTTGACGAAATAGATCACGCGAAAAGCCCGGACCTGATATCGGGGCTGATGGACAAAGCAGGCGAGCTGGGCCTGTTGGGTACGGTCGTTCCCGAAGAATATGGCGGTTTTGGAATGAACTTCAATACTTCCATGCTAGTGGCCGAAGCGACTGGTGCCGGAAACTCCTTTTCAGTCGCGCTTTCGGCACATACTGGAATAGGTACCCTGCCGATCCTGTACTATGGAAATGAAGAGCAGAAGCTGAAGTATTTACCAAAGCTGGCGACTGGTGAATGGAAAGCTGCCTACTGCCTGACAGAACCGGACTCTGGCTCAGATGCAAATTCTGCCAAAACAAAAGCGAAACTGACAACTGACGGGGCGCATTATGCAATCAACGGTCAGAAAATGTGGATAACAAATGGCGGTTTTGCGGACGTTTTTATTGTTTTTACCAAAATAGAAGAAAGCGGGCAGACGGATAAAAACCTGACAGCATTTATCATCGAAAGCTCGACTGAAGGTATTACGATGAATGAGCCCGAGCATAAAATGGGGATAAAAGGATCTGATACCCGGCAGATATTTTTCAACGATTGTCTGGTACCAGTCGAAAACATGCTTTCCGAGCGTGGAAACGGCTTCAAGATCGCTGTTAACATCCTGAATATTGGTCGCATTAAACTTGCAGCCGCTGCCTTGGGCGGGGCGAAAAGAGTAGCTGAGCAGGCTATTAATTATGCCAACGAAAGGAAGCAATTTGGGACTTCAATCGCCCAATTCGGCGCGATCAAGCATAAGCTGGCAGAAATGGCGGTCAGTATGTATGCGACCGAGTCAGCTTCGTACCGGGTTGGTCAGCATATTGATGATCTGATCGAGGCATTTCAAGCGAAAGGAATGGCTGATTCGGAAGCAAAGCTGAAAGCGCTGGAAGAGTTTGCGATCGAATGTGCAATCATGAAGGTACATGGTTCCGAAGTACTTGATTTTGTGGTAGATGAGGGTGTGCAGATTTACGGCGGAATGGGCTTTTCGGCAGATGCGCCGATGGACCGCGCTTACCGCGATAGCCGGATCAACCGGATCTTTGAAGGCACAAATGAGATCAACCGGCTGCTGGTTGTGGATATGTTACTGAAACGCGCAATGAAAGGCCAGCTCGATTTAATGGGTCCGGCAGCGGCGGTTGGAAAGGAAATAATGTCCATTCCTGACTTTGGCGCAGAGGAGGAAGAAGCACTTTTTGCCAAAGAGAAAAAGGTTTTGAAAAACCTTAAAAAGGCAGTGCTGATGGTTTCGGGAGCGGCCGTACAGAAGTTTATGATGAAATTGTCGGAAGAGCAGGAGATTATCATGAACCTGGCTGATATGGTGATCGAGATATATGTAGCCGAGTCGGTATTGCTCCGTGTTGAAAAGAGCATTGAGCTGCTGGGTGAAGAAGCGAATGCATTGCAGAGGGATATCGCTGCGATCTACCTAAACCGGGCGGTTGAAAAAGTGAACAGCGCCGGGAGGTCTGCCATTACGAGCTTTGCTGAGAGTGATGAGCTGAGCGTCATGTTAATGGGATTGAAACGGTTTACGAAAATAGAACCATCTAATCTTAAGAATGCGCGCAGGCGGATTGCAGACGAGCTGATCTCAAAAAATGCCTATGTTTTTTAAGCGGATAGCTCATTAAGCTTGGGTGCAATCCATTCAAAAAATGCGCTTGAAATGAAGCCGGATCTGCACAAGGTCCGGCCTTTTTATAACCCAGGCTCAGGTTTTTTATTCTTCCTCAAATTGCGCAACTTTGGGAAACCAATTTCCGCGATTTTGTCGTTAAAAGATTGGTTACAGACGAACAAAAAGTAAAACACGTTGGATTCTCTTCAAGCTACTGAAAAGCCACCTTTCATGACTCTGCACACTGTGGATCTGCGTACAACAGGGCAATTTCCTGCGCTTTTACTGGATTATCTGGACCAAAAACCTTCTTTGGAGGCATTTTACAGCTCTTTTCCTACGCTCGAAAATTTTCAGGAGGTAATAGCAAAGAAGAGCAGCTTCGATGCTGCCAAGCGTAAAACGTTGGTAGACGTGCTTGAAATGCAGTACAGAGGCTTACCTCACTATCCTGATTTCTCGCTGCTGCTTGACGAGAAGACGTTTACCGTAACAACAGGCCACCAGCTGAACATCTTCACGGGCCCGCTATACATTATTTACAAGATCATCACGGCGATCAAGCTTGCGCGTGCGCTCAAGGAGGCTTATCCGGAATATAACTTCGTTCCGGTTTACTGGATGGCGACGGAGGATCATGATTTTGAGGAAATTGCTTCGTTTCATTTGTTTGGACAAACGCATAAATGGACGGGCGAACACAAAGGCGCAGTGGGCCGGCTGAACCCGAAAGAGCTGGAAGTGATATTGAAGCAACTTCCGGACAAGCCGCTGCTTTTCGCCAAAGCATACCTTGAAAATAACACGCTGGCCGATGCGGTCCGATGTTATATGCACGAGTTATTCGGGCAGTATGGCCTGATCAGTATCGACGCCGACCACGCAGATCTGAAACGCAGTTTTCTGCCGGTCGTAAAAGAGGAATTAACTACTTCCATTTGCGAAAAACTTGTTTCGCAAACCACTTCAGAGCTCAATGCACTGGGCTATCATACGCCGCTGAATGCGCGGGAAATCAACTTATTCTATCTGGACAATCATCTTCGGGAACGCATTGTAAAGGAAGGTGAAACTTTCAAGGTGCTGAACACCGACTTGTCTTTTTCCGAAGAAGAGATACTTGAACTGGCCGCAAACAGGCCTGAACTTTTCAGTCCGAATGTCATATTAAGACCGGTTTACGAAGAAATCATTCTCCCGAATCTTGCGTATATAGGCGGACCGTCAGAGGTGCCTTACTGGATGCAGCTGAAAGGTGTATTCGATCATTTCAATGTACCTTTTCCGGCGCTGATGCCGAGGAATTTTGCATTATATATCAACGGTTACCAAAGCAAGAAGGCTCGCAAGCTGAAAATCAGCTACAAAGATCTTTTTCTTGACGAAGTGGCGCTGCGGAAGACATTCATCGAAAGGAACAGTGAGCGCGTCCTCGATCTGAATGCGGAAAAGGAAGAATTCAATAAGGTTTTTGATGCTATTCTTTCAAAAGCGGTTGCCGTGGACCAAACGATGCTGGGCGCTGTGAAAGCAGAGCAAACGCGATTACTGAATTCGCTAAAGCAACTCGAAAAACGCATTGTTAGAGCGGAAGAGCGTAACCACGAGTCGGAAATTGAGCAATTGCTGACGCTCAAAAACAAACTGTTCCCGAACGGAATCGCCCAGGAACGGTATGATAATCTGCTGAGTTTCTACATTAATGATCCGGAGTTTATCCATAAGCTTTACAATGCTTTCGATCCGCTGGATTTCAGCTACAATGTAATTCTGGAAGAATAACAGGGTTTACTCTTTCAGCCTCACATCGCCGTAGCGTGAATTAACTGTGATCTTGGTACCAGACCCGGTGCCGATTTTCCCCTGATACTGCTTCAATGTATAGGATTTATGGTCTTTAGCAGGCTGGACTGAAAAGTTTACATTGTTCGTAGGATAGGTGAAATTCCCGTAAGAAACAGTCACATTGAACTGGTTAGCCTCTGCTGGCAGTACAATGGAAGAGTAGGCTGCCTGGATATCTACATTCTGGGCCGAGTTGGTCAGCTCGTCGATTTTGAAGTTGCCCGAGTAATTCAGCTTGATTTTCCCGGTACCGCGGATCGTACCGATCTTAGCACCTGAGTAGTCGATATCTGCGTCCAGGTTGATCACATCACGGATATTCAACTCGCCCGATTTATTGATCAGCAATATCTTTTTAGCCTGATCGAGGCTCAGCTTGGAGTACTCGAATTCTAGTTTGCCACCATCCATTTTCCCGATTGTGGCACTGCCGTAGCGCACGTCAATGATGTTATCAGTATTTTCCAGATGATTGGCGACGAAGTTTCCGTATCTGGAATCTATCGTCAGCGGCGCGTAAAATGAGGGGATATCTGTGTCGCCAAATTCATTTTTCACGATCAGTGCATTCTGTTTTGGCATGTAAACGGTGTAGTCGATACGGATGTAGTTTTTTTCACCTTTACGATTGTTCCACCCATTATTTCCAAACTGGCTCCTATCAATGCGGGTAACGAGGCTGATCTGGTTTTTCAGTCTTCTTTCGTCAATGTTGACTGCGCTTAAATATTCGGAAGCCCGGCCATCGGAAGATGCATTCGCTGTTACAATGATTTCCACCTTGATCTCGTCCTTCGCCCAGAGGTTGACTTTAACCTGACCGAATTTGTTTTCAACAAGCAGCATATCACTACTTTTTACATCGAATACTTTGGT
Organism: Dyadobacter sp. HNCC25DJ183; assembly: GCF_056895175.1. Taxonomy (NCBI): domain Bacteria; kingdom Pseudomonadati; phylum Bacteroidota; class Cytophagia; order Cytophagales; family Spirosomataceae; genus Dyadobacter; species Dyadobacter sp. HNCC25DJ183. Next base: position 110,583 of record NZ_JBXHAP010000005.1, read on the forward strand.
GATATTCCTTCGCTTTTCGATGAGCCCGTTCTGCTCGGGAATACCTGGCCCTGCCATGAGCAGGTTGGGTAAAATCAGTGCTATATTAAATAACAGGAGCGCTGTTATTCTCTTTTTCGTTGTCATTTTTGACCTGATTAATGCGTTGCAAAATATCTAATTGTTGGTTGAGCAGATCTACCTGCCATTGGAGATTCTGGACCATTGCTTCCAGCAGCGCCTCCTGGTTAGGGGCATTTGCCAGGTTGGAACGCAAGTTTTTGTAACTTACTTCCAGGCTTTCCAGATCAGAAGCAAAATCCTTGTACAATTCAGGATTGTCCTTGGCCAGCTTGATAATCTCCTCCCTTTTCTGATCTATTGCAACATTGTACTGATTGAGCTCCCGGGCGTAAGTAGGTACTTTCAATGCCACACGCGGGTCGCGGGCGAGGCCGTATTCGTTATTGAGGTAAACAAGGAACCCTATCCCGAGTGCAAGGAAAACGCCGGCCGCAATGCGCCAGTCGAAGTAGGGACTGCTTAATCGCCTAAGTTTTTTTTTGGATTTTTCCGGAACTATCGGAATCTCGTGATGAAGTTGGCTCTCAATTTGGCTCCACAAAGAATCCTGCGGTAAGAAAGTATCAAATCCATCCCTGTTATCTCTCACAAACCGCTCCAATCGATCCTTTTTATCTGAAGAATTTTTCATAGATTCATTAACGTGTCATGGGTAAATAATTTTTTCAAATCCGTATTTTTTAAGTAAATACCTTGTTAAATATTGTTAATGCTATCTGACCAGCATTTCGGTCAGCTTCCTTTTTGCACGCATATATTGTGTTCGCGACGTTGTTTCGCTGATACCCAGTACCTCGCCGATTTCCTCGTGATCATAACCCTCGAACAGATAAAGGCTGAGCACGACACGGTAACCGTCAGGCAATTTTTGAACCATACTTCTCACCCGCTCCACTTCCAGCAGCGTTTCATGCTCATCAAAGCCCAGCGCATCTTCACTGCTTTCCATTGTCTCCTGGTACTCCTCAATCTCCACCCACTTCACCTTTCTGCTACGCATGTGGTTGATCGCCTTGTTGACAACGATCTGTTTGAGCCAGGCACCGAATGTAGACTGCTGCCGGAACTGGTGCAGATTTGTAAATGCGTCCACAAAAGCTTCCTGCAAAGCATCTTCTGCTTCCCCCATATGGTTCAGTATCCGCATACAGATGTTGAACATGGCTTTTGAATACGATTTGTATAACTCGTACTGCGCTTTTCGCTCACCGAGTTTACACCGCTCCACCAGTTCGACATGCCGGTCTGGGTATATTTGTGTTTTCAAGCAGAAGGTTTAATTTTTGAACGTTCTGTAACAAAGACAGCAATGCACCTGGCATGTTGCACCGTACATTATAATTTTTTCAAAAAAAACAGATTTGAACAATGATAAACAGCAGATTGTTCTTCAGGAAGTTTAGTATAGTATCTTTGGCTGTTAGCTGCAATCTACCGAATTCGTAAATGAAAACGTTCAATATCCCGGATTTTTACCGGAGCCGGATTATCACTCCGATCAAGGAATTCCGCCGTAAAAATGACAAGCTGAAACGAGACTATTCGCCCACGCTGCTTGATTTCGGGCCGGTACAATTCCTGATTGCGCGTCACTTCGGGTTTTGTTACGGAGTAGAGAATGCAATTGACATTGCCTATAAAGCAATCGCCGAAAATCCTGGCAAGCGGATTTTTCTGCTGAGCGAAATGATCCATAATCCGGATGTAAACCGGGACCTGACAGACCGCGGCGTGAAGTTCATTATGGATACCAAAGGAAATCAGCTGATTCCATGGGAAGAGCTTACTACCGAGGATATCGTGATTGTTCCCGCGTTTGGTACTACGGTTGAAAATCAGCAAAAGCTGGCACAGCTGGGCATCAACTCCTACGTTTACGATACGACTTGCCCGTTTGTTGAAAAAGTCTGGAATCGGGCGGCGCAGATCGGTGAGAAGGATTACACGATTGTGGTACACGGGAAGCCCAAGCACGAAGAGACCCGCGCCACATTTTCACACAGTAAAGAAAATGCGCCCACGGTTATCGTCGAGAATATGGCCCAGGCCGAGCTCCTGGCTGAATATATGACGGGCAAAAGAATGGCAGCCGGGTTCTTTACCGACTTTCACGGGCAGTACTCGGAAGGTTTTAATCCTGAAAAAGATTTGCAGCGCATTGGTGTGGTTAATCAAACCACCATGCTCGCTTCCGACACGCAGGGTATTTCCGATTTCTTAAAAAATGTGATGATCCGGCATTACAACCTGCTTCCTCAGCAGGTGGAAGCGCATTTTGCAAATACCCGCGATACACTTTGCTATGCTACCAATGATAACCAGGATGCCACCTATGCATTGCTGACGCAGAACGCAGACCTGGTGATTGTAGCCGGAGGCTATAACAGTTCCAATACTTCACATCTGGTTGAGCTGTGTGAACAAAAGCTGCCAACCTACTTTATAGAATCGGTAAACAAGCTGCTGGACAAGCAGCTGATCCGGCATTTCGACCTGCATTTGAAAGAGGAGATTGTTACTGAAAATTACCTTACCGCGCACCAGCCTGCACGCATAATGCTCACCTGTGGCGCGTCCTGTCCGGATGCAGTCGTTGAGGCAATTTTGCTGCGGTTACTCTCCTTTTTTGAAGGTGCAAAGCCCATTGAAGAGGTAATGGAAGCCTTTTAAAACCGGTTGCCAAAGATTTCAATCCTTTAAATCATTTGAGCCAGAAAGTTCAAGCCGATTAACCGATATACGTTAAATTAGACGGGTGATTCTTACATAAAAGATCATCCGTTTTTTTATATGCTCTTATGAAAAAAAACTTCCTGTCCTCATTCATTTTTCTTTCTCTCTTTGCCTTACTTTTTGATAGTTGCTCCTCTCTGAACGAAGTGAGGGTTGCCGGTACCAACTTTGGAGACGAGATCAACCTTTCTCAAAACCTTGTTTTTACATTCAACAAGGATCTGGTGCCGCTAGCTGACCTGAATGACTGGGATTCAACGCAATACATTCAGTTTGAACCTGCTGTAAAAGGTAAATTCAAATGGACTGCGGAAAATGAACTGGTGTTTTCGCCCGTTGCAGGATTTAGCGCAGCCACTTCTTACAAAGCAAAGCTGACAAACCTGCTTACGCGTAAAGTGGAGGAGGACAAGAAGTATGAAGTCGCAAAAGAGCCGCTTGATTTTCACACACCTTCGCTGAGCTTGTCGGCCACCGAAAGCTGGTGGGCTATTTCGCAGGAAAGCGGCAGGCAGGAAGCCCGCATGAAGCTGGTTTTCAACTATCCTGTCAATAGCCAGGAAGTAGCACAGAAGTTGCAGGTCACGGTTGACAATACCAATACAGATTTCAGGATACTGCCCTCTTCCAGCGAACAGGAAGTAACAGTAGCGCTCGCCCACACAGGGAAGACTTATAATAATGCGATTCCGGTGAAACTGACCGTCAATTCAGGGGTAAAGATCCTGAATGGAACACACGTAAGTAAAGAGCCGATGGTAACCAATGCCAACCTGCCTTCCCCGCTGCACCTTCAGGTAATCGATATCCAGACAGGCTTTGAAAACAATGCAGGCTACGCGCGCGTCATTACATCTCACGAGCTGGATAAAGAGAGTATCTCCAAAGGTTTTCTATCAATCCTGACACGGTTAAGCAGTTTGAACCTACTGCAAATGGGTTTATCGTAAGAGGTGATTTTAGTGAAACTGAGACTTACACTTTGCTGGTTAACAAAAACTTAAAAGGTGTACTTGGACGTAGTTTGGAGGAAGAGACTTCCCGAGACGTGTTTTTTGGAAAACTTCCGGCAGCTGTCTCATTTACTAATAAAAAGGCGTTATACCTGCCAGGCAAAGGCTCGAAAAATATTGGTGTTCAGATCGTAAACATACCTCAGGTTCAGGTGCGCATTTCAAAGCTATATACCAATAATATCCTCAACTACATACGCCAGAACCGCTGGAAAGAATACGATGAAGTGGGCGATACTTGGCAGGAGACGGGTGCTTTCCAGTATACCGATGATGGGGAAGGCAATATGAGCGATGTATTGGTAATGAAGAATGTGGATACCGAAAATTTACCCAAAAGCAAGGGAGTAACTGCGCTCAACATTGCATTGCCAGACGAAAATAAACGGCACGGAGTTTATCTCGTAACAGTACGTTCCACGAACGAAGCTTACCTGAGCGTTACCAAGCTGGTCTCCATTTCTGACATCGGTTTGATCGCCAAGCAGGGAAAGGATGAAATCTGGGTGTTTGCCAATTCCATCCAATCCAATGAACCGATCGCCAACCTTGAAGTCACATTAATCAGTTCGAATAACCAGACTATACACACTCTTAAAACTGACAGTAAAGGAGTTGCACACGTAGATAAACTGAATGAAAAGGCACCTGGATTAAAGGTTGCATTGCTGACTGCCAGTGCGGAAGACGATTTCAATTACCTTATGCTGAGTGATACCCAGGTAGAAACTTCCCGGTTTGAAGTGGAGGGTATGCGGGATAATGCATCAGGTTTCCAGGCTTTTACATACGGTCAGCGGGATATCTACCGGCCAGGCGAAACGATGTACTTCAACACGGTACTTCGCAGCCAGAATTGGCAGACCGCAAGTAAAATCCCGCTGAAAATGCGGATGGTTACACCCAATGGACGTGAATACCGGACCTGGCGGAAGACAACCAATGAGCAGGGTGCTGTAGAGACTGAAGTGCAAATGGACAGGGCTGCATTAACCGGAACTTACGTTTTGGAAGTTTATAATGCCAATGATATTCTGCTCGGCTCGCATTCAATAAGTCTGGAAGAATTTATGCCCGACCGGATCAAGGTTGACCTGAGTGGCGCAAAGAAGGAATATGTTTCCGGAAGTACCGTTTCGCTTACAGCCACAGCCGTCAATTTGTTTGGTCCGCTTGCGGCAAACCGTACTTACGAAATGGAGTCGCAGCTTTCACGAAAGAGCTTTTTTGCAAAAGGATTTCCTGAATACACATTCGATATACCCGCTGAAACGTCATTTGCAAAAGAAACCCGGCAGGGTAGTACCAATGAGAATGGCCAGGCAAGCGAAAACTTTGTATTAGGTGCCGGGCTGAAAGACATAGGTGTGCTGGAAGGGAAAATTTACGTGACTGTTTTTGATGAAAATGGCAGGCCCGTAAATCGCATGCAGCGGTTCGACGTATTTACCCAACCTGTGTTTTATGGCATCCGCCTGCCTGATACCTACGTGGGTACCAATGCGCCCGTCCAGGTGGAAATCGTAGGGGTAAATGGAAAGGGGCAGCTGCAAAATGGAAGTAGTGTAAATGTGGAGGTGGTGAGACTGGAATACCAGACTGTGGTAGAGAAAAAATATGAACAGCTGCGGTACACCTCCCGAAAAAAGGAAAAGCTCGTTTATTCCAATACAATGCGTTTGCCTGGTGGGAAGGCTACTTTCCGGTATGCGCCCACTGTTTCAGGTGAATATGAAGTAAGAGTAAAAAGGCCTGGGGCAGAGCACTATACGCTAGCCAGCTTTTATGCTTATGGTTACGGGAATACGCAGTACTCCTCATTTGAGGTAAGCAATGAAGGGAGGGTTTTGATGGAAACCGACAAAGCAGTTTGTAAAACAGGTGAGGAGGCAAAAGTGCTGTTCAAAACACCTTTTGACGGCCGGTTGCTTGTAACCGTGGAGCGCAATCAGGTTTTGGAACAGCATATCCTTACTACCGACAAAAAAGCAGCAGAACTTACCTTTAAAATCAAGGATGAACATTTACCGAATGTGTTTGTTACAGCCACGCTGATCCGCAAAATGGAGGATTCTGATATGCCGCTGACCGTTGCGCATGGTTTCACACCTGTGGTAGTGGAAGATCCCGACCGAAAGCTGCCGGTTTCCATTTCAGTAGCTGAAAGCTCACGTTCGAAAGTCAGGCAGCAGATCAGGATTAAAACCGCTCCCAATGCACAAGTCACGGTGTCAGTTGTGGATGAAGGGATATTGCAGATCAAGAATTTTAAAACGCCTGACATTTATAATCATTTTTATCAAAAAAGGGCACTGGAAGTAACCAGCCATGATTTATATGCGCAATTGTTCCCTGAGCTTTCATTAAGTAAGTCCAGTTTCGGAGGCGATGGTTTTGACCTTGAAAAAAGGATTAATCCGCTGAGTAATGGAAGGACTGAGCTGGTTTCTTTCTGGAGTAAAATCATTACGGCCAATGGAAGCGGCGAAGCTAATTTCAACATTGATGTGCCTCAATTCAGCGGCGATTTGCGGGTAATGGCGGTTGCATACAAAGACAATGCGTTTGGCTCGGCGGCGAAGAATATGAAAGTGGCAGATCCGATTGTGATCAGCGCAGCCGTACCACGGTTTTTCAGTCCGGGCGACGAGCTTATGCTGCCGGTAAATATCAGTAACACGACCAAAGCAGCTGCGAATGCAACCGTGACTTTACAGTTGCAGGGCCCGCTGTCGGCTGGTGCCCAGCCTGTGCAAACGGTTTCAGTACCCGCAGGTAAGGAGAGCAGGGCTATGTTTTCAGTGAAAGCCGCGCAGGCAATCGGACTGGCAAAGCTGACGGTAAAGGTGAATGCATTCGGTGAAACTTTCGTCAATGAGACGGAAGTGACAATCCGCCCCGCTTCACCGCTTTTGAAAACAAGCAAATCCGGCCTGATAGCGGGTGAAAAGCAAGGATTGGTCGATCTGAGCTCATCTTTTATTCCTGCCACAAGCCGCAGCCAGATTGTGCTGAGCCGGTCGCCGCTCGTACAGGGTGGAGGAAAGGCGCTTTCGTCGCTGCTCGGCTATCCTTATGGTTGTCTGGAACAAACGATTTCAAAAGCATTCCCGCAGCTATACTTCGCCGATGTTGTCAAAGCAATGGCGGCACCGGTGTACATGGTGCGGAATATGGAAAGTGATTTTAACCCCATGACCAATATTCAGCAGGCGATCAGAAAGGTTGAATCGCAGCAGCTTTACAATGGCGGAATGGGAATGTGGCCGGGCGCGACGCAGGAAGATTGGTGGGCTACTGCCTATGCTGTGCACTTTCTGGAAGAAGCAAGAAGGGCAGGGTTTGAGGTTAATCCAAAAACCGTGAGCCGCGCGCTGGAATATCTGAAAATGCAATCCGGAACAACGGCAAACAAGGAAGTAGTAATTGCATCTACGGGAGACGGGCTGGCTTATGAAGGTCGGCCGACCGGCACGCAAACGCGCAAGCTGGTAGCACGGCGTGAAGCGATTTACTCCCTGTATGTACTCGCATTGAATGGAAACCCGAATCGCCCTTCAATGAATTATTACAAGCAGAATGCCCGGCTCCTGACCACCGATTCCAAATACCTGCTGGCGGCAGCTTTCCAATTGGCGGGAGACGCACGCAGTTTTGCTGCATTAGTACCAAAGAAATATGTTCCTGAGCAAGCGGGACAAGGTTTGGATGATAGTTACTCCTCCCCACTCCGGAACATGTCGCTCGTATTGAACACATTGCTGGAAGCTGATCCGGGTAATCTTCAAATCCCGGCACTGGGCCGACAGTTATCGCAGGCTGTTCAATCAGCATCTTACCTCAATACGCAGGAGGCTGCTTTTACTGTACTTGCATTAGGCAAGCTGGCGAGGAAAAGTGCGGGTTCAACAGTAACTGCATCTGTTTTTGCGGGGAATAAACAAGTGGGGACTTTTAATGGTAAAGAGCTGAAAATATCGAAAGGAGTAACAGGTCAGAAGGTTTTGATCAAAACGCAGGGAAAAGGCGATCTGTATTGGTTTGCGCAAACGGAAGGAATGTCGGCAACGGGTACTTATACGGAGGAAGACCAGGGAATGCGCATTCGTCGCCAATTCCTGACCCGCAATGGAACACCCGTTGATGCTTTTCATCAGAACGACCTGGTTGTGGTAAAGCTTACTTTGAGCAGTACAAATGGGTTACCGATCGATAATGTAGTGGTAACTGATTTGTTGCCTGCCGGGTTTGAGATAGAAAACCCGCGCATTACCGAGCCGCGCGACATGCCCTGGATCAAAGAGGCATCGGTACCCGAATACTACGATATCCGCGATGACAGGATTCATTTCTTCACGACAGCGGACAAGCAGCCTAAAACCTTCTATTATCAGGTAAGGATTGTGTCAAAAGGCAACTTTACAGTTGGTCCGGCGGCGGCCGACGCTATGTACCGTGGCGAATACCGGAGCTATTCCGGCGGCGGCAAGATCAAGGTAGACTGAGTGGCTTAAAACGAAAAAGAACGGAGGATCAAGCCTCCTATGACAGCTCCGGCAATGGGCGCGACAACTGGAATCCAGGCGTAGCCCCAGTCGGAGCTGCCTTTGTTTGGGATAGGTAATATGGCATGCGCAATCCTGGGTCCCAGATCACGCACCGGGTTGATTGCGTAACCTGTTGTTCCACCCAATGAAAGCCCGATGCTCCACACCAGCATTCCGACGAGATAGGGCGTTACGCCCGACGGAATTCCGCCTTTTTCAGGATCAGAAGTGCCCGCGTAACCGATTGCGACTACGCCGATAATCAGTATGACCGTCGCGATAAATTCACTGATAAAGTTGGGCCCTGTGGAGCGTAATGCAGGATCTGTGGCGAAGCAGGCGAGTTTGGTACCTGCATCTTCGGTTACTTTCCAATGCGGCAGGTATTGCAGCCACACAAGTATTGCACCCAGAAATGCGCCGATAAGCTGTGCCGGAATGTAGCTGGCAACCAGGCTGTAATCGTTTTTCAAAACAGCCAGGCCAACTGTTACTGCGGGATTAAGGTGTGCAGCTGCACTTCCGAATGCGTTGGCAGTGAAAATCCCGATCATTACCGCGAAACCCCAGCCGGCTGTGATCACAATCCAACCCGCATTTGCACCCTTTGTACTTTTCAAGATCACATTGGCCACAACGCCGTTACCAAGTAAAATGAGAATCATAGTTCCGACTAATTCTCCAACAAAGGGTGAAGGCTGCATAGAAATGAGGTAAAAAGGTTTAGATCGCGAAATATGCGAATAGTTTTATATAATCTGTCTCTGATCCCAAAAAGAATATTTCGTGTCCTTTTTACCATTTTCCCACGACGAATTCCACTAACTTTGCGCGATAATCAATTTCTGTATTGAAAATCATGTCTTTAAATCAACTCACAGCGATCTCTCCGGTTGATGGCCGTTACTACAAACAGGTATCAGAACTATCGACTTATTTCTCTGAGTACGCCCTCATCTATTACCGGGTATTTGTTGAAATAGAATACTTCATCGCATTATGCGAGTTGCCGCTCCCCCAGCTTTCAGAGTTTGACAAAAAGAAATATCCATCGCTGCGCAAAATCTATGAGGATTTCAGTGAGCAGGATGCACTACATATCAAGGATATCGAGAAAGTGACCAACCACGATGTAAAAGCGGTTGAGTACTTTATCAAGGAACAATTCGAAACTTTGGGAATTGCTGCTTACCAGGAGTTTATCCATTTTGGTCTTACATCTCAGGATATCAACAATACCGCTATTCCGCTTTCATTGCGGGATGCATTGGAGCGCCAGATCAAGCCGCTGTTCCGTCAGGTTTTATTTGTATTGAAAAGAATGTCCATTGAGTGGAAAAACGTGCCGATGCTTGCATTCACGCATGGTCAGCCGGCTTCCCCAACACGCGTAGGTAAGGAATTCCTGGTTTTTGTGGAGAGGTTGGAGCGGCAATTGGAAATGCTCGACAAAATCCCTGCATCGGCTAAGTTCGGCGGGGCGACAGGTAATTTCAATGCGCACCATGTGGCTTACCCAAAACAGGACTGGATGGCGTTTGCCAATCATTTCGTGGAAGGTTTAGGCCTGAAAAGAAGCAGGCACACGACGCAGATCGAGCATTATGATAACCTTGCAGCTACTTTCGACTGTCTCAAGAGGCTTAATACGATTTTGACGGACCTTAACCGGGATATGTGGACTTACATTTCCATGGGTTATTTCAAGCAGAAGATTAAGGCTGGTGAAGTGGGCTCGTCGGCGATGCCGCATAAGGTGAACCCGATCGATTTTGAAAATTCGGAAGGTAACCTGGGTCTGGCTTCGGCATTGTTTGAACACTTTGCTTCCAAATTGCCAATTTCGCGTTTGCAGCGTGACCTAACGGATTCTACTGTTTTGCGGAATATCGGTGTCCCGCTGGCGCATTTGGCAATTGCCTTGAATTCCTTGCTGAAGGGATTGGGTAAAGTGGAATTGAATGGAGAAATGCTTAAAGCAGATCTGGAAGATAACTGGGCCGTTGTGTCCGAAGCAATCCAGACTATCTTACGTCGCGAGAGTTATCCAAAACCTTACGAAGCATTAAAAGAACTAACCCGCACCAACGAAAAAATCACCCGCGACTCCATTTCCCGTTTCATTGAAACGCTCGACGTTTCAGAAAAAATCAGGGAAGAACTGAGGGCGCTGAGTCCATTCAACTATTTAGGTGTTGTAGAAGACGCTAACTAGTTTTTTAGTATATTCGTGCTGGGATTGGGGTGTCTCCCGGTCGGCAAAAAGAGTCATTCTTAATTGGGAATGGCTCTTTTGTTTTAAGGGAATCGCTTGAGTCCGTAAATTTTTCCTTGTTTCTGATAAAATTTTGATTTTATTAAATCAAATGCTGGATTAGCCCTTGCGGGATGCATAGTGTGAGTGGCAATGGGGTAGGCTACTAGATCAGCAACTTGTAGTCCGTTTATGTTGTCCTTCTTATCTCTGAATTCAATCTTCAAGTCATATTCTTGAATTCTCTTCCGTCCTATATAGCCTGTTCCGCGAGCTTTGACCTTTTCGAAATAGCTGGCTAGCTTTTTGTCTTCCCTTTCTCCTCTTTTTTCGATTATAATCCGGATAGATTTAGAGCTGTGCTTAAAGTCGTCTAACAAAAAGATAGTCCTCTCTATGATAAAAGACAAGCTAATTTCATAGGGATCATCGGCAATCCGGCCATACCGTTTTATATACTTGACTTTGTCTATCGACGCGGCAATTATTTTGAATGAATGCTCAGATATACAGTTATTAAGCTCATTATAAAATGCGCTCTTAGTGTCAAGATCAAGGAGCGTCTGAAATTCCTTCTGACATTTTCGTATGTCTCGGGAGTGAAATATAACCTCTTTTGTTCCCCAGAACTTGATTTTGATTTGGTTAATATGGTCTCTCATTTTCAGATAACCATCTTCATAAAAGAGTATTCCACAAAGTACAAATACTGGAAACCCTGGATCGATCCTGTCCAGGCCATGATCTCCACTTTCATCCATGTATAGTGTGAATTCCAAAGTTTGATTTTTAAGTGTGTGTGTGTGTCAAATAGAATATTGGGGAAAATAGCTTAGGTACTTCGGCTTTCGGCTATCAGACTGGGATGTTTCGATCCCAGGTCTGATAGCCGAAAACTGACGGCCGAAAGCCCTTTAGCCACATTTCGAAGAGCCGCAATCTTTGCAGGTCAGGCAGCCTTCCTGGTATTGGAGGTTGGTCGAATTACAGTTCTGGCATTTTTGCTTTCCGGCTTCTGTTCCGTCCGGAATGTACCGTTTTAAAGCCCTCGCTACTCCCGCTTTCCAGGTGTTAATTGCTTCATCCAGCTGTAAGCTACCAATCAGGTCCACTACTTTTTCAATCGGCATTCCGTGGCGTAAGGTACTGGAAATGAGCTTCGCGTAATTCCAGTATTCCGGGTTAAACTTGTATGAAAGACCTTCGATAGTCGTTTTATAGCCCCTCGTGTTTTTGTATTGAAAGTCGTATCTGGAAGTACCGTCGCTTTCGCGGTTTTTGATAATATAACCATCATTAACCCAGCGCGGGATCAGGATACCATCCTCATCGTCGGCAAAACCGGTGAAAATCTCGTAAGGCCGGCCGTCGATTGTTCCGATAAATGCGATCCATTTGTCTTTCTTGTTTTGAAAACGCACCACATCCGCTTCCAGGGTTTGTGGCCTTTCGGTAGGGAATGGCGCAGGAGAGTCGGCAGATTTATCTTCTTTTTTCTCCTCATTTGAAATCAAAACACCGGATCTTGAACCATCCCTGTAAACGGTAACTCCTTTACAGCCCGCTTTCCAGGCTTCCATGTAGCATTCGCCCACCAGCTCCTCGGTTACATCATTCGGCATGTTGATCGTCACACTAATTGAATGATCAACCCACTGCTGGATTGCGCCCTGCATTTTTACCTTTTTAAGATAATCTACATCGTTGCTGGTTGCTTTGTAGTAAGGCGATTTTTTAACAAGATCATCAAGCTCTTTCTGAGAATAATTTTTTGTTAAATCGTGGCCGTTGATTTGCATCCATTCTTTAAACCGATGATGAAAAACGACGTATTCTTCCCAGGAATCACCAACTTCATCCACAAAATCCACCCGCACATCTTTATCGTTTGGGTTGACTTTTCTCCTCCGTTTGTAAACGGGCAGGAACACAGGCTCAATACCCGAAGTGGTTTGCGACATCAGACTCGTGGTTCCCGTCGGTGCAATGGTAAGCAGTGCGATGTTTCTGCGGCCGTATTCAAGCATTTCATAGTAAAGCTGCGCATCCGCCGCTTTCAGGCGCAGTATAAAAGGATTGTTTTTCTCCCGCTCCGAATCAAAAATGGCAAATGCGCCACGCTCTCTCGCAGTGTGTACAGAGGCACGGTAAGCTTCCAATGCAACAGTTTTGTGAATTTCAACCGCAAAATCATTGCCCGCATCGCTTCCATACCGCAAGCCCAATGCAGCCAGCATATCTCCCTCAGCTGTGATACCAATACCTGTCCTGCGACCTTCCTGCGCCTTTTTCTGAATGTTCAGCCACAGGTTTTTCTCTACCAGCTTAACTTCCTCACTTTCCGGATCTGCGTCAATCTTTTGTATAATCGCGTCGATTTTTTCAAGTTCAAGATCGATGATATCATCCATCATGCGCTGGGCGGCGGCAATGTGTTTTTTGAACAAAGCCCAGTTGAAACTTGCTGCGTCGGTAAATGGATTTTCAACGTAAGAAAACAGATTAATCGCGAGCAGGCGGCACGAATCGTAGGGGCACAATGGGATTTCACCGCAAGGATTGGTTGAAACAGTTTCGTAGCCCAGATCAGCATAACAATCCGGAACAGACTCGCGGGTAATGGTATCCCAGAACAAAATGCCCGGCTCAGCAGACTGCCACGCATTATGCACGATTTTCTTCCAGAGTGCTGTTGCGTCAATATCTTTGATGTGCGTCGGAGTGGTACTTTTTACCGGATATTGCTGTCTGTAAGAGGATTGCGACTCTACGGCTTTCATGAAATCATCATCAATCCGCACAGAAACGTTAGCGCCGGTTACCTTGCCCTGCGTCATTTTCGCGTCAATAAAGTCTTCGGAATCCGGGTGGCGGATTGCCACTGAAAGCATCAATGCGCCCCGGCGGCCATCTTGCGCTACTTCCCGTGTTGAATTTGAAAACCGCTCCATAAACGGCACGATACCCGTAGAAGTAAGCGCGGAATTTTTGACAGGCGAGCCTTTCGGGCGAATGTGCGACAAGTCATGGCCTACGCCACCGCGCCGTTTCATCAGCTGAACCTGCTCCTGATCAATCTTCATAATACCGCCGTAAGAATCAGCAGCGCCATTATTTCCGATCACGAAACAGTTGGAAAGGGAAGCGATCTGATACGGGTTACCAATGCCCGTCATCGGGCTGCCCTGCGGAATGATGTATTTGAAATCTTTAATGAGGTCAAAGATTTCATCCTCACTAAGCGGGTTTGCGTATTTGTGTTCAATTCTTGCAATCTCCCTGGCAATGCGGCGGTGCATATCGTCGGGTGTAGCCTCGTAAATCGCGCCGTAAGAATCCTTTAATGCGTATTTAGTAACCCAAACCCGGGCCGCCAGATCGTCGCCTTTAAAGTATTGAAGGGAAGCCTGGTAGGCTTCTTCGGACGTGTAGGTCCTTTCAGATTGCGAGGACTGAATTGTTTCCATTTATGATTTTGAGTATAGTGGAAAATATGTTGAAGTACTCAAATGTAAGAAAATCCGGCTTCATATTATTTAAAAAAGTTTACAAATAATTTTACTTAAAAACCTAATTTACAGTTTATTAGCAATTTATGATTTAAAGAAACTTAGCAAATATTTTATTCTTTGATAATCCATTTAATTTCATTATAAACAAAAAAACCGGCTCGAATCGAAACCGGTTTTCTTCACTACTATGGCGAAATTTTTATCTTAAATTCATTTAACTGAGCTTAGTTTAACTTAGTTACGGCACGTTCCAGCAGCTCCGGCCATTCCTTTAACTCCGGTATACCCGGTTTTCTTTTCCCAAAAAACTGGTTGAACATCAAACCCTCTTTGTCGATCAGTTCAATGCCCGTCACAATACCGTCTTCTGTCGGTTTGCGCACGATCCAGGCTTCGTCTATGGCGTCTTCCCGTAAATGCAGGTTAAACTCCGGGTCCATGATATTGAGCCAGGGACCCATTACAAAAATTTTATTAATCGGTCCGGTGTGGATCTGAATGCAATTGGGGTTTGAAACAAAAACCATAACGGGAAGTCCTGTTTCTGAAACTGCGTCGAAAACGGGTTTCATACTTGCTGGTGTGATCCGGTAGGCATAACCTTCCGGCGCGAGCCTCAGCGCCTGTTTGCGCGAGAGTTTGTATTTGCGCAACAATGTGAAGAAATCGTGCGTGTCTTTCAGGGCCAGCCACTCAGACTGAAATGCGGCAACATCAATGTCCGGCGCGGTTTCTGGTTCCGCGCTTTTCTCAGGTTTTGGTGAAACTATCAAATTAACTTCCTGATCAGCAGCCGTGTATTTCGTTACAAGCGCATGATAAGCTTCCTTATTACTCTTTTCGGTCAGGTAAATTTTATGTGTTGCCTCACCAAAGCTGTTGAAGAATTGCAGACTATGCCTGTCATTTTCCGAAACGGCAAAGCCAAATTTCCAATCACCAAGGAAGAGCCTGAGATCAATATCCTCGCCCAGAACAAGCCCAACGTGGTTATTGAATAATATTTTTTCATAAACACCCTTTCTCTCATGCACCACGTGGTCATTGCGCGTAAGTGCCATCACGTGTCCGAGTGAACCAACTTCTTTGATCAGCTCTCTGAAATCACCGTCCAGCAAAGTCGCAGTTTCGCCTATTCCAGTCGCTACAAGCTCGGCCTCACTTGTATTCAACTGCTTTGCAGCGTCGCGGATCCTGGTTTTGGGATTAATTGCCTTAAATTCTTCCCAACGTTCTTTGAGCTCAGTTCTGTCTGGTGAAAGGGTTGATTTCATAGTCTTGTATTGTTAGAGTGATATTTAGATTTGAGGAATACCCGGTAAAACCGATGCCGCGTGCGGCACTATAATCGGAAATGGCAGGTTTTCAGCCTGTATAAGCTGCACGGGTAATCCGAATGCAGCTTTGATATATTTTTCGTTTAAAACTTCGCCTGGTGCGCCCATCGCAAAGCTTTCTCCGTTTTTGAGCATTAACACTTTGTCTGCATACTGCAAAGCCTGGTTGAGATCGTGGATTACAGCAATCACGGCAAAGCCTTTGGCCGTCATTTCTTTCGCCAGCTGAAAAGTTTCAAACTGATGCAGCAGGTCCATTCCGGTTGTTGGTTCATCGAGCAGTAAAAGTCCGTTTTCCACTTCCCATATCTGCGCCAATGCGCGGGATACCTGCACGCGCTGCTGCTCGCCACCGGAAAGTGTCGGGTATAAACGTGATTTTAAATGCGCTATCCCTACTTTTTTCAGACACATATCTACAATCGCCAGGTCACGCTGTGAAGGTTGGGAGTCGTAGAAAGGGTATCTGCCCATTAAAACAATTTCCTGCACTGTAAATGACAATGCGATTGAATTATGCTGGGTAAGTACAGCCCGCTGCCGCGCCAGCTCACGCAGCTTGTACTTTCCAAGATCTTTTCCCCTGAATAAGATAGTACCTGAACCAGGTGTGAGCTCCGAGGACAATAGTTTGATCAATGTCGATTTGCCGGCACCATTTGCACCGACAATGGCCCAGAACTCACCCGGATTTACTGAGAAGCTGACATTTTGTAAAAGCATGCGGCCGCGCACTTCAAAGCCCGCCTGATTGATCTCTATCATAGCCTTTTTCGTTTTTGGTCCCAAAGAATATAAATGAAAAACGGGGTGCCCAGTAGCGAGGTAAGTATCCCTATGGGCAGCTCAGAGGGCGCTACGATGGTTCTCGACAGCGTGTCGGCGAGGGTAAGTACAATAGCCCCCGCTATGGCAGAACCGATGATGAGCGTTTTATGATTGGGGCCGAAAGTTGTGCGTATAATGTGAGGAACAACAAGGCCGACAAAGCCGATTGTGCCAGCTACTGCCACAGAGGCGCCGACGCCCATTGTTGCCAGGATAATCACTTTTCTTTTAAGCAATTTCATGTCTACACCCAGACTGGCTGCCTGGCTTTCTCCTAAAACCAGCAGGTTCAATGCCTTGGACAGGTAGGGCATAAATAGAACGGAAATACCTACAAACGGCGCAACTGCCAGCACGGAAGTCCACGTAGCGCCGCCGAGGCTGCCCAGGTTCCAGAACGTAATACTGCGTAGCTGCTGATCATCGGCCAGGTAAGTCATTAATCCCGTAATCGCGCCAACAAATGCATTGATCGCAATCCCGCAGAGCAGGAGTGTGGTTACGCCGCCTTCTCCCGCCACTTTTGACAATTGATATACAAGAAATGTGGTAAATGCCGCGCCAAGGAATGAGACAAATGAAATGCTGTAAACACCCACGAGCTCATTGAGCATTCCGAAGTATTTGACATTGAGCATCAGTACAAATACTGCAAAAAGGGACGCGCCGGAGGTAACACCAATGAGCGTGGAGTCTGCGATCGGGTTCCGGAAAAGTCCCTGCAGGGAAGCGCCCGCGATCCCCAGTCCGGCGCCGATCAGCACAGCCAGACAAACCCTGGGCAGGCGTATTACCCAAAAAACGATGGATTTTTGCTCTTCCACAGAAGTTTCCCTGATCAAGCCCAGTTTCAATGCAACGATTTCGGTCAGCTCCTTCATTGAAATGGAAAGCGCGCCGGTGCAGGCGGAGAAAATAATGCAGGCAAGTAGTATCAAACCCAATATCCAGACCATTTTCCCGGTCGAAGACGGCACGAGGAGCCGCTCTTCTGCGGCTGGCTTTTCTGTATCAGGTTCTTTGACGATCTCGGCCAGCATAACGCTTAGTTAACTTTTTGCGACAGTTCGAATGCGGCTTTTCCGAGCCTTGGTCCGAAACCCGTAAGGAACTGCCCATCCATTGTGACTATTTTCCTGTTTTTTCCTGCATTGGTATTGGCAATTCCGGGGACTTTCAACAGCCCTTCTATTCCTTCCAAACTTTCCAGACCGCTTGAAAACAAGACGAGCACATCCGGGTTTGCGGTAATCAGCGACTCAGCGGTGAGAGGTTTGAAGTCAGTAAATCCCTGCACTGCATTTTTGTGCCCAGTCAGCAGGAACATCTTGTCGAGCGACGTACCTGTTCCTGAAACCATCAATGTGCCTGTGCCTCTGGCGTATATAAAGAGCAATTTTTTCGGCAACTTCGGTGACTTGATCCTGGCAAGGTCATTTTCCAGCGCCTTCACCATTTTCTCTGCCTGCGGCTTTGCATTAAAATAGGCGCCGACCTCCCTGATCAGGTTGATTGCACCTTCTTTGGTATACTCGTGCCTGAATTCCACCAGCTTTTTTCCGGAACTCCCCAGCTGTTTGAGAATAGCAGGTGGTACCATACTTTGGTTAGTGTAAACGATAATGTCAGGATTGAGCGAGAGGATACCCTCTGCCGCAATCGTGCGGTTGTGGCCGATCCTCGGGATTTTCTCGAGAGAAGCTGGGAATGTACTGGTCACATCCACGCCGACGATCTGTTTTTCCAACCCCAGGCCGACGAGGATTTCACTTAATGTCCCATTGGTAGAGACAATGCGCGCCGCATTTACATTGGATGTCGTGTAAATGGCTAATAGAATGAAGACACTTAATCTTTTGATAAATCCGTAGCGCATAGCCTCTTTTTTCTCCGGAACACCCTTCTGAATGCATTTACCGGAATGGTCAGGCGCAAATATATGGCATTAATTTAGACCAAGTATAAATAGTTAAGAAAAAAAAGACTTACCCCTCAACCAAATCCGTAGCTGCAATCTTTATTATTGTAAATTGATCAAATGCGCAATTGTCTGTTTACCTGCTTTGTGCCTGATTAATCTGTTCCTAACTCTTATATCCTGCTAATCTTGAAAAAATTATTTACCAATCTTACCTTTTGGGTACTTACCGCTATTACGGCGGGGGCCTTGCTCGGGCACTATTATCCGGCACAGGGAGTTGAGATGGAATTTTTAGGCAAAGGCTTTATCCAGATCGTCAAGATCTTTATCAATCCGATCATTTTCCTGACAATTACGCTCGGGATTATCGGAATGGGGGACTTGAAAAAAGTGGGCAAAGTTGGGGCCAAAGCGCTCATTTACTTTGAAGTAGTTACAACGCTCGCACTGGTTGTTGGTGTGGTTGTTGCCAATATTATCCAGCCGGGAAAGGGAGTTGTTACAAGTAACTTGCAAAAAGGGGACATTTCGGTTTATGCAAATAAGGTTGGCGATTTTAGCTGGCTGCAGTTCTTTCTCGACAACGTTACTTTACAGGTTTTGCTGTTCTCGCTTGTTCTGGGAACTGTGCTGAGCAAGTATTCAGGGAAGGATAAGGTTATTCACTGGCTGAATTTTGTTTCTAAATACGTTTTCCGGGCATTGCACCTGGTGATGATTTTCGCTCCGATCGGCGCATTCGGAGGAATGGCTTACACCATCGGAAAGTATGGGATCGATACGTTGCTGCCGCTTGCCAAGTTAATGGGGACAGTTTATGCAACAATGGCGATCTTCATTTTCGGGGTACTTAGCCTGGTTTTGAGAATGTACAAAGTCAATCTCTGGTCTTACCTGAAATATATTCGCGAGGAGCTGCTGATCGTGCTCGGCACATCATCTTCGGAAGCAGCACTGCCTTCTCTGATGGTCAAGCTGGAACGGATGGGTTGCTCCAAACCGGTGGTCGGACTGGTGGTGCCGGCAGGTTACTCTTTTAATCTCGACGGTACAACGATATACCTTTCCATGGCGACGATCTTCCTGGCGCAGGTCTTTAATGTACACCTGACTTTCGGACAGATACTTTCATTGATCGGGATTTTGATGGTTACCTCAAAAGGTGCCGCAGGTGTAACGGGCAGTGGCTTTGTGGTACTTGCGTCGACATTGACGGCAATTAAGGTTATTCCTGTTGAAGGGCTTGCATTGCTGCTGGGAGTTGACCGTTTCATGTCCGAAGCCCGCGCGATTACCAATTTCATCGGAAACGGCGTCGCGACGATCTGGCTGGCGAATAATGAAAAGGAGTTTGACAGGGATAAAATGAATTATGCATTTGAGAACATCAGGGAAACAGAGAATGTTGTAACAGACAACCTGAGCGATGTAACCCAGCCAACGGAGACGAAGTTGTAGGAATTTTGTTATTTTATCGAACGACAAAAGTTGAGGTCATGAACTATAAAGCATTTATTGTTTCCGATCATAGGGTTATGCTCGGAAAACCTGTTATTAAAGGTACGCGCTTGTCCGTTGAGCTCATTTTGCGGAAGCTGGGGGAAGGAGTTACTATGAACCAGCTGTTGGAAATGTACCCTGCTCTGAATCAGGAATCTATTCAGGCAGTCCTCCAATATGCAGCTGAGTTGGTCGCCAACGAAGAAAGTCTGGAAATTGCCTCGTGATCCTGGCCGACGAAAATATCGATCACAGCGTGATTGAGGCAATCAGAAATGAAGGCTTTGAGGTATATTCTATTTATGAATCAAACAGAGGATTTCTGGACGAAGAGATCATTGAATTTTCGAGGAACCCTCCCAGAATAATTTTAACGGAAGATAAGGATTTTGGGGAGTGGGTTTATGCACATCATATATCCGGCATTAGCGTCGTTTTTCTTAGATACCATTTCCTCGAAACAGAGGCGATTACTAAAATTCTGATCAAACTTCTGAATGAGCGCACGGATGAGCTTTATGATCATTTTACGACAATTACAATAAAGAAAATCAGGTCGCGGTCTTTCTTATAAGACTACGCGTTAAACGATAAGTATTACCACTATTATAAAATCATGATTGAACAGGAAACAGTACATATACCAACCCGGGCGGGCCGGGTTTTTATCGGCGAAGAGTTTGATTTAAAGAGCTGGAATGATGTTCAGCCCTTTTTTGAGAATCTTAAAAACCGTGAGATCAACTCGGCAGAAGATTTGAAACAATGGTTTTCAGACCGCAGTGAAATAGAATCCTACTTATCTGAAAACTTTGCATGGCGCTATATCCGGCAAACCTGCGATACTGCTAACACCGGGCTGATTAATGCATTGCAGTTTTTTATAACAGAAATCCAGCCCAAGCTGGCGGAATACGGCAATGCTTTAGACAAAAAAGTGGTAGATAGTCCTTTCCTGAACGAGCTGACAGAACCCGGGTTTGAGATCACATTAAGGGGAATGAAGAAAGCGATCGAGATTTTCCGCGATGAAAATATCCCGCTTATCACCGAAATGCAGACCGAAGAGAGAAAGTATGGCGCAATTGCAGGAGCTATGACGGTCACACTCGACGGGGAGGAAATGACTTTGCAAAAAGCATCAGACCGGCTGCAATCCACAGATCGTGTGATCCGCGAAGAAGCCTGGCGCGCCATCAGCGAGCGGCGGTATCAGGATCATGATAAATTGGACGAACTGCTGAATTCGCTGATTACGCTGCGTAACAAAGTCGGGCAGAATGCCGGTTTTGACAACTACCGCGATTATATGTTCGCTGCAATGGGCCGCTTTGATTACACGCCAGAGGATTGCTTCAACTTCCACGGTTCCGTCAAAAAAGCCGTGGTACCCCTGCTGAATACCATGGCAGGTGCCAGAAAAGCTTCCCTGCAGGTTGATTCGCTTCGTCCGTGGGATACCAAAGTAGATCCGAAAGGTTTGCCGCCGTTGAAACCATTTGCAACAGGAGAGGAGCTTTTGGACAAAACAATCCGCTGCTTTACCCGTCTTGATCCATTCCTGGGAAATTGCCTGAAAGTAATGAAGGCTATGAACCACCTCGATCTGGAATCGCGGAAAGGAAAAGCGCCGGGAGGCTATAATTATCCGCTCGATGAGATTGGGGTGCCTTTCATATTTATGAATGCAACTTCCAATCTGCGCGATATGGTTACGTTGCTCCACGAAGGCGGCCATGCAGTGCATTCATTTGTAACCCGCGATCTGCCCTTGAATTCATTCAAACATACTCCTTCCGAAGTGGCGGAACTGGCTTCGATGTCAATGGAGCTGATTACGATGGATTTCTGGGACGAGTTCTTCGAGAATGAGCATGATTTGAAAAGGGCAAAAATCCAGCATCTTGAATCTATCATCGAAACGCTGCCGTGGGTGGCTACGGTAGACAAGTTCCAGCATTGGATGTATGAAAATCCAGCACATACAGCAACGGAACGTCAGGCTGTCTGGGTCAGGATTTATGAAGAATTTACGGACTCGATAATGGACTGGACCGGGCTTGAAAACTTCAAAAAATATCTTTGGCAACGTCAGTTGCACATTTACGAAGTTCCTTTCTATTATATCGAATACGGAATTGCGCAGCTCGGCGCGATCGGCGTTTGGAAAAACTACCGTGAAAATCCGGAGGCAGGGCTCAAAGGGTATCTTGATGCGCTGAAACTCGGCTACACGGCCACAATCGGCGAAATATATCAGGCAGCGAATGTTCCTTTCGATTTTTCGGAGAAGAATATCACCGAGCTGATGCAGTTTGTCAGCAACGAACTGGAAGCGCTAAAAAAATAACAATCCGTTTATCAACGATTTGGTGGTTATAAAAATGGCCGCTATTTTTGCGCGTAATACAATTGAACTGTCAAAGAAATGAAACTATATAGAATTGTTGCATTTGTAGCTTGTGCGGCTTTGCTTACTTCCTGCGAATACCAGAAGTATAACCACATTGAGCAAAAGGATCTGAATACCGGAAATGAATACGTTTACGGTGTAAGTCCGGACTCATTGCCACGCCAGATGTCATACAAATACGAAGCGGACCCTGAGCTTGATACGCGTGTAAATAACATCAGAGCAAAGCTTTACGGTGGAATCACTAGTTCTGTAGTGAAACAATAACAGCATTTCTGTTAAATTATATAGAGATATCCCTGCCAATGCGGGGATATCTTTTTTTTGATCCTGTATTGAATATTTTCAATATCGGTCCTTACGGATAGCCTGTTTGCGGCCGCCCATTCGATAACCGATGTTGCGAGATTTTGAACATTTTTAATTTACTTTACGTATTCGAGGCAAGTAGATCTGGTATTATCAAGAAATAAGTAATTAAAAATACACTAACATGGATATAGCTTTGGTAACCGGCTCGGCTGGATTAATAGGAAGCGAATCGGTTGCTTTTCTGGCTGGCAAATTTGATCTTGTCATCGGTGTTGACAATAACCTGCGTCAATACTTTTTCGGAGCTGATGGAAATACAGAGTGGAACCGTAACCGTATCCAGGAAGCTTTCGGAAATTATAAGCACTATGCAGCAGATATCAGAGAAGTAAGTGAACTGGAGCCGATTTTTAAAGAATACGGTTCTGATATTAAAATGATTGTTCACGCAGCTGCACAACCAAGCCACGACTGGGCAGCCCGTGAGCCGTTTACCGATTTCGGTGTAAATGCGGTAGGTACGCTGAACATGCTTGAAATGACCAGACTGCACGCTCCTGAGGCAGTATTTATATTTACATCAACAAACAAGGTTTACGGAGATAACCCTAACTATTTGCCACTCGTAGAGCTGGAAACGCGTTGGGAAATCGACGAAAGTCATCCTTATTTCGAGAACGGTATCGACGAAAACCATAGCATTGACCACACAAAGCACTCTATTTTCGGTGCTTCGAAAGTGGCTGCGGATATCATGGTTCAAGAGTACGGCCGCTATTTCGGTATGAAAACTGCCGTGTTCCGCGGAGGCTGTCTGACGGGCCCGAATCACTCAGGCGCACAGCTGCACGGGTTTTTGGCTTACCTGATGAAATGTGCCATTACCGGCAATCACTACACCATTTTTGGTTACAAAGGCAAGCAGGTACGTGACAATATCCACAGCCACGACCTGGTAAATATGTTCTGGCATTTTTATCAAAACCCACGTCCGGGCGAAGTATATAATGCAGGCGGCGGCCGTTTTGCTAACTGTTCAATGCTGGAAGCAATTTCATTGTGCGAGCAGATCACCGGAAACAAGCTGTCTTACTCTTATTCAGATACTAACAGGATCGGCGATCACATCTGGTATGTGAGCGACCTTTCTAAATTCAAGTCCCACTATCCTGATTGGAACTGGGAGTATGGTCTTGTAGAGACTTTAACTCAGATCCACGACGGTATATCTTCCCGGTTGGGCTTAAAAACGGTTTAATTGTATTTTTGAATCTCCGGAGCATTCCGCTTCGGAGATTTCTATTTTCTCCCCCCAATGTCAGAAAACTTTGTCATCATCATTCCCCAATTCAACGACTGGGAGGCGCTGAACCTGCTGATACAAAAGATAAATGCCGACGTTGAAACGTCCATTCTGGCAAATACAACCTTACTTGTTGTCGACGATTGTTCGTCCAGGCTGCGGAAACTTCCCTTTGCTCCGTTTGGTGGCAAAGAGATCAAGGTTTTACGACTGTACCGTAACCTCGGGCATCAGAAGGCAATTGCAATCGGACTGTCTTATGCAGCCGAAAATCTGAATGCTGATAAGGTGATTGTAATGGACGCAGACGGAGAGGATGCGCCTTCGGATATCAACAGCCTCGTACGCAAATCGCTCGAAGTACCGGATAACATCATTTTTGCAGAAAGGAACAAGCGGACAGAAGGTCCTGTTTTCAGGATTTTTTATGTGATTTATAAGTTGATATTCAAGCTATTAACTGGCAAAGTTATCACCTTCGGAAATTTCAGTCTTGTTCCCCGGAGTCGCCTGCAAAACCTGGTGCGTGTCTCCGAAATCTGGAACAACTATCCCGGTGGGGTTATCAAATCACGCATTCCGTACGATTCTGTACTTACCAATCGTGCAAAAAGACTTGCGGGCGAAAGTAAAATGAATTTCGTTTCCCTCGTTTTACACGGTCTGAGCGCAATCTCTGTGATGATCGACACCACGGCGGTCCGCATTCTGATCTTTTCCATTTTCATGTCAGGGCTTGCAATCGCATTCATTTTTGTGATCCTGTTCCTGAAATTAATAGGTAATGCGACGCCTGGCTGGACTTCTACTTTAGGAAGTACCCTGATGATCCTAATGCTGCAGGCATTTCTGATCTCCCTTTTTCTGGTGTTTATGGTATTACAATACCGTTCGCAGCAACACTTCATTCCGGCCGTGCATTACCGGGATTTCGTAGAAAAGGTAGATACTATCAGCTAGCCGCCTATGTTTACTTTCGATCATTCCCCGACAGTCTATTGGTTGATCGGCTATCTGCTGGCCGGAATGATTGTATTATCTGCGGGTTATAAAAAGCTGCCTTCCGGCGCATTTGTTCTGCTCGGGATCTTGCTGCTTTTTCTGATGCGTATGCCCGTGATCGTGTTCAATCGCGAGCTCAATCCGGATGAGAGCCAGATGCTTAGCCACGCAATCACACTGTTCCAGGATCCTGTTTACTGGCGCTCGGTGGATGGTACTACTATCGGTCCGCTCGATAATTACCTGCTCGTTGTCCCTCGCCTCTTTGGCTTCGAGATCAACTACACCTCCGGTCGGTTGATGGGGCTGCTTTGTTCTGCGGGCTCCCTGCTTTTCCTCTTTTTCTCATTAAAAAACTGGTTTGGCGAGAACACAGCCCGTCTTGTCTGGACCGTGCCGCTTGTTTTACTATCTTTTACGCAGGAAGTTGATTTCGTTCATTATTCCAGTGAGCAATTCCCGGTATTTCTTCTGGCGCTCTGCATTTGGCTGCTATCGAGGATCAGTGTCCAAAATGGAAGTTTGAAGACCAATGCTTTTGTACTCGGGTTGGTTGCAGGCGCTGTTCCGTTTGCCAAATTACAGGCAGTTCCGCAAGCTTTTGTCCTCGTGTTCGCAGCCTTGTTTTATGTATATCAATGGTTCAGAAACCGACACGACACACTGCCGCTGATTTTGCTGCTCCTGGGCGGCATTACCTTTCCATTGATTACCCTGATCTGGACTTTGACTCACGACGTTTTCAGTGATATGATCGATTTTTACCTGTTGGGAAATGCGATTTACGCGGGTGGAAAAGGGTTTTTCGGTATTCCCCGCCAGTTCTGGCGCATTTTCAGTTTATCGCCCGATTTTCAATTTTACACCTTCGCACTTATCCTTCCGATATTGGTTGGTGTTGCCGAGATTATTAATGCAAAAAAGAGGGAAAGTAGCTTTATTGTCTCTCTGACTATTCTTTTGCTGCTGCTGGCGGGCATTTATGCTGTTACCAAATCCGGAAATGACTTTATCCATTACCTCAACTTCTGCATTCTCCCCTGGACCTTACTAGCCGCCGCGGGTATTCAGAGAGTCAGCAAGTTTGCCCTTATTTTTCCTGCTGCGTTTTTGTTATGGTTTGCAGGAAATGATGCAGCGGGTTTCTTGAAGGAAAGGAAAGTCAATAACTTTTATTCTGTGGACGCAACAACACTGGCACAAAGCCCGGTTGTGAAGGAGCTGAAAAAGTACAGTTCCGATGCCGATTACATGATTGTGTGGGGCTGGCAATGCCGGTATTACGTGGAAGCGCAACTGGCGCAAGGTACCGCCGAAAACCATTCTGAGCGATCTATATTCGAACATCCGATGCGGGAAGTTTACCGCACGAGGTATATGTCTGATCTGGAACGTACCAAACCTGCATTTATTCTGGATGCCGTCGGGAAGAACAGCTTCTGGGTCCAGGACAAAAAAGCGCAGGGCATTGAAAGCTACCCTGCGCTATTGACTTACGTCCAAAACAATTACAAGTATATCGGAGACTTCGACGGTACGCGACTGTTTGTCCGCAATGACCGGGCGGTATTAAGGTAAAATTTCTGACCCTGCATTTTCAGCACGCAGCAGGTCCGTCAGTGTTGTTTTATCCAGGACGGCCAGGTTAGCGTCGCGCCACCTTTCCAGCACAGTGCGCAGGCTGCACGTTTCTTCGTCTTTGCAATCATCACAACGACCATAAAAGAACATTGAAACGCACAAAGCGGGTGCGATTGGCCCGTCGATAATCCGCAGTACTTTGGAAAAATTGACTTCTCCCGGCGGCATTCTCAGCAGGTATCCGCCGCCTTTTCCTTTTTGACTTTGTAAAACACCATTATTGCGCAGGTCGAGCAGAATCGCCTCCAGGAACTTCTTCGGGATTTTCTCCTTCTCTGCAATGTAAGATATCAGTACAGGACCTTTTCCATATTGCTCCGCTAAAACTTTTAGGGCTTTCAGCGCGTATTTGGCTTTTTTCGAAATCATTGTTGATTATAAGGCTCTTCTTGTGGTTGGGATCGGCGCAAAGATTAAATGGTTTTAGAAAAGATTTGAGTTGATCAATTCTAAATATCGAATTTTTGGGCGAAAATCCTAATATTCAAAAACACAAATTCGCCTGCTTATAATTCCATTTCGGGAATGCAGCAGCTAGTTACGCGGTGGCTTGCCTCCATTTAGCAGTCCCTGCATTCTTTCCAGCGTTTTCTTTTCGCCGCAGAGTGAAAGGAACGCTTCGCGTTCAAGGTCAAGCAGGTATTGTTCCGTAACTAGCTGAGGATAACTCAGATCTCCTCCATTGATGACGTACGCCAGCTTGTTAGCAATTTTTGCATCGTGGTCACTGATGTAATTGGCGAGCCGCATTTGTGCGATCCCAGCCATAAACAGCGCCATTCCGGTTTTGCCCTGCACTTTGATATCATTGCGCTGCTTGGGCTGCGTATATCCATTATCCGCCAGGTCGAGCGCAGCCTGTTTTGCTTCTGCGATGAGCCGTGAGCGGTTGAGTACGATCTGGTCTTTTTCCTGCAGATAGTTCATTTCAAGTGCCTCCTGCGCCGATGTGGATACTTTGGCCTGCGCAATGTTCATAAATGCAGTTTGCAGAATATTGAGTTCGGGATCCCCCGCTTTATACAGATCTGAGCAGCGCAATGCCATTTCTTTGGTTCCGCCACCGGCCGGGATTAGTCCCACACCCAGTTCAACAAGACCAATGTAGGTTTCTGCGTGTGCCACGATCTTGTCTGCATGTAAGTTGAGCTCGCAGCCGCCACCCAATGCAAGTGTATGCGGTGCGGTTACAACCGGGATAGACGAGTAACGTGCGCGCATCATCGTTTGCTGGAACTGCGCAATTACCATATTGATCTCGTCAAATTCCTGCTCTATTGCAAACATGAAAAGCATCGCCAGGTTTGCGCCAGCTGAAAATGCTTCGCTGGATTCGTTACCGATCACCAGTCCGCGGAAATCTTTTTCTGCAATGCTGATCCCCTTTTGAATGCCCTCGATCACTTCCGCGCCTATGGTATTCATTTTGGATTTGAATTCCAGGTTCAGAATTCCGTCGCCCAGGTCGTACAGGTTGGCGCCTGCATTCTTCCAAACCATGTTTTGGGACAGGTTACTCAGGATTACAAAGCTGTCCTGACCTGGGATCCTCCGGTAAGATCTGGACTGGATATCATAATACAGCCGCTTTCCATTCTCTATTTTATAGAAAGATTCATTCCCCGCTTCCACCATCTCGTACACCCAGGCGGCAGGTTTTTGGTCAAGGCTTTCCATGATTCCTAGCATGTTTTTCAGCCCGATCGCATCCCAGGTTTCAAACAGACCATACTGCCAGCCAAAGCCGGAAGCTATCGCCTGATCAATGCGGAATATCTCATCTGATATTTCAGGAATGCGGAAAGTGGCATAGCGGAAAATGTCAGCGAAGGTTTTCCTGTAAAAATCACCTGCTTTATCCTGACCGGCGAGCAGTACCGGAAACCGCTTCCAAACATCGCTGATTGCCTTGGTACCTTCCAATGTGGCAAACTTTACCTTTTCGGAAGGCTTGTATTCCAAAGTTTCAAAATCCAGCGCCAGGATTACAGACTTGCCTTTTTCGTCTTTTACTTTCTTATAAAATCCCTGGCCGGTTTTGTCTCCCAGCCATTTGTTATCAAATAATTTCTGCATAACAGAAGGAAGGACAAATGCGTCGCGCGATTCGTCTTTTCCTTCTCCCGAAGCGTATAAGTTGTTGGCAACGTGCACTGTGGTATCCAGGCCGACTACGTCAGAAAGCCGGTAAGTACCCGATTTAGGGCGACCTGCGACGGGGCCGGTAAGCTTATCCACTTCATCTACGCTCAGGCCCATTTCTTCGGCCACACGGATCGTCTGGATCAATGCGTAAATGCCGAGGCGGTTGGCAATGAAGCCGGGTGTATCTTTACAGAGAACGGTTGTTTTGCCCAAAAACAAATCTCCGTAATGCATCAAAAAGTCAATTACCTGCTGATCCGTTTGCTGGGTAGGGATAATTTCGAGCAAGCGAAGGTACCTTGGCGGATTGAAGAAGTGGCTGCCGCAAAAGTGCTTTTGGAAATCCTCACTGCGGCCCTCCGCCATCAAATGGATGGGGATACCCGAAGTATTGGAGGTAATGAGGGTACCCGGCTTGCGCAGCGCATCCACTTTCTCGAAAAGGCTTTTTTTAATGTCCAACCGCTCCACTACAACCTCGATCACCCAATCATAATTCTTGATATCAGCCAGGTTATCTTCAAAATTTCCGGTTTTGATGCGGGAGGCAAATGACGGACTGTAAAGCGACGCGGGAGTGCCCTTAAGCGTTTGCTGCAGCGATTCGTTTACAATTTTATTTCTGAAAGCAGAGTGCTCAGCAGAAATTCCCTTTGCCTTTTCAGCTTCGGAAAGTTCTTTCGGGACAATATCGAGCAAAAGCACTTCCACACCGATATTGGCAAAGTGACAGGCGATCCTGGAACCCATGATGCCGGAACCCAGCACAGCTACTTTACGGATTGAACGATTCATCAGTTAAAGATTTTGGTTTTTAGAATAGCAGCAAAGTCAGAATGCTTCTTCCGCATCGCCTTCGCCGGCTTTAAGTTTCTGGTTTTCTTCCTCTACCAGCCTGTTAATGTCTTTTATTACATCAAAAAACGTGACCAGCTTTTCAAGCGGTATCTTATCTCTCACCATTGTATTGAAAGAAATGACGCCTTCGCGGGCCAGCTCGCGTTTTTCCTTACCCAGCTCGGTAAGTACAATCCTTACAAAGCGTTTATCATTTTCACTTACCTCCCGCTTGATCAACCCCTTCTCTTCCAACGTTTTGAGCATCCTGACGAGGCTTCGTGGCTCCATTCCGAGCAGCGGGGCGATCTTGGTGGCAGGTGTACCGTTTTCAATGTCAATATTCAAAAGCACATAGCCCACCGACATGGTTGTGTCGTAACGCGCCGCATAAGCATTGTACATTCTCGATATAGAATGCCAGGCCCGTTTTATCTGAAAATCAACCGTTTTCTCTTTCCGCATTGGTCTTGATCTGCTAAATGATATCAGTTAAGCCTTGTTCACAAATGTAAAAACCGCAGTAGTATTATGCAAGCATACTATTTTTTGGTCAAAAAAATACACCGCGATGGCTGGTCGCGGTGTATCGGGTATAATAGCTTACTTCTCGCTGATCAGCTTGTCCATAAGCGTATTGAACTCAGTGACAAACTCATCGTAGTACTTTCCGGTACCCGGACCTGAGAATCCGGTGTGTATCTCGCGTACTTTCCCTTTTTTGTCAAGGAAAATGGTAGTCGGGTAGGACATTACTTTGTTGAGCATAGGAAGCGCTTTCGCGGTAGCTTCGTCGGTGCTTGTGCCGGCCAGCACAACGGGGTACTGAATGCCGAAACGCTCAACCATTTTGGTGATTTTAGGATTAGCCACTTCCGGTTTGTCCGAACGTTCGAATGCAAGCCCGATGATCTCTACGCCACGGTCTTTATTCTTTTCGTACCAGGGTTGCAGGAAGTTGGTTTCGTCCATACAGTTGGGGCACCACGAGCCGAGGATCTGGATAATAACCGGCTTACCCGCGAAACGGGGATCTTTCAAGGTCCATTCCTTTCCGCTCGGATCTGCAAATTTGAAGTCAACTGTTTCGAATCCGGGTTTCATGAAGGTCAGCTTCACAGGATCGGGTAGTATCGCATTGGGATCGAGAGTCGCGTTCCAGCTTCTGAAACCTTTAATCCCTGACCATAAAGACCCGCTCATTTTTCCGTCTTTTACCGCGGCCTTGAAAAGTTTTGCATTGGACCCGTCGAATGTGGATAAGTACAAACTATCGCCATTCACACTGCCGGTTAAGTAACGGTAGTCTCCTGTAGTTGTCAAAAATGAACCTGTTACTTCTGTTCCTTTCTGCGTCAAAGTCCCGAGCGCCTGGGTAGAATCTCCGGTTTCGTCATTGATAAAAACCGTGGCCCATTTACCGGAAACATTCTGCGTGCTCTTCGCTTGTCCCTCTTTAAAGAATGTATATTTCTCGCCAAATTTTGCTTCAAATGGAAGCGAACCGGATACAGTTCCGTTTGCGAGGCGGTAGTAAGTGCCTTTTAAATGTTCTTCTTCTGCTTTTGCAACGATTTTGGCATCAAAAAGCTGCATGGTAATAACGAGTGAATCGTTCTCGAAATAGGCAGTGTCCATACTGAGTTTTTCTGCACCGTTCAATGCATAAACGTTGTACGTTTTCCCGTCGGCGTTTTTGGATATATCGAGCAGGAACGGAAGCTCCTGATTGTCACGGTTGAGCGTAGCTCTCCAGATGCCATTTTTAAGATTGGCTTCAGAGGCAGATTTGCAGCCGATTTGGAATACTAAAAATAATAGCGAGGCTGCCGAAATGATTGCTCTCATAAACAGTTTGTTATAGTATAAATGTAAGTGCGGCAAGAAAATTAAATCCGATGTAAGGCGCAATTCCTACGATCTAAAATTGCTAAGTTTGTAACTGCCGCCTGGCAAAAATTAGTTCCTAAAAACGTTTCTTTTCACAATGGATCAACCAAGTACCTATCACGAACCTGTTATGTTACAGGAATGTCTTGAGGGATTGCAAATTGATCCGGCCGGTATTTATGTCGATGTCACTTTTGGCGGTGGCGGGCATTCCAGGGCAATACTTGATCAGCTTACTACCGGTCACCTGTTTTCATTTGACCAGGATCCCGACGCGGCGGTGAATGCACAAGCCTTCAAAGGCGATCCCCGCTTTACATTTATAGCTGCCAATTTCAGGCATTTGAGGCGCTATCTCAAATTGCACAAAGCTGAAAAGGTAAATGGTATCCTGGCCGACCTGGGCGTTTCTTCACACCAGATCAATACACCCGAAAGAGGGTTTTCCACCAGATTTGAGGCTGACCTCGATATGCGGATGAACCCGGGTGTTGACAAAACTGCCCGCGAAGTCTTAAATTCGAGGTCGGCGCGGGAGCTGCAGCGCATTCTCGGAATGTACGGAGAAGTAACCAATGCCAGAACAGCGGCCGATGCGATTTTCGCGGCGCGCCACAATACACCCATTGAAACGGTCAATGATTTAAAAAGCATTCTGCTTCGCTTTGCGCCAAAACATCGTGAAAACAAGTATTTCGCGCAGGTTTTCCAGGCATTGCGGATTGAAGTAAATGACGAGTTGCTGGTACTTGAAGAGTTTCTCTCACAGGTTCCCGAGGTGCTTGCTCCCGGTGGCAGACTGGTGGTTATGTCGTACCATTCGCTGGAAGACAGGCTTGTCAAAAATTTTATACAAAAGGGAAAGTTTGACGGTGAAGTTGAAAAAGACTTTTACGGAAATGTTTTAAAACCTTTAAACAGCGTTACCAGAAAGCCTGTGGAGGCAACTGAGGAGGAAGTAGCGAGGAATCCGCGTGCAAGAAGTGCGAAGTTGCGGATCGCCGAAAAAGAGCAGGTTTTTGCTGAGTGAACGATAATTTGGAGGAATTAGAATGGCAGAGAACAAGAGAAAACCGAAACCGATTGCGCCCAAACCGCCTAAAAAGAAGCGGGAATACCACCTTTTTAACTGGCTTAATAAATTTTTACCCCTCGATAAGGTCTTTGGTGATAAAACACCCGGACGTGAAGAGCGGCTTCCAGTCAAATATTTCTACTATTTTGGCTGGGTTGTGATCCTGCTGGTCGCTTACGAGCGGATCGGATTTCAGTCTGAGCAGTATGTGCGGAATAGTATCAAGCTCAAAAAGGAAGTGGACGATCTGCGGGCCGAGTACCATTCGGTCCATTCCGAATATCAGAAAAGCAAAAAACAGTCGGTTATTATCGAAAAAGTAAAGGCGACCGGCCTGGAAGAAAACCTGACCCCTCCTAAAAAGATCTTTGTCAAGGCAGACGAATATTAATCCGCATTCAACTCTGAAAATCGTCAAAAGTAATTTTTTCTTCCCGGTATGAAGAACGAAATCGAAAGTGGTCAAAACAACAAGAAGGCACTTATTAACAGGGCGCGGACTGTCGGCTGGCTGTTGTTCGTGCTGGCTATACTTGTTTTCGTAAAGCTGATCCGCGTACAGTATTATGACGAGTTCAAAGGCAAAACCTGGGCTGAGTATTCTGTAAAAAATGACCTGAAACTCGACACGATCCCTGCAATGCGCGGGAATATCTATTCCAATGATAAAAGCCTGCTAGCCACTTCGCTGCCTTACTACTTCGTTGGTCTGGACACGAAAGTAGCCGACTCTACCTACTTCTACGATCACCTGGATGAGCTCGCTTCCTTGCTCGCCAGGAGCTTCAAAGAAAACACAGCAGCGGGTTACCGCAGTAAGATCCTGAAATATCGCGTAAGCAAATCGAAAAGGTACCTGCGCCTGAAAAGTCGTGAGATCAGTTACCTCGAACGCGAGAAGATCAAGCAGTGGCCGTTTTTTGCCAAAAACAGAAAAGGCGGTGGAGGTAAGTTTGAAACGATCTACAAACGCTACAAACCATATAGTCCGATGGCGGACCGCACGATCGGCGGGATCGATCCGAAAACCGGGCGGGGCTATATCGGTCTTGAAGCCAGTTTTGACAAAATCCTGGAAGGAAAGTCGGGGATAGGCTGGGTAGAAATGGTCGAAGGCGGAATGAAAATCCCGGTGGGGGACGCGTTGAATGTACAGCCGCAGGCCGGCCGGGATGTGTACACTACCCTCGACATGAAGATCCAGGATATGGCCGAGATTGCATTGCGCCGGAAGCTGACGGAAATGGATGCAGACTTTGGTTCTGTGGTGATCATGGAAGTAAAAACAGGTGAAATCCGTGCTATGGCGAACCTGACCAAACGTGGCGACAATAAATACGAAGAGGTTTTCAACTATGCACTGGCCGGCAGCAATGACCCGGGTTCGACATTCAAGCTGGCGACGATGATGGCGCTTCTCGAAGAGACGCACATGGACCCTGACAAGATCATGGTGAATACGGGAAATGGTGCAATGCGGTTTCGGGCTAATATCATCCGCGATGCACACCGCGGCGGCTTTGGGACGATCACAGCCTCGCAGGTTTTGGAAAAATCGTCGAACATCGGGATTGTACAGCTGATGATGCGGTATTTTGCCAATAAACCTGATAAGTACCTGGCTTACCTCAAACAATTTCACCTGACGGAACCTACCGATATCCAGATGAAAGGCGAAAAGCCACCACTGATACGTACTCCTGCTTCAAAGCAATGGAGCTCTTACTCGATGTACTACATGGCGCATGGTTATGAAATGCAAATGACGCCACTCCAAACGCTGGCACTCTATAATGCAGTGGCAAACGATGGTTACTGGGTGCGGCCGATGATCGTGAAAGAAATCCGTAATGCGGAGGAGATCGAAGATAAAATGGAGCCTTATGTAACGGAAAAGCCGATTTGCTCGCCTGAAACAGTCCGCAAAGTGAAGAAAATGCTGGAAGGTGTTGTGAATAACGGTTTGGCAAAACACATAAAAAGCGACTTGTACCAGATTGCGGGAAAAACCGGAACCGCCAGGAAGCTGATCAATGGCATTTATACCGAAGGAAAGAACTATACTTCGTTCGCAGGTTACTTCCCTGCTGATAAACCCAAGTACAGCTGCATTGTGGTAATTGACAATCCCAAGAGCTCGGGTGCAGACTATACCCGGTATGCGGGTAGTGTAGCGGCGCCGGTGTTCAAAGAAGTAGCCGACCGCATTTATGCTTCCGAAGTGGGCATTCAGAAGCCGGTTAAAGATTCCATTCCGGAAGAATCCAAGCCTGTTAAATGGGCGGGCAGAACTTCTGATCTGAGGGTGATCAGCAAAGAACTGAAACTTACACCTGCGCCGGAAGATGCGGAATACGCGGCTGCTTCCCTTTACAAAAAGGGGAAAACAAACTGGCGGTCTGCCGATGTACTATCCAAAGAAGTGCCCGATTTGCAGGGAATGTCGATGCGGGATGCGCTTTATCTGTTGGAGAACAAAGGGTATAAAGTAACTTTCAAGGGATCGGGTAAGGTGGTGGAACAATCGTTGCCGCCAGGTGCCAACAAGGAGGGAATTAAAACAATACTATTAACCTTACAGTAGCCTCTTGATGGACAACAATCAGGATAAAAAACTAAGTACGCTTCTTT
The DNA here is from genome assembly GCF_056895175.1 of Dyadobacter sp. HNCC25DJ183. Lineage (NCBI taxonomy): Bacteria > Pseudomonadati > Bacteroidota > Cytophagia > Cytophagales > Spirosomataceae > Dyadobacter > Dyadobacter sp. HNCC25DJ183. The sequence continues at coordinate 145,540 of NZ_JBXHAP010000005.1, forward strand.
CTGACGTGAACGGTGCCCAGGTAACGGGTTCTGATGATATAACGGTCAATGCACTTGTACTTGACTCACGCAAAATTCTTCGCGGCAGTCTGTTCGTGGCACTCAGAGGAACGCAGACAGACGGGCACCAGTATATTGGGAAAGCAACAGAAATGGGCGCGAGTGCCATTTTATGTGAAGAACTGCCCGTGCAAATCAGTGAGCACGTCACCTATATCCAGGTAGAGGACTCGGCGGCAGCAATGGGACTCATCGCCTCTGCTTTTTACGGACATCCTTCCAGAAAGGTAAAACTGGTGGGAGTGACAGGGACCAATGGAAAAACGTCGGTTGCGACCTTCCTTTTTCAGCTGTTCCGCGCGCTGGGCTACCGGTGCGGGCTGCTTTCTACTGTTCAAAACCAGATCGAAGACGAGGTAATCGCCTCTACGCATACCACGCCTGATTCCATTGCATTGAATCACCTGCTTTCGCAAATGGCGGCTAAAAACTGCACGCACGTGTTCATGGAAGTGAGCTCGCATTCAGTGGCGCAGCACAGGATTACAGGTCTTCAATTTGCCGGTGGTATTTTTACCAACATCACCCACGACCATCTTGATTTCCATAAAACCTTTGACAACTATATCGCTGCCAAAAAAGGCTTTTTTGATCAGCTGCCGAAAGGTGCTTTTGCATTGGTGAATATCGACGACCGCAGAGGAGCTGTAATGGTGCAGAATACAAAGGCGAGAATTGAAACCTATTCTTTGCAGACACTCGCGACTTTCAAGGGAAAGATCATTTCCGATACGCTGGCCGGCATGCATATGGATGTGAACAACCAGGAAGTCTGGTTCAGGGTGATTGGCCGGTTTAATGCATACAATCTGCTTTCAGTATACGGGGCGGCGGTTTTGCTGGGTGAGAAGGAAGATCTGGTACTGACCGAATTGTCTAACCTGAAAAGTCCTCCCGGCAGATTTGAGCAATTCCATTCTGCCGATGAGATCGTCGGGATCGTGGATTATGCACATACCCCCGATGCACTTGAAAATGTACTGGAAACAATCACGCATTTACGGAATGGAAATGAGCAGGTGATTACCGTTGTGGGCTGCGGAGGAAACCGCGATGCTGAAAAGCGGCCGAAAATGGCTGCTATTGCATGCAAGTTCAGCAATAAGGTAATTCTGACTTCGGATAACCCGAGGTTTGAAGATCCAATGGACATTCTGGAACAAATGCAGAAAGGGGTACCGCCACTGGACTATAAAAAAACAACTACCATTGCCGACCGCCGGGAAGCGATTTTCAAAGCCGGATTGGCGGCAAATCCGGGTGACATTATATTGATTGCAGGTAAAGGCCACGAGAATTATCAGGATATACAGGGCGTCAAACACCATTTTGATGACAAGGAAATATTGCTCGAAGTGTTCGAAAAGCGGTATTCCAATTAAAAACACAATGGCTTTTTGCGTAGTCTTGGAAAAGCCCCAACTTTGCAGCCGTCACCCCCAATAAGCTTTTTCATGCTCTATTACCTATTTGATTATCTGGACAGGAACTTCAATATACCCGGCGCGGGGGTGTTCCAGTACATTTCTTTCCGCGCATTGGGAGCAACTGTGCTGTCACTTTTTATTGCTGCCACTTATGGTAAGTCGATAATCAATTTTTTGAGGAGAAAGCAAATGGGCGAGTCGATCCGTGACCTTGGGCTGGCCGGACAAATGGAAAAAGCGGGTACTCCAACAATGGGCGGCTTTATCATCCTGGCTTCGCTGCTGATCCCGGTAATCCTCTTCGCAAAACTCACCAATGTTTACATTGTATTGCTGATCATAACTGCCATTTGGACTGGTTTGATCGGGTTTATAGACGATTATCTCAAGAAATTCAAAAATAACAAAGACGGGCTGCATGGCCGCTTCAAGATTGTTGGCCAGGTGGGATTAGGTATTATCGTGGGTGTCACGCTGTCTTTTAATGACAGCGTGCGGATCAGGATATATGATCAACCGTTACTTAGTTCAAGTTTAGGCGAAATCCAGCGCTACCGCGACATTATTCACCCGACAGTCACGACAATCCCTTTTACCAAAAACAATGAATTTGATTATAAGACATTGCTTTTTGGTTGGCTGCCGGAAGAATATACCTGGGTGATTTACACGATCGTCGCCATTTTTATCATTACCGCCATTTCGAATGGGGCGAATATAACAGACGGAATTGACGGCCTCGCGGCAGGTGTTTCGGGTATTATTGCATTGACGCTCGGGGTACTGGCTTATCTTTCAGGTAATACCAAGTTCTCGCAGTATCTGAACATTATGTACATTCCAAACTCAGGTGAGCTGGTGATTTTCTGTGCGGCATTTATAGGTGCCTGTGTCGGGTTTTTATGGTATAATGCATACCCCGCGCAAGTATTTATGGGTGATACGGGCAGCTTGATGCTGGGCGGGGTAATTGCTGTAATCGCGCTCGCAATCCGTAAAGAATGGCTTATTCCTATTATGTGCGGCATTTTCATAGCTGAAAACATGTCGGTGATCATGCAAGTCAGCTATTTCAAATATACAAAGCGAAAATACGGCGAAGGCAGGCGCATATTCCTGATGTCGCCCCTGCACCATCATTATCAGAAAAGGGGAATCCACGAGTCAAAAATCGTAACCAGGTTCTGGATCGTAGGAATTATCCTGGCAATCCTAACGCTTGCGACGCTGAAGTTACGGTAAAAGGTGAGCCCTTTTTTGTTTTAAGCCTTAGCTTAGAGCTCGCTAGTTTCAAGCCGTCGGCTAAAGCCGACGGTAAAAGATTAGCAAGTTCCTGTCCGTCGGCTTCAGCCGACGGCTACCGGGCTAAAGCGGACGGCTTAGCGCCCTACGGCCTCGCTGTATCTTCTTGGATCGTAGCCTTTCGCGAAAAGTGGATATTGATCAAAAATCCGCCTTACGACGCTTCTGTAATGGTTATTTGAGTTTTCAACCCCTTTGAAGATTCCCGACGCATAACCTCTCCAAACTACCTGGTCGCTCTCCGCGTCGATTAGCGACACGATCAGTGTTCCCTTGTCTAGTGCATATTTGATAGGTTCATAGCGGAAGCCGTCATTTTCAGTATCCACCCAGTTTTTAATAACCGGCTGCATATAGCCCTGATAGCGAAGGTTATCGTAGAAAATTCCGTAGTTAACCAGCAGCGTAGGTTTGTCTGCCGTGAGTTTGTACCCACGCACCTGCATTTGCCGGCGAATCGCTTCGTAGATCTCGGTACAAAGGTTGTTGGTATCACGTTCACATTCCAGGAACGTATAGGAAGAGTAATCTTTGAAATTGGTTTCGTAACTGTAATCGTGCTCAACGAACACTTTCCGGCCGCTGGAGCAGCCCGCTATGATCATTACAAGAAGTAGTGCAGAATAGATAGAAATAGACCTCAGCATAAGCGTTTAATTTGTCAGGTTGAATAAAATATATCTGTAATCGTTTGATACAAAACATTCTAACCAATAACTTATAACTGACTCCTGGTAAAAACTATCCCAAATAATAAGCTATTGATTTACGCATTTCAGGAGCTGTAACTACTATATCATACGCACATTGCCCTGCTCCTTTCAGCAATGAAAACCGCACTTCTTTTCCTCTGTTCTTTTTATCCTGCTTCGTCAATGCAATGATTTCCTCGACATCTTCGCTACTGATCTTCACTTTTCCGTAAGTCGCGAAAATGAATTCTTCGATCTCGGTCAGCGTATCCTGTGTGATCATTTTACGCTCAAACGACAGATAACTTTCCATGATCATCCCGATTGCGATCGCTTCGCCGTGGTAAAGCCTTTTATTTGCCGATTTGTTCAAGAAGCAGGTTTCTACCGCATGCCCCAGCGTATGTCCGAAATTCAGGATCTTACGCAGCCCTTTCTCAGTTGGATCCTGGTCTACCACGTTCTGCTTGATCTTTACGGAATGCGCGATGAGGTCAGGCCATTTCTGCGTTTCAAAATCTTTTTGTCTGATTTCGTCCCATTTCGCAGCATCTGCAATCAGACAGTGCTTGATGATTTCTGCGAATCCCGACCTAACTTCTCTCTCAGGTAAGCTGCCTAGAAAAGAAGGGTCGATCAAAACACTTTTTGGAATATTAAAAACACCTAAGTGGTTTTTAAAACCCTGAAAATCAATTCCCAATTTCCCTCCGACACTGGCATCAACCTGTGAAAGCAAGGTCGTCGGCACCTGTATAAAATCTATTCCACGTTTGTAAACTGCCGCGCAAAAACCGCCCATATCTCCGATCACCCCGCCACCTATATTGATGACTAATGCGTGCCGGTCAAGTTCTTCTTTTGTCATTGCCTCCCAGATCTTCTCACAGGTCGACAAAGTCTTATTCGCTTCGCCGCTTGGAACTGTGACGACGGTATGTTTTGGTAAAACCTCTTTCAAAGTCGGATAACAATACTTTTTGGTATTACTATCGGCAATAACAACGACTTTCGAATAATTGGCGGCACTTAAAAAATCCGGCAAGCTTTCGCTTATCGGCGCAATGATAACTGACTGATTCATTCCAGGTTGAATTGAGACAAGCTCATCACAGATACGATGAGCGCATCCAAATGGATGCGTAGATTTCACGTTTTTTGAAATAAAATTCTGGAAATCTCATTTAAAGATAGGAATTATAATGTTCATCAAAGAAAGCTTTCAGCTTTGTTGATCAGAAAAATTTTCTACACTCCACATTTTGCCGGCAACTGTGCCACACGGCCGCTGGTTTGCGTTTTATTTCGTAAAATTGCCTTTCCAAGTTTAAGCAATTGATCCAATTTTTTCCCTCAACGAATGAGTGCTGCACTGATCTCAGGAATCCAACAAGTAGGAATAGGTGTTCAAAACGTGCCCGACGCATGGAAGTGGTACCGGCAGGTACTGGGCTTTGACGTACCGGTTTTTGACGAAAAGGCAGAGGCTCCTTTGATGATCCCCTACACGGGCGGAAAAGTACATCAGCGGCATGCTGTGCTCGCCATCAATATGGCTGGCGGAGGCGGGCTGGAAATCTGGTCATTCACCAGCCGCCAGTCTCAGCTACCTGGCTTTAAGGTCGAGCCAGGCGATCTGGGGATCAATGCGATCCGCTTCAAGGCGCCTGACGTTCATAAAGCGCATGCGTGGATAAAAAGTCAGTCGAAAGAGAAAGTAGGACCGATTGTGAAGCTGCCGGAAGGCGAAGGTTTCTGGGGAAATGATCCTTACGGTAATATCTTTCAGATTACAACAGACAATACGTGGTTTCAAAAAACGGGCTCGCCGATAGGAGGAGTTGCGGGTGTGGTAGTGGGCGTTTCAGATATTGATCAATCCCTTGCCTTTTATAAAAGCTTGTTACAACCGCTGGAAGTGGTTTATGACGAAACCGGCGTTTTCTCGGATATACCATCGTCCCTGCCAAACCAGCAATTCCGCAGAATGCTGCTCCGCAAGAAATTTACCCCTGAAGGTGCATTCAGTAAGTTGTTGGGCGATATTCAGATCGAGCTGGTCCAGGCGCTGGACCGGACTCCCAAAAAAATATTCGAAAACCGTTACTGGGGAGATTGCGGCTACATTCACTTGTGCTTTGACACACTTGATATGAATGCCCTAAAAAGCAAGTTGCAATCGCAGGGTTACCCATTCACAATCGACAGCGAAAGCTCTTTCGGAATGGAAGCAGCGGCCGGGCGTTTTGCGTATCTGGAAGATCCTGACGGCACATTGATCGAGCTGGTAGAAACACATAAGGTACCAATCTTGAAGAAAATCGGCTGGTTTATGGATTTACAAAAACGAAAAACGCAGAAGCCGCTCCCCGACTGGATGTTGAAAACAATGGGTTTCGGCCGTGTGAAAGATTAATGTTTGATCACTTTGTACCTGCTGCCAATCCAGGCAAGCAGCGGCAAGCCGAAAAAGACGATTAATGCAGTCGACCACCCAGCAAATGCGCCGATAATCAATGCGAGGAGCGTGACGATTACGGGATACAGGTACATCAGCATTCCAAATAATACGGAATCGTAAAATACAGACCGTCCGGTTAACTGGGCGGTCTTTTTTGTGAAGAATGAGTAAAGCGGCGCGTGGATCATCCTGCCGATCCAGCCTAATCCTCGCATAACAGGATTGGTGCGCGGCGGAACTGTGCAGTCGCTGAAAAAGGAATCGAGTATTCTGTTGCGCTCCTGTACCGAGGCTTCTGCCGGGATTGTGAGGATTACCTCATTCATTTTTCGTTCCAAAATCTCATTGAACTCCCGGAGCCACTTTTCATATTCCTGCGGACTGGTATGAATCTCGTCCTGACTGATTGGCTGACCGAATTTCAATGCGACACGTTTATGAGGCCCGCGAAAATTCTCATAGTTGAGCCCGGTCGGTATTACTTTCATTTGCGGCAATGCATCTTCTCCGAACCAGATTTTATACGCCATTCTGGCTGTGCCTTTTCCCAGCGGGCGCAAGCGCCATTCATTGACACAGATACCTTCTGAAAACACCACAACAGCATCATTTTTCTTTAATGCATCGTGACTTTCCTGGGCCGTCACATCGTGATTTTTGACGTACTGCCGCCCTTCCGAGCCACGGAAAACAGGTATCAGGTTGATCTGCCTTAACCAGAAAGCAGCCGCCTTTTTCTTGAAAACATCCCCGCGTGTCAATGTATGAATTGGCTGGCTCAGCACCGAGCCGATCACAACCGCATCGAAAAAAGAATCAGGGTGATTGGAAGCCAGAAGCAGCGGCTTTCCTTTTGGCAACCTGTCGAAATGCGAGACGCAAAGCTTTCTTAAATAAATCGGCAATGCCAGACGAACGAGAAAACGGGAGAAGTAGTAAAACAAAATGAATGCGGTAAGTTTTTACAAAATTATGTGATTATTTTTTTATTTATCCAGTCAGCTTTCCTTATAGGCGCATTGAAGTTGCTAACTTTGAAACTGCTTGTAACTGGCAATAAGAACATCGACAGGCTAAATTGTAACATATAAAGCAATGCGTTTAAAAGATTATCCGGCAATTATCCGTCAGGCCTGGGCTGGTTTTGATAATTCGATCGGTGTCAAGTTTGTAGAAGATATCAGTGCGAGGGTATCTACCAACCATGTTTTCAGGGTAACACTGGACAATGATGATAAAGTAATCGCCAAGCTGTCATATTTTGGTAAATACGAGCATTTCAAGGAGGATCATCGCATTATACAGGCGCTTTCCAATAACCTGCTTTACCCTTTTGAAAACGTACTCGCCAAATCACTTTTTAAGAACAATCAGGTTTATACATATCGTTACCAGGAGGATTTTGTGGATACCTGGGTCGTTTTTTACAATCCGATCAGGGCGGCTAACCGTTTGCCCCGCCGGTTGAATGAAGACCAGATCAGGAAGCTGGGTGCCGAGGCCGCGAAGTTCCACCAGGCGTGTTTTCGAGCAGGCCGGTCTATTCCCAAATCTTCCAAAAACCTGAGGACCGATATTCAGCACTTGCTGGATATTCTTGAAACGGATACGGGGCAGTATGAACACCGTGGCTATATCAACATCCTCAAAAGGCAATGCGATATATTTATGAAAAATATACAGCGCCTCAATGTAAGCGGATTCGATCTGATGCCCGTTTTCGTAGACTGGAACATCGGGAATTTTTCGGTAACAGACGACCTGAAACTCTTTTCAAGATGGGACTACGACTGGTTTCGTGTCTCGTCCAGGGTAATGGATTTCTATTTCTTCAGCCGGGTTTGTTCCAATGTGGGCGACAAGACGGTTTTCAGTTATCTAATCGGGCCGCTGATGGAAGAACGCTTTATGATTTTCCTTGAAGAATACCATAAGATATATCCCTTAACGGAGCGTGAGGTGCGGTTTATGAAGGAAGCTTACCGGTTCTTTATCCTGAATTATGTGATAAAATACGGGAAATACTTCTTCCACCGGGCTTACTGCGCCAAGCTTCAGAAAGAAGCATACGAGCTTTATTTTCCGTCCATTGATGGTTTTGACGCGGACAAAATTCTCAAAAGATTAAATATATAGGCTTTCGCAGGCCACACTTTCACTTCCTTTACTATGGTTCTTGACAATTTCAGATCAGTTATTTCTAAATATGATGTCATATTCTTTGATGCCTTCGGTGTTCTAAAAACTTACAACGGGTTGATTCCGGGGATTGAGAAAACTTTTCAGTACCTGAATGATACCGGGAAAGATTTTTACGTGGTGACCAATGATGCTTCCCGCAGTCCGGAACAGCTCGCTGATTCGTACTTCAAAATGGGTATCAATGATGTGACAGCCGACCGGATCATTTCTTCGGGAATGCTGGCCCGTGAATACCTCGACTACAAATTCCGTGACGGGCTCGTGGCTTATGTGGGTACCGACAATTCTGCGCATTACATTGAAACGCTAGGGTTAAAAACCATTTCAATCCGCCAGGTGAACCTTGACGAGGCAGCCAGCATTAATGCGCTTGTTTTTCTGGATGATGAAGGTTTTGACTGGAACACGGATTTGACAAAAACCCTGAACCTGCTTCGTAAACGAAACATTCCTGTCATTGTAGCCAATACTGACAAAACATACCCTGCTTCAAAGAACCGCCTTTCCATCGCAGTAGGTGCATTGGCAAAAATGATTGAAGACACGATCGGGAGACAGTTCATCCGCTTTGGAAAACCTGATCCGCAGATGTTCATTTTTGCTTATCAGCACATTAAAAACTATCCGAACGTAAGCAAGCGGAACATTCTCATGGTGGGAGATACCCTGCATACCGACATTCTCGGAGGTAATAAATTCGGGCTTGATACCGCGCTGGTACTGACCGGGAATACACAGGCCGAAGATGCCGAGGTGCGTATCAGGGCTACGGGCATCATTCCAACCTATATCTCTGTGTCTGCAGTGGTTGAATAAGTACATTCAGGGAAGCTACGCAGCTTCCGAAGGTTAATCCATGCGCCCCATTTGCACATCTGTTCCAGCCGTTGACTATCGGCTGTGAAGGTTCCTTGTTGTCTGGACCTAAAATTTCACTTGGTTTGTACTATGCAGGCTGTTTGCCTGACTTAATCTGTTTTTACTCAAAGTAACACACACATGTTAGCTAAAACTTACGGAAGCGCCGTGTTCGGCGTAGATGCTACCATCATCACCATCGAAGTTAATGTAGGGCAGGGACTCGGCTTCTTTATGGTCGGGCTGGCGGATAGTGCGGTGAAGGAGAGCCAGCAGCGGGTGGAGGCGTCTCTCAAATACTTTGGTTATAAAATGCCGAGGCAGAAACTGGTCGTTAACCTCGCGCCTGCCGATATCCGTAAAGAAGGTTCTGCATACGATCTGCCGATTGCACTTTGTACGCTACTCACCTCCGAGCAGCTGACCTGTGAGCGGAGTTTGGAAGACTATATTATCCTGGGGGAACTTTCGCTGGACGGGATTCTGCGTCCGATAAAAGGAGTGCTCCCGATCGCCATTGAAGCACGGAAGCAGGGTTTTAAAGGAGTGATCCTGCCCGCTGAAAATGCATATGAAGCCGCAATTGTCAATAATATCGATGTAATACCCGTCGAAAATCTGCCCGATGCAATCGCGTTTTTTGAAGGAAAGCTGGATATACCACCTGTAAAGGTTGATACGCGCGATTTGTTCTTTGCCAATCAGAACGAGTATGATGCTGATTTTGAGCATGTACAAGGTCAGGAGAATATCAAACGCGCACTTGAAATTACAGCGGCGGGCGGGCATAATGCGATCATGATTGGTCCGCCGGGAGCCGGCAAAACAATGCTGGCAAAACGGATACCCAGTATTTTGCCTCCACTCAGTTTGCCCGAAGCATTGGAAACTACCAAAATCCATTCAGTGGCAGGCAAGCTGGGGCAGCGCGCTACCCTCGTTTCGCGCCGGCCGTTTCGTGCGCCGCACCATTCGATCAGCGATGTTGCGCTGGTGGGAGGCGGGAGTTATCCGCAGCCGGGGGAAATATCACTGGCGCATAACGGCGTGCTGTTTTTGGACGAGCTGCCCGAATTCAAGCGAACAGTGCTGGAAGTAATGCGGCAGCCGCTGGAAGAAAGAAAAGTATGCATTTCCCGGGCCAAAATGGCGGTGGAGTACCCGGCCAACTTCATGCTCATTGCAAGTATGAACCCCTGCCCTTGCGGCTATTACAATCACCCTGACAGGGAGTGTGTATGCGGGCCGGGAGTTGTTCAAAAGTACCTCAACAAGATCAGCGGTCCATTGCTTGACCGCATCGACTTGCACGTGGAAGTTACGCCGGTGTCGTTCGACCAGATATCATCTACCCGGAAATCCGAGAGCAGCGCTGAAATACGGGAGCGCGTGATTCGTGCTCGGCTTATGCAAACGGAGCGTTTTAAGGACAAAAAAGAGATTTATTCCAATGCGATGATGACACCGGAAATGGTAAAGGAAATCTGCGTGATTGAAGAAGCAGGAAAGACGCTTTTGCGTAAGGCAATGGAAAGGCTGGGGCTCTCAGCCCGCGCCTATGACCGCATTCTGAAAGTCTCCCGCACGATCGCCGATCTCGCCGGCAGTGAATCAATCAAAGTAGAGCACCTCGCCGAGGCGATCCAGTACCGGAGTTTAGATCGGGAGAACTGGGCTGGATAAGGATCTCATTATTCAATTTTTTTAAACCTTAAATTTGTTAAATTTGGAAACACAACTTTTAGAAAGGCCAATTTTAAAAACGGAGATGGGTAAGCGAATTGTTTCAGACATTCTCAATGAACCGGACGCGTATTTCGTAGTTCAAGCCGTTACCGAGGTGCTTAATGACGAGCGCGAGCGTCGTGCTAAATTCTATAACGAGATCACCGAAGAGCAGAAAATCGAGTTTATCAATGGAGAAATAGTTGTTCATTCTCCTGTGAAACTCGGCCACAACTTCGCAACAAGTATGCTTTCAAGAGCATTAAGCATTTATGTTGGGAAAAACGACCTGGGCTACGTTGGTATTGAGAAGATTATGATTACGCTTACCCGAAATGATTATGAACCAGATATTACCTTTTTCGGAAAAGAAAAGTCTATTCATTTCTCAAAAGACTTAACACTTTTTCCTGCTCCGGATTTCGTAGTAGAAATTCTTTCGCCTTCTACTGAAAAACGTGATAAGGGCATCAAATTCAAAGATTACCAAGCACATTCTATCAAGGAATACTGGATAATCGATCCTGAGATTGAGACTTTGGAACAATATCATCTAAACGGAGATGAATATGAGCTGGTACTAAAATCCGGTAATGGGACTGTGACCAGCTTCGCAATTCCCGGCTTTCAAATTCCGATACAAGCTATCTTCAATGAAGCCGAGAACCTGAAAGTCCTTCAAAACTTCTAAAAAACTCAAAGCTCCTCTACACTCACTCCACCCAGCTCCTGAAATAGCGTTTGCCAGTAATGCGTTACGTGCGGGTTGTTTTCTTTGGTAGAAGCAGTTGGTTCAAAGGGTGAGACAATCGTAACCTGCGGCGAGCCTATCGCATATTGATTCAGCTTTTTAGTATCTGCCTTTGCGTCTGCCTCTGCCTCGGCGTCAGTTTTTGGCGGCTTAATATGGAAATCCCTGCGGTCTGCACCCTTTACACTTTCCACCATATCACTGAAATAGTAGACCTTTACTTCCGATCCGCTTTCGCCGGCTTTGGCAATTACAGGCAAGCTTGCCCAAATATCCGTTTGCAAGTTGGAAGCGCCTGTGTTCTGCTGGTTTAATTTGGCCAGTAACTGCCTCAAATATATCCCCTTTTCTTTTTGAAGTGCGAGCTGGAATGCAGTCTCAATGCCCTCACGGTCGGTTGCATTTGCGCTTTCCATATCATCTTTCTCACTTCTTACAGTCAGCGACAACGCGCGTGCTTTTGAGGTATTTTCGTGGATAAAATACACTTCCAGCTTATCGCCTTTGTTCCGCATGTTGGTTTCTACAATATCTGTCAGCGTCTGCCGGTACTTTTCATTGACATAGTTCCTGTCTACATGCACGCTCTGCGTTTTATCCAAAAAAACCAATGTATAGATAGGGGTATCAGGAGCTGACTTCGTTTCTTCCTTCTCGCCGCCACAGGAAAGGAATGAAAAGGAAGCAGTGAAAAGCAAAAGAGCAGCCAATAGCCGCGCTTGTTTTCTATTCAAAATACGATCTGAAAAAAGCCGATTTATCCGAGGTTTCATAGGGTCAATTTAATTTGGCTAAAACTAATCTGTTCATAAATAGCACACAACGGCAAACGGGTGAGTGGTGGAAATATTTTAAGTAAAAACAGAAAACCCTTCAAAACGTGTGCCTTGAAGGGTTTTACTTATGATGTTCTGTGTGATCAGCGGATTATTTATGTTGCTCCTGGATCAGCTCAACCAATTCTTCCGAGATACCTGTCGATGAGTAACCGCCGTCGTGGTAGAGGTTCTGCATGGTAACAAAACGGGTGAGATCGGAGAAGAGCGTGATCGCATAATTGGCGCAATCATCTGCCGAAGCATTCCCCAGCGGACTCATTTTATCTGCAAAATCATAAAATGCATCAAATCCCGCTATTCCCGAACCAGCTTTTGTTTTGGTAGGAGACTGTGAAATCGTATTTACGCGAACGTTCTTCGCTTTTCCATAACGGTATCCATAGCTGCGGGCAATGCTTTCCAGCAATGCTTTCGCCTCGGCCATATCATTATAGAAAGAGTAGGTTCTTTGGGCTGCAATGTAGGATAATGCAACAACTGAACCCCAATCGTTCAATGCGTCCTGCTTCTCGGCCACCTGCATGAATTTGTGCAGTGAAAGTGCAGAGATATCAAGTCCTTTTTGAAACCATTCATAGTTCAGATCGCCATATTCTTTGCCTTTTCTCACATTCAGAGACATTCCGATTGAATGCAGCACAAAGTCTATTTTGCCACCCAGTACTTCGGTTGATTTGCTGAAAAGGTTTTCTATATCCTCAATAGATGTAGCATCGGCAGGAATGATTTCGGCTTCACATTGTTTGGCCAGCTCGTTGATCGCGCCCATACGCATTGCGATCGGCGCATTGGTCAATGTGAACGTAGCACCTTCTTCTTTTGCTTTCAAGGCTACTTTCCAGGCGATCGAGTTTTCGTCCAATGCACCTGAAATAATTCCTCTTTTTCCTTTTAATAAACCGTAAGCCATATTTTCCTCTCTATTGATTAATTAGGATAAGTCCGTTTAAGGCGGCAAAGTAAAGCATTTTTGGTTGGTTATGCCAGATTTAGTCAGCCCAACTAACAGTATTAGGCTGGGTTACTGCCGATTCTACTGGTTTTAAATGGAGCTTTTCCTGAAAAAACCTGTCAGTAGCTTCGTACACGCCTTTTACGTCTTTAGAGCGTAGCCGTGAAGCAATTACATGGTCGCCGCTTTCCGGAAATGCCTTTTCAACTTTCGATGTTTCCGGCGTACCCAGCAGTGGTGCCATATCTCGGATCGCTTTTACAGAAACCACTGGATCCTGTTCTTTTTCATTTTTGTAATAATAACCTACAAAAACGGGCATTTTAATGCGCTCGTAAACTTCACGTCGCGAAATCACGTCCATCATCTGCTGCAAAGTGACCAGTCCATTGGTATGGTAACCCTGCAACCAGAACTGCGCGCGCTCGGGAATAGAGTCCCTGCCTTTGCTGTGCTCGCCAATGACCTGGTGCAGGATTTGCTTGCCCCAGGGTCCGGTAATCAGCTTCAAGGTAGGATTGGCCACTTCTATGCAGGGCGAATAAAGTACCAGTCCCTTGATTTCCGGGTGTGTCGAAGCGAGGTATACCGAAAGCAAACCACCCGCAGAAGTACCTATTACGATCACACTGTCACCCAATGCTTTCCCTATCGCCAATGCGCGTTTGGCCCCGGCCAGAAAGTTGTTCGGAGTGAGATCATCAAATGCGCTGGTATCAGCTATACCTGCGTCGTGCATGCGCGCCAGGTATAAATTCGCGCCATATCTTTTTGCCAAATCCTTGTGCACAGGATCGCCTTCTGCCCAGCTTGCGCCGAAGCCGTGGATATATACAATACTGTAAGGCGTCTTTTCCTTTTTGCTGCTGTCTGCCCAGATAATGCGGGCTTCATTGTCTTGCTTAATGTGGGCAACTGCTTTTTCGGACTGGTTAATTTCCTGTTCGAGTTTGGGGAGGTCAGTGGTAATGGTGGGTAAAACGGGTGTTAAACGTGCTTCCGGCACCTTCGGTCCGGCATAGTAAACAATGCCCGTGAGGACGACGAATGCGACAAGCCAGACCAGAAATTTTAACATTTTTTATAAGTTAAGAAGGTTTATCAATACTATCTTGCAAACATAATTTAATATCCTTTCTATGCCCAACCTGCTACTAGTTGAGGACGATGCAAATCTGGGATCGCTGCTTCAGGAATATCTGATCGATAAAGGCTATTCTACTGATCTTGCTACTGATGGACAGAAAGGATGGCAGGCTTTTGTCGATAAAGAGTACGATTTATGCATTTTCGACGTGATGATGCCTAAAAAGGATGGATTTTCTCTGGCAAAAGAAGTTAGGATGAGTGGACGCGATGTTCCCATCATTTTCCTGACTGCCAAATCAATGAAGGAAGATACTATGCAGGGTTTTCGTGTCGGGGCCGATGACTATGTTACAAAGCCCTTTGACCGGGAGGAATTGCTCCTCCGGATAGAAGCAATTTTGCGCCGGTATAAAAAACAGCCTGATACTAAGGAAGAACTGAAAGTGTACCAGATCGGGCAGTATCAGTTTGATTACAGTCACCAGCAGCTTTCCGCAAATGACAAGTCAGCCCGGCTTACCAGTAAAGAATCCGAGCTGCTCCGCCTTTTTTGTCAAAACCTCAATCAGCCGATCAGCCGCAGCTATGCATTGAAAACCATCTGGGGAGACGATTCCTATTTTAATGCCCGCAGTATGGATGTGTACATTACCAAACTACGCAAATACCTTCGCGAAGATCCTTCCATTCAGATCATGAACCTGCACGGGGAAGGGTTTAAGTTGATGGTGGGGTGAAGGGGAGGAAGTAGGAAAAAGGAGGGTTTGCGAAACTGAAACGGGAGCTGCATGGTTTTTTATTTGCATTAAGTATTTAAGTAGCTTACAAAAAAGCCGACAGCCGACAGCTGATCGCCGACAGCCAATCATGATCAATATATCCCGTCGCCCGAGACGTAATAGAAAATCCGCAGGAATCAGGGATCTGGTTCAGGAAACGACACTTCAGGTTTCCGATTTCATTTACCCGATGTTTGTCCAGGAAGGCTCCAACCAAAAGGTGGAAGTCAAATCAATGCCCGGTATTTATCGGTTCTCTCTTGACAATTTGCTCGAAGAATTAAAGGAAGTAACGGATCTCGGAATCCGCGCCATCGACCTTTTTCCCAATTATCCCGAAAGTAAAAAAGACAAAGTTGCCTCGGAAAGTTACCGCGAGCATACCTTCTATCTGAAAGCGATCACCGCAATCAAGGAGCGCTTTCCCGAGCTGGTGATTATGACCGACGTGGCAATGGACCCGTACAGTTCTGATGGTCACGACGGACTGGTTGAGAATGGCAAGATTTTGAATGATGCTACATTGGAAATTCTTGCCAACATGTCGCTCGCTCAGGCGAAAGCGGGCGCAGATATCCTTGGACCAAGTGATATGATGGACGGTCGGGTAGGTTATATCCGTCAGCACCTGGACTCGCACGGGTTTTCGGATGTGAGTATCATGTCGTATTCTGCCAAGTATGCGAGTGCATTCTATGGTCCGTTCCGCGATGCGCTTGAATCGGCACCTAAGTTCGGGGATAAGAAAACATATCAGATGAACCCGGCCAACAAGCGCGAGGCATTGCTGGAAGCGCAGCTTGATTTCGCGGAAGGAGCGGATATGCTGATGGTAAAACCCGCGCTTTCTTATCTGGACATTATTCGTTTGCTCGATGAGAATTTTGATATTCCCATTGCGGCATACAATGTTTCAGGTGAATACGCGATGATTAAGGCCGCTGCACAAAATGGCTGGCTGGACGGTGACCGCGCCATGATGGAAGTACTTACCAGTATCCGCCGCGCCGGTGCCAAATGCATTCTGACCTATTTTGCGAAGGAGGCAGCTGTGATTTTGAATGGGTAATATTCCTCAAGACCTTATCGGAAATTGTAAGGATTATTTTACATTCAATTTCTTAAAACGATATCTGAAATTATAAATGAATAAGTCATTCTTGCTGGCGCTTGCTTTAAGCTTACACTTCCAGCCTTCCTTCTCACAAAAGAAATCACCTGCATTACCTGAATTTCAGGTGAAGAAATCCGAAGTGGAGGCGCATATGCGGTTCCTGGCGGCGGATGAATTGATGGGGCGGCGGACTGCGGAAATGGGCAATCTTGTTGCTGCCCGTTACATTGCAGAGCAGTTCCGGAAGCTGGGCCTGAGTGCTGTGGCAGGTACAGGAACCAATAACAACACTTATTTCCAGAGTGTCCCTTTCGAGAAAATGGGAGCTTCTGCTCCCGGCGAAATCACTGCTGATGCGGAAATCATGAAGGCGGGACAGGACTGGATCCTGATGAACGGAGGGGAAACAAATCTCAAAGCGCCGGTTGTTTATGCCAGCTTTGGTCTTGAAAATGCGGCTAAAAGCTGGGACGATTACAAAGGCCTGGATGTAAAAGGCAAGATCGTGCTCGTGGAAAGCGGCACGCCCGAAACTCAAACACCGGGCGAAATCATTGCGACATCTATCGCAAAAAGAAAGCTCGCCGCTGAGAAAGGCGCTGTAGCTGTTATTGAGCTATTCAATGCGCCCATTCCCTGGAACATCGTGCTGCGTAATTTTGCTGGCGAAAAGTTATCCCTTTCGGAAAGTGATAAAGGCTCTTTATCCTCCATTCCGCACGCGTGGATAAATGGTAAGGAAGCAAAATTTGCCCGGGCATTGCGCGGCGCTAAGGAAATAGACTTTAAAACAGCCGGCCGGAAAACGCAGCAGGTCAATAGCTATAATGTGGTCGGTTTAATTGCAGGATCTGATCCGAAGCTGAAAGACGAGTATATATTGCTGTCAGCGCATTATGATCACGTGGGTGTAGGCAAGCAGGGTGGCCAGCCTTTCACAGCTGAGGACAGCATTTTCAATGGCGCGAGAGACAATGCATTCGGGACTGTGGCTCTGCTGACTGCGGCCGAGGCCTTGTCTAAAAATCCGCCGAAAAGATCGGTTTTGATCGTTGCACTGACAGGTGAAGAGATAGGTTTGCTGGGAAGTAAATACTACGCGTCGCATCCGCTGCTGCCTTTGAACAAATGCATATTCAACCTTAATTCTGACGGTGCAGGTTATAACGACACCACGATCGTGGCTGTAATGGGCCTGGACCGTACAGGCGCCCGCTCAGAAATTGAAACTGCGAGTAAAGCTTTCGGTCTGGGCGTTTTCGCAGACCCTTCGCCGGAACAAGGTCTTTTTGACAGATCGGACAACGTGAACTTTGCCAAAGAGGGAATTCCTGCACCTACTTTTACACCCGGCTTCAAGGAATTTAACGGTGATATCATGAAAAACTATCACCAGGTTTCAGACAATCCCGAAACGGTCGACTTTAACTATCTTTTGAAATTCAGCCAGGCTTATACTTATACGACCCGCCTGATCGCAGATAGAAAAACAGCTCCTCAATGGTCAGCTGGCGACAAATACGAACCTGCTGCCAAGAAGCTTTACGGTAAATAGAAAAGAATTATAACCAACAAAAAAGAGCTGGATTCACATGGGATCCAGCTCTTTTTTGTTGGTTATAACCTGAATTTACTTTGCTCCCGGAGGGCAGTTCTTTTTCAGATAATCGGTAAACAAACTTCTCAAATGCGCTGAGGTACCCTGGCCTTCGCTGATGCTGTGTGAACGGTTGGGGTAGGGCATGAATTGGAATACCTTATTTGCCCTGATCAGTTCGTTGACAAGCATTTCAGCATTTTGATAATGCACATTATCGTCTCCCGTGCCGTGAATGTAAAGCAGGTTACCCTGCAGGTTTTTTGCGTAGGTTATCGGTGACCCTTTTACGAAATCCTCCCGGTTTTCTTGCGGGATGCCCATATACCGTTCCTGGTAGATGTTATCGTAAGTAAGCTGGTTTCCAACAGCAGCCACAGCGATACCTGTTTTAAAGTGCTGAGGATATTGGAAAAGCAGGTTTAAAGTAGAAGAACCCCCGCCGCTCCATCCGTGCACAGCTACTCTTGAAGTGTCAATGAATGCATATTTTTTGAACATTGCAGTAGCTGCTCCGTCCATATCCTTGATGTTGATCCTCCCGATGTTCTTGTAAATGGCTTTTCTCCATTTCGCGCCCTTTGGAGAAGGTGTACCGCGGTTATCAATAGATGCATAAATGTAGCCGTCGTCTGCCATACTGCCGTTGTACAATCTGTTGCGGCCTGTTCCATAGGTATCTTTCACAGTACTTGAAGCGGGTTCTCCGTACACGGTGAATACAATCGGGTACTTCTTGGAAGCGTCAAAATTGATTGGTTTCACGAGCCAGCCATCAATTTCCACACCTTCGTCCGTAGTTACCTTGAAAAATTCAATGTCCAGCTTGGCGGAATTGATCTTGCCTGCTGACTGTGCAATAGAATTCGCGGGATCAATGGAAGTGTGTTTCGGGAGCGAAATCCATTCGGTAAGCGGCGCAGTTTTCGCATTGGAAAAACGGTGCATTGCAAATTTCGCCAGGGGTGAAATTTCGTACACATGCGATCCCTGCTGATCTGCCGGCGTGATTCTCACTGGCTTGCCTTTTCCATCAAGCGTAGTTTTGTACAAATAGCTCTGCGTTGCATTGTCGGGAGAAGCAATGAAATAGTATGCATTGTTTTTCTCGTCGATTCTGACAGGATTAATCATATCAAAATTCCCAACCGTGATCAAAGTCTCCTTTTTACCATCGCGACTTACGCGGTAAGTGTGGCGCCAGCCGTCTTTTTCACTTACCCACAAAAACTCCTTCCCATTGTTGATCCAGTCCCAGCCCATCGGGTCATTTTCCCAGCGGCTCTTGATATCGATCCAGGCCTCGTCTTTTTCAGTGTAAAAAGGCTTGGCAGATCCGTCGGTTGTATTGACGTAAAGCAGGGTACTTTCGTTTTGCTTGCGGTTAAGCTGCTGTATAACAAGCTCATTTGGCATACCCGACCATTCCATTCTGGGGACATAGGTGTTTTGCGGATCACCCGGAATGTTCATCCATTTAGTCTGGGAGCCAGCGATATCTACCACACCAATTTTGTAAGGCGAAGGTGTTTCTCCTACTTTCGGATACTCAACAGGTACATTGAAAGAGTAAATGGAATCTGTCGTATTGATCATCAAAAAGTTGCGGATCTTGGTTGCATCCAGCTGCCAGTAAGCAATGGACTTGCTGTCGTCGCTCCACCGGAAGCCGTCGCGGCAATCAAATTCCTCTTCATATGCCCAATCGAAAGTACCATTGATCACACGATCAGTACCGTCTTTCGTCAGTTGCTTCACTTCTCCGCTCTGCAGATCCTCGGCATATACATTGTGCTTGCTTACATAGGCTACATGTTTTCCGTCTGGAGAGAACTTTCCAAACATCAGTGACGAAGCCGGCAAGCCTTTGCCAAGCTGTTTCAGAGTTTTGGCAGTAATATCAAAAACCCAGTAATCGCCGCGGGTATCATATCTCCACACTCTTTTGGAGTTGGTATAAATCAAAACCTTATCTCCTGACTTGCTCATCGTGTAGCTTCTGATTGGAAGAGGGCTGCCTCCTGCAGGAGTTATCTGCGCTTTTGAAACAATGACCTTGGGCGTATTCGCTGGCAAGGTTACTTCCACAATATCGTTTTCACTTACATCGCGATAGCCACTTCCATCGGGAAGCCACTGAAAAGTATCGGGGATTTGGGCTGATAGTTGGAGAGAGATTATGGCGAATGCCAGAATCCTGATGACGTGCTTCATGTTCGGCTTAAAAATTGGTAGAACAACTATTGTAATGCAATGTTAACATTTTCTTTATTCTTTTCCTTCCTCACTATCATTGCTTTGCTTCTTGCTCCGGCGCTGTTTTTTCAGTGCCTCGCTGAGCAGGTATTCGATCTGACCATTTAAGCTACGAAAATCCTGCTGTGCCCAAACTTCGAGTTCTTTGAGCATATCAGGATTGATCCGTAAAACAAATGCCTTTTTTTCTGACATATCAGGGGTACAAAGTGCCAGCGTTCAAAATAGGCGTCGCTGCCTTTTCACCGCATAATACTACCAATAAATTACTTACCATAGCGGCTTTCCGTTCCTCATCCAGCTCCACGATCTGCTTTTCAGACAGCATGGCGAGCGCCATATCCACCATTCCTACTGCGCCGTTTACGATCTGTCTGCGCGCGGCCACTACTGCGGAAGCTTGCTGTCTCTGCAGCATTGCGCCGGCAATTTCAGGCGCATAAGCCAGGTGACTAATCCGGGCTTCGAGGACTTCAATGCCCGCCCTGCTCAGCCGCTCCGTAAGCTCGCCTTCCAGCATTTCGTTGATTTTACCACTTCCGTCGCGCAGGGTAACTTCCTGTGCTGCCAGGTCATCGTCTTCCATGCTGTCGTATGCATAAATGCCTGCCAGGTGGCGTACAGCCGCTTCCGATTGTATTTCCACGTACTTTACATAATCATCTACCTCAAAGCAGGCTTTCACTGTATCGCCTACGCGCCATACAACCACGGCAGCGATTTCAATGGGATTACCCAGCTTGTCGTTCACTTTCAGCTTCTGTCCATTCAGGTTACGCGCACGCAGGCTGATCTTCTTCTTCTTAAACAGCGGGTTGACCCAGCTTAGTCCATTCCGCTTGATCGTTCCCTGATAATCCCCGAAAAATGTGGCTACAACTGCTTCGTTCGGGTTGATTACTGTAAACCCGAGTATCAGAAAAAAGCCGGGAATAAATAAAATTACGCCGGGAAGCGAGTTGTTCAATCCGGCCGAAAGGGCACCTCCTGCCAGCATCAGCAACAAGCCGAGGCCGAGCATCGTAGCCCCTGATTCAGTACCTAGTTCTTTTTCATTCATAGCCTTGAAGTTGATATTAAAATGATATCACAATATTATCAATTACCGGCTAAATGCATTACAATTCAGGATAAAAAAAATCCCAAAACACTTGAATGGTTTTGGGATTGGATAAACGGTTTCCTGGTGAAATCAATCCATCTGAAAATTGATAGGCACGTTATAACGAACCCGCACCGGTTTGCCCCGCATTTCTCCGGGTACCCAGTGCCCGTCCATTTTCTTGACAACGCGCAGCGCTTCTTCATCAAGGCCAAAACCGGCACTTTTTTCAACTTTATATTCACACAAACTGCCGTCTTCACACACTACAAATGACAATTGCACCCTCCCAGTAACTCCACGACGGGAGGCTTCTGTTGGATATTTTATGTTCATTCCAAGGAATCTGTAAAATGCATTAAGGCCGCCTTTGAATTGCGGATTGATTTGTGGCTCGGTATACTCACTTTTTGCGCCGTCGTGGTATGCTATTCCTTTTTGTAGCGTTCCATTTTCGTACAATTCTTCATAATGCAGGGTACTGTCGGCCCACTTACCTGTCCATTTGCCAGTTTTGCCGCCCGCTGTAATGCGGCCGTTTTCGGTGAGCCACTTTCCATTATAGGTTTTCTCGGTTATTGCCCAGGTACCTTCGCCGGCCTTGGTAAGCTGTGTTCCGTCCTTTTTCCATGCATCGAGATATACGGTTCTGGGAATTTCGGTCGGCTTGGCGCTCATGATTTCTGTTACGGATTTGATCTGGCCGTTTTCATACCATTTTACTTCCGTTTTCACGCTGTCGGTATATAGCTGCAATTCACGCACCATTCCATTCAGATCATACAATTTGTGAAGGTATGCTTTGTTGTTGGCGCCATACTCCGTGTACTCCAGCAAGCGTCCATTCATCTGAAATGTACCTTCCGCAGCGTGGCTGGCCATATTCTGGTCTCTCGCAGAAATGGAATACACTTGTATGGAATCGGTATTTGCAGGCAGGTAGTCAGACCTGAACCAGCCATTATTCCTGGCAAATGCAGCTGCACCCATTCGTTTCCATTTGTTCCCCTGGCGGTTTTCGTACACAACATCGCGCGCTACAAACCCTGTTTCGTCTACTGGCAGGATCTTCCTGTACTCGGCCTTGTTCGGGTCGGAAGAAGGCGCATATTTCCCGTCGTAGTATTCAACTATTGCTTTGCTCGTACTGTCATATCCGGCCTGCGGCGCGATTTTGAAGGTCACCGGATAAGAAATGGACTGTCTTACCGGCTCACCTTTGACCGTAGCCGGTTTCCATGCCTGGTAGAGTTTGAAAACGCGGAGTGCTTCCTGGTTGCATAGTGAATCAATCCCGCGTGCTACCTCCACGTTGCTGACACTCCCGTCTGTCTCGACCACTGCTTTTACGTACACCCTTCCATTGATACCTTTGAAGGCGCTTTTAAATGGGACTTGCAGGTTGGTGTTGATAAACTGAGTCAACAATGGATTTCCGCCTGCGGGCTCGGCTACTTTTTCAACCTCATGAGGAAGGTGGATTTTTTGTGCAAATGCACCGAATGAACATGCGAGAAGAAGGGTAAAAAGTGCTCTCATGGCTTGGTTTGTCGATTTTTTGAAATATAAATATCTGGGCTTTTTTCTTAAATAACCAATGGTGACGAGCAGAAATTGTGTATCGCTATTTGTAGAAATAGTTTTTAGTATAAAACTTAACTCACTGATAAACTGCCAGTAACATCCAGGTAATATAAAATGAGAAGATTTGTATCATGGGAGATACAACTCACTTTCGTACAATCATCATTTCTGATCTGCATTTAGGCGCCGGAGGTTCCAAAGCGGAGGAGGTGACAAACTTTTTGAAGAGCTATACCTGCAAAAAGTTAATTCTGAATGGAGACATCATCGATGCGTGGCAGTTGAAAAAATATGGTGTATGGAAGCGAAAGCACACTATGTTCTTTAAAAGGGTGCTGAAAATGATTGAAGAGCACAAAACAAAGGTGATTTACATCCGAGGTAACCACGATGACTTCCTGGACCAGATCATTCCGCTGCGGCTCGGCAAGCACTTTCAGATCAGAAAAGACTACATTCTAAACTCGGGTACCCAGCGTTTTTACGTTACCCACGGCGACGTTTTCGATTCCATTACGACGCATTTGAAATGGCTTGCGTACCTCGGTGATATGGGGTACACATTTTTGCTTTGGGTCAATAAATTTTACAACAAATACCGTGAATGGAGAGGCCTGTCTTACTATTCACTTTCCCAGCGGATTAAACAATCCGTAAAAATGGCGGTTAATTACATGACCGACTTTGAGGAAAAACTGACAGAGCTGGCGCGCTCCCGCAGCTGCGACGGCGTGATATGCGGGCACATTCACCACCCTGCTATCCGCGAGATTGATGGGATCATGTATATGAATTCGGGTGATTGGGTCGAAACGCTCAGTGCATTGGTAGAGGATTTTGACGGAAACTGGAGTCTGCTGTATTACGATCAGCAGGAGGTTATTCAAAAGCCTGTAAAAACGAAAGCGAAGGTTATTACTGAGAACTTCACAGTTTCTGAGAAGCAGGTTGCATTCACGGGCTTGTTAACCGGCCGGAACCAACGCTATTTATAATATGAAAATCCTGTTTATGGTGCAGGGCGAGGGTAGGGGCCACCTTACCCAGGCTATTTCGCTTGGACAAATCCTGCGATCAGCAGGTCACGAAGTCGTGGGTGCGCTGGTAGGAACTTCGCCAGGCCGGCAGATACCTGCCTTTTTCAACGAGTCCATTCATGCTCCGGTGTATCACTTTGATGCACCTAATATCATTTACAAAGCACAGGGCGGGGGAATGAACCTGCAACGGACTTTGTGTACCCATTTAGCAAATATTCCAAAATACCTCCGCAGCCTCCAAAGGATACATCAAACTGTGAGACAGATCCGGCCAGACCTGATTGTCAGTTTTTATGATACCTTTGGCGGCTTGTACAATCTGAAGTACAGATCGGAAATCCCGATGGTTTGCATTGCACATCAGTATTTGCTTCTGCATCCCCGATTCGTTTTTCCTGAACAAAGCAGGGTTAGTCGGTTTTTGATCAATTTAAACTCAAAATCCACTTCCTGGCTTGCCGGCAAGAGGCTTGCGTTGTCATTCCGTGAAATTTCGTCGCGACCTGATCTTAAAATCACCGTAGTACCGCCGCTTTTAAGGCGCGAGATCGGCAGGCTTGTGCCTCGGAAAGGCGACTATTTCCTGGTTTACATGACACACCACAGTCTGAGCCAGCAAATTATCTCTTGGCACCAGCAACATCCCGACATCAGGCTGCATTGCTTCTGGGACAATCCGAATGTTTCCGAAGAATTTGAGTACGATGAAACGCTCACCTTTCACAGGATCAATAGCGAAAAGTACCTGAATATGCTCGCAGGTTGCCGTGCATTGGTTACGACAGCCGGTTTTGAATCTGTTTGTGAAGCAATGTACCTGGGCAAGCCTGTGATGATGGTGCCGGTACCCAATCATTTTGAACAGGAATGTAATGCGTTGGACGGCGTTATTTCAGGTGCGGGCGTAACTTCCAAATCTTTCGATCTCTCGATATTGCTTGACTACCTGCCCACTCACATTGACCAATCCGTAAAGTTCCGCGCCTGGTATCACAGCGGTAAAGCGATGTTTTTAAAAGAGATAGAAGCCTTTGCCGGCGGTAGCACTCATACGGCAGATACTGGTGCTTTTCACAACACAGGTGAAACAAAATCGTCCGAAAGCAAGGCTCTCGGACGATAACGCACCCCGAAAATGCCGACATGGCCGGCATTTTTTATCTTTGATACTCTAAATGTCTGATAATGAAAGGTTCACTTAATGTTATTTGCTGTCCGGGTTCTTAATCCTTCCCATAAATAAGATCGTATTCGATGTGTTTTCACTGATGATAATCCCGAATGGCCGATCGCAAATGAATTTCGGCTCTTCGGGGCCCCAGGAGGTAGTCGACATTCCAATTGATGTTACAGCCGCTGCTTCCGTTCCTTTTTCATCAATCCCCAGGTAGGTATCCTGTTTCACAAAGTCTACCTTTAGCCCCGTATCCCGGTTTATTTTTCCAAATTCGGCTCCATTTGAAAATGCTCTTTTGATTCCCATTTGCATTAAAGTACCCTTCAGTAAAGCCGAATATTCGAGCTTAAATCTGGGCAAGCCAACTTTAATATTGCTGGTATTTGTCATGGAAGTAATTGTTTTCCATTCGTCCGCATCAAGTCCTGATAATATCCCGTCAATCGTAGCACTACCTTTTGGAAGCAGAATGGTCATGCTAAACTGCCCATTTCCGTATGGAAGCTTTACTGCACTGTAAGTTGCATCGCCGGCGGTAGTGAATGCACCCTTTACATTCATCATTTTAACCGTTTTTACAGTACCATCTTCCAATGTGAAGGGAGCGTCTGCTGTTTCTTTAGGTTCAAACTTTGCTTTCCAGTCACCTTTGAAGTACAGTGCATTCAGCAGGAACATCACGTGATCAGCCTGTATCTGCTCGATTACTTTCTTGATTTTTCCATTGGTTTTATCACTTGCCCATTGGTTAATCCTGCCGACAGCAGCAGCGTTAAAGGGTAAACCGGTTATCTCCGCGTGAAATGAATCGCGAAGTACACTCTGGAAATCTGGTGAGACATTAAATCCGGTTTTATACCAGATTGAATTGGCGAGACCTAATGTAACCTTTGAATCGGCAACCGGAAGATCATTGATCAGGGTCTGATATGCCTTGTTCAGGTCGGCCATTGACACACCCTGCATTTCAAGTGATTTCTGAATTTCCTGTGCAGTTTCACTTTCAGCGCCATTCAGCAGCATTCCAAGCGCCATATGCAAGCTCAATGGTGATACAAAGAAGTTGTCCTCAGGCTGTGTTTTTTGAAGGTTGTGTAAAAAGTTGAAGGCAAACCTGCTTGATCCGTCTGCTACTTCGGCAGGAATGATCACGGGATTAACCTCGTTGGAAGGGTTGACATCCTCATCGCTGGTACAACCTACCAAAGCAGAAGCCGCCAGTAAGGATGCAAAGAGTGACTTGGTTAAGATTTTCATGGCTAATAAATGTTAAGGTAAGCTAAGGAACAGATTCAAGAAGAAAGACTCCCTTTCAATGCATCAACACTTTTCAGATTCAAAAACCCTAACGAAGGTTGGAAGAGGTTTCGAACAATTTTAAAATGAATACCTGACTCCCCAGGACACTCCGTACAGGTAAGGATGTGCGTCCAGCGTTTGGTTAGATCTGAAACCTGATGAAACAGATCTCTGGTAAGAGCCCGTCAAACTCGCTTTCCACTGGTTGGAAAGGCGGTAATTGAACCTCAAACCAGTGGTGGCAGCCCAGTTCACACTTCTGTATATTTCGTCGCTGGCTGTGGTGGTGATAATCTCGCCCGAAGCGGCTTCAAGTTCATTGCTCAGGAAGAAATTCGCCATCATACCGCCCAGAAGAGAGTAGCTCAGTTTTCTGTCAGGATTGAGCGTAAAACCAGCTTGTACCGGCATTTGCAGGTATTGGTAATTGTTGCTAACCTTTTTGGCTACATCGATATAGGCAGTTCCATTGTTAAAGTTTTTCTCGGCTGAGAAAGACGGTCTCGGAGAAGCGTCGGCCAATGCATTTTCCAGTACGTTAGCCGATTGGTTATAAGCATTCAGCAGGTACCCGCCGCCTTCATAAGAAGAGTTTGCCTGCAGGTAGCTAAGACCAAGTTCCACCGACCAGTGTTTCGAAAACCGCATTCCGCCTTGTGTTTGCAAGGCATAAGAAGCACCTGCTTCACTGGAACCGGAAACCGCTCTCGCACTTGAAAGCGCCTGATAAGAAAAGGCTTGCGGAGTTTGCTTAACCTGCACGTCGGGATTAAAAGAACCGGGCATTATCCCGATACCAGCCCAATATTCCTTGTGTTTTTTGGGCTTTATCTCTTCTTCTGCAATCACATCAGGTTTAAAGAATACATACCTTTTCTGGAAATGCACATCCAGGTCATTATAGGAACGCCCTGCAAGCATTTCCGGCGTAGCCGCATTTTGGTCTGTATTATTTTGTGCCAAAAGCGGAGCCTCAGGTTCACGGGTAGCTGGCGATACTGCGGCAATGTTCTCCTGCTCCGAGGGCAGAGTGTGTTTTGAGTAGGTATCCCTTCCGGAAGGCTGTACACCAGACCTTTCCGATTTCGCTAATGCATTGGTGCGACTATTTTCCCAAGCCGGCGAATTACGTGCGGCATTTCCAGTGCCCGCAATGGCTGAGTTTTTATCAGAAATATCAGACTGCTTATCCGAAGAATTCTTTTCATTTCCAGCAGCTGCAATTGCCTCATTATCTTTAATGTCTGTACCTGAGGTATCAGAGTCAGCTGAATGTAACTCAGGCTTTACAGCTGATTTCGTGATAGCGAGATCATTTCCATGATGCGCATTCCTGAAATTGGAATACCACATTCCTGCACCTACGACCAGCAAAGCAGCAACCGATGCGGCAGCAAGCCACAACTTTTTTGACTGCCACCAAAGCGGAAGAACTTTCCCCTTCTCATTCTCTTCGTCGAGACGCGCTTCTATATTCTCCCAGATTGATTTCGGGGGAGTTTCAGAAGCATCGCTCAGCGCCTTTCGCCACTGTTCTTCAAAATTGTTTATTCCGGACGGATCCATCGTCAAATCTTGTTTCCTTGTTCAGTTTTTGTTGAAGGAGTGTTCTTGCCCTCGCATATTGCGATTTGGAAGTTCCTTCTGAAATACCCAGTTTTTGAGCTATTTCATTGTGTTGATAACCTTCAATGGCATAGAGGTTAAAGATCGTCTGGCAACCTGGCGGCAACTCCCTGATCAGCTCCAGTAATTGCTGCATCTGGAAATTACCCAGTGTAAACTCTCTGTCCGCAATCCCATTGAGATGGTAATCAATGTCATCCAGATCTTTCAGGTACTTCTGCTGCCTCAGGTGGTTGAGCGCGGTATTTACTACGACCGAGCGTAACCAGTATTCCAATGGACTGTCTGCCCTGAAAGAATCTATATTCTCATATATTTTTATAAAAGCATCCTGTAAAACATCCTCCGCATCAGCCCGGTTTTTGGTGTACCGAAGGCAAATAGCGAACAACTTTCCCCCAAAAACATCGTATAGCTGCTTCTGGGCGGTGCGGTTGCGCTGTTTACAGCCTCTCACCAGTTCCTGTTCGTTAAAGGTCATCCGAAGGTTGGGGGTGCTTCGTTCGGTTTATGATTTAAAATCAGCACCCTTACCCAAAGGTAGTCGAATACTGCTTCGATTTGGCTGGGTTTGAAATACTGAAAACCGCAATCCGTACATAATACGACACAGATCGCGTTTAAATGGTTGGAAAGTACTGGCCGGATTTTCCAGAATATTCGTATGTTGTTTTGAGGAACTAATAACCGGTGCATATCATTTTATAAACAGATCACACACAAGAAGAAAGGTATTTGTTGTAAACCTAACTTTATCACCTATGAGCCAATATATGGTTGAAATACAACTTCCGGCGGTGCTTACGGAGGATTTCACGGCAAAAATACCAGCACAGAAGAAAAAGATCAATGAGCTTATGGAAATGGGACGAATGATGTCCTATGCATTATCAGATGATTACTCCCGGCTCTGGTGCGTCGTAAGGGCGGACAGTGAGTTTGAGGTAATGTCACTTGTATCCGAGTTTCCGCTGATTGACTATATGAATCCGAAAATCACGAAGCTGATGTTTAATAATGTTGTTGCTTTGCGACTGCCGATGTTCTCTTTGAATTAACCTGGTAACAATGCTATTGTTGAGGGCTTTCCGAAAGGGGAAAGCCTTTTTTTTATAACTTCTTTTCAAGCATGCGCAGGATCTTGCCAAGTCCGTCTGCATCTGCCTCGCTGAAATTATCCAGCTCGTCGCTATCAACATCCAAAACCATTGCCACGGTGCCGTTTCGATGAAATACAGGCAATACAATCTCGGATTTTGACGCAGAGCTGCAAGCAATATGTCCTGGAAACTGCTCTACATCGGGGACAATGATCGTTTCTTTTCTAGAATAACTGGCTCCGCAAACGCCTTTGTGAAAAGGAATACGGGTGCAGGCAATTGGCCCCTGATAAGGACCGAGTACGAGCTGTCCTTCTTTCGCAATGTAAAATCCAACCCAGAAAAACCCGAAAGTTTGTTTTAATGCGCCTGCAATGTTCGCGAGGTTGGCAACCAGGTCACTTTCGTCATCTATAAGTCCGGCAATTTGCGGAATGAGCGCTTCGTAAGCACCGGCGCGGTCGGAATCAGCTGGTATAATCAGTTCTTCTGCCATTGAATATTGAATTATGGAAATTAGCTAACAGAAATTTTCAGATATTGGTTACCGGATTAGACAGTAAACAAAGCTAAATGATTCAAAAACATATTCTTTTAATGGACGGCCCTGATCATAAAGGGTTGATTTACCAGGTAACACGCATTCTTTTTACACATAATCAGAATATCATACGAAATGACGAATATGTGAGCCCGTCGAGGTACTTCTTCATGAGGACAGAATTTGAAGGTGAAACGGACGTAAACGAACTTTTAAAAATATTGCAGAGCGAGTTGCCTGCCGGTCTGAACCTAAGGATCAATCCCAAGAAGAAGAAAGATATCGTTATTTTAGTGACTAAGGAGCATCACTGTCTGGGCGAGCTGCTGATCCGGTATGCATTCGATGAGCTGGATGCAAATATCCTCGCAGTAGTGAGTAACTACAATAAGTTACAGCCGCTTGTTGGCAAATTTGGCATTCCATTTCACTTTATCTCTCACGAGGATAAAACAAGGGAGGAGCATGAAGAAGCAATACTGAGAACTCTCGATGTATACCGGCCGGAGTTTCTCGTTCTTGCCAAGTATATGCGCATTATTACACCCGCATTTGTGGATCACTTCCCTAATAAAATTATCAATATCCACCATTCTTTTCTTCCTGCATTCGTGGGAGCAAATCCGTACAGGCAGGCTTATGAACGTGGTGTAAAAATCATCGGGGCGACCGCCCATTTTGTGAATAGCGATCTTGACGAGGGGCCTATTATTGCGCAGGATGTAAAATCAGTGGATCACCGACAAACGGCTGCTG
Organism: Dyadobacter sp. HNCC25DJ183; assembly: GCF_056895175.1. Classification (NCBI taxonomy): domain Bacteria; kingdom Pseudomonadati; phylum Bacteroidota; class Cytophagia; order Cytophagales; family Spirosomataceae; genus Dyadobacter; species Dyadobacter sp. HNCC25DJ183. Next base: position 175,869 of record NZ_JBXHAP010000005.1, read on the forward strand.
ATATGGCTACTTTGGGGAGGGATACTGAAAAAGCGGTTTTATCGAAGGCGCTGAAACTCGTTTTTAACGACCGCGTTTTCATTCACAACAACCGCACCATTATCCTTTAAACAAGAAAAAAGCCCTTAGTCAGAATCACCGAGGGCTTTTTGCAATCTGATGGATGTTATTGAATATGTAACATTACAAAAATTTCTTTAAAACATCAAATTCAGATTCAAGGAGTTAAGCATTTCTAAGCATATTCTAATCAAGCCGGAATAGCAGTTTTTGCTAAATCAACCAGGTCAGCGTCATTTACCTCTTTTTTCAAATCAGCGACTTCAAGAAAACGCGTATATAGTTCATCCAGGCTTGATTTTTCAAAACTGAAACCCAGGAGCTCAAAACGATGCTTTAATGCATGACGTCCGCTTCTTGCCGTTAAGACGATGTCCGACTTATCTACTCCCACGTCCTGCGGGCTCATGATTTCGTAAGTCAGGTTATTTTTAAGAAAACCATCCTGGTGAATTCCCGATGAATGCGCGAATGCATTGCGACCGACAATCGCCTTGTTAGCCTGCACGGGCATACGCATCATTTTTGAAACCAGCTGACTTGTCGGGTAAATAAACTGCGTGTTAATGCCAGTTTCCAAGCCGAGCTCATCCTGGTGGACACGCATTGCCATAACAACCTCTTCGAGCGAAGTATTACCGGCGCGCTCGCCTATTCCATTGATCGTGACTTCTACCTGCCGGGCGCCTGCGGAAATTCCGGCAAGGGAATTGGCAGTGGCAAGACCAAGGTCATTGTGACAATGGATCGAGATAGTAGCTTTATGAATATTGGAAACGTGTTCAAAGATGTACTTGATTTTGCCGCCGTATTGCTCAGGAAGACAATATCCTGTTGTATCAGGAATGTTGACAACGGTCGCGCCTGCTCCAATTACTGCTTCAACGAGCTGCGAGAGGAAAACCAAATCCGCGCGGCCTGCATCTTCGCAGTAAAATTCTACGTCTTCAACCTTGGATTTGGCGTATTTCGTAGCTGCTACTGCTCTTTCCAGGATCTTCTCGCGCGTCGTATTGAATTTGTGCTGAATGTGAATGTCCGAAGAGCCGATGCCGGTGTGAATGCGTCCGCGTTTTGCATATTGCAATGCATTTGCCGCTGCATCAATGTCACCTTGTACTGCCCGCGACAATGCGCAGATAATCGGTTCGCGAACTGCTTTTGAAATTTCTACCACAGAGCGAAAGTCGCCAGGGCTTGATACAGGAAATCCGGCCTCAATAATATCTACTCCCAGCTTCTCGAGTTGACTCGCTACAACAATCTTTTCTTCGGTGGTCAATTGGCTGCCGGGTACCTGCTCGCCGTCTCTCAAAGTTGTGTCGAAGATCTGAACTCGATTACTCATTGGTGGGAATTAAAAATTAATGGATACGAATTTAATAATTTTTAAGCAATATAAAACCCCTTCCTAAGCAGGAAAGGGTTCGAAATGAAATCACAACATAACCTTTTCCCGTGTTACGGAACTATCTGAATGAGAAGATTTGAATTTCTTTGGAGTGCGTTCATTAGTACTTGGCGAAAATTCGCTGACAACTGGTTTATATTGCAAAGAAAGCAGAAGTTTTGATTCCAACAAATATTCTTTGGCAAAACTTCGGTTAGTTTATAATCTTTTCAAAAGTTCAACCCCTGCCGCCTGCGTATTCAGGATTTTGTCTGCTGCGGTAGTTGAATCAGCAATATCTTTGGTCCTGAACCCGTCTTTAAGCAACTTGTCCACAGCCGCAATGATCGAATCCGATTCTTCTTTCAACCCGAAAGAGATATCCAGGAGCAATGCTGCTGACAATACGGATGCAAGCGGATTGGCAATTCCTTTACCGGTAATGTCATGTGCGGAACCATGAATCGGTTCGTAAACACCGGTACTGTCACCAACCGAAGCCGATGCAAGCATACCCATTGAACCCGCAATCTGGCTTGCCTCGTCTGTTAGTATATCACCAAACAAATTGGCAGTTACCACCACGTCGAAACGGCGCGGATCTTTGATAAGCATCATCGCAGCAGAATCCACAAACTGGTGCTCTACTTCGATATCAGGATACTCAGGAGCAAGTGCCTGCACAACCTCTCTCCAAAGGCGGCTGGTTTCCAATACGTTCGCTTTATCTACCGAGCAAAGCTTCTTTCTTCTTGTGCGCGCAGCCTCAAATGCCTTACGGGCAATTCTTTCTACTTCATAGCGGCTGTATTCAGCGATATCATAAGCAGTATCATTGTCGTTTTTACGCCCTTTTTCGCCAAAATATATATCTCCAGTCAACTCACGGAAGAAGAGAATGTCTGATCCTTTTAGAATTTCAGGCTTAATGGAAGACGCGCCCAGCAGCTCGTCAAACAATTTAATAGGGCGCAAATTGGCGTACAAACCCAGCTCTTTACGCATTTTCAGCAGACCTTGTTCCGGGCGGACTTTGGCTGTCGGATCATTATCATATTTGGGGTGACCTACTGCGCCGAAAAGGATTGCATCCGAAGCGCGCATTTTGGAAAGTGTTTCGTCAGGAAGCGGGTTACCTGTCGCTTCGATTGCAGCGTGGCCCATTAATGCCTCGTCGTAAATGAATTCATGCCCAAACTTCTCCGCTATCTTCACCAGGACACTCTTTCCAACCTCAGTAACTTCCTGCCCGATTCCATCACCGGGTACAATAAGGATATTTTTTTTCATTAAAGTATTTAATTGATAATCAGTATACTATTGGATTTAATTTTGAAAGAAGCTGTGGAAGGTCTTCCTGAACAGTCGCAAAAATAGTAGCAGGTGAAATCCCGAAATATTCGTGGATCAGCTTATTACGCATTAATTTCATCAGTCTCCATTCGACTGCAGGATGTTCTTTTTTTAACTGTTCAGAAACCTTTGAAGCCGCCTCACCTATTATTTCAAATCGCCTGTAAACAGCATCTTGTAATAGTAAGCTTCCTTCAAAATCCTGTTCAGTTTTGCCTTCTAAATGCTCCTGTATTATTTGTATGGATTGAATTATATCTTCAATATATACTTTGTCATCACGAATCATATCAGCTGGACGACATTTTGGAAAACATGCTGCCTGATAGAAGGTTTAATAGCTTTGTATTCCACCAGATCTATTTTTCTATTATAAATTGATCCTAATTCGTCTTCAATGCGAAGTATATCAAACATGGTCAGGTTTTCACCCTCGATAAGGAGGTCGATATCACTATCATCGCGCTCTTCATTTCGCGCAAACGAACCGAATACAGCAGCTTTTACTATCTTTTTTTGCAGGAGATAGCTTTTCAGATGATGATATAAACTCGACTTGTCCATACTTCAAATCTACGCATTTAATCCAGAGGAGAAACTAATGGGACATTGACCGGCACTCCAAGCAAATTCAGCATTTTCTGAGTAGCCATAATGGCGGAGAATGTCTGGTCAGAATCGAGCCCCCTGGTTTTTACTTCTTTTCCATTGATCTCCCAGGTAATGATTGTCTCGCAAAGCGCATCGGTTTTTCCGCCTGGCGGAATGCGTACCGTATAGTCAGTCAGCATTGGTAAGCTGATCCCTTTTTGGCAATATATCTTTTTTAACGCATTCATAAATGCATCGTACTGCCCGTCTCCCTGCGCATTTTCTTCAAAAACCTCTTCTCCAAACTTGATTTGCAGTGTTGCCGAAGGTTTCAGGTTTTTCGAATGCGTGAGAACATAATTCACAATCACTACTTTCTCTTCAATCGCATTGCTGTCGAGGATATCAGAAATGATGTAGGGCAAATCCTCCGGTGTTACCGCCTCTTTCCTGTCGCCAAGCTCGATAATCCGCTGAGTTACTTTTTTAAGATCAGCGTCGGAAAGTGTAATGCCCAGGTCACGCAGATTGTTTTCGATGTTCGCCTTACCAGAGGTTTTTCCCAAAGCATACAGCCGCTGGCGACCGAATCTCTCGGGCATTAACTTGCTGAAATACAAGTTGTTCTTTTTATCTCCGTCAGCGTGAATCCCCGCAGTTTGGGTAAAAACACTTTCACCGACTATCGGCTTGTTGGAAGGAATGCGGATCCCTGAGAAGGTTTCGACAATCTTACTTATTGTATAAAGCGACCTTTCATTTACCGAAGTTTTGTATTCCGGCATCAAATCATTCAAAACAGCAATGGTACTTGCAAGAGGCGCATTGCCGGTGCGTTCTCCCATTCCATTCACAGTTAAATGCAACCCGTGAGCGCCTGCGCGCAGTGCCTCCATTACGTTGGCGATACTCAGGTCATAATCATTATGTGCATGGAATTCAAAGTGCTGCTTTGGATAGCGGTCGACGATTTGTTTTACAAAATTGTACGATTCAGCAGGCGTAAGTATGCCCAGCGTATCGGGTAGCAAAATACGCCTGACAGGCTGTGTGGAAAGGAAATCCAGCGATTGGAAAACGTATTCGGGAGAACTTCGCATTCCGTTACTCCAGTCTTCCAGGTACACATTGCATTCAATGCCTTTTGATTCGGCAAGCTCAATGACGGCCCTGATATCTTCGAAGTGAGCGGCAGGTGATTTTTTGAGCTGGTGGGTTAAATGGTTGAGCGAACCTTTGGTAAGAAGGTTCATCACCTTCGCGCCGGCTTGCAGCATCCAGTTGATAGAAGCGTCGCCATCGACAAAAGTGAGTACTTCTATTTTGTCAAGAAAACCGTGTGCCTTCGCCCAGTTTGTGATCTGTTTGACTGCCTGAAATTCTCCCTCAGACACGCGTGCCGAGGCGATTTCAATGCGATCGACCTTTACTTCCTGAAGTAGGACCTGGGCAATGGTCAGCTTTTCTGACGCAGAAAACGACACGCCGCTGGTTTGCTCACCATCGCGCAGTGTCGTATCCATTATTTCTATGTAGCGACTATCCATATTTGGCTGTTAGCTGTTAGCTCTTGGCTGTTAGCGCATAGCATTCAGGCTAATTGCTAACAGCTAAAAGTTAAGAGCCATTAATACATTCTTTCGAGCTCAAAACCTCTGATTTCTTCCTTCATAGCCTGCAGATAATCAATATCGTCGAAGCCATTCGTCAGGTTATGTTTTTTGTAGCCGTTTATGTCAAAAGATTCCTGTTCTCCGGTTGCGACGATCGTGATCGTTTGTTCAGGAAGATTAACTTCCAGTTCAGCTTTTGGATCGGCTTCAATTGCAAGGAAGATTTTGTTTAAAAAACCTTCACTTACCTGAACTGGCAAAATGCCGATGTTCAGCGAGTTACCTTTGAAAATATCAGCGAAAAAGCTGGAAACGACGCAACGGAACCCGTAATCGTAAATCGCCCAGGCAGCATGTTCGCGGCTGGATCCGCTTCCGAAGTTACGTCCTCCAACCAGGATTTTTCCTGAGTAAATCGGGTTGTTGAGGATAAAGTCATCTTTTGGCGTATCGTCGCCATTGTACCGCCAGTCGCGGAAAAGGTTATCGCCAAATCCCTCTCTTTTCGTCGCTTTCAAAAAGCGCGCAGGGATAATCTGGTCGGTATCAACGTTCTCTATCGGCAGGGGAACTGCGGAGCTTCTCAGTATGGTAAATTTGTCGTAAGCCATTTTATTATATGCTGTTGTCTTATGAGTACTTCAGCTATTAAGTTTTTGATTTAATTTTATGACACAGAGTTTAGAAGAGAGAATGGAGAGCCACGGAGGTTTATTTAACGAATCTTTTTATTCCGCTTTTTAAGATCAGAACATTGAAATTGATGAGTAGTCCAATTTTCTTTTCCGCGAACTTCATATAAGTCAAGATCTGGGCTTCGTGAATTGGATTAAGTGTTTCGACACTTTTTAATTCAACTACCACTGCATTCTCGACTACAAAGTCCATTCGATACCCATACTCCAAATACACTTCTTTATAGTGAACAGGTACTGGTTTCTGCCTTTCGAAAAACAATCCAGCCTTTTTTAGCTCGTAGGCTAGGCAATCTTCATAAGCAGACTCCAGTAATCCAGGCCCCAGCACGCGATGGATCTCGATGCAACAGCCAATGATTTTCCCGGTCACATCACTAGACTCCATTCTCCGTGGTCCTCCTTTTAAACTCAGTGTGTCTCCGTGTAACTCCTTCTATTGCATCAACTCCCGGGGATCCGTAACAACCCCCATTACCGCCGCGGCAGCAGCTACTAGCGGGCTTGCCAGGAGTGTTCTTGCGCCGGGACCCTGACGGCCTTCGAAGTTTCTGTTGGAAGTACTTACTGCGTATTTACCGGCAGGTATCTTGTCATCGTTCATCGCCAGACAAGCTGAGCAGCCAGGCTGACGGAGTTCAAAACCTGCATCAGTCAGAATATCCAGGATACCTTCTTCTTTGATCTGAGATTCAACGATATGTGAACCTGGCACAATCCAGGCGGTAACATTATCAGCCTTTTTACGTCCTTTTACGATAGAGGCAAATGCACGAAAATCTTCAATGCGGCCATTCGTACAGCTGCCGATGAATACGTAATCAATTTTCTTGCCGATCATCGATTCATTTTCATGGAAGCCCATGTAATTCAATGACTTGTCGAAAGTTGCTTTGCCGCCTTCCACCTGATCAGCAGTCGGGATTGTTTTGGAAATACCTTGTCCCATTCCAGGGTTGGTACCATATGTGATCATCGGCTCAATTTCCGACGCACTAAAAGTATATTCTTTATCAAAAACAGCGTCCGCATCAGTTTTGAGCGTTTTCCAATACGCCAGCGCTTTGTCCCATTTCTCGCCTTTTGGTGCCTGCTCACGACCTTCGATATAATCAAAAGTTGTCTGGTCAGGAGCGATCATACCGCCGCGCGCACCCATTTCGATGCTCATGTTGCAAACGGTCATGCGACCTTCCATACTCATGTTTTCAAAGACATCACCTGCATACTCCACGAAATAGCCCGTAGCGCCAGCAGTTGTCAATTTTGAAATAATAAACAGGGTAACATCTTTCGGGGTAACTCCCTTGCCCAAAGTTCCATTTACGTTTACACGCATTTTCTTTGGCTTAGGCTGCATAATGCATTGCGAAGAAAGTACCATTTCTACTTCGGAAGTACCAATTCCAAAAGCAATGGCGCCAAACGCACCGTGGGTTGAGGTATGCGAATCGCCACAAACAATCGTCATTCCCGGCAGTGTAATCCCGTTTTCCGGACCAACTACGTGTACAATACCGTTTCGTGCATTGCCTAATCCCCAGTGAGAAATGCCATATTTGGCAGAGTTCGTTTCGAGTGCTTTCAACTGGTTTGCAGAAAGCGGATCGGCAACTGGAAGATGCTGGTTGATCGTCGGGGTATTATGGTCTGCTGTCGCAAACGTGCGCTCAGGATACATAACACCGATATTTCGGGTTTCGAGTCCGAGAAATGCAACCGGGCTGGTTACTTCGTGGATAAAGTGACGGTCGATGAAAAATACATCCGGGCCATCTTCGATTTTGCGGACAACGTGTGCATCCCACACTTTGTCAAACAAGGTAGTTGCTTGGTTACTCATTTTGATAGATTGAAATTTCGCCTATTCAACACTGGCATTAAAGAACAAACTATGGTCGTAGCCACTTCTTTAAGGGAGAATTGATATTACAAATTACCACATATTCAAACGAATAATGATAACGGTAAAGGGTCAAAAAGTAATGATTTTAGTTTGAAGGCGCGATTTGAGCGGAAATCTTTATTTGGCCGACTAAGCCTTATCTCCGGTAATCTTAACTAATGCGTCGCGTAAGGGAGATAGATGTACTTCGATAATACGCCACACGATCTCAAAGTCAATCCCCGCATAGTCGTGAACCAGAATGTGCCTAGATCTAATGATGCGCATCCATTCTATCTCGGGATATTGCTCACGAACTTCTTTAGGAACCCGGTTTGCAGCTTCTCCCAGCACCTGAATATTCCTGATCACCGCGTCCCTGGTTTTGCGATCAGCAAGAAAGGATTCGAAATCCATACCAGATGTGTATTCAAAGACAATTTCTACGCAATCGAGCATGTCTGAGAACAAAATGGAAGGTACTCTTTCAGACATAAATCAAATTCTTCTCGATAATTGGAAGCAGCTGTGCTTTAAGTCCTTTTTTGCTAATCAGGTCAACTTTCTGTTGGAGCATTTCTTCGAGCTCGATAGCCAAATCGATAAACTCAAAGCCGACTGGTGCTGAAAATTCAACGAGAATATCTACATCGCTCGCTTTGGTTTCCTGATTCCTGGCATAGGAACCAAACAAGGCCATTGATTTTAAAGGATATTTATTAAAAAAATATCCTCTGGATTGATGAAGCTTATCTAAGACCTGCGCTTTATTCATAGCCGTTCTATTTATAATGAAAGCTAAGATTTTTGAAGCTATTTCCCAAACTATCCCTGCTTCTTCGGAGTTACCCCGTATTTCTCCTTATAGGTCTTTATAAAATGGGAAACGCTTTCGTAACCAATTTCCGTACTGATTTCAGAGACATTCTTGGTACTGTTTCGCAGCAGGAAATCTGCGTAATCCAAACGCTTATTTTTAAGCCAAAGCGCGGGAGAAGTATGGAATTCATTCTGGAAATCGCGCTTGAAAGCCGAAAGGCTTCTTCCCGATAGCCGGGCAAGTTCGTCTAAAGTCAGTGGTTTGAGATAGTAACTGTTCATCAGAAATGGCAGATCAACCTTCTCACCTTTATATAAACTGTATAAAATCGCCCTCAACTGCCTGGAATGATCCAGTTCAAGCAAATGCAAAAGCAACTCCTGAAATTTAAGTCTGAGGAAATGATTTTTTAACTCTGTACGTGAACGGAAATAGGGAAAAACAGACTGAATGAACTTCTCAAAGTTTTCATCTGACTTCAACAGCAGAATGGGATTTTCAAAAACGGTTTTTTGCTCCTGACTATCAAACAGCTCGGGATGTAAACCCACAAATTCTTTTAACAATTTTTCGTCAAAAAAGAAAACCAGGCTCTTGTAAGACTCATTAATAGACTCGGACATTAAATAAAAACCCCGCTGTACAAACAGGATATCCCCTTTTTCAACATGAACTTCCTGGCTCGGGCTAGTGAATTTTTTCTCCCCTTCCAGGACTACAATCACGGCATGCTCCTCGAAGAACACGTCGTATTTGGACGGATATACTTCATTGCGGTAAGCAACAAAAGTCATATCCTGAATTTTCAGGGACTCAAATTCGGAGGAACTGATATCAGAAGGAACGCGGAGCATATTTAAACCATAAACTGAAACAAATCCGGCTGATCATTGAGGTATTCGTACACAACCCTGTTCGCGTCCATTCGTTCGATGAGCGGCGCAAAATCTTCGCGGTTCTTCAATTCAATTCCTACCAATGCAGGGCCCTGCTCCCGGTTGGTTTTCTTTACGTATTCAAAACGCGCAATGTCGTCATTGGGTCCTAGGACATTCAAAAATTCACGGAATGCACCGGAACGTTGTGGGAAACGGATGATGAAGTAATGCTTTAATCCTTCAAACAAAAGTGATCTTTCCTTGATCTCTTCCGTTCGCGTAATATCATTATTGCCGCCGCTGATCAGTAAAACCACATTCTTACCTTTTATCTCTTCCCTGATCAGGTCGAGTGCCGCTACGGTCAGTGCGCCCGCAGGCTCAGCTACGATTGCTTCCTCATTATAAAGCTGCAAAATGGAGGAGCAAACTTTGCCCTCAGGAATAAGCAGGATTTTGTCCAGGCTATCGCGACATATTTGGAAAGTCAGATCACCTGCCCGACGCACAGCAGCGCCGTCGACAAACTTATCAATATGGTCCAAAGTCACGACCTGGCCTTCCTCGATGGACCTTTTCATGGTGGGAGAACCTTCGGGTTCGACGCCGATCAGCTGCGTTTTGGGAGATAATTGTTTAAAAACAGTCGAAATGCCGGAAGCCAGGCCGCCGCCTCCGATTGCCATTAACAGATAATCTATTTTAAAATCCGCATCCTTGAAAATTTCCAGCCCTACGGTCCCCTGGCCTTCAATCACCTGTAAGTCGTCAAATGGATGCACGAAGACTGCATTGTTGGTTGTCTGATAATCTTTGGAAGCGTAGTAAGCATCATCGTAAGTATCGCCTACCAGGTGAATTTCTATCCATTCTTTACCAAAAAGTCTTACCTGTTTGATCTTCTGTGCGGGCGTTGTAGTAGGCATGAAAATCGCGCCTTTTACTTCCATTTTCCGGCAGGCATAAGCAACTCCCTGGGCGTGGTTACCTGCGCTTGCGCACACAATCCCATTCGCCAGCTCAGCTGCAGACAAGCTTGCCATTTTGTTATATGCACCGCGAATTTTGTATGAGCGTACCGTTTGCAGATCTTCCCGTTTGAGGTAAATATTAGCCTCATACTGCTCCGACAAATGTGCATTATACAATATTGGTGTGTGATTAATGATCCCGCGCAACCTTTCGGCAGCCAGAAATATATTATCTAGTGTAGGAGTTGAATGCACTGTTTCCATTGCTTGTAAAGAAAAAAGCCTTGCAATCGCAAAGCTCTTGTTTTTTCGGTACCGCCGGCTAGAAGCCAACGGTAATTGATCTCGTTTAATCAATTGCCGGCGGCTTCAGCCGCCGGTTCTCGATTGAGTTTTGATTAGTTATTTTCTGGGCGCAGGCTGCGAACAGTTGTGCCGGCTTTCCACATTTCAGATTCGCGAAGCTCAGCCAATTCCTCTTCCAGTTTCACGCGGTAATCTGGTTGAGAGTTACGTGTGATGGAAATATTAGCTTGCTCGCCGCTTTTTACCGAGTTGTAAAGTTGCTCGAAAACAGGCTTGGTAGCGTCACGGAAAGGTTTCCACCAGTCCAATGCACCGCGTTGCGCGGTAGTTGAGCAGTTGGCATACATCCAGTCCATTCCATTTTCAGCAACAAGCGGCATCAATGATTGTGTCAATTCTTCAACTGTTTCGTTGAATGCTTCTGATGGAGTGTGTCCATTGGAACGAAGTACCTCATACTGAGCAGCGAAGATACCCTGAATAGCACCCATTAAAGTACCACGCTCGCCAGTAAGGTCGGATGTTACTTCACGGTAGAAATCAGTTTCAAACAAATATCCTGAACCTACACCGATACCCATTGCGATGCATTTCTCACGCGCTTTGCCGGTTGCATCCTGGAATACAGCGAAAGAAGAGTTCAAGCCTTTGCCTTCTACAAACAGGCGGCGAAGTGAAGTACCTGATCCTTTTGGAGCAACAAGGTAAACATCCACATCAGCAGGAGGAATAATGCCAGTCTGATCTTTGTAAGTAACACCGAAGCCGTGTGAGAAATAAAGTGATTTTCCCGGAGTCAGGTGCTTTTTAACAGTTGGCCAAAGTTCAATCTGAGCGGCGTCAGAAAGCAGGTAGCAAATGATAGTTCCTTTTGAAAGTGCTTCTTCGATATCGAAAAGAGTTTCACCAGGCACCCAGCCGTCAGCAACAGCTTTGTCCCATGATTTACCACCCTGGCGCTGACCAACGATTACATTGAAACCGTTATCACGCATATTCAGGCTTTGGCCCGGACCTTGTACACCGTAACCGATTACAGCTATAGTTTCACTAGAAAGTACTTCACGCGCTTTTTCAAGAGGAAATTCTTCACGGGTTACTACTTCTTCTTCGACCCCGCCAAAATTTAATTTTGCCATTGATTATTGGTTAAATTGATTTATTACGATTAAAAAAGGATAATTATAAAGAGGTAATGCTACTGGTAATACTCCCACTCCGCCTCCGGAAGATAATCCACAAGCGTCTGAGGTGATTTACTTACCGCTACTCTGCCGGATCTTACAAATTCAAGAATCTCATGCGGTTTGATGTAGTCAAAGAATTCAAATATTTCTTCCTCGGTACCGGTTTTCTGAATGATTACATAGGTAAGGTGCCAGTAAACAACCCACGCTTTGTAAACTTTGTTAATGGTTTCTATATCAATAGGTTTTGCCCCAATCGGTGTAGAAACCTTGAACAATGCGATTTCATTATAAGCGATATCATCGTTCAAATATCCGAAAACAGCGAGTACTTCTACTACTTTCCGGATCTGGCGGACGAGCTTTTCAACAGCTTCTCTCGAATCATGCCGGATAACGATAGTAAAGCGGGAGATACCCTTTCGTTCTGTCTCAGAAACAGTTAAACTGTCGATGTTGATCCGCCTGCGTGTCAGGATAGTGGTAATCTTGTTAAGAATACCAATCGTATTTTCCGTGAAAACGCAAATGGTGTATGTTGTCATAGTTGCGATATTTTCCTGTTTATTCTAATCTGATATCCGACACACAGGCACCGGTAGGTACCATAGGAAATACATTTTCTTCATTTTCAACAATCACCTCCAGAAGATAAGGTTTGTCAGAAGCGAGCAGTGTATCCAGTGAATCGTGCAGGTTGTCGCGGCTGCTGCATGTATGTCCGTTTATTCCAAAACCTTTTGCAATGGTGATGAAATCCGGGTTTTGCAGCTCTACGAATGAGTATCTTTTCTGATGGAAAAGCTGCTGCCACTGGCGTACCATTCCTAGGAAGTTATTATTCAGAATAATAATCTTCACAGGAAGTCCGCTTTGCGCAATGGTACCCAGCTCCTGGATTGTCATCTGAAAACATCCGTCACCAATGAACGCAACGACCTCACGATCAGGAGCTCCCACCTTCGCCCCGAATGCAGCTGGTAATGCATAACCCATTGTACCCAAACCGCCCGAGGTAATAAACGAATTCGGTTTTTTGAATTGGTAGTATCTCGCAGTCATCATCTGATGCTGGCCCACATCCGCCAAAACAACTGCCTCTCCCTTCGTTTTATCTGAAAGTGTACGGATTACCTCCGCCATTTTGATTTTCTCTGTAGTGGGAGCGAGCTCAGGTTGTGTGATTTTTTCATTTTCAATCACATCAAACTTCTTGAACTCAGCAATCCAGCTTTTGTGATCATTCTCCTTTACCAACGGGAGCAGCATTTCGAGCGCAAGTTTCGCATCTCCAACTACGGGTGCATCTGCCTTGACGATTTTATCAATTTCTGCGGGATCTATCTCGATATGGACCACTTTCGCCTGTTTGGCATAACGGCTTACATCGCCTGTTACCCTGTCATCGAAACGCATTCCGACAGCAATGATCAAATCGCATTGGTTTGTAAGTACGTTGGTACCATAGTTACCGTGCATGCCCAGCCAGCCCACATAATTAGGGTGGTCCACCGAGACAGACGAGAGGCCCAGCAGGGTTGATGCGGCAGGGATATCTGTTTTTTCAATGAATTGGATCAATTCGTTTTCCGCATGTGAAATCCGCACGCCGTGACCCACAAAGAGAAACGGCTTTTTGGCTTCATTGATCAGTTTTGCAGCAGCTTCTACCTGCTCCGTTTTCGGCGCGAGGCGCGGGCGGTAGCTGATCAGGTTTTCACATTTTTTATAAGAAAACGCTTTCGACATCAGCTCGTTTTGAGCATTCTTGGTAATGTCGATCAGAACTGGTCCCGGACGTCCTGATTTGGCAATGTAAAATGCTTTGGCCATGATCTCCGGAATTTCATCCGCCCGGGTAATCTGGTAATTCCATTTAGTAATAGGGATCGTAATACCAATTACATCCGTTTCCTGGAATGCGTCGGTACCAAGCAAATGCGCAGCTACCTGTCCAACCACGCAAACCAGCGGCGTTGAATCGATAATCGCATCGGCAATGCCGGTTACCAGGTTTGTGGCGCCAGGTCCGGACGTAACAAGGCAAACCCCAACCTTACCGCTCACACGTGCATAGCCTTCTGCAGCATGTGCCGCGCCTTGTTCGTGACGTACGAGAATGTGGTCAATGCTATCCTGATAGTCATAAATCGCGTCGTAGACAGGCATGATCGCTCCACCAGGGTACCCGAAAATAGTGTCAACTCCCTCTTCGATTAATGACCTGATCACCGCGTGAGATCCATTGATCAGTTCCGGCTTGGCAACAGTCGCCGCCGGTTTCGCGATCTGGACTGTTTCGGTTTGATTTTCATTAAATTCCATGACTCCTCTATTTATTTGTCTGACGAATTTTCAAGATTTTCAATATCATTAATATCTCTTGGCCTTCCTGCCGCCTTTTTCGCTTTAATTAAATCGTGGTAATTGATCAACCTGATCTTCAAATCTTCCACTAAATAATCCGAAGCATTTTCGTTCGCAGTTTCAAATTCCAGTCCCTTCAAATTTGTGATAATGTCAATTGAAACAGGAACTCTGCCGAACGTAAAAACATCAAAATCAGGATTTTCTAAAAAATTTTTCTCTGTCATATCAAACAAAGGCATTCCGAATTTCCTAAAAGCCCTGGTCAGTTTTGAATGATTTTCCTTCGTTTTCCTGACCCAGATATCCATATCACCTGTAGTACGTGAATACCCGTGAAGAATGACAGAATAACCCCAACCAATATGTATTCAACCTCTGTTTCATTGAGCGATTTCAGAAACTCCTGAAAATCATCGTTGAAGATATTGGCCATTACAAAGTATGTTTTCTCATTGAAAAGGCCGTTCGGTCCAATTTCGGCGGATTTTTCAAGTCAAATTGAAAAGCAATGCTATTCAGATAATGGGCAGCCTCCAATCTCTCTTTTCCTGTTTTAGGCTGCATTTTTGAATAATATTGTTCCGTTTCGGAATGTGTTCCGGCGTGAAATGCTGTCCTGTCCAACTTGAATTCTTCCGCTGCCATACTCTGCAAGTTTAAGCCTCGTCGGTCACGCAACCTTCGCTGGCTGATTTCACTGTGCGGATATATCTTCCGAGCATTCCCTTGGTAAACTTCGGTGCAGGTTGTACCCATTCTGCTTTCCGGGCGGCCATTTCTTCATCGGAGATATGCAGGGTCAATTCACGCGTGTTTGCGTCAATAGTAATCCGGTCACCATCTTTTACCAATGCAATTGGCCCGCCGTCAAATGCTTCCGGTGTAATGTGACCTACCACAAACCCGTGTGTACCTCCAGAGAAACGTCCGTCGGTAATTAATGCAATTTTATCACCAAGACCCGCGCCCATTACAGCAGAGGTAGGTTTAAGCATTTCCGACATTCCAGGTCCGCCTTTCGGTCCCGCGTTGCGGATCACTACTACGTGTCCAGGCTTTATTTCGTGGTTTGCCAGCATGGTTATGATTTCCGATTCATGCTCACATACTTTCGCTTCGCCGTCAAAGGTTAAGCCCTCTTTACCGGTGATCTTGGCAACTGCGCCGGTGGGTGCGAGGTTACCATACATAATCTGGATGTGTCCCGTTGGCTTAATTGCCTGTTCAATCGGGAAAACCATTTTCTGTGCTTCAAAATCAAGATCCGGTGCTTCTGCCAGGTTTTCTGCCACCGTTTTTCCGGTTACAGTAATGCAGTCGCCGTGGATCAGGCCCTGAGAGTATAAATACTTGGTGATAGCAGGTACCCCGCCTATTGCGAGGATATCCTCCATATAATATTTACCGCTTGGTTTCAGGTCGGCGATAAATGGAGTTCTGTCGGAAATCTCCTGAATGTCATTCAATGTCAACCAAAGTCCGGCCGAGCGTGCAATTGCAAGGAAGTGCAGCGCTGCATTCGTAGAGCCGCCGAGCGCCATTACTACCGTCAATGCGTTTTCAAGGGACTTTTTAGTAATGATTTCCTTAGGTGTAATATTGAGTTCTAGAAGCTTTTTCATCGCAGAACCGATCTTCTTGCATTCTTCCTGCTTGCCTTCGTGGGTGGCAGGGTAAGAGCTGCTGAAAGGAAGACTAAGCCCCATTGCTTCAATCGAAGCTGCCATGGTATTAGCGGTGTACATTCCGCCGCAAGCGCCTTGTCCCGGGATCGAGTTCTGGATTACACCTTTGAAATCTTCGTCAGAAATGTTATTCGCAAACTTCTTACCCAAAGCTTCAAATGCCGAAACGATATCCAGCTTTTGACCTTTGTAGTGGCCTGAACGGATTGTTCCACCATAAACCATAATAGCTGGGCGGTCCAGACGCGCCATCGCCATTACTGCACCAGGCATATTTTTATCACAACCTACAACTGCAATTACGCCGTCGTACCATTGTGCCGAAACCACTGTTTCAATAGAATCGGCAATGATATCGCGGCTCGGTAGTGAGTAACGCATACCGTCATTTCCATTGGTCATACCATCAGAAACTCCGATTGTGTTGAATATCAGACCCACCATGTCATTGGCAGTTACGCCCTGCTTTACATATACGGAAAGTCCGTTTAAGTGCATATTGCAAGGGTTTCCTTCGTAGCCGGTACTTGCAATTCCGATTTGTGGTTTGGCAAAATCTTCTTCTTTCAGGCCAATTCCGTAAAGCATTGCCTGTGCTGCCGGATTGGTAACTTCCTGCGTCAGGGTTTTTGAAAATTTGTTCAGTTCAGACATGGTGATTTATTGTATTAAATAAAAACACCTCACTCTGTTGTGAGTGAGGTGCCGAACTATATAGTCTTTCCTCACTCACGCAAAGAGCGTGACAATTCGAAGACTTAGAATGATTGTTGTGTTTTTCATAGCGGAATTTACAAGCGCAGCGAAATTTCGCTACTTTCTGCTTGGTGACACAAATTAGAAGGGTATCTTTCTATTTTCCAAACATTAAGTCACTTTTTTGTTCATAATCTTCAATAAGTACCAAATTTGTTGGAACAAAAGCTTTGTAATAGGAAAACTTTTAATTTTGAAAAGAAACAATCCCGAGCATCATGCTAACTACCGAATCTTCATCCCATTACCACGACCTTGAAAAAATGAGTGTCAATGAACTGCTGACATCCATTAACGCTGAGGACCAGACAGTACCGTTTGCTGTCAATAAAGCAATCCCCCAGATAGAGGCGCTGGTTGAGCAGATCGTACCAAGAATGCAGGCGGGAGGCCGGTTGTTCTATATTGGAGCAGGTACGAGCGGGAGGTTGGGAGTAGTGGACGCATCTGAATGTCCGCCTACTTTCGGCGTTCCTTTCGACCTCGTGGTCGGAATTATAGCCGGAGGTGATACCGCGATCAGAAAGGCCGTTGAGAATGCGGAAGATGATAGTGAGCAGGCATGGAAAGATCTTGCTCCGTACAAACCATCTAAAAATGATACATTAATAGGGATTGCTGCATCGGGCCGTACACCTTATGTAATAGGCGGATTGAATGCAGCACGTCAGGTAGGTTTGCTGACCGGCTGTGTAGTTTGCAACGCAGGTTCCAAGGTGGCCGAAGCAGCGGAGTTCCCCGTAGAGATAGTAGTAGGTCCGGAGTTTCTGACCGGCAGCACGCGCATGAAATCGGGGACTGCACAAAAGTTGGCATTGAATATGATCTCGACTGCCGTAATGATCAGGCTGGGAAAAGTGAAAGGCAATAAAATGGTGGATATGCAGCTTACGAATGAAAAGCTCGTAGATCGGGCTGTGCGTATGATTATAGAAGAACTCAATATTTCGCCCGACGAGGCTGAGTCACTGTTAAGCGAACATGGAAGTGTGCGTGCGGTGATTAATGCAGTAAAAGGTTGATCCAGTAAAAACGAAAAGAGGATACAATTTGGCTTCATACCAACTGTACCCTCTTTTTATATATGATTTCTGATCAGATATCTGAATAGTCAGTCGGGAACAGGAACAATGTTACGTTTTTAGATACATTGTTCTGGTACTCAGGCATTGATTTCACTTTTCCCCATTCGGCATCATCGCTGAACGATTTCCAGTGCGCATCCCGCGAAGCTTTGTCAGAAAATGTAGTCAGGTACATCAGGTTCGGCATTGTCGCTCCGGCGATTACCTCGCCATAAAATACCGCATTAAAGCCCAGGCGCGCAAAAATGCCGATTTCATTACCTGCATTGAATTGCTTTACCTTGTTCCAGTAGATCTTTTCTGTGTGACCTTCATAGCTTCTCAGCTCATAGATCCGCTCACTTTTTGGTGAAGTAAGATCCGGTTTTTTCATCATCGGGCTGTTTTCAAAAGCTCTCAATACAGTCGATCTGATCCGAATGTAAGGCGGGTTCTTGTATTCAGCATCGATATAATCCTTTCCGGTTGCGAGATAAGCGGCATCTTTGCCAAGTACTTTCGGAAGGTCCACCAGTTGTTCCAGCGACTTCAACGGAGTGAATACGTAAATAAGTTTACCGGCTGCGGTGTCGCTTGCCACTGGCTTAAATACACCCACGTTTTTGATACCGGCCCGGTGCATCGCTGGGATGTATGCATCTTTCAGGTAGTTGTCTATTCGCGAAGCCTGATCAGCATCTTTCACATGGTAGATTTTGATCTCGTAAAATTCTCTTTTCGGGGCAGCTGCAAATAGAATTGTGGTACAAAAAAACAGGCATAATGTGACGTATATGCCATCTTTAGAAACTTTGAACATGATGAAATGATAGGTTAATATATAGTAATTGTTACACAGGAAAGACCTGCGGGTTTCATCTATACCCACCGGTTTCCCGCATTATTTTACCAAAAAATGGAGTTAGAATTTCGGGCAGGAAAGCTGCTTTTTGCTGCTTCTGCTTCGCCTCTGCTTAGGTTCAAGAGGAGGGAAAACGTAGGAGAGTGAAATCTCGTGCGCACCGCCACTGCCAGCGCCAAGTGTAGAGATTGTCAGGTCATAGCTGTAACCAATGGAAAATTTATCCTGACGGAAACCGGCGAGAAATATCAGCGACTCGTGGTTATTGATGTTCTGTGCATACTTTTTAAAAGGTATCCCGCGGTACCAGGCGCCCAAAACCAGCGGCTCGAGTGTCACATACAATCCCGCGTCAAACTGATCGTACTTACCCTGCTTTTTGTACATAATAGCAGGAGAAATGGTCTTTTCTTTATCAATTTCGTCTCCCAGGAAAGTGTATCCGGCAAAAGGAATGCGCAAACCAGCTTGCAAGCTCGCCTTTACAGGCAGCCTCGCATCTGTCAATCCTGAAAATGCCTGATTGGGCCTGTTCAAATGGTGGGCCGAAATACCTGCCCAGTACCAGTCCGAGTAAAGCATTGCCCCGGCACCGAAATCTGCATAAAAAACGTTTGGGCCGCCCTGCGCAAAAGGATCCCCGGAAGGATTTCCCGTCAATCCGCCATTATCGTATTGATCGCCAAAAGTAAGTCCGAAGTAATCAAGTGTACGTGAAGCAAATCCTCCCTGTATCCCCAACCTGAGCGAAGTCAGCTCATTGAACTGGATCTGATAGGAATATTGCAGTGCGGCTTCCGTCGACTTTAAATTACCCAGTCCCTGGCTGTCCATTGTTACAAGCACACCAACTCCGCTGTTTACATTAGAGAAAAATGCATCAGCCCCGAAAGAAGTTGTAACGAAATTGGCTGAAAGGGAAGGCCACTGGTTCCGGTAGTTTACCGTAGCCCGGGGCGCAAGCGCTCCACCCGCCAGTGCGGGGTTAAGGTACAATGGGTTTGCATAAAACTGTGAAAATTGTGGGTCCTGACTCCAACCATCAATGCAAACCAGTGTCAGTATAAAAAGGCAAAGTAAACGCTTGATCATATATTTAACTTGCATCCGCCACGCGGGTGGCAGTTAGGTTAAGGGCCGTAAATATTTGCCCGATTTAATTTTCACAAAATGTCTTCTAATTGCGTATTAATATTCAAATTAGAGTGGTTTTTACGACTTTCCCGCACAAAATTTTAACATTTTATTTTCGTTAGTATTGTCGGGTAATCTGAATATCGAATGTGGTGGACAGGGGTGTTTGAACAGTTAACGAAACATGGGGCGATTTTATAATAGGTACCAACAAATTTTTTGTGCTTTTTTCTTCCTTACGCTGCTCTCAACAGGGTACGCAAAGGCACAGGCGCAATTTTTGGTGGAAGGTCAGTGTATGCAAAACCCCGACTGTGAAGCAGATTCTACTTCATTCAGGGATACGTTAAGTACAGCCACAGCGTGGCGGTGGAGTTTTGGCGAAGGTGCGGCGACAGATACGCGGCGTAACCCGCAGCATTCGTATATGGCGCCCGGCGCTTATACAGTTACATTAACCCGCACAATCAGAGGCGGTACGCAGCAAACGGTTTCGCAGGTTATTCAGATCGGCGAGCTCCCTCCGGCTTTCCAGGAATGGAAAACGGATACTACCATTTGCCCGGGAGATACCCTCATTCTTGATCCTTATCCGAACGGCGCGCCTGCGGGGGCCAGATTCGTCTGGTATCCTAAGGGCGATACGACGCAGACATTGAATGTCGACAGCTCGGGTTGTTACTCTGTCGAGGTAATTTTGCCCAATGGATGTAAGATACAGGACCGTGTCAATGTGAAGATTTGTATGGAGCCTTCTGCTCAGGAAGGTGCAAAATGGTATTTTGGTGGAAATGCGGGCCTTGATTTTTCAAATTCTCCCCCTACACCAATCACAGACGGGAAAGTCAATACACCCGAGGGTACATCCTCCATTGCCAACTCGAAAGGACAACTGCTGTTTTATTCGGATGGTATAACGGTCTGGAATAAGAATGGCGACGTTATGCCGTGTTTTAGTCCGGGGAATTGTGCGCCTTTAAAAGGAAGTCCGAACTCGACACAATCGGTACTCATCGTCCCGCAGCCTACCTGTAAGGGTTGTGAATACCTTTTTAATGTGTTTACAACATCAGATATCAATGGTGAAAAGCTATTGACGGTAAGTGTAGTAGATATGCGCAGGAACAACGGACTTGGCGCAATTATCGAGCAGAATACCACACTTCAAACGCCAACTACTGAACGTATAGTCTCCGCACGTAATGATCGCGACTCGACTTACTGGGTTATTTCTCACGATTATGGCACCAATAAGTTCCGCGTTTTTCACGCAACTGACGGCGGGTTGAACGAGAGCGGAACGTTCGATCTTGGAATGGCGCACGACAGTCTGCATAAGGCGGAAGGTTACATGAAATTTTCATCACCCGACAGCTCAACCGGTCAAAGGAGGCTTGCTGTGATTATCCCCGGGCCGCCCAAAAACTATGTCGATCTGTTCTATTTTAATGATTCGACAGGTACGCTTACGCACGACAAAACAGTTGACCTCGGGCCTGCGCCTCCAACCGCCTACGGAATTGAATTTTCGCCCAGCGGTGAAAAAATGTACATTTCGTTCACTGGCGAGAATGGGACAAGTTCTTATCTGAAGCAATACGATCTCACATTGCCGGACAGCTTGCTCACGGAAACAGCAATAACGATCGACAGCTCGGCAACACGGAAATTCGGGGCGCTCCAGTTCGGGCCGGACGGGCGGATTTATATGGCTATCCAAGGCAGTGAGTACCTGGCGGTGATAGGTGAACCTGAGGGAAATTCGCTGACCGGCGTGGAATATGAACGGGACGGAGTAAATCTGGGTGGGCGGAACAGTCAGCTCGGGCTACCTAATATGGTTCAGGATTTTACCCAGGAATCATCTGGTCCTGGCTTTGAGGCAGATGGTTTTTGTACCAATGAGCCTACAACTTTTCAGGCCAGCCCTATTTGCGACCCGATAGAAGATACGTATCAATGGGATTTTCTGGGAGATGGCAGTTTTACAGCTCCCTCCAAGGAAACACAGGCTACTTACACTTATACGCAGCCAGGTACTTATATGGTCCGGATGCGCGCTGCCAACAAATGCAAGGACACGATCATTGTGCAGGAAGTAACCATTTACGAAACACCTCCACAGATCAATCTGGGCGCTGATAAAGATACCTGCGGCAGTTATGTTCCGTTGGATATGGGCGTCGAAGCAGAAGTTTATGCCTGGATCAGCAGGGGAAGAGTTGTATCCCGTCAAAAAACTTACAGAGCAACTGCAACCGGGCAGTACATTGCGGTAGCATTTAACGGACCTCAGGGAGAGTGTTATTCTGCTGATACCATCCAGATTACCCTGCGCCGCCCACCCGCATTCTCCATCGGGCCTGACACTACACTTTGCCGCGACAGTTCCATTGTACTCGGTGTTGTGAGTGACAGGTGGATCGAATTTAACTGGAGCAATGGAGAAACAACCCGCGACGTGACGATCAGCCAGCCAGGAACTTATACCGTGATTGTAAAAGACAGAAATGATTGCTACAACTCTGATACCATTCGGGTAGGAGAGCTTCCTTCGCCGATCCTCAATCTGGCGCCAGAAAATGCGATATGTATTCCTGATGGACAATCCGTAATCCTGGATGCAAACGGGCAGGGGCAACTTTCCTACCTGTGGCCTGCTTCCGGCGATACTACGCGTACGATCACCGTAAATGTGGAGGGTACCTATGTTGTACGCGCTACTAACCCCGAAGGCTGCGTCGCCGAGAAGTCGACCGAGGTTGTTGATAAGTGCGAGCCGCGGTTCTTTATTCCTGATGCATTTACCCCGGATGGAGAGGGGCGCAATGAGATTCTCGAGATTTTCGGGGCTTATTATACCAACTTTTCAATACGGATTTATAACCGTTGGGGGGAAGTGATTTACGCAACCAACAACCTGGAAGACCGCTGGGACGGTACTTACAAAGGGCAGAAAGTACAGCCTGGCGCTTATCCTTATGTACTTTCATACGAGAGCCTGTATTATCCCGAACGCGCCCCAACTGTAAAGCGCGGATCGGTTATGGTGATCCGCTGATCCTTCTTTTTGCAGATTAAAACAGCTATTTTTGGTTATACTAAATACCCGGCGCATAAACAGCGGCGGGTATTTTTGAACAATACTATTATATTCTATTATGCGCCAGGACTATTTGTCAGGAGATAAAGAGGGGCTTTCCAATACTGAAAAAGAAATTGAACGTGCATTGCGCCCGCTTACTTTTGACGACTTTGCAGGGCAGGATAAAATTCTTGAAAACCTGAAAATTTTCGTTCAGGCGGCACGGCAGAGGGGTGATGCTTTGGACCACGTGTTGCTGCACGGACCTCCGGGACTGGGCAAAACCACACTATCGAACATTGTAGCCAATGAATTGGGTTCGAACATCAAGATTACCTCGGGCCCGGTCCTTGACAAACCCAGTGATCTGGCCGGCTTGCTGACTAATCTCCAGGAGCACGATGTGTTGTTTATAGATGAAATTCACAGGCTCAATCCGATTGTCGAAGAATACCTTTACTCGGCGATGGAGGATTACAAAATCGATATCATGCTGGACAGCGGTCCGAATGCACGCAGCATTCAGATCGGCCTGAACCCATTTACATTGATAGGCGCAACTACCCGGGCGGGAATGCTGACTTCGCCGCTGCGGGCCCGTTTCGGGATCAATGCGCGGCTGGAATATTATGACGCGAAATTACTGTCATCTATCCTGAAACGCTCAGCAGCAATTTTGGGAACGCCGCTTGAAGAAGATGCAGCATACGAAATTGCCCGTCGAAGCCGGGGTACTCCCAGGATTGCCAACAACCTCCTCCGCCGGACAAGGGATTTTGCACAGGTCAAAGGCAATGGTCGGATCACAGTAGCGATTGCAGAAATTGCATTGCAGGCGCTTGATGTGGACCAGAACGGTTTGGATGAAATGGATAACCGGATTCTGAGTACGATTATCCAGAAATTCAAAGGCGGACCAGTGGGGTTATCCACCATAGCAACAGCCTGCGGCGAAGAAGCGGAGACGATAGAAGAAGTTTACGAGCCTTTTCTGATCCAGGAAGGCTATCTGAAAAGAACCTCGCGGGGCAGGGAGGTGACTGAAAAAGCTTTTAAACACCTAGGGATTCTTCCTACTTACAGATCAGGCGAGCTGTTCTGATTCTTGTAATATATTTAGTTTCAGGATGTAGATGTAAAATAGGAACAGAAGTAGTAAATTTGCGGTAAATTTACTAACCGCCTCTATGATTGAAGTGCTCGTTCCGGAAAAATTGGTTGTGAGAGTGCCCTGTGCAGTGATTGAACACGAAGGAAAGATATTGGCGGGCCAACGCAATGCTGCGCTTTCATTCCCTTTGAAGTGGGAGTTTCCAGGTGGTAAAGTTGAACAAAACGAATCCGACGAAGAGGCGCTTGTACGCGAAATCCGTGAGGAACTGAATGTCGAAATTGACATTTTATACAAGCTGCCGGTTACTTCAAAAGATCAGGGCTGGCGCGAAATCATCCTGGTACCCTTTGTTTGTAATCTTCAAACCACCCAGATAACCCTCACAGAACACGAACAGATCGTTTGGCTCAAAGCCGAAGAGTTACCTACTCTCGATTGGACCGAAGCCGACCTGAATGTAATCCAAAGCTACTTCAATTACCTAGCGGTTAAAGAGTAACCGTTCTCCTTTTACTTCTTCGTTAAATTTCCCGTTTTCATAAACCAGGTGCCCCGACACAAATGTGTGGGTAACCAGCGAGCCAAACTGCATTCCTTCGAATGGCGACCAGCCGCATTTAGCATAAATATTTTCAGGCTCAACCAGGGTTGTTGCATTCGTGTCTACCAGGATCAGATCTGCCTTATATCCCTCACGCACATAGCCGCGGTCTTTGATCTGGAAACAATCCGCCACCGCGTGGCTCATTTTCTCAACTACGCGCTCAATGGAAATCTTGCCTGCTGCGCTCAGTTCGAGCATTACATTCAGGGTATGCTGTACTAATGGAAGTCCGGATGGTGCCTGCCAGTAAGGCTGGGCTTTTTCTTCAATGGTATGCGGCGCATGGTCAGTAGCAATTACATCAATCCTGTTGTCCAATACCGCCTGCAAAATTGCCTCTTTGTGATGTGGTGCCTTAATAGCCGGATTACATTTGATCTTGTTGCCCAGTGTATGATAATCTTCTGCGTCGAACCACAAGTGATGCACGCATGCTTCGGCGGTTACCAGTTTCAATTCTCCATCAGGCAGCCAGATCCTTCCGTCCCGCCGGATACCGATCTCAAAAAGTGGCACTTCATCGCCGGTCGAGATATGCAGAATGTGCAGCCGCGTTTTATGTTGGTGAGCCAGTGAGGTAGCAAATGAAGAAGATTTCAGGCAGGCTTCTTCGTTCCGGATCAAAGCGTGAATATTGTAGGGAACATGCTCTCCATACTTTTCTTTAAACAGCTCCATCCGGTGACGTACAGTCGGTTCATCTTCGCAATGCGTTGCTATAATACAGGGTGCATTCGCAAAAATCTTCTCTAAAACTTCAGGGGCATCCACGAGCATATTACCGGTGGAAGAGCCCATGAATATTTTAATCCCACAAACCTGCGTCGGATCTGTTTTCATCACTTCGTCATAATTGTCGTTCGAAGCGCCCATGAAAAAGGAGTAGTTCGCGAGTGAAGTCTGGGACGCGATCTGGTACTTATCTGCCAGCAATTGCTGTGTCAGCGTGTTCGGTACCGTATTCGGCATTTCCATGAAGGAAGTAACCCCGCCGGCGACTGCGGCCTTTGATTCTGTGTAAATGTTCGCTTTGTGGGTAAGTCCCGGTTCCCTGAAATGAACCTGATCGTCGATCACACCCGGCATCAGGTACTGGCCACGTGCGTCGATAACCTTGTCTGCGGGAATGTGCTGCAGATCTTTTCCTACACTTTTAATGTGACCATTTTGAATTAATACGTCTAATTCCTGAACCGTATTTTCATTTACTACGCGTGCATTAACTATCAATGTTGTCATATCAGTGTAAGAATTTCTTTCCAAAGTTATTTAGTCAGATCAAATAACCCCATCTCAGATCAAAAAATAGATGCTAAATCAATTTTTCAGGGACTTACTGGATCTTATTTTCCCACGCTGCTGTGCAGGTTGTGACAAGCCGCTAATCGGATCCGAACAAACTTTGTGTACGATCTGCCGCATTTCCCTTCCCAGAATCGGAGCACAGGGTTTGCAGAAAGAGGTTCTTCAAAACAAGTTTGTCAATGAGCCGGCAGTGGTTTTTACGCATTCATTTTTACTTTTTACCAAAAAAGGGAAAGTCCAGAAACTGTTACATGCACTCAAATACCGGGGAAACCAGGAGGTAGGGCTAGTATTGGGAGAAATGTTCGGACAAGAGATGAAGGATTTCGAGCAGCTATCCGGTGTAGACCTCATCATCAGTGTGCCGCTTCATGCCCGTAAAAGGAAATCCCGCGGCTATAACCAGAGCGATTTGTTGGCGGAAGGCTTTTCCAGAGCGACCGACATTCCGTGGTCAGCCTCTGCATTGAAGCGTTTAAAGTTTACAGAAACACAAACAGGAAAGAACAAGATCGAACGCAGGGATAATGTAAAAGGGGTATTTGAAGCGGATAAGAACCTGCAAGTTGCGAAGGTTATCATCATCGACGATGTACTTACGACGGGCGCGACACTGGAAGAATGTGTACAAACACTTACCAATGCGGGTTGCCGGGAGTTTGTAATACTAACCATTGCATTGGCGCAGCATTAAGCAAAAAAGCCGCTACCTGATGAGGTAGCGGCTTTTTTGCATTCAATTTAAATCTTATTCTTTGTGGCTGCCGGTCGCGATCATCGCGCAACGGAAACCAACCATTGCAGTTGCAGAATCCTGATCCATGTAACGGCGTGTTCCGGGAGATAACCAGTAAGCAACGTCTGACCACGAACCACCTTTGTAAACTCTCAGCTTATCATCAACAAGTGAGTTGTAGTTTTTAGTATCGTATCTTTTCGCTTCATCCTGGTAACCGTCACGACGGAAGGAGTTCAAATCGTTCACGTCAGAGTTTGACAATGGACGGTAAACGTCATAAACCCATTCGCTTACGTTACCTGCCATATCGTACAATCCATTGTCGTTTGCAGGATATGAACGAATTTCTTGCGTAATAATAGCACCGTCATTTGACTTACCTGCGATACCCGCGTAATCACCAGGACCACGTTTGAAGTTGGCAAGCATAGTTCCCTGTTTACGGCCGCGAGGCTGGCGCATTGTTGAACCATCCCATGGGTAAATTCTTGAATTCGACTGGTTTTCGTCAGAATACTGAGTACCGATCATCGCCATCGCCGCATATTCAAATTCCGCTTCTGTTGGTAGACGGTAAGGCGGCATTACGTAACCACTTTCAATTCTGAGTTGTGGAGCTGGTGCTGCTTCGGCAGTTGCAACTGTTTCGCCCTCAGCTTTTTTCTTCTTACCAAAAGAGAATCCCTTTTTCTTCTTGCCACCTGCTGCTGCTGCGCCTGCTGTGTTGTTAGCCTGGCTCACTGCCGCTGTACGCCAAGCACAGTAATCATTTGCCTGAACCCATGAAACACCAACTACCGGATAAAGACGGAAGCCAGGGTGACGAAGGTACATGGTTACATAAGAGTCGTTGAATGACAGCTCATTAAACCAAACATTTGTATCAGGTAAAGCTTTTGTGTAAAATTCTTCTGATGAATCTCTTTGAACTGCATTTAAGTATTCGAGATAGTGGACGTTAGCCACTTCTGTCTGGTCCATATAGAAAGATTGGATACTGACAGTTCTTTTCGGGTTATCCCTTCTTGTCATTACATCCTCTTCCAGAGAACCCATCGTAAAGCGGCCGCCTTCAATGTAAACGAGGTCGGGGCCAGCGGGTAGCGCTTTGTACTGCTTTACTTCAAAACCATCTTTGCCATTATAAGCCAATCCTGTTTTCGAACTTGTCTTACCGGGCTTTAAGCTGGTAGGTCTCTTGTTCTTACTACATGAAGTAGCCGCTAACAACACAATCAACATCAACGCGATTGACCGGGTACCCATCTTTTGCATGCAAATCATTGCTTAAAGTGACTTAATAGTTTGGCTTTTTATAGTATGCGAAACCGCAAATTTATGAAATGAAACGAAAATATTTTTAAAAATCAATCAGCGGGTCATCTCCGCAAGTACATTCCTCGCCTGATCTATACTTTGTACATCTTCGCAGATCAGAATCAGCTTGCCTTTCTGGTCCTTTAATGAGATCTTCTGAGGATGTTTTTTAATGTAATCGATCACCTGTCCGAACCGGGCTAACTGAAAGAATTCGTCATTCTGCGAAGTAACGAAGTATCCTTTCATTGTATTGCTCTTCAAAGTCAGTTTTTCGAGGTGCAAAGTCTCTGCTTCCCAGCGCAAACGAACGGTTTTTAACAAATCCTGAACTTCCTTTGGAATCGGTCCGAAACGGTCCAGTATCTCCTGTTCAAATTTCGAAAGTTCGTCTTCTGTTCCGATGTTGTCGAGGCGGGTATATAACGACAGTCTTTCTGAAATATTTTTAACATAACCGTCGGGAATCAAAGTCGCAAAATCGGTTTCGATCTGCGTATCCGGTACCAGCTTTTTAGGCAGTCCCAATGCATTTGCAAACAGGTCTTTAAACTCGTTATTTTTCAATTCCTGAACTGCTTCGTCGAGCATTTTGTGGTAAAGCTCATAGCCGAGATCATTTACAAAACCGCTCTGCTCTGCACCAAGCAGGTTACCCGCCCCACGAATATCCAGGTCGCGCATCGCAACCTTGAAGCCGTCGCCCAGATCCGAGAATTCTTCCAGCGTCTGCAAACGTTTACGCGAATCGCTGGCCAGTGTCGAAGCATTTGGTGTAAGCAAATAGCAGAATGCCTTCCGGTTAGATCGTCCTACCCGGCCGCGCATCTGGTGCAGGTCCGAAAGTCCGAACATATGCGCAGAGTTGATAATGATGGTGTTTGCATTGGCAATGTCAATCCCGGATTCAATGATGTTGGTTGAAACCAGCACGTCATATTCCCCTTCTATAAAGCCCACCATCACTTTTTCAAGCTTGTCGCCGTCCATTTGTCCGTGTGCTACTCCAATTCTTACATCGGGAACAAGCCTCAGGATAATATTCGCAATTGACTCAATGTCATTTACACGGTTATGTACAAAAAAGACCTGACCGCCGCGGTTTACCTCGAAGCTGATCGCATCACGGATAAACTCTTCGCTGAAAGTATGTATTTCGGTAGTTACCGGCTGTCTGTTTGGCGGTGGAGTGGCGATAACAGAAAGGTCACGCGCTCCCATTAACGAAAAGTGCAGCGTTCTTGGGATCGGCGTAGCCGTAAGTGTCAGCACGTCCACATTGACGCGCATTTCCTTCAAGCGATCTTTGGCTTTCACACCAAACTTCTGCTCTTCGTCGATAACCAGCAGACCCAGGTCCTTGAATTTTACATCTTTATTCAAAATCCGGTGCGTACCGATCAGGATATCAATTTTACCTTCCTCGGCTTCTTTCAATGTTTCCTTGATCTGTTTGGGACTCTTGAAACGATTGATATACCCAACCCGCGCCGGGAAATCTGACAAACGCTCGCTGAATGTTTTATAGTGCTGCATCGCCAGAATGGTAGTTGGTACCAGTACGGCAACCTGCTTGCTGTCACAAACTGCCTTAAATGCAGCGCGGATTGCGATTTCAGTTTTACCAAAACCAACATCACCGCATACCAGCCTGTCCATCGGATGCGCCTTTTCCATATCCTCTTTCACATTCGAAGTTGCAGTCGCCTGATCGGGCGTATCCTCATACAAAAAGGAAGATTCGAGCTCCGCCTGCATATAGTTGTCTGGCGAATATTGAAAACCAGGAGCTTGCCGGCGCTTTGCGTACAATGCAATAAGCTCGTGCGCAATATCTTTAAGCTGCTTTTTAACTTTCGATTTTTTCGCCTCCCATTCACCAGAACCCAGCTTGCTCATGGAAGGAGGGTTACCTTCCTTTCCAGTGTATTTGGCGATTTTGTGAAGGTTATGCACACTTACATATAGCAAATCATTGTCCCGGTAAATGAGCCGGATCGCCTCCTGTTGCGTTCCATTTACATCTTTACGCTCCAAACCTGCAAACCGGCCGATACCATAATCCACGTGCGTAACGAAATCGCCGGGTTGAAGGGATTTGAGTTCTTTTAAAGTGATTGCTTTCGACTTGGAGAACTTATCCTTTAAACGGTATTTATGAAAACGTGCAAAAATCTGGTGATCGGTGTAACAGGCAACTTTTACATTTTCGTCTATAAAACCTTCCCGCAGCGAAATATGCATGGGTTGAAACTTGACAAATGGGTCAAGGTCTTCAAAAATGCGTTCAAGCCGGTCCAGTTGCTTCGGTTGCTCGGCTACGATTACATTTACAAACCCTTTACTCTGGTTTTCAGACAAATCGTCGAGTAACCTTTTGAAATCTTTGTTAAACGAAGGCTGCGGCTTAGAAGAATAGGGGATTTTAACCTCTGTTTTAAAATAAAACTTCCGGCCAAACTCGACGGTCTTGTACTTCTTCACCTGAGCAAGAAACCCGCGCCTTGTTTCAAACAGTGCCTGCGGGTTGGAAACGATCTGAACACCGCCGCCGGTAGCGTCTTGCAGTGCTTTTTCAGCTTTTTCAAAGCATTTCTCGATTACTTCCAGCGTCAGCTCCGCATCTTTGAACCAAATAGTGGTTTCCCCGGAAAAGAAATTCAAAAAGGACTCTCTTGTTTCGTGAGACAGTCTTTGCTGAATGTCCGGTACAATGTTGATCTGCTTCGAACTTTCAATGGAAAGCTGCGTATCGGGGTCGAAAGAACGGATACTTTCAACCTCGTCGCCAAAAAGCTCGATACGGAACGGATGTTCGTTGGCAAATGAAAATACGTCGATAATACCTCCGCGCACAGAAAACTGTCCTGCCTCAAAAACGAAATCGGTTATTTCAA
The DNA here is from genome assembly GCF_056895175.1 of Dyadobacter sp. HNCC25DJ183. Classification (NCBI taxonomy): domain Bacteria; kingdom Pseudomonadati; phylum Bacteroidota; class Cytophagia; order Cytophagales; family Spirosomataceae; genus Dyadobacter; species Dyadobacter sp. HNCC25DJ183. The sequence continues at coordinate 206,550 of NZ_JBXHAP010000005.1, forward strand.
ATCCGTAGCTCGTCAAAAATTCGGTAAGGAACGAAGGGTCCAGCTTTTCGCCGACTTTCACCGAGAATGTGTTCGCGATCAGCGAGCGTTTGTTGATAACTTTCTCAAACAGCGCCTCCGGATAAGTCACAACCTGAATGGGGGTAGACCGGCCCGTATTAAGCTTGTTCAGGATTTCGCCCCGCATCAGCACATTGGCATTGTCCACCTCTTCGTAATGGTAAGGCCGTTTGTAGGATGTGGGGTAGAAAAGTACTTCAGAGCCAGCCAGCAGGTTTTGCAGGTCGTTCTGAAAATAAGCAGCCTCGTCACGGTCGCTTAATATATAGAGTGCCGGACTTTTTTTGCGTTGCTGTACTGCCGCAGATACCACTGCGTCCAGGCTTCCAACAAGTCCTTTGATTTGGATATGGGAGGATTCCGGGCTCTTTGAACCGATCTGCTCCATCAACAGATTCATGTATCCGTCGCCCCCGTATAGTGTTAATAAGTCCTTAACTTCCAAGTATTTTCAAATTAATCGCGGCTGTTGCCGACTGTGAATTTAAACGCAAAAAGCCGTTTCGGGGATTTTCCCGACCGGCAAGCTTCATAACACCAGCTTCGGAAATTTCGTTTGCAGTTGTTCGTGACTACAAAAATAAGACCAAAGGTCTGAGCTTACAAGTTACCGTTTCGTTAAGAGCCCTGGCATTTCGTGTCTATATTCGCATATTCTCCATGCATTTCAGGTGTATCAATGCGATAAAAATGATCGACTGGCTCAACAAAATGGTATCCCTCGGGATATTTGTAACCACACCTCTGGAAATCCTTGGCTTTGTGACTGGTGCGATCTGTGTTTATCTCAACACCCGGCAGAATGTACTCGGCTGGTTTTTTGGGATCATCAATGCCGTTTTATATGCCGCTGTTTTCTGGCAGGTAAGATTGTATGCCGATATGGGCTTGCAGGGTTACTACTTTCTTACAAGCATTTACGGCTGGTGGATGTGGAAGTTCGGGGGAGTTGACCGGAACGAGTTACAGGTAACCTTTACCCCACGCAGGCTGTACCCAATTTTTGCTATTATCTTCATCATTGCCACCATTTCCTGGGGATTTTTACTCGAAAAATTCACCAATGCAAGTTTTACCTATGTTGATTCTGCATTGACAGTTGCGAGCCTGATCGGGCAATGGATGATGGCGAGAAAGTACCTGGAAAACTGGCTGGTGTGGATAGCCGCAGATGCCTGTTATGTGATTATGTACTTCTACAAATTCCTGAACCTTACCGCATTACTCTACTTCGTCTTTCTTATACTGGCGATGATGGGATATGCGAAGTGGCGGAGGAGTGTTTTGGAAAATGGAAGATCTTAGGGCAAAGGTGTCAATTAATTGACAACCAATGCCAATAATTCCCCTGTCTAAATTTCCCCAAATGGTATCTCCTGCTCTTCCAGCAGCGCTTTAATGCGGTCGGATTCCTGGAAAACAATTCGTAATTCCTTTTTTTCAACGCCTTCTTCATCGTCAAGCCACTTCCAGTCTTCGGCAGTAGCGTCGAGTATGTCGATAACAGTAAGGATTTTGTCCCGTGATTTTTCTTTCGACAGCCACTCAGCCGAGCTGCTGATGTAAATGATGATTTGCTTTGAACCAATCCACGAAAGGTCATTCAGCATTTCGTCCAGATCTTCCAGGCTGGTACCCTCGTAATCAGGAAACTGCAAAGCTTCTGCGAGTTGGGCATTAAAATCTTTGAAAGAGAGCGCTCTTGTCCCGTCGATATGGGCTATCACTGCCGCGTGGAAGGTTTTCTGGACTTCCGTTTCGTCCGCTGCAACCAGAAAGTGTGTGTTCTTCATACCTATTTTAAATATCGTTTTCTGAATAAATGCATCATATGCACATTAATAGCCCATTGATCCGCGATCGGCTGGTGTGTAAAAGGAACTGTGGGCAGATAATTAGGCGGACCGAACTCTGTCAGAACAGTCAACGTTTCGCCGCTTTTTATTTTTTGTTCCACCACCGCATCCCACCACGCTAAATGCGCCTTCACAGCCGCTTCCCACTCCGGTGCCCGCGGATCATTTACCTGCGGTCCCTCCTCGTGCCCGATGCGCGAGTGAATGTGTCCGGTGCGGGATAATGCGAGTTTAACAGTTTCCTGTTGATCCTGCAACAAACTTTCATGCACATTACACCAATGTGAAATATCCAGTGTCAATCGCAATTCGGGATTTTTCTCCATAAACTCCCTCGCAATATGCGCAGCGAAAAGCATTCTGCCTCTATGCGTTTCGTGGTAAATGGGAATGCCCGTTTTGGCAGTTGCAGCAGTAGTATGGTCTATAAAAGCCTTGTTTTGTTCATAAGTGAAAAAATCCTTTCCGCTGTGGCAGTTGATATAAAGGGGTTTTTGCTCATACTCCGTGGTCGCTGCATTGATCTGCCTTTTGAATATATCCAGATGAGCGGCGTACTCTTTCTCCGCCGAGCCGCACAGGAAACCCACATCCAGACTGTACTTTTTCAAAGCTGTAAAAAGGTCTTTTTGCTTTTCTTTAGTACCAGGCCACCAGATTTCCAGTCCATCATAACCTTCTTTTTTGATCGCTGCGCAAAAAGCGTCCGTATTTCCAACAAAGCCCCAATTGGTGCCAAAAATTTTGAGTGAAAGTTTATTATCAAACTGAAATGGCGCTTTTTCTGCATCTGAGATCGCCTCAAAGCCTGTTAAAACTCCTGCGGTGGCAATGGCACTGCTCATAAATTTCCGACGGTTCATGTTATTGTTTTTTGACTTCTTCTTTGCCGGTCGAATCACCAGCTTTTAAAAACTGCGCTACCGCCGCCTCATTGAATCCATTTACCACCATTAAATTGGGATTTTCTCTCCCCGTCTGGCTCACGGCACTGTCCGTCACTGCCGACTGCCAGACGTAAACTGACTTTACAGATTTCATCCCGGCAATCATTTTCAAACCCGCGTCACCTACTTTGGTATCTACAATATTGACGTATTCGAGGTAAGGGAGCGGCTTTAATGCAGCTATACCTTTGTCGGTAACCGAGGTATGTTCGAGATGTAGCTTGCTGAGGTTAGGAAATTTGGCAATCTGCTGAACCCCGGCGTCGGTGATTTGGGTACCGCCCAGTTTCAGCCAGGTGATTTGTTGAGCTACCGGTTGCAGAAGCTCCATTTGTTTGTCGCTGAACGCAGGCAGGTTCACCGCGCTTATTTCGAGTAAGTTCTGGTCTTGCGACAAAGTGTTTACAATCAGTCCGGTTTTCCGGAGATTTTCGATCGCCTGCTCATTTGCTTTAGGCACTTTCAGGCTAAGTACTGCAGATCCCTGCGCCTGACTCGCCCCCGCCGGAGCCTCCTTGCCCAATGACGCCAATGCAGGTTTAACTGCCTCGGACACGGTAAGCTGTGCTACTTTCTTGTCTGCCGATGCACCCTGGTCGATCCACCAGGAAAGCAATGCGATCTGGTCAGTCGTGAGCTGCGGCTTGCCTTTGGGCGGCATGTGATCGTCATCATTTTCGGGTAAAAGGCACCGCCTGATCATATCACTTTCAGCGCCTTTGCCAGCCACCAAAGCCGGCCCGCCTTCCCCGCCTTTCATCAGCAATGCAAGCTGGTCCATTCGCAAATCGCCCTTGCTCTTGCTCGCGCTGTGGCATTGCACACATTTCGCTTCCAAAATGGGTTGTACAATGTCGGTGTATACAACAGCCTGCTGCACATCTGCAATCGGTTTGATTTCAGTACTTTTTTCTTGCAAGGGCGGCAAGCCTGCAAGTCCGCGGAATGGTTCGGGAGTATACTGCGTCAGGTAACCTGCGCCGTGCGTAAGCGAGCCGCCGTCGTGCCCGGCGCTCAGTGTCAGGATCGTAGCTATCAAAATAGCGGGCAGGTAGATCATCTTTCCCGAAGGTACCGCTTTTGATAGCCGGTCGGACTTGACGAGCCAGGCTGCCCAGGCAAAAATCGCGACACCGATTCCTTTCCACATGTGGTTGTTCAGCAAATCCACGTCATAACCGCCGCTTAGGGAGAGGAGATAACCCGCAATGCAGGCGATGGTGGCGGTAACAGCAGACCAAAACAGGATGAAAACGACAGTACCCTCGCTCACATTGACCTTACCCCATCGCCGACCAATTTCAAGGACAGCGGCAATCAATAAAAAACCGATAGGGAAGTGGACGATCGCCGGGTGGAACCTGCCAATGAAGGTAACCCACGACGAATCCTGAAGTAGAATGTAGTGCATTTATAAAGGGTTTAGTATCAATCCTGATGCTGCGTATAACCGGCTTATTGGAGCCTGAAAACCTCGGGCAATGCAAATACCTGAGGGGAATTGTCTCCATTTACATCCATGATATCTGCCATATAGTCCCACCATTTTTTCATAATCGGCAATGCGGCCAGTCCGGAGGTAGTATCACCTTCTTTCAACTTCTGAAAAGCAAAGAGGGCCAATGTTTTTTCGTCAAGAAATATATAGTATTCCAACAATCCGGCATTTTTCAAAAGTGCTGTAAGCTCCGGCCAGATTTCATCGTGGCGCTTTTTATATTCTTTTTCAAAACCCGGTTTTAGCTGCATCCGGAAAGCCTTAATCGTTGTATTTTCCATTATATCAAAAAACCTAAGCGATAACTTCTTTAACTACTTTTCCTTCCGTATCAGTAAGCCGGAAGTTCCTGCCCTGAAAAGGATAGGTGAATTTTTCGTGGTCAAAACCCATTAAATGCAGGATAGTAGCTTGCAGATCGTGTACGTGGACCCTGCCTTTTGTACCATAATAACCCAGCTCGTCTGTTTCCCCGTGCGAAAAGCCCTGCTTCACACCGCCGCCCGCCATCCACATTGTGAATGCATCCAGATGATGGTCGCGACCCATAAACGGCATTACCAGCCCATTCCGGTTTTCCTGCATTGGTGTGCGGCCAAACTCCGCGCCCCAGATGATCAGCGTTTCTTCCAAAAGGCCGCGCATCTTTAAATCTTTGATCAATGCGGCTACCGGCTGATCAGATTCCCTGCATTTCTGGCGCAAGCCTCCTTCCACGTTATGGTCTTTCGAGGTACCGTGCCCGTCCCAGCCCCAGTCAAACAGCTGAACAAAGCGGACATCGTTTTCAACCAGCTTTCTTGCAAGAAGACAGTTCATTGCAAAAGTACCCTCGCCGGGCTTTACCCCGTACATATCCAGTATAAATTGCGGTTCCTTGGAAACATCCATCACTTCCGGTACTGACATCTGCATCCGGAAGGCCATTTCATACTGGCTAATCCGCGTCAGGATCTCAGGATCTTTTACTTCTTCGTAAGTCTGTTTGTTAATCTCGTTGATCGCCTCAATGGTCTGCTTGCGCATATCGCGGTTCATTCCGCTTGGGTCACTCACATATAAAACGGGATCTCCGCCTGTGCGACATTGTACACCCTGGTATACAGAAGGTAAAAAGCCGCTTCCGTAAACACTTTTACCCGCGTCAGGCTGCTGCCCACCCGAAGCCAGTACAATAAACCCCGGCAGGTTTTGATTTTCAGATCCTAATCCATAAACCGACCACGCTCCCAAACTGGGCCGGCCGAGCCGTGCGCTGCCGGTATGCATTAAAAGCTGGGCAGGGGCATGGTTGAACTGATCGGTATGCATTGCTTTGAGAAAGGTAATCTCATCAGCGACGGTCTGCAGGTAAGGTACATAGTCGGACATCCAGGCGCCAGACTGTCCATATTGCGCAAAATGTCCCTGCGGACCCAGCATTTTTGGAACCCCCTGGATAAAGGCAAACTTCTTTCCTTCCAGGAATTCGGCGGGACAATCTTTTCCGTGGTATTTGAGCAGTTCGGGTTTATAGTCAAAAAGCTCCAGCTGAGAGGGCGCGCCTGCCATGTGAATGTAAATCACGCGCTTCGCCTTGGGTGCAAACTGTGGGATTCGTGCCTTTGCAGCTTCGTCCGGCCGCGTGTTTGCTGCATTGGATGGGCCGCAGGAATCCAGCATTGTTCCCAATCCCAATGCGCCCAGCCCAAACCCGACCGACTGCAAGAAGTGCCTGCGGGTTTGATGCAGCAAAGAAGCATGTTGCAATTCTTTTATCAGCTTTTCCATCTTAATCTTTTAATCCCCGGGCTGAAGCCCGGGGCAATGGATTTTTTGTTGTCCTGTTTTGGGATTTTCGGGCTGTGCCCTGAATCCTAAAATCTATTTCCGTTGACTTCAGTCAACGGAAACCGGAAAATCGCCCGGAAAATCGCCCGGAAAATCGCCCGGAAAATCGCCCGGAAAATCGCCTTACTCTTTAGTGATTACATTATCCAGATTCAGCATCACATTCGCGGAAATGGTCAATGCAGCCAGCTCAGGTGTTCTTTCTTTCCCGTAGGCCAGAATACTGCCGGCGTTTACCGGCTTTGTTTTATAAGCATTCAATGCCTGCTTGTACACCTTTACAAGTACATCGAGGTTTTTCTGTTCAATGGGCTGGAATGTCAGCATCCGATAACCTTCTGCGAGCTGTTGTTCGGGTGTTTTGCCTCTCTTCTGCATTTTACCCGCCAGACTTTCCGCTGCTTCCAGGTACACAGGGTCGTTGAGGGTAACCAGCGCCTGTAAAGGAGTATTGGTCAAAATCCGTCTAGATTGACAAAACTCACGACTTGGTGCATCAAATGTAACCATCGACGGATAAGGCGCGGTCCGCTTCCAATAGGTATACACGCCGCGACGGTACTTGTCCTCGCCTTCACTCAGCACCCACTTCTCGCCGCTGTAAGGCGACTGCCAGATCTTGTCGGGCTGAGGCGGCATTACACCGGGACCGTACATTTTGTCTGATATCAGACCGCTGCACGCCAGTGCCTGGTCGCGCACCTGTTCCGCACTGAGGCGGATGCGTGGCCCGCGCGAGATCCAGATATTATAAGGATCTTTTTCAAGCTTGTCTTCATCGGTTTTGGAGCTTTGCCGGTAGGTCGACGACATAACAATCGTTTTCAGCAGCTTTTTTATACTCCATTGATCATCTTCCATAAACTTGACCGCCAGCCAGTCAAGCAGCTCGGGATGAGTGGGCTCTGCACCCTGGGAGCCAAAGTCTTCCACAGTTTCAACAATTCCTTTTCCAAACAGCTGCTCCCAAAACCGGTTTACGATCACGCGGGAAGTCAGTGCATTGTCTCGGCTAACGATCCATTTTGCCAAACCAAGTCTGTCCCGTGGCGCGTCACCGGGTAATGGTGCCAGTAATTTCGGCACATCAGGTTTTACCTCTGCGCCCTTCACCATCCAATTTCCGCGTACAAAAACATGGGTTTTTCGCGCAAAATCCCCCTTTCCTTCCCATATCACAGGCATACTTTCCGTCTGCCGCGTCAGTACCGTCGCATAATCCGCAAGAATGTCCTTATACTCCGGTTTGTCAGTCCCCGGCAATGCTTTTTGAAATGAAATCCAGGTGATACGAACCCATTCTTCGGGCGCTTTGGGGCTTTTAAGTGTGAGATATATGTCGTGCTTACCTGATGTTTTAACAAGCGGCGCAATGATCACAGAATCTCTGACCGGCACTTTGATCTCGGAAATCACAGGTCCGTCCAGTTTGTCAAGGTGTAACGAAAGCACTGCATTCTCCGCTTTGGTGGCAATGTTCATTACTACATTATCAGCGCCGGTGAGGTTAACGTGCGAAATTCGGGCATTCCCATTGTTTTTTACACCATAATAAGAGATCGTCAGTACGGTCGACTGGTCGCCTTTTACAAAGTTATGGGCATTGATCTTCGGCTCCATTACCTTCATAAACTGCGTAACCTCCGGCAGCTGCTCCGGTTTGTTTTGCCGGATCCAGCTTTTCACCCGTTCCACACGCATTGAATCTTCTCCTTTGTAAAACCGCATCTTTGGCCATTCATCCCACACATCTTCATCACGTGTGTTGTTAAAGAACGCCATGTACTTGTAATAATCCTCGTGCGGAATCGGATCGTAAGGGTGGCTGTGGCATTGAATGCAGGCGAAAGTGGTACCCTGCCAAACTTCCCAGGTTGTATTCACGCGGTCAATTTGCGCAGCTGTACGAAACTCTTCATCATCGGTGCCGCCCTCATTGTTCGTCATTGTATTCCGGTGATAGCCGGTGGCGATCATATTGTCTTCGAGCGGGAAACCGTCCTTATCCTTTTGAAGCAAATCTCCCGCGAGCTGCTCAATGGTGAATTGGTCAAAAGGCTTATCCTGATTGAAAGATTTTACCACATAATCGCGATAGCGCCACATAGAGCGGCCGCCGTCGCTCTCGTATCCTTTTGTATCTGCGTACCGGGCCAGGTCCATCCACATGGAAGTCCAGCGCTCGCCGTAGCCAGGCGATTGGAGCAGCCGGTCAACTACCTTTTCATAAGCATTTTCAGATTTGTCATTTACAAAGTCAGCTACCTGCTTTTCGGTAGGAGGAAGGCCGGTCAGATCCAGACTTACGCGGCGGATCAACGTGGCGCGGTCGGCTTCTGGCGATACTTGAAGATCTTTGCTTTTTAACTTGTCGAGGATAAAATGGTCAATTTCATTGGTCGCCCACTTTTTGTCACCGGTGTTCAGCAAGCCGAACAAATTACTAAAACTGTTGAGGGAAGGTACTTCCGGTTTTTCTATCTTTTTGTAAGACCAGTGCGTTTCCCATTCTGCACCCTCATTGATCCATTTTTTAAGAATATCGACTTCCTGTTCATTTAGCGGCGTGCCGTTTTTAGGCATTTTTTCATCCGGATCGTCGCTTAATATCCTTCGGATCATCTCACTCGCGTCCGCGTCGCCCCTCACCACTGGTATCTTGCCTGATTTACCAGGTTCCAGCATTTCATGCTCAAACAGGAAACTCACATCACCTGCCTTTTTTACACCTCCGTGACAGCCCATGCAATGCTTATTCAGGATAGGCTTTACGTCGGTATTATAGTCTACCGCAGAGGAACCCGAGCCCGAAAGCCAGAAAAAGGAAGATATAACAACGATCAGAGCTCCCGCGCCAATAAATATTTTGTTACTCACCATCCTTTGACTATTCTGTTTGTTCTAAACATCAATATAGCGAATTATAACCTTTAAAAGTATTTATGGTCAGGGGTTTACTTACAGCTGCATCTGCAATAGCTTACAGGTTGCTGGTAACTGTTTTTCAATGCAGGCGCTCCGGTTAGTTGTATTTAGTTCATACTGTGTTTGATAATGATCGGATACTTTCCTTCTGGATTATCTGTTGAATACGGAAAAAATAGTTTGCTATTCTAAATTTTTCAATCCTAATTTGCGGTTCATTTTCGACCCCCTACTGCATATAGTGAAGACTCAAAGAGTTATCAATCAGACAATCAGCTTCATGCTTGCCGCCTTGCTTTTGGTGGTAGCAGGCGCCCGGTCGTGGTCTGATCATGCAATTGGCGGGGAGAAATTCGTTTCCAAATCGAAAGAAATAACAAAGGGTACTGCTGCTGAGCAGGGTTCCCTGCCTGTTGAAGCCAAAGTGAGCGCGCTTGCGCTGGATGCGGTTATTACCCCCGCTATTTCGTTTGACTTTTCGCATTACTTCTATTTTTTACCTCAGCCTGTCTGGCATTTTGTTGCCAAAGAGCTGGCAGTCAGATTTACTTTTCAGGAATCATTTTTCCTGTTCTCCTACTTCCACCGGATCTTCGGAAGATTCATAGTCACCAACGCTCCCTGACATTCCGGGAGATCTTTTCCGCATTACTGTAGTACTTTCATTGAGAAGTGCTTCGTAACCTGTCAACAGGTAGCAAATCCGTATTTTTTATCAAGAATCCCAATTAATTTTTTCATTTAAGAAAATGACCAATAAAAATGGAATAATAGGGTTGACCATCGTGATCGCCCTTATTAGCGTTTATTATCTGTCTTTTACTTTTGCTTCAAGAAGCTTTAAAAGCAAGGCGATTGCTTATGCAACCGACGCAAAAGGAGAGGTAGATGTCGCAAAAAAACAACGTTACATTGATTCATTGTGGCGTGAAGAAGTGTACCTCGGCCACACATTGCAGGAGGTTACCGAACGTGAGCTGAACCTGGGTCTCGACCTGCAAGGTGGAATGCACGTCGTATTGGAGGTAGCACCTGCCGACATTTTGAGAGGAATGGCAGGTGGAAATGCACGCAGCGCTGCTTTCCAGACTGCATTGAAAAAAGCGGGCGAAGACAAAGCGGCCAGCAACAGTACATTCATCAACCGTTTTGCGGCAGCATACAAAGAAGCAGCGCCTAACAGCAGCCTCGCTTCCCTGTTTGCAACCAGCGCTAACCGTGGTAAGATCAGCAGTAGTTCATCTGATGCAGATGTAGTTAAAATGCTGAATACGGAGGTAAACGGTTCTATCGATCGCGCTTTCCAGATTACTTCTGCTCGTATCGACAAGTTTGGGGTAACTAACCCAAATATCCAGCGCTTGCCTGGACAAAACCGGATTTTGGTAGAATTGCCAGGTGTTGATAACCCTGAGCGTGTTCGTCGTCTGCTTTCAGGCGCTGCGAAACTGGAATTTGCAGAAGTGTACCTGACTCAGGAACTGGGTGCAGGTCTGGAAGGATTGGGCCGGTATCTGACCCAGCAAGCTGAGATTGAAAAGGCGAAGAAACCAACTACCACTGCTGCTGCGACTACTGCAACAACTGATACTACGAAGAAAACATCAACAGGCGGACTGGCTGAGCAGCTGGCACAGAAAAGCGATTCTACGGCAAACGATTCGGCTGCGGTAGCTGCACAAACTGCTGCATTGACGAGCCTGTTTGTTCCAATGCCACAAGGATTGGGTGTTTATTTGAAAGACACTGCACGTGCCGGAGAAATCTTGCGCCGCCCGGAAGTACGCTCATTGTTCCCTGCTGACCTTGTTTTCATGTGGGACAGAAAAGGAACAGCTGCCGGAGATAATCAATTGATCCTGCCTTTGTATTTTATTAAAAAGGCAAACGGCGAAGCTGCAATGGAAGGTGATGTGATCGTGGATGCAACACATGATTACGACGAAAGAGGCCGGCCGGAAGTTACCATGCGTATGAATGGAGAAGGTGCTCGTAAATGGCGTTCACTGACTGCCCGCAGCGTAGGTCGGCCGGTAGCGATCATTATTGATAACCTTGTTTACACTGCGCCGACAGTACAAGGAGAGATTCCAAATGGTAACTCAAGCATTACCGGGAACTTTACTGTGGAAGAGACAAAGGATATGTCAAACGTGCTGAAAGCGGGTAAACTGCCTGCTCCGACTCACATTGTTGAAGAAGCGGTAGTAGGTTCGTCACTGGGCGCTGAGGCGATCAACGATGGTTTGCTTTCATCTGCGGTTGGTTTGCTGATCGTACTGGTCTTCATGGTAGCTTATTATAACAAAGCAGGTTGGATCGCAGATATCGCATTGCTGATCAACTTGTTCTTCCTGCTGGGAGTAATGGCGTCGTTGGGCGCAGTATTGACGCTTTCAGGTATCGCCGGTATCGTACTTTCAATTGGTATGGCGGTAGATGCGAACGTACTGATCTACGAAGGTATCAAGGCAGAGCTGGAAGAAGGTAAGCCATTTGGACAGGCTATTCGTGATGGTTTCAAACATTCATTAAGCGCGATCATTGACTCCAACGTAACTACTTTGCTGACGGGTATTATCCTTTATACGTTCGGTACAGGTCTGGTACTTGGTTTTGCAACGACGCTTGTACTGGGTCTGCTTACTTCATTGTTCAGCGCCATTTTCATTACACGTTTGCTACTAGAATACCAGATCAAAAAAGGCAAGGCATTTAACTTCTACACAGGCCTGACCAAGAATTGGTTTAAAGACAACGATTTCGACTTCGTTTCACAACGTAAGCGTTTTTACCTGATTTCCGGAGTGATTATAGCGATTGGTATCGGTTCATTCATTTTCAAAGGTTTTGGACTGGGTATCGACTTCAAAGGCGGTCGTTCTTACGTGGTTCGTTTTGAAAATAATGTTGATGCGGACGATCTGCGTGACAAAATGGATCAGACACTTGGATCTGCAACGGAGGTAAAAACTTTCGGTGGTCAGGACCAGGTTAAAATTACAACTGCTTACCTGATCGAAGAAACCACAGCGGATGCAGATCAAAAAGCGGAAGCGAAGATCATGGAGGGTGTGAAGAAAATCGGTAATAACCCTGCCAAAATCGTGAGCTCAAACAAAGTAGGGCCAACTATGGCGCAGGATACACTTTGGTCGGCTGTTTACGCGGTACTACTTGCGCTTGCTGCCAACTTTGTATACATCCTGATCCGGTTTAAAAGAGTTGCATTCAGCTATGGAGCGGTTATGTCACTTGCCCACGACGTTGTGATTATTCTAGCGATATTCTCGCTGTTCAATGGCTGGTTACCATGGTCACTGGATATCGACCAGGCATTTATCGGTGCGATCCTGACGATGATCGGTTACTCTATGAACGATACCGTTGTAATTTATGACCGTATCCGGGACTACCTGGCGGATGATAAGTCACGTGGACAGAGCCTTCCTACAGTTATCAACAATGCGTTGAACAGTACATTGAGCCGTACCGCGGTTACGGGTATTTCGGTAATCCTGGTACTGATCGTTCTGATGATTTTCGGAGGCGCAGTAATCCGCGGATTTACATTCTGTATGTTGCTTGGTGTAATTGTAGGTACTTATTCTTCGCTTTTCGTAGCGGCACCAATCGTGGTTGACCTTCTGCAGCGTGACCAGAATAAAACGCCTGCACTCGCAACAGCGGAAACTGTACCGGCAGCGACAAAGAAAGTAAAAGCATAATTAAATAGAAGAAAAGAGGGCTAGCATTGTGCTATCCCTCTTTTTATTTTGCCTTCTTACATTCTTAGCGAATTTTATTTTAGTTTTATAAGATGTTAATATAACTACAACAAACAGCTTATGGCAAATCAATTATGGGCTAAAAAGCCCATTGAGAAATTATTGAGTGAATCAACAGGCGAAGCTAACCAGCTAAAAAGATCGTTGGGGTCAGCTAGTTTGGTAGCATTAGGAATTGGCGCCATTATCGGTGCGGGACTCTTCTCTTTAACAGGTATTGCCGCTGCGGAACACTCAGGGCCAGCAGTAACCATTTCATTTGTACTTGCTGCATTGGGCTGCGGTTTTGCGGGCCTCTGCTACGCTGAATTTGCTTCCATGATCCCCATTGCGGGAAGTGCCTATACCTATTCTTATGCAACAATGGGTGAGTTCGTAGCCTGGATCATCGGCTGGGACCTCGTACTTGAATATGCGCTTGGCGCCGCCACAGTTTCGGTAAGCTGGTCGAGGTACCTGCTCGAATTGCTCAGCAAATTTGACGTACACCTTCCCACTCAGCTGGTTTGTTCTCCATTTGAAGTGGTAACACTGAGTAACGGAACGGTGATCGATAATGGGATTGTCAATCTGCCTGCCATTTTCATCGTGTGCATGCTGTCGTTATTGCTAATCCGTGGTACCGAAGGTTCTGCATTTCTGAACAACTTCCTGGTAGTACTGAAAGTAGCTGTTGTATTGATATTCATCGCATTGGGTTGGAGCCACATCAACCCTGATAACTACGTTCCTTACATTCCTGAAAACACAGGCGCTTACGAAAACTTTGGATGGTCGGGTATTGCAACCGGGGCCGCCGTGGTGTTCTTTGCATTCATCGGGTTTGATGCGGTATCTACTGCCGCGCAGGAAGCTAAAAACCCGCAAAAAGGAATGCCGATCGGTATCCTGGGCTCTCTCGTGGTTTGTACGATTTTGTACGTGCTTTTTGCACACGTAATGACAGGTCTGGTGAAATACACGGACTTCCTGAATGATGCAAAACCTGCTGCAACTGCATTCGCAAAAACAGGCTATGATTCGCTGCAGACTGCATTGATTATCGCGATTTTGGCGGGTTATACTTCGGTAATGCTGGTTATGCTATTAGGCCAGAGCCGCGTATTTTATTCGATGAGTAAAGATGGTTTGCTGCCGAAATTTTTCAGCGCGGTGCACCCAAAGTTCGCAACGCCATTCAAGACAAACTTGTTCTTCATGGTTTTCGTGAGCATTTTCGCGGGATTGGTTCCGGTAAGTGACCTGGGCCACATGGTAAGTATCGGTACTTTGTTCGCATTCTGTCTGGTTTGCGTGGGCGTATGGATGCTCCGCGTAAAAAGACCTGAGCTGCACCGCTCATTCCGCACGCCGCTGGTACCATTCGTACCGATTATGGGGATTGTCGTTTGTGTGTACCTGATGTACTCTCTACCGGTAGAAAGCTGGTATCGTCTGGCCATCTGGCTGGCGATTGGCTTAGCGGTTTATTTTGGATATGGTAAGAAAAACAGCAAAATAGGACAGTACTAGTTGGCTGTCGGCTTTCGGCCGTCGGCTATCAGCCTTCCTCTTTTGTATTAATATTTTAAAGCCGTGGTTGTTTCAGTAGAAGCAGCCACGGCTTTTTTTTTAGCCGACTGCCGACTACCGACTGCCTCAAATCCTCGCTAAAACCCTTTCCGAAACCGTTTGCCCAATCGAAAGCGACGATGTGGCTGCGGGGGAAGGCGCGTTGCATACGTTTATTGCATTTTTATTTTCGATAATGGAGAAATCGTCGAGCAGGCCGCCGTCGTAGTCGCAGGCCTGTGCACGTACTCCCGAGCCACCAGGAACCAGGTCTTCGATCCGTACTGCCGGGATCAATCCCTGCAATGCTTTGGTAAAAGCAGCTTTTGAAAACGACCGGTAATATTCGCCCATTCCTGTTTTCCAGTATTTGGTTGCTACCTTCCTGAATCCAGGCCACGCGAGCGATTCCATGAGCTCGGGCACATTGATGTCCAGCCGGTTGTAACCTTCGCGTCTGAATGCAAAAACTGCATTGGGACCAGCTTCTATGCCACCTTCGATCATTCTTGTAAAATGTACACCCAGGAAAGGAAAGTTGGGATCAGGCACAGGGTAAATCAGGTTCCTGACCAGGTAATGTCGCTCTGGCTTGATCTTGTAGTACTCGCCACGGAATGGGATAATGCGGACTTTGATGTTCTCCGGCTGGGTTAGTTGTGCAACTTTATCGGAATAAAGTCCGGCACAGTTTACGATCAGTTTGGTCTCAAATACCTTACCACTTGCCGAGACCACTTCTGAATGCGAAGTTTTGCTTCGAACATCGTCCACTTTCTCACCAAACCGGATTTCACCGTCCAGCTTTCGAAAGCATTCCGCATATTTTTCACAAACCCTTTTGTAATCAATAATACCAGTATAAGGTACCCAAATTCCCTCTAAACCAACTACATAAGGTTCTTTCTCGCGAATTTCTGCCTGCGTTATCATACGGTTTTGAATAAGTCCATTCTGATTGCCGCGCTCAAAAAGGTTACGGAGTAATGGGCGTTGCTCTTCGGTAGTTGCAACTACTATTTTGCCGCATAAATCATAGGGTACTCCTTCTTTGTCGCAAAAATCAAGCAGCATTCTGTACCCGCGAATGCAGTTGGTAGCTTTCAGGCTCCCCGGTTTGTAGTAAAGTCCGGAATGGATCACACCGCTGTTATGGCCTGTCTGGTGCTTTGCCACTTCGTTTTCTTTTTCGAGTAAAAGCACTTTCAATCCCGGTCTTTGCTCTTTAATGCGCAGGGCAGTAGCCAGGCCGACTATTCCCCCTCCTATAATTGTAATATCGTACATGACAGCTCAGTGATTTTTTTAGTTATAAATGGAGGTTTAGCCCGGAAAGGAAATTTTACCCATAGATACAGAAGGAACTCCTTCTTTTTTACCAAAATCGGATTGTACCCCAGCCACTGTTTCATTAGCGAGTACAGCAAACAAAACAGCTTCTTTGGCATCACCGGAAATGCCAAGTTCATCGATCAGGCCCACCGGCTGATTCAATCGATTGCTGATCGCCTGCATGAGCACCGGATTGTGTGCTCCGCCGCCGCTTGCATATATTTTGTAAGCGGCGCCAGCTTCAATGGACTTGCCGATTGCGTCAACAATGGTATCTGCACTAAGTTGCGTAAGCGTCGCAATCAGATCCTCATTCAAAAGGGACCGTGTTCCTGCTTTTTCTAGCGCGCTTTCCACGTATGTGGCATTAAAAACTTCCGGACCGGTTGTTTTGGGAAATGGCAGATTAAAGAAAGCGAGCGATTTAAGTTCTCTTAAAAGGGCCGTATTTACATTCCCGCTTGCCGCGATGCGTCCATTCTCGTCAAAAGGCTTGTCAAAAAGCTTCCTGACAAAATAGTCCAGCAATGTATTTCCCGGGCCGGTATCTGTGGTAAAAACGGCAGCTGCATTCAAATGCCCGGGGAGGAATGTAAAGTTGGCTATACCGCCCATATTGAGCAGAATGCGGTTTTCGTCCTTTTGGGAAAACAAATAATAGTCTCCGTAAACAGCCAGCGGCGCGCCTTCTCCGCCCGCAGCAATATGCTTCTGTCTGAAATCACTGACTGTGATAATGCCTGTTTGAACAGCAATATGGTCACCGTCGCCAATTTGAAGCGTCGCATTTGGATAATGCGGAAGCTGGTGTTGCTTTTGGGGGGCGTGAAAAACGGTTTGTCCGTGGCTTGCGATCAGGTCGATTTCCGAAACCGGAATATCCCAGCTTTGCAGACATTCCACGATCATTCGTCCGTGAGTAGTCCCGATGTAAGGATTGAGGAGACACAGCTGCTGAAAGTCAATCTCGCGCTTTGCAAATATGGTTCTGATCTCTTTCCGGAAAGCGTCTTCGTAGGGGACTGTGGTGAACTTTTCCAGCGACAGGGAAGTAGCAGTTCCGCTATTACGGATATTACAAACTGCGATGTCCAGACCGTCCAGCGAGGTTCCCGACATTAACCCGATAATGCGCCTGGACTCGCTATGCGCGATTTGATGTAGCCGCTCTATGTGTTCTCTCATAGAATCAATCGAAAAAAGAAGTCAAGTCTGGGACGGGGACGCCTAGTCTTGACTTCTTGTATAATTCGCAAAAATCCGGGCAATTTACTTACCTGCGGGCTGATTTGGTGAAGCAGACTGCGGTTTGTTCTGCGCGTTCGGATTGTTCTTGTTTTGTCCTGACCTGTTTTTCTTTTTCTTCTTTTTCTTCTTCTGCTCCTCGCTGTATTTTTTGTCGAGGTTTTCAAGGTCGCTGTTCAATTTGCCGGCGGCTTTATCGAGGCTCTTTTCCGGTTCAGGAGTCAGGATTTCCAGTGATTCCGGAATAATATCTTTTTTATTGAGATCGATGATCTGCAATACTTTATCAATCGCAACCGGGTACCAGTTGGTATCCTTATCAAACCCAAACCACATGATCTTTTTGAAGATATCCGTTTTTTGCAGCGTAGCGACCCCTTTTTTGGTTTTCAAAGGCGCATCTACCGTCGGGATATCCCTTAATGCATCAATGTAAGTTTCGAGCTCGTAGTTGAGGCAGCATTTCAATCTGCCGCATTGGCCTGATAGCTTGGCCGGGTTGAGCGACAGGTTTTGATAACGTGCGGCTGAGGTTGAGATATTTTTGAAATCCGTCAGCCAAGTAGAGCAGCAAAGCTCGCGACCGCAAGATCCTAATCCACCCAGCCGGCTCGCTTCCTGGCGCAGGCTGATCTGCCGCATTTCAATCCGAACCTTAAATTCAGAAGCCAGACTCTTGATCAGCTCCCGGAAATCCACGCGCTCCTCAGAAGAATAGTAGAATGTTGTTTTAGTATTATCAGACTGAAACTCTACGTCCGACAACTTCATATTCAACTTCATCTCCCGAATAATCTCGCGGGTACGGTACAAGGTCGGCATTTCGCGGGCCATGGCTTGCGTGTGCTTATCCAAGTCTTTTTCAGTTGCAATGCGGTAAATAACGTGCATATCATCGCTGATCACCACGTTTTTCCGCTTCATCTGAAGCCGCACCAATTCTCCCTGCAGAGAAATAGTACCTATATGCTGGCCCGAGGCCATTTCACAGACCACATAGTCGCCTGTTACAAATTCCAGCTGGTTGATATTGCGGAAATACTCTTTTCTTCCCCCCTTGAATTTCACCTCGACAACGTCAAAACGCTGCCCGGCAGGAACGTCCATGTGGCTAAGCCAGTCAAAGACATTCATTTTGTTACATCCTCCGGTTCCGCAATTTCCTTTACTTCCACATCCTGATACTGCTGTACCGCCGGTACCGCATCCCCCGGATGAACATGATCCGCATCCCATAGTTACTCCTCCTCATCAATCGTTATAACGTATTAAATCAACACCTATATCGTGACGGAAATACTTCCCTTCGAACTGCACAACCTGGGCTGCGCGCTGCGATTTGTGAACCGCATTTTCGAGCGAATTGGCCAGGCCTGTTAATGCCATAACCCTGCCTCCATTCGTCACAATCTCGGTATTAGCGTTAAAAGTAGTGCCAGCATGGTATAAGTATACATCCTCTACTTTTTCGCTTCCGGAAATTACCTTTCCTTTTTCATAATCCCCGGGATAGCCGCCGGAAACAACAACTGTTGTAACCGCTACCTGCGGAGATATTTGTATATCAAAATCATTCAGCGTTCCTTTTGCAGTCGAGGCCATTAACATAGCCAGGTCGGACTGGATCCGCGGAATTACAACTTCTGTTTCAGGATCTCCCATACGCACGTTGTATTCGATCACGTAAGGTTCACCTTTTATATTCATTAATCCAATGAAAATAAAACCGACATATTTAATGCCTTCGCTTTTTAGCCCATTTAGCGTCGGTTTGACCACTTTTTCATCAACTTTCCGGAGAAAATTAGCATCGGCAAATGTAACAGGCGACACTGCGCCCATTCCGCCGGTATTCAAGCCGGTATCGCTTTCGCCAATGCGTTTGTAGTCTTTCGCCTCAGGTAAAATTTTGTAATGCTCTCCGTCTGTTAACACAAACACAGAAAGCTCTATACCTTTCAGGAATTGCTCAACAACTACTTTATTTCCGGCGTCGCCGAATTTTTTATCCACAAGCATTTCCCTGAATGCAGTTTCTGCTTCGGAGAATTTCTCCGCGATAATCACACCTTTGCCGGCCGCCAGGCCATCGGCTTTCAATACAATGGGCAGCGGGTGTGCTTCCAGGTATTCCAGACCGATTTCAAGTGTTTCCGCAGTGAAAGTTCTGGAAGAGGCCGTAGGAATTCCATATTTCTGCATAAATGCTTTTGAAAAATCCTTGCTGCCTTCCAGCTGCGCGCCGGCTTTGTTCGGACCGATGATCTTCACATGCGCCAGTGTTTCTTTTGATTCAAAATAATCGACAATCCCATTCACAAGCGGCTCTTCCGGGCCCACGATCACAAGCTCGATCTTATGTCCGATCACTGCATCGGCGATTGCGTCAAAATCATTATAAGAGATAGAGAGGTTCGTTGCTACACCTGCTGTGCCGGCGTTTCCGGGCGCTACAAACAAGCTGTCACAAAGAGGGCTTTGGGAGATTTTCCAGGCAAAAGCGTGTTCTCTCCCGCCGGATCCCAATATAAGTATGTTCATAAGTTGGTTAAAAAAATCAATTGATGGTTGGTACGGATCGTTTCGTCAGGTACTTAATTCGCAAGCTCTGACAAAAACTTGATACGCATCAGCCGCAATTCTTCCTCGCTGATTTCGTCGTTTGCAAATTCATCAAGTGCAACGGCAATATTATCAGTTTCGGCGGTCATAAAATAATCATATATATCCTGTTGCCTTTCGCGATCGATCACCTGATTGATATAGTAATCCAGGTTAAGCTTCGTTCCCGAGTAGCAAATATGTTCAACTTCTTCGATCACATCTGCCAGTTCCAGGTCTTTCACTTCGGCGATTTCATCCAGACTTACCTTACGGTCAACCTGTTGAATGATGAAAATCTTGATCTTCGACTTGTTTACAGTCGATTTAATAACCACATCTTTCGCAGTTTCGATCTCATTTTCCTCCACATACCTGGTGATCAGATCGATAAACTGCCGGCCAAACTTCTGCACTTTCCCCATTCCGACACCGTTGATCTGCGCCATTTCCTGCTGGGTAGTAGGGTAGGTAGTGGCCATTTCTTCCAGTGACGGATCCTGGAAAATAACGTACGGAGGAAGATTTTTCTCTTTGGCAACCTTCTTGCGAAGCGCTTTCAGCATTCCAAGGAGTGCCTCGTCGTAAGCATGAGCGCTTCCGCCGGTTGCAGCGGCTTCTTTATCGTCGTCTTCCGGCTTTACCTCTTCTTCTTCGAAATTATGGTCTTTATAAAGCGTTACCTGATAAGGATCGTTCAGGAAGTTTGCTCCCTTCGTACTTAACCGGATTACGCCGTAATTTTCAATGTCTTTTTCAAGGTAATTCAGGATCACCAGCTGGCGGATGGTAGATACCCAGTAGTCGCGTGATTCATTCAGCTCCAACCCTTTTCCGTACACATCGAGCTGATCGTGCTCATAGCTTTTTACATACTGGTTTTCGGTCGCGGTCAAGAGATCTGCAATGTGCTCGCAGTCAAAACGCTGCTCTGTTTGCAATACCGCTTTTAGTACCAGGATCACATCTTCCTGAACCTTCGTTTTTTCAGTTGGTTTGACGCAGTTGTCGCAAAAACCGCAGTCTTTTTCGAGGTACTCTCCAAAATAGCTTAGTAATTGTCGCCGCCGGCAAACTCCCAGCGTGGAATAAGCTACCATTTCATTCAGCAAATGGCGCGCATTATCTCTTTCTGTGACTGTTTTGTCTTTGTTAAATTTTTCCAGCTTCTGGATATCGTCGTAGCTGTAAAACATCAGACAATTACCTTCCAGTCCGTCGCGGCCAGCGCGGCCAGTTTCCTGGTAGTATCCTTCCAATGATTTTGGAACATCATAGTGGATCACAAAACGAACATCCGGCTTGTCAATCCCCATTCCGAATGCGATCGTTGCAACAATTACGTCACATTCTTCATTCAGGAATGCATCCTGGTTCGCCATTCTGGTATTGCTGTCGAGCCCGGCGTGGTACGGTAATGCACGTACGTCGTTCACATTCAGCAGCTCGGCTACTTCTTCCACCGTTTTGCGGCTGAGGCAGTACACGATACCCGACTTCCCTTTGTTATTGCGGATATAGCGGATCAGCTGCTTTTTAACGTCCTTTTTCGGACGAATTTCGTAGTAGAGATTCTTTCTGTTGAATGAAGATTTAAAGGTTTCCGCTTCTTCCATCTGCAGGTTTTTCCGGATATCCTGTTGCACTTTCGGTGTAGCAGTTGCGGTTAATGCGATAATGGGAAGCTGTCCGATATTTTCAATAATGCCGTAAATGCGGCGGTATTCAGGCCTGAAATCGTGCCCCCATTCAGAGATACAATGTGCCTCGTCTATCGCAACAAAGGATATTTTTACCCTTTTCAGGAAATCAAGATTATCCTCTTTGGTCAGGGATTCAGGAGCAATGTAAAGCAGTTTGAGGCTACCGTCTAGCGCGTCTGTTTTAACGCGTGTCATTTCAGCCTTTGTCAATGTGGAATTCAAAAACTGTGCATTAATCCCGAAAGCGGTCAACTGATCGACCTGGTTTTTCATCAATGCAATTAGAGGGGAAATAACGATCGTCAGTCCATCGCTGACCAGGGCAGGTAGTTGATAGCAAAGAGATTTGCCCGCTCCGGTAGGCATAATTACGAATGTATTTTTGCCAAGAAGTATGTTTTGAATAATTACCTCTTGGTCTCCCCGGAACTGACTATATCCAAATATTTCTTTAAGTTTTTCTTTTAACGTGTCTAGTACGACATGATCAACCTGCTTTACCATACTCTGTTAACAAAATGGTTATTCCAAACTTCTATATCTTTGTTTTTGAATTGAATATCCACAATTGTATTCCCTTTAAACTGTGTTTCAGATTTGAAATTAATAAAAAATATCCAGTCAATAGCAAAAGAAGTAATACGGCAGGAGGCAGAAGCTTTGCACACAATTATTGAACTGATTGATGATGAATTTGAAAGCTGCGTATATGCCATTTTAAATTCGGGAGGCCGTGTCGTGATTTCCGGAATAGGCAAGAGCGCAATCGTAGGGCAGAAAATCGTAGCTACTTTAAACTCAACGGGAACGCCCGCATTGTTCATGCACGCCGCCGACGCGATCCATGGAGACCTTGGTATGATACAGGAAAATGATACCGTACTTGTGATTTCGAAAAGCGGCGATACGCCGGAGATTAAAGTACTGGTCCCGCTGGTAAAAAGAACAGGCGTCAAAATGATCGCCATGGTAAGCAACAGGGATTCTTACCTTGCCAGAAATGCGGATTTTGTATTGAATGCATATGCAGCCAAAGAGGCGGACCCACTGAACCTGGCGCCTACCACAAGTACTTCTGTGACAATGGCGCTCGGTGATGCGCTGGCTATTTGTTTGCTGGAAGCGAGAGGTTTTACACACGACGATTTTGCCAAATATCACCCGGGAGGCGCATTGGGCAAGCGACTTTACCTGAAAGTCTGCGACATATATCCGCACAATGCGATGCCCAAAGTTTCGGAAAATGCTTCTTTGCAGGAAGTTATCCTTGAAATGACTTCAAAAAGGCTGGGTGCTACGGCAGTAGTGAAAGCTGAGAATCAAATGGCAGGTATTATCACCGACGGCGATCTGCGCCGGATGCTCAAAGAACACAAAGGCACGGAGCTGCTTGACCTCAAAGCAAGTGATATTATGACAGCCTCTCCGGTGACAGTTTCACCGGACGAATACGCTGTGAATGCATTGGAAATCATGCAATCGCGGAGTATAACCCAGGTTATCGTGGTTGAAAACAACGAAGTACTTGGCTTCGTCCACCTGCATGATCTGCTGCGCGAAGGATTGGTTTAATTTTTCTTTGTCGCCCTGAGTGTAACCGTTGGCAAAGCAGCATGTTAGTGACATCGTACCTGCCCTTCGACCGCCCGGCGGCCCGGTGCGCTCAGGGTGACAAAACGTCTATCTGAATCTCTTAGACTGTTGTACAGTACGCTCGTCTTTGCGGATAAAGCGATTTGCAAAAACATTCGCGAGCATTGCACCTACTAGTCCGTAGAAGCCAAAATCATATTTTCCAGGTAATTCCGGATCAAACAATTTGGCTGCCTTGTAGAAGGTAAAGTAGATCACAAGTCCCATCAAAACGGTCATCAGAATGGAATTCACCGCGCAAAGTGCAGATTGCAAAACGCGGTTTTTATACTGGGAAACAGCATAAGCGGCCACGCCGGCAACGAGAACCGCCAGGATGATAAGGTAATAAACGGGCTGGATATTGGCTTGTACGGGATCTATCTGGTGCGTCAGCTTTGTCGCAGTCAGTACAGCGCTTTCGTCTCCTGAAAGTGCAATTTTACTCCAGATCGGAAAGGCAAGGAACAAGCCCATTCCTACAATGGTAATGGCTAAAAAAACAGTCTGTATTCTTTGTAACATTTCTTTAAATATTATTTCTACAAAAATCTGAAAGGCAAGTTGAAAAACACAGGAACGTGGCGAAAAAATCAGGAAACAACGTCGCCATACAAATCGAACTCCTCAGCTGCATTGATCTTTACATTCGCAAAATCACCCAAACGCACGTACTGACTGGCTGGTACCAGCACTTCATTATCTACTTCCGGTGAGTCAAATTCAGTCCGGCCAATAAAGTGCCCGCCTTCTTTCCGGTCGAACAGTACTTTGTAAGTGTTGCCGATTTTGTTCTGGTTCAATTCGTAAGAAATGCCCTGCTGCAATTCCATTATCGCATCTGCACGCTCCTGTTTGATCTCCGCAGGAACATCATCTTCCATTGTAAATGAATGCGTATTGTCCTCATGTGAATACTGGAATGCGCCAAGGCGGTCGAAACGCATTTTTTCCACAAACTCGTAAGTTTCATCGAAAAGGGATTCTGTTTCACCCGGGTGACCAACGATCAATGTGGTACGCAAGGCAATTCCAGGTACTTTTTCACGAATGCTGTAAATCAGAGATTCCGTTTTGTCACGTGTTATCCCTCTTCGCATCGATTTCAAGATCTCTGTCGAGCCCGCTTGCAGCGGCATATCAAGGTATTTGCAAACATTACTCCGCTCATTCATAATGTCGAGAATGTCCATCGGAAAGCCAGCCGGGTAAGCATATTGCAGCCTGATCCATTCGATTCCTTCCACATCTGAAAGCTGGGCGATCAGATCTGATAAATTTCTCTTCTTATAAATATCAAGACCATAGTAGGTCAGGTCCTGCGCAATGAGGATTAGCTCCTTGGTACCACGTTTTGCAAGTGATTTCGCTTCTTTAACCAACTCGTCAATCGGACGGGATATGTGGCCGCCGCGCATAATTGGTATCGCGCAAAAGCTACATGGACGATCGCAACCTTCGGCTATTTTAAGGTAAGCATAATGCGTCGGCGTTGTTAGCAAGCGTTCCCCAACCAGCTCGTGCTTGTAATCTGCTTTCAAGGTTTTGAGCAAGCGGGGCAGTTCATTGGTGCCGAACCACGCGTCAACAGTGGGGATTTCTACCGAAAGTTCGTCTTTGTAGCGGTGCGACAAACAGCCTGTAACATATACTTTATCCACCATTCCGGCTGCTTTTGCATCTGCATAGCGCAAAATGGTGTTGATGGATTCTTCCTTGGCATTATCAATAAAGCCGCAGGTGTTAATTACGACAATCTGCGAATCATCTTTTTTGGACTCGTGCGCAACCGTAAAACCGTTTCCTTTAAGCTGCGTATACAAAACTTCCGAGTCAACCACGTTTTTGGAACAACCGAGCGTGACAATATTGACTTTGTTTTTTACTATTCCTTTGGTTTTCATTGGGATTAGCTATTGGCGGTTAGCTTTTAGCTATTTGCTTTATGAATGGAAAATTAAATGGATGCTGTCACCAGCGAAGTAGTTGATTATGAACTTCAAAATGGCCTGCAAAGTTCGGGAAAAAATATCAGAATAACGAGGTCAGGGCATGAGCGGATACCTGCGCCGGTAAAGTTTGACTGGAATCTTCTTAAAATATTCCATGATTGCCGGTACACCTTTGGCCTGGCCCGAGATGTAAAAACTGGTGTTGCCGGTCAGGTTAAACTTAAAGTATTGAAACAAAAACTTTGGTCCCTGATTGCTGTAACATTCCACGCTTTCAATGGTACCTTCCCGCAGGATATACTCCTGTCCATCTTTCTCGACCCAAACCGTTTTGCTAGCAGGATCAAAAGTAACCGCCAAGTTTTTAGAGTGTTTCCAGTGATTGATATATAAAATGTGAACCCAGGCAGCCCCAAAAAGCATCAGGATGATTAGCAGGGAAAACATCAGATACGCCCGCCAATCTCCCTCGGAAGGATACACGTCCAGGTTCAGCAAAATGGCAGCCATAATGCCCGCAGCAAAGGTGAGCAGGTAGGTGAAAAAGGTATCGATTGTTAAGAAGAAATAGGAGAAGGTTGTTTTATAGGTTCTTGGTTCTTTGAGAACTGCGTAAACTTCATTGCTTTGCCGGGCGCCGGTGATTACGATTAACAATAGCGGGCCTGCACTTCCGCCCAGTGCTATCACTACTAGAATGAATGTCTCCCAGTTGGTCACTAGCCAATTTTCTTAAACAAAGAATCTACAAATTCACTTCTGTCAAATACTTGTAAATCATCCATTTTCTCTCCTACACCAATGTATTTTACGGGAATTTTAAATTCATCGGAGATACCGATTACCACGCCGCCTTTGGCAGTTCCGTCAAGCTTGGTAATGGCCAGAGCCGTAATTTCAGTGACTTTGGTAAACTCGCGTGCCTGGATCACTGCATTCTGGCCGGTGCTTCCGTCCAATACGAGCAAGACTTCATGCGGCGCGTCGGGGATGATTTTCTGCATGACCCTTTTGATCTTTGAAAGCTCGTTCATCAGATTGACCTTCGTATGCAAACGACCTGCGGTGTCAATGATAATTACATCCGCGCCTATTTCCCCGCCCTTTTTCAAAGCGTCATAAGCAACAGCCGAAGGATCAGTATTCATTCCGTGGTCTATCACGGGGACATCAACTCTTTTGCCCCAGAGTTTAAGCTGATCTACCGCCGCAGCACGAAAGGTATCTGCTGCACCCAACACAACTTTGTGGCCCCGCTGGTGAAACTGGTGGGCTAGCTTTCCGATAGTGGTTGTTTTGCCGACTCCATTCACACCTACCACCATAATTACGTAAGGTTTAGGCAGGTGCTGTGTTTCAAAGCTGTCTTTTATATCAATGGATTTATTCTCTGTGAGCAACGCTGCTATCTCTTCACGCAGAATGCTGTCGAGCTCAGCTGTGGTTGCATATTTGTCCCGGGCTACACGCTCTTCAATGCGCTTGATCACCTTCACGGTAGTTTCAACTCCTACGTCGGAGCTCACCAGAATATCTTCCAGTTCATCAAGAACGTCTTCATCAATAGTGGTTTTACCCACAATAGCGCGTGAAAGTTTACCAAAGAAACTGTCCTTGGTTTTTTCAAGCCCTTTATCTAGTGTTTCTTTTTTCTCCTTTGAAAAAAAGCCGAATAAACTCATAATCCAGAAATGTTAATGGATCAAAAATAAAACAAAAAAAGTCCCAAAAAGGGACTTTTTAATAACTTCATGTTTAAAACCTACCTTTTACCCGCTGAGGGTGACAATCATAAGGTTGTTGTCAATCTAAGCGTACCAGGCGGCCGGGCAGTCGAAGACTAGTTTTTCAATGCACCTTGAACACCGTCAAGGGGTACGATTTCTTCTTTGAAGGTATAAGCTCCTGTTTTAGGAGATTTTACGGCTTTAATCACTTTCGCGAATGCTTTACCGCCTTCTTTTTTCAGGGTAGCAACTACTTTCTTTGCCATGTCTGTATATCGTTAAAGTTTTAAAACTTATTTAATCTCTTTATGTATAGTATAGCGTCTCAGGAAAGAATTGAATTTTTTCAATTCCATACGGCCTGGCGTATTCTTGCGATTTTTTGTAGTCACGTAACGTGACATTCCTGGAACACCGCTATCTTTTTGTTCTGTGCATTCCAATATAACCTGCACTCTATTACCTTTCTTAGCCATTGCTTTAAATCATTTTTACAAACAGGAGTGCAAAAGTAACAACATTTAATTTAAACACAATAATCAAGTCAAAAATATCAGCAGAAATTTTGGGCATTTTTTACAAACAACCGATTGCTTAACAGATTGTCATACAAACCGGTAACGTGTATAAAGTTGCCTCTAAAATCTAATTTATGCCCGTTAAATGAAGGAAATATGGAGCAAACATGCTTTCTTCGTGTGGATGTTTGCATAAAATCCTTAATCTGGCGGAAATTTAAAATTGAAAACAATGACTATCAGTAAAAGCACTTCTTTGGCGGTTATGGCCTTGGCAGTTTACTTCATTACAGGCTGCTCTTCAAAGGAAGATCGCGATAAATACGATCATTATTATGGTTCAGGCAGTAAGTCAAGAGAAGAAACAGCACTTGTAAAGCTGGCTAACGACAGAAAAAATCAACCTGAAACACCGGCAGCAGCTCCTGCCGCAGCAGCAACACCTGCTGCTCCTGGCGATTCTGCAAAAGCCGGCGACTCGGCAGCAGCACCAGCTGCGGCGGCTCCTGCAGTAGCAGCGGCTCCAAAAAGAAAGCCGGTTCCAGCCGACGTATCTGCGTTACTTAACAAACACGCTTGTTTTGCCTGCCACCAGGCTTACGATAAAGTAATCGGACCAGCTTACTCCGAAGTTGCCAAAAAGAAGTACTCAGCTGACGAGATCGTAGCGCTTGTACACAGTCCAAAACCTGAGCACTGGCCTGGTTATCCTCCAATGGCGCCTCTGCCTCATGTTCCAAAAGCAGATATCGTTGTGATTGCCAACTGGATCAACTCATTATAATATCCATTTCGAGTCTTTTAAAATACGGGCCGTTCATGCTATGGACGGCCCGTATGCATATCTTTGTTATAGCATTTTACATTAATTATGACCAATACCACACTGCAACCTGCTGATATTACGGATGAATTGCTCGCAACCTATGAAACGGTGATCGGGCTTGAAGTGCATTGTCAGCTGTTGACAGAATCGAAGTTGTTTACCAGGGATGTCAATCTTTTTGGAACAGAACCCAATACGAACATCGGTCCGCTGACACTCGCGTTGCCTGGGACACTGCCCAAAATCAACAAAAAAGCAGTAGAGTATGCAGTTCGCCTTGGGCTTGCATGTGGCTGCTCCATTAGCAGAAAGACAGTTTTCGACCGTAAAAACTACTTTTACCCTGATCTTCCCAAAGGATACCAGATATCACAGGATAAAAAACCGATTTGCGAAAACGGTGGTGTAACTATCTCGACTAAAGACGCAACAGGTAAGATAACAGAGAAATTAATCCGCTTTCACCACATTCACCTCGAAGAGGATGCGGGAAAATCTGTTCACGAGGGCGATCAGGTGGAGACTTTGCTGGATTATAACCGCGCAGGAACTCCGCTGGTAGAAATGGTTTCCGAGCCGGATCTAAGGTCTGCAGAGGAAACCGGCGCATTTGTTACTGAGATAAGAAGACTGGTCCGCTACCTTGGAATCAGTGATGGAAATATGGAAGAAGGCTCCCTCCGTTGCGACGTGAACGTTTCTGTTCGAAAGAATGGCGCAGCGGAATTTGGGACAAAGGTTGAGATCAAGAATATGAACTCAATCCGGAATATGATGCGGGCGATCGGCTTTGAAGAAAGAAGACAGGTGGCTCTGCTCGAAAGCGGCGGAACAGTGCAGCAGGAAACACGGATGTTTGACGTGGATAATGGCCAGACTTACGGAATGCGTGTTAAAGAAACCATGAACGATTACCGCTATTTTCCGGATCCGGACCTTTCGCCCGTGATCGTCTCGGAAGAGTGGCTGAATGATATAAAAGGCAGCATGCCCGCCTTGCCTCACGAATTGCGGGAGAAGTTTGTAAACCAGTACGGGATTCCTGCTTACGACGCAATGGTACTGACAGATACAAAGGAAGTTGCGGACTATTTCGAAGCAGTGTGCAGTAAAACATCTGCCTACAAAGCAGCTTCGAACTGGTTGATGGGACCGGTGAAATCATTTCTGAACGATAATGGAGGAAACATCGCCTTGTTCCCGATCAGTGCGCAAACGTTGGCCGAGCTGATCGAGCTTTCGGAGTCGGGTACGGTCAGTAACTCTGTTGCCACACAAAAAATATTTCCGGTACTCCTGGCTGAGCCGCAAAGGGTGCCGCGGGACATTGCTTCAGAGAATAACTGGCTGCAAAACAGCAATACAAACGAGCTGGAATCGTTGGTAGAAGAGGTAATTAATTCAATGCCAGACAAAGTAGCTGCTTACCGGAAAGGTAAAAAAGGACTGATCGGATTGTTCGTCGGAGAAGTGATGAAGAAGTCGAACAATACTGCAGATCCCAAGCTGGTCAACCAGTTACTGGCGCAGAAATTATCATAAAACAGTTTCTTAACAGAAATTTTCAGGCTTATGAAGGGGTTTTTAAAAGGGGGTATATTATCTGTGTTGCTCGTTGCCGGAGTACAATCCTGGGCACAGCAGCTTGATCCCAAAGATTTTACCGTTACCGGGAAAGTTAAAAACGGCGCGAAGGGTGAAAAGGTCATTCTTTCCAAATCCACGGCAGCCGGCTCGTCGGTTAAGCTGGATTCCACGCAACTGGCCGCTGACGGTAGCTTCTCGTTAAAAAGTACCGAAAGAGACCGCGGAAGTTTCTTCACGCTTAACATTGCCGACAGACAAAAAGTAGTACTGCTGGTTGAAGGAGGCGAAAATTTGAATGTCCAGGCGGATGGTACCACCCGTGATGCCAAGGGAAATGGAGGAAAAGCCGAGGTTTCCGGCTCAAAAAATATGGAGTACTACGCGCAGCTTGACAAGCTGATGCAGGCTTTTGCCGCCAAGGTGACTGTTTGGAATGAAGAATATGCGGCCGCAGAAGAAAAAAAGGATACCAAGAAAATAGCGGAAATCCAGCAGAATTTTACAAAGGCGGATCAGGAACGCTTGACAGCTATTAAATCAATGCTGCCTGAAATGGGTACTTCGTTGGTTGCATTGTTTGCAGCGAACAATTTCCTGAACCCCGAAACTGATCTTGAAACATTGAAAAAGCTGGCGGCCGACTATGAAAAGGTGCAGCCAACTCCTACGCTTGCCAAAGGTTTTATCGGTCAGGTGAAACGTTTTGCAGGTGTGTCAGTGGGGCAGGAGGCGCCGGATTTTACGCTCAACAGTCCGGAAGGAAAGCCTGTTTCACTCTCGTCGCTTCGCGGAAAATATGTGTTGATCGATTTTTGGGCTTCCTGGTGTGGACCGTGCCGAATGGAAAACCCGAATGTGGTCAGAATGTATGATAAGTTCAAGGATAAAGGTTTTGACATTTACGGAGTATCTCTGGACGATAATGAGAAAGCCTGGAAAACGGCCATTTCAAAAGATAACCTGAAATGGCAGCACGGATCGGAGCTGAAAAAATGGAATTCGGGCGTGGCGCAAACCTACGGGGTGAATGCAATACCAGCTACGTTCCTGATTGATAAAGACGGAAAAATCATCGCTAAAAACCTGCGGGGGCCAGCTCTTGAAAGTAAGCTGATGGAATTACTGGGTGCCCAATAATATCTTTTTGGTTATATCATAATAAAACCCGCGGGGATAATCCTGCGGGTTTTTTGTTGTTAATGGTATCAGATCGGATCTTCAAGAGAATAAAGAAACTGTAATGGATCCGGATATAGGAAGTCGTACTTATATGTTTCAGTTAATTTACGATTTGAAACAATCTTGAAATCAGGCTGCGCTCCGTCGGCAAACGTGGGCGCCTCCCAACCAAATTGCGCACAGGTATCTATGTATATTTCGCTTCGGGTTGGGTGAAGCGGGGCAACTATGTTGAAAGTCTCATTACTTACTCCCTGTTTGAGCATTTCCAGGATAATCGCGGCCCCATCGTCCCTGTGAATGTAGTTGACCGGGACTGTGCCGGTAGTCATATCTTTTTTCCCTTGTACATATTTTCCGGGAATGCGATTGTAGCCCAGGAGCCCGCCGAAGCGAAGAATACTTGCTGTGCATTGTGGCCGCAGAGAAGTGATAAGCTGCTCTGCCTGCACCATTTCGGAATAAGCTGATTCTTCCGGAGTGGTTACATCTTCTTCCGTAACCGTTCGGTTGAGATCCGGGTAAATGCTGGTCGAACTGATGAAAAGGACTTCTTTCACCGGAGATTCCCTGACGGATGAAACAACCGCCTGTATTTGCTGTGCATAAAAGCCGGGCTCGTGCTGACTTGAACGCGGCGGAAGCGAGACAACCAGTGAATCCACATCAAAGAATGCATTTACCTTCTCCGAATCTACCGTAAAACCGGGAGTAAGATCGAGCAGGAAACCTTCGAACCCGAGCGAATTGAACTTAGCCAGTTTGGATTCAGAAGTGGTACTGCACTTGATTTGTGATGTAATAGGATCACCAACCAAACGTTGTGCTAGTGCAATTCCCAGCCAACCGCAGCCAAGAATGCTTATTCGTTTTTTTTCTATTTTTGAAGCTTCACCTGACATATATTTCCTGATAGTCGAATGGTTTATTTAAAACAGATCAGTCTTATTGCGCTACTGGCAGTCTTTTCATTTTCCTGCAAGCCTGACAACAGAGCTGTTGCTGATATAAGTGATATAGATTTAAAAGTTGTTTCTGAAAATCTCGACGAGGAGCTATTTGCCTGCAAGTCGGAGACAGAAGTACAAAATTTTTTGAACAAACATCCGAATTTAGGCAGGTATTACTTTTCAGATGCACCGGTTGAGCCTGGTAAACTGGCAGGTTATCTCTTTAGTATTCTTCAAAATCAGGATTTCAGGACATTCAAGACGCAGCTCGACTCGCTGATTGGCGACCGGCAAACTGTAATCGTAGATTCACTCACGAAAGCATTCAAACACATTAAGTACTACTACCCTGCATTTACCGCACCAAAAGTTGAATTTATGGTCTCCGGTTTCGCAGGTAATGATCTGTACATTTCAGACTCTCTTATCATCATTGGTCTCGATTATTTCGGCGGCCCGAGTGCAATGTACCGTCCCGATGTATTTGATTACCAGTTACGCCGTTATCAAAAAGAGTATATTGTTCCTTCCATTATTTTCTTTATTTCAAACAGGTTCAACAAAATCAGTCCGGGTGATCAAACCTTACTGGCCGATATGATCGGGTATGGGAAAGGGTATGAATTTGTGAGATATATGATGCCCGGAACGCCGCAAAGTCTGATTATCGGCTACTCGGAGGATAACCTGAAAAAGACCTATAACAGTCAGCAGGATATCTGGGCGTACTTTATCGCGAGCAAGTTACTTTATGAAAAGAATGTGTTGCAAAAGCGTAAATTCATCGAAGAGCGACCATTTACAACAGAAATCGGGCAGAAAGTGCCGGGTGCTATCGCCCGCTGGGTAGGATGGCGCATTGTGAATTTGTTTATGAAAGAAAACAGGGAAGTATCTATTGTTGAGTTGATGGAGATTGAGAATGCAAGCCGGATCCTGCAGGAATCGGGTTATAGCGGCCAGCCGGACAAAGTAGAGTAGATTTTATTTACTTTTGCCAAATCCAGTTAACTCAACCAGCCTTTAATGCCATTTACCCTCATTATATTCCTGCTCCTGGTACCCGGTTTTGTGGTAATCGGTGTATATCTTGAAAGAAAGGTATCTGCCTTTATTCAGGATAGAATGGGGCCAATGGAGGTAGGTAAGTGGGGTCTTTTGCAGCTTTTTGCAGATTTGCTTAAACTGTTGCAAAAAGAAGACATTGTTCCTAGAGCAGCCGACAGGCGCCTCTTTCTGATCGCGCCTTTTATCATTTTCATCTCTGTATTTGCAGGTTTTGCAGTAGTTCCGCTGGCGCCGGAGCTTGCAGGTTCAGGCGCGGCAGTCGGCGTTTTCTTTCTTTTAACGATCGTTTCCGTAGATGTTGTCGGGCTGTTAATGGCTGGATGGGGCTCTAATAATAAATTCGCATTGTTCGGGGCAATGCGCGCTGTGGCACAAATCATATCCTACGAAATACCACTTGGTTTGTCAATTCTCTGCGTAGTAATGCTAACGCAAACGCTTGATCTGCAAGTGATCAGCTTTCAGCAGGGCATTTACTCGACTGAGCCCGTTTACCTCTTTGGAATGAAACAATTGGGCGTGGATGTAACCCAGGTAGGCGGGATACTGACCTGGAATATTGTCAGAAATCCTTTCTTGTTGATAGCCTACGTCGTGTTTTTCATAGCCTCTCTTGCAGAATGTAACCGTGCACCGTTTGACTTACCTGAGGGAGAATCTGAATTAGTAGCCGGTTTTCATACAGAGTATTCCGGAATGCGCTGGGCGCTTTTTATGCTCTCCGAATATGGAATGATGTTGCTGGTCTCGCTCCTGGGCGCTATTCTCTTTCTTGGAAGCTGGAACACACCGCTTCCTAATATCGGCCCGCTTCGTTTGGCAGATTGGACAAGCGGAGAACCCGGAACCTGGTTTGGATACATTACCGGGATCTTCTGGATTTTAAGTAAGGCGATGTTTGGTATTCTTCTGCAAATGTGGGCCCGGTGGACTTTGCCCCGGCTTCGCGTGGATCAGCTGATGTATTTAGGCTGGAAGGTACTGACGCCGGTTGGTCTGGTTCTCTTCTTTATTTCCGGCGTCTGGCGTTTGATCGGTATCAGTTAGTAATTTCTGCTCCGTCAAGAATGTAGTTCATCTGGTAAATATCATCTGCATTCAACTTCAATGTTCCCGTAAAAGTAAGCCGCTCATCGGTTTTGAACTTCCGGCCATCTTTTTTCTTGAAGTTCAGGGTCATTACCGTTTCAGGTCCGGCACCTCCGCAAAAAAAGCATGCGCTGAATGGAAATGCGGAAAGCACGTACAAGTTTGCATCCAGGTCAACCGGGAGAATATAGCCGGTAATAGCTACCTGCTGATTTTTCAACTTCTGAACACTTGGGCCAAAAGTAGGGTGGAGCATGTAAATGGATTCTTCTGCATACCACTTTTTCTTGAAAGTCACATCGCGTAAAGTCTCCCAGGTCACCTTAACGGGTTCGTTGGCCGGCTTGAATGCCAGGAGTGTGGTAATGCAAAAAAATAAGATGGCCGCTTTCAACGATTTCATTTGCTCTTCTATTTAAAAGGGATTGAACCTGATAAACAAATTTAAGCAGATTATCATTCCTCTGCCAGTGTGCGGGATATATTCAACCGGTAAATTCCTGCCGAAGGAAGCGCCGCCGCAATTGCCCCAACTGCCAATGCGGCAAAAAGAAGGTAGATTTCCTCAGGCAGAAGCGCGAACCTGCCGAGGGTATAATGGAAATCCTGCTCGGCTGCTTTCGAAAAAAACCACAACCCGACCCTGCTGAGAATAATACCGGACAAAAAGCCGATTACCGCCAGGAACAATCCTTCAATTAGCAACATCAGGAAAAGGAAAGTTCGTGTAGCGCCAAGGGAAAGCATCAATGCCATTTCGTACTTACGTTCTTTCAGAGAATTGTAAAGCGAAACAAAAACGCTTATTCCAGCAATGGTAATAATAAAAATGGCGATCGCCCGCAGTGTTTCGATTCCTACACCAAGCAGCGAAAAAAGCCGGTTGATCTCGATGCTCGGCAATGCAGCCTGCATAGATGTATTCTGGTTGATCTGCCGCGGAATTGTCATTAAACCCATCGGATTACGAAACTGGATTAATGCACTGGTAACATCCTTTCCATCTTCGTCGGGCTCGCCGCCGGCGTGTTCCCCGGCATGGTCCTGATGCTTTTCAGTAGTGGGTTCTTCGTGATCGTGGATATCCCAGATACTGGATAACCGGGTCAGGATCAGCTGATCCACTACCGATCCACTAGGTTGGAAGATACCTGTAACCTTGTATTTACGATCGCCATGCACATCACCTGCTCCGTCCAGTCCGTGAGAGCTTGCGAAAGTATCGCCGATTTTAAGTCTTGCTACCCGGGCCACCTTGCTGCCGAGTGTTACTTCCATAGATGCATTATATACGTGCCCCTCAGCTACCTTTACCTTATAATGCTCAATGTACTTGGGCGTGGTTCCCAGGATCCTGAATCCCTGGTAATTATCTCCCATTGAAAGTGGGATAACTGTTTTTACAAACGGATTTTTTCTTAATGCATCTACTTCTGCCAGTGGTACATTGCCTGTGGGCGCGTCGATCTGGTAAATGCTGGACAGGATCAATTGCAAGGGGCTGCCTTTCGCGCCTACTACCATGTCAATTCCTTTGATATTCTTCCGGAACTGCTCGTCAAGCTGCTGGTTCAGGAGCAGAAGCAACGAGATCATGCCAATACCGAGCGCAAGTAAAAGTGCACTCAGGAAGCTGTTAAGCTTTTTTTCTTTGATATTGGCGATGCTGATTTTGAAAAGGTTCATTGCGTTGATTTTTGCCGCCCGGAGAGCAGCCTTGATCCGTTATAAAATGACCTGGTTGGAAAATTCATCTTTTAGCCGCTGGTCGTGCGTAACCACCACGAGGCTCGCACCTATTAATGCGGACTGCATTTTGAGCAGCTCGATAACGCGTTGGCAGTTGATGTCGTCGAGGTTTGAAGTAGGTTCGTCGGCGAGGATTACATTGGGTTCATTCATCAATGCACGCGCGATACTTACCCGCTGTTGCTCGCCCTGGCTCAGCTGCGCTGTTTTTTTGTTTAAATGCTCTGCAAAACCCAGTTCGTTCGCGAGGAAAATTGCCTTTTTTCTGTCCTGTGGTTTTTCGGCAAGAAAATTGGAGAGCAGCAGGTTATCGATCACCGACAATGCACTAACAAAATGCGCGCGCTGGTAAATGATCCCGATGCTTTTGGCCCGGATCAACGCAATCTGCTCCGCTTCCAGGTGGCTGATCGACCTGCCGCCTACGGATACTTCTCCGCTTTCGGGGCGGAGCAGGAGGGCAAGAAGATGAAGTAATGTGGTTTTACCTTTCCCGGACTGGCCTAAAATCAGTAAGGTTTCCTTGTCACCGCAATTGATATCAGGAAATTGGAAAGTTTTTTGGGGAGAGTACGAAAACCTGAGATTGTGACTCGTAATCATTTCCTGGATCTTTTTTAGTCTGCAATGATAGCAAAGTTTTTTTGGCCGTCAATTTAAAACGTGTGTTAATGCACGGTTGTGGTCCACATCAGCGGATTTCCGGGTACCGGAATTTGGCAGACCGGCATTCATTCTAAAAAAATTCCCAGCTACAAATAAATCTATTGTTAAAACGTTGAAATGGTGTTGAAGCCGTAATAAAACCGACAACTATCCTATTTTTGCAAAAAAACGATCTGAAAATGCGTAGACATTTTGACTTCAAAAGAGTATCCGGGGCGCTTGCAGTGATCATGACTTTTGGACTTTTATTAACAGGAAAAGATGCCAGCGCGCAGAGCAGAGGCATTTTCGTTCCTTACTCTACAGCAGGCTTTGGCGTAGGTACATCCAGCTATTTTGGCGATTTCGCTCCATACAGAAGGCACGTAGCTTCTGTATTTAACATGATGCGTTGGAGCATCGGCGGCAATTACACAAGGCACTTTACACCACGTCTGGCAGCCAGGGCTAGCTTCATTTATGGTCGCATTGCTGGCGACGACTACATTATGAACCGGAGGCCGAAATACGAAACAAACATTTTCTATGCCAGGAACCTGCATTTCAGAAATGATCTTAAAGAGTTTTCGGTACAAGGTATTTTCAAGCTTATTCCTGATAACAGAAGCTACGATAGAAGGCCCCAGTTTGGAGCCTATCTTTTTGCAGGTGTAGCATTAACCGCTCACAACCCTAAGGCGCTGGATTCATTGAATGGTGACTGGGTAAAGTTGCAGCCGCTCGGAACAGAAGGGCAGGGTAATGAAGGTTATGCGAAACCATATTCACTTGTTCAATTTGCAGTCCCTGTGGGCATTGGTTTAAGATACAAAATCAATCAGCGATTTGATGTTTCGGTGGAGCTGGGTTTCAGAAAAACCTTTACGGATTATCTTGATGATGCGCACGGAAATTATGCCGATCCGGCAGTTTTTGCAGACAATCCACTTGCATTGGCACTGTCCAACAGATCTACGGAGCGTGTCGCTGTCAGAAAAGGTGCAGACCGTACGGGATCTTTGGTTAAGTTTTTACAAGTCAATTATCAGGTGGAAACCAACGATCCTTTTGCAGCTCTTCCGGCGACCGGCTTTGCAGCACCAGGTACACAGCGCGGAAACAGTCCTACATTGACTGACAACTACCTTTTTGGAATGATCCACCTGAATTACATGCTGCCTTCGCAGATCAAATGTCCTCCGCTTAAATAAAAGCACACATTGAAATCATTATTTTCAAACAGGATTAATAAATACTTGCTCCGTCTCTTCGTTGCAGGTATTTATTTTTTTGTCTCTGTAAATTCCTCCAAAGCTCAGAAAATCGAGTTGGGCGCGGGCATTGGCGGGTTCAATTACAAAGGAGATATTTCCCCTTCACAGCGGCTGCGCTTTGTTAAGCCGGGCGGCAGCCTTTTTTTCCGTTTTAACCCTACTCAGGCATTATCACTGCGGGCAGAAGTGGCGGGCGGGATCATAGGCGCGGCGGACAAGCATAGCAAAGACCCTTTTCAGGTTGCGCGCAACAAGTCTTTCAGGTCAGGCATTTTTGAAGGCTCTGCGGTAGCGGAGTATAACTTTCTCAATTTCCAGGAGCGCCGTTTTGCGGTTAACTGGAGTCCATACCTTTTTGGTGGAGTAGGTTATTCCAGGTTCAATCCTCAGACCAAAACCAGCGACTATAGAACATCCTCGTTCATTCTGCCGTACGGCGTTGGTATCAAATATCAGATCCGGCGGCCATGGAATATCGGACTGGAATATGGTGCCAGAAAGACTTTTACAGACTACCTGGATGATCTTGGTGGAAAGCCGGTTAATACAGACAAATTACAGCAGGGAGATCCTTCCCTGAAAGACAACTATTACTATATTAGACTTTCGGTAAGTTACACATTTTACAAAATCGTTTGTCCCTGATCCTATGAAGAAACCTCTCCTGATCATTCTGGGCGTTGTTATTGCTGCGCTGATAGGATTTGCCGGTATGCGGATGTATACCAAATCATTTAGCCCCGAAGCGGTTGCCGAAACAAATAAGAATGGCGTCAGCGTAAAGGTTACTTACAGCAAACCAAGCAAGAAAGGCAGGCTCATTTTCGGGCGCGAACAGGATAATGCATT
The DNA here is from genome assembly GCF_056895175.1 of Dyadobacter sp. HNCC25DJ183. Lineage (NCBI taxonomy): Bacteria > Pseudomonadati > Bacteroidota > Cytophagia > Cytophagales > Spirosomataceae > Dyadobacter > Dyadobacter sp. HNCC25DJ183. The sequence goes on from NZ_JBXHAP010000005.1 coordinate 244,931, forward strand.
GCTGCCTTACGGAAAGGTTTGGAGAACAGGCGCTAACGAGGCTACTATCATCGAAATAGGTAGCGGACTTACAATTGCTGGAAAGCCGGTGCAGGCTGGTACCTATTCACTTTACTCAGTTCCCGGCCAGGGAAGCTGGAAGATCATCCTGAATTCGGAGGTCGGTCAGTGGGGCACCAATTATAACGATGGGAAAGATGTGCTCCGGGTAGAAGTTCCCATTCGTATCCGCTCCTCTGTGCAGGAGTTGTTTGATATCTACTTTGAGGAAATCCCCAATGGTGTCAATATGATCCTTAGCTGGGACCAGACAGAAGCCATTGTTCCTTTTTCACACAAATAAGATTGGTTTGCTACCTTTGCCCGCATGTTTGTTGGAGCCATTGAAAAAGTAGACCAGTTTACCCGTCCGATCCATTTTATATTCCGTTACTACACGGGCAGCGATATCGTACCCGGTACAGCCACCTTATTTTTTGTAAACGAAGAAGGCTTCGCAATTACCTGCAGGCACGTAGCGCGACAGATACTTTACGCGAATTCCATCTACGAGAATTATCTCAAATTTCGGGGCGAACTCAGGAAGTTTGAGAAGGATCCGGGATTTGAAACACAGCGGACGAATCTTGAAAACAAATACAAGATATCCGCAGCTAACCCCATTCGCGTTCTTTTCAACTTCATTCAGTGTGTCTCTGCCTATAAAGCGATGACCATACATCTGCACCCCACACAGGATCTCGCAATTATACAGTTTAGGGAATTTGAATCGGTGCAGTACCAGGGGTATGCACAGTTTTTGAAAGATTCACGGCTTGTAAAGCAAGGCAGGTACCTGTGCAGGTTAGGTTATCCTTTTCCGGAATTCACCAATTACCAATACAACAAAGTCTCCGGCGATATTGAATGGACTAAGGAAGGTCGTTCCAAAACGCCGAGTTTTCCAATCGACGGCATTATTACCCGCCATATCGGAGAAGGCAGCGAGGTTACCGGGATAGAAATGAGCACGCCGGGACTGAGAGGTCAAAGCGGCGGCCCACTATTTGATCCAAGCGGGACCATTTACGGAATGCAAAGCGCGACCCGGCACCTTCACCTCGGATTTGATCAGGTTAACAGGGAAGTAGTATCCGACGGACAGCGAAGAAGAGTATCCAATTATCCCTTCCTGAATGTAGGTCAATGCGTGCATGTGGATGTGATCAAACAATTTTTAAGGGAGAAAAAAATCAAATTCTACGAACAGGATTAACCAGGTAGTTTTAAGAAAGTCAAATCTTTTAAAAGCATAAAGATCCTGACTATGACTGACCTGCAATACGATCTGATCCAAAGCGAACTTTCGGAACCATTTGTTCTTCCCGAAGGAGCTGTCGCACATTTTAATACTTACGGATACGTAAAGCTTAAAAATGTTCTGAGTGAAAATCTGCTCGCTTATTACGGAGAGTTGATCACCGACCTTGTTTTCAGGCTGAATAAACTGACCAAGCCAATGGAGGAGCGTACAACTTATGAACGCGCTTTTCTGCAGGTGATGAATTTGTGGCGGGAAAGCGAAGAGGTCAAAGAGTTTGTATTCTCAAAAAGGCTCGCAAAGATTGCTGCCGACCTGTTGCAAAGTTCCGGCGTCAGGTTATACCATGACCAGGCGCTTTACAAGGAGTCTTCTGGCGGTATTACTCCCTGGCATGCAGATCAATTTTACTGGCCGCTCTCCTCGCCAAAAACGGCAACGGTTTGGATACCGCTTCAAGCAACATCAATGGAAATGGGCCCGCTTGCATTTGCAGAAAAAAGCCACCATGTTGAAATAGGACGTGATTTGGAGATCAGTGATGAAAGTGAGGCACTGATGAACGAGGCGCTTAAACAATTTGAGCTGAACGAAACGCCATTTGAACTCGGTGAAGTCAGCTTTCATGCTGGCTGGCTGTTTCACCGCGCCGGGGCCAATACGTCCGGAAGTCCGCGTAAAGTAATGACGATGATTTATATGGATCAGGATCAAAAAGTGACGCAACCGAGAAATGAGTACCAGCAGGCCGACTGGGAAACCTGGCTGCTGTCCCGGCCTGTGGGTGGCGCGGCAGACAGCGAGCTTAATCCTGTACTGTTTACTTATTGACCATCATAAAATAAGAAGCAGCTCTTCCAGTCTTGTGATGTCGTAGGTAGGTTTTTCATCAAATTGCAGTCCCGCCGGATTAAGGTAAACAGTATCAATTCCGATCTGTTTGGCACCCAGAATGTCCGCAATCCAGTTATCGCCTACCATTATGCATTCCCCGGGACTTGCCTGAGCTGCATTCAATGCGAATTCGAAAATTTTTGGATCCGGCTTTTTGGCGCTGGCATTTTCAAAAGTGATCACATTTTCAAAAAAGTGCCCGATCTGAGAACCCGCGAGCTTTCTTGCCTGAATTTCATTGAAACCGTTGGTGATAATGTGCATTCTGTAGCCGGTAGCGACTGCATAATTGAGCAGATCGAGTGCGCCTTCCAGTAAATGCTTCTTGTCAGGCAGGGTATTCAGATACAACTCGCCAATTTCTTCATGATTTTCCGGACATTGAATGCCCAGGTCTTCAAAAACGAGCCGGAACCTGTTTTGACGTATATAGGTATGGTGAATCTGCCCGCGGTCGAACATGTCCCATAAAGACATATTAACTCTCAAAAAACATTGTATAAAGTCCTCCATAGAGCTTATTCCATGATTCTGGAGTGTAAGCTTATGGAAAATTTCTTCCAGAGACTCGGATGAATTTTTATCAAAATCCCACAGTGTGTGATCGAGATCGAAAAAAATATGCTTGTACTTCATTCTGTGAAAAGTTCAATATTTATCAAAAAAGTGAAATTTCAATTTTTGCCGGCTGCGCAATAAAGATAATGTGAACAAATAAGTCGATCTCCCCGGAATAAGCGTATATTTATATGATAAGTTCTATTAAATATTTTAAAAGGGACATATATACGCAGTAAATCACGATTAAGGCTTAAAAAGCTGCCTGGTTGTTAACATGTGTTAATGAAAATCGATTTCGAAAAAAAAGAAACTCAAACATTTGCAAATTATTTGCTAAATCTATTTCTTTGATTCGTATAATTTGAAATACAGATAATTACTTCAATTTTTTCACCAGACAGAAAGGAGAAACAATATCGACGAACCGCTCTACGTTAACTAAATCGAATAATAAAAATGGAGAAAGTCCAAGTTAGCGACAGTGAGTTGGTGACGTTGTATATCCGCGGGAATGAGAAAGCTTTCGAAAAACTCGTCCAGCGCCACAAATCAAGAATATACACCACTATTTATCTAATTGTTAAGGACCAGTATGTAGCCGAGGATTTATTACAGGATACATTTATTAAGGCCGTCGATACGATAAAGGGAGGTAGATATAACGATGAGGGCAAATTCCTGCCATGGATTATACGGATCGCACACAACCTCGCCATTGATTATTTCAGACGCGATAAACGCTACCCCAATGTAGTGTTCGAAGATGGAAGCAGTGTTTTTAATACGCTGGATTTTTCGGAAGATTCCGTTGAGTCAATCCAGATTCGTCAGGAAACACATGAACAACTGCGGGAGATGATCCAGCGGTTACCCGATGTGCAGAAGCAAGTACTGATCATGCGTCATTATGAGGACATGAGCTTTCAGGAAATTGCGGATGCAACGGGGGTGAGTATTAATACGGCATTGGGGAGAATGCGTTACGCGTTGATAAACCTGCGTAAGCAATTTAACCAACGTGCCCCACAGTATGACAAAAACTTTTACCTACGATGATGTTGTAAGGTATTTATATGCCGAGACAACAGAGAATGAAAATGAACTGATTGTTGAGGCGCTTGCACTTGACGATAATTTGATGAACTTCTATCTGGATTCATTGGAGATTCAGACACAGATGAACAAAATCACCCGGACTCCTTCCGATAAGGTGGTTTCAGAAGTTTTCAAATATTCCCGGCAATTCTCATCAAAAACACCTGCTGCTCTTCACTATTAAGTGAAGCAGCAGGTGTTTTTTTTGCCCAGCTATTCATCGGATAGCTGGATTTTGTTGTTTGTATCAGAGTATGTTTTCCCTTTATGCACAGACAGGAGCGTTTTAAATTATTTCTGGATTATTTCACTGAAAACTTTCCTGAACCCGAAACCGAGCTGCAATATTCAAGTCCGTATGAACTGCTGGTAGCAGTGATATTGTCGGCGCAATGCACAGACAAGCGTGTAAATATTGTTACCCCGCCTTTGTTCGAGCGTTTCCCTGATTCGGAGTCGCTTGCAGCTTCCAACGCGGAAGAAGTTTTTACTTACATCCGCTCCATTTCTTACCCAAATAATAAAAGCAAGCACCTCGTAGGAATGGCGCGAATGCTGGTGGAGCAGTTTGGATCGGAAGTGCCTGCATCTGTGGAGGAGTTACAAAAATTGCCAGGTGTAGGGAGAAAAACGGCCAATGTGATTGCTTCCGTTATTTTCAACCAGCCTGCAATGGCGGTGGATACGCATGTTTTCAGGGTGTCACACCGGCTTGGACTGGTTCCTAAAACTGCCACTACGCCGCTCAGTGTTGAGAAAGTACTGGTAAAGTATATTCCAAAACAGCTTGTGCACAAAGCACATCACTGGCTTATCCTTCACGGTCGTTATATCTGCATAGCGAGAAGCCCTAAATGCATGCAGTGCCCGCTTTCTTCCTTTTGTAAATTCTTTGAAAAAAATGTACTTACAGAAGTTTCGAAATCGTAGTTACAACCAATATGCTTTTTGCAGAGTCTATCGTTTAAAATATCAATCCCATTAAATTTAAGAAAGGAAGAAATCAAATGAAGCGTACGAAGTTAGCATTGTTTATTTTACTGGCTATGGTGGTAAGTCTGTCCGGCTGTATGAATTCGGACAAAAACCAGGATGAAGAGAAAATTACCGAAAATGATAACGAAATCAAGGAATTTTTAAAAACCGACAGCCTCGGCACCTCGGCGATCCGCGACAGTACAGGACTTTACTACATTATCAGAAAGTCGAACCCAAGCGGGCAGAAGGCAAAAACAGGTGAAGCAGCAACGGTAAGGATCAACGGATACCTGCTGAACGGAACCAAAGTACTGTCGATTGAGAAAGACTCAACTTTCACTTTCCCCGTTGACGGATTCTCAACTCAGATTTTTGGTTTGGAAAGGGGAATTAAGCTGATGAGAACCGGCGAAAAAGCGACATTTCTGATTCCGTTTTACCTGGCTTTCGGAAATGTGGACAGGGTTAACATTCCGGCTTATTCGGTAATCAGACTGGAACTTGAATTCATCAAAGCACGCAACGAAGCGCAGCAGATCGACGATTTTCTGGCCAAAAAGCAGTTCCCGGTCTCAGAACGTACCGCTGACAATCTAGTAATTATCAGAACAAACACGGTTACGGGCGATACCCTGGGCGTTGGTAAGTCTGTAAGTATTAAATACGTTGGAAGATTTCTTAGCGACGAAAAGTTTGATGAAGGAACGTTTGCTCTTACCACCGGTATAGCAACAGTGGGAACAGCATCCTTTGGTTTGGATAAGGCTATCAGAAAAATGAAGAAAACCGAGAAGGCAATCATTATTATGCCTTCAGCATTAGCCTATGGAAGTCGTGGGGCTGGCAAAATTCCTCCCTATTCTCCTCTCACATTTGAAGTAGAGGTACTTTAGGTTCATAGGCTAGTTGAAGTATCTTGAAATTTTGCTTAGTAAATGAACAAACTCCTATATATCCCGTGAACTAAATGACAAAATGTAACCAGTAGTAATATAAGTTGCTTTGCATTTTTGTAGAATTAATTGAATGTATATATTTGTAGGACAAACTAGAACAATTCACTTAAACACTTCTACAATGAAAAAGATTTTTCTGTTAGCTGCTGCTTCTTTGCTATTATTTTCTTGTGATCAGACGTTGGTTGAAAATGAATTCCAAGATTCGTTAAAAAGTGGAACTGCACATCAAATCAAAAATGTTGACGGCATACTAATGTTTGACGATCTAAATGATTTTTTTAGGATTGCTGATAGTGTTGGAATGCTGAAAACTGATGAATTTCAGATGTGGGAAGAGGAAGTCAACTTCTCCTCCAGGTATTCTGAATATAAAAAATTGGTGAGTCTTGATGAAAGAACTAGCGAAATTGTTGGCTCCTCTTCGATTATCTTTAATACTAAGGACAGCACTTATGATGTTAACAGCGTAAATGTAAATATAGCTAAGTTAACCAATCGGGACGGTCTAGTTATCATTGGAAGTGCAGCTTACTTATTTTCAGCGAAAGAAGTTGCGTTTATCGATGGGTATACCCAGGAATGTTTAAAAGATTTAATTAGTACAACTAGGTCAGGTAAGGTACTTTCGAAACCAGTTGTAGAAATGACTCCATTACAAAGTACAAATGCCAGAGTTGCGCCATGGGAACTGAGTCAAGATGGAAATGAGATTTATGGCGTAGAACCTGGCTCGAGCAATTCTAATTTTATGCATACCAGATTAGTTGGAAGGTATTATGAAGTTCCAAATCCAACTAATCCATTTTTTATTATAAAGCGACAGTCAATAGACTTGCTTGCTAGCTTCTATCATCGCCAAGCATTTGGCGGATTAGCTTTACGTGTTCCTCAAAAATATGAAGCTTCTTGGAGTTTCGAAGCTTTCTATGCACCATGTGGTGTTTGTAATCTTCAATACAATCCAGTAAGCGGCCAGTATGTTGAAAGTGGAGTTGCAAGTATAGATGTAACAATTTTCGACAATGTCCAGGGTGACATTAAGAACCTGAGTGTTCCAATTTCGGCGTCAGCTTATAACTATCAGACAGGAGCCACAGTAGTATCAAGCACAACTTTCTTATTTTCATATTAAATTCAAATTAACATGCTTATGTCTGGCTATCTTTTGGGCGTAATTAGGATCTAGGTAAATGCAATGGTGCATTATTCAAGGCGTTTAACTACCCGGGCTCCATTTAAATCTAAAGCATCGAGGTAGTTTAAGTGGAAGTTTTCAAAAGAGCTGCCGGAAATCTCCAGCAGCTCTTTTACATTCCGGCAAGCTTGGTAACGCCGTCACATATCTCGCGAATTTCGTATTCTGTCAAATTCGAACCGGAGGGGAAGCAAATCCCGTTTGTGAAAATACCCTCTGCCACATTGCCTCCGAAATATTGCGCGTCTTTGTACAGGGGCTGCAGATGCATCGGTTTCCAGACTTGTCTTGCTTCAATGCCATTTCCAGCCAAATGTAACCTGATCCGATCTGGATTCAGCTTTGACTTTTCAGGGTTAAACAGGAAAGTGGAAAGCCAACGGTTTGAAAACATTGCGTCTGCTTCTTTCTGAAATGAGATACCCGGAATTGTTTGAAGCGCATTTAAGTAGCATTCAAAATTCCTGCGCCGCCCTGCGACACGCTCATCCAGTACTTTCAACTGACCAAGCCCGATTGCGGCGCACACATTGCTCATCCTGTAATTATATCCTAACTCCGAATGCTGAAAATAGGGCGCCGGGTCTTTGGCCTGACTTGCCAGAAACCTTACCTTTTGCGCTTGATCTGCATTGTCTGTAAACAATGCCCCTCCTGCAGAAGTCGTGATGATTTTATTGCCGTTAAAAGAAGCAACTCCCATTTGCCCGAATGAACCCAAATGCTTTTGCTGGTAGGTAGAACCCATTGCTTCTGCCGCATCTTCAATCAAAACAATCCCATACCTGTCACATAGATCTGCTACTTCTTTCAATTGGCAAGGCATTCCATAAAGATGTACGCAAACCAGTGCTTTGGGCTTTTTATGCGTATTTAAACCGCTCTTGATGGCGGTTTCAAGCACATCAGGACAAATGTTCCAGGTTTGTGGCTCGCTATCGATAAAGACCGGCGTCGCGCCGAGATAAAGAATCGGATTGGCCGAGGCTGCAAAAGTGAGTGACTGGCAAAGTACGATATCTCCTTTTTGCACACCAGCAACCGCGAGTGACAGATGGATTGCAGCTGTGCCCGAAGAAAGCGCGACCGCATTCGTACTGCCTGTATAAGCACAGAGCTGCGATTCAAACTGGTCCAGGTGCGGGCCAACGGGCGCAATCCAGTTGCTCTCGAAAGCTACCTGAATGTACCTGAGTTCGGCGCCTCCCATGTGCGGAGGCGACAGCCAGATTTTGTATTTCATGTGTGTGTTTAAAATGTAAGTTTCCGTGCAGGGTTTCCGACAACGGTTGTATCATCAGGAATGTCTTTCGTGACGACGCATCCCGCACCTACAATGCAGTTTGCGCCGATAGTGATATTTGGTAAAACAATGCAGCCTGCTCCCAGCAACGTATTTTCTCCGACCCGCACATTCCCGCAAAGCGTAGCTCGTGGCGCGACATGCACGAAGTTTCCAAGCTGGCATTCGTGCTCTATGATAGCGCCGGTATTTACGATAACGTGGTCCCCAACTTGCGTTTCCGCCTGAATAACAGCAAGGTGGAAGACCATCGAGCCTGCGCCTAGGTTTGCATCAGCGCCTATCCATGCGGTTTGATGAATCAACTTTCCAAATGGATGCTGTACCTTCTGTGCTACAATCCGCCTTGCCTGATTATCACCGATCGTAATAAGAAGCGGCTTTCCGGCAAAGATTTTTGGGTCGTACTGTCCGACAGGGTGATGATGGAAGATAGATGAAAACTGATCGTCAAAAACAGCTTCAACTTCCACTCCTGCCTCCAGAAGCATTTGAAACACAACCTTGGCGTGGCCGCCGGCTCCATATAGCAGCATCTTAGTTTCCTATAAATTCTTCCACAGAACTTTCCGCTAAATCCACCTGCTTCCGATCAAGCATCTTTGAAAATGTCTGCCGAAGAATTTGCACGTCCAGCCTGAGGGAAACATTTTCAGTGTACCAGACATCGTATTCGAACTTCTCCTGCCAGCTGATTGCGTTGCGCCCATTTACCTGCGCGAGCCCGGTTATACCCGGCAAAACAGAATGCCGCCGGTTTTGAAATGCATTATACAGCGGGAGATAGCTAGCAAGTAGCGGCCGGGGGCCGACGATACTCATTTCGCCGCGGAGCACATTCCAGAGCTGCGGGATTTCGTCAATGGAAGTTTTTCTAAGTACGCGACCAATGCGGGTGGGAGTGCCGTCACGCATTGTACGGAATTTGATTATTGTAAAAAGCACTCCATTCAGTCCTGGTCTTTGCTGTAAGAAAAGTGGCTTACCTCGTGAATCAATGCAAACAATAAGCAGTACCCAAACAAAAAGCGGCCACAGGAGGAAAATCCCTGTCGCCGCAATTGTGATATCTAAAATTCTTTTTCCTGATTTTTGATACATGCAATCAAACGCTAAAACAGTTCCGGATAAATCTCGGGCTCTGCTTCGCGCATGATTTGATAAACAGTTTCAAATATATCGTCCATATTAGGTTTGGAAAAATAGTCGCCGTCTGACCCGTAAGGCGGGCGGTGGTCTTTAGCAGAAATCGTCACCGGCGCTGAATCCAGCCAGCGGTAAGCGTTCTGTTTTTCCAAAACCTGCTGCATCATGTAACCTGACGCGCTACCTGGCAAATCTTCATCAGCGAAGATCACCCTGTTCGTTTTTTTAATGGATTCTACAATGCTGCTGTTAATATCAAATGGTAAAAGTGTCTGCACGTCGATTACTTCAACTTCAATGCCTGCACTTTGCAATTGAGAAGCGGCCTCCATTACTATACGACACATTGAGCCGTAGGTCACAATTGTAATATCCTTTCCTTCCTTTAAAATTTCGGGTTGTCCCAGCGGAATGCAGATTTCACCGATGTTATCTGGTAAAATTTCTTTCTGACGATAAGAATTAAGTGGTTCTACGATTAATCCCGGATCATCACCACGCAATAATGTATTGTAAAAACCAGCTGCCTGTACAAAATTCCTCGGTACAATCACGTGCAAACCTCGCAAGCTGCTGAGCATCGTGCCCATAGGCGAACCCGAATGCCAGATTCCTTCCAGCCGGTGCCCCCGGGTTCTGATAATCAACGGGGCTTTCTGCCCGCCGGCCGTGCGATAACGCAATGAAGCGAGGTCGTCGGTTAATGTAGCGAGTGCGTAGTAGATGTAGTCAAAATACTGGATTTCAACAATCGGCCGCAAGCCGCGCATCGCCATTCCTATTCCCTGGCCGATGATCGTCGTTTCGCGGATACCTGTGTCTGTTATACGTAACGCGCCGAATTTTTCCTGTAAGCCTGCAAATCCCTGATTCACGTCACCGATCATCCCGATATCTTCTCCCAGTGCAACTACCTTTTCATTTTTCTCGAAAGTTGCATTGAAAAAGGTACGTATCACCTCGCGCCCGTCCACCACCGGACTGTCTTCTGTAAACGCCGGTGCTACCGGTTGTACATGTAAAGGAGATTCCGAAGTTTCACTGTAAAGGTGCGTATTGAACCGCGCCTGGTTTTCCTGAATGCTGTTTTTCAGGGAATCTTTCAGCGCCGTTTTAAAAGGATTATCTTCTTTTCCGATGATCCGGAGCACTTTTCGGACGCTGGCGATCATATCCCGGCGCACAGGCAGGTAAGTGCGCGACAGCTCGTTGACCACATTGCTGAGCTCCGTAGTAAACCGGCTCTCGCGTCCCGCATTCTGGATCAGCTGAATGGTTTCCAGGTATTCTTTGTCAAGGTCTTTCCGGTAAGCCTGCCACGCTTTATTCCGTGACTGAGAAGCTGTCTCTTTTGCCTCGGCTTCAATCTGCTCCAGTTCTTCATCCGTTGCATAGCCGTTTTTGAGGATCCAATCGCGAAAACGCAGGTTGCAGTCGCGTTCATTTTCCCAATGCAGCCTTTGCTTGGACTTATACCGCTCGTGAGAGCCAGAAGTAGAGTGGCCTTGTGGCTGGGTCAGTTCAGTAACATGTACCAAAACCGGCACGTGCTCGGTCCGGCAGATATTCGCGGCTTTCTCGTAGGTTTCAATCAAAGCTGGGTAATCCCAGCCATTTACGGTCAGGATTTCGATTCCTGGCTCATCTTCATTCCGCTGTAAACCTGCAAGTGCTTTGGAAATACTGCCTTTTGTAGTCTGATATTCAATGGGTACAGAAATTCCGTAACCATCATCCCACACAGAAGTGAGCAATGGAACTTGCAGTACTCCGGCCGCATTCATGGCTTCCCAGAACATGCCCTGAGAAGTAGAAGCATCGCCAATAGTTGCGTACGCGATTTCATTTCCCTGCCGTGAGAACCTGGTCAGGTTATGCAGCTGTTTATTCGATTTAAATAATTTGGAAGCGTAAGCAAGGCCCACAGCGCGAGGCATTTGTCCGGCCGTGGAAGAAATATCACAAACAGAATTGTAGAGCTTTGTCTGGTCGAGCCACTGCCCGTTTTCATCCAGCCAGCGTGTTGAAAAGTGGCCGTTCATCGACCTTCCACCTGTATTAGGTTCGTGTTCGAGGTCTGCGTGCGCGTACATTTGCGCAAAAAATTGCTGCCAGGTCAGGTTACCTACTGCTGCTTCGATCGTCTGGTCCCTGTAATAGCCGGACCTGAAATCTCCTGGCCTGAAAGTGCGCGCGAGCGCAATCTGGGCTACCTCTTTACCGTCTCCGAAAATGCCAAATTTAGACCGCCCGCCCATAGTATCCTTTCTGCCCAGCAAACTTACCTGGCGACTCTCACATGCAAGACGGTAGTCACTGATAATGTTTTCTTTACTTAAAATACCGGCACCAGTCAAACTATCATTTTGAAGCATAAGCAAAATTTTCGGGTATGAATCCGTAGTTAAATTACGTTTTTTTGAATGCAAGCCAAAATTATGTGTCAAAATAATAATCGCCTCAGGCACGATCAATCAATGCCTTCTGTTAATATTGGTTAACGATTATTAAATTTAATTTTTAAACATTAATCTTGTTTGCTAAATAGTTTTTCACCACTTAATGTATAGTCAAAGTTATGAAAGTATTTTTTTCAGCGCTGGTTCTATTGGTAGGCCTAAGTACCGTTAGTTTTGCTCAGAAAGGTGTTTTGAAATTCAAAGAGGAAACGCACAAGTTTGGTAAAGTACCTCAGGGAACACCAGTTACTCACGAGTTCGTCTTTACAAACACGGGCAGTGATCCGGTGGTTCTATCCAATGTGACTGTGTCTTGCGGATGTACTACTCCGGTTTGGTCAAAAGAGCCGGTACTACCAGGAAAAACAGGATCTGTAAAAGCTACCTTTAATGCAGCAGCAGCTGGTCCTTTCAATAAGCCTGTTACTGTTTTCAGTAACACAGAAGGTGGTTCAATTACTTTATACCTGAATGGTGAAGTTGTTCCGAAATCGGCAGCTAAACCTTCTTCCAAGTAATCAGGCCAGAAGATCTTTTCGAGGGCTGCCTTTCAGGCGGCCCTTTTTTGTGCCCAATGCAAACTTCAAAGGGAAGCCAAATTGCCAATTAGTAAGCTGATCTGTCGTAGAATGAGCGGCGGCGGGTCACTTTCAAATCCTGCAGAATAGCTGATTTCACTTTCAATGTGAAGCTGTAATTGCTCATACGCGCCGCGCTACCGGCAAAGGGGGTCCAGCTGAAACTCATATCCCAGCAATGCAAATCCCTGTAAAGCGTAAGTTGTGTAATAGTGGGGGAGAATGCGACAAAGTCAAAACCACTGCTCACGCTGACCTTGAAGTTCTTGGACAAGCTCAGGTCGCCCGTCGCTTGTACCGCCTGGATTAGCGTTGCCCGCGATAAGCCCGGCTTAGTCAGACCAAAGTTATAGTTAAGAGAAAGCGTCCAGGGTACATTAAAATCCACGTATAGCTCCGGATTTTGAGCGATGAACTCGCGCTGCTCTTCTGTGGCGGTACTAGCAGGATCGGTAGTGGGGCCATTTACTACGGGCTTTTTGGTTTTGTCAGAACCTTTCGGCGCGAAGCTGGTACCCAATGTAAATCCGAGGTTTTGAAGATTGGCCAAACCTTGCCCCTGCGTAATCGCGTATTTATTCACCTTATATCCAACCTGATTGGTCAGAATGTTCGGATTGGCCTCGTACGCGTAGGGATCGAGGTTCATATTAAAGTTCAGGTTCAGATTACGCCCGATCCTTGCATTGGCATTGACTGTAATATTGGACAGGTTCAATGAATCGGCCAGGAGGTTATAGCTTCCACCCAAACTTAAATTGTCGAGTAAGGACACCTTCTCAAACTGTTGCGCAGCCGTGTCACTCTTTGACTTGAGTTTCATCTCAAAAGAGTTGTTCAAGCTGAATGAAACGACGCTGCTGGCGCGCCCGTTACCGATGTTCTGCCCGATTCCCCTGAACCTCGAAAGTGAATATTCTTTTATCTCCCCCTCTCTGTCCCGCACATTGATTTTTTGATAAAAACCAAAAGCGTCACCAGTGAAGTCTGGCGTATAAGTGAATGAAAGCGAAGGTATAACTGTGTGCCGGATCGCTTCCAGGCGCCGCCCCCGGATAAAGAATGTGCCGTAGAAACGGGTGTTAATACCCGCCCCGAAATTATAAGAATACTCAGTGCCAGCCTGCTTCAGTGTATCTATGCGCACCTTGTTTGTTAGCGTATCGACCGAATAGGCATATTGTTTTGTGAAAACTTCACCTTGCAGCGAAAGGCTCGGTGTTACGTTCACAAAACGCAATACCTTGAAGTTGGGCAGCGAAATAGGCAGGCTGTACCGGCCTGTAAACTGCGCATCTTTCAACATATCTGGTAATGTACTCAGATTGAATGGTACCACCTTCGTTACACCTACGCGGGTGGTGTCAACCGTATTGGAGATCTGAAAACCAAGCCGGGCGGAAGAAGTATCAATTGCAGTCAGCGAGTTCGTCAACGCGTAGTTTCCGCTGAAATCCAGACCCAGGCGGAAGCTTTCGTACCAGCGACCACGCCCACCTTTTAATGCAAACGGGGCAATTTGGTTGATGCCAAAGCTGAAATCGGTGGAAACGTTCGTCTTTCCGTTCTCGCGTCTTTGTGTCTGAGGGTTGATCTGACCGAAGTTTTGATTCACACGCAAGCTGGCCGCCGCTCTCGCATACTGCCCGAAAGTACGGTTATACTGTACCGATGAGCTCGCCACATTGGATGTATATCTTTCTGTATCAAACGCCTGTAATTGGTTATAGCTGTTACTACTCACATTCACATTCGCAGAGAATTGCGAATTCCCTCTCGGCTTGGGAGAATGCGACCATACCACACTGAAATCGTTTGTTACGCCCCGACCAAGAAGTCTGTCTATTTCATCACTTGGCTTATTTTTATTAAACCTAAATGAAAAGTTACCGCTGTACTGGTAGCGTTTGATGTATGTGGAAGCTACGCCCAGCCCCCAGCTTCCGGAAGAATAGATCTGCCCGGTCACAATTGCATTTACATATTCATTGATTGCAAAATAGTAGCCGCCTTCACGAAGGTAAAATCCGCGCCCGTTCGGCTCTTCGCCGTAAGTAGGGACAATGATCCCGCTTGTACCACTTTCTTTTTTCTTTGGAAACGGGAAAAAACCAAAAGGCAGCGCAATGGGCAATGGAACGTCGCTGATGACCAGGTTGAATGGCCCTGATATCACCTGCTTTTTGTTTACCATCTTGATTTTCGGCGCATTGATAAAGTAATGCGGGTGGGTGAGGTTACAGGTGGTGTAAATGGAGTGACGAATGTAAAAGTTACCCTCAGCGTCCTTTTTAACCTTTTCCCCGCGGATATTACCGTCACCTTCCTGCGTCACAATCCCCTGGATCAGCGCTTTCTGTGATTTGAAGTTGTACCTGATCTCCTTTGTATTGTAAGTCTCGGGCCCATCCTGAAAGATAGGCTCGCCTGCCATTTTCTTGGCCGTGGAATCGTAGGTGCCTATTGCATATACTTCATTGGTAACCCAGTTGAGCCGGATGTAATTGGCTTTCAGGTTGATCGTCCCGTAATTTACCTCCGCGCTTCCATACAAATGCACCTGTTTGAGGACCGCATCCATAATGGTGGAATCTACCGCGCTGTATTCAACGGTGTTTTGTAAATCGTCAGGATTTGAAATAGTATCGGCAGCAACAGAGTCGGCCTGCGTGGAGTCGGCAAGATTGACGCGCAAAGAATCTGCGGCCGTAACTAGCTGGGACGTACGAGGCTTACCGGTACCTGAAGAGTCAGTACCGGCTTTTTGTTTATCGGTAAGAAGAGGATCGGTTGATTGCTTTTCAGAAGATGAAACATTCTGCTTACTCTGTTTTTTCCCGGACCCCTTGGAGCGTTGCTGCACACAGGCTAAAGTGCTGAACAGGAGAAACGCCGCAACCACTGACGATATAATAATCGCCTTTCTTTTCAGTTTTAACAAATAGAGTATTTTTGCATAACGATTTTCAAAATTAGCAGAGAAACCTCGAACGAGTAACGCCCCAATTAAAAAATAATGTTAAAAGTTCTTAAATCAGTAATTGCTACAAGTTTCCTGCTGGCAAGTCTTGCTTTCGTATTTCAACAGGAACCTGCGGCTTCCAAATCAAGTAGAGTAAATACAGTGGTGATTGATGCGGGTCACGGAGGAAAAGACCCGGGAACAAGAGGACGTAACACGAAGGAGAAAGATGTTGCATTGAGCGTCGCGCTGGAACTGGGCCGGAAGATCAAGGATGCAACGCCGGATGTGAAAGTACTCTACACCAGGTCCACTGACGTTTTTATCGAATTGGGCGAACGTTCTGCATTTGCCAACCGCAACAACGCCGATCTTTTTATCTCCATTCACTGCAATGCAACCCCACGGTCCAAAACAGTCCATGGTACCGAAACCTTCGTAATGGGTTTGCACAAAACAGAAGGTAACCTCGAAGTAGCGAAGAGGGAGAACTCGGTAATTTTGCAGGAAACCAACTACAAACAGAAATACAAGGGTTTTGACCCTAACTCTCCGCTAGCCCATATTATGCTGGCCAACTACCAGAGTGCGTTCATTTCCAGCAGCTTGCGGCTTGCCGACCTGATCGAGAAAAAATTCCAGTCTGTATCTGACCGCGAAAGCCGGGGAGTTAAGCAGGCCGGATTTCTTGTTTTGTGGCGCTGCGCTATGCCCAGTGTGCTGATCGAAACAGGCTTTTTGTCCTCACCCGATGAAGAGGATTACCTCAGCTCGAAGGACGGACAAGAGGAAGTAGCCGAGTCGATCCACCAGGCATTTATGGCGTATAAAAAAGATATGGACCGTTAAGTAACCGGCTCGCCGATGTTTTGAATTGTCAAAACAATTTTTGATAATTTGATGTTTGACCTTTAAGCAACCGATTTAAACTTAGTACTGCCCATACCTGCCCGCTGATTGATGCAGGAAATTATTTAGTCCATGAAATTATCAAGAGAAGCAAAAGTTGGAATAATGGCAATTGCCGCAATGGTGATGCTGTATTTCGGCTTCCATATCCTCAAAGGTTCCGACGTTTTCTCAAGAACCAAGCAGTATTATGTGATTTATGACAATATCGATGGCCTCACGGCCTCTAACCCGGTGCTCCTCAATGGACTGAATATTGGTCGGGTGCGGGAGATCAGGTTGTTGCAGGACCGTCAAAATCAACTGCTGGTTTCACTGGATATTCAAAAAGGCATTGACGTCCCGGGTGGAAGTGCTGCCATTCTCGCGGACGGCGGTTTGCTTGGTGGGAAAGTAATCCATTTGTCAGCTGGTACCGGAGCTCCAATGCAGGATGGGGACACGCTTCTGGCCAAAAAGGAGGCAGGTATTACAACCGTTTTGCAGCAACAGGCATTGCCGCTTGTAACCCACGCCGACTCGCTGATCAAAAACCTGAACCAGGTAGTGGCGGGTTTTGAAGAAACGGGACTTATCTTAAATCAGGTACTTAAAAACTACAATCAGACAGGCAGCAGCCTGCAGGGATTGTTAACTGAAAACCGCACCAATCTGCTCGCACTTACTTCCAATCTCAATAAGCTTTCAACTTCCCTGGTAGAAACTGAAAAGGAGATCAAGCCGCTTCTGACCAAAACGGGCACGTTGGCCGATTCCCTGAATGCATTGCAGCTTGGAGAAACAGTCCGCAATGCAAACCGCACGATCGGCGAGCTGCATAACCTGCTCGCAAGTGTGGAATCCGGAAAAGGTACCGCGGGTAAGCTGATCAAGGACGAAACACTTTACACAAATATCGACAGGACGATCGTGAGCCTTAACAAGTTGCTGACCAACCTGAGAGAACATCCGAAACGATATATCAACATTTCGGTTTTTGGCAAAAAAGACAAAGGCCCGTCTGAATCGCCGCTGGATACCGCGACGGTGATCAAATAGAAAAGTATTTCTCAATAAGTGTGAAAGTCGTTTGCTTGCGGGTAAACGACTTTTTATTTTGTGAAACAATCCACACTTGATCTGCCTTATGACTACACAGGAAAGTCTCCCGCAACTGCTGCAAATACTCCATCAGAAATATGATCAGGTAAAACTGGGCGGCGGAATCAAGAAGATCGAAGCGCAGCATAAAAAAGGAAAGCTCACTGCCCGCGAAAGGATTGATTATCTTACTGATCCGGGATCACAATTCGTGGAGATTGGCGCATTCGTAGCAGATAATATGTACGCCGAAGAAGGCGGCTGCCCCTCGGGCGGCGTGGTGACAGGGATTGGGATAGTCTCAGGAAAGCAATGCATGATCGTAGCCAACGACGCGACTGTCAAAGCAGGCGCATGGTTCCCGATTGCAGCCAAGAAAAACCTGCGTGCACAGGAAATTGCGATGGAAAACCGCTTACCTGTGATTTATCTGGTAGATAGCGCCGGCGTTTATCTTCCTATGCAGGCAGAGGTATTTGCTGATAAAGAGCATTTCGGCCGGATTTTCAGGAACAATGCCCAAATGTCTGCAATGGGAATTGTACAGCTCTCGGCGATTATGGGAAGCTGTGTCGCAGGCGGCGCGTACCTGCCGATTATGTCCGACGAAGCCTTTATTGTGGAGGGTACCGGGTCTGTTTTTCTGGCAGGGCCCTATCTTGTAAAATCATCCATTGGGGAAGATGTAGATGCCGAAGTACTTGGCGGTGCAGCCATGCATTGCGAGATCTCCGGAGTAACTGACAACAAATTTCCAGACGATAAATCGTGCCTGGACGCAATCCGGCGGCATATTGATAAGATCGGAAGGCCACTCTCGGCCGGATTTGACCGGAAGCCTGCAATAGTTCCCGAACGCAACCCCGAAGAAATATACAACCTGCTTCCTGTCGACAGGCTGAAACCGTACGATGTACTTCCTATTCTGGAATGTATCGTGGACGGCTCCGAGCTGGACGAATACAAACCGGATTACGGCAAGACATTGATCTGCGCTTACGCCCGGGTCGACGGCTGGGCAGTGGGGATAGTGGCCAATCAGCGGAGAATGGTGAAGTCAGGAAAGGGTGAAATGCAAATGGGCGGCGTCATCTACGGAGAGTCTGCCGACAAGGCGGCGCGGTTTATCATGAACTGCAACCAGAAAAAAATCCCGCTGATCTTCTTCCACGACGTAACCGGATTCATGGTAGGCAGCCGGGCTGAGCAGGGTGGTATCATCAAAGACGGGGCCAAAATGGTAAATGCGGTAGCCAATTCAGTAGTGCCGAAGTTTACCTTCATTATCGGTAACTCTTATGGCGCGGGAAATTATGCAATGTGTGGAAAGGCTTATGATCCCCGACTGATTTTTGCGTGGCCAACAGCACAAATAGCCGTTATGAGTGGCGCTACTGCGGCCAAAACATTGTTACAGGTGCAAACAGCCACATTAAAAGCAAAAGGAGAAGTGATCACACCTGAGCAGGAAGAGAAATTGCTTCGGGAAATCACCGATCGCTACAACGAGGAGCTGTCTCCCTACTATGCTGCCGCGCGGCTTTGGGTTGACGGAATTATAGATCCTGTGCAGACGAGGACAATCATTTCAGCAGGGATACAGGCCGCCGACCAGGCGCCGATCGAAAAACCCTTCAATGTTGGAATTATGCAGGTTTAAATCGCATTCATTAAGTATTCATATCCACATTTCAATTGTATTATGGCTGAACAAATTGCATTTCTTGGTCTTGGTAACCTGGGAGCACCAATAGCAGAAAGATTGATGGATTCGGGTTTTGAGCTGACAGTCTGGAACCGAACCAGCTCGAAAGCAGAGCCACTCGCCAAATCGGGAGCGAAAGTGGCAGATAGCCCGGTAGAAGCGATTCTTCCCGGCGGAATTGTATTTTCTGTACTTGCAGATGACAATGCGGTGGAAACGACATTTTCTGAGGAGCTGCTGGCAAAGTTGGGCGAAGGTGCACTGCATGTTTCGATGAGTACGATCTCACCCGATTGTTCGCGGAAACTGGCCGAGACACACAAAAGGCACGGTGTAAGCTACGTAGCGGCACCGATTTTCGCGCGTCCTGATGCGGTACGTTCAGGAATGGGCAATATTGTAATCTCGGGAGAAGCTTCGGCGCGGGAGCGGGTGAAACCTTTGGTGCAAAACTTTGTAAAAGGTGTTTTCGACTTCGGGGATGATCCGGGCGCCGCTAACGTGATCAAGCTTTGCGGAAACTTCATGATTGCTGCAAGCCTTGAAATGATGGCAGAAGCATTTACACTGGCTGAAAAAAGCGGCATTCCGCGCCAGAACATCTATGAAATGCTCACATCCACCTTGTTTGCCGCACCGATTTTTCAAAATTATGGTAAGATGGTGGCACAGCATACCTACGAGCCGGTACTGTTCAGTCTTCCACTTGGCTTGAAAGATATTAACCTTACGTTACAGGCTTCGGCCAAGGTAAATGCACCCATGCCGCTCGCTGATCTGGTCAAAAACCGTTTTGTATCCGCATTGGCGAAAGACCGGTCTAAACTGGATTGGGTAGCTCTGGCAAAAGGCGCTTCCGACGATGCCGGACTTTAACGAAATACGCTTTAAGACAAAAAAAGCTGCTCAATGCAGCTTTTTTTGTCTTAAAGGAAGTATGAGATTACTCTCTGATTTCCATTAACATCTCATCAGTAATGTTGTTTTTCTCTTTGAAATTCGAAACGGTTTCCGTGAAAGAATTATGGAGTGTTTCCACATTTTCAAGGTTTTTGTAAGCACCGTCATAAATCTCGTTCAGTGATTTATCAAGGTCCTGAATGTTCAGGTTCATATTCTCTGTTTCAATCTGTCCGATCTTTTTAATAACGGCAGTTTCACTGTTTTTCAAATCTTCAATTTCACGGAGAATCTTCTCCATGGATTTAAACTTTTCGATCTTATCCATAAGTTCTTAGCTTGTTTTTAGAAACAGTACACTCAAATATCATACCATGGAGCCGGCGAATGCGGTAAATTCCGCGCGATCTCAACTTTATCGGTTATGGTAAAAAAATATGCAAAGTGGCTCTTTATAGGTGTTTTGACGCTTGCGACGCACATTATCGTCGCACAACAAGCCGAGAAAAGCACTTCCTGGAAAGGATTTGAAAAGGTAACAATCACATTTGAGAACCGCGAAGCCTGGTATGTAAAGCCGATTAAGGAAATACCGGGCAAACCGTGGGTTTGGCGGGCACATTTCCCCACCTGGCATACCGAAATGGATAGTATCCTGCTGTCGCGCGGGTTTCACATTGCTTATGTAAATACCAACGATCTCTTTGCTCATCCCAAAGCGATGCAGGTGTGGGATGCTTTTTACGATTACCTGGTCAAAGAAAAGCAGTTTGCTCCCAAAGTAGCATTGGAGGGAGTTAGCCGCGGAGGCTTGTATGTGTATGGTTGGGCAAAAAGGAACCCCGACAAGGTAAGCTGCATATACGCCGAGGCACCGGTATGTGATCCCAGAAGCTGGCCGGGAGGTAAAGGAAAAGGTGCCGGTTCGGAAAAGGATTGGGCTGAGTGGCTCAAACTCTTTGAAAAGAATGAGGAAGAAGCAGCCAAATTCACTGATATCCCATTAAATGATCTTGCCGGATTAGCGGCCTACAAAGTACCGGTAGTTCATGTGATTGGTTTAAACGACAAGCTGGTTCCTCCTTCCGAAAACAGCGATTTGCTTATCAAAAATTACCAGCAACTCGGCGGTCCTAGTGTCGTTTACCCGATGACACGCGGTGAGCAGACCCTGGAAGGGCACCATTTCCCAATCGAGCACCCCGAATTTTTCGCCAATTTCATCGAGCAAAATAGTGTTCCGGTAACAAAGCCGCTTTCGCATGAACCTTACATGGAGGTTAATGCGGGATTGGGAAATGCGTTTGAAAAATTTAAGACAACTAAAAAAGGTACCGTCGCGTTTCTAGGCGGCTCGATTACGCACAACCCCGGCTGGCGGAACAAGACCTCGCAATATCTGCAGGAACGTTTTCCCGACACTGAATTTACATTTATTACGGCAGGTATCCCGTCACTGGGAAGTACCCCGCACGCATTCCGGTTCAGCCGCGATGTTTTAGCCAAAGGTACCCCCGATCTGCTGTTCCTTGAATCGGCTGTCAATGATCGTGGAAATGGATTTAGTGAAAAAGCGCAGGTTCGTGCGCTGGAAGGGATTGTCAGACAAATGCATACTGCAAATCCCAAAGCAAATGTCGTGTTAATGGCTTTCGCGGAACCAATGAAAAACGCCGACTATGAGAAAGGGAAGGAGCCTAAGGAGGTGGCCGTGCATCAGCGCATTGCCAAATATTATGGCGCTTCATATATCAATCTTGCCAAAGAAGTTTACGACCGGATTAAAGCGGGAGAGTTTTCCTGGGAGTACGATTTCAAGGATTTACATCCGTCCCCATTTGGACAGGAGATCTATTTTCAGACTATAAAGGAGCTGTTAAAGAAGGATTTCGGCGCCGCAGAAGCAACGACCCAATTCCCAAATGCAATTGATAAATTCTCCTACGAAAAGGCAGGTTATCATTCCATCGAAGAAGCTAAAAACCTTAAAGGGTTTGCATTGGATCCAAGCTGGAAGCCGGCAACAAAACTGTCTACCCGCGAAGGTTTTGTGAATGTACCAATGCTTGTTGGCGAAACTGCAAATGCTTCATTCGAGCTTTCGTTTAAAGGTCGGGGAGTTGGGATCGCGATCATTTCGGGTCCGGATGCGGGAATTATTTCCTATTCTATCGACGGCAAGAAGCCGAAAACGATTGATTTGTTTACAAGGTGGAGTACGCAGCTGCATTTACCCTGGTACCTCATGCTAGACGACGAGTTATCTTCCGGCAAACACACGTTGAAACTGACAATATCTTCTGAAAAGAACAAAGAAAGCGCTGGTACCGCCTGCCGTATCGTGCATTTCCTGGTTGCGGAATAAAGGTTATTTTTGGGGAGTTGTTTTAACACACTATCCCCTGAACTTATGCCAGAGATCTCCCGTTTTTTCGGAATTGTAATTTTCATGTATTTCAAAGACCACCTGCCGCCGCATTTTCATGCGGAGTATGCCGGGCAGGAAGCGCAGTTCTCGATTGAGACAGGTAATGTAATAGCAGGAGATTTTCCTCGTAAACAAACTCGTCTCGTTCAGGCTTGGGTTGAACTTTATCGTGAAGAGTTGTATCTTAACTATTTCGAATCTCAGAAAGACGATGCTCGATTCAGGAAAATTAGACCGCTGCAATAATGAATCCCAGAGTTAAAAAAATTATTTCAGTCAAACCTTTCGTTATTACGGCTCTGTGGTCGGATAACCAAATGCGTATGATTGATTTTGGCGTTTTTCTTGCGGAGTACTTTCAGAAAGAGGATACTGTTTTCTTTAAAATCTTACAACCTGAAACATTCAGCAAAGCCAAGTCTGACGGAAGGACAATCTATTGGGAGAATGTGACTGAAATGCTGGATTATGATGGAAAGCCAATTCCGGCTCCACTCGACTTCGATCCTGATGTACTGTTCGACCTGTCGCAACTGGTTTGACGGTGTTTCAGTGTAGACTTTTTTGATTTGTTTTAGTCACGCAGGTTTGAAGGCGTCTTAATTTAATTAACGCTAAACTGGTAAAGTATGAGTCAAAAAACGATCTTAAATCCAGCCTGCATGCATTGATAGATGGTATCGACAATACCGCAGTTTTGCAGGCGTATCTTATTCTACTTTCTCGCGAGGCCAAATCGCAAGAAGATTTCTGGGAAGGTCTTGACGATAAAACAAAAGCAGCGATCGGGGAAGGATTATCCGATTTCGATTCTGGAAAACATTCTGATTTCTTTGATCATATGAAAGCTTTTACTTCCCAGTCTGCGTAGTATAAGTACTTTCAAAGATCTTGTCTGCATTACCTGCTTCGAAACCGTCCCTGCGGTGTTTTCTTTGAATTTGTTCAGCGGGGATATCTTTAAATGCCGGCAATACTTTCCGCTCAGCAAATTCGACGTAGGAACCTGAAATCCGCAGCTTTTCGCCATTCGCAAATTCCGCGTCGATCATTTCCGCTACTGTCGAGCTTTGCAGCAAACCGCCGTCAGGACTTTCTTTTACCTTTCCACCCGACGTATTGAGTTTAATCCCGTTCTTTTCTAAAAACACATTGAAATCAGCAACTGTATTATAACCTTCTGGCAGGTTATGTACGCTGATCGTGAAGTGATTGAGGTAATATCTGTTGTAAATCACCCAGGCTGCATATTCACTTTCTTTCAGTAAAGTCTGATAGTCCGCTACAGTCGGCGTGCGCCAGAGCGGCTTGTGGAGAAATGCATCTACCTCCAAACCATTATCCAGATCCAGCGAATCGGCAGGGTCGCTTGTTACTTCGTCGGTATAGCTGCGGATAATGCGTTGCGCCTCTTCCGAAAGATCACCTACACGCAGCTCGCTGACAAAAATGCGCGGGTCTGTCTCGCGTGGCGGACTGTACCACCAGGCATCAAGCTTTTTCCCTTCAAAAAAATAATGGTCGCGCTTTTCATAACCATAATGCAGGAAGATCTTTTCAAAAGACTGCACGCCGAGCTGGGGTACACCCATGGTCCGGAATGCAATGTGGTCGTTTTCAATCTCGCCGGCATTTTTAACAATACCTGTGTTCACCATCGCATTCAGGATAGTGCCCACATCGGGAACACGCTCTTTGTACCTCCGCATCAGCCCGTCCAGGACAATGTCCAGTGTGGCCAGCTTGTCTGATTTTGCTTCCATTATAGTTGATTGAATGTGTGTAAAAATTTAAAAAGCAGTTTAGCCTTTCGATAGTTCGGTTGACCGTACCTGCGCCGCAATAATGCCCTTTTTCAAAGTATCGTCCAGTTCGCCGCCTTCAAACTCCCGCAATGCCGCCTCTGTCGTGCCACCTTTTGAAGCTACTGCTTTGATCAGGTCGTCGAGCGATTTGTCGGCGGTGTTGATCAGGTGATAAGAGCCGAGCATGGTTTGTTTTACCAGCAATGCAGCTACTGACTCTTCAAAACCCATTTCCTTACCCGCCTCGATCATCGCTTTGACCACATAAAAGAAATAAGCTGGCCCACTGCCGCTTAATGCAGTTACCGCATTGAGCTGTTCTTCATTTTCCAGGAAAACCGATCTGCCTGTCGCATTGATCAGGTTTTCGACTCTTCTTAACTGCTGTATATCTACTTCCGGCGAAGCTGCGTAGGCGGTAATGCCCATTCCCAGCATCGCAGGTGTATTCGGCATCGCACGGATCACCGCTTTGTGTTGTAATGTATTTTGAATGCTCTGGATCGTAATACCGGCCATAATCGACAATACAACCTGATTTGGCTTCACTACTTCCTGCAAGCTCTGGCCCACCGACGCAAAATCCTGCGGCTTTACAGAGAGTATAATCAGATCATATTCTCCGATTTGCGGCCCGATCACGCCTGTAATCACGCCGGGCTGAAAACTGGTCAGGCTCTCCATCCTGTCTACGCTTTTCTCTACCAGTAAAAAGTCTTCTTTTTTAACAAGGTCAAATTTGAGAAAGGCACGTGCAAACGCCATTCCCATGTTGCCGCAGCCGATAATCGCGATTTTCATTTGAAATTAATGACAGATAAATGGTTAGGATCAAGGCGAATTACGCAACTTTTGGAGGAATTATCAGCCTGGCCCGGCTATTTAGGGCTTATTTGTTTTGGAATGAATTAAGCCGTCTGCACGTTCCTAACATTGTCTCCTGTGATGGCCGCAAAGGCATACCCGATTCCCCTCCATTTAATATGAAAAATAAAATTTTGCACTTATTATTTAATGCAGGTATATATTTTGAAAAACAACTATAAACCGCTTTTTTAGGATCAGGTATAATCCTGAATACCAAATTACTTTGATTTATTGTAATACTCCAACTATGGCTATAAAAGTTGCAATTTCGCACAAGACCAAATATCAGTTTGACCGGAGTGTTTCACTTTCCCCGCATATTTTCAGGCTGCGCCCAGCCCCGCATTCCCGCACACCTATTGAAGGTTATTCGTTAAAAATTACCCCTGAAAACCATTTCATCAACTGGCAGCAGGATCCATTTGGAAACTACCAGGCGAGGGTTGTTTTTCCTGAAAAAACGACTGAACTCAGCATTGACGTGGAAGTGATTGCCAAAATGCAGGTAATCAATCCTTTCGACTTCTTCGTAGAGGAATATGCAGAAATGTTTCCCTTCCAATACGATCCTACGCTCAAAATGGAGCTTGGCCCGTACCTCGAACCGAGAGAATCGGGGCCGATGCTGATGGATTTTGTTGAAAAATCGAAGGTTCACAGGGATATCAAGACAGTCGATTTTCTGGTGCATTTGAACCAGGAACTTTATAAGGC
Source organism: Dyadobacter sp. HNCC25DJ183 (assembly GCF_056895175.1). Classification (NCBI taxonomy): domain Bacteria; kingdom Pseudomonadati; phylum Bacteroidota; class Cytophagia; order Cytophagales; family Spirosomataceae; genus Dyadobacter; species Dyadobacter sp. HNCC25DJ183. The sequence goes on from NZ_JBXHAP010000005.1 coordinate 270,769, forward strand.
GATCCATTATAATATTCGCATGGAAGCCGGGGTGCAAACCTGCGAGAGTACGCTGAACATCAAAAGCGGCTCCTGCCGGGATTCTGCCTGGCTGCTCGTGCAGGTATTGCGGCATTTGGGTATAGCGGCGCGCTTTGTGTCCGGCTACCTTGTGCAGCTTACTTCCGATATCAAGTCGCTTGACGGACCTTCTGGCCCGGAGGCAGATTTTACCGATTTGCATGCCTGGACAGAAGCTTATGTTCCGGGTGCAGGATGGATCGGGCTGGATCCTACTTCGGGTCTGTTTGCCAGTGAGGGGCACATTCCGCTTTGCTGCACACCTGACTACGCAAGTGCGGCGCCGGTGTCCGGCGCAACTGACATTGCGCAGGTTACCTTTGAGTTCGACAACAAAGTTTACAGGATTCACGAAGACCCGCGCGTTACCAAGCCCTACACCGAAGAGCAATGGGCCTCAGTTATGCAGGTAGGGTACGATGTGGAAAAGGATTTGCAGGAAAATGATGTCCGCCTCACGATGGGTGGTGAGCCTACATTCATTTCAATAGACGATTTTGAATCACCTGAATGGAACACGGCGGCCGACGGTCCCATGAAGCGCCAGCTGGCTTACGATCTTTCACTCAGATTAAAAAAACGATTTGCTCACGGCGGGCTGCTGCATTTTGGCCAGGGTAAGTGGTACCCGGGCGAGCAGTTTCCGCGCTGGCAATATGCATTGTACTGGAGAAACGACGGCGTGCCGATGTGGCGCAACGATGAGCTGGTAGCCAAAGAAAACGGGACGAAATTTACTTTCCGGGAAGCCGAGGCTTTTACGACCGAGCTTTCGAAATACCTCGGCATTGATACCAACAATATCACACCTGCTTACGAAGACCCGATTTACTGGGCAATGGAGGAAGGCAAGCTGCCGGTCAATGTGGATCCTTTGAAGGTTAATCTCAAAGATTCTATTGAAAGAAGAACGCTCGCGAAAGTGCTGGAAAGAGGCCTGAACAATCCTGCCGGATTTGTATTGCCGGTTAAATGGGATGAAAAACGAGATCACTGGACGAGTTCCGTGTGGCAGTTCAGGAGGAACAATTGCTTTCTGATCCCCGGGAACTCTGCAATGGGTTACAGACTCCCGTTGAAAGCGTTGCCGGAAGTTGCGAAGGAAAAACGGGAGCAGCCCGTCGAACGCAGCCCTTTTGAAGATCTGCCTGCATTGCCTGATTATAAATATGCTGTGCAAAACCGCTACGGTTCGGTCGCGCCCGCTTACGAGTTGCCTGTGAATAAGGAGGAAAGCCCTTCGACCGCCCGGCGGCCCGGTGCGCTCAGGGTGACAAAACCTGGGGAAGGGCCCTTCGATAATGCTCAGGGTGACAAAGAAGATACAGGAGTTTTGTTTGATGTTCCTGTTGTGACGACTGCGATTTGTGTGGAGGAGCGTGATGGGATTATCTATGTTTTTTTACCTCCTACTGACTATCTCGAACATTACCTGGACCTGATCGCCTCTATCGAAGCGACTGCGGAAAAACTGAAAATGCCTGTTCGCATTGAGGGTTATCCTACGCCTTCCGATTACCGGGTGCAAAAGCTGATCGTTACCCCCGACCCGGGAGTGATTGAAGTGAATATACATCCGGCGAAAAACTGGCAGGAGCTGGTTGATAATATCAGTGCATTGTATGAGGAGGCATTCTTTTCAAGATTAGGTACTGATAAGTTCATGGTCGATGGTCGCCACACCGGAACTGGCGGCGGTAACCACGTTACGATCGGCGGCGCGAAGCCGGCCGACAGCCCGATCCTGCGCCGGCCCGATTTGCTCCGCAGCTTACTTACCTACTGGCAGCATCACCCTGCATTGAGTTACCTTTTTGCAGGTCCGTTCATCGGTCCCACCAGCCAGGCGCCGCGCATTGACGAAGGCAGAGATGAAAGATTGTATGAAGTTGAAATTGCATTTGATCAAATTCCGGAAGACAAAGAAGTGCCTTTCTGGATGGTCGACAGGATTTTCAGGAACCTGCTGGTGGATATAACGGGCAATACGCACCGATCGGAGTTTTGTATGGACAAGCTTTATTCCCCTGACTCGTCAACGGGAAGATTGGGGATCCTCGAATTTCGTGCATTCGACATGCCGCCTCACAAACATATGAACCTGGTTCAAACGCTGCTGATCCGCGCATTGATCGCCAAATTCTGGAAAAATCCGTATAAACATAAGCTGATCCGCTGGGGTACTGAGCTGCACGACCGCTTCCTGCTGCCGCATTTTGCCTATCTCGATATGGTAGATGTGGTGAATGACCTGAAAGAAGCCGGATATAACTTTGATATTTCGTGGTTTGATCCATTTTTCGAGTTCCGCTTTCCGCATTACGGTGGTATTACGGTAGACAATATCCAGCTCGATCTCCGGCTGGGCATTGAACCCTGGCACGTGCTCGGGGAAGAATTGTCCAATTCCGGCACTGCGCGTTTCGTCGATTCTTCACTGGAACGATTGCAGGTAAAAGTGAGCGGATTTGTGGAAGGAAGGCATATTCTGGTATGTAACGGCTGTCGCGTGCCGCTGCGTAGCTCGGGTATCAAGGGAGAATATGTATCCGGGATCCGGTACAAAGCCTGGAACCCGCCGTCGGCATTACACCCCACGATCGGGGCCGATGCGCCGCTCGTTTTTGATATTGTGGATACCTGGAATAACCGTATATTGGGCGGATGTACCTACTTCGTTTCGCATCCTGGCGGACGTGCTTTTGACACACATCCTGTAAATGCATTTGAGGCAGAATCGCGTAAGATCAGCTTGTTTCAAGGTTTTGGACACACGCCTTCTTCGCGGCAGGAAGTGCAGATCATGGAAAAATCGTCGGGTACGGTTTCGCGTTTCATTGCAGAAACCAAGAAAGAAATGAAGGCGGATACACCTATTGAATTAATTAATCCGGAGTATCCCAATACACTGGATTTACGTAAATACTGGAAATCGAAATAGTTTCCGCTGTATATCCCTGACATTTTATGCTTACCGAGGCTTCCGTGAATCTTTTACAATCCTATAAAAGTGGCCTGAGCTCTTACGATGAGGTGCTCGATTTGCGCGGGAATGTCAAGCCACATTGGAATGCATTGTTCGCGACGCTCGAAAAGCTGGGTCTGGAAGAACTGAAAAGCCGCAATCAGGAAATCATCGGCAAGCTGCGTGAGAATGGGGTTACCTACAACGTTTACGGTTCCCCCGACGGAATGAACCGCCCCTGGCAGCTTGATCCCATTCCGTTTTTGATCGAACAAAAAGAATGGAATCACATTGCCAGGGGTTTGCAGCAGCGGGCTGTTCTGCTAGACCTGATGCTGAAAGACCTTTACGGTCCCAGAAACCTGGTGAAAGACGGGATCATTCCTGCCGAGCTCGTCTTCGATAATACCGGCTTTTTTCGCCCTTGCATTGATATCAAAGTCCCAGGCGCCAACCAGCTCACATTGTATGCCGCAGATATGGCACGCGGCCCTGATGGACAAATGTGGATTGTCGATAACCGCACCCAGGCTCCATCAGGTTCGGGTTATACCCTCGAAAACCGGGTTGTAATGAGCAAGCTGCTGCCCGAGCTGGCCGATGGAATGTATGTAAGCAAGCTGGCGCCTTATTTTAATAATCTTCAAAACACTGTTCTGCGCCTTGCCGATAAAAGCAAGGATGCTCCCAATATCGTTTATCTGACACCCGGGCCAAGTAACGAAGCTTATTTTGAGCACGCCTATCTGGCTTCTTACCTGGGTTATACGCTCGCTCAAGGCGACGACCTGCTGGTTCGTAACGGCTGTGTGTGGCTGAAATCCATTGACGGTTTACAAAAAGTGGATGTGATCCTGCGCCGTATTGACGATGACTGGTGCGATCCCCTCGAACTGCGTGAAGATTCGCGGCTCGGTGTTCCCGGATTGTTGCAGGCGATCAGAATGGGAAATGTGCAGGTAGTCAATGCACCTGGTTCGAGTGTTTTGGAAAACCATGCATTTCTTGCATTTATCGAAAATATCAGTCAATACTTTTTGAGTGAGAAACTGATCATGCCCTCCGTCGCGACTTGGTGGTGCGGGCATACCAAAGAGCTCAACTACGTACTAGACCACCTGGACGAGCTGATCATCAAAAAGGCCAACCGCAAAACAAAATTCCGGTCCATTTATGGCCGGTTACTGAGCTACCAGCAAAAGGAGGAGGTAAAGCGGATGATCTCGCAAAGTCCGCACGAATTTATAGCGCAGCAGGAAGTCAGCCTATCTACCACACCTTCATTGGTCGACGGCAATATTGAGCCTCGATACGCAGCATTGCGCGCATTTATGGTGGCCGACGAAAACGGGTATCACGTAATGCAGGGCGGCCTGACGCGCAGCTCGCCTGTGAAAGACAGGTTTGTGATATCCAATCAATACGGCGGCTTGTCGAAGGATACCTGGATTGTTTCGGACAAAACAGAGGATACTCAGGATAAGATCAGTTTGCCGAGCCCTGCGGCAGTTAACAAGCACGTTTCGCTGCCTAGCCGCAGCGCCGAGAATTTGTTCTGGGTAGGGAGGTATTGTGAGCGCGCAATGGCGGTGATCAAGTTTATGAACATTACCATCAACGTACTTAATCTCGACCGCAACTTTGGCGGGTCTGCCAAGCAGGAGCATATCAAGGTCTTACTGCAATCGGTAACGCATTTGTCAGCGACTTACCCCGGCTTCCTGGATGAAGAAACGGACCATTTTCAGGATCCATATATTGAAATTATTGATCTGATTTCCAATACAAACCGCCCAGGCTCAATCGCCTCCAACATTGGCGCGTTTCTGAATGCGGTGGGCGCGGTCCGGAACCAGTGGGACCTGGAAATCTGGCGGATCGTGGACCTGATTGATAATGGATTCCATGAGATCAGGAATGCGTCGAGCATGAACAGCAACAATATCCAGAAAACGCTCGACGGGCTTTTCAACAACATGTTCACTTTCCTGGGCGTAATTGCGGAAAGTATGCCGCGCGACAATAGTTTTCTTTTATTAGAAACGGGTAAGCTGATCGAGCGGATTTTGTCAAGAATCAGTGTGATACAGTCTAATTTCGGTGTTCGAAACTCTCAGGCCGTTGAAAATGAGTTGATCGAAGCTACCCTGATCAACCACCATTCGCTGGTAAACTACCGGCAGATCTATAAATCGCATTTGAGTGCAGAGGCAATGCTGGATATGGTTTTGTTGGAAAAAACATTGCCTTATTCGCTGGTATATATGCTCGACGAGCTGAAAAAAAACCTGGCCCAACTGCCGGTTACCACACGTGGCGACAGGCTGAATGAAGCAGAAAGGTCCGTTTTGAAGGCGGCCACGCTGGTAAAGCTCGCAAATGTGGCGGATTTGTGTAAAAGCAATGCGGTTCTGGAACGGACAGAATTGTTCAACCTGCTCTCGGAAGCTGCCAAATTGATCAGCTCTGTATCTACCAGCCTCACCAACATGTATTTCAGTCACGCGATCATGCATCATTCTTTCTTTGAACCGGCCGATTACAACACCGATGAAATATAAGCTGGTACATAAAACGAAGTACAAGTACGCGCAGGCAGTGAATAACTACCACAGTCTGCTTTGCCTCACCCCGCGGAACCTGCCGAATCAATCGTGCAGCAATTTCAGCATTCAGATCAGTCCGGAGCCTTCACAGATTGTAGAGCGCACGGATTTTTACGGAAATAAAACGCATTACTTCTCGCTGCATGCGCCGCATAAAGAGCTGACGGTACTTACAACAAGCATTGTGGAAAGGTCGGAGGCGAATACAGGTACGCTGTTTATGCCTTCTGACATTACCTGTTCGGCGGCCCGGCATCGGCTGGTCAGTGACCGGTCTTTGAAGATCGCATTGCTTGAATACATGCTGCCAAGTCCATTGGTGAAATGGGACGAGGAGATCGTCGCATTTGGCCGGGATTGTTTTGTAGACGGCGTTCCGCTTTATGAATGCGTCCGGAATCTTTGCCGTAAAATTTACACGGAGTTCGACTTTGTACCTGATTTCACGACAGTCCACACGCCGATTAAGGAGGTACTGGCTGCAAGAAAAGGCGTTTGTCAGGACTTTTCGCATTTGGCGATAGCCTGTATCCGAAGCTTCGGCTTTGCCACGAGATATGTTAGCGGGTACCTCGAAACCCTCCCGCCTCCCGGCAGGCCCAAGTTGCAGGGTTCTGATGCATCGCATGCCTGGATATCGGTATTTATACCCGATTTTGGCTGGTGTGATTTTGATCCCACGAACAATGTAGTAGCCGGTGAGCGGCATATTGTGACGGCTTGGGGACGTGATTACAGCGATGTGCCGCCATTGAAAGGGATCATTTTCAGCTACGGCAAACATACGCTTACCGTGGAAGTGGACGTAATTCCTGTTTAATGCACAGCCTGCTTCAAATAAGGGCGTGATATTTGCCTGAATGGTTTTTAAACATTTGAGAATTGGCCTTGTTTCTCTAATTTTACCAGACGTTTTGAAAACTAGTTTATCAAACCTCTTTTAATGTAACCGGGCAAAGTAGTTGATTGAATTAGCTGGATTTTGCGAAGGTTTCTTCTAAGATTAAATAATTATATAATTACGAATGAAAGAATTAGCATTCAGAGATGCCATTCGCGACGCAATGTCGGAAGAGATGCGCCTTGACAAAAGTGTCTTTTTGATGGGGGAAGAGGTTGCAGAATATAACGGAGCTTACAAAGCCAGTCAGGGAATGCTGGACGAATTCGGGCCGGAACGCGTGATCGATACACCGATTGCTGAGCTTGGTTTCGCAGGTATCGCGGTAGGAGCAGCCGGTAACGGACTTCGCCCGATCGTTGAATTCATGACTTTCAACTTTTCGCTGGTTGCAATTGATCAGATCATCAACAGTGCGGCTAAAATTCTTTCGATGTCTGCCGGTCAGTATGGTTGCCCCATCGTATTTCGCGGACCAACCGGAAATGCAGGCCAGCTGGGTGCGCAGCACTCTCAGAACTTTGAGAACTGGTATGCCAACACGCCGGGCTTGAAAGTAGTTGTTCCTTCCAATGGTTACGACGCAAAAGGACTTTTAAAATCATCCATTCGTGACAATAACCCGGTGATCTTCATGGAATCCGAGGTTATGTACGGAGATAAAATGCAGATCCCTGACGAGGAATATCTGATCCCGCTTGGCAAAGCTGATGTGAAGCGCCAGGGAAAAGATGTTACCATTGTTTCGTTTGGTAAAATGATCCCGAGAGTGGTAATGCCGGCGATCCTGCAACTTGAAAAAGAAGGGATCGATGTGGAATTAGTGGATTTAAGGACTGTTCGTCCGATCGACTATGCTACTGTCGTTGAATCTGTTAAGAAAACAAACCGTTGCGTGATTGTGGAGGAAGCCTGGCCGCTGGGCTCTATTGCCACAGAGGTAACTTACCACATTCAGCGTCACGCATTTGATTATATGGATTCACCTGTAATCCGCGTAACAAACCGGGATGTACCTCTTCCATACGCACCGACCCTGATCGAAGAAATATTACCAAGCACGAAGCGGGTAGTAGATGCCGTGAAGTCGGTTATGTACAAGTAAAAATGCATTGTTATACAGCAAAGCCATTTCCTGAACAGGTTGTGGCTTTGTTGGTTATAACCCTCATATCAGTGTTAGTAAGTTTCTTGTAGGAAAGCGGTTGCGGATTTTAAATGTGCATAAATAGCTGGAATACTCGTATTTTTGTATTTGAAAACGCTCCTTCATATAGATAACATAATTCATTAAGATCATGCAAGAAGAACGCACAAGATATTCAGAGGAAGAATTAAAGGAGTTTGAAGAGCTTATTCGTGGAAAATTGGATGCTACTATGAGCGAGCTCAATTACATTAAAGGAGGATTGAGTAAAAAGAATGACAGTGGAACTGATATAACTGCGGGTTCGGCGAAGTTGGTGGAAGATGGAGCAGATGCAAGTGAGCGTGAGAACCTGAGCCAGTTGGCAGCCCGTCTTCAGAAATATTCTGTTCAGCTCGAAAATGCATTGATCCGCATTAAAAACGGTACCTACGGAATTTGCATTGACACAGGCAAATTGATTCCGAAAGAGCGCCTTCGCATTGTACCGCACACGCAGCAGACTATCGAAGCGAAGTTGAGGAGAGCGAGTTAAGATATAAAGAGCGTTAAACATAAAAACAGGCTATTTCCAAAGGAGTAGCCTGTTTTTTGTTTTTTTTCGCTGTTTTTATTTTTTGTCATGCTGTTTTTCTTTTTGTCATGCTGAGCGGAGTCGAAGCATAAAGCACAATGCTTCGACTCCGCTCAGCATGACAAACCCCCTTAGTCCTCCTCCGATCCCAACACCTCCCGAAAAACTTCCAGCAAACCTTCCGAAGGCTCCTGGCCTTTGTTTTTGCTTTTGAAATACTCCGCAAACAGCTTTTCCATACTGAGTGAAAGATCGATTTCAGAAGTACTGTCAGCCAGTTCGGCTTTTTTGATTTGAGGAATAATCTGAATGATACCCGGGTGTGCTTCCATTAACCGCTTTTTATCAGAAGCTTCCAGGTAATTATCAGAAATGATAGTGAGCTCCATTAGATCCTCCGGGTATTCAGCAAGCCACACAAGCGCCTCATCAATACTGTGAAAGCTCTTTCTTCGCAGCTTTTTTCCCTTCGTTAGCTCAACAGGTTGGTAGCTGACCAGTTTTCCGGCTGCGGCTTCAATCAAAACCACATACTTTGTCTGATTGGCTTCTGAAAAGCTGTAAGCCAGCGGACTGCTCGAATACACCGCCGGTGCAGGCTTTTTATCAACAACCTGGAACCGATGCAAATGTCCGAGTGCAATGTAATGCGCCTTATCGGGGAAATTTTCAGTGTAAATGGCCTGCGCGCCGCCAATATGTAAAATCGGCCGTTCTTCTTCCGGCTCCTCGGGTACCGGGTCGCCTTTTTTCATGACAAACAAATGTGTTGCCAAAAGGTTAAATCCGTTTTCATCCAGATATTCATCTGCCAGCATCTGCCAATGTTCCTGCAAATGCAGCCGGAGCAATTCTTCTGAATCTTCCACGCCCAGAAAGGTTTTCAGGCGCTGTTCATTGGCGTAAGGCGTATGTAAAATTCGTAGCGGGAAATTGCAGTTTGGTAAGTTTATTTCGATAAATCCCCTTGCAGTGCGGATTACGTCGACTTTCCCCTGGGTGCAGAATGGTTTTACCTCCGTGTTTGGAAATCCGACAAACAAGATGCCGCATACCTTTGCGAGTGCGTCGGGTACCTGAATGCGTTCGGGGGAATCGTGGTTGCCGGCTATTGCGATCACCGCGCGTGCTCCGTTAGAGGAAAGTCGGTGTAAGGTGCTGTATAGTAACTCCGTCGCTTCGGAGGAAGGATTGAAATTGTCAAAAAGATCACCGGCGATCACTACCGCATCAACCTGCTCGCGCTCCGCTATTTCACAGATTTCTTCCAGTACCAGCCTTTGTTCATCAAGCCGCGAATACAGATCAAGCTTTTTGCCGATATGCCAGTCGGCCGTGTGCAGTATTTTCATTTGTGTGATTAATTTAGCGAAAATAACATTTCATTCCCGAAGTATTGAAACAGCTCATCGCCGGAAATAATGCAGTAATGCTTTTTGTCCTTGTCTGCATCTGGGTAACTGGCGCGGGCTGTCAGCAGAAGAAAAATGCGGATCGCCGGGGCGGGATTGCAATTTCTTTTGACGATCATTTTATCAATGAGTGGTACAACCTGCGGCCGCTTTTTAAGAAGTACAATGCGAAAGTTACATTCTTTATCACTTGCCCCAATAGCTTGTCCGCTGACGAGATAACCAAGCTAGGCCAGCTTGAAAAGGATGGTCACGAGATCGGCTTTCATGGAACAATCCACGGCAGATCTACCCAGCTTATTGAAGCGGAGGGGCCGAAGGGATATCATGAAACGGAAATCAAACCTGGAATGGGGTATATGTTAGCGGCGGGATTTAAACCCACTTCTTACGCGCACCCCGGCGGAAATCATAATGCGCAGGTGGACTCTGTACTGTTTGCAAATGGTTTTAAAATCATCCGGGACGTCGCCATTTCAAAACGCAAGCTGCTCGGATTTCAAATGTATGCGCTGGCGCCCAGGCTAATGCCTTGGATTTTTTATGATTATGACAAGCAAAACGCAGTAGATGCGCTATTGATAGATACTGACTCAGGTCTGACGATCCAGGAAATGAAAGAGGCCATGCAAAAGGCGAATGCAACAGGCACTTGTTTAATGCTTTTCGGCCACGAACCATTGTATAAAGCGCCTGAGAATGGAGCGTATGGATTCAGTGTGCGTTTTTTAGAGGCAATTTTGAAAGAAGCCCAAAAGGAGAATCTCGATTTTTATACAATGTCGGAGCTGGTCGAAAAGTAAGGCTTACCTGCCAAATTTCCTGTCTTTGAATTCCAGTAAGGGTTTTTCAAAATAGGAAAATGAGAACGAAGCTACTGCAACTGAGCCGATGAATGTGAGTACGTATAATGCGATATGATAAGTTGTTCCACTCCAGTCGGGCAGGTATTTATTCAGCAGGTTGATGATCAGGACAATGACAACCACGTGGTAAATGTAAAGTCCGTAGGAGATTTTACCTAAATGATCCATTACCGGGTTTTGCAGGCTTATAATGGACTTCGGGTTGCAGGAAACATTGAGGATAAAGAACGCAAAAAAGAGTGCGTACACTTCCAGAAAGCCGAAAAAGTGGACACCTGACAGGAACAGTGCTGCAAGCATGATATAGGCAACCACCTGTACATCTTTCCTGAAAAGCAGATCGAGTATCGCATTTTTTTCATTGTAGACCAGCCAGGCACAAACCCCGCCAAGCGCCATTGTCTGAATACGAAATTGTCCCAGGAAAGTAGAAATAATCGCATTCCTTGATTCTTCGGAAGGATCCAGCAGCGTAATGCCGGCATAAAGCAGTAGCGCTGAGATAGCAAGAAAGGCAATGATGATCGGAATGCGCCTTTTCGGGTATTTAATTAACCACGGCCATAAATAGTAAAATTGCTCTTCTACCCCGATAGACCAGGCTTGTGCACACCAGTAAGGCAGATCGTACAGCACGAATGCATAATTGGGCAAGACCAGAAAAAGGAGCGTTAATCTTTCAACCGAGTTTGTGCTCAGCTTTTCGTCAATCCCCGGATAGTCAAGAATATCAATGTGGGGGAAAACGAAAAAGGAAAGGATAATGATCAGGAAATAAATGGGCCAGATCCGGAATATGCGGCGGAGATAGAACTTGCGCGCGTCCACATTGCCGAAACGGCCTCTTTCGTCAAGTAGCAGGTAAGTGATCAAAAATCCGCTGAGGACGAAAAACAGACCGACACCCAACCTTCCTGCGTGCTGAATAATTGGCAGCTCGTACAAATTGGCAATCCCCAATGCATGCTTTGCCTGTTCCAGGTGATGGAACACAACCAGAAGTGCCGCAATGCAGCGAATGCCATTGAGATTAGGGAAGTACCGCCTTTTTTCCACTTGGATGTATTTATTCAAACCAGGCCATCCACTTTCCCTGCACTTTCATCACCTGCTCGATCAGGTCACGAACTGCGCCGTGGCCGCCGTTTTTCGGGGAAATATAGTCGGACAATGCAAGAATTTCGTCAGTAGAATCGGCGGGGCAGGCGGAGAGTACGCCGGTACGCATTACCTCGTAATCGGGCAAATCGTCGCCCATAAAAACAATCTCAGCTTCACTCAGGCCGGTTTCTGCAAGATATTTTTTGAAAACCGGGAGTTTTCCGTCAGGAGAGGTGCCAATGAAAATGTCTTTTACTCCGAGGTACTCGAGCCTTTTCCGTACGCCCATTTGGTTCTGGGCTGAGATAATAGCTACCCGGTAGCCCATCTTAATGGCACGGTTGATTCCGTAGCCGTCTTTTACATTGAAGGACCTGGGTTGTTCTCCGGTTTCCAGTGCGATAACGCTTCCATCGGTCATCACACCATCGATATCGAAAATAAAAGTAGTAATCTGTTTGAACCGCTCGGTCAGGTTAGCGCTCATGAAATGGTGAATTGGGAATGCTGCAAATATAGGCTAACTTTTTTCCCGCCCGCAGGATTTGCTACTTTGAGATGTATGTATTCCTGATTTTGTCTGTCAAAAGCCGGTATATCTCAGTCCAGTCTTCATTGGTTTCCTGTAGGTATTCAAGGTGCCTGGCGGTTGTTTTCCAGTCGCCGCGCCGGGCCGGTCCGGTTTGTCCCAGTGAAGGGTCGTCGGAGGCAAGTGCTTTATAGATTGTGGTTTGGATCAAAGGTTTCAGCAGGTCGAAATTGAGCTGTTCTCTTTCCAGTATATCATTTGAAACGGTTAGCATGTAATTGGTGAAATTACTGGCAAAAACCGCGGCTACGTGCAGGATAAAGCGCTCATCCGAATCCATTCTGTTGACCTGATCGCTGATACTCTGGGCGAGTTGCATCAGCTTGTTCTCAATCAGCTCCGTTTTGGATTCAATGCAAAAAGGTATTTCTCGGTAGTCCATTTCGACTTCTTTGGTAAAAGTCTGCAAAGGATAAAATACCCCGGTATGCACAAATACGTCACTGTAAATTTCAACCAGGTTCTGGAATTCCACCAGGGAGCGTGTGCCTGAGGTATGAACCAGTATCACTCCTTCGGGAAGCACAATGCGTTCCAAAACACTTTCAATCGCGTCGTCGCTCACAGCTATAACGATTACTTCTGCTTCGCTTTCGGAAAAGTTAAGGTCCGGCTGGATATTGGTATCGTACAGGTAAGAAGCAAGCTGCCGGGCTTTTTGCGTGTCGCGGCTATATACCTCACAGATCCAGTGGCCGGCATCTTCAAAAGCCTGAGCAAGGTGCCAGGCCACGTTCCCGGCTCCGACGAAGGAGATTTTCATGTAAAAGAAATGTTATAGCTGTCGTAAGTTAATCCAGAAAATCAAGTTCGCAATCAATCGACAAGCGGCGCGGTTTGTTCCGGCGAGGTAATGCCGCCCGGCAGCTCCATGATTTTCATATTTCGAAAATGGATCTCGGCACCTTCTGCTTCAAGGCAGATATAGCCTTTCTTTCTTTCTGAATTACGAAGCCCGTTTACAAACTTTCCATTGACCGACAGCTTTACGGTACCATCTACACACACCACCACGTATTTATTCCATTCTCCCTTGCCTTTACACCGTTTTTCGAGCGACTTGCTGCGGATACCACGCGGATTATCAGGAATGGCGGTCATGCCCATTGTAGGGAAGAGTTCTCCGTGAACATAATCTTCGGTCGCATTGTGTTGCGGCGCATATTCCAGTTCCAGCATTTGTACTTCAATTGCTTTTGTCAGCGGATCGTGTTCCTGCGGTGTTCCCTCACTCCAAACGAATATGCCCGAATTGCCGCCGGCTTCCATGTGTTTCCATTCAACCTCAAGAATGAAATTTTCATATTGCCGGTCAGACCGCATGACGCCGATCGGCTTCCCCGAGCAGATCAGCGTTCCGTTTTTTACTTTCCAGGTTTCTTTGGAGGTGTTTACATCCACCCAGCCATTCAGGTTTTTTCCATTAAACAATGGCCTGAATGCAAGTTCACCGGAGTCCTGGGCAACGAGCGTTTTGGAACAGAAAATAAGAATAAAGACAGCGCATAAAGCTTTGCTCAGTAGGGTTTTGGTGAAATGTGTTTTCATGGGTTTAGTTTTAAACTTGTGATCAGGAAATGGAATGCGGCTCGAAATTTGCAATATCGCAAATCTTCTGGTGCTGCAAGTTATATTTGCCTGTCATAACTTTGAGGCTGTAAAAATCATCACTTATCCAGTTGCATTTGAATGAGAACTATTCACATACTACCGCTTCTGATTCTCACACTAGCCAGCAGCATTGCTTTCGGGCAGCGCCAGTCGCAGGTAAGCGCGGGGGTGGATGTCGGATCAGGATTTAACAGCTCTTCGTGGGCAGCTTCGGTTCTTTACCATGAAGAAATCAGTCCGAACAATGTGCCCTGGCTGCGCGCGGGACTTGGGTTCAGGGCCTGGGGATATTATGCAGGACGTACTAATCTATACTCAAAGAAATCGGACAGCGACTTTCTTGAATACACCGATGTTTCTGCAAACGGAGTCAGTTTTGTAATCGGCGCTAATTTCAGGATCTGGCGGGTAGACCTGGGTGTAAATACGGACTTGATCGGTGCATCTTACGGTACGAAGCGGCGCGGTTTTTACGATAAAGAGCCCAGTATAGAGCCGACTGTCGGAGCACCTTATTATCAGCAATGGATATCAACTTCTCCGGTAATTTTCAACTTTGCTCCCCTGGCTTTGAAGAACTTCAATGGTCAATCAGAGGTTTATGCTAGAATTTTCCTGTTTAAAAGGCTTGGTGTAAAGCTGGGTTACCTGCATGGGCAAATTGCATATGTAACGCGCAAGCAGAATGACCGTAAGGTGTTGCTGGATAACAGACAACGCCGCGTTTACAACCTGTATAACATGCCTTATGTGGCGCTTAGCTTCCCCATCTATTGATCTCTGCCGGAAATTTCCAATACATTCTTGTAATTCAATTTGTTAAACTCTATATTTGCACTCCCATTTTGCGATGGGACTGTCTTGTTACAGTGTAATATATTGAAAATCAATTAAATTTTTTGTTAATCGTGGATACGTTAAGCTACAAAACCATCTCGGCGAACAAAAACACAGTGAACAAGGAGTGGGTTGTTGTGGATGCTCAGGATGCAATTTTAGGCCGTTTGGCTAGTGAAGTTGCTAAAATTATCAGAGGCAAACACAAAGCAAGCTACACTCCTCATGTGGACTGTGGTGATAATGTTATCATTATCAACGCCGACAAAATTAAGTTGACAGGAAAGAAGATGACTGACAAAGTTTATGTTCGTCACACCGGATATCCAGGAGGTCAGCGTTTTCAGACTCCCCGTGAGTTGCTCGAAAAACACCCAGAGCGTGTAATCGAGAAAGCCGTAAGAGGCATGCTTCCAAAGAATCGTTTGGGACGTCGTTTGTTTACTAATCTGTTTGTTTACGCTAAGCCGGAACATCCGCACAGCGCGCAGCAACCAAAAGAAATCCAGTTGTAATTCATGGAAGTTATCAACACAATAGGTAGAAGAAAAACAGCCGTGGCCCGTATTTATATGACGCCCGGTAAAGGAGATATCAAAGTAAACGGTCGCGATTACAAAGAATACTTTCCATTTGAAGTTCACCAGATCGTTCTTCAGCAACCTTTTGCTGTGATCAGCGGAGGTAATGGTTATGATCTTAAAGTAAATGTAAGAGGCGGTGGAATTTCAGGACAGGCGGAAGCAATCCGTATGGCTGTTTCCCGCGCACTTTGCGAATACAACGGAGAATTCCGTGGCGCGTTGAAAAAAGAAGGATTCCTTACCCGTGACCCTCGTATGGTTGAACGTAAGAAATACGGTCGCGCTAAGGCTCGTAAGAGATTCCAGTTCTCGAAACGTTAATATTCAAATGTCCAGACAGTACTTATCGTGCCCGATGTTCTGTGCTGCGTAATTTTATCAAGACATTTTTCAAAAACATTAATCTGTAATGGCACAAATAGAATATAAAGAACTATTGGATGCAGGTGTCCACTTTGGTCACCTTACCCGCAAGTGGGATCCACGTATGGCTCCATACATCTTCATGGAGAAGAACGGGATCCACATCATTGACCTGAACAAAACTTTGAGCTGCATTAACGACGCTGAGGCTGCGTTGAAGCAAATCGTTCGTTCAGGACGTAAGATCATGTTTGTTGCTACTAAAAAACAAGCGCAGGAAATTGTAACGGAAGAGGCGAAACGCCTTAAAATGCCTTACGTAACTGATCGCTGGTTGGGTGGTATGCTTACAAACTTCGGCACAATTCGCAAGTCTTTGAAAAAAATGCAGACTCTTGAGAAGATGCTAAAAGACGAAACCACGGTTAGCAATATAGCGAAGAGAGAACGCCTGATGCTTACACGTGAAAAGGATAAATTGGAAAGAGTGTTAGGTGGTGTAGCTGACTTAACACGTCTTCCTGCTGCCCTTTTCATCGTTGATGTAAAACGCGAGCACATTGCCGTTTCAGAAGCAAAAAGATTGAACATCCCCATTTTTGCAATCTGCGACACCAACTCAAACCCAGAATTGGTTGACTTCCCAATCCCAAGTAATGACGATGCTTACAAAGCAATCTCGTTGATCACATTGGCGATTGGAAAAGCAATCGAGGAAGGTTTGATGGAACGCAAACAAGATAAAGACGATCAGCGCATGGTAGAGGAGGAAGAAGCCAAACGTCAGGTTGACAAAGGCAACGAGGAAGCTGCTCCTGCTGCACCACGCGCAGAAGTTGCTGAAGAAGCAGTAGCCGAAGGTGATGACGAATAAAAATTAGGGCGATATGGCTTGGGTTTTGAAATCCATGTTTGTATCTGATTAGATAAAATAGCCCATAGCCATTTCGCTATGGGCTATCATTTTTTAAACGAGTTAATAATTCATATTAAATAAAATCATGGCAATTACCGCACAAGATGTAAACAAACTCCGCCAAATGACCGGGGCGGGCATGATGGATTGTAAAAAAGCACTGCAGGAAGCTGATGGTGATTTTGACAAAGCCGTTGACATTCTTCGTAAACAAGGACAGAAAGTAGCTGCGAAACGCGCTGATAATACAGTTTCCGAAGGTGCAGTACTGGTGAAAATCAGCGAAGATGGTACCAATGGAAAATTGATAGCGCTTGCATGCGAAACTGAGCCAGTTTCAAATGTTGAAGACTTCAAAAACCTTGCTCAGAGCATTCTGGACAAAGCTGTTGCAGATAACATCGCCGACAAAGAAGCACTTCTTTCAGCTACTTTGGCTGACGGCCGCCCGGTAAGCGAGCATATCGTTGACCTTGTTGGTAAATTGGGAGAGAAACTGGAAATCACTGCTTACGAAAATGTAACTGCTGACCAGGTTGTTCCTTACATCCACTCAAATGGCAAATTGGGAGTATTGGTTGCATTCAATGGTGTGAATGGAACTGATGTGACTGAACTTGGTAAAGATGTTGCCATGCAGATTGCCGCAATGAAGCCGATCGCTTTGGACAAAGACGAAGTGGACGCTGCTACTATCGAGCGCGAAATCGAAGTTGGTAAAGAGCAGGCACGTGCAGAAGGCAAGCCAGAAGCAATGCTAGAGAAAATTGCACAAGGCAAGCTGCAGAAATTCTATAAAGACAACACATTGCTGAACCAGGAATTCGTGAAAGATTCTTCTTTGACAATTCGTCAGCTTTTGGAAAAAACAGCCAAAGGATTGTCTGTTACATCTTTCAAGCGTGTATCGATTGGAGGATAAAGATTTTTCGAAATAAAATAATGTTGACAACGCCTGGTATCTATTTGTATACCAGGCGTTGTTTTTTAATATTTACGGAAAATTAATATACCCTCTTAGTTTTTTACACACGCTATCAGCGAATTGCGAACCAGGATGATTGAACTTTTATTTGAAGATTATGCGCAGCATAATGTATCGGACGAAGAGCTAGTCAAGCTTTTTTTGGATTCTCAAGACAACCGCTATTTTCAGAAACTTTACGAGCGCTACGCTTTTAAAGTCTACCAAAAATGCCTTTCCTTCACCAAAGACATCTCCCGCTCGGAAGACCTCACTCAGGATATATTTCTTAAGCTGCTCTTTAAAATGAGCTCTTTCAAGGAAGACGCCAAATTTGCCACCTGGCTTTTTTCAATTACTTACAATCACTGCATGGATACAATGCGATCCGGCAGGCGAAAGATCGTAACCATTTATGTAGAAAATGCCGATCAGGAAGACGATTTCGATATTCAGAGGATATTTGAAGTGGAGGAGGTCAACACGATCAGTCTGAAAGCGGCACTCACTCATTTAGACCTCGAGGAGAAGTCTTTGCTGTACCTTAAGTATCTCGACGACCGTACGATCAGAGAAATCGCCCACATTTTTAAAATGACTGAGAGCGCCGTGAAAATGCGTTTAATGAGGTCCCGTGAGAAACTTAGAAAGAAGTATCTGGAGACAGTTCTGTTTCATTGATCTGGCATAGTTTCAAAAAATTCCTTTACTTTGTCCGACTTACTGTCGGCTCAATGCCCTTTTACTCAATTACCTCACTCACCAAATCCGTTGATAATGAGCAGCAAACTGCGTGGTTCACACTATGTCGTCTCCCTGTTTTTTCTTTTCATCTCAGTACAGGCATTTTCACAGAATAATGTCGATTTATCAAACCCAATCAACGCAGGCAGGCTGAAATTGCCTGGCGACACGATATGGAAAAAAATAGAATTTGGCGCCAATCTCAACCAGGGATCATTCAGCGGAAACTGGACGGGCGGGGGCGTCAATTCGGTTGCACTCGGGCTTTTTTTTAATGCATTAAATGAAAAGAAGAAGGGTAAAAACGCCTGGCGAAATGATTTTCAATCTCAGTATGGTATTGTAAGAAACAAAGGCCAGCAAAGCAGAAAGAACGTCGACAGAATATTTTTCGACACCAAATACAATCGTGAACTTACCGCTACATGGAGCCTTTTTGCGAATGTAAACTTCCTGTCGCAGTTCGGGGCCGGCTATACCTATGACGATAATCCAGACTCAGCAAGCATTAAGAGAAAGGTTTCCGGCATTCTTTCCCCTGCATACCTCACGGAGGCAATTGGTATCGAATACCGGCCGGTACCTTATTTCTTCGTTGATTTCGCGCCGGGTGCATTGCGTCAGACGATCGTCATAGACACAGATTTGTACGTAAACACGCCGGACCAGAATAATTATGGCGTACCTATAGGCAGGCGCGTGAGAACAGAGGTAGCGCTGATCCAGGTGGTTGCCAATTTTGATAAAGATATCGCCAAAGATGTAAACCTGAAATTCAGGTATCTGATGTATTCCAGCTTCAAACATCCATTGAATATAGATAACCGTTTGGACGCGCAGCTTACAGCTAAGATTAATAAGTTTGTCAATGTAAATCTGGGCGCAATCCTGGTCTACGATGCGGACCAAAGTAGTAAAATCCAGTTTGCGCAGGCACTTAGTATCGGATTTTTGTATCAGTTTTAATCACCAACTAACCTCAACTTGTTATGCTTCAGGAATTCAAGATTTTTATTGCCAAAGGCAATGTGCTGGATTTGGCTGTCGGCGTAGTTATTGGCGCCGCTTTTGGAAAGATTACAACATCTTTGGTTGAGGACATCATTAATCCAATTCTAGGATTGATCATCGGCGGAGTAGATTTTACGCAATTGAAAATCGTGTTGAAGGAAGCTGTAGGGGACACGCCCGAGGTGGCTGTAAAGTACGGTAACTTTATTCAGGTGCTGATCCAGTTTGTTATCATCGCCTGGGTGATCTTCCTGATCGTTAAGCTTGCCAACCGTTTAAGGCTTTCTGAATCGATGAAAAAAGAGTTGTAAACACTAAATTATTGTTGCAAAGAGGCATATCTGATATGCCTCTTTTTTATTCGCCTTAATTGCTGGAAGAGTAAAAAAAGTTTTCTGTAAAAGATTTACCTTCGTAGTTAAGGCGATTTTTAATATTTAATTCTGATTCCTGTGCAAGAAAAAGTAGTCATTTTGGGAGGCGGGGAAAGTGGCGTTGGGGCAGCTATTCTCGCGAAGTCCAAAGGTTTTGATGTTTTTTTGTCAGATAAAGGTAAGCTCCAGGACAAGTATTCGCAGGTTCTTTTAGAGGAGAACATTGCATTTGAACACGAAAAACACACCACAGAAAATATCCTCGATGCCCAGCTGGTCGTAAAAAGTCCCGGTATACCTGACACGGCACCGTTGATCGTCGCGCTGCGTAAAAAGGGAATTCCTGTGATCTCCGAAATTGAATTTGCCTCGCGTTATACCCGTGCAAAACTGATAGCAATTACAGGAAGCAATGGGAAAACAACAACAACTTTATTAACCTACCACTTATTAAAAAATGCCGGCTTACATGCCGGCCTCGCCGGGAATATCGGCGATAGTTTTGCGTGGCAGGTTGCAACGCAGGATTTCGACTATTATGTTCTGGAAATAAGCAGTTTCCAGCTGGATAATATCGTCAGTTTTCATCCCGCCATTTCCATTTTATTGAATATAACTCCGGATCATTTAGACCGTTACAGATACGATTTCCAAAACTACATCGACTCGAAATTCAATATCATCCGTAATCAAAATGAGGACGATTACTTTATCTATTTTGAAGACAGTGAAGTAATTAAAGCGGAGCTGAGCAAAAGAAACCCGCCGGTAAAAAAAGTAGGATTTTCATTGACCCGGCCGGTGATTCCAGGTTCCTGGCTGCGTGATCACGTGATTGTTTCTCAGGTGAATGATGAGGTATATGAAACGGATTTCAGCCAGCTACCTCTGAAAGGCCCGCACAATTCGGTTAATTCAATGGCAGCTATCATAGTGGCGCAGTTGTTGCACATTGATCACGTTAAGATCACCGAGGGACTTAAATCCTTCAAAAACGCTCCGCACAGGCTGGAAGTAGTGGAAGAAATTGATGGCGTTACCTACGTTAACGACTCTAAGGCGACCAATGTTGATTCTGTTTTTTATGCATTGGGCAGTTATAGCCAGCCAGTGATCCTGATTGCGGGAGGTGTTGATAAAGGGAATGATTACAGTCAAATTGAAGCGCTGGTAAGTAATAAAGTAAAGGGTTTGATAGTTCTTGGTAAAGACCGTGAGAAACTCGTGCAGTATTTCACCGGGATAGTTCCTGCAATTTTTGAAACTGATAATATCCGGGAGGCAGTTGAAAAAGCCCGTGAATGGGCAGTAGATAAGGATATCGTGTTGTTGTCGCCCGCTTGTGCCAGTTTTGATTTATTCAAAAACTATGAAGACCGTGGGGAGCAGTTTAAGGCAGCGGTAAGAAATTTGGTCCGTTAAAAAAACCTGATTTATTCAATGGCATCAACAAGTATTGATATGCTGAACAAAACCAGGGAGGATACGCAAGCCTGGTTTACCAAAAATCTGAAAGGAGATCCGTGGATCTGGGGCATTTGCATTATAATGCTTTTGTGGAGCATTGTTGTCGTTTACAGTGCGAGTGTTAAGGATGCTTATAGCCAAATGGGCGGAAATACAGAATACTACCTCTACAAACATGTGGTACTCTGCGTGCTATCTCTGGCGGTAATGTATTTTGTTCACCGCATTCCCTACATCAAGTTTGTGTACGTTACCAGGCTGGCTGTATGGAGCTCCATTCTGCTGCTTGTTTTTACGATGTTTTTCGGAACCTCCGTTAATGATGCGGCCAGGTGGATTGAGATACCCGTCATTGGTCAGCGTTTTCAGCCTTCGGAATGGGCGAAAGTTGCCTTAATCGCGCACTTATCGCTTATTCTCGCGCGGCATATTAAGGGTGGCTGGAACACACGCGAGCTTTTTATGGAGCCGCTTTCATTGGTAGGTGTAGTTTGCGGACTGATTTTCACGAGTAATGTGTCCACGGCTGTTATGCTCGCGGGAATATGCTTTCTGCTCATGTTTGTGGGCAAAGTGCCATTGCATTACCTCGCCTTTACAGCACTGGGACTTGTTTTCTTCGCTACGATCGCCATTCTACTTAATTCTACTCAGCGCGCCGGTACGGCACAAAACCGTATTTCCGCATTTTTTGACAAAGATGTGGTCGTATACCAGTCGCAGCAATCATACATGGCGATGGCGCGGGGCGGATTGTACGGGGAAGGTGTTGCCAAGAGCCGGCAACGGAGATTTTTACCTGAACCTCAAAAGGACTTCATTTTTGCTGTTACTGTTGAAGAATACGGCACAGTGGGTGGGACTATACTGATCATTTTTTACCTCATTTTACTTTATCGCGGCCTGAAAGCAATTGAAGCCACGAAGCGCCCGTTCGGCGGGCTGCTTTCTGCCGGGCTTACATTCATTGTAGTCAGTCAGGCATTTTCGGCAATGGCGGTAACCGTCGGTTTGGTGCCCGTAACCGGACAAACGCTACCATTTTTCAGTCAGGGAGGAACGTCGCTGCTGTTTACGGGAATGGCGATGGGCATGATCCTGAGTGTAAGCCGCGGTGAAATACTCGAAGAGAAACGGATTTAGTATGTCAAAAAAAGTAATTATAAGCGGCGGCGGAACCGGCGGACATATTTATCCTGCCATTGCAATAGCCGATGCATTGCGCCGGAAAGACCCGGATCTGGAAGTACTTTTTGTAGGTGCTTTGGGAAAAATGGAAATGGAAAAGGTGCCGCGGGCCGGGTACGAAATTGTAGGGTTACCTATTGCCGGGATCAAGCGGGAAGTTTCTCTTGACAATCTTGCATTGCCATTTAAGCTGATCAAGAGTTTAAATAAAGCAAAGTCGATTATCCGGGACTTTAAGCCTGATGTAGCTGTGGGTGTAGGCGGCTTTGCGAGCGGACCGTTATTAATGATGGCTTCTTTCCAGGGAATACCTACATTGATTCAGGAACAGAATTCCTATGCAGGAATTACCAATAAGCTGCTGGCAAAAAGAGCGTCAAAAATCTGTGTAGCCTATCCGGGTATGGAAGAATTTTTTCCAAAAGAGAAAATTGCAATGCTTGGAAATCCTGTCAGGAGTGATATCGTCGATGTTTCTTCCAAGAAACGGGAAGCTTTCGCCGAGTTTGGGCTTGATCCTGAAAGAAAGACGCTTTTTGTCATGGGCGGCAGTCTTGGGGCCAGGTCCATTAACGAGAGCATCGCAGCAGGGCTTTCAGAATTTCTGGCGCAAGGTTATCAGGTTTTGTGGCAAACAGGAAGAAATTACATTGATACAGCAAAAGCATTAATTGAAGGCTTAAATACCCATTTGATTAAGGCTTTTGATTTTATTTATACAATGGACCTTGCGTATGCAATTGCCGACGTAGTGGTTTCAAGAGCAGGAGCGCTTTCGGTTTCAGAATTGTGCCTGGCTGCGAAACCTTCCATTCTGGTGCCATTTCCAGCCGCGTCAGAAGATCATCAGACCAAAAATGCGTTGGCACTGGTTGAAAAAGATGCAGCTTTGCTGGTGAAAGACGCTAGTGCAAAAGCTGAGCTGGTACCTAGTGCACTGGCTTTAATGAATGATTTTGCGCAGCAGGAAAACCTGAAAACGAATATCCGTAAGCTCGCCAGGCCGACAGCCGCGGATGATATTGCAGCAGAAGTATTGAAATTAATCAGATCATAACCGTTTGTCCTTTAATAGAATGTCATCTTCAATGACCGATTGGAAGTATATTTATTTTGTCGGAATTGGCGGAATAGGAATGAGTGCGCTGGCACGCTGGTTTAAGGCAAATGGCTTTGAGGTTGCAGGTTATGACAAAACCAGGACTGCGCTGGTTGAGAAATTGGAAGAAGAAGGAATTGAGATAACGCTGGAAGACTCCATTGATACGATTCCTGCACCTTTCCTTCATGATTCCGATAAAACGCTTGTTATATACACGCCTGCCGTACCTGTGCAGCACCATCAAATGCTGTATTTCCGGGACCATAACTTCCTGATCCTGAAAAGGTCGCAAGTACTTGGTATTCTCACCAAAAACCTCCGCATGATCGGTGTAGCGGGCACGCACGGAAAAACGACCACATCATCCCTGGTAGCGCATATTCTCCGGTATGCCGGTGTAAACAGCACTGCATTTCTGGGTGGCATCACACAAAATTATGGCACTAACCTGCTTCTGAATGAGCCGACGGATCATCTGGAAGAAGTTTTCTGCGTAGTAGAAGCCGATGAATTTGACCGCTCATTTTTAACATTATTTCCGGAGATCGCGATAGTTACCTCTACTGACGCCGATCACCTTGACATTTACGGGAAGCACGAGGCCGTTTTGGAATCGTTCAGGGAATATGTCGGGCAGATTCACGAAAATGGTGTGCTGTTTATGCGGACGGGACTTGAACTTTCCGGTAGTACGAAAGCAGAAGTATTATCCTATTCGCTTGATTCGGGCGTTTTTCATTCGAGGAATATCACGATCAGGAATGGGAGATTTGTGTTCGACTTTGTTTATCCTGACGGGGTAATTGAAGGCATTGCAATGAAAATCCCGGGTTATCATAACATTGAAAATTCCATTGCGGCGAGTGCGGTTGCTTTGCACGTGGGCGTGGCACCCGATCAAATTAAAGCGGCCCTTGAAACTTACGGCGGTGTCAAGCGGCGATTCGAATATCAGTTAGAAGAGGACGGAAAAATATATATAGACGATTATGCCCACCATCCGACAGAGATCGAGGCATTTCTTTCTTCGGTAAAAGGATTATATCCCGGCCGGCACGTAACCGCGATTTTTCAACCGCACCTATTCAGCCGGACCAGGGATTTTGCAGATGGGTTTGCGGAAAGCCTGTCGCTCGCTGATCGTTTGCTGCTGCTTGATATTTATCCGGCGAGAGAGTTGCCGATAGAGGGTGTTAACTCAGAAATGATCCTGGAAAAAGTAACATCTGAAGACAAACACCTGGTCTCTAAAGACAAAGTACTTAGCATTTTACGTGATTTAGATACGGATATTGTGGTTACAATTGGTGCCGGAGACATCGATACTTTGGTGGATCCGATACGTAACCAGCTCAAAAATCCCTTTGCGAATAATTAATAAAAGCATTGTTAATATTACTGAGATGTTACGTAAATTTGACTATTCATGGCTTTTGTTGAAACGTAGTTTGTGGCTTCTTCTGCCTATTGCCGGAATTGGTATGGCAGAAAGCAGGCTGAGTCAACAGCGTTGTACCAACCTGACCATTTCCATTCAGGGAGATTCAGGAACACGTTTTCTCGATCAAATGGATGTCCGGATGTTACTTACCGAAAATGGGGGCGATCCTCTGTTGGGCAATAAGTTAAGTAACGTGGCATTGAACGATCTGGAGAATCGGGTGAAGCGGAACAAGTTGATCAAGAAGTGCCAGGTATTTCGTGACCTTAGAGGTAATATAGTTGTTGAAGTAGAACAAGAGAAGCCGTTAGCGCGCTGGATTAACACTTCTGAAAATGGAGAAACGCGGAATACGTCGGGATACTATATTAGCGATGAGGGCATTTTTTTTCCTCTATCAGAAAGTTATTCAGCAAGAACGTTATTGGTTTCAGGCTCATTTTTCAATGATGCTAAAAAGTTACAGACCGCAAAAGGGGCTTCTGTAATGGATTTATTGCATTTCTTGAATTCTGATCCTTTCTGGAAAGCGCAGGTTACGCAGCTGGATGCGGATAATGATGGCGAGATCAGCCTGATGACCGTAGTGGGTGATCAGCAAATTGAACTCGGAAGCGCCGAGGACTACCAGTCGAAATTTAGAAAGCTCAGGATATTTTACGATAAAGTACTGAGTCAGGATTGGAGCAGATATAGAAAAATTAGTGTTAAGTTTCAAGATCAAATAGTTTGTGAATAATAATTCACCTTTAGCATGGCACACGAGAAAATTGTAGTTGGAGTCGATATTGGAAGTACTAAAATAGCCGTGATCGCTGCGCAGGGAAGTTCTTCCGGTTCACGCCAGAGCAACATAGAAATTCTGGGTTTTAGTGAAGTTCCAGTGCCTGCAGGAGCAGTTGTTAACGGATCAGTCGAAAATATAAAACAAGTAGGCGGCGCCATCAGAGAAGCTTTGCAGGAAGCATCGCTGCGCTCAGACCTTGATATTGGTATTGTGAATGTCAGCTTCAGCGGAACCCACGTGAAAGTGAGTGCGCACAGCGACGGGGTGATCAGGCCGTCTGCCTCTTCAGGTGAAGAAGTAACCCAGCGCGATGTGGACCAGCTAGTGGACGATATGTACCGCGCCAAGATCGAGCCTAATTACGATGTACTGCATGTACTGCCAATGGATTTCATGGTAGATAATTCGGTAGGTGTGAAAGAGCCGGTAGGCCGGACGGGTATTAAGCTTGGCGGTAACTTCCTGATCGTTTCTGCCAACAACCAATCCATTCAGCGGACAAAGAAAAGCCTTGCTGACGCGGACCAGAATTTAAGATGTGATAAAATGGTACTGGGGCCACTGGCTACCAGTCTTGCTGTTTTAACAGATAATGAAATAAAAGCCGGAATTGCATTGGTTGATATCGGCGACCATACTACTGATCTGGTTATATACCAGGATCGCATTATCAGGCACATTGCTACCTTTCCGGTAGGTGGAAGACATATTACAAATGATTTGGCAGTTGGCTGCGGTATTCAGTATGAAAATGCGGAACAACTGAAAAAGCAATACGGTGCGGCCATTTCCGCCGACATACCGCTTAATATTGAGATCCTGATCAATTATTTAAGTGGAAGACAGCCTAAACCTGTTCTGAAGAAAAACGTAGCGCTGATTATCGAAGCGAGGTTGAAGGAGATAGCAGCCATGGTTTACGCTGAAATCATCAAATCCGGCTATTTGGATAAGCTGATAGGCGGCATTGTTCTAACTGGCGGCTCGGCGAATATTGACGAAATTGAGCTGCTGTTTGAAAAAGTAACGGATATGTCGGTAAGGGTGGGTTACCCGGAAAATCTGGAACGGACTGCCAAGGCGGACGCGGTAAGTAACTCCACGTTCAGTACTGCTATCGGACTGGCCTGGGCTGGTATCAGATCTATCGATCCGCGGGTTAAGTCGGTTTGTAAGCCGGCAACTGCATTCAATACGGGGGTTGTGCAAAAGGAAAAGCCGAAAGAAGTTAAAGAGCCGGTCAAAAAGACGGGTGGCACATTTTGGGATAACATCAATAATATTATCGGAAAAAAGGACGATAGTTTAGGCGACTATTGATAATCAGTAGAAATTATGACCAAATCAACCCCGGAAAAGACATTGAACAAAAGCTTGTTGCAAGCACTAGATCAGGATTATATTGTGAACGAAATCGTAAAGGATTTTCCAGTCGACGAGCAGGAGGAACCTGCTATTATCAAGGTAATCGGAGTAGGCGGCGGCGGTAGCAATGCCGTAAACTACATGTTTGAACGTAAGATCAAAGATGTGGAATTTGCTGTTTGTAATACCGACAGACAAGCACTCGCTAACAGTCCTGTTCCCGTTAAAATCCAGCTTGGCGCTACATTGACCCAGGGACTTGGAGCTGGTACGGATGCAACAAAAGGTAAAGAAGCCGCTCTTGAAACGATTGAAGAAATCAAGGGGCTGCTGGGCGGATCAACGCAAATGGTTTTTATTACCGCAGGTATGGGTGGTGGAACCGGAACAGGCGCCGCACCAGTAATCGCGCAGCTTGCCAGAGAAATGGGCAAGTTGACCGTCGCAGTAGTTACTGCACCTTATACGTGGGAAGGATTTGACAAGAAAGAACAGGCACTCGAAGGTATCGAACAACTTAAAAAGTACTGCGACACGGTACTGGTTGTTTTGAATGATAAACTGGAAGAACTGTTTGAAGATATGACCATCACACAGGCATTTGCCGAAGCAGATGGAATTCTTTTGAATGCAGTGAAAAGTATTTCCGAAATCATTACGACAAATGGAAATATCAACACTGACTTTAAAGATGTTGAGAAAGTACTGAAAAAGGCAGGTCAGTCTGTAATGGGAACCTCCGAAGCGACTGGTACCGATCGCGCGCAGGTTGCGATTAAGGAAGCACTGGATTCCCCGCTTTTGAACGACAGGGATATCCGCGGCGCGAAACGTATCCTGGTAACGCTTGCTACCAGCAAGAAAAAGGAGGCTACAATGAAAGAGCAGCGCGAAATCTGGAGTTACGTATTGTCTCAGGTAGGCGGCGAAGCGCGTATGTTCAAATTAGGTACGATTATCGACGATTCACTTGTTGATAAGTTGCGCGTGACGATTGTAGCAGCGGGATTTGACAGTATTGAATCTCCGATCCCAGGCATTAAGTTGTCACACAAATTCCCCGGAACTATTGAAACAGCAGTAAACGGGTTTGATGCGAAAGAGGAAATTTCTGCTGAACAGGAAGAGATCGTGATGACAGAAGATGTTTTTGAAAATACACCGACCAGTTCAGTGGATCTTGTGATCGAAAAAGAATCAGTTTCAACCGCTTTCGAACCGGTTAATATATCACTGACTGAGGTTGGAGAGAATGACGAATGGTCGGAAGAGGATAATGAGGATTTGCGAATTATGATTGACTCCTTTAAAGACGGACTGGTGAAGTTTGCAGATCTGGAAGGGCCTGCATTCAGAAGAAGCCGGGCCGAGCTTTGGAAGAGACCGGCGATTCCGGCTTTCGAAATGGAACAGCACTGGCTAAAATAATTGGGAGGGAGCACTTAGCTCCCTTTTTTCTTTTATGTCAAAAGTGGATGATCTGCCCAGCCTGCATTTCGAGAAGTTCCTTGTACAATGCATTTGACATGACATTATCATGAAAATGCGAGCGTATCTGGGCAAGCTTTACTCGCAATGCAAGTGTATTCATTCCCAGATAGCTGAATACATCATTGAGGTGACTTAATGCAATTGCTGCTCCCTGCATATTGGAAGATAATCCGACCAGGGCAGCTTTCTTATTCGCGAAACTGTTCGGATAAGGCAGCCCATCGATAAATGCCTTCAATACGCCAGGGTAAGATCCATTGTATTCCGGAACGATAAAGACGAATTTATCAGTTTGTTCCAAAAGAGACCTGAGGTTGTTGAAGTCCTCGTTTTTGCCTGAATTTGCATATAAAGCAGATACTGTAAAATCGTCGGGCAAATTAACTAAATCAAGAATAATGCTCGGCGCATTGAGGTGATTCAGAATGGACTGATAGTATTCTGCAATTTTCCGTGACATGGAGCTGGGCCTGTTGGTTCCAACGATGATCACGATTGGTGAAGGAGCTGTACTCATTTAAATTATAAATAAACCGTCAAACCGTCGGTTTTATAGTAACAAATTACTTTGAAAATTGTTCATACCAGACTGGCTGCTACATGCTTCGGCCGCAGGTATAATCTGGATACCCGCATAAAAAAACATTTATTCTTATATTTGAGTCTGGTATTCATCACGAAATTAATATAAGCTGCTCGTAGCGAAGCTTTTATATTTATAATCAACCCACAAGAAATATGTCCTGGTTCATTCGGAAAGAGAAAGGTATCAATACACCAACAGAAATGAAGCGCGAGGCGCCTGATGGTTTGTGGTATCAGTGTTCAAATTGCAAGAAGATTACTCCTACCAGAGAACATAAGCAGAATGCTTTCACCTGCCCGCATTGTAATTACCACGAGAAAGTAGGATCTGATGTTTATTTCAACCTGCTTTTTGACGATAACGAATTCATTGAACTGGACGCTGATTTAACATCCGGAGATCCGTTGCATTTTGTAGATACCAAAGCTTATCCGGACCGGATCAAGTCGACAATGCAAAAAACGGGCTTGAAAGATGCGGTCAGAACCGGCCACGGCAAGATGAACGAAATGGACATTGTTATTGCCTGTATGGACTTCAATTTCATAGGTGGATCAATGGGCTCTGTGGTAGGTGAGAAAATTGCCCGGGCTATTTCGTATGCGCTTGAACATAAATTCCCGTTTTTGATGATCTCAAAATCGGGCGGCGCCAGGATGATGGAAGCAGGATTTTCATTAATGCAAATGGCCAAAACCTCTGCCCGTCTGGCCCAGCTATCAGAGGCCAAAGTGCCTTACATTTCGTTGCTGACTGACCCGACTACTGGCGGTGTTACTGCTTCCTATGCGATGCTGGGGGATTTTAACATTTCTGAACCAGAAGCTCTAATCGGATTTGCGGGACCACGCGTTATCCGCGAAACGATCGGAAAGGATCTGCCGAAAGGATTCCAAAGTGCTGAATTTGTTTTAGAACATGGTTTTCTCGATTTCATCGTTGACAGAAAGGATCTGAAAGATAAATTAACAAGTCTTCTCTCTATGCTGAAATAATATGCGACTGGTCTCCCACCCGGTACTTTGCAATTATTATGTAACCTATCGTTGCAATGCATCCTGCGGATTTTGCGATATCTGGGAGAAGCCCTCGCCTTATATTACAGTTGAAAATCTTCGCGAGAATTTACGGGATTTAAAAAAGCTGGGCGTTAAGGTCATTGACTTTACCGGTGGCGAGCCTTTGCTTCACAGGCAGCTTGACGTGCTTTTGAAAGAAGCAAAGGATCACGGGATGATCACGACCGTCACAAGCAATGGACTGCTTTATCCCAAGCAGGCAGAAAAGCTGCGCGGGCTGATAGATATGCTGCATTTCTCGCTTGATTCTCCCGACCGTGACGAGCACGATCAATCCAGGGGTGTGAAGTGTTTTGACAAAGTGATGGAGTCCATTGCAATCGCCAAATCACTTGGAGAGCGACCGGATATCATTTTTACCGTTTTTGAAGATAATATTGGCAAGATCCGGCAGCTATGGGAAGAAGTATGCATTCCCAATGATCTTGTACTGATCCTGAATCCGGTATTTGAGTACGATAAAGTTGGTTCAAACCTTTCCGAATCAGCGTTAAAGGAATTGTTGTGGTGGGCGAAGCAAAAAAATGTGTACCTCAACGAAGCCTTTGTGCAATTGCGGCTTGATGGCGGAAATCATGTAGAGGCTCCCGTTTGCAAAGCTGCCAGTACAACAATCGTCATTTCACCGGAAAACAAGCTTGTGCTGCCCTGTTACCATTTGGGATTAAAAGACTTTCCAATTAATGGCAGCCTGTTTGAGCTGTACCATTCAGATGAGGTTCAGAAGCTGGTTGCATTGGAGGGGCGCCTGCCGGCTTGCGAGGGCTGCGTGATCAATTGCTATATGCAGCCTTCATTTGCAGTAGAAATGAACAAATACTGGTGGAAGGCACTGCCAAGTACGATCAAGTACAACCGCCTGAAAGGTACGTGGCGGCAAATGGTCAAATTTTGAGCATCACGGGCAATTCTCCTTTCTTCTTGTATCTGTAATCGCATTGATTTTCCAGCCAGCTTTTGTATGTGTTAATGTAAAAACATTGACACCGCAGTGAGAGAAGGTTTCGCCGAGATAAAACTTGTAAGGTGCCCAGACGATCGCCATGGGTTCATCTATACTCACTGTCACGTCATAGATTTTTTCATCCCATTTCTCTTTGTGAGGTGTGCCGACTGCCTTGATAAATCCCTGCATGCTGCTTGTATGCACAATGACGGAGTCAGCTTTGTTTCTGGACAATGATGTTAATGCGCAGTCTGCTGTGACAACGCTTCTGAGAGATAGTGAATCTCCGGCGCGCATTGCATCGAACATCTTATCAACTACGGCTTTCACTTCGGCAGATTTATCCTGTGCATTTACATCAGGGACAGCTAGCATAAGCAATGCGAGTACAAATGCAGTTTGCATTGATCGCGTCAGGTGTGATTTCATGTGTTGGTATAGTTTTAACAAAAAATTAATTTTGAGCCCTTTACAATTTATGATATGTCTGAAAAAATAGTTAAAAAAGTAGATATAAAGAATCGCAGGGCTTCGTTTGAGTATTTTTTTCTGGAAGAGTTTACGGCGGGAATGGCACTGACGGGAACAGAGATTAAGTCTATCCGGCAAGGTAAGGTCAATTTTCAGGACGCATATTGCCTTTTCATGGACAACGAATTGTACATCCGGAGCCTGCACATTTCGCCTTACACGGAAGGTACCCACTATAACCACGAGCCAATGCGGGATCGAAAGCTTTTGATCACGAAGCGCGAGCGGCGAAAATTGACTGAGGGTCTGAAAGACCAGGGTTTGACGATTATTCCTGTGCGAATGTTCACCAACGACCGGGGGCTTGCTAAGCTGCATATTGCACTGGCAAAAGGTAAAAAGCTCTATGACAAGCGCGACAGCATCAAGGAAAGAGATGTAAAGCGCGAGAACGACCGGGCCGGGTATTGAATTGGTGCTCAGTATTTTTGCACCTGCGCAGCGGATTTTTTTGACGGATTTTTGTTATATTGTCAGAAATAATTACCTCGATGTGTCATGGGTAAAGTACTGGTTCTTAATCAAGATTACAGCGCATTAAGTGTTTGCACGGTTCCAAAGGCTTTTTTATTAGTCTACATGAACAAAGCTGAAATGCTGGCCGAGTCCCGAAGGCAGTATTTACGTACAGTAAACGATCAGTATCCCATGCCGGTTGTCATACGCCTCCACCGCTACATACATATTCCGTATCGAGGTGTTGTCATGACCCGGCAAAATCTTTTTAAGAGGGATGGTAACCGGTGTCAGTACTGTGGAACGCACGACAATCTTACATTAGACCACGTCATCCCGAAATCCAGAGGCGGCAAAACTACATGGGACAATCTGGCTACTGCCTGCAAGCGCTGCAATTCAAGGAAAGGCGACCATACACCCGAAGAAATTGATATGCCGCTCAGGCAACGTCCCTTCCGTCCATCTTTTCTAATGTTTATAAGGGACTTTTCAGGTCTGGCCGATGATGAGTGGCTACCATATTTGGGCTCCAAGGAAAGAACATATTGAAATTACTAACTACATTGCTTTCGTAAGTGCCTGTTCCTTGCTGGGCTTACCCTCCTCTTTGCCTTCAAATAAAATTCCCCACATCCCTTCGGAATTTATCCTGAAACGCGTACTTTTGCGCTCTCATTTTTCTAAAATGCTTGTTTAACTAATTTTCAGCTAGGTAGCTCGCAAGCTGATGTATCCAAGAGCTATAATTCCTATTTATGTCTAAGGAAAAACAAAATCAACCTCTTCCTGATTTCGATTGGGACAAAGCAGCAGACAAAGGTTTTGGTACAGGCTATTCAAGCGCTGACCGTACCAGTCTGGAACAAATGTATGAGACTACTCTTTCTCCTGTTCAGGAAAAAGAAGTTGTTAAAGGTGTAGTAGTTGGTATTACTGACCGTGAAGTGATCCTGAATATCGGTTTCAAATCTGACGGTATCGTTTCATCTAACGAATTCCGCGATTTGCCGGGAATGAAAATCGGTGACGAGGTGGAAGTTTACGTGGAGAATCAGGAGGACGCACAAGGTCAGCTTGTTCTATCACGCAAAAAAGCGAAAGTTATTACTGCATGGGACAACATCCAGAAATCGTTTGATGAGGATGTGGTTATTGATGCAAATGTTAAAAGAAGAACTAAGGGTGGTCTTATCGTTGATATCTTCGGTATTGAAGCATTCTTGCCAGGTTCTCAAATTGATGTTAAGCCAATCCGCGATTTCGACATTTTTGTTGGAAAACGTATGGAGGTTAAAGTTGTTAAGATTAACTACGCAAATGACAACGTAGTAGTATCTCACAAAGTACTGATCGAAAAAGATCTTGAAGCACAACGTCAGCAAATCCTGAACAACCTTGAAAAAGGTCAGGTACTTGAAGGTGTAATTAAGAACATGACCAACTTCGGTGTGTTTATCGACCTTGGTGGAGTTGACGGATTGTTGCACATCACTGATATTTCGTGGGGACGTATTAACCACCCATCGGATCTGTTGTCACTTGACCAAAAACTCAATGTTGTTGTTCTTGACTTCGATGAGGAGAAAAAACGTATTTCACTTGGTTTGAAACAACTTCAGTCTCACCCTTGGGATTCTCTTGATGAGGAAATCCAGGTTGGATCGAAAGTTACAGGCCGCATTGTTAATGTTGCAGATTACGGCGCATTCCTTGAGATCAAGCCAGGTGTTGAAGGTTTGATCCACGTTTCTGAAATGTCATGGTCTCAGCACCTGCGCAATCCTCAGGAATTCATGAATGTAAATGACGAGATCAGTGCAGTAGTGTTGACATTGGATCGTCAGGAGCGTAAAATGTCTCTTGGTATCAAACAACTGACTGAAGATCCTTGGACTCAGGCTTCTCTTAAAGAGAAATATGCAGTTGGAACACGTCATAAAGGAGTGGTTCGCAACCTGACAAACTTCGGTTTGTTCATTGAGCTTGAAGAAGGTATCGATGGTCTTGTACACGTTTCAGATCTTTCTTGGACTAAGAAGATCAAGCATCCATCTGATTTCGTGAAAGTAAATGATGAGCTGGAAGTTGTAGTTCTTGAACTTGATGCCGACAACCGTCGTCTTGCTCTTGGCCACAAGCAATTGGAAGAAAATCCATGGGATACTTTTGAAAGCATCTTCGAAGTAGGTTCAGTACATAAATCTACCATCGTTGCAAAAGGCGATAAGTTTGCTACACTTGAGCTTCCTTACGGAATCGAAGGGATTGCAGCTATCAAAAATCTTGCAAAAGAAGATGGTACACTTGCAGAAGTAGGTGAGAGCCTTGACTTCACAGTTCTTGAATTCCTGAAAGATGAGAAGAAAATCGTTTTGACGCATTCAAAAGTTAAGCACGTTTCTGCTGAGGAAAAGAAAGAAGAAAGACCTGCAAAGTCGGCTCCAGCGAAAGCGTCTAATACTGACGCTCCTGCAAAAGACGCAGAAAAATCTACTTTCGGCGACCTTAGTGTTCTCTCTGCATTGAAAGAACAAATGGAAGAAAGCGAAAAAAAGAGCAAAAAGTAATTAATAATGGCGAATAGCCAGAAAAATTAATACTTTTGCACCCGGATTAGCTGTATGCCTAACAGCTTGCAGCTAATCCAAATTTGGTTCCGTGGCCGAGTGGCTAGGCAGAGGTCTGCAAAACCTCGTACAGCGGTTCGAATCCGCTCGGAACCTCATCAGATTTACGGGTAATTGGCACTGCATTTTGGGCACAAATAATTACTCAAAAAGTACCATTTGGTAAGGGCAGTTTGTTATGCCTCCAAATGGTACTTTTTTTTGTCAATATGCTGAAAATCAATGTTGTTCCTGTTGCATTAATCCTGCAAAAATGGCTAATAAATTAGACAAATTATAAATAAGATGGTGCTTCAAAATATCCCCTAAATACTTTTGTGGATAAAAAATCGTAAGCTAGTTTTGTCTGTTGAAGAATAATGAATAGTTGATTATGAATATATCATTCCGTAAGAACGCTAAGTTTTGTTCCTACTTTAGTTACTCAAGAATCCTTTTCACCATCGCCGTAGGGCTACTTTTGAGTGTGCAAAATCTTGCTTCTGCGCAGGATAGCACAGCTACGGCGGCAGCTCCTGCAGGTGGCGGTGATGCTGCTAAAGGTGAAGCACTTTTCAAAAACAATTGTGCGCAATGTCATGCGGTGACTGACGAAAGAGTAGTAGGTCCTGGTTTGAAAGGTGCCAGCTCCCGTCACGATTTTGCCTGGCTTTCGAAGTGGGTACGTAACTCACAGGCTATGATCGCGGCAGGCGATCCTTATGCCGTTAAAATCTACAACGAATATTCTAAGGCGCAGATGACAAGTTTCCCTAACTTGTCTGATGACGATATTAAGGGAATCTTCGCTTACGTGGATCAGGCTTCTACTGCTGCACCTGCAGCTGCGGCTGCTCCCGGTGGAGGTCCTGCTGCGGGAGGTGGCGGTGAGTCGGGTGGTGAAGGTCCTTCCGGTTTGTTTATGGTAGTTCTTGGTGCATTGGTTGTTGTAATGATCCTTGTGCTGGGCGTTCTGCTTGTAATCGTATCACTTTTGTCGAAGGCTGTTGGCGGAGAAGTGGAGTCGGGTACGAAGCCGGACTTCATGACAAGACTCGGCAGTTCTTTAAAGAAGATTTCTTCAGACCCTGCTATCAGATCAGCGACGCTCTGGATTTTTGTTCTCCTGGTACTTAAGGCTACGATCGATGGTGCTTATAGTGTTGGTGTTCAGCAAGGTTACGCTCCTAAGCAACCTATCGCATTCTCTCACAAATTGCATGCAGGAGAATACAAAATTGACTGTAACTACTGCCACACAGGTGTTAACAGAGGGAAGTCTGCGCACATTCCATCAGCGAACATCTGTATGAACTGCCACGGAGTGATCAAGAAGGAATCTCCCGAAATTCAAAAAATTTATACTTCAATTGAAAACAATCAGCCGATCGAATGGGTGAGGGTGCATAACCTTCCTGATCTGGCGTACTTTAATCACGCCCAGCACGTAAATGTAGGTGGATTGGAATGCCAGAATTGCCATGGAGAAGTTGAGAAAATGGAAGTTATTCAACAGCGCTCATCTCTGACAATGGGATGGTGTATTGATTGTCACCGTAAAACAGAAGTAAATACCAAGGACAATCAATACTATGACAAGCTGGTTCAGCTGCACGCTTCGGAAAGTAAGGAAGCTTTGAAAGTAGCTGATATAGGTGGTCTGGAATGCTCTAAGTGCCACTATTAATCAATAAGAGAAAATAATACCCGAGAATACGACTCATTGTATTGAATAGTTTTATGGAAAACAATAGTAAAAGATACTGGCGGGGACTTGAGGAGTTGCGTAACGACGAGAAGTTTATAAAGGACGCAAGTTCAGAGTTTGCTGGTGAACCAACCGAAAGCCAATATGAAAGTTTGGTGGACGGAGCTGGTACGCATCGTCGTGATTTTTTGAAAGTCCTTGGCTTTGGTATGGCAGCGGTATCTTTGGCTGCATGTGAAACCCCTGTTAAAAAGGCAATTCCATACGTGAACAAGCCGGAAGGTGAATTTCCGACAATCGCAAACTGGTATGCATCTACTTATGCGGAAGGTGGAGACTACACAAGCATTTTAGTAAAAACCCGCGAGGGAAGACCTGTTAAGATTGAAGGTAACTCGCTTTCAAAGGTTTCTTACGGAGTTAGTTCAAGAGCGCATGCATCCCTGTTGGGTTTGTATGACAATGAAAAATTAAGAGGCCCTAAAAAGGGTGACGATACAAAGGTTAGTTGGGAAACAGTTGATAAGGAAATCCAGGACCAGCTTTCTCAGATCTCTGCAAGAGGCGGAGCTATCCGTATTCTTACATCTACTGTTCTAAGCCCATCTACAAAGGCGGTTATTGCTGATTTTACAGCTAAATATCCTACTACCAGCCATGTAGTTTATGATGCAAATTCTGCTTACGGAATTGTAAAGGCAAATGAGACCTCATTTGGCAAAGCGGTACTTCCTTCTTATGATTTCAGTAAAGCGAAGGTCATTGTTGGAATTGACGCAGATTTCCTGGGAACCTGGCTTGCACCGGATCTCTATTCCGCACAATTCGCTGAAACACGTCGTGTGAGCAGTGAGAAAGGTGGCAAGAAAGATATGTCCCGCCTTTATCAATTTGAATCAATCTTGTCTTTGACAGGATCGAATGCAGATTACCGTACTGCGGTAAAACCTTCTCAGCTTGGGCTGGTTGCGGCTGCATTATATAATAAAGTAGCTGCTAAATTAGGTGGTTCACCTGTTTCAGTTGCTGCGGTTAACATTCCAAATCTGGATAAGGCAGCAGCAGAGTTAATAGCTGCAAAAGGTCAGGCTTTGGTCGTTTGTGGAATTAACGATCCTTCGGTACAAGTGGTTGTTAATGCATTGAACAATCTGCTGGGCGCTTATGGCACTTTGATCAACCTGGACAAGCCAGCTTATTATCGTCAGGGAAATGACGTAGCGATGAACCAGCTTGTCGACGAAGTTAAAGGCGGCAAAGTTTCAGCTGTTATTCTATGGGGTGCAAATCCTGTTTATGATCACCCACGTGGTGCCGAACTGGCCGCGGCTCTTCCAAAAGTTTCATTAAGTGTATCATTCAATGATCGCGCTGATGAAACATCCTCTCTTTTCAAATACATTCTTCCTGCTCCTCACTACTTGGAGTCGTGGAACGACGCTGAGCCTGTTGCTGGCTCATACAGCTTAACTCAGCCTGCAATCAGTCTGATTTTTAATACAAGACAAGGACAGTCAAGTTTATTGAAATGGGCTGGTCTTTCAACAGATTACCACGAATACGTTAAATCATACTGGAGAAAGAACATTTTTGCTCAGGGCGGAACCGGCAGTTTCGAGCAGTTCTGGGTGAAATCTTTGCACGACGGCGTATTTGAATCAAATACCGCTGCTGCTGCTGGAAGTGTTGCGTTTAATGGCAATCTAAGTGCTGCTGCTTCGGCGATCTCTAAAACTTATAAAGCGTCAACATCAGGTATCGAACTTGCTATTTTCGAGAATGTTGGCGTAGGGAATGGTGCATCTGCAAACAATCCATGGTTGCAGGAATTGCCGGATCCTATTACGAAAGCGTGCTGGGACAACCACGCAGGTCTTTCTCAAAAAACAGCAACTGAGCTGAGCCTTGCACAAGGTGATGTTGTAAAGGTTGAATTTAAAGGAAAGTCGGTTGAACTTCCTGTGATTGTTCAACCTGGACTTGCTAATGGAACTGTTGCAATTTCCATTGGTTATGGTCGCGAAAAGGCTGGAAAGTCTGCTAATGGTGTGGGTAAGAATATCTATCCCTTTGCAACATTTACTGACGGCTATCTTTCCTTTGCTCCTGGTGAAGTAACAATTTCAAAAACTGGGGATACCAGGGAAATTGCTCAAACGCAGACACATAGTACTGTGATGAACCGTAAATCAGTTCTTCAGGAAACAGTACTAGCTCATTTCCAAAAAGATCCGATGGCAGGCAGATTTGCTCCAACCATCCCAACTTCGGAGGGAACAGTTGACGCCACAGATCTAACACTTTGGAATGGACATAAATACAAGAATCACTCATGGGGAATGGTGATCGACCTTAACACTTGTTTTGGTTGTGGTTCATGTGTGATTAGTTGCCAGAATGAGAATAACGTACCTGTTGTAGGTCGTCAGGAAGTAATCAACAGTCGCGAGATGCACTGGTTGCGTATTGACCGTTATTACAGCAGCGATGCAGATGTTGAAGATTTGAGGGGTTTGGAAATTGCTTCTGAGAATCCGGAAGTTACCTTCCAACCGATGCTTTGCCAGCATTGCAATAATGCGCCTTGCGAAACTGTTTGCCCGGTATTGGCAACTACGCACAGCTCAGAAGGATTAAACCAAATGACTTACAACCGTTGTGTTGGTACAAGGTATTGTGCAAATAACTGCCCATACAAAGTACGTCGCTTCAACTGGTTCAAATATTTTGACAACGATAACTACGACTACCACTTCAATAATGATCTTGGTAAGATGGTTATTAACCCTGATGTAACTGTACGTTCAAGAGGGGTTATTGAGAAATGTTCACTTTGCGTTCACAGAATTCAGGAAGCTAAACTTACTGCAAGAAAAGAAAGAAGACGTATTGTGGATGGTGAGGTGAATGTTGCATGTGCATCTTCATGCCCAACCAATGCAATCACATTTGGTGACATGAATGATCCGGAAAGTAGAATATCCAAAATTCTTGAAACAGAGAAGGAGGGACGTGCATTCCACGTGTTGGAAGAAATCAACACCAGACCGCAATTGTCTTACCTGACTAAAATACGGAACAAGGATGTGGCTGCCGCGAAGCCTGCAAGTGAGAAAGAACACGCGTAATTTGAGCTTAGTTTTTGAAGATAAATCATTATAAAAACATAATAGTATGCATGTTACATCACCTGTAAGAGAACCCCTGATTCAAGGTGGGAAGACGTACGCAGACGTAACGGAAGATATATGCCGCCATGTTGAAAGTGCTCCTACCAAGGAGTGGAAAATAGCATTCGGCCTGTCGCTTGTAGTTTTGGCATACGGAACTGTCTGCCTTGCCTGGACTTGGTGGGAAGGTCTCGGTGTCTGGGGTTTGAATAAGACAGTAGGCTGGGCCTGGGATATTACCAACTTCGTATGGTGGGTAGGTATTGGTCACGCCGGAACCCTGATCTCCGCGATCCTTTTGCTATTTCGGCAGAAGTGGAGAACTTCAATTAACCGTGCAGCAGAAGCGATGACCATTTTCGCTGTTATCTGCGCAGCATCTTTCATTCTGATGCACATGGGCCGTCCATGGATGGCATATTGGGCTTTGCCACTTCCTAATGCATTTGGTTCACTTTGGGTTAACTTCAATTCACCGCTTGTTTGGGACGTTTTTGCGATTAGTACTTATTTCTCAGTTTCCCTTGTATTCTGGTACATTGGTTTGATACCTGATCTTGCAACAATCCGTGACCGCGCTACCAGCAAAGTTTCCCGGTTTATGTATGGAACGTTTGCAATGGGTTGGGACGGTTCTGCAAAGACATGGGCTCGCTACGAGTACATCAGCTTAATCCTTGCGGGTCTCTCTACACCACTTGTACTTTCGGTTCACACGATTGTAAGTATGGACTTTGCAACCTCTGTTATTCCAGGGTGGCATACAACGATCTTCCCTCCTTACTTCGTTGCCGGTGCGATTTTCTCAGGTTTCGCAATGGTTCAAAACCTGATGCTTATTACACGGGTTGTTTACAAGCTTGAAGATTATATCACGCTTGAACACATCGAAACGATGAATAAGGTAATTACACTTACCGGATCAGTTGTTGGTGTGGCTTACATCACCGAGTTCTTTATTGCCTGGTACGGAGGTGTTGAATATGAATATTATGCTTTCTTTAACCGTATGACAGGACCTTACTGGTGGGCGTACTGGGCGATGATGACATGTAACGTAATATCTCCTCAGTTATTCTGGTCAAGAAAACTGCGTCGCAGTATCACATTTACATTCTTTATCTCCGTAGTTGTAAACATTGGTATGTGGTTCGAACGATTTGTAATTATCGTTACCTCATTGCATCGCGACTATCTGCCTTCCAGCTGGGCCATGTTCTCGCCGACACGTTATGACATCGGTGACTATATTTTCTCATTCGGGTTATTCTTTACATTGTTCCTGTTGTTCTCGAAATATTTACCCGTGGTTAATATGGCAGAGGTGAAGGCAGTGTTACGATCTACATCAGCTCAGTTACCTGCTAAAATCTCCGGGGTTGCCAAGGTTAGGCAGCGTGGTACAGCTGAACCGGCTTACGATAAAGACAAGGAATAAGGGACTTTCTGATATTTAATTATAAGTTATAGTATGGCAGAATTATCTGGTAAGTATTTGGTCGGAGTTTATGACGATGACGATACTGTGCTTCACGCAGTGCCAAGGCTTAGAAAGGCAGGCGTAAAAATCAAAGAGGTGTATTCCCCCTTCCCAATCCACGGAATGGACGAAGCACTCGGTCATCCCCGGACGCGGATTGGTATTGCTGCATTTATGTTTGGAGTAACTGGATGCATCTGTGCACTTACCTTGATGATCTGGACTATGGGTATTGACTGGCCAATGATTGTAGGTGGTAAAGACCCAATCTCTATCCCCAACTATATTCCTATCACATTTGAGTTAACTGTACTTTTTACGGCTTTCGGGATGGTTACTACCTTCTTTATCTCGAATGGACTTGGACCTGGAAGCCATTTTCATCCAAGGTTCGATCTACGCTCAACAGATAACAAGTTTGTGATGGCGATTGATCTTGGAAGAAACTCAATGACAGTGGACGAAATATCAAGAGCATTAAAGGACAGTGGCGCTGAGGAAGTCAACATCAAGCAATTTTAATGAAGTTTGAGACGATGAAATTTAAGAGTTTATATAAAGGTCTGTTTGTTGCTGCTGTGTTCTTGTCAGCTGTATCGAGCTGTAAGAAGGATCCAAGTGATCCTGGAAAAGAATATGCGCCTAATATGTACTTGCCAGTAGGTTACGAACCTTACAAGCAAGAAAAGGCAAATCCAATCAACCCGATGGGCTTGACAATGAGATTGCCGGTTGCAGGTACAGTAGCGAGGAGGAACTACAAAACAACGTTTGGAGAAAGCGATTCTGCAACTGTTGATCTGATGGTTTACAACATACCGGCTGACAGTATCTCAATTGCTGAAAAGGTTTTGAAAAATCCGATTCCTTTTAATGAAGGTACTTTGGCTGAGGGGAAAGTTTTGTACGAAAGATACTGCCAGCATTGTCACGGTGCTACTGGCGCTGGCGATGGTAAGGTCGGTGCCATGTATAAAGGGGTACCTAATTACGCCAGTGATGCTTATAAGACTATGAATGAAGGTCATATCTTTCACGTGATTACATACGGAAAAGCCCGGATGTGGCCACATGGATCTCAGATAGATCCTGCTGAGCGCTGGAAAATTGTACACTATGTACAGAAGCTTCAGAAAGGAGCATAACATTAAATTGATTAACAGAAATATAATTAGATAATGGCATCAGCACATTCGATTCCTTCTATTGAAGAACGGTTTGAATTTACATCGGGAGCTAAGAGGAATTTACTAATAGGCGGTGGTGTAGGATTAGCCCTGATAGCTTTGGGAGCATATTTGGCAGCTACTGGCGGAGGCGGACATGAAGCTGCGGCACATGGCGCAGAACATGCTGCTGCGGCTGTGGGTCATGGAGCTGCTGAACATGGTGCATCCGGTCATGAAGCAGTAAGTGCGGCAGCGGGTAGTCATCATGAAAAGAGCTGGGTCGCCAGAATTTGGGCGAACCTGTGGGTGAACGGCGTCTACTTTACTGGAATGTCAGTTATCGGAATGTTCTTCATTTCTTATAACTACCTGGCGCAAGCAGGATGGTCAGCTGTTTTCAAAAGAGTACCCGAAGCTCTACCAGCATTTTTGCCATTTACAGGAGTTGTATTACTGCTTACATTCATTTTTGGTGGACATGATCTTTTTCACTGGACGCACGAAGGTTTGTATGAAGTGGGAGGTCCCGAATATGACCGCATTATTGCAGGTAAAAGAGGATTTCTAAATACCCCTTTTTTCCTGATCAGACTTGTTATCTATTTTGTTGTGTGGTACGGCTTGTGGAGAGTGATACGTAATCTGTCTTTGCAGGAAGATGAAATCGGAGGTACTGAATTCTATGAAAAATCAATACGTTTTGGTACAGCTTTCCTTGTAGTGTTTGGTGTAACATCATCTACTTCTGCATGGGATTTCGTGATGTCTATTGACACACACTGGTTTAGTACCATGTTTGGTTGGTATACATTAGCTAGCTGGCACGTTGCAGGATTAGCAGTTATTACATTGACTGTTGTTATGCTGAGAGAAAGAGGTTATCTGAGAGCAGTTAACTCCAGTCACATGCGTGATCTTGGAAAATTTGTATTTGCCTTCAGTATTTTCTGGACGTACGTTTGGTTCGCTCAATTTCTTTTGATCTACTACGCTAACCTTCCGGAAGAGACGATTTACTTTATCGAACGTTTCAGAGGATATGGTGGATTCTATAAAGCTCCGTTCTTTATCACCTTGTTTTTGAACTTCTTCTTTCCATTCCTGGTATTAATGACCCGCGATGCAAAGTATACACATTCAATTTTGAAAGTGGCTTGCTGGAGCGTAATCATCGGTCATTATATGGATTTTTACACGAATATTATGCCTGGATCAGTTGGAGCAGGCGCTGAACTCGGAGCTTTGGAGTGGGGATTCTTCCTTTTGTTCCTTTGTGCATTTGCATATACTATCGCAAGCCAATTGGAGAAAGCTAATCTGATCCCGCGTAACCACCCTATGTTGGAGGAATCATTGCATCACGATATTGCCTAATTGCAAAACCAGTTTATTATCATGTATATCATTATCGCGTTAGTTGCTCTTCTTTTTATCGTTCTAGTAGGTGTCGTTGTATCGAAGCTGCAGGGTGTACTGAAGGGCATTAATAAAGCAGAGTCAACAGAAGTTGATACTTCCGGAAACAAGGTTAATGGCGCTATGTTTATCATCGTGCTTCTGATTGGAGCTGTTGCTATCACATGGTCATATCTTCATGCTCGTGAATTCTTCTTGCCTGAAGCATCTTCTATACATGGACGGAGAACGGATGATCTGTTTTGGTTCTCAATGGGAATTCTGACCATTCCATTCATTATTGTCAACTTCCTTATTTTCTTTTTCGCATGGAAGTATCAGCATAAAAAGGATCACCGTGCCACCTTCTATCCTGAGAACCACAGACTAGAATTGATCTGGACTATTGTTCCGGCAGTTGTTATGGCTCTATTGGTTTTTACAGGTTGGAAAGCCTGGTCTGACATTACTTCTGATGCACCAAGAGATGCAGAGGTAATTGAGATCACAGGTAAGCAATTCAACTGGATTGCAAGATATTCGGGAGTGAGTGACAACAAGCTTGGGAATTATAACTACAAGCTGATCGATCCGCAGAACGAAGTTGGTATTGAC
Organism: Dyadobacter sp. HNCC25DJ183; assembly: GCF_056895175.1. Taxonomy (NCBI): domain Bacteria; kingdom Pseudomonadati; phylum Bacteroidota; class Cytophagia; order Cytophagales; family Spirosomataceae; genus Dyadobacter; species Dyadobacter sp. HNCC25DJ183. Next base: position 314,979 of record NZ_JBXHAP010000005.1, read on the forward strand.
TTGTCTGACGAAAATTCATTTGATGATTTTACCAATCCAAGTGAGCTGCATATTCCTGTAAATCGTCCTGTTTTATTAAAAATCAGAGCACGTGATGTATTGCACAGTGTTTTCATCCCACACATGAGGGTTAAAATGGATGCGGTACCAGGTATGCCAACAAAGTTCTGGTTCGTTCCGGACAAGACTACCGCTGAGATGCGCGCTGAATTAGGTGATCCTAAGTTTGATTATGAAATAGCTTGTGCCGAGGTTTGCGGACAAGGACATTTTTCAATGAAGATGCGTTTGGTAGTTGAAGATGAAGCCTCTTATAAGAAATGGTGTGCGGAACAAGCTACGTTCCTTCAGACTTATCCCGAGTATCTTGCAAAGGTACCTGAGAATCTGAAGGCCAAGGCAATGAAGTACCTGCCGGCTGAGGCAGCTGCACCTGCAGCACCAGCAGACAGCACAACTTCAGGAGGAGGAGTAGGAACAAGTTCTAGTCTACGCTAATTAGTAAATTTAAATACATTAAAAGTATATGTCAGCTATTGAAGGATTGGAAACAGCTCACCATCACGCAGGGGAGCATGATCACCACCATGAAGCACAAAACTTTTGGCAGAAATATGTATTTTCTGAGGACCATAAAGTCATAGCAAAACAGTACCTGATTACCGGAATTCTATGGGCGGTAATAGGTATTACAATGTCGATTATTTTCCGTATCCAGCTTGGTTTGCCTGACTCTAACCTGTCATGGTTAAAGCCTATTCTTGGAGGATGGATCAGTGATTCGGGTAAACTTGATCCTAATTTCTACCTTGCTCTGGTTACAATGCACGGTACCATCATGGTATTCTTTGTATTAACAGCGGGATTGAGCGGTACATTCAGTAACTTTTTAATACCACTTCAAATCGGTGCCCGCGATATGGCGTCCGGTTTTATGAACATGCTTTCTTACTGGTTCTTCTTCCTAGCCAGTGTGATCATGTTTGCCTCACTTTTCCTACAGAATGGACCAGCAGCCGGTGGTTGGGTTATCTACCCTCCCCTAAGTGCATTGCCACAGGCTCACCCTGGATCAGGAATGGGTATGACGCTTTGGTTGACCAGTATGGCATTCTTCATCGTTTCTCAGCTACTGGGTGGTATTAACTACATTACTACAGTTATCAACTTGCGTACAAGAGGAATGTCTTTTGATCGTCTTCCGCTGACGATCTGGTCCTTCCTTATTACAGCTGTATTAGGGTTGATTTCTTTCCCTGTACTTCTTTCATCTGTATTGCTGCTTATTTTCGACAGACACTTTGGAACAAGCTTTTACCTGTCTGATATCTACATTAACGGTGAAGCATTGCCTAATGTAGGAGGTAGCCCGATTCTATTCCAACACTTATTCTGGTTCCTTGGCCACCCTGAAGTTTACATTGTATTGCTTCCAGGTTTAGGAATCACGTCTGAGGTAATTGCAACTAATTCACGCAAGCCGATCTTTGGTTATCGCGCGATGATTGCCTCTATGCTAGGTATCGCCTTCCTTGCGTTTATCGTATGGGCTCACCACATGTTTGTAACTGGTATGAATCCTTTCCTTGGATCTGTATTCATGTTCCTTACATTGATTATTGCGGTACCGTCTGCTGTGAAAGGCTTTAACTACATTACTACATTGTGGAAAGGTAACATCGTTTTCACACCTGGAATGTTGTTCTCTATTGGTCTGGTATCGCTGTTCGTGTCTGGTGGTTTGACAGGTATTATTCTTGGAAACAGCGCGCTGGATATACAATTGCACGATACCTACTTTGTAGTAGCCCACTTCCACTTGGTAATGGGAGCTGCATCTGCGTTCGGATTGTTCGCAGGTGTATATCACTGGTTCCCTAAGATGTTTGGAAGAATGATGAGCACAACGCTTGGTCAGATCCACTTCTGGTTTACTTTCATAGGGATCTACATGGTATTTATTCCAATGCACTATGTAGGGATTGCCGGTTTCCCTCGTCGTTACTATCAGTTCACCAGCTACGATTTTACGCATAAGTTCATGGACATGAACATGTTCATCTCTATCGCAGCGATCCTGACTTTCCTGGCGCAATTCATTTTCTTGTGGAACTTCTTTTACAGCATTTTCAAAGGAAGAAGAGCTCCTCAGAATCCATGGCGTTCAAATACGCTCGAATGGACTGCTCCTATCAATCCTGGACATGGTAACTGGGAAGGCGAAATTCCAGCAGTATATCGTTGGTCTTATGATTACAGCAAGCCTGGTGCGAAAGAGGATTTTATCCCTCAGAATATACCATATTCTCAAACACTCGAATCAAACTTCCCACATGAGAATGAGTTGATTTCGTTAGAGAAGACTATTGAGTCACAAAATTTTAATGACCAGTTCAACTCAGCACATTAATTCAAAAGCCAACCGACGTTTCCGTCGGTTGGCTTTAAATACAGTTATCACACTCTATCTCCTGATTATAGCAGGAGGAGTTGTGCGGAGTACTGGTTCTGGTATGGGCTGTCCCGATTGGCCCAAGTGCTTCGGAACCTGGATCCCTCCAACAGACGCGTCACAACTACCACCTGACTACAAACAGATCTACGGAGCAAAACTGAAAGGCGAAGTAGAATTTAATCCAGTTAAGACCTGGACAGAATATGTAAACCGGCTTCTGGGAGCATTTACCGGAATAATGATTTTTCTGACTCTGCTTGCTTCCCTACCGTTTTTAAGATCGGGAAATAAGCAGATTTTTTATTTAAGCCTTGCTGCTTTCATTCTGGTAGGATTTCAGGGCTGGCTTGGAGCAAAAGTGGTTTCGTTCGAGTTGAAACCGGTGGTTGTGACACTACACATGCTATTGGCGATCGTGATCGTTTTTATGCTGCTTTACTTGCTGACCTGGTCGGGATATGTAGACAAGCTTCTCAAGATTAATGAAAGCAGTAAAGGGAGTTTGAACACGCTTGGAGTGTTGGTACTTGGCCTTTCTCTTGTTCAGATCCTCATTGGAACCCAGGTTCGTGAAGCTATTGATCATGTAATCTTCGAACTCGGATATGCTGCGAGAAGCGAGTGGATCAGTCAGCTGGGGACTGAATTTTATGTTCACCGCTCGTTTTCCATTATTGTGCTTTTTGTAAACACACTATGGATCAGACGAGTTTGGGAGCTTGAAGGTAAATCAAGCTTTGCTGGCAAAGTAGCCCTCGGATGTGCTTGGGTGTTGGCGGCTGAGATTGCAACCGGAATTTTAATGGCGTACCTGGGAGTTCCGCCATATGCTCAGCCATTGCACCTGACATTCGCGATCGTTTTGATCGGCTTGCAATTTGTAAGTTGGTTAGTAATAAATGGAAAGACTTATTTGAAGTATAATGACAATGCCGGCGTGCAGCCGCATTCAGTTTAGTAAAATAGAATTAAAGATGATTTCAGTAGAGGAGCGGGTAAGTGGTTTTGACAGGGTGAGAGAGCGGCTGGGCATTTTGTTCGAGCTGTTGAAGTTTCGTCTAGCATCTCTGATCGCTTTTTCTGGCGCTATGGGATATTGCCTGGGAGCTAAGAATGTAAATTCGGGAGAATTGGTTTTGTTTATTCTTGCATCAATCGGAATTACCGGAGCTGCAAATATTATCAATCAGATCCTGGAAAAGGATTTTGACAAATTGATGAAGAGAACTGCTGGCAGGCCTTTGCCGAGCGGCAGAATAACTGTCCAGCAAGCGGCTATCTGGGCGGTTGTTTTAGGAGTTACATCACTGGCTATTTTTATCAGCACATTCAATCTTAGTACCGGATTGATTTCGCTTTTATCACTTGTGCTATATGGTTTTGTTTATACTCCATTGAAGCGCGTTGGTCCAATTGCAGTTTTCGTGGGTGCATTTCCGGGTGCATTTCCTCCAATGATCGGTTGGGTGGCGGCCACGAATCACTTTGGACTTGAACCAGGTATCCTGTTCGCTATCCAGTTTTTTTGGCAATTCCCCCATTTTTGGGCGATTGCCTGGGTTTTAGATGAAGATTATAAAAGAGCAGGGTTTAAGTTGCTTCCGGCAAACGGTCTCAAAGATTCTGATACAACATTGCAGATTATGATCTATACTTTATTCCTGTTGCCCATTGGCTGGTTGCCTTACGAGCTGGGAATGACTGGTATCAACTCTGCATTTGTTGCTACGGTTTTCGGAGTACTGTTCCTGGCTCAGACTTTTCACCTGATGCGTACTTGCACGGACAAGACAGCGAAACAGCTCATGTTTGGCTCGTTTATATACCTGCCCATCGTGCAGATCGCGTTTTTGTTGGATAAATTGTGAATTTGAAACAGTGTAGAAAAATGGAAAATGTTCAGCATTTAAAAATAGAAAAAGAACCACAGGAGACATTGTCAATGGATCCGATCAAGTTTATTTTGTGGTTATTCTTGGTTACGATTATCATGCTCTTTGCTTCTCAGACAAGTGCATACCTCGTAAGGAGAGCGGAAGGTAACTGGCTTGAGTTTGAAATGCCGCGTATTTTTTGGTACAGCACTGGAGTTCTGCTAATAAGCAGTTTGGCAATGCAATGGGCCTATATATCGGCAAAAAAAGATCAGTTCAAACAATTGAAAATAGCAATTTCTATTACTTTTGTACTCGGCCTGCTTTTCCTCTGGATGCAATTTGAAGGGTGGAGTAAGCTGGTTGAAATGAACGTTTATTTCGTTGGAAACCCTTCGGGATCGTTTTTTTATGTGTTTACCGGATTACACGGATTTCACATTATTACGGGTCTGATTGTGTTGTTCGTTTCGCTGACTGCGGCATTTAAAATGAGAGTACACAAGAAGAATTTGAGAAGAATTCAGATCTGTGCGACTTACTGGCATTTTTTAGATATTCTCTGGTTATACCTTTTTGTATTTTTATTGACTTTTAATTAATTATATTATTTACCAATGGCTGCAAATGTAACAACACCTGGTGCTGTGGAACCCAAAATGTGGTTGGGGGGGATAGAGCCCATGAAAGCAAGTTACGGAAAACTGATGATGTGGTTTTTCCTCATCTCCGATACCTTTACTTTCTCCGCCCTCTTGGTGGCTTATGGTACAGCCCGGTTTAGTTTTCCGGCATTCGAAGGAAATCGTGAAGATTTCACATTCTCCAATATGTACTGGCCGGTTCCTGAAAGAGTTTATGAGGCCGTACCTTTTCTGCATGGAATATCTCTGCCGTTGGTATTTGTTGGTATAATGACCTTTATTCTTATTGCGAGTAGTGTTACAATGGTGCTTGCAGTAGAAGCCGGACATAGAATGGACAGAGCGAATGTTGAAAAATACATGCTTTGGACGATTCTGGGTGGTTTTACATTCCTGGGTTGCCAGGCTTGGGAGTGGTCTCACTTTATCCATGGTACCGACACAGGAAGTGTAATGAAAGTTATTGAGAACGGAACCTGGGTAGAGAAGACAATATTCGGGGCTAACCTGACCGAGAACCAATATGGTCCTCCTGCATTCGCAGACTTCTTCTTCTTCATTACCGGTTTCCACGGAACACACGTATTTAGTGGTGTGATCTTAAATATTCTGATCTTCTTCCGTGCTGCTACGGGTTTTTACGATAAGAGGGGAAGCTACGAAATGGTCGAAAAAGTAGGTCTTTACTGGCACTTTGTGGATTTGGTTTGGGTGTTTGTGTTTACATTCTTCTATCTGGTTTAATTTCAAAATTTCTAATTATTTAAGATAAAAATGGCGGACGCACATCATATCCATAATCAGGATCCAAACGCAGGCGCAGAGCAACGCAAGGCGATTATGAAGACGTTCTGGATTCTGTTGATCCTGACAGCACTAGAGTTCTTAATCGCATTCACAGTTCCTCACGGAGTATTGAAGGTGTCTATCTTCATTGTCATGACCATCGTGAAAGCATTTTATATAGTGGGAGAATTCATGCACTTAAAGCATGAAACAAAATCCTTGATCTGGTCAATTCTGGTTCCGATCCTATTCGTAATGTGGCTTATTTTAGCGCTGCTACTTGAAGGAAATGCGATTTTTGAGGCCGTATTTAGTTAAGAATCCCGAATGAAAAATTTTCCCAAAGCCGGATTACTAATCGTAACATTAGTGATACCGGCTTTGATTTTTATCTTTTTGAAGTTCTTCGCACGCAATCATTACGATCTGCCATACTTCAATCCGGAACGGAATAAAGCCGATGCTGTTATAGTTCAAAATGGCGATACCCTGTTTCATAAAGTTTCTGATCGTATTTTTACACAGAAGCAAGTGAAGTTTAGCGGTAAACTTACGGTGCTACACTATCTACCGGAAACCTGCGGGGACACTTGTAAGCTGGTAGTCTCGCAACTTCAAAGAATCAGTGCATTGCATTCCGAAATTCTGGAATTGAATGTTTTGACCTTATCGCAGGGGATTGCTAATCGGAATGGGGAAGTTCCTGGGGCGAATGGAAAGGAGTGGAAGTTGTTCACATATCCTGAAAGTGAAATTACTTCGTTTTTTGAAAACGAGCTGGGCATACAAAAGGGTCAACTTGAAAATGCTCAGGACTTGATTATTCTGGTAGACGCGAATGGATTTGTAAGAGGATATTACAAGGGAGTTGATCCCGAAGAAATAGAACGGCTTATGGCCGAAATCAAGATTCTTGCCTATGAAGGCAATGTAACCAAATAGTATGGCAACTTTAATTATTGAGAAAAAGCCGAAGTACGAACGTATCATCAATATTCTGGCAATTGCAATTCCATTGGCGGTTGCAGTTTTGCTTGGAATCCGGCAGAAAATAGACTTAGGTACCTGGACGAAAATGCTTCCTCATGTTATCGGCATGATCAATACATTAACGTCCGTTTTGCTAATCGCGGGCTTTTACTTTATCAAACAAGGGAATGTTGCAGGTCACAGAAGATCGATGACCGCTGCCTTTTTATTAGGCGCGGTTTTTCTGGTTTGCTACATTTTGTACCACGTGTCGAATGAAGCTACTCCGTACGGTGGACAAGGTTTTTTCAGACCGGTGTACTACTTTTTACTAATTTCCCATATCGTACTGTCAATAGTTGTCGTTTGGTTTGTACTGCGTGCCATTTACTTCGGCTATACCAATGACATATTCCAACACAGGAAAGCAGTGAAGTGGGCAATGCCGATCTGGCTTTATGTAAGTGTTTCCGGAGTTATTGTTTACCTCATGATAAGTCCCTATTACGTATGAAAAGGTTCTTGATCGTATTTACTTTGATTCTTTTGTTTGTTGCGTTGGGCACGGATACCTGGGCACAATGCGCAATGTGCCGCGGCTCAGTAGAAAGTTCCATGGGAAATGGCCGAAATAATGTAGGCGTGGGTTTGAACACGGGTATTATGTACCTGTTTGTAATGCCTTACCTGCTGGTTGCCGGGATAGCCTATTTCTGGTATAGGAACAGCAAGCGCGCCAGGGATGAACGGCGGTTTATTACTTCCAGGGTAAAGCAGGCTTTTCAGCACTAACCAAAACTTACAGCATTTTACGAGGCGGAACCGATCAGGTTTCGCCTTTTTTGTTTCTAGGAACGCAAAATCTGTTCCGTTTTGCGTAGAAATTGAGCCCATTGCCTTTAACCAGAAAAGCAATTATGCGAAAGCTACTATTTATACTAATCCTGTTTGTAAGCCTGAATGTACAGGCGCAATCCATTTCTACTACTAAGCCCTGGACATATTGGTGGTGGATGGGAAGTACTGTTACGAAACCCGATATCAAGGCTCAACTTCTACTCTTCAAAAATTCCGGAGTCGGCGGGGTTCATATCATACCCATTTATGGTGTAAAAGGTAAGGAGCAGCAGGCGATTCCTTTTCTGTCAGCCGAGTGGATTGATGTAATGCAATTCACGGTGGAAGAAGGAAAGAAGCTAGGTATTGGAGTGGACCTGACCACGGGGACCGGCTGGCCATTTGGCGGGCCGAATGCGAGCGCCGAGATGGCAGCGAAGAATATGTCCATTGTTAATGGCAGGATTGAAGTAAAACCTACCGGCCAGAAAGTGAAGCGCGCGGCACCCGGAGGCGAAGGATACGTTTTGGATCCATTTCATGCCGACGCAATGCCGCAGTACCTGACAAGGTTTGATTCTGCTTTCAGGAATATTAAAGGACTGCCGCGGTCTATGTATATGGATTCCTACGAAGCTTATGGTGCGAACTGGACCAATGATTTTGCAGATCAGTTTGCAAAAAGGAGGCAGTATACATTAGTGCAACATCTACCTGCATTATCCGACTCGACGAGCAATGTGGACAGTACATTGATCAGAATAGATTATCACCAGACTTTGGCAGAATTGCTTTTGGAGAGATATGCATTGCCATGGACGAAGTGGAGCCGGGAACATCGGTTTATGACGCGTTACCAGGCACACGGTTCGCCAGGTAACTTGCTCGATCTGTATGCAGCTGCGGACATTCCGGAGACCGAGTCATTTGGTACCAGCCGCTTTGATATTCCCGGCGTACGCATTGATCCTGATTATTCCATTGATCAGTTTGGCACGCCCAATGCGCTGGCGATGAAGTTTGCTTCCTCAGCAGCTAATTTCAATGGTAAGAAGCTCGTCAGCTCAGAAACCGGAACCTGGCTCGCCAATCATTTCAAAGTTTCTTTATCCCAATTGAAGCCGCAGATTGATGAATTATTTGCAGCGGGAATCAACCACATTTTTTATCACGGAACTACCTATTCACCGCAAAATGAAGCGTATCCGGGCTGGCTCTTTTATGCGTCAACCAACTTTGGACCTACTTCTCATTTTGCGCGTGAATTTCCTTTATTAAACCGGTATGTAGAGAAATGCCAAAGTATTCTCCAAGATACCAAGCCCGACAATGACCTGCTTGTTTATTTCCCTATTCATGATTTGTGGGCGACCAAATCGAAATCTTCGGGTAATGTGCATTTGTTGGAAGTGCATCACGTGGATCGCTGGTTGCTGGGTCTACCTTTTGGAAAATTGTCCGAAAAGCTCTGGAAAGAGGGGTATTCCTTTGATTTTGTTTCGGATCTTCAATTAGCACAACTGAAAATATCCGCATCCGGTACATTGACCTCGAGAAATGCATCTTATAAAGCGATTGTCATTCCGGCAAGTACTTACATGCCAAAGTCGACGCTCTCCAAATTGCACCGATTGGCAGAAGCTGGCGCAAAGATTATTTTTGAAAAGCAAATGCCTTCCATCGTTACCGGCTTTGACGATCACGCCACTCAGCAGGCAGAATTCGAGAAAATGTCAGTCAGACTAGCTCGCCTTGAAAATGTCAAAATCGGAACAGAACTGAATCGCTTTCTAAGTGAGATCAACATTGCCCCGGAGGAAATGGCGAACAAGGGTTTGACTTATATCAGGAAGAAAGATCAAAATGGGCGACCGGTTTATTTTGTGACAAATCTTGGCAATACTTTCCAGGAAGGATGGATCAAGCTAAATGCAAAAGGAAGATTCTTTAAACTCGATCCGCTGAATGGCCGAGCTGCACTTGCTCAGAGAGGTTCTGGTGAAAAGGCAGAAGTATTCCTGAAGTTAAAGCCAGGACAATCCTGCTTTTTGGAAGTAGGCAGCCAGTCAGCTTCACAAATAGCGCCTGAAAAGCCGGCGCAAATATTTGAGATTAATAGGAATTGGAACCTTACTTTTATGGAGGGAAAACCTTCGTTACCAGCTTCCGCAAAACTTTCGAGACTTAGTTCATGGACTACATTGCCTGATTCTGCTGAATATTTTTCTGGTAAGGCAAAATACCAGGTTACCTTCGATCTGCCAGCAGAGATATTGAAAGGAGAATCATTCGAATTGGACTTAGGTGATGTGCGGGAGTCTGCACGTGTGAAGATCAATGGAAAGGAGCTCGGTACTTTCTGGTCCGTTCCATTCCTTGGAACAATCCCGTCAAACGTTTTGAAGTCAAAGGGCAATGTACTCGACATCGAGGTAACTAATCTCTCAGCAAACTACATGCGGCTCCGCGACACGCAGCAACCAGATTGGAAGAAATTTCAGGACATCAATATCGTTGATATCACTTACAAAAAGTTTGACGCAAAGAGCTGGGAACCGATGCCGTCAGGCCTGCTGGGCCCTGTGCGGCTACTTTACAGATAACATTATTCCCAAAGCGGGTAGTGCTCTAATTGGATCTGTTTGCCGAAGAATATGGAAGTTGATTGCTCGAAGGACAAAGTATAGTCTGACACGTAGAACTGACGATTTCCACTACCTTTTTCATTGACAAGATAATGCTGTTCCAGCCACGCCCGCAGTGAATGGGCGACGATTTCAGAAGTATCAAGAATTTCTACTTCATTCCCATAAAATTTACTGATCTGATTTTTGATCAATGGGTAGTGCGTACATCCTAGTATCAGAGCTTCAATGGAGGAAATAGCGGGATCAGACAAATAGCTGGCAACAATGCTCTCGCTGATCGTATTGTCAAAGAAACCTTCCTCGATCATGGGAGCCAGCAGCGGCGTTGCAAGTGATTTTAAATGGATGTTTTTTCCAATTGCATCCACTTTTTTCTTGTACACATTGGAAGATACAGTCTGCTTTGTCCCGATCAGTCCAATAGTTTTGCCGTCGTAATGCTCTTTGATATAGTCTACGACCGGATCAATTACATTCAAGACTTTGGCTTTGCTCCCAACGTATTCGCGTACAAGTTCATATGCAGCCGCAGAGGCAGAATTACAGGCAATTAGGATCAACTTGCAGTTTTGCTGTAGCAGCATATTGCAGATTTTGATGGAGTAAGCCTGGATCGCAGCAGTAGATTTGTCGCCGTAGGGAAGATGCGCGGTATCTCCGAAATAAATGGTGTTTTCCTGAGGTAAGAGCCTCGTAACTGCGCTGGCGACGGTCATTCCGCCAATTCCGCTATCAAAAATTCCTATCGGTGCAGCTGAGTCGAGCATATTAAAGCAATAAAGTAGATTGATGCGCCAAAGCTATAAGAAGCTGACAGAATATTTTTTACAAAAATTTAGAAAAGTTATCGGGCACGTGCAACCTCGTCGGGAGGAATGAGCATCTTGTAGCCGAAACCACCAGTTAGAATGGGTAAAATTTTAGCACTATTTAGCCAGGAAGCACAACTTGTTAAAGCACTTAAAAGGGAAGATCCCAAGGCGCAGCAACAGGTTTACCATAAATACAGCACTCGCATGCTGGGTTTATGCTTCCGGTATATATGTGATGAAATGGCTGCTGAGGACGTGATGGTTGAGGGTTTTTTGAAAGTATTCGGGAAAATTGATCAATTCAATAGTGACGGGAGTTTTGAAGGCTGGATCCGCCGGATTATGGTCAATGAGTCGCTGGGTTATCTCAGGAAGCAAAAGAGGATTCTGGAGGATAATCTGTCCGACGAGGCTCATAACATCCCCGACTACATTCAGGCTGATCAAAATCTTGAAGCACAGGAATTGTTGGAATTGATCGAGCGCCTGCCGGCAGGTTATCGAACAGTTTTCAACTTGTATGCAATTGAAGGTTATGCCCATTCAGAAATCGCGGAAATGCTGGGTATCACCGAAAGTACTTCGAAGTCGCAGTTGCATAGAGCAAGAGCATTGTTACAGAAAATGGTATTGGAGTGGGAGAATGAATTTAAAAAAAAAGTAGACTATGAAAAAGCATCCTGTTGATGATCTTTTCAAACGCAAGCTGACTGATTTACAAAAGGAACCTTCGGCAAATGCCTGGGCCAGAATTCAGGAAAAGCAACAACCAAAATCCAGGGTTATTGGCTGGGTGAGGTATGCTGCGGCGAGTGTGCTGGTAGGAGCATTAGGCGGATATCTGATTCTGCAAAATAGTCCGTTGACAACTGAAAAGGCGATCAGTAGCAGGCAGGAAGTGGTTAAGCCAGAGCAACCGGTCGATGCTTTGCAGCGCGAAACGATGGAGAATGCAGCTGACGCCGAACGCCAAATTGCCGAAGTGCCCGAGGAAAAGTTGTTGAAGAAAGTTTTGCCGGCGAAATCGGATTTGAAAACCCAGAAGGTACAATCAGATCTCATTGATAACTCAGTCGGCAATCAAAAGCAGGATCTGGCAAAGTTGGAAGTTGTGCAATCCGGGAAAGATCAAGCTCAAAATGAAACTCCGTTAATGCGTGAAATTTCTGAGCCTGTCAATCTGAAATCAGTAAGTCCACAAATAAGTACGCCGTCAATCGTGAGCCTGGAAACAGAACCTACGCGGACAATTGTTGTGGCCGTCGAATCTGAACCGGATCATGACGAAGACAAACCCAAGGCTTCAAAATTTTCGAAAGTATTCCGCCAGCTGAAAAATGCGAGAGCTGGTGAAAGAGTCGACTGGGATGAAGTAGGGTTTAATCCCAAAACGCTGGTCGCGAAAGTTGACGATCGGCTTCGTAGCAAAGAAGAAAAAACAGAAAAGTATCAGAACCCCAGAACAAAATTGTAATCTGTTAGCCATGAAAAATAGAATAGTTGCCTCGCTCACAATGATTTTCCTATTCATCTCTGTTGGAGTATTTGCAAAGAATAATGAACGGAAGGAGACGTCGGAAAGGGATTCCATTATTGTAACATTCGGAGACAAAACCCGGCTGATCATCTACGGTGAAAACCGCAGGGAGTTGGAAAAGATCATGAAGTACGATCTTAATGCATTGCTGAAAGATTTAAAGGTACGTTTGGACAGCACAGATGCAGATACAACTTATTTAAGGGAAGAATTTAATGGAGTTAACTATCTCAAAGATCCCGGGGATAAGGAAGAAAAGGATTACGTCAGGATTGGTTTGCGTGGTATTCATGTGAAAGATGGCGATACCAGGGTTACCATCAATGGCAAAGGAGTTGAGGTAAGAGATGGCGATGAGGAAGTGTCTACTGAGTCAACGTACAGGAGGACTGGTAAGCGTTTTTACAGACCTAGCTGGGGTACAAGTCCGAGAAAAGGGTTTAATGTTGCTGTTGGTCTTAATACATACGGCGCTAATGAAAGTACGCCGGGTTACGACAAGGTAAGTTATGAGTTGAAGCCTTTTGGCTCGCGGTTTATTAGTCTGGGTTATGTTGCAAGCGCTACATTAGCGAGAGGAAAGAATGCAGGATTCCACCTTGATTTTGGTGCCGACTTCTCGTGGTACAATCAGATGTTTGATAACAATCATACAGTGGTTAAGGGTAGTGATAAGGTCGAGTTTTTGCCGGTAATGGAAGATGGGAAAGAGATCGAGATGAAAAAAAGTAAGCTGGTTGTCCCTTATGTCAGCCTCTCCATTATGCCGACAGTCAGTTTTTCCCGCTCATTTATTTCCTATCTGAGTGCGGGCGTGTATGGCGGATACCGGCTTGGCAGCTATACCAAGTTGCGGAAAGTAGGAAGTAAGGATGTAGATCACGTTCGCAAAAACTTTTACATCGAAGATCTGAAGTACGGACTGGCAGCCGAAATTGGGATCCGAAAATTTCCTGACCTTTTTGTTAACTATGATTTAAACTATCTGTATGAGCAAAACAGAGGACCCGCAGTACGGATGCTGAGCTTTGGTGTAAGACTATTTTAAACGAGAAATACGCCAATACGGGCTGAAATCGACGATTTTCGATTTAGTCCGTATTTTTATTTATTTTTTTTTCGAAAGAATTTGAGAATTTAAGAAAAGGCCATAATTTTGCGACTCCAAAAAGTGAAACAAACGGTTTCGCGGTAGTGTTGAAATGATGTACGGGGGTGTACCAGAGTGGCCAAATGGGGCAGACTGTAAATCTGCTGGTGTATGCCTACGGTGGTTCGAATCCATCCGCCCCCACAGTTAATGCCAATACAATCCTGTATATTACCAGTCAGGATCGGGCATAACAAATGCGGAAGTAGCTCAGCTGGTAGAGCGATAGCCTTCCAAGCTATAGGTCGCGAGTTCGAACCTCGTCTTCCGCTCATTTAGAAGCACCGTCGAAGCGATTAGCGAAAACATTCAATTGTAACTTTTTCGCTAATCGCTTTTTGGTTCTTACAAGGGTTTTGCTTTTGTAGCTCAGGGGTAGAGCACTTCCTTGGTAAGGAAGAGGTCAGGGGTTCAAATCCCCTCAAAAGCTCGGTAAGTTTAAAGAGCATTCCTTGGTAAGGAAGAGGTTAGGGCCGGGCGGCCGGTGCCGCGGTCCGCCGCGCGGTTAAAATCCCCTCAAAAGCTCGGTAAGATTTTGATTCTGTATTTAGTTAATTGGTTTTGAAGCGCTTGGGTTTTGTAAGCTGAACAGGATCAATCAGTAGTGTTAAATAAATTCGTAATAACTTTTAATTTTAAGCGTACTTAAGTCATGGCAAAAGAGACGTTTGACCGCTCGAAACCCCACGTAAATATCGGTACTATCGGGCACGTTGACCACGGTAAAACCACCCTTACAGCAGCAATTACAACTGTACTTGCTGACAAAGGTTTCGCACAAAAACGCGATTTCTCATCAATCGACAATGCTCCTGAAGAGAAAGAACGTGGTATCACCATCAATACTTCACACGTAGAATACCAGACAGCCAATCGTCACTATGCGCACGTGGACTGTCCAGGTCACGCTGACTATGTGAAGAACATGGTAACTGGTGCTGCTCAGATGGATGGCGCGATCATCGTAGTTGCTGCTACTGATGGGCCAATGCCGCAAACTCGTGAGCACATCCTTCTTGCTCGTCAGGTAGGTGTTCCTCAACTTGTAGTATTCATGAACAAAGTGGATATGGTTGATGATCCTGAGCTTCTTGAGCTTGTTGAAATGGAAATTCGTGAGCTTTTGAGCTTCTACGAATATGATGGAGACAACATTCCTGTAATCCAAGGTTCTGCTTTGGGTGGTTTGAATGGTGAGCCGAAATGGGTAAAAACTATCGAAGATCTTATGGATGCTGTTGATAGCTATATTCCAATTCCTCCACGTATGACAGATCTTCCATTCTTGATGCCTGTTGAAGACGTATTCTCGATCACTGGTCGTGGTACTGTTGCAACTGGTCGTATCGAGCGTGGTGTGATCAACTCTGGTGATCCTGTTGATATCCTGGGTATGGGTGCAGAAGGTCTTAAATCTACCGTTACTGGTGTTGAGATGTTCCGTAAAATCCTTGACCGTGGAGAAGCTGGTGACAACGTTGGTCTTCTTCTGCGTGGTATTAACAAAGAAGATATCCGTCGCGGAATGGTAATTTGCAAGCCAGGTTCAGTAAAACCTCACGCTGCATTCAAAGGTGAAGTTTACGTTCTTTCGAAAGAAGAAGGTGGTCGTCACACTCCATTCTTCAACAAATATCGCCCTCAGTTTTACTTCCGTACCACGGACGTAACAGGTGAAATTACCCTTCCAGCTGGTGTTGAAATGGTTATGCCTGGTGATAACATCACAATTGAAGTTAAGTTGATCAACAAGATCGCTATGGAAAAAGGTCTTCGTTTCGCGATTCGTGAAGGTGGACGTACCGTAGGTGCTGGTCAGGTGACTGAAATTCTTGACTAATCAAGAAAGCAATAATAGCAAGTGCATTTCCTTACGGAGTGCACTTGTTTTTTATAAATAAATCGTATCTTTGCAGCCCGAAAGGATGGGTTGAGTGATAAACGGGTGTAGTTCAAGGGTAGAATAGCGGTCTCCAAAACCGTTGATGGGAGTTCGAATCTCTCCACCCGTGCATATTTAAAAGGAACAATGGAAAAGTTTACTTCTTTCTTGAAGGCTTCCTGGGAAGAAATCACCCAGCATGTTACATGGCCTCCTTTCAACGAATTGCAGGCAAATACAACTCTAGTTCTGGTGGGTTCCCTCATTTTTGCTTTGGTTGTTGGTGTGATGGATTTCGTGTTCGAAAATGCATTAAAACTGTTTTATCAGTCTTTCTGAGGCTATTTTAACCCCTAAATGGTATGAGTAGTCTAAATTGGTTTGTGTTAAGAGCAGTGTCTGGACAGGAGAAAAAAATCAAGTCCTACATTGAAAATGAAATAACACGGCAGAAATTAACCGAGTTTGTTCCGCAGATCCTGATACCTTCTGAGAAGATATATGAGATGCGCAATGGTAAGAAACGTGTCAGAGAAAAGAATTTTTTTCCTGGCTACATCATCATTTCGGCTGACCTTTCAAAAGGTGAGGTGCTCCACATTATAACAAGTATCCCTGGTGTAATCGGATTTCTGGGAAATGCGGAGGGGAATTCGAAAGTGCCGGTTCCGCTCAGGCAATCGGAAATTAACAGGATTTTAGGTAAAGTGGATGAGGCGGAGCAGCATGAAGAAGCTCCAAGTATGTCCTTTATCAAAGGAGAAACTGTCAAGGTTGTTGACGGTCCATTCAGTGGCTTTATCGGACTTGTTGAGGAGGTATTCGATGAGAAGAAAAAACTCAATGTAGTTGTTAAGATATTCGGGCGTAATACACCCGTGGAACTCAGTTACGCACAAGTAGAAAAGGATAGTTGAGAAAGAGCGGGCAGGTAAGCTTCCACTTGCACTAGAACCGTGATTGATCAATGACCCAACAAATTCCAAAACAATGGCAAAAGAAATAGGTGGATACGTCAAACTACAGGTAAAAGGTGGCCAAGCCAACCCTTCACCTCCAATCGGTCCTGCATTAGGATCGAAGGGTTTGAATATCATGGAGTTTTGCAAGCAATTCAATGGCCGTACCCAGGATAAAATGGGTGTGGTATTGCCGGTAGTTATTACATACTATAAGGATAAGTCTTTTGACTTCGTCATTAAGACCCCCCCGGCCGCGATTTTGCTTCTGGAAGCATCAAAGGTGAAGACTGGTTCGGCGCAGCCTAACCGTCTGAAAGTAGGTTCGGTTTCTTGGGATCAGGTTCGTACAATCGCTGAGACTAAGATGCCAGATTTGAACTGCTTTACAATTGATTCTGCCATGAAGATGATAGCGGGAACGGCTCGTAGTATGGGTATCACTGTGGCAGGCAAAGCCCCATGGGAAGAAAACAACTAAGCGTAGGTTTTAATACGCTAACGAAACAAAGAACATGGGAAAACTGACCAAAAAGCAAAAAGAAGCTCTTTCGAAATACGACCCAAATCAAGCTTACTCTCTGGAGCAGGCAGCGGACGTTCTTAAAACGATTTCTTATACCAAATTTGATTCATCTGTGGATATCGACGTTCGTTTAGGCGTGGATCCTCGTAAAGCTGATCAAATGGTACGTGGCGTGGTGACATTGCCACACGGAACCGGAAAAGAGGTGCGTGTTTTGGTACTTTGCACTCCAGATAAGGAGGCAGAAGCGAAAGAAGCAGGAGCAGATTTTGTTGGTCTTGACGAGTATATCCAAAAGATAGAACAAGGCTGGACTGACATCGACGTAATCATCACTATGCCGAGTGTTATGGCAAAAGTGGGACGTTTAGGTAAAGTATTAGGTCCTCGCGGATTAATGCCAAACCCTAAATCGGGAACGGTAACCCCTGAAGTAGGCAAAGCTGTTAAAGAAGTAAAAGCAGGTAAGATTGATTTCAAAGTTGATAAAACAGGGATCATTCACACCAGCGTAGGAAAAGTTTCTTTCGGAACTGACCAGCTTGCACAAAACGCTCAGGAAGTTATCAACACCTTGGTACGCCTTAAACCATCTTCGGCAAAAGGTACTTACGTGAAAAGCATTCACTTGTCTAGTACGATGAGCCCGGGTGTTGTTATTGATAAAAACACGATTCCAGGATTATAATATGACAAGGGAAGAGAAAGCAGTAATTATAGACGAGTTAAGTCAAAAATTCGCTAGCACTCCGTACTTCTATATTACAAGCGCGAGTGGAATGTCTGTTAGCGAGGTTAACCAGCTAAGAGGATTGTGCTTTGAGCGCGGTATTGAGTATCGTGTTGTTAAGAATACATTGATTAGAAAAGCGCTCGAAACGTTAGACACGGATTATTCTTCATTCAATGAAGTTTTGAAAGGATTTTCTGGTGTAATGTTTCATCCGGAGTCAGGTAAAGTTCCTGCACAACTGATAAAAGAATTCAAGAAAAAATCAGGTAGCGACAAGCTTAAGTTTAAAGGAGCTTCTGTGGATACTGCGGTTTTTGTTGGCGAAAGCCAGCTTGACGTTCTGATCTCTCTCAAATCGAAACAAGAGATGATCGGAGAAGTTATCGGATTGTTGCAATCACCTGCTAAAAATGTTATCGGTGCTCTTTCAAGCGGCGGCAACAAATTGGCTGGTATCCTCAAAACTTTGTCTGAAAAAGAAGACTAGTTAAATAGCCAGGCTTAGCTCTCCGGGTCAAGAAAATTGGAGCTTTTTAAATCATCTTATTGTATAATCAAAAAATCAAAAATAAAATGGCAGATTTGAAAGCTTTCGCAGAACAGCTTGTTAACCTAACGGTTAAAGAAGTGAACGAATTGGCTACAATTCTTAAAGACGAGTACGGTATTGAGCCTGCAGCTGCTGGTGCAGTTATGGTAGCAGGTCCTGCTGGCGGTGGCGGTGCTGATGCTCCCGCAGTTGAAGAGAAAACTTCTTTTGACGTTATTCTTAAATCAGCTGGTGCAAGCAAACTGGCTGTTGTGAAATTGGTTAAAGATCTTACTGGTCTTGGACTGAAAGAAGCGAAAGAACTAGTTGACGGTGCTCCAAAACCTGTTAAAGAAGGAGTTGCTAAAGACGAAGCAGAAGCTTTGAAAAAACAACTTGAAGAAGCAGGTGCAGAAGTTGAAGTAAAATAATTTGCTTTCAACAGCATCCTATAATTACAGGAAACAGGCCTGACAATCGTCAGGTCTTTTCCTATTTTGAGTATATACCAAACGAAAAACTTTTTTTTGACGTTTGGTTTAGAGGTAGCAGCTTTTGCTGTGTATACCTCCATCTTCTCCGATAGTCTGCCCGAAACACTTCTTTACTCGTAGAAAAGATAGAAAAGGGGCCGTTATCTTATTCTCTACGAGGCATTAGATTAGGTTTAAAACTAATTAATACCATGCCCGACACTCAGTTCGACGCACTGGTTTTTCTTCTAACCCAAATCAAACATAGCCTTGGCTACAATTAAAGCAACAACACCTAGAAAGAACTTCTCAAGGATCAATCAGATTATCGATTATCCGGACTTGCTAGGAATCCAGGTACAATCGTTCCGGGATTTCTTCAGTTTGGATACTTCGGTAGAAGATCGTTCTGGAGAAGGATTGTACAAAGTTTTCGCTGAAAACTTTCCTATTGCGGATTCACGCGACAATTTCGTTTTAGAGTTCATTGACTATCTTCTTGAACCACCAAAATACTCTGTTGACGAATCCATTGATCGCGGGCTTACTTATGCAGTGCCCCTTAAAGCAAAGTTACGTTTGATCTGTAACGATGCTGATCATGAAGAATTCGAAACCATTGAACAGGAGGTTTTCCTAGGAAATATCCCTTACATGACCGAAAGAGGTTCATTTGTAATCAATGGTGCTGAGCGCGTTATCGTATCTCAGCTTCACCGTTCGCCAGGGGTGTTCTTCTCTATGAGCAAGCACACAAATGGTTCAAAACTATATTCTGCGCGTATTATTCCGTTCAAAGGATCTTGGATTGAATTCTCGACTGACGTGAATAACGTGATGTATGCTTACATCGACCGTAAGAAGAAGTTCCCGGTTACAACTCTTTTGAGAGCAATTGGATTCGGGTCTGATAAGGACATTCTGGACCTGTTCGGATTGTCTGAAGAAATCAGCGCTACTCCTGCAAACCTCAAGAAAGCAGTAGGCCGCCGCTTGGCTGCAAGGGTTCTTCGTACCTGGACAGAGGATTTCGTAGATGAAGATACTGGTGAAGTAGTTTCCATTCAGCGTAATGAAGTATTGCTGGAACGTGATTCTACTATTTCGGCTGATGATATCGATGTAATCACCGAATCAGGTCAGAAATCAGTTATTCTTCACAAAGAAGATATGAACGTAGCGGATTATAATATCATTTATAATACCCTGCAAAAAGATAGCTCGAACTCTGACAAAGAGGCAGTTGAGCAAATTTACCGCCAATTGCGTAATGCTGAGGCACCGGACGAACAAACTGCTCGCGATGTAATTCAGAGCTTGTTCTTCAGTGACAAACGTTACGACCTTGGTGATGTTGGCCGTTACAGGATCAACAAAAAACTAGGTTCTGACACAAGTCTTGACGTTCGCGTTCTGACAACAGGTGATATCGTTTCCATCGTGAAGTATCTGATCGGTTTGATCAATGCAAAAGCGGTTGTCGATGATATTGACCACTTGTCAAACCGTCGTGTACGTACAGTAGGCGAGCAGCTTTATGCTCAGTTTGGTGTAGGTCTTGCGCGTATGGCGCGTACGATTAAAGAGCGTATGAATGTGCGTGACAATGAAGACTTTAAGCCTGTTGATCTGATCAATGCGCGGACATTGTCTTCTGTTATCAACTCATTCTTTGGTACAAACCAATTGTCACAGTTCATGGATCAAACGAATCCATTGGCTGAGATTACGCATAAGCGTCGTATGTCGGCACTTGGACCTGGTGGTCTTTCCCGTGAAAGAGCCGGTTTCGAGGTTCGTGACGTTCACTACACGCATTACGGTCGTCTGTGTACGATTGAAACTCCGGAAGGACCGAATATCGGTTTGATCTCTTCACTCTGCGTTTTTGCAAAAGTGAATGGAATGGGCTTCATCGAAACTCCTTACCGCGTTATTGACGGCGCAGGTAAGCTGACAGATGAGCTTATCTATATGACTGCCGAGGAAGAAGATTCTAAGTATATCGCACAGGCAAATGCGTCTGTTGATAAAGAAGGAAACTTTACGGTAGAAAAAATCAAGACACGTTTCGAAGGTGACTTCCCGATGGTAGATCCTTCGCAGGCATCTTACATGGACGTTGCTGCGAACCAGATCGTATCTGTAGCCGCTTCGCTGATTCCGTTCCTGGAACACGATGATGCAAACCGTGCATTGATGGGATCTAACATGCAGCGGCAGGGTGTTCCATTATTGCGCCCACAAGCGCCTATAGTTGGAACAGGCCTAGAGAAACGTGTTGCAATGGATTCACGTGCATTGGTTGTTGCAGAAGGCGACGGTGTGATTGAATTTGTTGATGCGAAGAAAATTGTTGTTAAATACGATAGAACAGATGAAGATCGTCTGGTTAGCTTTATCGAGGACAGCGTTTCGTATGATCTGGTAAAATTCCGTCGTACCAACCAGGATACTTGCCTTAACCTGCAACCTATGGTTTTGAAAGGCCAGAAAGTGAAGAAAGGTGAGGCGCTTTGCCAGGGTTATGGTACAGAAGGTGGTGAACTTGCATTAGGCCGCAACCTTTTGGTTGCATTCATGCCTTGGCAGGGATACAACTTTGAGGATGCTATCGTGATTTCTGAGAAAGTTGTTCGCGACGATATCTTTACTTCTATCCACATTGAAGAATTCGAACTTGAAGTTCGTGACACAAAGCGTGGAGAAGAAGAATTAACAGCTGAAATCCCTAACGTAAGTGAGGAGACTGTTAAAAATCTGGATGAAAATGGTATCGTTCAGGTTGGTACCGAGGTTAAAGAAGGTGATATCCTGATTGGCAAGATTACTCCAAAAGGAGAATCCGATCCAACTCCGGAAGAAAAACTACTTCGTGCAATCTTTGGTGATAAGGCTGGTGATGTAAAAGACGCATCTAAGAAAGCGCCGCCATCAATGAAAGGTGTGGTTATCGATACCAAACTTTTCTCCCGCCCAACTAAGGAGGAGCGTGCGAAACATAAAGACGAGCTGCGTCTTTTAATGAAGAAGTATAGCCGTGATCTGACTGCATTGCGCAGCCGCATTATCGACAAGCTTGTTCAATTAACAGATGGCAAAACGACTCAGGGTGTTAAACACAAATTCGGAGATGAGTTGATCAGCAAAGGAATGAAGTTCAACGTGAGAAATATCTCTGAGAACTTGTTCCCAGCGAATAACCCTTACCGCGATGAGAGCCAGTATGCCGTTCCTGAGGAGGTAAACCTTATTGGTGATGTATTAACAGACTCATGGACTGAGGATGCTGATACAAACCGCCAGATTTCTCTTGTTTTGAAAAACTACCTCAATGCAAGAAGTGAAATCATGGGACGCTTCAAACGCGATCGTTTTGCGCTTGAAGTTGGTGATGAATTGCCAGCAGGTATCGTGAAACTTGCGAAGGTTTATATCGCTAAAAAACGCAAGCTGAAAGTTGGAGATAAAATGGCAGGTCGCCACGGTAACAAAGGGGTAGTTGCCCGTATTGTTCGTGATGAGGATATGCCATTCCTTGAAGACGGAACACCGGTTGATATCGTGTTGAACCCACTTGGGGTACCTTCACGTATGAACATCGGTCAGATTTACGAAACCATTCTTGCCTGGGCAGGTCTGAAACTGGGTCGTCGCTATGCAACGCCTATTTTCGACGGAGCAACAGAAGCAGAAGTGGCAGCGGAATTGAAAGAAGCAGGGTTACCTGATTGGGGACGTACTTATCTGTACAATGGTCTTACTGGCGACAAATTCGATCAGCCTGTAACTGTTGGTCTGATGTACATGATGAAACTTGGTCACTTGGTTGATGATAAGATGCACGCCCGTTCTATCGGACCGTACTCTTTGATTACACAACAACCATTGGGTGGTAAAGCACAATTCGGAGGTCAGCGTTTTGGAGAGATGGAAGTGTGGGCTTTGGAAGCATTCGGTGCATCACACATTCTTCAGGAGATCCTTACCGTGAAATCTGATGACGTGGTTGGCCGTGCAAAAGCCTATGAAGCGATCGTGAAAGGTGAGAACCTTCCAAAACCAAATATTCCGGAGTCATTCAACGTACTTGTTCACGAGCTTCGCGGACTAGCATTGGAGATTACACTGGACTAATTTCTAGTCGTGGCGCCGAAAGGCGCCATTAATGAAATCAGATTAGTTTTCGACTAACAGACAAACGACTTTTTATTATGTCTTTCAAAAAGAACAAAAAATTAAATAGTGACTTTTCCAGAATGACCATCAGTCTGGCTTCACCGGAGTCTATCCTTGAGAGCTCTTTCGGTGAAGTAACCCAGCCTGAAACCATCAACTACCGGACTTACAAGCCGGAAATGGGTGGGTTGTTCTGCGAGCGTATTTTCGGGCCTGTGAAGGACTGGGAATGTCACTGCGGAAAATATAAGCGCATTCGCTACAAAGGCATTATTTGCGACCGTTGCGGTGTGGAGGTAACTGAGAAAAAAGTACGTCGTGAACGTATGGGACACATTGAATTGGTGGTTCCGGTAGCACATATCTGGTACTTCCGCTCTTTGCCTAACAAAATCGGTTACTTGCTTGGACTTTCTACCAAGAAGCTTGACCAGATCATTTATTATGAGCGGTATGCAGTTGTTCAGCCAGGTGTTAAAGAAGAAGATGGCGTAGGTTACCTTGACTTCCTTACAGAAGACGAGTACCTCGATATCATCGACAAATTGCCTCGCGAAAATCAATTGCTTCCTGACACAGATCCCAACAAATTCATTGCGAAAATGGGAGCTGATGCATTGGAAATGCTATTGAGCCGCATTAAGTTGGATGAACTTTCATACGAACTCCGTCACCAGGCTGCAACAGATACTTCTCAGCAACGTAAAGCAGAAGCTTTGAAACGCCTGAAAGTAGTTGAAGCTTTCCGTGATGCAAATACACGTATTGAAAACCGTCCTGAATGGATGGTGATCAAAATGGTACCTGTTATTCCACCGGAATTGCGTCCATTGGTACCTCTTGATGGTGGCCGTTTCGCAACTTCGGATTTGAATGACCTTTACCGTCGTGTGATTATCCGTAACAACCGTCTGAAACGTCTGATCGAAATCAAGGCACCTGAGGTGATCTTGCGTAACGAGAAAAGGATGTTGCAAGAAGCGGTAGATTCGCTTTTCGATAACAGCCGTAAAGTGAATGCAGTACGTTCAGAAGGTAACCGTGCATTGAAATCACTTTCAGATATGCTGAAAGGAAAGCAAGGCCGTTTCCGTCAAAACTTGCTCGGTAAGCGTGTCGATTATTCTGGTCGTTCGGTTATCGTAGTAGGACCTGAATTGAAATTGCACGAATGCGGTTTGCCAAAAGATATGGCGGCAGAGCTATTCAAGCCGTTCATTATCCGCAAGCTCATCGAGCGTGGAATTGTTAAAACTGTAAAATCAGCGAAGAAGATTGTGGATCGCAAGGATCCTGTGATCTGGGATATTTTGGAAAACGTTTTGAAAGGACACCCTGTTCTTCTTAACCGTGCTCCGACACTTCACCGTTTGGGTATCCAGGCATTCCAGCCTAAGCTGATCGAAGGGAAAGCGATCCAGCTGCACCCATTGGTTTGTACGGCATTCAACGCTGACTTTGACGGTGACCAGATGGCGGTACACGTACCACTTGGTCAGGAAGCTGTTTTGGAAGCATCAATGCTGATGTTGTCATCGCACAACATTTTGAACCCAGCCAACGGTGCGCCGATTACTGTACCTTCTCAAGACATGGTTTTGGGTCTGTATTATGTAACAAAAGGCCGCGTAAGTACGCCTGAATATCCGATTGTTGGTGAAGGCAAGATTTTCTATGGTCCTGATGAAGTTATCATCGCGATCAATGAAGGCAAGCTTTCAAAACATGCCAATATTAAATGCCGCGTAAGTGTTCGTAATGATGACGGAACTTTCGAGGTTAAATTGATCGATACAGTTGCTGGTCGCTTGTTGTTTAATCAGGCAGTTCCGGCAGAAGTGGGCTATATCAACGAATTGCTGACTAAGAAGAAATTGCAGCAAATCATTGGTTTGGTTTTCAAGCAAGCTGGTGTGGCACGTACCGCTCAGTTCCTGGATGAAATCAAAGAACTTGGTTTCCAAATGGCCTTCAAAGGGGGTTTGTCAATGGGATTGGACGACGTAATGGTTCCGGAAGAAAAAGAGAAGCTGATCGAGCAAGCCAAAGGGGACGTTGAGAACGTTTGGAACAACTACCTGATGGGTCTTATCACCGAGAATGAGCGTTACAACCAGGTTATTGATATCTGGACGCGTGTTAACTCACGGATTACTGAGACTTTGATGAAGCAGCTGGAAACAGACAAAGGCGGATTCAACTCCATTTATATGATGATGCACTCAGGTGCACGTGGTTCGCGCGAGCAGATCCGTCAGCTGGGTGGAATGAGGGGTTTGATGGCGAAACCACAGAAGAACATTGCTGGTGGCGCCGGTGAAATTATTGAAAACCCAATCCTTTCTAACTTTAAAGAAGGTTTGGACGTACTTGAATACTTTATCTCAACCCACGGTGCGCGTAAAGGTTTGGCCGATACTGCATTGAAAACTGCGGATGCTGGTTACCTGACACGTCGTTTGCATGACGTGGCGCAAGATGTGGTTGTAGTTGAAGAAGACTGCGGATCACTTCGTGGTATCGCAATCTCTGCTCTCAAAGACAACGAAGATATCGTTGAGCCACTTTCTGAGCGTATCCTTGGCCGCGTGAGTGTTCATGATGTATTTGACCCATTGTCAAATGAAATGATCCTTGCTTCCGGACAGGAAATTACAGAAGAGATTGCCGCATACATCGACGAAACCAGCATTGAAACAGTAGAAATTCGTTCTGTATTGACTTGCGAAACCCGCAATGGAGTATGTGCGAAATGCTACGGACGTTCATTGGCTTCGGCGCACATGGTGAACATTGGTGAAGCTGTGGGTGTAATTGCATCTCAGTCAATCGGTGAGCCAGGTACGCAGCTGACCCTTCGTACATTCCACGTCGGTGGTACTGCTTCCAACATTTCTGTTGAAGCAAATATCAAGGCGAAGTTTGACGGGGTGATCGGTTTCGAAGATCTTCGTCTTGTACAGTCGGTAAATTCCGAAGGAGATGAGGTAACAGTAGTAATGGGCCGCTCAGGTGAAGTTAAAATTACCAACCCTGAAACCGGACAATTACTGATCTCAAACAACGTACCTTACGGTGCGCACCTGTTGGTCAAAGACGGTGAAAAGGTTTTCAA
The DNA here is from genome assembly GCF_056895175.1 of Dyadobacter sp. HNCC25DJ183. NCBI lineage: Bacteria > Pseudomonadati > Bacteroidota > Cytophagia > Cytophagales > Spirosomataceae > Dyadobacter > Dyadobacter sp. HNCC25DJ183. The sequence goes on from NZ_JBXHAP010000005.1 coordinate 341,087, forward strand.
AGGACAAGAACTTTGTACCTGGGATCCATATCACGCAGTAATTCTTTCTGAATTCACGGGAGCAGTTTCTTTCGATGCAATTGAAGAAGGTATTACATACCGTGAAGAATTTGATGAGCAAACAGGCTTCCAGGAGTCGGTGATCATTGAAACACGTGATAAAACCAAAAACCCGGCTATCGTGGTAAAAGGTAAGTCTACGTTGTTGAAAGATCAGACTGAAAAAGGCTATAACCTTCCTGTTGGAGCACGTTTAGTAGTAAAAGCTGGTACCAACATCAAAGCTGGTCAGCCACTTGCTAAGATCCCGCGTGTTGTTGGTAAAACCCGTGACATTACCGGAGGTCTTCCACGTGTAACTGAGCTTTTTGAAGCACGTAACCCATCTAACCCTGCTACGGTTTCTGAGATCGATGGTGTGGTATCTTATGGTGGTGTTAAGCGTGGTAACCGCGAAATCCATATTGAATCAAAAGACGGAACGCAGCGTCGCTACATGGTGGCACTTTCGAAACACATTCTTGTTCAGGATGGTGACTTCGTAAGAGCTGGTGATCCGCTTTCTGATGGAGCGATTACACCTGCGGATATCCTTTCTATCAAAGGACCGACCGCAGTTCAGGAATATCTGGTAAATGAAATTCAGGAAGTATACCGTCTGCAAGGTGTGAAGATCAACGATAAGCATATCGAATGTATCGTACGCCAGATGATGCAGAAAGTGGAGATCCTGGATGCAGGTGATACCAACTTCCTTGAAATGCAGCCGGTTGACCGCGTTCTGTTCCGCGAAGAAAATGATAAGATCCTGGATCTGAAAGTGGTAGAGGATGCTGGTAGCTCCGAAACATTGAAACCAGGTATGATCGTTTCTGTTCGCCGCCTGCGTGACGAAAATTCAAGCTTGAAACGCCGCGACCTTAAACTGGTTACTGCGCGTGATGCGCAGGCAGCTGTGGCGAAACCTACTTTGATGGGTATCACACAAGCTTCATTGGGTACTGAAAGTTTCGTTTCTGCGGCTTCATTCCAGGAAACAACCAAAGTATTGAGCGAAGCAGCTGTTCGTGGAAAACGCGACGAACTGAAAGGCTTGAAAGAAAACGTGATCGTAGGTCACTTGATCCCAGCCGGAACAGGAATGCGTCAATACGAAAGCCTGATCGTTGGATCAAAAGAAGAATTCGATGCATTGACCGATTCCCGTGACAGACAGTCGCGTAAGAAAAAAGAATTGGCATAGTATAGTAAATCAGGTAAAAGGCCGGCCCGCAGCAATGTGAGCCGGCCTTTTTGCTTTTGGTAGCTGCAATTTTTTAGTAATTTCCATGATCCATTCTAGCTCCGGCTGTATCAAAACCAACCAATGAAAGAAGAAAAGGAAAGCGAACAACAAATCAATGTAGAATTGTCTGAGGAAATGGCTGAGGGTGTTTACTCCAATCTTGCAATGATAGCACATTCAAACAGCGAATTTATCCTGGACTTCATCCGGCTGATGCCAGGTGTGCCAAGAGCCAAGGTAAAAGCGAGGATTATCGTCACACCCGAACACGCCAAGCGTTTAGTGGCCGCATTGAAAGATAATATACAGAAATACGAGGATCAATATGGTCCTATCCCAAGCTCGCAGGACAATGATCCGACCTTTAACTTCCCTATCAGCTTCGGAGGTCCGGGAGGCGAAGCGTGATTATCGTCGCCAGATAAAATGTTAATAGCCAGTATCTTTTTGGGATTTTTTGTAATTTCGGAAAGTTCGCTGCTCAGTGAGCTTTGTAAGACTCAACCTATTCACCATGGCTTTATTCAAACTTTCAATTAACAACCGCACCGTCGAGGCGGATGTGGAGCAGGACACTCCGCTTCTCTGGGTATTGCGGGACAACCTCGGATTGGTTGGTACAAAATACGGCTGCGGGATCGCCCAATGCGGCGCATGTACCGTACACCTGGACGGTAAGGCTGTAAGATCCTGCGTCCTTCCCGTATCAGCAGTCGGAAAGTCCAAAGTGACAACAATCGAAGGACTCTCTGAAAAAGGCGATCATCCTGTTCAAAAAGCTTGGGACGAAGTGGATGTGGCGCAATGCGGCTATTGCCAGGCTGGACAGATTATGACAGCCGCAGCTCTTTTGAAGGCAAAACCAAAGCCAACCGACGAAGAAATCGTAGCAACCATGAGCGGCAATTTGTGCCGTTGCGGTACCTACCACCGCATTAAGGAAGCAGTGAAAGTAGCAGCCTCTAAATCCAATTAATCATGAAGACACTAGATCAGACTTCCCGGCGTGATTTTATGAAAGTCGCGGCGGCAGCAGGTGGCGGATTGTTCCTGGGATTCAGTTGGTCCAACTCCAATGCACTTCCAGTGGTTGTTGATGCAAAATCCATTGCAGCCGGCACGATCAATTTCAATGCATATCTTTCAATCGGGACTGACGATATTATTACCATTGTTTCGCCCAATCCGGAAATTGGCCAGGGAATTAAAACCGCATTTCCGATGGTCGTGGCCGAAGAACTGGACGCCGATTGGAAGCAGGTAAAAACGGTACAAGGGAATTTAGATACAAATATTTTCGAAAGGCAGCTCACCGGAGGAAGTGGCGCAGTACCTCACTCGTGGGACAGATTGCGTAAAGCGGGTGCTACTGCGAGGTATATGCTTGTGGAAGCGGCCGCTTCGACCTGGAAAGTGCCCGCTGCGGAATGTACAACCGAGAATGGAAAAGTTTTGCATAAAGCTTCCGGCAAATCACTGACTTACGGTCAGCTTGCAGAAGCCGCATCCAAGCTTGAAGCACCCAAAGAGGTTCAATTAAAAGACGAAAAGAACTTCAAACTGATCGGCCAATCCGTCAGGAATGTTGATAATAACAATATCGCAACAGGCAAGCCGCTTTTCGGCCTCGATTTTTATCGGGAAGGAATGTTGTTTGCGCTGGTTCAGCGGCCCAAAGCTTTTGGGTTAAAACTGAAATCGGTTAATGCAGATGCGGCGAAGAAAATGCCGGGAATCGTCGACGTAGTTACGTTTGAAAACAGCGTCGCCGTAGTTGGTAAGTCTACCTGGCAGGTGAAAAAGGCCCGCGAAGCTTTGAAGATCGAGTATGAAAAAGCGGCTGATCTGGAAAGCTCTGCCGATCATAACCGGATCTTCTCACAATTGATGGACAATGGAGAAGCGACTGTCCGGAGAAAAAACGGGGATGTAGAAGCTGCATTCAAGGGTGCTGCCAAGGTAATCAAGGCGGAGTACCAATGCCCGTTCCTGCCGCACAGCCCGCTTGAACCTATGAATTTCTTCGCACACGTGCGTGAAGATGGCGTTGAGCTGGTTGGTCCGACCCAAACACCCGATCGCGCCCGAGCAGAGGTAGCAAAACTTACGGGAATCGCGCCCGAAAAGATATCGGTTGAAATCACGCGCCAGGGCGGAGGTTTCGGAAGAAGGCTTGCGGCAGATTATGTAATTGAAGCAGCACACGTGTCCAAGCTGGTAAAAGCACCGGTTAAAGTGATCTGGACGCGGGAAGATGATATGACAGGCGGCATTTACCGGCCGGCAGTAAGATACCGTTTTGAAGCTGCATTGGACAAGAATGGTGAAATGATCGGATACAAGCTTCGCGGAGTAGGTATCAACTCGGGTAACCCGACCAGGGAAGATAATTTTCCTTCCGGCTCCGTGGATAACCTGCTGATCGATTCGGTTGAACATAAATCACCGATCACAACCGGGCCGTGGAGAGCGCCGATTACCAACTTCCTGGCTTATGCAGAGCAATCGTTTATAGACGAAGTAGCCGAGGCTGCTGGCAAAGATCCTGTTGCATTCAGACTTGCGCTTCTTGAGAAAGCCAAAAAATCACCTGCCGGTGAAGTGAAATACGATGTTGACAGAATGATTGGCGTAATTAAGCTGGCAGCTGAAAAAAGTAACTGGGGTAAAAAGAATGGAGTTCATCAGGGTTTCAGCGTCTATTTCTCGCACCGGTCTTATGTGGCCCAGGTGGGCGAAGTAGTAGTTGAAAAAGGCAAGCCGGTTCTGAAAAACGTGATTGCTGCTGTGGATTGCGGCATTGTAATCAATAAAAGCGGCTCACTGCAGCAAGTACGGGGCGGTGTTGTCGATGGACTAGGACACGCGATGTACGGAAATATGACTTTCAAGGACGGAACGCCGGACCAAAGCAATTTTAATGGTTTCAGACTGATCCGCATGAATGAGATTCCGGAAGTGGAAGTTCATTTTGTAGAGAATGGGATATCTCCGACCGGTCTCGGCGAACCTGCATTGCCACCTACCGGCGGCGCAGCAGCCAACGCATTTTATAAAGCAACCAAGCAGCGCCTGAGAAATCAGCCGTTTATCAACGAAGAAGCTTTTAAGGGAATATCGTAAGATTGTTAACGATAATTTGAAAAGACAGTAAGAAGAAATGTAACATTGCATTTCTATCTTACTGTCTTTTTTTACAACTCCATTTTTCCGCTGATACTTATAAATTCAGTACTGTTAAAACTCAATGAAAAACCTAATTGTAGTGTCGGTCGCATTCATTTGTATGTGCGTGAGCGCGTTCAAAGTAGCGGATTATCCGGGTACCGAAATATCGAATGGAATTGTTCAGGCTAAATTGTACCTGCCCGACAGCAAAACGGGTTACTATCGTGGAAAGCGGTTTGACTGGGCCGGCGTAATTCACAGTCTGGAATATAAAGGGCATTCCTACTTCGGCAAATGGAACCAGGCTCCTTACGATCCGGAGCTGCACGACGCGATTATGGGTCCGGTAGAAGAATTTGTTGCCCTGGATTTCGATGAGGTTAAGCCAGGAGATACTTTCGTGAAAATAGGTGTGGGCACATTGGTGAAGCCCGACGATAAAAAGTATGCGTTTGCAACTAATTATAAACTTGAAAACGGAGGTAAATGGACAGTGAAGAAGGGAAAAGATCAGGTAGCATTTACCCATGAGCTAAAAGATAAATCCGGGTACGGATATGTTTATACGAAAACAGTGCGACTCGTGCCTGGCAAGCCCGGGCTGGTGCTGGAACACAACCTCAAAAACACGGGAACAAAGGCAATCGCCACAAGCACTTACAATCATAATTTTTTCATGATTGACAATGAGCGCTCCAATGAAAATATCAGGATCGTTTTTCCGTTTGATGTATCCGGTGAGGGCAGCGGATTTGGCAGTATCATCAATGCAAAAGGAAAACAACTTACTTATGCAAGAGAAGTAAAGCCAGGCGACCAGGTATTCAGCAGTGGTTTGACAGGTTTTGGAACTTCGGCAAAAGACTACGATATCCGCATTGAAAATACCAAAAGCCGGGCCGGGGTCAGAATAACCTGTGATAAACCCCTCGAAAAGCTTGTTTACTGGGCTTGTCCCACTACCTCTTGTCCGGAGCCTTACATCCGCATTGCTGCGGAGCCGGGCAAAGAAGTTAGCTGGAAAGTCAATTATGAATTTTATACACTTTAAAATGTTTGAGGATTGTTATAATCCTCATTTTTTGTAAAAACCAATGGGTTCTCATAAGCATCTTGACAAAGCCTCTGCAGCGGGGTTACTGGTCGCATTAGGGATTATTTTCGGAGATATAGGCACATCGCCATTGTACGTAATGCAGGCGATTATCGGTACAAGCGCAATCTCTGATGAAGTGGTGTATGGAGCAGTATCCTGTATTTTCTGGACGCTTACTTTACAAACGACGGTGAAGTACGTGATCCTGATCCTGCGGGCCGACAATAAAGGAGAAGGCGGAATTCTGGCACTGTTTGCATTGGTAAGGAAAAATGCCTCCTGGCTGGCTGTTCCTGCAATTATTGGTGCCAGTACCTTGCTTGCAGACGGTATTATAACGCCGCCCATTTCGGTTTCTTCTGCGGTGGAGGGTCTGCGGATACTTTATCCGGATATTCAAACAATCCCCATCGTAATCGGGATACTTACCTTGCTCTTTATCATTCAGATATTCGGTACCACCATTGTGGGGCGCGCATTTGGTCCCGTCATGCTGATCTGGTTCCTGATGCTGGCGGTACTGGGCCTTTCGCAGGTGATCGATCACATGGAGATCCTTAAATCGCTTAATCCTTATTACGGTTATCAGCTGCTCGCCAATCATCCCGGCGGCTTCTGGATGCTGGGCGCAGTATTTCTTTGTACAACGGGCGCCGAAGCCCTATACAGTGACTTGGGGCATTGCGGAAGGGGAAATATCCGGATCAGCTGGATTTTTGTTAAAACCTGTTTGATCCTTAACTACTTCGGTCAGGGCGCCTGGCTCATTGTCCATTCCGGCGATTACCTTAACGGACGCAAGCCGTTTTTTGCGATGATGCCTGAATGGTGGCTGCTGCCGGGCATTGCGATAGCCACAATGGCTACTATCATCGCCAGCCAGGCTTTGATCAGCGGATCGTTTACATTGATTTCAGAAGCGATCCGGCTTAACTTCTGGCCAAAGGTGCGGTTGATTTATCCGAGCGATCAAAAAGGACAGCTCTACGTACCAAGCGTAAACTGGCTCCTGTGGGCTGGCTGCGTTGGCATTGTGCTTTATTTCAAAGAATCGTCGCACATGGAAGCGGCATATGGTCTGGCTATCACGCTCACGATGATCATGACCACCATTCTGATGTCGGTTTACCTCTATGTGCATAAGGTACAAAAATGGCTGCTCGCCGTGTTCCTGATCGTGTACCTTGCTATTGAAGGCTCGTTCCTGGCCGCCAATCTTTTGAAATTCATGCATGGAGGCTGGGTTTCGTTGTTACTTGCCAGCGTGATCGCATTTGTAATTACAGTTTGGTTAAAAGCATATTACATCAAACTGAGGTTGACTGAATTTGATAATCTTGAAAAATACATCAGTCCGCTCCGCGAGCTGAGCAATGATATCAGTATTCCCAAGTACTCGACGCACCTTATTTTCATGTCCAATGCGTCACACGAATCGGAGATCGAGACCAAGATCATTTACTCGATTTTTTACAAACGTCCGAAGCGGGCCGATATCTACTGGTTTGTGCACGTGGAAACCACTGACGAACCTTACACAATGGATTATCACGTGAATATCCTGGCTGAGGACGACGTGATTAAAGTTACATTCCGCCTTGGTTTCAGGATTGAGCAGCGTATTAATCTGTTTTTCAGGAAAGTGGTAGAGGATATGGTGATGAATAAAGAAGTGGATATAACCAGCCGCTACGAATCGCTCAACAGGCAGAATATTACAGGCGATTTCAGGTTTGTTGTACTGGAACGGTATCTTTCCCTCGAAAACAACCTGCCTTTCCGGGAAGAGCTGATCATGAAAATCTACTTTGCTATCAAAGGAATAACTACCTCCGAGGACAAGTGGTTTGGACTGGACAGCAGTGCTGTGAAAGTGGAAAAGGTACCGCTTGTTTTGACGCCAAGCGAGAAAATCAGAATGCGCCGGGTTTATAACTAGCGCTGCGAAATATTTCTAAACAGGTAAACAATTCATTTTTAAAGCGATAGCAGGTTTAATGGGTATTTGAATGCGCAATTTGTGGATAAGTGCCTTAACAACAGTTAAGTAAGCAAATATCACTCTGGTTAACTTATCAGGGCTTACTCATTTTTATTCAATAAAAAATTGAAATAAGTAAACTCCTGTTGACTTGATTTTCGTCGCTGGAATGCTTTTGTTAGTTACAATAACATCACTGTAACCAACTAAAAACCAGACGAAAATGAAAAAGATCATAACCATGGCATTCGGCGCTTTGCTTGCGGCAGCAGGAATGGTGAGCGCACAAACGACCACAACTCCGGGTACTTCGGTACCTCAGACCGTACCGACGCAGGACCCGGCTACAACTACGCCGGCAACTGAAAAGAAGACGGATTTCAATGCGCCGCAATCACCAACAAGACCTGCGACAATCCCTTCCGAGGATACATTGATCAAAGGACAATCCAGTTCCGGCGCGGTTATAAAAGACACATTAATGCCTTCATCGAACAGGAAAGAAGACCGGATGAACCGCAGAAAAAACAGGAAAGGAACAGTTGAAACAGGCGATACTACTTCAACCAGTGGTTCCGGCCCGGCAAGAAAGCAGTAATTAAGCGCATCATACAACAAAAAATCCCGGAAGCAATTCCGGGATTTTTTGTTTAAATCATAGTGTGTTTGATTCAAATGCATGATGTCATTAATCAGTTGGCGATGCCAGTTCCAGATCGTCCTGCCAAAACGGTTGCGTTACCACCGTTTTGTTTTCATTTACCCACGTACACCACACTTTCCCGCTATAAGCCCGCCTGGCAACCGGAGTTGAATGACTTCCGTTTGCATGTTGTACCGTTTCCACGATCTGATATTCATCTACCCGCATTACCCTCGATCCATTCTTTTCTTTCACCCAATCGCCTTTAACAAAATTTAGCGTCACCATCCGTAGTTCTTTTTATAACGTAGTACGAGCCAGCTTCAAATCTCGTGCCATGCTAAATGTTAATTTTTCCAGCTATAAGTGTGAATAAACATAGTTTGAATATTGCGTGTAGAACTATTTCAATAATCGTCACATTGCCGTAAACCGTAATGGGTATTTGCCTCGTATATAGCTTAACTAATAACATATACATCCCTGTATCGATCAAATCTACCTCACTCATGAAAAATCGTAAACGCGCTGTTATGTCGCTTAACAACGACACATTTAAGCATTACCTCCTGCTTCGCTATGTTAACAACTCCACAGATCCTAAATGGAAGCAGCTCACATTTGTCTCGCAGGAGAACATCAGTGCCGAAGTATGGCTGCAATTATACAACTACGCAAAGGCGGATGTAGAAAGCCATGGCGGACACCTGACCGGCTACGAAGTGGTGAATGAACGCATTGTAAAACACGACGGTATCAGCACAGACTACTGGCCTGCAAACTGGATGTGGGTAATTTCAAAGCACAGCTGATGAAAGAGAAATTTTTACGATAATTTTAAAGGGCGGACTCGGTTCCGCCCTTTCTTTGTTTTAGCACAGGTTTATCTGCCGGAACCAGCAACATTTCATGACTGACAAATCCATCTTAATTATCGGTTGCTTCGACACCAAGGGTGAAGCTTTTTCTTACCTCAGAGAATGCATTATAAATCTGGGTGAAACGGTGATAACAATTGATACCGGAGTGCTTGCTGCATTGCCCGCTTTTCCGGTAGATTTTACAGCCGCCCAGGTCGTTGCCGAAGCAGGAGCAACCATTGAAGCGCTGCGTACAAGGCGCGACAGGGGTTATGCAATGGATGTAATGGGCCGGGGCGCAGCACGCGTCGTGCGCCAATTGGTTGAAAGTGGCCGGATCAAAGGTGCAATCGGAATGGGCGGCGGCGGCGGCACTTACATTACCCTGTCAGCCATGCAGGAAATCCCGCTCGGAATTCCCAAGTTGTGCCTCAGTACGCTGGCAACAAAAGACCTTACAAGGCAGATTGGTCATAAAGATATTACGCTGATGCCGTCCATTGTTGATGTGGCAGGCTTGAACAGCATACTCCGGCTGCTGATTACCCAGGCTGCGGGCGCTATCTGCGCCATGGCAGCTTCGGCGCAACTGGCCGGGGTGAGTGCGAGGGGAAGTATCGCGGTGAGCATGTTTGGGAACACAACGCCGTGCGTAGACCAATGTACGGCGCTGCTTCGGGAGAAAGGATATGAAGTTCTTGCTTTTCATGCCAATGGAGTGGGGGGAAAAGCAATGGAAGCTTTGATCCGGGAAGGCTGTTTTGAAGCGGTGCTCGACATTACTACTACCGAGCTGGCAGATAACCTCTGTGACGGAATATGCAGCGCAGGTCCTGCTCGTCTTACTGCTGCCAGTGAGCTGGGTATCCCGCAGATTGTAGTTCCGGGTTGCCTCGATATGGTTAATTTCGCACATTTGGATTCTGTTCCTGAAAAGTATCAGGACAGAAAGCTGTACAGCTGGGCGCCTGATGTAACGTTAATGCGGACCAATGCGAAAGAAAACGCACTGCTGGGGAAAGAAATCGCTGAGAAGATCAATGCAGCCGGCGGTCCGGTGCAGTTTGTATTTCCATTGCAAGGTATCTCGCAGGTAGATAGCGGAGGAGGCATTTTCCATGACCCGGAAGCAGATCTTGCCCTGCTTGAATCAGTGGAAAAACACATCGGCTCGAAAGAACAAATTATACAATGCGATATGCACATCAATGATGCGGCATTTGCCGAAGTATTGGTAACCCGGCTTTTGGCGCTGCTCAACCAGAAATAGCATACATACCGATTTTCATTTTTATAACTCATTATTATACTATGCCAAATCCGTGGACAGGTAAGGGAAATCCTTACACCAAACAGGAGGTCAACGAGCGCCTGCGGGCTACTGTCAACCAGAAAAAAGCCATTATCGCTGCCGGTGCCGGTACCGGGATCAGTGCGAAGTTTATTGAAAAAGGAGGTGCCGATCTGATCATTATCTATAACTCGGGCCGGTTCAGAATGGCAGGGCACGGCTCTACCGCCGGGTTAATGGCGTATGGTGATGCCAATGCAGTGGCAATGGAGATTGGCGAGTTTGAAGTACTGCCGGTAGTAGAGGAAGTGCCTGTCATTTGCGGCGTGCACGGTTCTGATCCGCGACGGAGAATGTGGCACCATTTGCTGAAAGTAAAGGAAATGGGATTTTCAGGTGTAAATAACTTTCCCACTCACTCGATTGTAGACGGGCATTTCAGGCAAGTGCTGGAAGAAACGGGAATGGGTTTCGAGAAAGAAGTCGAAATGATCCGGCTTGCTACCAAAATGGATCTTTTCTCCATTGTCTACGTAGCCAAGCCCGAAGAAGCCCGGCAAATGGCTGAGGCCGGCGCAGACGCGATTATCGCACACGTGGGGACAACCGTAGGAGGGTCGATTGGTGTGGTCAATGCATCAGTTTCAATGGACCAGGCTGTGGAAGCAACACAGGCGATCATGGAAGCGGGCAAAGAAGTAAACCCTGATTTGTTCTTTCTTGCCCACGGCGGACCGGTTAATACGCCCGAGGATGTGAGGGTAATCTTAGAGAAAACAGATGTCCACGGTTTCGTAGGTGCGTCGTCGCTGGAAAGAATGGGCGTGGAGCAGTCACTTACCGACCTGACGCGCAATTTTAAATCACTTACCCTGCGGTAAACAGCCTTAAACAGGCAGTCCGGAAGCAGTATTTTAAATGCAAGCTTCCGGATTTTATTTATGTAAATAGATTGATATTAAATAGTATTTATAGTATAATTTCGTTGCCTTAAACTTTGTCTAAAAAAGAACACGTTGGTCACAGAGGATACTTTTGGCAGGTGGGAAACCGAGCAGCAGCTCTGGCTCGCGCTCAGGCAAGGGGATGAGCAGGCGTTTACGTTTATCTTCGAAAAGTATCACCGTACACTTTATAACTACGGCTGCAAGCTGACCACGCACACTGCCGTAACCGAAGATGCTATTCAGGATATCTTTATTGATATCTGGCGTTTGAGGGCTAACCTCACAGAGCACATTTCTTCGATTAAATTTTATCTGTACCGGACATTGCGTCGGCGCATTCACCAGACGCTCGACAAGTACCCCGCCACCGAAGAGATCACCGACCTCAGTGAGCCGGATATCATGCCGCTTTCATTCTCGGATTCCCAAACGTTACTGATCGAATCCGAATCCAACCTGATCCGTGCGCAGCGAATCCGGGAACTGCTCGCATTGCTCCCCGAGCGACAGCTGGAAGCGATAACACTCCGCTATTTCGACGAATTCAGCATTGAAGAAATCGGGCAGATTATGGGTGTAAATGAAAAGTCGGTCCGCAATTTTCTTTATAAAGCCCTCACTGCTTTCAGGCAGACGCAGAATTTTATCATCAACTTCCTCCTGATTATCTGCGCATTGCCCATTTTTTAAAATTTTTTGTAAAAATAATCTCATTTCAAAGAGGTCAAATCCGCACATCTCCGCTCTTTGTATTTGGAGGGCATTCAGCCTCTTTACCCAAATGAAATACACTCCTTATTCTCTGACGGACCTGATCAGGCACGATGCGTTCATTGCCTGGGTTTTGAATCCCGATGCAGAGAGCGATGCGTACTGGAAAGGCTTTCTGGAACAATATCCTGAAAAGACGAAAACTGTCGAATCAGCGAGGGAGTATATTTATTTGCTGGCAGAGGACACAGGCAGAAACAGGCCAACAGAGGCGCAGAGCAGCAAAATGTGGAAGGTAGTGGAAGACAGCATGTACGTGGAGGAACCTGTTGCAGCCGAAGAGGAAAAGCCCGTAGTGCACGCCTGGCGCTGGCTTAGGGTAGCAGCCTCGGTGGCATTGATCTGCGGGATAGGCGCAATGAGCTTCTGGTATTTCCTTCGACCAGGCGAAATGATTTCCCTGAGACAAAAAGTTGCGCCTGCTGGTAAAGGATCAATCGAGGTAGTTAATGCATCGGCGGCAAAACGCATTGTGTTACTGCCCGACGGTAGTTCCGTAGTGCTGGATCCGGGCTCGCAGCTCAGCTATCAGAAAATGCAAACCGGCCAGAAAAGGGAAGTTACCTTAGTTGGAAAAGGCTTTTTTGAAATTGTTAAAGATCCCGGAAAACCATTCCTGGTGTACTCACGGGGAATTGTGACGAAAGTATTAGGTACCAGTTTCAGTGTAGATGCGAGAGAAAAAACGGGTCAGGTGAAAGTGGAAGTGAAAACGGGGAAGGTTACCGTTTTTCCGGTAAGTACCGGCGCTACGGAAATGGAAGTAAGCAATGCAGAAAAGAAGGGTTTTATTCTTTATCCCGACCAGCGCATTGCATTGACAGCCGGCAGCGGAAAGGTGCTTAAACCTGTGGAAGCCAGCATCAGGGAGCTTGATCAGCAGGATATCTCGTCACAGCTTTTTGTTTTTGACGAAACCCCGGTGACCGAAGTTTTCAAGGCGCTGGAAGCAGCTTATAATGTGAAGATCATTTATAATGTCGATGCGCTGGAAAAATGTCCGCTAACTGCCACTTTGGTCGGACAACCTTTCAGCAAGAAATTGGCTGTGATATGCAATGCCATTGACGCTACTTACGAGATCAATGGGGATCAGGTCAGGATCACGGGCAATGGGTGCAAATAGCAAAATTAAATGAGTATTGCCGGAGTCAGTAAGTCCTATCACTCAAACCTAACATACAAATGACATAGAGCCATACTGTCGAAAAAAAATCAGCCATGCTGCCACATGACTGATTCGGATTCCCGAAAGTAACGCTAATTACTCGCAGCCACAGCAAGTGGCCGCCCGGGAAGATATTGTTGAATAAATCGCCTTAACCAACAAATCAATCAAAAATATGGAAAAAGTTCGACGAACCGATGACCTGCTCATAACTCTTATGCGTATAACCGTCTTGCAATGTTTTCTGGTGTGCCTGTTTGCCGGAGTGTCGTGGGCAGTTGACGGCAGGGCACAGTCGGCTCTCACCCAGAAAGTAACTCTTGATATTCAGAATCAGGATGTTAAAAAAGTTTTAAAAGAGCTCGAAAAGCAAACAAACATCAAGTTTGTATTCAGTTCCAGGCTGATCCAGTCTGACAGGAAAGCGACCATTAAGGTAACCAACACGCAACTGGCTTCGGTGCTCGACCAGCTGCTGAAACCGCTGCAGCTTAGCTATAAGGTAAGTGAAGATCTGATTGTGATCAAGCCTGACAAGACGCCAGTGAAGGTATCTGACGTGGTGCAGCCCGAGGCCGCCCCGGACGTGGCACAAGCGGTGGACCGCACCCTTCGCGGGACAGTTAAAGATGAAGCCGGAGTTGCATTACCTGGTGTCAGCATTGTGTTAAAAGGTACACAAACGGGAACCTCTTCCGACGAAAAAGGCGCATTTTCACTTACTGTTCCGAATGGCGAAGCCACGCTGATCTTTTCGTTTGTAGGTTTTCTGTCGCGTGAAATCATTGTTAATGAGGGACAAACGGAAGTGGATGTGGCCCTGAAAGTAGATGATAAAGCGCTGGAAGAAGTAGTTGTGGTAGGTTATGGTACCCAAAAGAAAGAATCACTTACCGGCGCTATTTCCACTGTGACGAGCAAGGATATCGAGCGTGTACATGGTGGTTCCACCGTAAGCTCGGGCCTGGCAGGTAAAATACCGGGTGTTACCTTCCGTATGCCCGACGGCCGTCCAGGCGCAAGTGCCAATGTGCAGATCCGGAATATGGGTAACCCGCTGTTTGTAATTGATGGTATACAGCAGGATGCTGGTCAGTTCAACAACATTTCTCCCAACGATATCGAAAGCATTTCGGTGCTGAAAGATGCTTCTGCGGCTATTTATGGTGTTCGTGCGGCAAATGGCGTTGTGGTGGTAACAACCAAACGTGGAAAGAACGGGACCAAAAATACCGTCAATATTGACGCTTACACAGGCTGGCAAAACTGGTCTCGCTTCCCGAATGTGGTTAACGATTCGTACCAATGGATGCTCGGCCGGGCAGAGGCGGAAATGAACCAATACGGTAAAACGTCCATTACACCTGCCGAACTCGAAAAATACAAAGCTGGTACGGAGCCTGGTTACCAGACATTTAACTGGAAGGATTTTATCATTAAAAAGAATGCGCCGCTCTATTCATTGAACATGAACATGACCGGCGGTTCCGACAGGATCAGCTACTACATTTCTGCGACGCATTTGAAACAGTTTGCTGTTTTAGGACGAGAGTTTACATTTAAAAGAACCAACATTCAGAGTAATGTAGATGCGAAAATTACAGATCGGCTGAAACTGGGTGTGCAGATCAACGGTCGCATTGAAAACCGTGATCAGCCTGGTATCCCGGGTGGCGATGATTACTGGCTGCCCCGCTTTGCGATCCTGAGAAACCGTCCTTTCGAGCGGCCTTACGCCAACGATAATCCTAATTATCTGAATGATATCAAACACAATGAGACCAACTGGGCTTACAATAACAAAAAGTTGGGAGGTTACTGGACGGAGTACTGGCGTGTTTTGCAAACCAACTTTACGGGAGAGTACACCATTCCGGGCATTAAAGGACTGGTAGCGAAAGGAATGTACTCCTACTACATCGCCGACCGCGTAATGAACGGGCACGAGTATACCTACGAAGCCTACACTTACAATCCAACCGAAGATACCTACACCGTGACCGGCGGAAGTACAAACCCGTGGAGAGAGCGTGGTACCAGGAAAGTGATGCGGAATGTGTATCAGGGCCAATTGAATTATAACAATACTTTTGGCAAACATACCGTAGGTGCAACTTTCGTAGCGGAGCGCCAGGAAGAGCAGGTACAGGATCAATGGGTACACGCAGTACCGAAAACCAATGTGCTTCCTCTGATCTACTTCCCGACCATGGATACCTACAATGATTCGGAATCGGAGCTTGCGCGTATAGGGTATATCGGTAGAGTAAATTATGATTATGGCGGTAAGTATTATCTTGAACTTTCTGCCCGCCGCGACGCTTCATGGAAGTTTGCTCCGGATCGCCGGGTTGGTACATTCCCGTCTGCTTCTGTGGGTTGGAGAATTACCGAAGAGAAATTTATCAAGGACCTGCTGGGCTCGCGGAGCATTCTGGATGATCTTAAATTCAGGGCTTCTTACGGTATTCTGGGAGATGATAATATCCTCTTTAACAATGATCCGAACAACCCTCTAAGTCCCTATGCTTACCTGCCCGGCTACAACTACAACCAGGGAAATGTGATCCTGAGCGGCAATGCGGTTGTTACATCCAGGGATAAAGGTCAGATCATCAACAATATTTCGTGGTTTAAAAGCAAGATCACGGACATTGGGGCAGACTTCTCTTTACTGGGCACGAAAGTGACTGGTTCGGTGGATTATTTTTACAGACTGCGCACAGGTCTGCTCGGACGTAAGTACGACCTGCTCGTGCCAAGCGAGCTAGGGTATGCGCTGCCGGAAGAAAATGTAAACAGTGACTCGCAGCAAGGCTGGGAAGGTGCATTGACATACAATGGAAAATCTGGGGATATTAATTACTCGATTGGTGGTAATGTATCATTTTCAAGGACCAAGTTTGTGTCTTCTTACAAGCCGATCTTCAACAATGCACAGGATCAGTACCGTGCTTCGCGGGAGAATCGCTACGACAACATTTTCTGGGGTTATGAAACGGTTGGCCAGTTCCAGTCGCAGCAGCAGATCTCTGAATATCCGGTTAATATCGACGGACAGGGAAACCGCACTTTGCTTCCGGGAGATTTGATTTACAAGGATATAAATGGAGATAATGTGATCAATAACCTCGACGAAAGGCCAATTGGTTACACTACAAATGGCCAGCCTAACATCAACTTTGGTCTGAACCTGTCGGTAAGCTGGAAAGGATTTACGCTTGCAGCAGACTTTTCCGGTGGCGGAATGTACACCTGGAATCAGAACTGGGAGCAGCGCTGGGCTTATCAGAATGACGGCGCCCTCAACAGTATCTTCCTTGACAGGTGGCACCGCAAAGATCCTTTCGATCTGAACAGTGAATGGATCCCGGGCAAATATCCTGCATTGCGCTACAACGACGGCTCGCACAGCAACAACAATAAGAACTCCACTTTCTGGGTGCATAATGTGAAATACATCCGTGCGCGCACACTGGAACTGGGGTACTCGCTGCCGAAATCGGTTTTGGAAAAGCTCAAAATGCAAAGAGCCCGCTTCTATATCAATGGATATAACCTGTTTTCAATCGATAACCTGAAAGAGTTCGGTATAGACCCGGAAGTGGCTGACGAAAACGGACTTCAATATCCGCAAGCCAAGTTTGTGAATGTGGGTATCAATCTTTCAATCTAAAAACCGTCAGATTCAAATGAAAAGGAGATTTTATACTTTACTGATCGCTGTTTTAATGCTGGGCTGGAGTTGCGACGACGACGCATTCCTCAACCGCCCACCCACCAATATCCTGACTGACGAACAAATCTGGAACAGTGAAGAGCAGATACTCTCGGTGCTGGGGGATTTGTACAACCGTTATGTCGATATTTCAACTTTCAAAACGATCAACGATATCCCCGGCTGGATGACAGTCGGCGATTTCAATGAGGCATTCTGGTCGGAAGCAGGACGCTACAATGCTTTTCAGAACTCGGGTTGGGATGTTCGTTCCTGGGGTGCCTGGGATTATGGTTACATCCGGGAAATGAATTTGTTTATTCAAAAATGCGGCGCTTCCGAAAAGCTGGACGCAGGTGTAAAAGCCCGCTTTCTGGCAGAAGCGAGGTTTCTGCGTGCATCATATTATTTTGAGCTGGTGAAAAGAATGGGCGGTGTTCCATTGATTTTGGAACCGCTTACCTACGATTTCAGCGGCGATCCGACTTACCTGCAACGCCCACGTGCCAAAGAATCCGAGATATATGATTTTGTGATCGCAGAGGCAGAAGCGATTAAGGGAGACTTGCCTTCAAATGCAGGTGAAAAATCGCGGGCTACCAAAGGCGCAGCACTTGCAATGGAGGCGCGCGCCGCATTGTATGCCGCTTCTATCGCCAAATACGGCGTGAATACACCTTCTGTGATGCTGTCAGGCGGCGAAGTTGGTATCCCTGCTTCCATGTCACAAGGTTATTATACCAAAGCGCTGGCAGCGGCAAAGGAAATCATAACCGGCTCGGCAGGTACTTATGCACTTTATACCAAAAAACCTGATCTGTCTGAAAACTTCGCGAGCATATTTTATGATAAGGCGAATAATCCGGAGGTGATTTTTGTGGAGGATTACAAGCTGCAAAGTGGCAAGGTGCATTACTTTACAGGCTGGAACCAGCCGAGGTATGGTGCCGAGGAAGAGGAAGGCGGCCGTATTAATCCTTCCCTGAATTTTGTTGAGGCTTTTGAGAAACTCGACAATACTTTTGCTCCAATTCCTACCACCAACGCAACAGGCGCGCCTATTTACTATGACAATCAGGTAGATATCTTCGCGGGCAGAGATGCACGTCTTGCCGGTACCGTCATGCTGCCCGGCACTACCTTCAAAGGAAGAGCTGTGGATATCTGGGCTGGTTTTCAGTTAGGGAATGGAACCATCGTAAGCGGCGACGACCGCGGTGCACAAAAAACATTGCCCGGCAAAACAGTACCCGAGCAGGTAGTCGGTTTTGACGGACCTATCGATGGTTTTGAATTCACTGCACAAACAGGATTTTATCTTCGCAAGTACCTAGATCCGGTTGTAGGTTCAGGTCAGCGCGGGGTTAACAGTGAGGTTTGGCTGGTAAGATACCGTTTCGCAGAAGTGCTTTTGAATGCAGCTGAGGCAGCATTTGAACTGGGACAACCCGCAGTTGCAGCCGAGTACATGAATATGGTACGCGCACGTGCCGGGCTGGTCACTCCATTGAAATCTTCCGAGATCAATTTTGACCGCATTGTACATGAAAGACGCGTAGAGCTGGCTTTTGAAGGACATTATCTCTACGATATGAAAAGATGGCGCATTGCGCACCTGATCATGGACGGAAACGCGATTGCGCCTGCAGAACTTTCCAAGGATCTTGGCAAAGCTACCAAGCGCAATACCCAGCCTTACGGACTCTGGCCTTACAAAATCTACAATCCCGGCGCGCCTACCAATGGGAAGTGGATTTACAAAGTAACCCGTTTGAGCCGCGTAACTGGTGCAGACAGGTTCCAGCTCGGGAATTATTATTCCTACATCAACGATGATGTGATCAACAACAATCCAAAGATCGTCCGTAACCCTAATCATTAAGGCATTTTAAAATATCAGATCATGAAAGTAACAGTTCAGCTTCTAGCTATATTATTACTCGGACTGGGGGTAATGTCTTGTGACAAAGATAATTTCACGGCACCCAAGTCTACCTTATCCGGCCGCATTGTATATAATGGCGAACCCATTGGTGTGGAATTCAATCAGGTTCGGATGCAGCTCTGGCAGCCTGGCTTCGGTAAGCTCGCTCCCATCGACGCGCCCATTGACCAGGAAGGCCGCTTCTCGGCGCTGCTTTTTAATGGAAACTATAAACTCGTTTTCCCTGCTGGCCGCGGCCCATTCCGGACCATTCAGCAGGATGCTGCGAAAAAGGATACGGTCTATGTTACGGTGAATGGAAACCAGACACTTGACGTGGAAGTACAGCCTTACTTTATGATCCGCAATCCGTCCTTCAATGGAGGGGAAGGCAAAGTTTCAGCTTCATTAAAGCTGGAACAAATTGTAACCGGTGCGAATGCAAAAGCAGTAGAACAGGTGTCTTTGTATGTTAATAAAACAAACTTTGTTTCGCGGGCAACCAATATTGGCACAACCGATCTTGCATCTGCGAACATCAAAGACCTGAACAATATCACTATGTCGGTGAATGTACCGGCGCTTGTACCTGCTCAGGGTTATGTATTTGCAAGGATTGGTGTGAAAATCAAGGATGTGGAAGATATGATCTTCTCGCCCGTTCAAAAAATCGATTTATAGTCCTTTTCATGCAGGTCTGACGCAGCCACGCTGGTCGCGCGAAGCTGGCCGCGCCAGACCTGCATGACTTATTTCCCAAACCCGCGAGGGACAAGGGCCTAAACCCTGAATTCTTATCTGATGAAGAAAAACATCCTGATTACTATTGCCGCGATTATCATTGTATCCTGCGCCCGGAACCCTTCTGGAAATACAGGCAGCAATGCAGGTTCCGGATCGGCTCGACGTGCTGAGGTATTGTTCCTGGGACACAACAGCAAACACCACGATTCGGGTAAGTACGCGCCCTGGCTGGCGATTAAGCTGTTCAGGAGCGGGATCAATATGACCTATACCGCCGATCTCAGCGATATCACTGCCGAAAATCTTTCCAAATACGATGGTTTGATCATTTACGCAAACCATGATTCACTTCCGCCTGCCCAGGAAAGCGCTATGAAAGCTTTTGTTGAAAGCGGCAAAGGTTTAATCCCATTGCATTCAGCAACAGGCTGTTTCAGGAATTCGCAATGGTATATCAAAACAGTGGGCGGACAGTTTGCCTCACATAAGGTAGGTACTTTCAAAAACACCATTTTAAAACCCGAACATCCGGTAATGAAGGGTATTACGGACTTCGAGACCTGGGATGAAACCTATGTACACAAGAATCTGAACCCCGATAAAACAGTGTTGGCTGAAAGGGTTGAAGGCGATCACCACGAACCTTATACCTGGGTCAGAAATGAAGGAAAAGGCCGGGTATTTTATACCGCTTATGGGCACGAAGACAGTACCTGGACCAATCGCGGTTTTCTAGACCTGGTTAGAAACGGCGTACTCTGGGCGGTTGGGGACAATGTTCAAAAAAGCATTGCCGCATTGAAACTCCCTGACCCGGATATTTATGACGCCGACACGATCGCACATTATACCAAAAGACACGTAGTGTCCAAAATGCAGGAATCACTGCCGCCTGCCGAGTCGAACAAACTGACGCAGGTACCTGTTGGCTTTGAAATCCAGCTTTTTGCCGCAGAACCTGACATTACCAATCCGATCGCGATGGCGTGGGACGAGCGTGGGAGATTGTGGGTGGTAGAGTCTGTGGATTATCCGAACACATTTAAGGAAACAGACGGAGCCGCCAATGACCGGATCAAGATCTGTGAGGATACAGATGGCGACGGCAAGGCAGATAAGTTTACTGTTTTCGCAGATAAGCTCAATATTCCCACCAGTATGGTCTTTTCAAATGGCGGGATCATCGTTTCCATGGCGCCTGACTTTGTTTTCCTGAAAGATACCAATGGAGATGATAAGGCCGATGTACGTGAGGTGATCATGACTGGCTGGGGAAAAAACGATACCCACGCTGGTCCGTCCAATCTGCAATATGGTTTTGACAACAAGATCTGGGGCGTAAACGGGTACTCGGGTTTTAAAGGTAATATCAATGGAAAAGCCTATAATTTCTCGCAGGGTGTTTACCATTTCAAACCCGACGGGAAAGACTTTGCATACCTTGGCAGTAGCAGCAACAACACCTGGGGGCTGGGGGTAACAGAAGACAACAACGTCTTTTTGTCAACCGCGAACAATACGCACAGCGCCTATTATTCCATGGCGGCCAAATACCTGCAGCGTTCCGTTGAAAGTGAGGAGCCGGGTATCCAGTCGGTACAGAAAATAGACGGGCATTATGATGCGCATTCGATGACGCCGAACCTGCGTCAGGTGGATGTGGTAGGGGGATATACTTCTGCTGCCGGTCACCATTTTTACACAGCGCGCGCATTTCCAAAAGAATACTGGAACCGCATTGCATTCGTAGCTGAACCTACGATCAGGCTGGTCCACAAAGCTATTATTGAAAAGGACGGCGCTGGTTTCAAGGAGAAAGACGGCTGGAATTTCATGGCCAGCTCCGATGAATGGTTTGGCCCGGTGCACGCCGAGGTTGGTCCGGACGGGGCTGTCTGGGTTTCGGACTGGTACAACTTCATTATCCAGCACAATGTATTCGTACCTGCGCAGTCGCCGGCGGAATTTATTATCCCATTCAAAGAGCAGCCGCACGGACAGGGTAATGCATTCAGCAGCCCGATGCGCGACCTCAATCACGGGCGCATTTACCGGGTTGTTTATAAAAACGGAAAGAAAGCTGCGCCGCTGAAACTCTCCAAAGACGATCTGCCAGGTTTGGTTGCGGCTTTGGAAAACGATAATATGTTCTGGAGAATGACAGCACAGCGACTGCTGGTTGAGTCAGGCAAGCGGTCGGTAGTACCTGATCTGTACAAAATTATTGAGAATCAGAAAGTGGACGAAATCGGATTGAACAGTCCGGCTGTACATGCATTGTGGACTTTGCACGGCCTGGGTGTAATGGACGGATCTGATCTGAAAAGTCTGGAAGTGGTGAATAAAGCACTTTCACATCCTGCGCCAGGTGTTCGCAAGGCAGCTGCGTCGGTACTTCCGAAGAACGAGCAGAGTTTTGAGCAATTACAAAAGCTGATGAAAGATCCTGATCTGAACACAAGATTGGCGGTTTTTATTGCTTTGATAGAAATACCTGCTTCCGACAAAATCGGTGCCGCTGTTTACCAGGCTTCATTGGATGCCGAAAATGCAAAGGATAAGTGGTTATCAAAAGCATTACTGGCCGCGGGTATCCAGCACGAAAATGGCTTTATGGCTGCTTCGGCCGGGCAAACCGGTAAGTCTGCACTGGCGGACCAGATTGCGAGCGCATTAAAGAAAGAGGTTTATGTTTTGGGCAGAAGAGGAAGTCTTCAATTCCCGCCGGATGTAACCGGAAAGGAAATTACCATTAAGGCGAGTGTGGCGAAAGGAAAAGACCGCGCTTTGCAGGGATTTATCGCGGGACAGGGCGGCAAGGAAGGCGGATATGCACTTTATATTCAGGATGGAAAGCTGATTATGGCTGTAAAGCAGCATGGCATGTTATCCAAAGCTGTCACAAAGGAACCGCTTCCGGAGAAGTTTGATGTGGAAGCGGGCTTGAAAAAGGATGGGAAGATCTTCATTAACATTGACGGGAAACCTGCTGCCGAAGGAAAGGCGCACATGCTTTTTGCAATGCCGCTTGAAAATACGGTAAGAACAGGCGAGGATATGGAAGGGGAGAATAACATCGGCGAGTACGAGGGTAAGTTTGGCTTTGCAGGCAATTTTCAGAAAGCCAGCCTGGAATTCAACAAACCGGAAGAAGGAAAGTCAGAAGTCGCTGTTACTGAGACCAAGTCAGCCGGCACAAAGTCTGGCGCTACGGTCATTGAGATGAAAGTAGAGAAGGAGATCATGCAGTTTGACAAAAAGCTGATTAATGTAAAAGCCGGCCAGAAAGTGGTCATTAACCTTGAAAACCCCGACGGAATGCAGCACAATCTGTTGATCATCAAGCCGGGAACTTTGCAGAAAGTTGGAAAGGCGGCAGACGAAATGTTGCGTGATCCGCAGGCGGCTGAAAAGCAGTATGTGCCCAAAATTCCGGAGGTACTGCATTCAACCCGGCTCGTGAGCTCCGGTGAGACAGTTACTCTTGAATTTACCGTTCCAAATGAGCCTGGCGATTATCCCTATGTATGTACATTTCCGGGACACTGGCGCGGGATGAACGGAATTCTCCGGGTTACCAGATAACAAACAAGCATTTTGTAAACTTCAAATACGATTTATGTTCAGATCCATTCAAAAACTGGTGCTGCTGCTCGTCGCGGTTGTATTGTCAACAGGATATTTATTAGCAGAAAATGGAGGTTTGCCGCCTAAAAAGACCATCCGAGTTTTGATGGTCGGTGGCGGCTCCTCTCACGATTTTGACCGCTGGTACAAACAGGAAGATGTAGCTACCCTGGAAAAAGGCGGACTGGCGAAAGTGACTTACACCAGCGATCCTGCCAGTATTTTGTCGCAGCTTCCGGGAACGGATGTGCTGTTTTTGGCAAATAACCAGCCTATTGCCGATGAAGCTACCAGAAAAGCCATTTTCGCATTTGCGGATGCGGGAAAAGGTTTGATCCTGGCGCATCCTGCGATCTGGTACAACTGGAAAGACTGGCCTGAATACAATGCAAAACTGGTGGGCGGAGGTTCGCGAGGTCATGATAAGTACGGACCTTTCGATGTTACGATCACAAACAAAAAACATCCATTAACGAAAGGTATCCCGGCTACTTTCCATCTTGACGACGAGCTGTACTACTTCAAAACGGACCCGGCTGCAACTCCGATTGAGATACTGGCAACAGGGAAAGCAACCACTTCCGAGAATACCTATCCCAGTTTGTTCATCGTCAAATATCCAAAAGGCAGAATTGTAGGGATTGCATTGGGCCACGACGCAGCATCACACACCATCGAACCCTACAAAACCATGATCCGCAATGCCGTGCAATGGGCAGCCGGCGGCTCGGCGGGTGCGGGTGCGGGGGCGGGGGCTTCTTCCGTCGATTGAAATCGACGGAAATGGATGTGCATTGACCGCAGGTCAATGCAGAAATATGGCGAGGCGCAAAGCGCCGCTCCAATCCATTACCCCGGGCTTAAGCCCGGGGAATTCAGATAGAGATTTAGAATTTTTGAAAATTAATTTAGCATAGCATGAGTCAGAAACAGATCACAGTAGTTATTGTCGGAATGGGTTTTGGGAAGGAATTTATCCCTATTTACCAAAGTCATCCAAATATCAAAGCTGTCGGAATATGTACACGCAGCAAAGAGACGCGGGATGAACTGGCAGCGAAGTTCAACCTCGATAGCAACCTGGTATTTGAGCATTTCGAAGATGTTCCGAAGCGGGACGATGTAGATGCAATCCATATCGTAACACCAGTTCCTGAGCATGCACGCATGACGCTGGCTTCGCTCAATGCAGGAAAACATACAGCCTGCACAATCCCGATGGCCATGACGAAAGAGGACTGCGAAGCGATCGTAGCTGCTAAAAGAAAGGCCAAAAAAGTATATATGATGATGGAAACGGCGCTTTATACGCGCGAGTTTTTATATGGATTGAAACTGGCGGAGAGTGGCGATCTTGGACGTATTCAGTTTGTCCGGGGCTCACACATTCAGGATATGAGCATGGAAGGCTGGGGTGAATACTGGAAAGGGTATCCCCCGATGCTGAATGGAACGCACGCCATTTCGCCATTATTAAAAATCAACAATACGATTGCTGAAACAGTAGTTTGCCACGGATCAGGCCGGCTTTCGGAAGACCTGGCAAGCAGGTACGGATCTCCGTTTGCTGTTGAAACTGCTACTTTTACACTCAAAAATTCAGATGTTGTTGCGGAAGCTACGAGATCGCTCTTTGATGTGGTGCGCCAGTATCGCGAGAGTTATGATGTGTATGGGACTAAAATGTCCTTTGAATGGGAGCAGTTGCAGGATGAAAGCCATGTGATTTTTGATGGAGGTGAAAATGCAAAACGCATTGACGTACCCGATACTGACGAGCTTTTGATTGAACCGATCAAACATTTTACAAAACGCGAAAAAATTGACGATCCAAATCACGTATCGTTTCTGCAGGGAGCGGGTCACGGAGGATCACACCCGCATTTGGTACAGGAGTTTGTAGCCGCGATCATTGAAGAGCGCGATTCGGCGGTGGATGCTGCATTGGCTGCTAACTACACCTGCGCAGGAATATGCGCGCATGAGTCTGCAATGAATGGGGGTATCCGAGTGGATGTGCCAAGTTTTGAAGAATAAAATCAACTGAAATGCTTTTTGGCGCAAGTACATTTATCTGGTTCTCACCGTTTTCTACGGCCAATATTCCTCTTTTCGAAAAGGTAAAAGGCTTTGGCTATGACATTGTTGAAATAGCTGTTGAAGACAAAACGCTTATTGACTGGAAGCTGGTGAAGCAAGCCTGCAGGGATCTTGATCTTAAAATCACGATCAGCGGCGCATTCGGACCGGAACGCGACATTTCAAGCACTGATCCTGCCAATCGAAAGATCGGGCGGGATTACATTACCGATTGCATTCGGATTGCTGCGGAGATGGAGAGCCCGGTTTTTGGCGGACCGCTTTATTCGGCCGTAGGGAAAACCAGGATTGTTTCCGAAGAACAAAAACGGCAGGAACGCGCCTGGTGCATTGAAACGCTGCACGAAGTAAGCGATATCGCCAAATCAGAAGGCGTGACGCTTGGACTCGAACCTTTGAACCGGTTTGAAACCGATATGGTCAATACGGTTGATCAGGCGCTCTCCATTGTTCGCGAAGTGTCGCATTCAAGTCTCAAAATCGTTCTGGATACCTTTCATTCCAACATCGAAGAAAAGGATATTCCCGCTTCAATACGGAAGATAGGAAAGGAGTTGCTTTGCCACGTGCAAGGCAACGAAAGTGACCGCGGAACACCTGGAACCGGGCATCTTGAATGGGAAGGTATCAGAGACGCATTGAAGGAAATCGGGTACGAAGGTGCTGTGGTAATAGAAACTTTCGGCCAACCTTCCAAAGAACTGGCCCGGGCAGCCTGCATCTGGCGCCCACTCGCAAACAGCGCCGACGAACTGGCGGAGGAAGGGTTGCGGTTTTATAAGGAGCTTTTTATGTAGGACTGGAATTCGCTTGCCAGCTTGGATGGCGTAGTACATCCAAGCAACTCGTTTTTGCATGCAGGCTCCGCATTTGAAGCCATTAAAATGAGAGTGGGCAACAAAAGTATGATCAGATCATTTTACGGGCCAGCTTTTCTATTGTTATTAAAATACAACATCAGGGATGCTCTTTCCTGCTTGTTTGTAGCCAGCATTCCAAGGATAGCATACACAGCTCCGAGTATTGCCAGCCCTATGCCCAGTGCAAGATAATTATTGGTCATGGATGGGGAAAGAAAATAGGCCACAACGGAACTGATTGCAGCAAGCAAGATAGGCTTGCCAATACTTCCGAAATATTCCAGAAACTTAGCCTTACAGAGGGGATATACAAATAAGCCCCACGCAGGAAGCATTACTGCAACCTTAAATAAGGTAAGTCCCCACGCAACACCTTCTAAACCCCAAAAACTGCCCATCCAAATACAAAGCGGCATAAACAGCAGCATACCCAGATTCCAGTAGAAACCCCAGTCAGCCCGACCTCTTGCCAGTAACAATGCCCCAACAGGATTGCCGATGCTGTTACAAAGAGCTGTTATGGCAAGAATTCTGAGAAAAGGTATCGATTCAGTCCAGGCCTCCCCAAAGAATAGGATAATCAGAGGCTTGGCAAAGATTATCATTGCTGCATAAACAGGTGCATTGGCATAAGTGAGTAAACGAAGGATCTGAAGATAAGCGCGTTTTAGCTTTTCGATATCATCCTGCATTTTTGCGAGAACGGGAAATGCGACCTTGGTCACAATCGGATTAATGATTTGATATGGTTTAAATGCAAGTGTCTTGGCAATGTTGTAGACTCCAAGAGCTTCCATGCCGAGGAGTTTTCCGATCAGGAGTGTGTCGAATTGAGAGTTAAAATAATTAACGGTTTTCTCACCCATTTGGAAGAGCCCAAATGAAAAGAAGCCTCCATCTTTTAAACTGTGCCAGTCAAAATCGAATTTTGGCTTAAAAACCTTCAAGCCATAGATTACAAGCAGCAAGGTAGATACCGACGCCTGGATAAAATTGGCGTACACGAGTGCATAAATGCCATAGTGCCAAAATGCCAGCAGAACAGACACCAAAAAGCCGCTTGTTTTTCCAATTACATCTCTGATGGACAACGATTTGAAGTTAAGCTCTTTTACCAGGAGAGTTTCGAATTGCTGACCAAAAGGGACAATCAGATAAGTAGCGGACGTCCACCGGATAATGCTCACAAGTTCAGGAGCCCGATAAAAATCAGCAATGAAAGGGGAGGAGATAAATAGTGTAATGTAAATGGATATACCCGAAAGGATATTAAGCCAGAACAAGGTGTTTAATTGGGCTTTCGTGACATCTTTTTTGTGAATAATTGCATTTGAAATTCCCATATCCATAAATATCTGGGAAAGTCCGATCACAAAAATGGCGATCGCCATCAAACCAAAATCTGCCTTGTCAATAAATCTCGACAGGATGACAATTTGTAACAGCTGCATCAGGGAAGTAGCGACGGCCGACAAAGACGTCCATTTTGCCGCTCCAAATGCTTTTTGTTTCAGTGACATGAAAAATTGTTATTCATAAATATTCCTGACCAGATTCGCATAATCCTGCGCTACTTTTTCAGCTGAGAATGCTTCCGTCAGGATTGCTCTGTTTGTGCTAATTTGTTTTTCAGTCAGCGGGCTCAGCCCGTAATTCTGAAAATCATGCTGTAGATCAAATACATGAACACCAATTCTTTTGAAAAACTGGAAGGCAGGATTCACTCCGGCCATATAAATGCGTGCCCCAAGCCATAGCATGGCAATGATGTTACCCATTGCCTGCTGTCTGTAATGGTAGAAGATACCAACGCCGCAGGTCAACAGTATCTCGACATACTCCTGCAAAGGCATAAAGCCTAGCAGCGGAAATGAGCGTGGGCCCCACACTTGTTCAGCACTTTTTGTTACCGCCTCTTTGTAGCTGCCGCCCTCCCCGTAGGAAAGGGGAATGTAAACCTTTGTTTCATTTTCCAATGGCACTTTTTCAAAAAACTGAATAACGTCCAAATGGTTAGACTCCGTGGAATTTGAATTGCCAATCAGTATGTTTTTACCAACAATTCTCTTGTCCATAAAAGCTTGACCGACATATTGATTCAGATCAAAAAAGGCTGCGTTGAAGAATTTACATTTGGTATCGGGGTATCTTTCTTTAAATAGCTCATAATCTTCCCGGATGTAGGTTACAAAATAGTCCACTTCCTTTTGTGTCGACTCCAGTAAGTTCAGGACATTCTTTTTTCCTCGGGCAGTGTAGAAAAGAAATCGGAGTGGTTTGTACTTTTTTATAGTCCAGAGAAGGCTTAACCGGGGCTTTTCCTTAGCTAAATAAGACAGAGTTTTCGGTGCGTATAATCCCGGCTGGATTCTCGGCATTTGATAGATATCGTAGCCCCAGACAATCCAGTAAAGCTTAATTCTTTGTTGCAGTTGTGAAATAGCAGACGCTGTGAGCGCGCTTATGGAATGAGCTATGATCCCCCGAATTGCTGGGATAGCAGTAACATGATCATTTAAGTTATCGTGTTCATAAAAATATTCACAGGTAAGCTCTGGCTGACTGATATGCCGAAAAATCCCTCTGTCTTTATCGGCTTTGAACACGAGATATTTATTATCGCCCGGATTTACTTTTTCAAAATTGTTGATGGTGTTATCACAAAATTTTTCGTCGTGCATTAAGTGTAGTATCATGCCGAAAAACGGTTGTGGTAGAATCCCAGTATCACGTCAGTAATTTTGAATATCTGTTCCGTTTCCAATTCATAGAATAGCGGCAGTCGAACCAGGCAATCTGCATAGCGGTCAGTTTCCGGAAGATCTCTCCCGTCATGTTTTTCCGAGTAAAATGTCGATTTGTGCAAAGATAAATAATGGAAAACAGACAGAATTCCATTGTCTCTCAGTAACTGGATCAAACTGGTTCTTTCGTCGATTGAGTTGCAGACCAGGTAAAACATATGCGCATTGTTGACTGCGTATTCAGGAAAGTAGGGTAGCTGCACCCCGTAAACTGAAAGTGGTCTCAGCTCTTTTTCGTAAAGATTCCAGATTTCCTTTCGTTTGCCCTGAATATCTTCCAGGTGTTCAAGCTGTGCAAACAGAAACGCTGCTATGATATCTGATGGTAAAAATGATGAGCCAATATCAACCCATGAGTATTTATCTACTTCTCCCCTGAAAAACTGCGACCGGTTTGTCCCTTTTTCCCGTATAATTTCCGCACGTTCTGTCATGCCGGAGTCATTGATCGCTAGCATTCCGCCTTCTCCGGAAATGATATTCTTTGTTTCATGAAATGAAAATCCGGCGAGGTGACCTATTGAACCAAGAGGTTTGCCATTAAAGTAAGAGTCGATGGCCTGAGCAGCGTCCTCTACAACAAAAAGACCGTATTTTGCTGCCAGGTCCATTATTTCAGCCATATCACAGGCAATTCCCGCATAATGGACAGGGATGATCACCTTTGTTTTCTTGGTAATCAGTGCTTCGATTTGTGACACGTCCATGTTGGGGTGATCGGGCAGGCAGTCTACAAAAACAATTTTGGCGCCTCTCAATACGAAAGCATTAACAGTAGAGACAAATGTGTATGAAGGCGCGATCACCTCATCACCTGGCTCGATATTCACCAGGATCGCGGCCATTTCCAGCGCGTCGGTACACGATGTTGTCAAAAGCGATTTCTGGAAGCCATAACGCTCTTCAAAGAAGGAATGACATTTTTTTGTAAAGATCCCGTCTCCGGAAATTTTGCCGGACAGCACAGCCTGATAAAGATAGTGGGCTTCTTTTCCTGTAAGATATGGTTTGTTAAATGGAATCATAATGATATGGACTTAAACCCGATAGGGTATTTCCTTTTAAATGGTGATTTGTTGAATTCACTTGCCTGGCAATAACGAAAGTGAGATGGCAACTATATACTTACGTCCAAATGGACGAAGGGTATGCCGACACAACATGGAAGATTCTCCGAAGAGCGCATAAATGTCAGAATTGTTCCGTTCGTCAGCATAAGTCCTACTTAAAACTCACAAATATCTTGACATTCCAAAATGAGTTTCCTTGAAATGAAGCTTATTATAAAACGGGACCGTTTCTTCATAGCAATCGAGAATTACTTTGTAGCATCCGGCCGTTTCGCAGTAACTGACAAGATGTGATATCAACAGCTCTCCGAACCCTTTTCGCCGATATTGGTGATCTACAACGATATCTTCAATATGGCCCGACCTTCCGCCCCGGATTTTATATTCAATGATTACACTCCCGTAGCAGGCGATCTTGTCGTCGGCAATTCCCACCACTCCGTAAATATTAGGATGTGCGGAAAAGTTGTTCCAGCTGTCTTCTAAATCAATTGCATCCACGCCGCCAGGAAATTCAGATAATTGTTCGAGTAGCAAACAAACGGAGTAGGTGTCTTCCTTGGTAATGGGACGAAAGACTAATTTGGGCGGGTCAAAGAGCATTATTAAGTGTGTTTAGTATCTAAATATTGCAATACAAGGCTGAAATCTATGATTTTGTCGGCAGAAGTCCAACTGTAACCACTTGAAATAGTCAGATTCAGATCTTCTGGCTCGTATTGCCAACAAAAACTCAATGAGCTGGTGTCAATTCACTCTAAAACCAAAAAAGCCCGGTCTTTCGACCAGGCCTTGTCGGGATGACAAGATTCGAACTTGCGACCCCTAGCACCCCATGCTAGTGCGCTACCGGGCTGCGCTACATCCCGAGATTACTTACTGAGTAACTCAGTTCCCGAACTCTTTGGGGTTGCAAATCTAGGAATTTTTAGAATACTGCCTATTCCAATTTAAAGAAAATTGAAACAGGCAGCATTTTTTTAAAGTTTCTAAATCGTCTCATTCTGCCAGTTCGGGTTCACCACTTCCGGCTTCTCTTTTCTGAACCACTTTTCCCGTACTCTTTCATTGACATAATACATACAGGGTACAAGGATCAGTGTCAGTACCGTTGAGAATGTAAGACCGAAAATGATCGTCCACGCCAGGATGTTCCAGAAGATTGAGCTCGGTCCGCCGATAACCAGGTCGGGTTCCAGGTTGCGGAACAGACCAACAAAGTCGACCGTAATACCCAATGCGAGCGGCACAAGCCCT
Organism: Dyadobacter sp. HNCC25DJ183; assembly: GCF_056895175.1. NCBI lineage: Bacteria > Pseudomonadati > Bacteroidota > Cytophagia > Cytophagales > Spirosomataceae > Dyadobacter > Dyadobacter sp. HNCC25DJ183. Next base: position 372,401 of record NZ_JBXHAP010000005.1, read on the forward strand.
AATACAGCGGCCGAAGCAGTAAGTAGTACCGGAGTCAGGCGGATTGCGCCACCCTCAATAATTGCTTCGCGCATCGGGTAACCCCTGCCACGCAGCTCTTCGATAAACTCGATCAGAAGGATACCATTTTTTACCACAATACCTGCCAATGCGATGATACCCACACCGGACATGATCACGGAGAAGTCTTTGTTGAAAATCACAAAACCCAGCAATACCCCAATCAGTGAAAGAACAATCGTGAAGAAGATAATGAATGGTTTGACAACCGAGTTAAACTGCGTCGCAAGGATCAGGTAAATGAGCAAGATCGCCGCCCCGAATGCAGTTCCAAGGAAAGCCATAGATTCAGCCTGCTCTTCCTGCTCACCTCCCATTTTAATCGTATATCCGTTTGGTACCTCCATATCTTCGATAAGCGTCTGGATTTGCGCAACGATTTCATTGGCATTATACCCCGGCAAAACATCGGAACCCAGGGTTACGATCCGCCGCTGGTCCTGGCGGTTGATCTGGCTGAACGTAGTCGAGTAGTGGATATTGGCAACCGAGGTAATCGGAACCTGACGCAATGCACCTCCCATATTCATATCCCGGTAAACCACATTCAGGCTGAGCAGCTTCTCAATCTGTTCCCGATCGTCTTTGTTCAACCTTACCATGATCGGATATTCATCTTTATCGTCACGGAATTTCGAAACTTCCAGACCGAACAATGCGGTACGGACTGCCAGGGCGATCTGCTGCGAGCTGATACCTTCGCGCTGCGCTTTTTCACGATCGATATCAATTACAATTTCAGGCTTGTTGGTTACCAGGTCAGAACGGAGCTGGTCAATTCCTTCAATTCCCGATTGCTGAACGCGCTGCATCACGCTTTTTTCGAGTTTTTGCAACTCGTCAAATTCATCTCCTGAAATTTCAATGGAGATAGGCTTACCTGTTGGTGGTCCTACTGCTTCCCGTTCCACCGAAATTTCAGCGCCCGGGATACCTGTAACTGCCTCACGGATTTTGCGAAGAATAGCTTCGGAAGATCTTCCGCCACGCTCGGTTCCGTAAACAAATGCAACGGTCACTTTCGATTTATGCGGCGTCGCAGCACGGTCGGGGTTGTACGGATCACCGGCATTTTTACCAACGTTGGCAATGACCGAGTTAACCATATCCATTGCTTTCTCTTTCTCCAAAACATCAAAAACACGTTTTTCAATGATTTTGGTAACAGAGTCGGTTACCCGGGCGTCTGTTCCGATCGGCATTTTGTTATATACATATACATAATCCGGATCGCCGCTTGGGAAGAACAATACCTTGGGCTGCGCTATACCGGTGATGATGAATGTAGCCACCAGCATGACAAGCATCGTAACAATCGCAATGACAGGCCGCCAGCCGTGCAGCAGCCAGTCAATGAATTTACGGTAATTGTTTTTCAATGCGGGTAGCAAACGGTCCTGGAATGGAACAAGCACTCTTGGTGTCAGAATGTAGTGGTTGAACATCCATAGTACCAGGATGAACACCAGGAAGTTACCAAGCCCGCGGTCAATAACGTAACCTATCGCTGCGGCTACTGCCAGAATGATCACAGGTCGGCGGATTGCTTTGAAGCTGGTATCGTGCGCCTCTTTTTCGTCATCGTGGCGGCCCATAAATGACACAGCAAATACGGGGTTCATTACATAAGCAACAAACAGTGAAGCGCCAAGTGTAATAATCAGCGTCAGCGGCATGAACTTCATAAATTCCCCGACTATACCTGTCCAGAAAAGCAGCGGGAAGAATGGCGCAATCGTAGTCAGCGTACCTGAAAGAACCGGGATAAATACCTCGCCTGCAGCCGCCTTCACAGCCTGCTGGATCGTCCAGTCTTTATGTTGATTAAAAAGGCGGTGCGTATTTTCAATTACCACAATTGCATCATCCACCACCAGACCGATCCCCAGCAAAAACGCGAACAGTACGATCGTGTTCAATGTAAATTCGGTACCTACCATCGGGCCGATGATCGGCATCATTACGAATGCAACCAGTGCGGAAAGCGGCACTGACAAGCCGACGAAAATCGCGTCGCGCACACCCATAAAGAACATCAAAACCATTACCACGAAAATAAACCCGAGTACAACGGTGTTGATCAAATCGTGCAGGTCAGCTCTTGTCTGAATAGACTGGTCGGCAGTAATATTGATATCCAGTCCCTGCGGGAAGCGGTTTTCCTTATAGTCTGCGATTGTCGCTTCGATCTTGTCCGCCGCGTCTACCAGGTTTTCTCCCGAACGTTTGATCACGTTCAATGTAATTACAGACTTGTTGGCCAAACGTGCGAAATCCTGCTGTTCTTCAAAATCATCTTTCACATCGGCAACATCGCCCAGTCGGATCGTCGCGCCAGTTGCGGTACGAATGCGGATATTTGCCATATCGGCAACATTGGTGTACTCGCCTTTTACACGCAAAGTTCTTCTTACACCGTCAACATTCAGCTCACCGCCTGAAACGTTGATGTTTTCACCCTGAACAGCAGTTTGAATGTCGTAAAAGGTAAGTCCGGTTGACTTCATCCGGTCCAGGTTTACATTGATCTGAATCTCGCGGTTCAATGCGCCGAGGATATCCACGCGGGTAATTTCAGGCAGTGCTTCAATGCCATCTTGCAAATCTTCTGCGTATTGTTTAAGTTGTTTCAGCGAGTAGTTACCTGCAATGTTCACGTTCATGATCGGGAACTCTGAGAAGTTCACATCCTGAGCTGTGGGACCTGAGTCGAGGTTTTGAGGTAAGTCGGTCTTCGCCTTATCCACCGCATCGCGGACTCTTTGCAAGGCAACTTCCACCGCAACATCCGGAGTAAATTCCACCAGGATTACGGATACGTCCTGCAATGCGTTGGACTTGATCTTTTTAACCCCGCTCAGCGATTTCAGCTGCTTTTCAATGGGTTTGTTGATCGTGTTTTCGATATCCGCAGGTGCAGTACCGAAGTAAACGGTGTTGATATAGATCTGAGGGATCTTGATATCAGGGAATTGTTCTTTGGGCAGGTTATTATAAACCATAAACCCGGCCAACGTGATAATGAACGTAAAGATGTAGATCGTAGTCCGGTTCTCTACGCACCAGTTGGTGAACCCAAGGGTTTTATATTCGCTAAATTTCATGTGATCAATTTTGAATGACTCAATAACTGAATGAGTGAATGACTGAATTGTGCACTTAATGACAATCCCTGACTACAAATGGCCTAACGGCCGTCATTCTGCATTTTAGTAACTAATCGGCTGTCCGTCGGAAACCTCCTGGTAGCCCAATGTAATCAGCTGATCACCTGCGGAAAGTCCTGACAGGATTTCGATTTTCCCATTGTAGCTCAAACCGGTTTTAACCTCACGTGCTTTGGCAATCTTCTTGTTGCCCTCAGTTACCGCTACATACACAACGTTACCTTTTTCTGTGCTTTGCACGAAGTTCTGGTCAACCGCCAATGCATTTTTGCTGGTAGCATCGTTGATCTGTACATTGGCCATCATATTGGGTTTGATGCTTTTGTCAGAAGGCAGGTTTGCTTCGATCGTAAATGTTCTGGAAAGCGGGTCCACAGCAGTGCTCACAAATGAAACCTTGGCTTTGTATTCTTTATCCAGATCAGGAAATTTCACGATCACCTCGTCGCCTTTTTTTACACTGGCCGCGTAGGTATCAGATACTTTGGCAGATACTTTCAGGTTGCTCAGGTTAACAATGCGAACCACGCCCATTCCCGGAGAAGCCATTTCGCCAACCTTTACATTCACCATATCTACCACACCCGCCATTGGCGATACGATGTTGGTTTGTGACAGCTGTGCATTCAGCGTGCTCATTCTCCTTTCAAGGGATTCCTTGTTATTCTTCGCCTGCAGGTATTGCAGTTCGGTACCTATTTTTTGGTCCCAAAGGTTTCTTTGCTTTTCATAAAGCGTGTTGGCAAGGCTCAGTTGGGTTTTCAGCTCTTCCACCGATTCAAGCAGCAGGCTATTGTCAACCTTGCCGATAATGCTTCCTGCTTTCACAAAATCGCCTTCTTTTACGTACATCGCAGTCACTGCGCCGCCCGATTTCGGGGTTACCATTACATTGTTTTTTGCATCAACAGTACCCTGCAGCTCTACGTAGTGACGGAAAGTTTCAGGCGTCAATGTGTCAATGGATACCGGCTTCACTTTTGGCTCTGCCGCTTTTTTCGGATCCAGTTTCGTGATCTCGCTTTCAAGCGCTTTGATCTTTTTCTCGTTCTCAACCTGCTCTGCTTTCAGCTTCGCAAGCTCTTCTTTCTTACCTTCCAGGCCTTCTTTCTTTTCGCCCCCGCATGCTGCCAGCAGGATTGTCATGGCTGTTATTAATAGAATATTTTTTTTCATGATATAGGTAAATAGCAGTTTCAAATTTTGTTTCGGTGTTAATGTGATGCTCATTTCTCTGTATAAAGTTCTCCTTTGGCTCTGCTCAGATCAACTTTGGCGATCATCAGATCGTAGAGTGCTGTGAAGTAATTGGTCTGCGCTTCTTTCAGCGAAGATTCTGCATTGATTACCTCTATATTTGAGCCTACGCCTTCTTTGTATTTGATTTTGGAAACGCGCACAATTTCCTCTGCAAGTGTCAGGTTGCGCTTCTGCGTTTCGAGCGTTGCAAATGCATTCTTGATGTTGATCCCCGCCTGGTTGTTTTCGAGATCAATCGATTGTTTCAGCAAAGTCTGGCTGTTCTTAACCTTGTCAATCGCGATCTTTTTCTGGTTGATCTGGTATCTTTTGGAAAAACCGTCGAAAATCGGGACGTTAAGGTTTACGGTTAACACCATATTGTTGAACCAGTTGCGGGAAAATAAATGTGCAAACTTGTCGTAACCCGCATTATATCCATAACCGAGCGAAGCCGACAAGCTTGGAAGGTACCCGCTGCGGACATTGCGCAGGTCGAGGCCGGCTAACTTTTCCTGAGTACTTAACAGCGAGTATTCAATGCGGTTTTCATAACTCAGGTCAGAACCCACAGTCGCTGTCCTGAGCGAGTCCACATTCACTGCATTGATATCATCTGTCAGGTTGATCGGCTCGTTGGCAGGCATTCCCATCTGGTATTTCAGGAGTGCGTAGCTGAGCTCAATAAGGTTCTGAACTTTCTGACGTTCGGTTTGCAGGTTGTTGATCTGCACTTCCAGCCTGTTTACATCCAGAAGCTCAACAAAGCCGCTTGCATTCATCGCCTTGGTTTCACGCATCAATGAATCAACACGCGAAATATTCAGATCAAGCAGCTTAGCTCGTTCTTCGGCAACCTGTGCTGAGTAATAAGCTTTTGTAACTGCTTCCGCTACCTGCACTTTCGACGAAGTCGTCGATTTCTGCGCCAGCTCGCGATAAGTTGCTGCTGCTTTCAGACCAATAAAGTAGGAACCGTTAAAAATGAGCTGGTTCAAATTGGCAGAGGCCGAACCTTGCCAGGGGATACCAAACTCAACCGCAGCCGGCGGCGCGTCGGCAGGTGCAGTAGGATCAAAAGCATTGGCAGGAAGAAAGAACCTCGGGATAATAATGTTGTTTGTCACCGACACGGCCGCACTTACCTGAGGCAAACCTGCTGCCCTGATTTCACCAATGCGGGCTTCTGCGGAAGTCGCATCCAGTTGTGCGTTCTTAATATTCAGGTTGTGCTTGATCGCATAGTCGACGGCCTGTTCGAGCGAGTAGCCGCCGTCTTGTGCGCGTATGGAGGCGAAACTTAGCAAAACGGCCAGCAGTGCGAGACTGCCACGTATTGTAATGTTATTTTTCATGGATGTTAATTTCAAGTGCTGATTTATCTTTTATGGTGTTGTAAAATTCAAATCCTTTTTCGGATAAAACCCCCCTCAGAAAGTGCAGCAGAAACTGCATCTGGATCTGCATCATATCGAATTTCCGGGGCGGGAAAATGGTCGGGTCGAAACCCATCACAACCTGTTCGACGCGCAACAATGCGAGGATATCCACGTCGATTTCCGGTCGGTACAATCCCAGCTCGATCCCTTTGAGCAGATTGTCGCGGAGGCTTTTGATGATATATTCATGTTTGTATGTTTGAAATAGGCCCCATGCATCAGGATAATACTTTTTAAGGTCGTACAGGAAGGTCGGGTTCATGTTCGCCATGGTCTCGCGCATTTGTACGGAAGAATAAATCAACTGTTCGATAGGATTTTCGGCCCGCTCATCGAGCTTTTCCAGCTCGCATTGCTGGGAGTTGAGCTCTTCCTGTATTACAAGGGCCAAAATCGCTTCCTTATCCGAGTAATGCTGGTATATGGTCCTTTTCGAAATCCCCAGGTCTCTGGCAATATCATCCATTGTGACGCTCTTGATCCCATAGCGCCAGAACAGATTTAATGCTGATTTTATAATTCGATCTTTCACGTTTCAAATTTGAAATATTCGAATGATAAAAACTAAGGAAACTCCGGGTATTTTTAAAGTTTTCTAATTTTTTGCCTGATAATAGCCGGTTTTCCTGAAGCAAGTTGCTTAACGATCTCCGCAATGCATCTGAAATCAGCTATTTAGCCAGTCTTCTTTTTTTTAAAGTATTAAGAAACCCGTGCAACCTCCTGCCCCCACGTTCTTGCCGGTGAAATCTTAACAATAATTTATTTGTATTATTTAAATAAATTCTATTGCGGATTGAGACAAGCCGGTGTAACTACGTGTGAAGGTTTGATCCTGTTTTGATCTTTCAACAGACTAAAAATAGGCACAGCAATGCAGCAGGATCAATTGAAAAATAATCAAGCGGGGTATTTGAAGGATGAACCGATTGAATCGGCCGATAAATAGGTGAAGAAATGAATGATTTCAGCCCGTTCAATGTTTGCATATGAGATATATTCTGGCCAAATTTCGGGTCTTTTTGTTCCTTTTTTACTTACAATTCATTCATTACAACCGCGACAAAGCAAATAATGAAAAGCAGCTACATTGATCTTATTGAGCAGACGTTCGAGTTTCCGACCATGGAGTTCAACGTTGATAATAACGAATTGCTGTTCAACAATGTACCTCTGATGGATATCATCAGGGAGCACGGTACGCCTCTTAAAATAAATTATTTACCTAAAATCGGGGAGCATATCGAAAATGCGAATATGTTTTTCCGGAATGCTTTCAAGCGGCACAATTACAAAGGAACTTACACCTACTGCTATTGTACCAAGTCCTCACATTTCAGTTTTGTACTGGAAGAGGCTTTGAAACACAACATTCACATAGAAACTTCATCCGCGTTTGATATTCCCATTATCCGGGAATTGTACCGCCGCGGAAAGGTTACTAAAAGTACCTATATTCTCGCTAACGGTTACAAGCTACCGCGCTACACGCAGTATCTGAGCGAGCTTATCAATGAAGGCTTCAATGTGATCCCTATTCTGGATAACCTCAAAGAAATCGAATCTTATGAGCAGCAGGTTACTGCGGATGTTGTGAATTTCGGAATGCGCATTGCTACGGATGAAGAGCCAAATTTTGCATTCTATACTTCGCGTCTGGGTATCCGTTACCACGATGTGCAGCAGCTATATAAAGAGAAGATCGAGCCAAACCCACGGTTTAAGCTCAAAATGCTGCACTTCTTTATCAACACAGGTATCAAGGATAGTGCATACTACTGGAGTGAGCTTACCCGGTTTATGTTCAAATACTGCGAAATGCAGAAAATCTGCCCTGAGCTTGATTCTATCGATATCGGCGGCGGGTTACCTATTCAGACTTCCCTGCAATCCAACTACGATTATCAGCAGATGATCGACGAGATCATTGAAAACATCCAGTGGATCTGCAACAAGAACAACGTTCCCGTTCCGCATATATTTACGGAATTCGGAAGCTATACAGTAGGCGAGAGTGGCGCGGTGATTTATGAAATCATCGACAAAAAGCTGCAAAACGATAAAGAGCTTTGGTACATGATCAATGGATCATTCATCACTCAGCTACCAGATTCGTGGGGTATGAACCAGAAGTATATCATGCTCCCGATCAACAACTGGGACAGTCCGTACCAGAAGGTGAACCTAGGCGGACTTACTTGTGATTCGCAGGATTTCTACAACAGTGAAATGCACAGCGCCGATCTGTACATGCCGATTTTTGAAGAAGAAACCGAAAAACAATACATCGGATTTTTCCATACTGGCGCTTACCAGGAATCTCTGGGAGGCTACGGCGGAATCCAGCACTGTCTAATCCCGGCGCCAAAACACGTTTTGGTGGATAAGGATGAAGATGGCAAGATTACAACGCGTGTTTTCGCAGAAGAACAAAACAGCGATTCAATGCTTCGGATTCTGGGCTTTAAAGAAGAGCCTTTTACGAGCCAGATCAATAATAATGATGGCAAGGAAGATGCACCGGCAGCGCTGGCCGAAGTAGTAGAGGAAGAATTGGTTGAAACAAAAATTTAACCGCTTAATATAAAGTTCTTTGGATGAGTTCGTTATTAGTCAGATAGTAACGCTCGTTCAAAGAACTTTTTTTATATTTTTACGGTGACAAAATCTTATACGAACAGAAAAATGAAGAAGATACTGGTACTTTTCGCTATTTGCGGAACATTGGCAGCTTCTGCCTGCACCAAGCATGCTTGCCCGGCTTACGGCTCAATCCAGAAAGCGCCGCAAGCTGCTCCGATAGTAAAAGCCTAGTTTCCGGCTTTCAATATGATTTTGGCTGCTTCTAATAAATTAACAGCCGCATAATCACCCTCCGATCTTTCATTTTCAGGAACAATGTGAATTGTTCTCACTCCCGCATTTTTTCCAGCCTGCATATCCCTGTCACGGTCACCGATCATCCAGGATTGTTCAGGGTCAATGTTGTACTTACCGATTGCCTTTTCCAGCATCAGCGAGCCCGGCTTTCTCGATAGTGAAGCGCCGGAATATTGTGGGTGATAGGGAGAAAAGTACAGATCGTCCAGTACATTTCCGGAAGCCTGCTGCATCGCTTCGTGAATCGCGTACACGTTTTCAGGTCCGTACAGCCCTTTTGCAATTCCGGCCTGGTTCGTTACCACAATCAGCAGATAGCCCGCATTTTTCAGCAGGTTCAAAGCTTCCGGTACACCTTCCGGAATCACCAGCTCGTCGAGATTGTACATATAGTCCGGACAATCTTCATTGAGCACGCCGTCGCGGTCAAGGAAAACGCATTTGGTTTTTGGTACTGTCATTACAGGCTTGAATATTCTTTAACGGATTCAATGAAGCATCTTACCTTATCAGGATCAGTATCGGGATAAACGCCGTGGCCTAGGTTGGCAATGTATCTCTGTGTGCCAAACTGTTCCAGCATTTTCTTCACCTCAATCCTGATCTGATCGTACGAAGCATATAATACGCAGGGATCCAGATTTCCTTGCAGCGTTTTGTTCGGGATCAGTTCACGCGATTCACGGATATCCATATTCCAGTCGAGCCCCACCACATCGCAGCTCAGTTCGCTGATCTCTTTTCTTGCAAAGAATGCACCTTTGGCAAAAACAGTAACTGGTACTTCGTTAATCGCGTCGCAAATCTGCTTGATATAGGGAAGTGAGAAGACGCGGTACTGCTCAGGCGAAAGAATGCCCGCCCAGGAATCAAATAGCTGCACGAGATTGGCACCTGCTGCAACCTGCGCTTTCAGGTAAGCAATGGTGCTGTCTGTTATTTTTTGAAGTAATGCGTGCGAGAATTCAGGATCTGCGTATAAATGCTTTTTGGCGACAGAAAACGTCTTGGAGCCTTTTCCTTCTGTCATATAACAGAAAATCGTAAATGGCGCTCCTGCGAAACCTATCAACGGAACCCGATTTTCCAGTCCCTGCTTGGTGATTTTGATAGCATCCAGCACATATTTCAGATCTGTTTCAGGCTCGGCGATATGCAGCTTTGCAAGATCCTGCATGGAATGCACGGTTGCCGGGAAAACCGGTCCGCGCTGCTCGGCCATTTCATAAGGCAGCCCCATTGCTTCGGGGATTACGAGAATATCTGAAAATATGATAGCCGCATCAACGCCGAGTAAATCAACCGGTTGCAATGTTACTTCGGCTGCCAGTTCCGGTGTAGTAGCAAGCTTGATGAAGCTGCCGGCTTTTTCTCTGACAGCCCGATATTCAGCCAAAATCCGGCCAGCCTGGCGCATCATCCAAACCGGCGTCCGCTCCGTTTTCTCGCCCCGCGCCGCACGGAGTAAAAGGTCATTTTTGAGTTCCATGCGGCAAAGGTAGCCAGAAAGTCGAAATCAAAACCTAAAATTGACCCCTACCAGAAAGTTTCTGCCGGCTTGCGGGAAGTAGAAATTTTCTTGTGTTAATGCGCCTCCGGCGATGTAGCCGTAGGTGTAGCCATTGGATTCATATTGTTCAGCCAGGATGTTGTTGACAAGCAGGTTGAATGCAATTTCATTCGCCCATTTCGGTTTGATCGTCCACGATAAACGCACATCATTCGTAAAATAGGCATCCAATCTCCGGCTTTCTGTGGAGGTATTGTCGAGATATTGCTTCCCTACATACTTCGTCAGTAATGCGAGCTCCACGTTTTTGTAGATTGAATAAGTCAACTGACTTCCGGCGATTACATTTGGCGAGAAAGAAATGTCAGACTTTCCATGATTTATGGTTTGGTAGCCTCCATTATCATAATCAACCACATACTCGGTGAAATTATCGATTTTGTTCCGGCTGAAAGTTGCATTTACATTCCATTTCAAAAAGCGGTTGAAAGCCACTGCGCCTTCCAGCTCTATTCCTGTACGGTAACTTTTCGGAACATTCACGCGGATTGAATTGCCGACGTCATTGATCTGCCCGGTGAGTACCAGCTGATTTTTGTAATGCATTAAATAATAGTTGGCCGCAAAAGCCCATTTTCCCTGCTGTGTCCGGAAACCCGCTTCCACATTTTGGAGACTTTCATTTTTTGGAAATAAAACGGCGGTTGTGTTTGTAAGATCGTCGCGGTTCGGCTCGCGGTTACCAATACTGTAAGAGGCATAAACACTGCTTTGGTCCGCAATCTGGTAAGTTAAGCCAGCTTTTGGATTGAAAAAAGAGTACGATTGATCAACCGCCAGTTGGACCTGGTCATTGTCTGTTCCATGAATGGCGTGACTTACAGTCCTGAATTGCAGATCTGCAAACGCATTGAGTTTGTCGGTAAACTGGTAATACAGTTTTCCATAAACATTGAAATCCTTTTTGATTCCCTGACTGTAATAATACCGATGCTCATTTTCGATATTTCCCGCATTTCTCGCCCAGATAATCTGTCCGTAATGGTCACCATCGTATTTATTCCAGCCACCGCCGATGCTGGCAGTCAGCTTTTTGAAACTGTTATAATCCAGTGAAAAGGTAGTTCCGTAAAAGTAATTGTCAAGCCAGCGTCTGCGGATCAGATCGGTGCTTTCCAGCGTGTCCGGGCCGATTACTACATTGGGCAAGTTATAGTTCGCGTAATCATCACCTTCCCGGTACTGTTCGTAATATCCCAAACCTCTTACCAGAAATGCATTCAGGTTGAAGTTCCATTTGTCGCTCAGGTTATGCGAAGAAACAATCTGATAATGGTCCTGGCGGTAGTTATCCACCTCGTTTTTGTAAGTATATGAATTGTAAGTGCGGTTGTCGGAGTTGAGCAGGTTTTGGGCATCTGCTTCGTCCAACCCGTTTCTGTCGATATAGCCTAAGATTCCCTCGCGATTTCCGCGCAACTTAGCTTCTGGTACCCCGTTCCACGACTGGTACGTCCGCTCTTTTCCCGAAAATACATTCACCCGCACAAAACTTTTCTTGCCAAAATAACCACCTGACAAATAATAGGAATGCAGCTCAGAAGCAGCGCGGTCCACAAAACCGTCCGACGAAACACGGGAAAGCCGCGCGTCAAATGTGAATTTATCTTTGATCAAGCCGGTACCCACTTTCAATGTGTTTTTGAAAGTATTGAAAGATCCGTAAGCATTGTTCAGCTCGGCATAAGCTTCTTTACGCAATGCATTGGTGTTGATATTGACGGTTGCGCCAAAAGAAGCGGCTCCATTGGTAGAGGTACCTACGCCGCGCTGGATCTGAATGCTGCTCACGGACGAGGCAAAGTCGGGCATATTCACCCAAAAAACGCCCTGGCTTTCAGCATCATTATAAGGTATTCCGTTGACGGTCACATTGATGCGCGTTGCATCAGAGCCGCGGATCCTGATTCCGGTGTAACCCACACCTGCGCCCGCGTCGCTTGTACTTACCAGCGAAGGGGTAAAGTTGAGTAATACCGGTAAATCCTGACCAAGATTTTGCTTGTCGATAGCCGCGGCGCTCACATTCGTAAATGCCATGGCGCTTTTTTCATTCACGCGGGTTGCATTGATCACTACCTCATCGGCCTGGTAAGTGCTGCGGACCAGCTTGACTTCCAGCTGATTTTGTCCCGTTAACTGGATTTGAATACTTTGGTAGCCAATGTAAGAGACTTCGATCTGGCCGACGTTCTCCGAGATGTTGCGGAGGGAGAAGTTTCCGTTCTGGTCGGAGTTGGTACCTCTTATATCGGAAGCGACGATGGTCGCTCCGGGGAGCGGCTTGCCGTCTTCGGCGTCGGTAACGCGACCGGAAATGGTGCGTTGTGCAAAGGTATTGGTACAAAAAGCCACGCTGAAAATCAGCATAAGCAGATAGGTAGTAACGTTTCGCATTGCGAGATAAATAGTTACAACAGGCAGGGGCCACCTATCTTGGTTTAAAACAATAAATGAAACTTAGAAGCAATGGATTATTCCAGCTTTCTCTTCCTACGCCGGCATTACCCGGATCAGGTTTATGGGTATGATCTCAGCCCGTCAGGTAGGGCACCCCTTTGAGATTATGGTTGCAAAAGTACTGAGCGAAATTGACGTTTCAAGCGAAGACAGTGCTATTCTTTTCTGGATTCCAGTCTATCGAGATTCAGACTTGTATGAAAAATAGCGAAAGCGACGACGCTTTTTTTTTACTTCGTCAATCCTAAAATGTATGTTAAAGGGAAAGATTGGTATCCGAGCCACACGGGCATTTTTATATCGAATTTCATATAAGTAGGGATTGCTACCTATAAATTCGAGTTTTCTTTTGACCAAGTGTGTGAATCGCCTGCCCAAGCCGGGTTGCTGTTTATCATACCATTGTGCAGCTTCCCTGATATCACGCCGGGCAGAGCGTGGAATCTGAATTCTGTACATTAAAGATCCTTTTCAATCTCTCTCATGGCTTCTTCCAAATCCAGCGAATCTTCCAGTCCGGCATCAAATGCTTCCATTCTATTCAGGACGATCTTTTTTTGCCAGTCAGGAATTTGATATGCTCCTGCACTTTCAATGTCAGAAGGTTCGGACTTGAGGGAGTTCCATTCCTGTACGGGAATAAATATGCGAGTCAGGATGTTTTGATAATCTGGATTATAGTGCGCTTTCATGATCTTTGATTTTGTGATCTTTTACAAATATAAGATTATAAGGCTTACTGTAAAATCACTGATTCCCTCAATGCTTTTCTCTATTTTTACGTAAGATAGAAAAGACAATATAACGATGGAAAAAATCTCAGACTATACAGACACGATCAGCAGCTCACAGCAGGCAATAGAGCTCGAATACCGCTATGGCGCTCATAACTACAAACCAATGCCTGTCGTGCTGGAAAGAGGATCAGGCGTGCATGTCTGGGATGTGGAAGGCAGACAGTACCTCGATTTTCTCTCTGCGTATAGTGCCGTCAGCCAGGGGCATTGCCATCCGCATATCATCAATGCATTGATCTCGCAGGCACAGAAACTGACCCTTACTTCGCGTGCATTTTACAACGACCGTTTGGGAGAATGTGAAAAGTACCTGTGCGAGTACTTTGGGTATGATAAGGTTTTAATGATGAATTCGGGCGTGGAAGGCGGCGAAACCGCATTGAAACTTACCCGGAAATGGGCATATAAAGTAAAAGGAATCGAGCCTGGAAAAGCCAAAACAGTTTATGCTTCGGGTAACTTCTGGGGGAGGACACTGGCCGCTATTTCATCTTCAACCGATCCTTCCAGCACCGATGATTACGGGCCGTTTTTGCCGGGTTATGAAATCATTCCTTACGATGATCTGGATGCATTGGAATCTATTTTCAAAAGCGATCCTAATGTAGCCGGTTTTATGGTTGAGCCGATCCAGGGAGAAGCCGGCGTGGTAGTACCAAAAGCAGGTTATCTGAAAGGAGTGCGTGATTTGTGTACCCAATACAATGTGCTTTTCATAGCTGACGAAGTGCAAACCGGCATCGGGCGAACAGGGAAGCGACTTGCCTGTGACTGGGAAGGTGTAAAACCGGATATACTGGTTCTGGGAAAAGCGCTTTCAGGTGGTGTAATGCCGGTTTCAGCTGCATTTGCCGACGATGAAATTATGCTCACGATCGCGCCAGGCGAGCACGGCTCTACTTACGGCGGTAACCCGCTGGCTTGTGCTGTGACCATCGCTGCCATGGAAGTGGTAGAAAATGAAAACCTGGCTGAAAATGCGGACAGAATGGGTTCTCTTTTCAGAAGAAGAATGCAGGATTTACAACAACAATGTTCTCTGATTGAAAGCGTTAGAGGAAAGGGGCTTCTGAATGCGATTGTAATTCGTGATGGTGAAGAAGGTACTACCGGAATGGAACTTTGTTATAAAATGATGGAAAAAGGCTTGCTATGTAAACCTACCCACGGCAACAAAATTCGTTTTGCACCCCCGCTGGTGATCAATGAAAAACAAATGAACCAGGCTTGTGACATTATCAAAGAAGTTTTCCTCGCATTTAACAACGCATTATGAAAACTAAATACCTCCTGATCCTCCTGCTCACAGGTGCGCTTTTTAATGGTTGTCGTGAAAAAAACGTTGATCCTGCTACGGAAACGCAGACCAACGAATGGATTTACGCCAATATGAAGTACTGGTACTACTGGAATGACCACATCACCGCTTCACCGGATTATACAAAAAAGCCGGACGATTTTTTCGAATCCTTATTGTACAGGTTCGATGCAAATGCGCGGCCTGACGGGGATCGTTTTTCGTGGATACAGGAAAGTGCAGATGAATTGCAGGCTTCGCTGGCAGGAGAATCCAAAACGACCGGAATGGAGTACAAGCTGGTGTATTTTCCAAGTGGCTCCACCAATGTAATCGGGATTGTATTGTACGTAATCCCCGATTCACCGGCCGACAAAGCCGGATTCGTGCGGGGGGATATTTTCAATAGTGTAAATGATCAGAAACTGACCGGGAGCAATTACAGTCAGCTACTGAATACCGAGGATAAAAAGACATTCAAACTGGCAAAAATTAATGGTACTGCACTGGAAGAAACAACGACCAGCAGGGAGCTTGCACCGATTGTTTTGCAGGAAGATCCCGTCTTTTTTGATACAATATTCACGTACGGGCCCAACAAAATAGGGTATGTAGTTTACCATCAGTTTATCCCGCAGCCTTACAAGACAAGCAACGGACAGTACGATAAAAAGCTGGATAACATCTTTACAAGCTTTCAGCGAAATAATGTAAATGCATTGGTAGTCGATCTGAGGTATAATCCGGGTGGTTATGTCAGTTCCGCAACCAACCTGGCCAGTTTGATCGTGAAAGGTAGTTCGAATGACATTTTTTACTATAAAGAATACAACGATGAGGTGACGGAGACCAACCGTAAGAAGTTTGGCGACAGCTATTTTTACGATAAGTTTATTACCAAAACACAAAACATCGGCGGCAACCTGAACAATCTCGTATTCCTGGTTTCATCGCGTTCTGCTTCCGCCAGTGAGTTGCTGATCAACGGGTTAAAGCCTTACATGGATGTTACCCTTGTTGGTACCCGAACAGTCGGTAAAAACGTAGGCTCGGTGACATTGACGGGAGAGGATAAAGGTATTAAATGGGGCTTACAGCCGATTGTTTCCAAATCGCTGAACAGAGATAAAAAATCGGATTACCACACAGGCTTCGTTCCTGATATCCCCGCCAGCGAGGGCAATATCCTCTATCGCTACGGAGATCCGCGTGACCCTTTGCTTGGGGAAGCTTTGTTCAAGATCACGGGAAGCCGGGTAGTGCGTCAGGGCCGCGGCGCTCGTACTTTGCAGGAAGAAGAAAGTCAGGAAATTACTTCCTCGGTTGTAAAGAAAGCAGGCGGCAGCAATATGTTTTATGATAAATGATTCTGGTAGGGCATAGTTTTTGAGAATAGGGATGTAATCACATTCATCTAATCTAAACTAAGCATTATGGGAGTTTTAACGTGGATTATCGTCGGACTGGTTGCCGGTGCTATTGCAAAGGCACTTCACCCGGGAAAAGATCCGGGCGGTTTTATTGTTACCATATTGATTGGTATCGCAGGTGCCGTGATCGGGGGCTGGATTTCATCTATGCTGGGTTACGGGACTGTTGACGGATTTAATTTTGGAAGCCTTTTCATTGCCATCTTAGGTGCAATTTTGCTTCTTTTTATCTACCGGAAATTTAGCTCCAGATCATAAAATTCTTCGGAACAGAATGGTGGGAAACAGCTTCAAAAACTGTTCTCCCACCATTTTTTATTGTTATTTTTACGGTCTTGCATCTGGCACTTCAAACTGAGTAAATACAATGAAGCTGGTTAACGATATGACTGTCTGGTTCTTAAAGCGCCGCTTTGAGAGAATAGAGCAGTTTAGGAAATATCCCATTGAGACTCAGCAACGCATCTTTTCGGAATTGATTGAAACCGCGCGATATACGGAGTGGGGAAGCAGGTACAATTACAGTCAGATCAAAACAGTCAGGGAATTTCAGGAACAGGTGCCGGTATCTACTTACGAGGACCTTTATCCCTATATCGAGCGCGTACTCAAAGGCGAGCCTAATGTCATGTGGCCTTCACAAATCGAATGGTTTTCAAAATCGTCGGGTACTACCAATGCGAGAAGCAAATATCTCCCGGTATCGCCGGAGGCGCTGGAAGAATGCCATTATGAGGGAGGAAAAGATATGATGACACTCCTCATCAACAACCGCCCGGATACGCGTGTTTTCGACGGTAAAGGTTTATCTATCGGCGGAACGCTGCACGCCAATCCATTCGATGATTATACCCAGGTCGGCGACGTTTCGGCGGTGATTATGCAAAATCTGCCTTCCTGGGCAGAATTTATGCGTACTCCGCCGCTCGAAGTGGCATTGATGGACCATTGGGAAAACAAACTCGAAAAAATGGCTTCCATTTGCTCGCAGGAAAACGTGACGAGCATTCTTGGCGTACCTACCTGGACCATCGTGCTGCTGGATCAGATACTTGAACTGACCGGCAAGAAGAATATGCTCGAAGTGTGGCCCGATTTTGAAGTTTTTGTACACGGTGCAGTCTCGTTCGAACCTTACCGTGAGCTTTTTATGACCAAATACTTCCCGTCGGACCAGGTTTTATATCTCGAAACTTACAGTGCGTCGGAAGGTTTTTTCGCGATTCAGGATGATGTGAATAGGGTAGGAGAAATGCTGCTGATGCTTGATTACGGTATTTTCTACGAATTCGTACCAGTTGAGGAAGTTGGTAAAAAGCATCCGAGAGCCCTATTGCTAGACGAAGTGGAAGTAGGGAAGAATTATGCAATGGTGATCTCGACCAATGCAGGATTGTGGCGCTATTTGATTGGAGATACCGTCAAATTTACTTCCGTTTATCCGTTCCGGCTAAAAGTAAGCGGGCGTACCAAGCACTTTATCAATGCATTTGGAGAAGAAGTGATTGTTGAAAATGCAGATCACGCGATCAAAGTAGCGGCTCAGAAGGCGGATTGTCTGGTGGCCAACTATACCGCCGGCCCGGTGTATATGGGCGACGGCTCCCGCGGTAGCCACGAATGGGTGATCGAATTCACCAAAGCGCCGGAAGATGAACAACTTTTCAGTGAGGCACTGGACAATGCATTGCGCGAAATCAACTCCGATTATGATGCTAAAAGATACAAGGATATGGCGCTGCTGCCGCCTGTGATCCACTTCGTACCCGCAGGTACCTTCTACGCCTGGATGGGCAAGCGCCAAAAGCTCGGCGGCCAGAACAAAGTGCCGAGATTAAGTAACACGAGGGAGTATTTGGATGATTTGCTGGAAGGGATTGGGTAGGCTGTCAGCTATCGGCACTCGGCTATTGAGTTGTTTTTGACATCCGATGTCTGAATGCAAATGTATTTTGTTGACTTCCCCGCTTCAAATAAAAAAGCCGAAAGCTGACTGCCGAAAGCCGAAGTTTTCATTTACAAACATTAATATTTTGATAAAAAAAGCCGACGGCCGACAGCTGATGGCCGAAAGCCCCGAAAATGATCCCCAAATACCTTAAAATCAAAGGACTTTATTCTTACCAGAGCGAGCAGGAGATTGATTTCGGTCCTTTGACCGATTCTTCCTTGTTCGGCATTTTTGGTGCGGTTGGTAGCGGTAAATCTTCCATCCTGGAAGCTATAACTTTTGCATTGTACGGAGATACCGAGCGGCTCAACAAGTCTGGCGACGACCGGACTTACAATATGATGAACCTGCGTTCGGACGAGCTGCTGATTGATTTTGAATGCATTGCAGGGAAGAAAGGCGATCGTTACAGATTCACAGTCCGTGGAAAAAGAAATACGAAAAACTTTAAGGAAGTAAAGACTTTTGAAAGAAGGGCCTATATCTGGTCGGATGAAAACTGGGTACCATTGCCCGAAAATGAGTCCGCTGAGGATATAATAGGTCTGAGTTATGATAACTTTCGACGCACGATCATTATTCCGCAAGGGCGTTTTCAGGAGTTTATTGAATTGCGGGACGCGGAGCGCACGCGTATGATGAAGGAGCTCTTTCAACTCGAAAAGTATGACCTGAGCAGGAATGTGGGTTCGCTGAGCAAGCAGAATGATATCGCATTGTCGAACCTGGACGGGCAGCTTACCGGGCTGGGCGAGGTAACTCAGGAAATGATCACAGAAGAGCAAAAAAAGCGTGAGCTGGTGCGGGAGGAAATCAGGAGGGTGAGCGCGGAATTATTGCTTCAAACCGAATTGGAAGGTCTTTTCCAAAGGTTGAAATCGTCAGCTGAAAAGATTGATTTACTTCAGAAACAGAAAGCAGAACTCGAATTGCAAGCTCCGGGAATGCAGCTTCGGGAAGAAGCAATGCGCATTTACGAAATCTGCTCCCTCCATTTCAAATCGCTTTTTGACCAAAAAAGAAAGCTGACAGCAGATACTGAGCGCGACGAAAAGCAGTTTCTGAACAACCAGCTGAGAAGCGAATCACTTGCAGTACTGATAAAAAAACAGAAGCAGACACTTAGCGAGCTGAAACCACGCTACGAAACGCGGGAGGAACTGCTCGATACCGCCGAAGAGCTTGAAAAAGTAATCCGCATTCTGGAAAACGAAGCGGCAGTCGAGAAACGGAAAGAGGCACTTACGCGGGGAGAAGACCAGCTGAAAAGCAGGGAGAAATCCATTGAGCAGCTCAGGGATAAGATTGCGCAAAGCGAACGCGAAAACGAAGTACGGAAGGTACAGATTGCAGATATTCAGGAGTTAAGTCAGGTGAAGTCCTGGTTTGTGTCTGCGCAAAATCTGGCAGAAAACAGACAGGCTATCAAGAAAGAGGCCGACGATCTGAAGACGGAAATTGAAGCGCAGCAGGCTACCCTGAAAGCGCAAATGGAGCATGTAAGAACCGCATTCATCCCGGGCTTGCCGATTGAGACAAATATAGATGTGTTCCGGAATGCAGTTCAGGAATATTCGAACAATAACGAAGAAAGCAGGAAAGTACTTTCTGTCAAGCTGCTGAAAATTAATACCCAGCTTGCATTGCAGCAGTATGCAGGCGCTTTGGAGGATGGAGAACCTTGCCCCCTTTGCGGCTCGGCGCACCACCCCATGGTACTGCATGCCGATCAGTCGCTCCATGCAGACATTGAAGCGGTGGACAAAAGTACCAGGCAGCTGGAAGCAAATGACCGTGCGATCCGGAAGGTGCAGTTAACAGTCGAAAGGCTGTTTAATCAGATAGACCAGCTTGAAAAGCAAAAGTTATCCATTCGTGAACGCTGGCTGCTTGCGAAGAAAAAGACAGAGGAGCACGACGCGCTTTTTGTTTGGATAAAATTTGATAAGAATGATCCGGAGAGCTTCGAAAAGCATTTTGAAACCGTAACCCAAAGCCAGCAAGTTATCCGTGAAGCAGAAGCAGCTATTAAAAAGCTAGCATTGCAGCTTGAAACAGAAATTCAGGAGAAAAGCGAGAAAGTAGAAAAGCCGCTTCAAGCCTTGCGAGACGAGATTATCAGGCTGGAAAACACGATTTTGACATTATCCGAGCAGCTTGAAAAGGTGAAGCTGGCAGATTTTAAGACGCAGCCTGAATCTGCCATAGTTGAAAAGATAAATGCATTAAAGTCGGGTTACAAGGAAGTTACCACGCTATTTGAACAAACCGAAAAGCAGTTGGACGCACTTGAAACCGAGAACAATGTACTTGCCGGCAGTCAGGCGACTTTACAATCTGCATTGGATAGCTATCGAAATGATCTCGGAGAGACTCAGCAAAACATTGATTTACAGCTGGCCCGTTATGAATTTGATTCGGAGTTGCAGGTTGAAACCATATTGAAGAACCCGCTCCACATTGATGCGGAGCGAAAGGCGATCGAAACTTTCAGGTTTGCCCTGGAAAGCACCAGCCGCGATTTGCAGCAGCTTTTACAGGAAAATACCGGTCAGCAATACAATAAAGAACAGCATGAAGCCGCGGTTCTTGCTAAACAAACATTAACCGCCAACCTGAATGCGCATCAAAAGGAAGAAGGCGGTCTCGACAGGTTGGTCAGGAAAATGGAAGAAGATCTGGCCAGAAAGCAGGTGCTGGAAAAGGAAAAGGCACGATTGAAGCTTAGAAAAGAGCATTTGGATGATCTTGCAAAGCTCTTCCGTTCCAGCGGCTTTGTGGACTATGCTTCCAGTATTTACCTGAAAAATCTGATACAAGCTGCCAATACGCGCTTTCACCAGATGACGCACCAGCAGCTGCATCTGGAACTCGGTGAAGGGAACAGTTTCTGGATCAGGGATTTATTGAATGGCGGACATTTGCGGCTGCTGAAAACGCTTTCCGGCGGACAGAAATTTCAGGCTGCACTCTCGCTTGCGCTCGCACTGGCCGACCATATTCATATCCGGAATGAATCAACGCACAACTTTTTCTTTCTGGACGAAGGTTTCGGC
Source organism: Dyadobacter sp. HNCC25DJ183 (assembly GCF_056895175.1). Lineage (NCBI taxonomy): Bacteria > Pseudomonadati > Bacteroidota > Cytophagia > Cytophagales > Spirosomataceae > Dyadobacter > Dyadobacter sp. HNCC25DJ183. The sequence continues at coordinate 393,747 of NZ_JBXHAP010000005.1, forward strand.
TCGCTTGATAAGAATGCATTGCAAACCGTTTTTGAAACTTTAAAGTCGCTTCGCAAGGAAAACCGCATTGTCGGTATCATCAGCCACGTGGAGGATTTGCAGCAGGAAATCCAGACTTATCTGAGGATCATTGAAAGTGAGGAGGGCAGCCGGATCGAGGCTAGTTGGAAGTGAGATTTCAATCAACGTATCTTTGAGCCGGTATACATTTAGCCTCAATGCTTTTAGAGAACTTCTACAAGTCGTTTTTTGCGTCGATTGAATTACGGCTGTCGGATAGTAGCTGGTTGTGGAAAGTCACATTTGCCTCTGTCGCATTGGCGCTGTTCCTGGCATTTCCGCCTTATACACTCCTGATTGATCATTTCCGCGACGGGGGAACCAAGCTCGACGCCTGGGTTTTTATCCACAACCAGGCGCAGGACCTGCTGCACCCGAAGGATATGGACTACGATGTGAGGCGCGAAAACATGATTTTCCGCTGGACTCTGCCACTGCTGTCGTTTCTGACAAACGGTAATATCCTCATCATACTGGTCATTCAGGCGGTACTCGGGGTTTTGTTCCTGAAAAGGATCGGAGACTATATCTACTCGGTTTGTGCAGACAAGGCACTTACCGCACTTTCCATTCTCGCCATCGCAAACACGTTCGTGAGTGTCTGGGCATTTGCCGATGTACACGGTTACGGCGACGGACTTGCCTATTTCTTCCTCCTTGCTGCATTGCTGAGCCGGAATCCTCTTGTCATTTTCATGAGTCTTCAGGCGGCATTCTTTACCGACGAGCGCGCAGTGGTGGCAGGCGGGTACCTGCTGCTCTTCTGGATGGTAATCCAGGCGTATCAATTGAATGATTTCAGCTTCTCCGGTCTTTTACGACGCGTATTTACAGGACAGAGTCTGGTTATGTGGGTTTCGTGGGCTGTGTATTTTGCGATCCGGTTTTATGTGCAGGCCGAATATTTCCCTAATCACAGCTACTCCACGATCGGCACGCCCGTGCTGTTTGCCAATGCACACAGGAATGGACTGGGCAGTAGTATTTGGGCTACTTTCGAAGGTACCTGGCTGATTATGCTGGCTGCATTGCTTGCATTGTGGCTGACGCGGCGCTACTGGCTGATCGCCGCATTGACGATCGGCATTGCAGTGCTTGTGGCTACCGGCATTTACGTACACGATCTGGACAGGGCATTGGCTTACGGATTTCCATTCGTGCTGCTGTCCTTTTTCATCCTGCATCAGACAGCTTCTGTACGCTCGCTGCGGGTGATTTTGTTCTTTGCGGCAGTTGTCTGTGTCACTCATCCTCAGGTGTTTTACATGGGTTACAACAGGATTCTTTGGCTGGAACCACTTCCTGTTAAAGTTTTAATGTACTTAGATCATGTGTTCGGCTGGAATTTTTTCAGGTAACCTTTCGTCTATTTTATTTTTGTAAATGTTTGATTAATAATTTGTTAAGAGTGTCCGATCTTTCACTATTTGTAACTTGAAACCAAATAGTTATAAAATAATCCATAAAGGCCGCTCGCTCACCGTCTTTTTTATGTCGGGAATATTTGTGTATTTTCAAGGGAGCATGAGCTTCGGTCCTGGTTTCAGCTATACAACTCAAATGGCGCAAGCCGCTTCCTAACAGGGTATTATATATGCCGCTATTAATTACTTTAGATACTTTCAATACCGATTCGGGTAATCTGACCGTGTTCGAGAAGATTATTCCCGGAACAATAAAGCGCGTGTTCTATATCTATGGTACAGGGGACTCGTCGCGTGGCGGGCACCGGCACCATAAAACCTGGAATGCATTGATCTGCATTCACGGAAGCTGCCGGGTGTATTCCAATAACGGCGAAACGGAGGAATATTTCACACTGGATAATCCTGCATCCTGCCTGATCCTGGAACCCCGCGACTGGCATACCATGGACACCTTTTCTGCTGATGCGATTCTGCTGGTACTTTCCAATGAGTATTACGACAAGGCGGATTATATCGACGAACCTTACGTTCTGAAACAGCTGCTCACGCAATGATCCCTTTCCTGGACTTAAACCTGGTCAATGCGCCGTATTTGAAGGCAATTGAAGAAGCTTCCTTGCGCGTGATCAGGTCTGGCTGGTATATCCTGGGTAACGAACTCAAAGCATTTGAAGAAGCTTTCGCCGGCTATTGTGAAGCACAGCATTGTGTGGGCGTGGCGAATGGGCTGGATGCAATTACCCTGATTTTAAAAGCCTTGGATTTTCCACCTGGAAGTGAGGTGATCGTGCCTGCCAATACTTACATCGCGTCGGTACTGCCACTCAGCTATCTTCACTTGAAACCCGTCTTCGTAGAGCCCGACTGGAATACGATGTTGCTCGATCCTGCTCTGATAGAAGCGGCAATTACCTCGGAAACCAGGGCGATCATCACAGTTGATCTATACGGAAGAAGCTGTGAAATGGACCAGATTATGCAGCTGGCCGCGAAACATAATCTGAAAGTGATCACCGATGCCGCCCAGGCGCACGGCACTTATTATCAGCATAAAAAAACAGGCGGAATAGCGCATGCAACTGCATTCAGCTTTTATCCTACCAAGAATCTGGGTGCATTGGGCGACGCAGGCGCGGTGGTCACATCGGACGCGGAACTTGCTGAAAAGATCAGGTACTTGCGCAATTACGGCTCTTTGCAGCGCTATAAAAATGATTACCAGGGTGTCAACAGCAGGCTGGACGAAATACAGGCTGCGATTCTCAATGTGAAACTGCCTTATCTCGATGCAGAAAACACAACAAGGCGCCAGATTGCCAAAAGGTACCTCGAAGAGATCAATCTGGAAGAACTTACCCTGCCACCAGCCGACCGCATTCAGGAGGATTCCTGGCATTTGTTTGTCGTGCGGCATCCGCAGCGCCAGGAGTTGATTTCATATCTGGACTCAAAAAATATACAGACCAACGTTCATTATCCTTTACCGATCCACAAGCAGCAGGCTTATGCATCTTTGAACGACCTGAGTTTTCCCATTACCGAGCAAATTCACCGCGAGGTAGTCAGTCTGCCGCTTAATCCCGTTCTGAAAGAGGACGAGGTCACTTACATCATCGAAACCGTCAATCAATTCACTTTTCATTCATGAAATTGTCTGTTATTATTCCAGTGTACAACAGCGAGAAGACCCTGAGACCGCTGGTGGAAAAATTACAACAGGCACTATCTGATATCACTTTTGAAATTGTTTTGGTAAATGATTGCAGCCGCGACAATTCAGAGGCGGTCTGTTTGCAAATTGCTGATGCATTTACCAATGTGCGTTTCATTTCGCTTCGTCGTAATTACGGTGAATTCAATGCAGTAATGTGTGGTCTCAATTGGGCTTACGGTGAATATTGCGTCATGATCGACGACGACTTTCAGAACCCGCCGGAAGAAATCCTGAGATTGATAGAGGTAGCGGAAAACGGGCGGCACGATGTCGTTTATACCTATTATTCCAAAAAACAACACTCCGTAAGCCGCAACCTTGGAAGCAGGTTTGTAAACTGGCTGACAAGCTACCTGCTCAACAAACCCAAGGATCTCTACCTGTCAAGCTTCAAGCTGATCCGGAGAGAAGTGGTGCGGGAAATCATCAAATACCAGGGACCCTATCCTTACATTGACGGGCTGATTTTCAGGATCACCAGAAACATTGGTACGGTACAAGTAGCGCATTTGAAGCGGGAGGAAGGAGTTTCCAATTACAACTGGCAGAAGCTGATTTCGCTTTTTCTGAATATCCTTTTCTGCTATTCTTCCCTGCCCATCCGCCTCTTTATGCCTATCGGAGTCGGGTTATTTGCATTAGGGTTCTTCCTTTTGTTATTTCTGACCATTCAATGGCTGATCGGGCCGGATCCGAAAGGCTGGCAGGTAGTAACCGCTACTTTCATCTTCATTGGCGGGATACAATGCACGCTGCTGAGTGTTTTGGGAGAATATATTGGTAAAAGTTTCATGGCACAAAGTGGCCAGCCGCAGTATGTGATCAAATATAACAGCGAGGAGCCCGTATGATCGACAACCGCTTGGAATATCAGCGCATGTATGAAGTGGAAAGGCAGCTCTGGTGGTATCAGAGCTTGCACGGGCGGGTTTTAAGTCAGATTCAGAAGTATTTAGGGCAAAATAATAAATCAGCTCAAATACTCGATGCGGCTTGTGGTACCGGCGGACTGCTGTCCTTTTTGCAGGAAAATGGCTATCATAATCTGACTGGATTTGACTACTCGCAACACGCGATCGACTTTGCAGGCGAGCGAAAGCTGAACGTCACTTTCGGCGATTTACGAAATGTGCATTTGTTTCAGCCAGGTGAAACGTTCGATGTGATATGCTGCAACGATGCGTTTTACTTTCTTACGGATGAAGAGATTGTCAATGCATTACAGCATTTCGGGTCGCGGTTGCGTGCTAATGGACTTTTATTAATCAATATCCACGCATTTGAGGCGTTTTCGGGCATTCACGATCTCGCAGTAGGAAGCCAGCGCAGATTTACGATTGCTGATTTTGACAAATACAGCAAAGCAGCCGGATTGAAAATTGCACATAATACCTATTGGCCTTTCCTGCTGTCGCTTCCCATTCTGGCAGTCCGCCAGTGGCAGAAGTACCAGATCAAATCGAAGGCAATCAATGTCGATGAAGTTGATTCAGACGTAAAATACCCCGGTAACTTCATTAACTCCGTTCTCAGGACAGTTACTAAAACCGAATCTGCATTGCTGCAGAAAGCTCCATTTGGCAGTTCCTTATTTATGGTAATGCAGAGCGAATAGCGTTACTTTTTGGAATATCCTGCATTGTTGATTGCTTCAAAAAAGGCTTTTGTTTTCGAAATGCCTGCTTCTCCATTCAGCGAGAAATACCAGAATGTTTCCAGGTCGCCGCGGTGCATTGCCTGGTTCATATCGCCGCTCTGAGATTTGTGCGCCGCTTTCACCCAGTCAGCCACTATCATGTAGCTGTGTTTGTTATCCTCTCCAAAACCTGCCGACCTATCAAATTCAAACACAGGCGCATCGGAAGCAATATTAGTCTCGGGATAACCGGCCAGTCCTGAAAACTTGAAAGTGTATCCTTTGTTCTGCGCTTGTCCGCCCAGCACAATAGGCTTTTTTGCACCTTTAAATCGCTGAACTGCACGAATGGCACTGATGGATGCTGTTTTGTGGTGCGCGTGCTGCCCTTCATGCGGGACCAGACAGAAAACAAAATCGTAGTTACCCTGAGCCAGAATCTGGTCGAGCTTCTTTTCAATGTACCTGATATCCCAGTTTTTACCTTCCAGATAAGGTTTTTCATTCAGGTTGTAGTAATCATCTCGCTGGTCAAAGAAGAAGAAATTGCCAATTCCCAGGATCTCTCCCGAAGCCATGATTTCCTTTTTTCGTATCAAAGGCAGATGTTTTCTCCCTGTTGTCGAATCAACCATATTTAATCCGTAATAACTCGAAGCCACAAGTCCGTTATAGCCGCCGGAAGCGTCGGTAATCAATGCAAGATCAGCAGAACCTTTCAGCTCGCGGGTGGTTTTGAAAACAGTTACCGGAAACATTGTTTCATCGTCGGGGTGGGCGGTAACGATCAAAATCCTGGGTCCCTGCGCGAAGGAAACGGTTTGGCAGAGCAAAAATGCAAAGAGATAAAGTGTTCTCATGCGTGGATGTTTTTAGGGTATAGCTTGTTATCCAATCGACTCCTTATATGAGCAGCCAAGTCAAAAAGGCGCTGGTCAGGAGTGAATTTTCTTTGAATAATATTAAAAAATTATGGATTTACAACTTAATGGGAAAACGGCGTTTGTAAGTGGCTCAACGCAGGGAATAGGATTGGCGATTGCCCGCAGTCTGGCGCAGGAAGGCGCTAGTGTCATTCTTAACGGAAGATCGGAAGGTAAAGTAAATGAAGCTGTTGCAAAGTTGCAGCAGGCAATTCCCGGCGCGGCTATCTCCGGCATTGCCGCTGATTTTTCCAAAGCAGAAGAAGTAAAAGGTTTGCTGGAAAAACTACCTGAAATTGACATCCTCGTGAATAATGCAGGGATTTTTGAACCAAAACCATTTACCGATATCACGGATGAAGAATGGTTCAAGTTTTTTGAAGTCAATGTAATGAGCGGCGTAAGACTCTCGCGCTATTTCCTGCCTAAAATGCTGGCCAAAAACTGGGGCCGTATCATTTTTATTTCGAGCGAATCGGCGGTGAATATCCCGGAAGAAATGATCCATTACGGAACCACAAAAACGGCGCAGCTGGGTGTAAGCCGCGGACTCGCTGAGCTGACAAAAGGCACGGACGTGACTGTAAACACCGTCATGCCAGGACCAACGAAATCCGAAGGTGTAGCCGATTTTGTAAAGCAGCTTGGCGCAGCTAATAATCAGTCATTTGAGGAGGCGGAGAAAGATTTCTTTAAAACAGCCCGACCTACTTCTTTGCTGCAAAGGTTTGCGTCCGTTGAGGAGATTGCCAATCTCGTTACCTATGTAGCGAGCCCGCTTTCGTCCGGCACCAACGGGTCCGCGCTGAAAGTAGACGGCGGCGTGGCCAAGTTCATTATTTAGTACGCAGGCGAAGCTGATCCGGGTATAGTCTTTCCAGGATTATACCCAGGATCATTCCCAGCAAACTGGCGAGCAACCCGTATATCAACGCGGGATATTCGGTGCCCGCAAACTCACAGGCGATCCAGACGATCAATCCTGCCACCATTGCCAGCAGACAACCTATTTCGTTGGTGGCTTTCCAGTATACGCCCGCAGCCAGCGGAACAAACAGGCAAACCAGGCTAAAAGCAGAAGATTCAGCCACAAGCTCGAAGATACTTTCGCGGGTAACTGCCAGTACAATGCAAATGGAAGTGATCACGACAATACCCACGCGGATAATCCTCAGGAGCTCTTTGTCCGTAAGTTCCGGTCTGAAAAACTTGAAAATATTTTCTCCCAACACCACTGCCGGCGCCATGATCGCGCTGCTGGTCGTACTCAGGATAGCTGAGACCAATGCGCCAAAAAATACGATCTGCAAAGGAAGTCCCATGTGTTTCATGACCATTTTGGGGATTACCAGCTGATCGTTTGTGTCGCCTCCGGGATAAAGATAGTTGCCGCACAAGCCGATAAACAGGGGGATTAATGCGACTGTGATGTACATAAACGAGGAAAGCAATGTAGCCTGCACTGAAATTTTTGCCGTTTTTGCGGACATAACCCTCTGAAAAACATCTTGCTGAGGAATAGAACCCAAGCCGATCGTGATCCAGGCAGCGAAGTACTCGACGTAACCTTTGAAAGTAATGTCGGGATAAAACTGGAAAAAGTCCTCAGGAACTGCATTGATCAGCGGTTGAAAGCCGCCTACTTCCTGATAAAGCACCACTGCGACTGCAATCAGACCGAATATGATCATAATCGTTTGGAAGAAATCCGTGATGGATACCGACCACATTCCGCCCCAGATCGTATAAACGATCACAACGAAAGAGCTGCCGATAATGCAGGTGGTGAGAGGCCAGCCTAGCACTACATTCAGCACAAATCCCATTGCCAGCAACTGTGCGGCAATCCAGCTGAAATAGGAGGGTATTATCAAAACAGCAGACAACAGTTCAGCTTTCCGGCCGTAGCGGATTTTGAAAAAATCACAGAACGTGATAATGTTCATTTCATAGAATTTGCGGGCAAAGAACAGTCCGACCAGCAACAGGCAAAGTGCTGCGCCAAAAGGATCTTCTATCACGCCGAGCAAACCGTGTTTCACAAATTCATTCGGCGCGCCCATGATTGTTTCGGAGCCAAACCAGGTCGCAAAGGTAGCCGACGCCGCCAATACCAGCGGGAGCCGCCTGCCTGCCAGTACAAAGTCCTGCGTGGTAGAAATGCGCCGCGAAGCCCAGAGGCCGATGCCGAGATTTGCGAGCAGATAGGCAAGAATGGCGAAAACAAGCATCAGATATTATCGGTCAAAGGGTGTGATCTCTTTGAAAATTCCTCTTGCAGAAATCGCGTGTATATTTTCGCTCCCTGCTGGTTTAGATGATGTGCGTCAAAGGAATTACCTGGATCAAAAAGTGCTTCAAACCGCGAATCAGCGGGCAAACGGATCAGGTTATGCTCGGGAATATAGGGAGCTACCTGCGAAAGAATGAGGAATTCGGTATGCAAAAGGTTATTAGGAAAGTAAAACGTGATCTTCTTTTTACGTTTGCTTGCGCTCAGAATGAGGCCGTTAATCTGGTCAATGTAATACTGATTGGCTTCTTTGGTTTGCCTCGCCGCCATCATTTGCGCAGTCGATTTTTTGCTTCTGTGGATATATGCAGTCTGGTTAGTACCTCCCAGGTTGACGGGCTGGTGACCGTCGGGCCGCAACCATGGAGTGCCTTCGATCGGATCTGACGAGGTACGCATTGCTTTTTTTGCCAAAACAATCTGGGGTGCAATCGAAAGCATTTGATACAACGATGTATTTAGCCCGGCCAGGAAGCTTTCTATTTTATCCGAAACTTCGATAGTGGAACAGCCGGCCATAACCTTTGTCCTGAATACAAAATCGGGGAGAACACGGGTTGGACTTAAAAGTATGGTGTTGTAATCCAAGGCACTTAACTCTATAAAGATGTTTCTTACAGCGGTATCTCTTTCAATGATCCGCTCAGCGATATTGAACGCCTGGGAAGCAGGCAGGTTGAAAAGACCCATGTTGTAGGTTCGCGTTTCATTTCGGTTCAGGGAGTCAAATAACCGGGAATCCAATGCATACAGAGTCCGGCTGGTACCAATGAAAACGGCATTGGGATTGAACTTGCGGTACATTTCTTCTCTGACAGCGAGATCCCTTCTCGGATCGGGGGTGAATGGAATAGTGATTAAAACCACAATGAGTTTGATTCCAATAATTACCAGCAGCCATTTGATAATTGTACTAACCATTTTGCCCCGATATTTTGATCACGTTTTGCACTGCGAATCAGAATTGAATATAGTAAAAATTGGCTACGTAGGGTCTTCCAAATATTAGGATGATTTGGGTAAGTAAAAGCAGAGAAACCCTTCGTCTTGCAGTGGTTCTTTTCATTAAGTACGACGCGATGTCTTCTTTCTCGCCCATCTGATAATTGAAATAATCCATAATCAGAAATAAACTGAGGGTAAGCAGGAAAGCAGGACTTATCAGCGACATGGTACCGGAAGAAAACCCGAACATGCTTCCGTACAAACGCAACCCGGCACTTAGCTCCGCAGCGCGGAACCAGCCCATGATCAACGTGCCGGTTAATAGCCTGACAATGATGCGCCAGACATTGTGCGACGAAGAGCCGAGCTGAAATCCAAGCTTTGAATAAAACTTCTGCCAGAAATGTTTCGTCCGCATCTCGAAGTTAATGTAAGCCCATTGCAGCGCACCCCATATCACAAATGACCAGCTCGGCCCGTGCCACAAACCGGTGATAATAAAGGTTAACAGGCGGTTTAATTCCAGTCTTGCCGGGTTAGTAACGCCTTTGCTGATATTAAAAAAGACATAATCGCGAAACCAGGATGTCACAGAGATGTTCCAGAGATTCCAGGATTCGGTGCGGGAAGGGGTGAAGTAATAGCGATTGGCGAAATTCTTGCTTAGCCGAATCCCGAGCATCCTGGCAGAGCCCATTGCTATGTCGCAATAGCCGGAAAAATCGCAGTATAGCTGCACTGAAAACAACAGAATGGCGAGCATTACTGAGAAGCCGGTGAAATTTTCAGGCTTCGCGAAAACGGGATCAGTCAGTTCAGCTAGTCTCGCAGCCAGTACGATTTTCTTGAATAAACCCCAGACAATAAAGTAAATACCTGCTTTGATATTGTCGGGCTGGTAGCTGACCGGATTTCGGAGTTGCGGCAGCAATTGCCGCGCACGTTCCAGGGGGCCAGCCAGTATCGTCGGAAAAAAGCCCAGATACAATGCGAGGTAACCCCAGTGTTGCTCCGGTTTAATGTATCTCCTCTGAATATCAGTCAAATAACCGATGATCAGAAAAGTGTAGTAGGAGATGCCAATAGGCGCAAGCCAGTTGAGGGCAACCGCAGAATAAGAATTACTAACCGGAATCAGGTATTTGAAAAATAGCAACGGCGATAAGCAAACGATCACGGAAAAGGTTAAAACCGTTTTTCGTCGCTGTTTGGAATGCGTCTGGTTTGCCAGGTATTTTCCCGAAAAGTAGCAAATCGTAACAAGTACAATCCAGACAAGTACATACCAGCCACTCCAGCTGATATTGAAAAGGATACTCAATGCAAGCAGCAGGATCCATTTGCGGGTGTTGGGCGTCCAGTAATATGCAGGGACGATCAGCAGCAGGAATAGGAAGTATGAGAAGTCTGTAAACTTGATCATTATGCCACTATCTTAACAATACCGGCAAACTTTTGTACCCCCGGAAAAATACTTTGGAATCCCATTCACAGGGTTTCTCAGGGTGTAGCCGGATATTCGGAAAGGCCGACATAAATGCAGGAAGGAATTTTTGCATCTCAAATCGGGAGAGTCTGGCGCCGACGCAATGGTGTATGCCAAAGCCAAAGCCGATATGAGGATTGGGTTTGCGGGTAGGTATAAATGTATCCGGATCCTGAAAAACAGCAGGGTCACGATTGGCAGAGGCAATTCCGACGAGCACCGTTTTTCCCTTTTTCAATGCAAGACCTTCAAACTCCATGGATTGGTGAATTTGCCTGGGAATCCAGTTGACAGGGCTTACATAACGGATCAGTTCTTCTACTGCTATTGCACATTCGGTGTGTGAATTCCAGTTAATTGGCCTGTCTTTGTTGTCGATTAATGTGGCAATGCTTCTGGTCAGCAGGAGGGTGGTGGTTTCAGTGGCTGCATTCACCAGAAATTCCCAGGTACCAATCAGTTCATGGATGCGGGAAGTACCCATTATCTCATTCATTTCCACCAGAAGGCTGCGGGTTAGGTCTTTTTCCTGGCGGCTGAGTGTTTGGGAGAGATAGCTGCTGAACTGTCTCGACATACTGGCACATTCCAGTAAATCTTTCACAGAAAGCGTTTTTTCAAATATCAGTGTGATGACATAGGAGAATTTCTGAATAAAATCGTAATCAGAACTTTCAAGATTGATGATCTTGCTGATAATCAGAAAGCTGAATTTTCGTGCAACTTCAACCAGATCAGCTTCTTCCCTGTCCCGGTACGTGGTCAGTACATCGTGAATAGCGTCGTGTGTTATTTTCTCATAATCGGCCTCGTAAAACTTCTTATTTACGAAACGGCGGTGTTCAGCATGCCGGTCGCCGTTCATAAACAAAAGCCAGTAACGAAGGCTTTCGCCGAATTCCAGCAGGGCGGGATCATTGTTCGCAATAGCCGACACGATCTTGAATCGCTCGGTAAAGTCGAAATTTCTGAAATTTTCAGAATCTGAGAATACCCGCTTGACATTCTTGTAATCCATGACGACCAGGTCTCCGAACATATTGAAATGAACCGGATTGGATTGTCGCATATTTCCGATCAGCTCAGAATAGTTTTGGCTAATCTCATTTTGTGACGACCAGATAGTCGTTGCAGACATAGATTCCTGATTATGAACGATTGAGTAAGTAGATAAGAGGCAGCAATATATGCTAAACTTCTTGATTCTCTAATATCCAGTGGGTTGTAGCTTCGATCGTGCCCATTTCCCAGAATATGGATGGACTGAGCTCCATTCCGAGCCACTCTTCCAGGTCGGCTGTGATGTTGACCAAAATAAGGGAATCCAGCCGGAAATTGACGATGTCCGCGTCTACCTGTACCTGCGAAGGATCCATTTCTGCGTGGCGCGCTATGCTTTCAACGATCCAACCAGAGATTTCTGTAAATGTTTTATTCATTATAGTAATTCATTGTTTTAGTCAAAACTACCAAATAATTCCCTTGCATGCAGCCTCTGAATTTTCCCACTGGAAGTCTTGGGGAGCTTACCGGGAGGAATCAGCAGGATTTTGTGAGGAATCAATCCAAATGCAAGCCCGACACTGTGCGCGACCTTGTTCCTGATCTGATCCGAATCTTCATCTGTCTGTGCTATACGTCTTACTTCTGCTACAATCACGAGCGATTCGCCAATTTCGGTATTGACTGAGAAGGCGGCAGTTGCATTGGGTTGAACATCCACGTGGCTTTCGGCGACCACCTCTTCAATATCCTGCGGATAGTAATTCACGCCGCGGATGATAATCAGCTCTTTGGTGCGGCCGGTAATAAAGAGTTTCCCGTTTTCCATAAAGCCCAGATCCCCCGTTCTCAGATAAGGTCCGTCGCCATCACTGGTATATGCCCGAAAAGTAGCTTGCGTAGCTTCCGGGTTTTTCCAGTATCCCAATGCCACACCAGCGTTTTTGACCCATATCTCACCTGTTTCGGTCGGTGGTAATGCCTGCTTTGTCTCTGGCGAAACGATCGCAACTTCGGTAAACTCCACCGGCGGCCCGCAGGCGACTACCTCCTTGGAATGGTCAGCTGTTTTGTGGTAGACCATCGGCGTTCCATTCAAATGTAAGCTCACGGCCAGTGTAGCTTCGGCCAATCCATAGGCGGGTACCAGGCTGTTGCGCCGGAACCCGGTGACTTTCATGGTTTCAGCAAACCTTTCGAGGCTGGATATGCGTATCGGTTCCGCACCTACATATAGCACGCGCAAAGAACTCAGATCCAGTGTTGCAAGCTGTTCGCCGGATATTCTGGCAACACAATGATCAAGTCCGAAACCGGGACCGCCACAAAATCCTGCGCGGTAGTTGCTGATAGCCTGAAGGAACAAAAACGGTTTGGTAATGAATAAAAGAGGAGAAATGACAATCCCTGTTCCGCCCGTATACAAAGGAGATAAAAGCCCGTCTACCAAACCCATATCATGGTAATGCGGCAGCCAGGTCACCGAAACATCATCGGCAGTTCTTCCAAAACAGTTGTTGATCGCACTCAGGTTAGCCACCAGATTGGCGTGACTGATCATCACTCCTTTAGGAAGGCTAGTCGAGCCGGAGGTATATTGCAGGTAAGCCGTTTGGTGAGGATCAATTTTCTGAACCGCATTGCTGACAGGCGCGGTATCAAATGCCATTTCATCGGTAAACAGCCACTCAACAGAACAATCCTGTAACGATTTTACGGCATCATTTTGCCTTTGGAAAAGCATTTTAAAGGTTTTTCTGTTGGTGATGATCGCTGCCGCTTCACAATTGCGGATAATATTCAGGATCCGGTGAATACCCGATTCGGAGTAACCAATCGGACAAGGTACCGCAACGAGTTTTGCTTTCAGAGACGAAAGAAAGAAGCGGATAAAGGCGGCCTCCGCAGGCAACAAGATCAGCACGCGCGAGCCTGTCGGATACCGATCGGAGAGCCCGGCCGAAATGACATTTACTTGCTGACTTAGCTCAGCGTAAAATATCTGCTCGGTCAATTCGCCGTCTTTGCCTATAAAGCCGTAAGCCAGTTTGCCCGGATACAACTCAGCATCTGATTCCAGTATATCGAGTATATGCATAGATAAAAGAACAGGCCGGAAAGCGAAGAGTTATCTCCGGCTTCCGGCCTGTTTAATTAAGGCTTAAAATGGTTACGTCATCTTGGTCCCCTGGTCCTGTTTCCATGACCATATCGGTTGCCCCGGTTATACTGACGTCTGTATACTTTATCATTTTGTCGGCTTGGTCTGTAGTGATCCGCATGTATTACCCGGCGGTGCGGCTTCACGACCACTACACGTGGCGGTGGAGCTGGTGCGCGGTAATAATACCGATGCCCGTGCCTGTAACCATAATCATAGCCTGGATTGTAGGAGGACCGGTAGGTACAGGATGAAATGCTTATTGCTGTAATAATCGTTACGATCACCGACAACATGACTCTGTTTGTTCTCATGGCTTCGTTCGTTTTGTACTTTCTATAAAACGATCCCATTCCGTGAATAGTGCCATCAGGCAGCTGGCAAACGTATTGTCAAATAAGTTATCCACAGTGTAGATAACTCGTAAATGCAGGTTAACGCGCTGTATTTGCGGTTAATGTGGATTTATTAACAGGTTATCCACATGCTGGTTGTGGATAACTTGTTAACAAATGTTTGCATTCGGTTATGCCTCTACGTCGTAGATCAGCACGCGCTCCCAAAGGTGCGAGTTCTCTTCTACGAATTTTTTGTGAAGTGGGTGAACCTGGTACACGTCGTGTGCAGCCTCGTCGGCGAAGACCAGGATTTCGGCAAAGTCGTAAGTGGCGTCAATGACCGGGCGACGGGTTGCGGCTGGGGTGCCGATGTAAACGGATTCAATGGATTCGATTGCTTCCAGGGACTTGATACCTGCCAGAAGTTGTTCCCGCGCGGCCGCGTTGTCTTTTTCTTTGAGCCAGAAAAATACGTTATGTACAAACATGCTTAATGGTTTATGGATTTGAAATGTTAAGAATTCAACTGGGCTGTTATTTCTTCCTCCCCAGCCTCGGCGTGTGTGGTACCAAAGGCTTTTTCAAGTTTGAATGAGAAAGTCGTTCCTTTCTCGGGCTTTGACATCACTGCAATTTTGGTATTATGCGCATTCAGGATGTGCTTTACGATCGCCAGTCCCAAACCGGTGCCGCCGATTTCCTTACTCCGGCTTTTGTCTACCCGATAGAAACGCTCAAATATACGGTTCAAATGTTCATGTGGGATACCCGGGCCGGTATCTCTCACAGCCACCTCCATGTATTTTTTGCCTTCACTAAACTGTACAACTACTTTTCCCCCTTCATTTCCGTATTTGATCGCATTCTCGATCAGATTGAGCATTACCTGCTCCATCCGGTCGGCGTCGGCCATTACCCAGACTTCCGGCAGCTCGTCGGGTTTCACTTTCAGCACTACATTCTTGGCTTTGGCGATATTTTCAAGCCGGCCAAAAATGTTGATTGTCATTTGACGCATGTCCGTAGGCAGCAGGTTCATCTTAATATCGCCGGTTTCCATCTGGGATAAAACCAGCAGGTCTTTAACCAGTACATCAAGACTATCAAGGTTATTCGCGGCCTTTCTGAGGAACCTTTCACGTACATTCTCGTCCTCCATGGCGCCATCAAGCAATGTGTGAATAAAGCCCTGAGCTGCGAAAATAGGTGTTTTGAATTCGTGCGAAACGTCGGCCAGGAACTCTCTTCTGAACAATTCCAGCTTTTTAAGCTCGTCGATCTCTTTCTGTTTTTTGGTTACATAAACAAAAATTTCATCGTTGATCGTTTTCAGGGGATTTGATTCCTGGATCAGCTTTTTGCGCGGCGCCATATTGAAATCGCGCATTTTCAGCTTGTGTATCGTACGGTACATTTTGTTCACCTCCCGGAAAACCAGGATGTCGACGGCATACAATACGAGGAAGAAGGATGAGATGAAGGAGGCAATCGCCACAACGAACAACATACCCTTTGAAACACCGTCTACAAATGCAAGAAATGTAGTGGTAATGAGCGAGATAAGGAACGCGAGGATAAATGCGATAAAACGCGGACTTAATGACATACTGAGCTGCTTTGTTGCCTTAAAGTTAACATTTCTGTCTTTAAGAAGATGCAGCAGCGGGGTTTGTTAATGTAGGGGTAATGTTGATGGAAAGGGGGTTATTGGTGGTCATTTAATAGTCATTAATTGTCATTGTTGTTGTTAGTGTCGGAAGTGTGCTAGTTTGCCTAAACATCTACTACAACATAAATAACCTCAATGACCTCAATGACAATAAATGACCACAATGACAACAAATGACTTCCTAAAACCCGCCTCTAAACTTATAAGTACTGGAAACCTTGTCGATCGCCACGATGTATGCAGCGATGCGGAGTGATACTTTGTGTTTTTGAGAAATTTCGTAGACTTTATCGAATGAATCTTTCATGATCCGGTCGGTACGGCGATTGATTCGTTCGAGCGTCCATTTGTAGCCGATCCTGTTTTGAACCCATTCAAAATAAGAAACAGTCACGCCGCCCGCATTAGCCAGAATATCCGGCACAACCATAATTCCTTTTTCATTGATAATATCGTCGGCTTTGGAAGAAGTAGGCCCATTTGCGCCTTCGACGATCATTTTTGCCTGAATGCCGGATACGTTTTTGCGGGTAATTACGTCTTCTTTGGCGGCTGGTACCAGCACGTCGACAGGTAATGTGAGCAGATCGTCGCCTGGGATAAGTTCTGCGCCTGCAAAGCCTTCGAGCGAACCTTTATTGCCGTCGCGGTAAGCTACTGCGGCAGCAATATCAATTCCTTTGTCGTTGTAATAAGCACCGGAAATATCACTGATCGCGTGAATAGCCACGCCACGGTCGCGGAGCAGCATAGCCGCGTGTGAGCCTACATTACCGAAACCCTGCACAGCCGCAGTAGCGCGGTAAGGATTAATGCGCAGCTTCTCCATTCCGGCAAGTGCCGAAACCATTACGCCGCGGCCCGTTGCCTCCGTTCGGCCCAGTGACCCGCCGAGGACGAGCGGTTTTCCTGTTACCACTGCGGGTACTGTCATTCCTTTCGATTTAGAGTATTCATCCATTAACCACGCCATTTCACGCGGGCCAGTTCCCATATCCGGTGCAGGAATATCCTGGTCGGGGCCGAAAACATCGAGCAATGCAGTGGTGTAAGCGCGCATCAAACGTTCGATCTCACCGGCAGACATTTCTCTTGGATTACAAGCAACGCCACCTTTTGCGCCTCCGTAAGGAATATCCACTACTGCGCATTTCCACGTCATCCACGCGGCAAGCGCGCGCACTTCGTCGAGATTTACATCCGGATCAAAACGGATACCGCCTTTGCTCGGGCCCAGGATGGTAGAGTGGATCACGCGGTAACCTTCAAAAGTCCGGATCTCGCCTGAGTCCATTGTGACTGGCAAACCGACAATTACCTGCTTGCGTGGTACTTTCAATATATGGTACATTTCTTCGGATATTCCTAGAATGTCCACTGCTTTATCAAAACGCTGCATCATTGACTCCAAAGGATTTTCTTTGTCCTTAATGGGAGCTGGTTCTATATATGACATTTTATAACTAATTGAAATAAAGTATGTTAATGAATAATGTGTATTTAACAACACAAACATACAGGATTTGTTCACATAAAAACAAAAAACTAAAAATTCTTGAAATAGTATAATAAGTGTTAGAAAATAGATTGTTTTATGGTAGTCATAATGTCAGAATAAATTGCTGGTATAGCGCAATTACTCCAAATTTGATGAATGCATTTTACTCAAAACTAAAATGCGAAAAAAGAGTTGACGGGGGCTGTTTGGCTCAGTATCTCCGGGGGTTATATACCCGTAATTTGGTGATTAATCAGCCTGAGCTTCTCCTTTTCTGTCGGACAGAACACGGCAAGTTTGTAGACCTTGCCCTTGCGCATCGCTCTATGGATGTCTTCTTCCAGGTAAAATCCAGGCTTGAAATAATTCCGCTGCCGCAGCATATTAAACCTCCCGTTTTTCAATGGATTTGCAGCAAAAAGAACGATATCTTCTTCATTGTACATAACCAAATACACTCCCTGCGACATATTGGGCGTGGTAGGAAATGCATTAGTGCCAACAGAAATACTGCTTATAAATCGGTTGGAAGAATGTTTGTTCTCAATAACCCGCACATCAAGCAAAGCAGGTGCTTTGCTGAGTGCTTCCCTACTAAGCTCGTGGAAAACAGGCTGGAAATGAAAAACCGGCTTAGGGTTGTTGCGGATACTATCGCAAATCAGCTTGCTTGCACCTTCAAAGTATGAGCCGTTGTATATGATCCATTGGCCACGGTTTGTATAATTAAAGAGGCCAGCTAAGCTGTGCGACTTATAGTTAACAAACTTTTCATAGTAAACAAAGTAATTAAATACGAGCAGAATTGCACTGGTAGTCGCAAAAATAATCCCGATAGTCCTTTGCTTTTTAAAAGAGATAAGGCACCACAGGTAAACCAGCAGAAAGGCAGTCATTGAGTAGATCTTGTACCTGCTGGAAACCACCGTCATTTGTGGTGCCGAGGTTCTGGAATAGGCAATTACCACAGAAGTAATGCCGATAAAAATAACAAATCCTATCCACGTAGCTTTGACAGCGAACATTCCGCGCTCATCGTGCGACCGAGTGGTAGCAATTTTAAACAGGCTCCAAGCTATAAAAACAGATATTGCGACACCACACAAAATGGCGGGAATATTCTGTAAGGCAACTGGGCCATTGACATTCTCATAGTAGTTGAATATTCCTCCTACAAACGCGGAAAAATTGTAGAAAATGTATGCGGGATATCGGAAATGAACTGCCCAGTCAAATGCGCTCGTTGCACTGTGGGTTTTGAAACCACCAAAATATATTAGTGCAGCGGCCAGACCAACGAGCATCCACAGGCAGGCTGTCAGAGTTTTTTTCAGATACAGTAAAACGGCGCATCCAGCAAGAAAAGTAAACATCCCATTGCCAAAAGAATAGGTAGCTAATATTGCAGCAAACACTGCCGATACGAAAGCGATGCGCGAAGGAACGGTAAGTAAGTAAATAGATAACATGCCGGTAAAACATACCGGCATGTAAACCGTAGCTGCTCCTGCCCAGAGATTTCCTTCATACATAACCGGGCTGAAAAGTGTTAATACCACTGGTAACAGATAGGAAATCGATAAGCCAATTCTTTGCAGGAGTCTGTAAATAAGAAATGTGATGCCAAGCAGCGACGCATTGCCTATTATCATAATCGTTTTGAAATTCAGGGTGCCATGCAGCCAGTAGGAAGCCAGCGCAGTGAGTCGGGAGTAGATGATGCGATGCTCGACCCATTGTTCAAACAGCAACTGAAAACATTGTGTCCAGCTTTTGGCATCCCTGAAAGATTGGGTAAACAACAGCAGACAATAAAGGTCGTCACCCCTTGGGATGTTAACAGCATGCAGTATGATCAGGAAAAAGTAGGAGAAGATAATGCAGGTACATATCAGACGTGGCAATATTCGGGAACAATTCATTGATAGCAGACCTGATACAAGAGTTATAATAGATCGCATTGAAGTCAGGCAGATCTGTTAACAATGTATGAAGTACTGTATACGGCTTCTTTGCCGATGTGCTGTCGGCGGATATGACTTATTGACTGGTAAATAATGAGAACAACTTGCGGCTTAGTAAGAAGTTACTTATGAATTCAGCCCGAGCTCTTTCAATAAACCCTCCCGATAGCTCGTCCCGATCGGTAGCTCGGTTTGGTTGAGGAAAATGCGGTTGCCTTCAATGTGGCTGATCTTTGATTTGTTGACGATAAAGGAGCGGTGAATGCGGATAAAAGTGCTTTTTGGCAGCATTTCTTCGAAGTTCGAGAATGTCATTGCCGGGAGCAGCGTGCTGGTTGTAAGTACTATTTTGATGTAGTTACCACTGGCTTCCGCGTAAAGCAGTTCATTAAACAGTACTTTGAAAATTTTGCCGTCGGTTTTTATAAAAATAAAATCATCAGGCTTTTGCGCAGAAGTTTCGATAGCCGGCGGGCTACTTGGCTGCAATCGTTCGACCGCTTTGTCGACTGCCACAACAAAGCGTTCCAACGAGAACGGTTTCAATAAGTAATCACAAGCTGAAAGTTCGAATGCATCGAGCGCATATTCGCGGTAAGCAGTTGTGAAAATGACTTGCGGCGGATTTTTGAGTGTTTTCAAAAAGGTAACTCCGTCCATTACCGGCATATTGATATCCAGGAAAAGAATATCGACTTTTTGCTCGAATAAGATTGGCTTGATTTCCAATGCGTTGCCAACTGAACCTGCCACATTCAGATAGGGAAAATGCGCGCAGTAAGTTTTGAGGATATCCCGCGCGATGGGCTCGTCGTCGACTATGAGGCAATTGATTTTCTGCATTTTAATGCGCATTAAGTCTCAAAATGACCTGGTAAGAATCCGCCTCCTCTTTGATCGTCAGCTCGTGTGCATTTGGATAAAGCAGTTCGAGGCGTTTTTTTACATTCGGCAGTCCAAAACCACTGTTTTTTTCAAAGATCTTCACTTCCTCTTTCGCCGGTCCGCGCGAGTTTTTGACAGAAAACAAGATCAGTCCATTCCAGGTTTTGATGGATATATCGATGTAAATCTTCTCGTCGGTTGTGTTCTTTGAGTGTTTAAATGCATTTTCCACAAATACGATCAGCAGCATCGGCGCGATCTGAATTTGTGTATCGACTACTTTTTCAATATCCGTAGTCAGTTGCAGCCGCTCGCCAATCCTGATTTTTTCGAAATCAATGTAGTTCTCAATATAAGCCAGCTCATCTTTGAGCGGGACGAACATTTCGCTGGCGTCGTAAACGGAATAGCGCAGCAAATCAGCCAGTTTGAGCAACAGAGGCGGAATTTTTTCGTGCTGCGTAATGGATAGTCCGTACAGGTTATTCAATGTGTTAAACAAAAAATGCGGACTTAATTGCGATTGGAGCAAATGCAACTCGCTTTTACTATGCGCTGCCTGGCTCCGTGCTTCCTGTAATTCATCGAGACCAATTGCACGTACGAGCTTGACGAACATGCCGAGTGTGATGCTGATGATCATGAAAAGCACCCACACCAGCAGCAGACCGAATGCTGATAAGCGTTCCTGTGAAAAGCCAAGTTGCGCCAGCACTGTAATAAAGCTGACTACAAAAATGCAAAGAACAAACAACAGCAACTTTTGTGGCTTTTTGATCCGCACAATGGCCAGTTCAGCGAAGTAGCGGCCGGTGAATACACCTCCTAGAAAAAACGCAGTTAAAGCTGCTGCCAGCGCTTCATCACCACTTACGCCGAGGATATTCAGGAAAAAATGCATCGCTACCCAGATCGGCCCGGCGGCGCAGGCAGAAAGGAAAATGTATTTATCCCGCGTTGAAAAACCGGTCTTTGTCCAGATATCCGTTTTCGTTTCCATTTCAACTTGTCATTTTATGAGATCACAAATGTGCATTTCGCGATCTGACATCTCAAATCTCTCTGCCGGACGCACCGCAATTCCTGACAGAATGCAGAAATATCCCTTTCAATCATTTCGACCCGCTGTTTGCAGCGTCTGTCAGCCATTTGGAAAGTTACGACACTATTATTTTCTGTCGCCTGCGCTGCTGTGAATATTTGCTTCATCAGAACATTTTCAAATTGATGAAGCCATGAAAACGATAAGCAGTTTTTTAACCATTTTTCTTTTTGTCGGCAGACTATATGCCCAAACAGCGCCGCATGCAATCTCGGGTACGGTGAAAGATGCCGGAAATGAGGTTTTGCCCGGAGTGACCGTACGCGTTTTGAAAATGCCTGATTCTGTTTTTGTAAAAGGCGGGATTACCGATGCGGGCGGCAAGTTCCAGATCAATGCACTGGAAAGCGGGACATTTTTGCTGGATTTATCCTCGATTGGCCAAAAACGATTCATAAGCGTGCCGATGACACTCGACAGTGCGCATTCCTCTATCGTGCTGCCGGTAATTGTATTGCTTCCAGCTAAGAACATCGAGTTGAAAGAAGTAACCGTAAAAGCTAAAAAGCCGCTTATTGAGCAGGAAATTGACCGTACGGTTGTGAATGTGGAATCGATGATCAGCAGTGCGACGAGCAATACAATGGAGGTTTTGGAAAAAACACCTGGCATTTCTGTAAATGGGAATGGGGAAATCAGTTTGAATGGAAAAAGTGGCGTGCTGGTTTTAATTGATGGGAAAAGTACTTACATGTCGGGTGCAGATCTGGCTGCTTACCTGAAATCGCTGCCGGGCGGTTTGCTGGACAAGATAGAATTGATAGACAATCCTTCGGCGAAATACGATGCGGGCGGGAACGCAGTGATCGATATTCGCTTAAAGAAAAACAGGATAGGCGGTTTGACAGGCAGCTTCTCTGCGGGATTGAGCCAGGGTAAGTATGCAAGAACAAACAATGCATTGAACCTGAATTACAACTATAAAAAGTGGAATGCCTTTGCCAATCTGGGATATGGTTTTGAGAAAAATTACAGTGAAGATGTATTTGACAGAAGATTTTATACTGAATCAGGCGGGCTGGCTTCGCGGGTGGACCTGACGAATGAGCAGGTTTATAGAAACAATGGTGTCAATGCTAATGTAGGTATCGACTTTGCAGCGACGCCGAAAACCACGCTGGGCTTGATCCTGAATTTGAACAGAACCAAAAGAAACGGGAACTTCGATTACGACAGCAGGAATTACGATGCATCTAATCAACTGGCAGTAACCGGCTCCGGCGGAACAAGCGGCGGCGACACGCGGAACAATACAGGATTGAATTTTAATTTGTTGCACAAGTTTAATACAGCAGGGCGCGAGCTGGCCGTAGATGCTAATTACCTGCATTACGTAAATAATGGAAACCAGTTTTTACGGAACGTCGCATTCGAGCCTTCGGGTGAAATGATCAGGCGGGAGGATTTTATTTACCGCATTCCGGCCGATTTCAACATATATACAGCCAAAGCGGATTATGTGCATCCGTTTGCGAAAAAGAGAAAAATCGAGGCGGGTTTTAAGTCGAGTTTGATCAATACTGATAATGTATTTAACTACTACAATCTTGAAAATGGTCGTGAGAGCATCAACAACACACAATCCAATCATTTCAAGTACAAAGAAAACATCAATGCAGCTTATCTGAATGCACAAAAGAACTGGGGCAAAATGGGAGTGCAACTTGGGCTGCGGGTTGAAAACACAAATATCGAGGGCGTTCAACTGGGTAATGAGGCAATTGCCGGCACCACTTTCAGGAAACAATACACAGGCTTGTTCCCAAGCGCTTTTGTAAGCTTCAAACCTGACAAAAAAGGCGATAATACCTTCGGTCTAATGCTGGTGCGGCGGATCAGCCGGCCAAATTACCAGCTGCTGAACCCATTCCTTTTTCAGCGCGATCAGTATACTTATAGCTCAGGGAATCCCGATCTGAACCCGCAGTACCAGACCCGTGCGGAGCTGAAATACCAGCGTAAGCAATGGTTGAATATGGGCCTGAGCTATAACAAGTTCAGCAGTACCATTTTCCCGACCACCCAAACGATCGATACGATCTTTATAAACCGGCCGGACAACATTGGCGGAGGTTTTATGGCGCTGCTCAACACCACAGTTTCTGCATCGATTACTAAATGGTGGTATACTAACACGACTTTGCGGCTTTCGAGAGTAGGGCTGAAAGGGAAGGTACTTACCGAAGAGCTTGATTTTAAAAGCAATATCGCCCGTTTTGAACTCAATAATTACTTCACGTTAAGCAAAACAATGACTGCCGAGCTGGGCGGCTACTACGCCAGCCGGGATTTTACAGGCCAAACTGTCACCAGCGGAATGTACCGCGCCAATGCTTCTGTTCAGAAGAAGATCTGGAATGGAAAAGCGAGTATCCGGCTTTCAGTAGAAGACATATTTCATTCCTGGGTTTACCACAACAGATCTATCAGCTTAATCCGGTCGGAATACTTCCAGACGAACAGAACAGATACCCGGCGGGTCGGAGCTGCATTCACCTATCGCTTCGGCAAGGAGACCTTTGCAAGAAAGCGGAGGCACAACAATAATGCGTCAGACGAGGAGAAGGAACGGTTGTAGAAAATTACCTTGATCATTGGCGCCAGCCGAAAAATAAACGGATTGGAGAAAAGAGGTTTTTGGGAGTTGATTAGTCCTGGTCTCAATCGAGATCTAATGTTAGTCAGTGATTAATCAACAACTAAAAAACAGTAAGATGAAAAAGCTATTCAAAGTATTCGTTTGCAGTTTGTTCGTCATTATTTCAACCTTATCGTGCAATAACGAGCGAGATGCGCTGCCTGCACGTGACAAAGCCCAGATTGGAAAGGCAAGTAGCGAGTTGAAGCTGCTAAGAGTCGATGCCAACAATCTTTCTCAAGAAACGGCAGCAGAAGCAGCAGCTGATCTTCTGCTATTCATCAATGCCAACTTGGTGTCTCCCGTCAAAAAGCGTAATCTTTCTAGTATAGAGATCTTAAAGCTTCAAAAAACAAAGTCGGAGCAAGATCTTCGGGAATTTGTAAATCAAAGCGGGAGGAGACCCTGATCGTGTTTTCGAAGCTATTAGAGAATTTCAGAAGATAGCTCAGTATCTTGAAACAGAGAAGGTAAATACCAATAGCTTCGCGCATATGCTTGTTAAACAAATCTCGATAAAATCTCTCAATAAGCGGTTTGCAAACATGAAATTCCCAAATTGTCCGGGTATGTGTAGCCAACAGTTCAATATTGATATGGCATCTTGCGAAAACGAGCTTGTTTTGGAAATTGGAGGAAGTTTAGCAGCTGGAATAATTTCGGGAGGAATGGCCGGCGCGGCAGGTCTGATTGTCTCCGTTTCACTTTATTTTAATTGTGAAAATACCGCTTTTGATACGCTTGGTACTTGCTCTGCCGGATGCTGAATACATATCTGAACCATTATGTAGCTTATGAGCAATATAAAAACATTCAAAAGACCAGTATCCGGAATTATCATCTTGCTGGTAATTACCCGGGTAGCACTTTCATTCTTCCTTTATAGGGAACTCATGTTTAGATCACCTTTGCCTTTGATTTTGGATGCATCAATTCTGCTCTTCCTGGTACTATTAGGTCTTATAAAATACCAAGCTGGTGAAAGGCTGAGTTCAAATCCGATGAAAATTCTGGGCTTTGTGTTAGTTGGACTACTGATTTATATATTTCTCACAAGACAGACGCATCAGAAGCAAGTTGAGGCGCTCAACGAAATAATCAAAACTTCAAATTCTGAATAGCTGTCTAACAGCCGGAAATGTTATAGGTCAGAAAAAGAAAAACGAGGAAGCGCCAGCGCTTCCTCGTTTTTTAACAGCAAATAAGATCCGGCTTAAACCATCTCCAATTTAGAAGCATAACGCTTGCGGTCGTTTTCTTCCAGGTATATTTTACGCATTCTGATACTTTGAGGCGTAACTTCAAGATACTCGTCTTTCTGAATATATTCCATTGCTTCTTCCAGAGAGAAATTGATTTTCGGTGCGATTCTCAAACCATCATCTGTACCAGAAGCACGCATGTTGGTCAGTTTTTTCGCTTCCTGCAAGTTTACTACGATATCGTTCGGGCGGTTGTGCTCGCCGATAACCTGTCCACCGTAGATTTCGTCGCCCGGCTCTACAAAGAAACGGCCGCGATCTTGCAATTTATCAATGGTGTAACCAGTTGCTGGTCCTGTGTTTTTAGAAATAATAGAACCGCTGATACGTCCAGGGATTGGTCCGCGGAATGTACCGAATTCTTTGAAACGGTGCGTCATCACAGCTTCACCTTGTGTTGCAGTCAATACGTTTGAGCGAAGACCGATCAAACCTCTTGAAGGAATCAGGAATTCAAGGTGTTGCAAATCACCTTTTGGCTCCATAATCAAAAGCTCGCCTTTACGCTGCGTTGCCAATTCGATTACCTTACCAGCTGTTGTTTCAGGAACGTCTACAACCAATGTTTCGATTGGTTCAAGGCGCTCGCCGTTTTCGTCTTCTTTGAAAAGAACCTGAGGCTGGCCCAGTTGCAATTCGTAACCTTCGCGACGCATTGTTTCGATCAATACCGACAAGTGAAGGATACCACGACCAAATACAAGGAATTTATCTTCTGTATCTGTTGGCTCAACGCGCAATGCGAGGTTCTTCTCAGTTTCTTTCAGCAAACGGTCACGCAAGTGGCGTGATGTCACAAACTTACCTTCTTTACCAAAGAATGGAGAGTTGTTGATCGTGAAGAGCATGTTCATAGTTGGCTCATCCACAGCGATACGTGCAATTGGCTCCGGATTTTCAAGATCAGCGAGGGTATCACCAATTTCGAAATCTTCAATCCCGGTTACTGCGCAAATATCTCCCGCTGTAACTTCTGACACTTTCACTCTTCCCAGACCTTCAAAAGTCTGCAATTCTTTCACTTTCACTTTCTTGATCACACCGTCAGCTTTGCAAAGTGACAATGTAGATCCTTCTTTGATTGTTCCGCGTTTTACACGTCCGATCGCGATACGACCTACGAATGCATTGTAGTCAAGCGAAGTGATCTGCATTTGCAAAGTACCTTCGTCGATCTTCGGCTCAGGAATCGATTCGATGATCGTATCCAGCAGGTAAGTAATGTTATCAGTTGGTTTCTGCCAATCCGGGCCCATCCAGCCTTGTTTCGACGAACCGTAAACAGTTACAAAGTCAAGCTGATCTTCTGTTGCACCAAGGTTGAACATCAGGTCAAATACATTTTCCTGAACTTCTTCCGGGCGGCAGTTTTCTTTATCTACTTTATTCACAACTACGATCGGCTTCAATCCCAGATCGATCGCTTTTCCTAATACGAAGCGCGTTTGCGGCATTGGGCCTTCGAATGCATCGACCAGCAACAATACGCCATCCGCCATTTTAAGTACGCGTTCCACTTCACCACCAAAGTCTGCGTGACCTGGTGTATCAATTACATTGATTTTAACATCTTTGTAACGCACCGATACGTTCTTAGAAACAATTGTAATTCCACGTTCGCGTTCCAGGTCATTGTTGTCAAGAATCAGGTCGTCGAACTCCTGATTGTCCCTGAAGAGCTTTGAAGCGTGGATGATTTTGTCAACCAATGTGGTTTTACCGTGGTCAACGTGCGCAATAATTGCGATGTTACGAATGGCTTGCATTGTTTTATAGATCAATTGTTTACGAAACCTGAATTGGATAGTTGGATGTTTTAACAGGCCCCGCTATGCTTGTTTTGACTGAAGTAGTGTCAAAATAAGGTGCAAATGTACTACATTTTCTGCTGAATAACAGTATTTTACAATTAAATAATTGTTACCGGCTGAAAATGGGGCTTTATACTCGAAGAAGTGCAATATCTAATAGAAATTATCAGAATGTGACTATTTCTGCTTCTGACATTTTATAAAGATTATCGGGGTCAAAATCAACACCATTATCCCAGGTTAATGTTCCGTAAGAATCTAGATTTACTGATTTAAAATAGTCAGGATCAGCCAGCCGGCTTACTAGTCCATCGTTGATCAGTTTATATCTTTCTATAACCTTTTCAAGATGGACAGCACGCACTTCACCGGTATTAAACAGGCACTTCACTGTATAATCTTCAACTGAAATGATCTTTTTGATATAGTAAAGCATCTTATTTAAGCGGATCTATTTTATTCCACGATTTATGATCTTCTCCCAGGCGGGTAAAATTGTCTAACAATTCTGCTTCGTGAATAATTGCCCAGGCCTGTACTAATTTTAATTGTTTTGACGGAAGATATCCTTCAAGCAGCTCTGCATTCTTTATTCCGATGACAGCTTTAAAATCTTGAAATTCGGCATGGAAATGCGGAGGGTTGTGGTCGTCAAAAAACATGCGAATAACAATTCCCAGAAAGCGGCTTATTTCGGGCATAAAACAGTGTGTATAAGTGAAGTTCAAATTTACAACTATAATCCATTCGCAAATCACCTGCATTTTGCATTCGGCACGGGGTTTAGTTACTTTGTAACAATTGACATAACAATGAACATTACTATGAACAAAAACTTGCTGGCCGGGATACTTCTTTCCGCTGCAACGATTGCAAATGCGCAGGATGATGCTGTCAAATACGCAAACAGCATTACCCCGGAAGATCTTAAAAAACACCTTGTAATTATCGCTTCTGACAGTTTGGAAGGTCGCGATACCGGTTCGCCGGGGCAGAAAAAAGCGGCTGAATATGTTTCAAAATACTATAAGCAATTCGGTTTGCAGCCTGCTGCAACTGCTGCCGACGGTTCAAAAAGCTATCTTCAGAAGTACACGCTCTATAAAAGAAGCTACGGCGATGTGTATGTAAAAGCAGGCGGTAAGAAGTTTGAGTTCAATAAGGACTTTTACCTCAATGGACTGCTGACCGTGCCGGAAGAGATCTCGGCCAATGTTGTACTTGCGGGATTTGGTATCGAGGACCAGGCTTATTCTGATTATAAGAACCTGGATGTTAAAGACAAGTCGGTGATCATCTTCGAAGGCGAGCCTAAAAGTGCGGACGGAAAATACCTCCTCAGCGGTACTACTGAAAAGAGTAAATGGGGCGCGACTGTCGGCTGGCAGAACAAAGTGAAGCTGGCCCATGAAAAGGGAGCGAAATATGTATTTATCATTACTGACAAAACTGGGGACGATCTTGATAAGGAGATCCGCCAGCGTGCAGCAATGGCGCGCAGGTTCAGTGCTCCCACATTGAAACCGGTTCAGGAGAATCCGAATAACATTGCGGCATTTGGTGTGTCGCAGGATTTAGGCGCAAAAATCCTCAATACTTCAGTTGCGAAACTCGCCAAAAGCCGGGAGTCAATTGAGAAATCGGGCAAAGCGCTGACCAAAAATCCGACAGGCTCGGTGTCGATGAAAGTGGAGCGGATCAGCGAGACGATTGACACCGAAAACGTTGCTGCATTTATGGAAGGTAGCGACAAGAAGGATGAAGTGCTGGTGATCAGCGCGCACCTTGACCATATCGGTATCTCGCCGAATGGAGAGATCAACAATGGAGCAGATGACGACGGATCGGGGACTGTGTCACTGCTTGAAATCGCAGAGGCTTTCAGTAAAGCCAAAGCCGAAGGAAAAGGACCAAGAAGAAGTATCCTGTTCCTGAATGTGACCGGCGAAGAAAAAGGGCTTTTTGGATCTGAATATTATTCCGAAAATCCG
This sequence comes from Dyadobacter sp. HNCC25DJ183, assembly GCF_056895175.1. Taxonomy (NCBI): domain Bacteria; kingdom Pseudomonadati; phylum Bacteroidota; class Cytophagia; order Cytophagales; family Spirosomataceae; genus Dyadobacter; species Dyadobacter sp. HNCC25DJ183. The sequence continues at coordinate 422,552 of NZ_JBXHAP010000005.1, forward strand.
CTTTATCCATTGAAAAACACGATCGCCGATCTGAATATCGATATGATCGGGCGGGTTGACGAAGCGCACAGAAATGATCACAAGTATGTATATCTGATCGGCTCAGACAAGCTGTCTTCGAAGCTGCACGAGATCAGTGAAGAAGCAAATAAGAAGTACGTCAACTTCAAGCTTGATTACACATTCAACGATCCGAAAGATCCGAACCGGTTTTACTACCGCTCCGACCATTACAATTTTGCCAAAGTTGGCGTGCCGGTCATTTTCTATTTTACCGGCGTGCACGAAGATTATCACAAACCAGGTGACGATGTGGAAAAAATCCTGTTCGACAAACAATCATCGATCGTGAAGCTGGTTTTCCATACAGCCTGGGAGCTAGTTAACCGGGACGAGCGGATTTTGGTGGATAGCAATAAGGAGTAGTTTTTTTGATGGAGAAAAGGGAGGAGGGAGGAAAGGGAGGAAGGAGAATGAAACTTGTCAGTCTGAGCGCAGTCGAAGACAGACTGACAGGAATAAACACTTATTATATGAAGGTTTTGGTTTGGGTTTTTGCTTTTTTGATTTCTGCAGGTGCAGGCTTTGCCCAGGCACCTACTGAAAATGCATTGCTTTGGGAGATCACCAAACCAGGGCAACCCAAGCCTTCCTATCTCTTTGGTACCATTCATTTGATTTGCCCGGCTGATTTTGCGCTGAGTGATTCGGTTAAATCTGCACTATCAAAAACAGAGCAGGTGGCGCTGGAAATGGATATGGACGATCCGGGCATGATGATGAATATGATGAAGTCGATGAATATGCGGGACGGAAACGAGTTGAAAAAACTCGTTTCCGAATCGGAATACAACAAGCTCGATCAGTTTTACAAAGATTCTGTGGGAGTTGGGATTGGAATGTTTGCGAAGGCTAAACCCTTTGTACTAATGGGGCCGCTGTTTAATGCAGTGCTGAATTGTCAGCCGCAATCGTACGAAATGTCCCTCGTGGAACTTGCCAAAAAACAGCAATCAGAAGTGATAGGGATAGAATCGATGGACGAGCAAATGGCCGTTTTTGATTCAATACCTTACAAAGACCAGGTGAAAATGATCCTGGCGATGATCGATAATCTGCCAAAAGCGCGGAATGAGTTCAAAGAGCTTGTTGCGCTCTACAAAACGCAGAACATCAACGAGCTTTACAAACTGACGTTAAAAAGTGAGTTTGGCCTCGACGGAAACGAGGAAATTATGCTGTTTGACAGAAATAAAAAATGGATCTCGCGCATTGAGAAGATCGTTTCAGAAAAGCCGACGTTCATTGCAGTGGGAGCGGCCCACCTGGGCGGCGAACGTGGTGTAATCGCATTGCTCCGGAAACAGGGATACAAAATCCGGCCTGTTCTTTAAGCTCAGATCAAAAAGAAGAGATCCAGGTGGTAAGCAGCTCGGGCGTAAAGAACAGCAACAGCACGGCGGCCAATAGCAAACCAGCCACAATCTTACCCGCAAACCCATCATTTCCGCTGTAAGGTTTGTTTCCCGCATTCTTGAAAAACAACAGATAGGGAAGCTTCATATAATAAGCGAGTGCAACCGCCGCATTCAAAATACCGCCGATCAGTAACCATAGCATCCAGGGGAATTCCTGCTGATGGTAACTTTCCCAAAGTGCCGAAAACACCAGCAGCTTTGAAGTAAAACCACCGGTAGGCGGCAGTCCGGCCAGCGCGACCATTACAATCGTTAAAGCCGCCGAAATCCACACCGATTTTTTACCTAATCCCTCATAATCCGTAAATGCGGTCTCGGATCTGGGCTGGAGTAAATCAACCAGGAAGAATGCAGCCATATTGATAATCAGATAAGCTGCTGTGTAAAATACAGCCGATTCAAAGCCAAATCTGCTGTATGCTGCAATACCCACGAGTAGGTAACCGGCTTGTGAAATGGAAGAATAAGCGAGTAACCTACGTATATTGCTTTGCCAGAGTGCAGCCACATTCCCGACAGTAATGCTGATCAGCGCGATACCTCCCAAAATCGGAAAGTATTGTGCAGGCAGAATTCCCGCTAGTCGCATTAACACCAATATCACTGCAGCTTTTGGCGCTACGGAGAGGAATGAAACGAGTGGGGTAGGTGCGGCTTCGTAAACATCGGGTGTCCAGACGTGAAAAGGAACAAGCGATAACTTGAACAGGAGCCCGGCGATTGTCAGTACAATGGTTACCGTTACCACAAAATCCGGATTGTTGGTCAGCCCGATCGTCATCATTTCACTGGTGATGTCCATTGTTCCCGTAATTCCGTAAACCAGGGAAATCCCGTAAAGCATGACCGCTGAGCTGGCTGATCCAAAAAGCAGGTATTTGATCCCGCCTTCGGCTGCTTTCCGGTAAGGCGACAGCGCTACCAGCACGTAAGAGCTGATTGAGATCAGTTCGAGCGACAGGTAAATGGAGAGGAAATGTGTTGACATACTCAACAGGTTCATTCCTGCAACCGCCGCAATCAGCAATGCATTGAACTCGGGAGGGAAATCATATTTGAGTATCCGGACATGCAGCAATGTAAACAGCCACGCAAATGCGATCAGTAGTTTGAAAAAAACGGCCTGGCGATCCAGAAACAGCAGCGGATGGAAGCGGAACGAAGGTTCGGCATTCCATTGCAGAAGCAGAAGCAAAATGACAATCACACTTCCAGCGAGCGCAATGCTACTCAGGTAAGCGGCAGATTTTTTGGCATCAACCCGCTTCAAAAACAGCAGCTCAGCCAGCAGAATGAAACAAAAAAGAAAAGCCAGGAAAATTTCCGGAACGATGCCTGCTAAACTTTGGCGTATATGTATGAGCTGCTCGCTTATATTCAATGGAACGGGTACAATTTTTTTGGCAAAAGTACTTAAAGATGGCAGGGAAACCAGCCTGAGCGGCTACCCGACTTCGAACTTATCAAATTAACCAACTTAAATCATGAAATATCTTAGAAGATTTTTTCTCCTGACACCGATACTTCTGGCCCAGCTTGCAACTGCCCAGGACTCCACCGGCCTGGCAGGTACTCCCTATAATGAAGCTTCGGCAAGCAGCGACGGCTCGCATTATCTTTTCAAAGAATGGTACACCGGAAGTGTCCGCACCAGTGACGACCGCGTGCATGACGGGATCAAAATCCGGTACGATGTGAATAAAGACGAGCTGGAGTACAAAGCGGATTCTGGTATGTACCGGGTTTCGGGAGGGATCAAAGAATTCAATCTTCCAACTGGTACTGACTTATATACATTCAGAAGTGGCTACCCTGCTGTTGCCGATCAATCCGAGAAAAGCTTTTACCGCCTGATGTACGATGGAAATACAAAGCTTTTGAAAAAATACGTGAAGCCGATCAAGGTGGAAAAGGCGAGCGCAACCATGCAAATGGACCCCTCGGCAAAGCTTTACATTTTGAAGGACGGGAAAATGAACCTGGTAGATCTGAAAAATCGCAACAGCTTCCTGAAACTGCTTACGGATGAGAAGAATAAAATGCAATATGTGATCCGGGAACAGCAGCTGGACTTTGCCGGCGACGACGACCTCATGAAGTTACTGGAAGAATACGATTCCTATAAAGCAGGGCGCGGCGGAAACTGATCGCTACTTTTCGACAACCCAGCGGTTAACGCTGTTATATTTAGCTTCTAACACCACTTTGAAAAAGCCGGATGGATATTTACTGATATCTATTTCGGCTTTTCCATTTGTAACAGGTACCTCGGCCGCCAGGTGGTAAAGATCGCGCGAGCCTTTGGCAAAGTTGTTGGTAGTTGTCAGCCACACTTTCACATTTCCGTCCTTCTCCATTGCCTGCCAGGAAACCAGCAGCTTACCTTCCTCCTTTTTCACAACGGGGCTTGTTACCGACAATTTGCCCGTGAATGCAATTCCGTCTACCTCGAATGCCTGGTCTTTTGGAATATTTATATCCATGTGGCGCGCTACTGTTGGCATGATATCCACGATACCAGGGTTGTTTTTGAAGTTTGCATTCAGATTTTTCGCATTGGTCACAATCCAGGTTCCCCGTTCCCTGTCCGACTGCCCACCATGTCCCTTACCTGTTTTGGCGTCGCGCCCGTGGTCGGTGGTAACAACGAGCAGCCAATCTTCATTAAAGGTTTTTTCACGATACTGGATCGATTTCCAAAGCCGACCCATTTGATCGTCCATAATGTGAATGGCCTTGTGAAACTGGTTACTGTCGCCAAAACGATGGCCCATATCATCAGTATATTCAAGATATACCCACGACATATCGGGTCCGTTGTTGTAAATGTAAGCCGCAGCATCGTCAACTACTTTCTCATCGATTTTGTGAATGTACTCTGCCTGCTTGTCGTGCGGGAAATGGATGTTATCCAGCTCGAAGCCATCGAAGGAATAGTCGAGCTGTAATTTGTTGGTCTGCTCCAAACCTTCACCTACCAGCTTGGTGCGGTTATCAAGCCAGGTTGAGAAAATGGCGGTCTTTTTGTAAGGGTACTGACTTTCCAGAAAGCGGAAAAGAGTCCAGTAGTGGTAATTCGGATCTTTAATATCGTTATCAGGTACATTGTGCTTGTTAAACCAGGTGCCGGTCAGAAGGCTGTTGTAACCCACAGCAGAGATTGTAGGTGTTTCTGAGTAAGTACCTTTGTCGCCGCCGACGTGTGCGCGGGTATAACCGCCCGTTTTTGCGACTGCGTCGAGGTTAGGTGTGGGGATTTTCTCTTTACTGTCACTTGAAATTCCGTCAACGATCACAAAAAGTGTCTTTTTGATTTTTGTTTGCGCAAGAATGCTTTCGTTTTGACAAGTCAGCAGCACGCAGCTCAGGAGGGTTAACCGTAGAAATTTCATTCGTGATAAAATAAAAATGCCCTCAAATTAACGGTGATTTTGCCGGATTTGAGAGCATTCAGGTACTAAGAAATTATTAAATGTCAGGGATTGACGGGCTGTTCAGGTACTGTCTCTGTCTTTTTCTTTTTGCCAAAAACATAAACCAGCCCAAAGTGGCTTTTCAATACCCCGCTGTCAAATTCATCTTTTACATACGGGTTCAGTTCGAGAGCGAGCTGAATGTTCCGGTTTTGAGGTAAAGGTGAAATCCGTACACCTACATTAAGCGAATATCCATCGATGGTGATCAAATCTGCGTCCGCGTCTGCAATGCGGTAAAGCGGATTCAGGCGAAGTCCGCCGCCAATGTACCATTGTACCACTTCGCCTCTTTTCAGGTTGATCATCGGAAGCAGATCCACGCTCAAACTACTAAATAGTGAGTTGGTTTGAAACCGTGTATCGAGCCAAATGGCTTTCCGTGAATTGGTACTGATGGAAAGCAGGCTGCTCCACGGGTAATAACCCACGGAAGCCTGTGCTTGCAACGTTCCGGTACTTAATGTAAAAATAAATATGAAGAGGCAGAGCAGTTTTTTCATTACTAGCGGCGCATTGCTTTACCCAGCTTTCCAGCTGCCTGCATCGTGTTCATTTTCTTCATCATTCTGCGCATTTCATCAAATTGCTTGATTAGGTTGTTTACCTGCAAAATAGTAGTTCCGCTACCAGCAGCAATTCTCTTTTTGCGGCTGCCGTCGATCATATCCGGATTTTCCCGCTCCTTTTTGGTCATTGATTGAATGATCGCCTCGATAGGTTTGAACGATTCATTGCTGATATCGAGATCTTTCATTGCGCTTCCCATTCCCGGGATCATGCCGATCAGGTCTTTGACATTACCCATTTTCTTGATCTGCTGTAACTGGCCAAGGAAATCGTCAAAGTCAAACTTATTCTGACGCATTTTGGCATTGATACGCTTCGCTTCGTCTTCGTCAAAAGCCTGCTGCGCGCGCTCAACAAGGGAGATTACGTCACCCATACCCAGGATCCTGCTCGCCATCCTGTCTGGATAGAAGGAGTCGAGGGCTTCCATTTTTTCGCCGGTACTGATGTATTTGATCGGCTTGTCGACAATCTGACGGATAGAAAGCGCCGCTCCACCACGTGCGTCACCGTCGAGTTTTGTTAAAACAACCCCGTCGAAATCAAGTCTTTCATTAAATGTTTTGGCTGTATTTACCGCATCCTGTCCGGTCATGGAATCCACAACGAAAAGGATTTCGGAGGGGCGCACCGCAGATTTGATATCTTCCACCTCTTTCATCATCACTTCATCTACAGCCAAACGGCCCGCAGTATCCACGATCACGATTTTCTTTCCGATTTTTCTCGCGTGAGCCACGGCGTTTTGCGCGATGTTCACTGCATTCTTGTTCTCAGGCTCCGAATACACTTCGACTCCAACCTGCTCGCCGAGCACTTTCAGCTGGTCTATCGCAGCCGGACGGTACACGTCGCAAGCGGTTAACAATACCTGGCGTCCCTGTTTTTTCAGCAATGCAGCGAGCTTACCAGAGAATGTCGTTTTACCCGAACCCTGCAAACCTGCGATCAGGATCACGGCAGGATCTCCTTTGATATTGATTGCCTCTGCCTGGCCGCCCATCAATTCGGTCAGCTCTTCCTGCACGATCTTGACGAACATTTGTCCCGGCTCAACCGAGATCAATATCTTCCTGTCAAGCGCCTTGTCGCGGATCCGGTCTGTAATTTCTTTTGCAACCTTGAAGTTTACATCGGCGTCGACCAATGCTTTACGTACTTCCTTGGTAGTTGCGGCAACATTTATGTCGGATATCCTGTCCTTTCCTTTTAGTGTGCGAAAGGCATTGTTTAGCTTATCCTGTAAGTTCTCAAACATGGATTATAAAATATTATTCTGGATCTGAATTGAAATAATCACAAATGTATAAATAAAATAAGGAGTACAGGAAAGGGAATCCTGTACTCCTTGAAAATCAATGCGGGATATATCTTTGATTTATTTGTTGCCTTTAAACTTGGCTGCAACCCAGCGGAACATTTTCTTTTCTTTTTCCCAGAAAAACGAAAACTGGCCCAGCAGAAACCCGTAAGCCAGCAACAGCGTCTGGTACATCGGGAATATAAAAATGATGTAGGTGATGGTTTTAAGCCACATCGGAGTAAGATCATCGTAGCCCAGGAGGTAAAAAAGTCCTTTTCTGAACCACACTACCGAAGAACCTGCCAAGCTAAAAACAGCCAGTACGATCAGAACTTGCCTGGTTGTTTCCAAACCCCATCTTTCCTGCATTTTGCCCAACCAGGGCTGTGCATTTTTTTCTCCGCTTTGCATATTTTACTTACCTGCTTTTTTGAATTCCCTGCAAAGAAACAATGCGCATCGCAATTTTCCTTGATTTTAATGAATGTTTAATCATGACCTTAGTCAGTGGATAAAGTATAACTTTTAGTATTAAAAGTTAAAAGTAACCACCAAAGCTAAACGCTGAAAACTAATTGCCGAAAGCCGATAGCCTAGAACGATGTCCCGACGCCCGGATCTGAAAAGCGTTTGTCACTGATAAACTGCTGGTCATTTAATGTCCGCAAAAAAGCGATGATGGACTGCTTTTCAGTTGCATTAAGTTGTATACCTTGCTTTGCGCCGGTTTTCAGAAGCGGATCAAGGGTAACCGATTCGTGGATGCTGGATTTTACATTGTCGTTGGCATAATGGTTTAGTACCTCCTCCAACGTATTAAAACGGCCGTCGTGCATGTAAGGCGCGGTTAGCCCGATGTTACGCAGGCTGGGTACTTTGAATTTTAACCTGTCATTTTCATTTAAAGTGATCGCATACCTGCCCTGATCGTTGATCCGGTTGGGTGGTAGTCCGTTGTTTCTGAAACTATGATCGGTGAAAAGCTCCGTAGCGTGACAGGAACTGCATTTTTGTTTGAAAACAGACAATCCTTCCTTTTCCTGTGCATTCAATGCAGAAGCGTCGCCTTGTAAATAATAGTCGTAGCGCGAGGTAGCTGATACCATCGTCATCATAAACTGCGACAATGCTTTCATCATCTTATCCGCCGTGATTTCTTCTGTTCCAAAAGCTGCTTTAAACATTTTGGGATAATCAACCTGCTTGGCTGCACCTGCTACCGGCGTTTTTTTAAGCTTGTCAATCACATTGCCGGTACGTTCGCCCATTTCTACTTCATTTTGAATAGGTACCGGGGGAACTTCGTCCATAGCATGCACGCCGCCGTCCCAGAAAAATGAGGTACTCCAGGCCATATTCTGTACCGAGGGTGAATTCCGCGTGCCGATCAGATCGTCGACGCCGTGGCTGAGATCGTGGCCATGGTGGGTGAAGGCAGCCTGCTGCTGGTGGCAGGTTCCGCATCCGATTTTATCTGTTCGTGACAAAATACCGTCGTAAAACAGAAACCGGCCCAGCTCGATTCCTTCTTCTGTCAATGGATTTTTCGACAGATCGTAAACAGGCTCCGGAAAATACGAGGGCTTTTTAAATTGTACGGATTTAGGACCCGTTGGCTCAGGCTCAGGCTTCGGATTTTCGGTTTCCTTTCCACAAGAAAATGCGACCAGCGCAAGCCAGGCGAGCATTACCAAAAATTTGAAAACGTTTTTCATACCAGACTACTGACTTGTAATCAGTTGGCTTGCACTTCCTTTACACTAAACATATTTGCATAGTTAGCCGCGATATTTGCCGAGAAAGGCATGAACATCACACCCGGGTTTTTCGCAATGCTCAATTGCGTCGGTCCATCAAAGATTTTGAGGATATCCGCTTTAATGTAGACCTGCGGCGACGTAGTGGTTGACACAGCTGCCGTTTGATTTCCAAAACTCAGTTTAACAGTTTTGATATTATTAAGCGTCTTCTCGGTTCGGCCGCCGAAACCACCAATGTGGTACTCGTATTTTCCATTAGCTGTGGTCGACACCTCTGATTTCCCTTCGAATTTCAGGAAAATATAACCCGGGTTCCAGTTCCAGTACATTGTTTCTTCATTGGTCGGGCCGGTATATATATCCAGAATCCCTTTTCTGTTCTCAGGCTCGTCGATACTTTTTAGGCTGTCTACCCCAATTACGTATTCTATTCCGGTGTAATTGCCCACCGGGATATCGTTGATCCTGACGGTTTGCGAGGGTACATTTCCTTCACGGATCAAAAAGTAGCTCGAATCTTTCGGTACCGTAAAGCTGCTGCCGTCGGCTTTGGTGAGCCTGATGTTTGATACATAATAATTTAGCCGCGTCACAGTGAAGTCTTCTCCGGCCACATTGATGTAATTGCCGCTGTTTAAAACCAGGTCTTCATTGCCGACCATATTGTCGAAATGCACGAGCATACTGCCTGATTCGACAGTCGGTTCATCATCGTTAGAGCAGGAAAGTTGAAAAAGCGCCAGTGCAAGGAAAGTAATGGCGACAGATACTGAGGAGTATTTTTTCATAAACTATCGGGAAACAGAACGAAGGTATTTACCTGAAGAATATAACAGAAAATAGGCGGTATTTATGCGAAATGAGGTTTTGTTTTCGTGCAATTGCCTCATTTATCTTTTATGTATCTACCTAAAAATGTGCATTACTGTTCCCATAGAGTAATTTTTCTATATTTGCCCTTTAAACAATATGGGAGGCCTGCCTCCGTTTATGTTCAAAGTCATTTTTCCAGGATTGACCTCTGTTCCATTCGCTTAAACTTTCACTATTATATTTAATATGATGCTTCTGCAAGCACTTACTGACTCTACGGTAGCCGCGCCTGTTGCTGACCAGGGACTTTCCATTATAGATCTTCTCGCAAAAGGGGGTTGGGTTATGTTACCGCTTGGATTGCTTTTTCTGGCAACTCTTTTTTTGATTATCGAACGCTTCTTAGGAATTAATGCGAACGGAAAGATCGAGCATCAGTTTGTTGATAATGTAAAAGATTTTATTCAGCAGGGAAACCTTAAATCTGCCGAGTCACTTTGCCGTAACCAGCGCAATGCTGCCGGGCGCATTCTGGAAAGAGCGATTGGCCGCATTGGTTATCCGATTAAGGATATTGAAACCACCATCGAAAACGCAAGTCAGATCGAAATCCAGCGCATGGAAGGGAATTTGCCTTACCTCGGTGTAATTGCCGGTATTGCGCCTATGCTTGGATTTGTGGGTACGATCTCTGGTATTATCCGGATTTTCTACGATATATCCATTTCAAACGACTTCAATATCAGCACAATCGCTGGGGGTATGTATGAAAAAATGATTACGTCCGGCTCAGGTCTGATCATTGGTTTGATCGCCTATGCGGGTTACCACTTGCTGAACATGAAAATCGACGGGTTTGCATTGCGTTTGCAAATGGCGGCTTCTGATTTTCTGGATGTATTACAAAAGCCGGTGGCTGCGAAGTAAAAAGACAATTTATTTATGAAAATACGTCGCAAGAGCCGGTTTGCCCCCGAGGTGTTCACACACTCGCTCAACGATATTATGTTTTTCCTGCTGCTGTTCTTTTTGATCATCTCCACGATGTCAAATCCGAACGTGATCAAGCTAATGCTTCCAAAAGCATCGGCAACGCAGCAGATGTACAAAAAGCAGATTACACTGTCTGTGGATGAAAATAAAGGCTATTTCATCGACAAAGAACCAATCCCATTCGACCGGCTGGAAGCTGAATTGCAAAGCATTTTCGCCAACGTAGAAGAGCGCACAGTCGTTTTAAGAGTAGACAAAAACCTCGCAGTACAAGACCTGGTAGACGTACTCGAACTAGGCGCCAAGAACGATATTAAAATGGTAATGGCTACTGCGAAGTAGCCATTATGGAGAATAGATAAAGGATTTGTCAGTCTGAGCGGAGTCGAAGACATTCTGCAGCTGTCTTCGACTCCGCTCAGACTGACAATACAAGATTGTAGCTTCCATCTTCTGTTTTTTACTTTCGATCTACTTTTTCGTTCCTCCCTTTCGTCCCTTTCCTCCATCCTCCCTTTAATTCCCAGCACTTTCATAAATCCTGCCAACTATTTCCTGTAAAATAGCTCCTTGTTGGGCGTTGCAGATATTGCTAGGCTTTCCGTCAATGGCATCCAGGAATGCAGTCGTGTTTTTGAGCTGGATATCTGTTTCTGCCAGGTGCGGGAAGTGGGTGTTTGCCAGTTCTCCGCCCGTTTCCGTAAAGAGCCCAAGCGGCTTGTACATTGCTCCTCCTTTTGTGCCGAATACTTCCAGGTTCACGTCTTTTTCTGCCTCCATATTCAATGCAAATGAGGCTGACAAAGTAATGCTGGCATTGTTCGGAAATGATAAGTGTGCAAAACAGGCATCTTCTACTTCAAAGCTGTCTGCATTCCATTCACCCATCAAACCTTTGCCGCCGGCTTTTCCGATAAAATCATAAGTGTTAGCCACCACTCTGTCTGGCAGTTGATAATCCATCATCTCCAACGCCAGATCAAGGATATGTACGCCCAGGTCCATTAAAGCGCCGCCGCCCTGCACAGATTTATTGGTAAAATTGCCCCAGCCCGGTATTCCGCGCCGTCTCAGGTAGCGTGCATTGATATGGTAAATCTGACCTAATGTTCCTTCCTGTCTGGCTTGTCGGATGAAGCCGAATTCAGGCGTTTGCCGGAGTTGCAGATTATAGGCGAGAACCTTGCCTTTGCTTTGGGCAAGATCTGCCATTTGCGCAGCTTCCGCGGCGGTTAATGCAGGTGGTTTTTCACAAAATACGTGACAGCCGTTTTCAAGTGCCTGCATGGCAAATGGATAATGCAGGTTGTTTGCAGTACAAATCACGACAAAGTCAGGCCGGCCTTCGCCTGCATACATTTCTTCGGCACTATCGTAAGCAAAGGGAATCTGGTGCTGGTCGGCGAGCGCACGGGCTTTTTCCTTAACCCTGCTGCAAATTGAAACAACTTCAACCCGGTCCGATAAGCGCTTTAATGCGGGAATGTGATTCTGGTCGGCTATGTGGCCGCCGCCGATAATAGCGGCTTTAAGAAGTGACATGCTGTTATCTCCAATGATGTTTGCCGTAAAATATGGAAACATTATCAGAAATAACAGCCTGGCTAGCTATCGCATTAATTGTCTTTCTTCAACTGTTGTTTTTGATACTTGTATTTTCCTGTTGTTTGAAGACTCATTGCAAAAGCGGGATGATTGGAACTCTGATAGTTCATAAACCGATAGCTGCTTGAATCGGCTTGATACCTGTACTGTGCTTTCGGCGGATCTACGGAGGGTTTAAATGTTTTTGGCTCAAAATAGGCAAGTGACGAGCTAAACAGATCTTCAACTTCTACTTTGGCTACCTGAAAAGCATTCGTAAATCCAGTCGTTTTTGGCAACTGAAATCCCTGCCGTTTATCACCTTTTGCAGCAGCCAGGTCAAACTTGATCTCAATGGTCTGCGTCATTTCCAGCGGCTCGCCATTCTGAATGCCGGGTTTCCATTTAGGCATACCTTTAACCAGGCGAACAGACTCTCCATCCAATCCGAAGCCTACACCTTTCACTATTAACACATTCTGCAGGCCGCCCTCTTTGTCAACTGTAAACCTAACAATAACGGTGCCTTCTACATTCGCTTTGAGTGCAGGAGCAGGATACTTGGTATTGCTTTTCAGATACTCGATCATGGCCGCCTGCCCGCCTGGGAACTCCGGTTTTTGCTCCGCTACTGTAAAAGTTTTGTTAGCAGGTTTCCCATTCGGCGCAGCGGCTTTGGGAGCAGCAGGCTCTGGTTTGTTCGGGGTAGCTGTAATCGTCGGACCTTTTAAAACGGTATCGTCTGGTTCTATGACAATGGCGTATGTAGATTTCCCTTTGGTAACAGCCACTTCCTTCGACTTGAACTGAATGTGGCTAACGACCAGCGACGCGCCCGCTGCTACATTTTCTAATTCAAAATTTCCATCCTTATCCGTCGCGGCGCCCTGTGTTTTGTTTTTAACGATCACAATTGCGCCTGGTATCGGCTTGCCATTTTTATCTGAAATTCTTCCCTTAATCATTGCATGATCGGTCAGTATCGCGGGACTTGCGGTTCGCGGCTGAGGGATATATTCGCGGGCTGCTGTTAAGAACACAGCGGTGACTGTAATAGGCAAGATCAGCAGATACTTGCTCAGGAGCCATTTGGATGTGCGGTTTTTGTAAATCATTTTGATGCGGTTTTTAAGTAACGAAGCATTTGAGAAATGATTGGTAAGTACCTGTCCGGGTACATTCAACGCGTAGGAAACAAGGAAATGCGCATAGGTGTCACGATTGGCAGCTTCCATATCTGCCAGGTATTCATGTAAAGTCTGCAATGATCTTTTGTAGAACCAAACCACCGGATTGGCCCAGAATAGAACTTTGAGAATTTCAATCAGTAAGATATCCAGACTATGCCACTGGCGGATATGCACATGTTCGTGCCGGAGAATGGTGTCAGGATTGTTCTCATAATCGGCCTGGTTGACAACCAGCCATTTGAAAAATGAAAATGAACCGGAGTTCGTCTTTTTAGCTTGTTTGTAGTCTAGAAAAATAAGGGTATACGCTTCCAGCTGAATGCGCTCGCCATTTTTGACCAAAACAAATAACTTTTGAAAAGACCGTAACATCTTAGCCAGCATGAACATGCAACCCGACACATACACCCAAAACAAGATTTGCGACCAGCTAACCTGCTCTTCCGGTGCCGCGGGTGTTACCGCATTCGCTGCGACCTGCTGCATCATTTCTGTACTTTGCTCCGCAACCTCCACAGGTGTGTAAAACACGATAAGTGGGAGAAGGAACGAAGCTCCGATTGAACCCAGCAAGTAGATCCGGTTCCATTGAAAAAATGTTTGTTGGCGAAAAAACAGCCAGTAGCAGCAATAGAAAAGGATTAGGTACAGGTTGGCTTTGGCCAGATAAATGAGCATTTCCATATAGTGGGAGCTATTTTTTTGTTGTGATCAGCACTACCCCATTTTTGCCTTCTTCTCCGTAGATCGTAGTGGCACCCGTCTCTTTGAGCACACTTATAGATTCTATCATATTCGGGTCCATCTTGCTCACGCCATCGCCATTTGCCAGCTTAACACCGTCTACAATGTATAAAGGAACCTTGGCAACAGACAGGTTAGGATTGGCTCTGATCTGTATTCCGGAACGCGGCTCCGGGTCTAATTGCTGCACTTTTGCAGTAGGCTGGTTGGTAGCTCCGGCAAGCGGCACGAATGCAGTGACAGTGGCCGTCTTGATCGTTTCAGTCGAATTTGGTTTGGTTGTAATCTCAATGACCCCATTCTTGCCTTTGTTTCCATAAATGGAAGTGGTTTTGAAATCCTTCCGCACATTCACTGAGGCGATTTGGTCTGGAGACAGCTTTCTGGCATCATCAGCGTTTTCAAGTTCTTTGCCGTCTACAACATACAGTGGCGCCTTTTCACCAGTTTGTATGTTCAGCTTAGCCTGGTTATCTGCTTCTTCCAACTGGAAATTAATGGGAAGTACATATTTAACGTTAACCTTTTGTCCGCTCTGCTCGCCGGGCTTCCAGTCAGGAAAGCTCCTTAAAACACGTACTGCCTCCTCGTCGCATCCGTAACCAATTCCTTTCAGTACATTAATGGTCTGTATCTTACCTGTTTCAGTCACTATAAATGAGAGGAACACCCTTCCCTGTACATTGGCCTTTACAGCGGCAGTGGGATATTTGATCTTTTGCGCTAAAAACCGATGCATTGCATCTGTACCTCCCGGGAATTCAGGCTGGGTTTCAACAACCGTAAAAACCTTCGCAGGCAATATTTCCTCTTCTGTTTTCGCTACCTCAGGCTCGCTGTAATCTTCCTTCTCGCAGCCAGCAACCAGCAATGCAGTGGCTCCTATCATTGTGGCAGCAAACAGGTAAGTGCTGAGCAGCCATTTCGGACTCCGGTTTTTGTAGATCATCTGGATTCGGGATTTAATTTGTGATGGTTTGAAAAAATGGTTTGTCAATGAAGCAATGGGCGCATTCAACGCATAACTCACCAGAAAGCGGGCGTAATTTTCGCGGTTTGAAGCTTTCGAGTCGGCGAGGAATTCGTGTACCTCCTGCAAATCTCTTTTGTAAAGCAGGAGAACGGGATTAAACCAGAAGAACACTTTCATGATCTCCACAAAGAGTATATCGGCGCTGTGCCACTGCTTTGCGTGTACCATTTCGTGGCAAAGAATGTCGTCAAAATGGCTTTCATAATCGTTTCTGTTGATCACGATCCATTTCAGAAAGGAAAATGAGCCGATCTGGTTGGAGTCGATCATCACGACGGTACAATCTTCCAGCTCGATCACTTCGCCTGCCATCAAAAACCTCCGCAGCTGATGTATATGCCTGAAAAGCAGATAACCCGAAATGAGCAGCCCGATCGCATACAAAATCCACGCGACCTGCACCCAGGTAATCAGCGGCTGCTCTTCCTGAACAGCCGAAATGGAAACTGCTGCTGTATTCACCTCGTAAATAACCGGCAGCGCAGGTGCGGTTTCGGGGTAGATTACAAATGGTAATGCAAATGCAACGGCAAGGGAGCCAAGCAGATAAAACCGGTTCAGCTGAAAAAAAGTGTGCTGCCGGAGCATCAGACGATAACAGGCAAAAAGCAGGATCCAATACAGGTTCACCTTGCCGAGATACAATAGCATTTCCATGGCTAACAGGGTTTTTATTGTTCGTTTTTGTGCTGATTGATCAGCTTCATGATTTCGTCCAGATCTTTCGTTTTCAGATCATTGTCCTTTACGAAAAATGAAACCAGGTTAGGCAATGAGTTATCAAAGTAATTGACCATCAATTGCTTCATCTCGTGGCGCTTATACTCCTCTTCGCTGATGAGCGGGTAATATTCGTGCGTTTTTCCATACGCTGTGTAGCCCACAACTTCTTTCTTTTCCAGGATCCGGATGATCGTCGAAACGGTGTTGTAAGCAGGTTTGGGTTCAGGCATTTCGGCCAGTATGTCTTTTACAAATGCCTTTTTAAGTTGCCATAGAATCCTCATTACCTCCTCCTCAGCGCGTGTCAATGTGCGTACTTCCATAATTTTGAGCTGTATTATTAAATTTTAACTTGGTATTATCTCAAAGTTAAGACTATTCATTTAGTTTCAAAACTATTTTATTAGTTATTTAAACTAATGCAAAAAAAAAGCCCGCATTCAATGCAGGCTGCTACTTTCAAAATTGTTCAAACAGCTAGTATCTGGCTACGGGAGCGGGTAGTTCTTTCAGGCTGCGGCTGATCACGCTGATCAGTTCATCGGCTTTGAACGGTTTTGTTACAAAGCTGCTGAACCTGACACCTTCCAGCTCCTTTTCAGCGAAAGTATCTGCCGTAAATGCAATCACCGGGACATTGATGAGGTGCGGATACGATCCCTGGATTGTTTTCATAGCTGTTATACCATCCATTACCGGCATTTGAATGTCCATCAGGATCAGGTCAAACTCTGCATGGTCGAGGTGTTCCAATAGTTCTTTTCCATTGTTGCAAATCACAAAATCAGCTTCCCACTTGGATAAAAGGTGTTTCAGCAGGATCTGATTGGCAATAATGTCCTCGGCAGCGAGGATACGGTAACCTTTGAGCGAGATATGTTCAACCGGATCAGCCTGTACTACATTGAGGTCTTTCTCTGCTTTGCCGAAATTAAGTATCACGCTGAATGTAGCGCCCTCGCCCAGTTTGCTTTGAGCTGTAATGCTTCCGTTCATCAGCTCCGCAATCTTACGCGTAATGCTCAATCCAAGCCCGGTACCGCCGAAATAGTGTTTCGCATTGTTCTTATGTGCCTGCGAAAAGCTTTCGAAAATGACGCTCAGCTTGTCTTCCGAGATACCTATTCCCGAGTCAACCACATCAATTTTTAGGTCTACGCTGCTTCCGAGATCTTTGTGAAGCGATACGATCACTTTTACAAAGCCGCCTTCTTCTGTGAATTTGATCGCATTCCCCACCAGGTTGACCAATATCTGATTCAACCGGTAAGCATCTCCTGTCAGCAGTGTCGGCGTGTTTTCGTCAAACTGATAAGTCAGATCAATGGCCTTTTCTTTTGCTCTAACTTCAAAGGTTTTGATCAGGTAGCTCAGTTTCTCCCTCAGGTCGAAATCGAAGTTTTCCAGGCCAAACTTGCCAGCTTCTATCTTAGAGAAATCGAGTATGTCGTTCAGTATGACCATCAAATTATCTGCCGAATACTTGATCATCTGCAGATACTCGCGGTCTTCATCGGGAAAATCACGCGTCATTAAAAGGTCGGTGAAGCCGATAATCCCATTCATGGGCGTACGGATTTCGTGGCTCATCGTAGAGAGGAAATCAGATTTGATCCGCGTCGCTTCTTCCGCGTCGCGTTTCGCCTTGATCAGTTCCTTTTCAACGTTTTTGCGACTGGTAATATCAATAGCAGTACCCAGCACTTCCTGCACAGTTCCGTTTGCATTGCGCTTGAAAGGTACTTCCCTGGTGATGATCCAAACTTCCGATCCGTCACGGTGCAGCAGCCTGAATTCTTTCTCCACCACATCCGAATCCTTCACCCAGTGCCGCATATAGTGGTAATGCCGGCGGAATGTAAGCTGGTCCTGATCATTCACAATCCGCGAAAGGGCATTGCTGCTTTCCGGCAGAAGCTCATCGTCGGAGTAGCCCAGTATTTTCGATATCTGCTTATTCTGGAAGATATTCGTCCATTTTTCAATATCGATTACATAAATGATATTAGGGGAGAGTAATGCGATTTTGTTGATAAACTCCTCCTTTTCAGCCAGTTCCTGCTTGGCCTGCTCTCTTCCTTTCCCGGCTTCGAGCATTTGCCCCATTGTATGGAACGTCTTCGTCAGCTTCTCCGGCGTAACTTCCGACTTGGGAAAGTAATCCATTGCGCCCGCCTTCATCATTTCGACAGCAATACGCTCATCTCCCTGCGAAGTGAGTACAATAACCGGCAGGTTAGGAACAATGCGCTTGATCTTTTTCAGCAATTCCAGTCCATTCGTCTTTGGGAGCTGGTAATCGAGAAAAATGCAGGAAGGAATCCATACGTCGAGCATCTGCAGCGCCTCTTCCGCATATTTACAAATCCTGACCTCGCCAACATCCAGCAAAGACTTCTGCATTGCACGCATAAAGTACATCGCATCAATGTCGTCGTCTTCTACTAACAGGATATCGGGACTGATCATGATTTTTAAGAGATAACGCTGAGATTTTTATTCGGGAAATTCGCAAAGTGTCCAGTAGCTGTTCAATGTGGATACAGCGGCAATAAACCGGTCCATCGATAATGGTTTCAGGATATATCCGGCTACATTCAGGTTGAAAGCGTCTATTTTGTCGCTGTCTTCATTAGAGGTAGTCATCACAAATACAGAAAGCGAACTCAGGTCCGGGTCCTGACGGATTTCTTTCAGAAATTCGATCCCGCCCATTCTCGGCATATTGAGGTCCAGCAATACAATCTTTGGCCTTGCAAACTCATTTTCAGGATTGCGTAGCATAGCGAGGGCATCTATTCCGTTCGAAGCTACGACCAAACGGTTTGAAATATTGTTTTTTTTGAATGCCCGTTTGACATTCATAACATCTACTTCGTCATCCTCTACAAGAAGGATTGTCATAGGAACTGGATTGGAGAGTGACATTTAAATATTTGCTGTTATTGAAATGGATTGTTTTTGAGAGAGGTTTCAGTATTCTTCAATTCGTTCTTCGGCCAGGTAAAGAAGAACTTGGTCCCTTCACCCATTTGAGACTCTATCCGGATCACGCCGCCTTTTTCATCCAGTATTTTCTTCACAATTGCGAGTCCCACACCGGTGCTCTCAACTTCGTCACGCGCCTGTAAAGTCTGGAAAATCACAAATATTCTTTCATGAAATTCGGGGCTGATTCCGGGGCCGTTATCGCCTACGTAAAATTCGTACAGAGTGTCTTTCTCCCGCCAGCCGATCGTGATCTCTATCTCCGGCTTGTCGTTGTATTTGACGCCATTTGAAATCAGGTTCTGTAAAATCTGGGTCAATGTAATCTTCTCTGTTTCGAGTTCAAGACTTGCGTCACCGTCCAGTTTGAAGCGTACAGGTTTTTTGCTGCTGAAAGTTTCAGACAGATCGTCAACCAGCGCCTTCAATGCAAAACGTTCCTTCGAAGTTTTAATCCTGCCAGCCCTTGAATACGACAGGATCCCATTGATCAGACTTTCCATTCTATGCACGCGGCCGCGCAGCAGCTTGAACTGGTCGAGCGTATCTCCTTCCAGCAAATGGTTAATGTCTTCTTCAATCCATTCAGACAAGTTATTGATGGCGCGAAGCGGCGCTTTCAGGTCGTGACTTACCACGTATGCAAACTGGTCAAGTTCTGCATTGATCCTTTCCAGATCGCGCATGTAGGATTTCAGTTTCCTTTCGGAATTAACCTTTTCGGTCACATCCGAAAGTGCGCCAATGTAACCTACGAGCTCGTCTCCGGCATATTGTTTGGTAATCGATCCGCCGACCCATATCTCTTTTTTACCGGCCGTGTGGATTTTGATAATCGCATCCACCGCATTCTGCTCCGTATTCAGAACTTCATTGATCTGATCAGCCGATTCGGAGAAGAAATCCATCCAGTTACGGTTGAGCGTTTCGGCTACGGTGTAGCCGGTAACAGTTTCCCATGCATTATTGAGATAGATGATGGTACCGTCACGATCAAGTTGCAAGAGTATCTCTGAAATGCTGCTGACAACCTGTTCCAGTCTTTTGCTGGTCAGTGCAGCTTCCTCGGTCTTCTCCTGCGCAACGCGGGTCAGTTCCCTGTTTGCCTTGAAAAGCTCGCCTGAGCTTTGTTCGAGGATATGTTCAACCCTCGTAAGATCGTCCTGGTATTCGGTATAAGCCAAATGGACCGATAAAAGGAAATCCTGTAAGCCAGGATGTTCGGCCAGCTCCAAAGGCAATGATTTCCGGATCTGCCGTTTAAGCAGCCGGTGGTAATTGGTTTCCGTTATTTCAATAGCAGACATTACAGTTCCCTGAAAGTGGTAATGGTCATGGTTTGATTGTGGAGCTCGCACAAAGCATTGCGATTAAAGGGTGCCAGCTCGCCATAAGAGTAAAAGCCAGCCATAAACGGAGCCGACAATACTTCCGAAACGCATTCCACTTCTTCTTCCACCATTTGTTTTAATACCAGCTTTCTTCCGACGCAGCTCACCAGGATTGCGAGCTCGGGATCATTTTTCAGGCCCTCGGCCGCCGCGTGCGCTGCTTCTTCCGCGCCTGTGATCAGGCGGTCGTTGTTTGCCTTCATTAACCTCACAAATGAACCCTCCGGAATGTCACCGGCGAAAGTGAGGCTTTTTTCGACCTCATTAATGCCAAGAATGGTACGTACCACAGGGGCGCGGTCTTCGCTGTCGCGCATGCTCAATGGAAAAAGCAGGCCCGAGGCCGGGAGTTCTTTGGCTTTATCTCCCAAAAATGATTTATAAAGATCCAGCGCAGGCTGGTTATCAATCTCAAACAAAACGTTTTCTTTCGATTTGGTTACTACTCTGTCCAGCCCGAAACTGTCCCAGCCGCCTCTTGAACCAAAACCGATGGACAGACTGTCCCCGTAAAATCCTACTGCCGCTACACTTTGTGTTGCCACAGCGCCGTCAGGCTCCACGATCACCGTCTTCACGAAATGGGAACCGTCGCCGGCAAGACCGCCGGTTAAGGTAACATCTGCCGGAAGGTGCTCCGTCATACCTTTTACCAGATCGGTACCATTCACTTTCAGACCGTCGGAAACAACAAAAACGTGCTGCAATCCTTCTTTTGGAAGCTGGTCTACCAGTTGCTTGCCAGCTTCAAAGCTGCTGAACTGGATATCTTCAAGACAAACCTTCGAGCTTTTTACACCTGTTTTATCGAAGCCGATCGCCGTGATAATAATGGTATTGTCTTTCACATTCACATCTGCAATTTCACCTGCTGTCGAGCATCCGGAAAAGATCGCCCCGGGATATTCGGCTGCCAGCTTTGCAGTCAGACCGCTACCCTCAAGTAGTTCGCGGTTTCCGAATATAAATAGGAGTTGTGGACTAAAACTAAATGTAACCTGAGAGGAAGATTCGGTATAAACTACCTGTTCAATTTGCATGGGTTTACGTATCTAAAAGGGCTGGATAATTCGGGAAAACAATTTACGTAAAACTTTTAATATTCGAATTAATATTACGCTTATTGCATTGTAAGTGCGGTATTTAGCCTAGGAAATAGATGGAAACGAAATGCCTTTTATCTTCCTGAACAGTTCCACTGCGTACAGGTCCGTCATTCCCGAAATAAAGTCCAGTACGGTCTGGATCCGGGAATAGGTATCTGTGCGGGATGTGATGAATTGTTTGGGTATCAGGTCTACCAGCTTGCGGGTATAATGCGAAGTATTATTCAGGTAGGCTGGCACAAATTCTTCCAGCAGTCCGCCGATTACCTTGTACCCCGCTACTTCTATCTGAACCACGGATGAATAATTGTAAATTTTACTGATGGAAATGCGCTCAATTTCTTTCATCGCGCTCCGGTAAGGTTCCGCAATTCCGTCGATCAGGCTGCAGTTCAGATCGCCCGACAGAATCGTGGATTGTTCATCATAGAAAAGTTCGGAGCAGGCCCCGATGAGCGTGTTGATCGATTTAGCTCTCAGCAGACTGATCTTGGCATCGTCGTCGTCGATCTCCTGTAACCTTGCCGGCATTTTAGGGTCGTTACAAAGTTCCAGCAGCAAAGTTTCGACTTCCTTATAAGAAAGGATTTTGAGGCGGTGCGCATCTTCCAGGTCAATGATATTGTAACAAATATCGTCAGCCGCCTCCACCAGATAAACCAGCGGGTGACGTTTATAAACCAAAGGCGAGTCGGTTACCTTATACAGGTCCAGCTCGTTGGCAATCTTTTGAAAGCCAGCCTGCTCTGATTGGAAGAAGCCGTATTTCTTGGTGTAAATATTGGCCTTATTATGCCCGGCAATGGCTTCGCAGGGATACTTTGCAATGGCAGCTAATGTAGCGTAAGTCAGAGCGAAACTTCCGTAGCCTTTTCCGGCATAAGGGTGTGTCAGTATCCGGAATGCGTTTGCATTTCCTTCAAAATGGATCAGGTCAGCCCATTGTGCCTCACTTACAAGGGTTTTGTATTTTAATCCGTCACCGTGTGTAAAATAATGCGAGATAGCTGCCTCACCCGAGTGTCCGAATGCAGGGTTACCCAGATCGTGTGCGAGACAAGCGGCGGAAACGATGTTCCCTATCTCACTAACCAAAGGATATTTTGAGTCAATGTCAGCGTCGGCTGAGCAGAGCTTATTATAGAATATCCGGCCGAGAGACTTTCCCACACTAGCCACTTCCAGACTGTGGGTTAGCCGGTTATGTACAAAAACACTTCCGGGTAATGGGAATACCTGTGTTTTATTTTGAAGTCTTCTGAAAGGAGAAGAAAAAATGAGCCTGTCGTAATCGCGTTGAAACTCAGACCGCGCTTCGGCTGGATTTGCGTTGTATTTGTCTTCACTTCCCCAGCGTTTGGCGGAAAGCAGTTTGTCCCAATTCATCATGTTGATTTTCTTAATGCAGTAAAACTAGTCGGTTTCGGTCAATTCCTTTCCGCGCAGTTAAAGAACATTCTGGCGATTGGCGGCATTGAAGTGGTAGTTTCATGCCGCCCGTTACTTTCCTTTTTGCAAATGGAAATAGCCATTCTTAAACTACTGCGCTGATGAGAGATTTAGGAATTAGAATAACAGTGATTGCTTTTTTGCTGATCAGGCTGCTGCCAGGCGCGCAGGCCGCTGACCTGAAAGCCAAACCGGAACAGGACGAAAAGCTCGCCAGGCAAATGGCGGTGGCGGTAAATACGTTCCTGAAATCCCTCGATGACACGCAGCGGAAAGAGGCCCAGCTTGATTATCAGGATCCGGCGCGGTTCGATTGGAATTTTACGCCACGTGCGCGTAAGGGTTTGTCACTCAAACAAATGAATGCAGCTCAGCGAAAAGCAGCTATGTCGCTGATCAGGGTTGTGCTGAGCCAGGAAGGATATAGTAAGGCAGAGCAGATTATTGATCTTGAAAATGTGCTGAGGGTAGTAGAAACCCGCCCGGCAAACGATACCTACCGGGATCCTGAAAATTATGCATTCCTGGTTTTTGGAACACCTGGCAGCGATCCGTGGGGCTGGCGTGTGGAAGGCCACCATTTATCACTTCATTTTTCATCCATCAAAAACCAGATTACCTACACGCCGAGTTTTATGGGAAGTAATCCGGGAAAAGTGCTTGCAGATGTACCACAGAAAGGGAAGGTTATATTGAAAGATGAGCAGGAAATTGCATTCAGGTTACTGCATAGTCTCACCGAAGCCCAGCAGAAAAAAGCGGATCTGGGCGGAAAAGCGCCAAACGAAATATTTACTTCCAATTCCCGCAAAGCTGTGCTGGACAAAATGGAAGGGGTTGCGATGGAAGAATTGAATGGGGAGCAAAAAGCGCTTTTTAAAAACCTGATCATGGCATATCTCCTGCGTTACCATATTACACTCAAAAACCAGCAATGGGCGCAACTGGAAAAAGCAGGCCTGGAAAAGATCCATTTTGCCTGGATGGGCGATCACGAACCGGTAATTGGTCAGGGGCACGGCCACTATTACCGGATCCACGGTCCTACATTCCTGATCGAGTTTGACAATACCCAAAACGGCGGCAACCACATCCATTCCGTGGTGCGGGATCTTACCAATGATTTCGGAGAAGATATGCTGCGGGCGCATTATGAAAGCCAACACCGGTGAATCGACCAGCGTGTTAATACAAACATTCGACTAGGTAACCATCGATATTCTGACTATTTTCGAATAACTAAAATCATTAATTATGATGTCGGGCACTGATTTAAAAGAAAGGTTGATAGGGAAGATTCAGGAAATTGATAACGACCATTTATTGGCGGAAGCCTATCGTTTGCTCGCGCTCGAAGTTGAAGGAGAAAAGGCTTTTAATCTCAGTAATGAACAAAGGCAGGCAATTACAGAAGCCAGGGAGCAAATTAGTGGGGGGCAAAGCCTTACAAATGAAGAGGCGGACAATGAGATTGACCAATGGTTAAAAAAGTAATCTGGTCCCAAAGAGCTCTTGAAGATAGAAAGGCAATTTTAGCTTATTGGATTGACAGGAATAAATCAAATAGTTACAGTAAAAAGCTGAATTTGCTTTTTAAAGAAGCGATTCAGCTGATAGCAGCTTTTCCGAAAATCGGCAAACATACAGATGAAGAAAATGTACGGATCAAAATCGTACGTGACTGTTTCATTATCTACGAAGAAACTGATCGTGAAATTTATATCCTGACGATCTGGAACAGCTATCAGGATCCCGCTCGCCTGAGCTGGGAATTCTAACAACTTCACAAATGACCGAACCGCGTCACCGTTATTTCATTATTAATAAGCCCGCTAATATGGTTTCCCAATTTATCAGCACACATCCGGTGGGGCTGTTGGGTGACCTTGATTTTGATTTTCCGGCAGGCACGCATGCGATAGGACGGCTGGACAGTCATTCCGAAGGCTTGCTGATACTTACTACAAACAAACGTGTCACCAGGCTGCTGTTTACAGGAGAAGAACCGCACCGGCGTACTTACTGGGTCAATGTTGGGCATCATGTAAGTGAGCAGACGCTGCAACTACTCCGCAATGGGATTGGGATAGAAGTAAAAGGAGGACAGGAATACATCACCGCACCCTGCGAGGTTGATATTATTGAAAGACCAGCAATCCTTTCAAAACACCCGAGCGAAAACTGGGAGAATGTGCCGAATACCTGGCTGAAAATAACATTACAGGAAGGTAAATTTCACCAGATCCGCAAAATGGTGCGTACCGCCGGCCACAGGTGCAAGCGTCTGGTCAGAGTAAGCATCGAAGATCTGGAACTGGGCGACCTGCCACCCGGTAAAGTGCGCGAAATTGAAGAAACTACATTCTTCAATTTACTTAAAATCAGAAACTGGCAATCAGCCGATATTTCCAGTGACTGGCGCACCCGACCGCCTGTAACAAACCCGGAACACTAAGCCGGGGCATTGTTAGTTTTATGCGACCTGAATCATCGTAAAACAAAACTTCTGGCTATGAACCTCATTGGAAACATCATCTGGCTTATTTTCGGCGGCTTTATTGTCTTCCTGGAATACATGATTTCTGGTTTTTTGCTGTGCCTCACCATCGTAGGTATCCCATTCGGAATACAATGCTTCAAGATCGGATTTCTAACACTATTTCCATTTGGCCAGCAAGTGCGCGAGGTGCCGGGAAATACGGGTTGCCTTTCTACCATATTCAATATTATCTGGATCGTCCTCGGCGGTGTCTGGATTGCTTTGACGCACCTGATTTTTGGAATAATTCTTGCCATTACCATTGTCGGACTTCCGTTCGCAAGGCAACATTTCAAGCTGATGAGCTTGTCTTTTACACCTTTCGGTAAGGAAATCTATTAATCAGCAATCGAAATCCAGCATGAAAGTAGTCGTGATCACGCAGCCCGGCGCTCCCGGAGTTTTGCAGATTGGCGAGCGGGAAACGCCGCAACCCCGGCCTACCGAAGTATTGATTAAAGTCTACGCAGCCGGTGTTAACCGTCCGGACGTGATGCAAAGGCAGGGTAAATACCCGCCGCCGCCAGGTGCCCCTGCGGACATTGCCGGTCTGGAAGTTGCCGGCGAAATCGTGGAAACGGGGGATGAAGTAACTGAATGGAAGCGGGGCGACAAGGTTTGTGCATTGCTTACTGGCGGCGGCTATGCCGAATATGCAGTAGCGCAAGCAGGGCATTGTCTTCCCATACCGGCAGGTTTTGATTATGCAGAAGCCGCTTCACTGCCCGAGACGGTCTTTACGGTTTGGCACAATGTATTCCAGAGAGGCAATCTCAAAACTGGCGAGCACTTGCTGGTTCACGGTGGCAGCAGCGGCATTGGCATTACCGCCATTCAGCTTGCAAAAGCTTTTGGCGCCAGTGTATTTACAACCGCTGGTTCAAAGGAAAAATGCCAGGCTTGTTCCAGGCTCGGTGCCGACATTTGCATTCCCTACAAAGAAGAAGACTTTGAAGAAATCCTGAAAGATAAAGGCGTAGATGTGATCCTGGATATGATTGGCGGTGATTACATTCCGAAGAATATCAGGTTACTACGGGAGGATGGCCGGCTCGTTTTTATCAACACCATGAAAGGTGGCAAGGTAAAGCCGGAAGCAGATCAGGTGGATTTCAGTCTCATTATGCGAAAGCGACTGGTTGTTACAGGCAGCACCTTGCGGAACCGCGATGTTGCATTCAAAAATCAGCTGACAGCAGAAATTCGGGAGAAAGTCTGGCCAGTTATCGAAAAGGGCGCATTTAAGCCGGTTATCTTTCGCACGTTCCCGCTTCACGAAGCAGCAAAGGCACACGAGTTAATGGAAAGCAGCGGGCACATCGGAAAGATAATCCTGATCAATAATTGGGATTGATCATTTAGACAAAAGCTGCTTGTTCAAAATTTCAGAAATCTGGTCAGCCTGCGCGTAAACCATCAAATGTCCCGCTCCATTGATCACAACATCCGGTTTTACAAGATCAATCGGGATCAGCTTGTCGGCGCTGCCGTGAATGTGATATATATGATCAGCCCTCGTTTTCCGATCCCAGCTGCTCATTTTGATCAATGCCCATTTCAGGAATTTACTGTCTGTATCGTGCAAAATGTTCTTTAACAAAGCTTGCAGCTCAGGCGTATCTGCACCGAAATATCTGTAAGTATACTTGTTGGCCGATTTCAAAATCGGAGCGGCGAATGGTGAAAGCAGGAAGAACCGTATTAACCCGCGATTGAATGCAGAAACGGGAATACCTAGCGGTGTACTCGAAATAAGCACAATTTGTTCAGGCAGCGCGATCCGCGAAATCTCGCTGGCAATTACGCCACCAAAAGACAAGCCCACCAGCTTGAATGGTTTCGTCGTATCCATCTGCGCGACCAGGCGCCCGGCATAATGCGCGATCGTCTCCTTCCTTTGCGGCCTGATCCATTGAATATGGTTGACCTGTATAGCATCGTCCAGTTTCAGTTTGTCAAAAACACGCTTATCTGCACCAAGACCGCTGATAAAGTATACATTCATTTTAGACGGTTCAGGAGAGCCGGGGTTTTTGCCAGCAAACAGATTTTGGTCAAATGCATTTGCAAGGATCATAAAAAGAGAAAGCGCAATTCGTATTCCGGAAGTCATAGTCGATTGTTAACCTCCTGAATATACGAACTGCGCCTGAATAACGATTTTCCTACTTCACGAGATTAAATCGTACTCCCGCCAAAACCCAGCGGCCAGGCATTTTAGAGCCTAGTAAGTCGCTGTAATCTGCATCAAATGCATTGTCTGCCTGCGCGAAAACGGCTAGCATCCTGCCATCAAAGGCATATTCTGCGCGGGCATTCATTACGAAGTAGTTTTTTGAGATAGTTGCTTCAATCGCCGAAGCTTCGCGCGCGGCCCTTTGTTTGTACAATCCATTCAAACTGAACGAAAACCGCTTTAGCTGATAGATAGCAGAGAAATTGGCCAGGAATTTAGCATGTGAGGATACGTAAAACGAAGGTACCTGATTGCTGTTCCGGCTGTCCAGCCACGTTAATCCTGCATTCAGCAGCAGGCTCTGATCTTTGCCTAACTTGGTCGCCGACTGCACATCCAGCTCAAAACCGCTTGTATTCACCTCTGCAATATTCAGCGCCAGCCCAAAGTTGCCAGTGGGGGATAGATTGTCTTTTCGCGGCATTTGCGCATAAGGGGTAGTTACATAATCGATCAGGTCGTTTTGCAGCCTTTGAAAAAACGTACCCGAAAGTTTGAGCTGAGCGGTATTGTTGGTCGTCAAAAACCAGTCTGCACCCACTTCGTAGCTGAAAGAACGTTCCGCTTTCAAGTCAGGGTTACCTACATTACCACCGGTCACGAGGGCTTTGTTGTAGTTGTTAAAACGTTCGGTAAAATCGGCGTCGCGGATCGTTTTGCCTGCACTTCCGCGCAGCTGCCAGCTGTCTTTTTTGTATGATAAAGTGATTTGCGGGACAGCTTCCGTACCAATATTCTGCCGCCAGTCCAGCCGGATAGAAGGCGTCACGGTGAAATTTGTACCAAAACTTTGAACCAATGAAACAAAAGGCGCGAGCTGGTGAATGGAGTGGTTCCCACGGTCATTGGACGCGATATTCCGGTTCTGATAATTCAATCCGCCGATCAGGCTGGTAGCCGGTGAAAAAGCTTGCTGCCAGGTAGCAAGTCCCTGCCAAAGGCGCGATTTGCTGTTATTCGCAATTGCATGCGGGTTAAATGCATAGGTATCTTCCACAAACTTGTATCCTCCGTCAAATGCAAATGTGCTTTTGTTTTTGCGATAAGCGAGCCGCAGCTGGTTCCAGGAGGTTTTAACCTTTTCGCTTGCAGTATCGGATTTCAGGACGGTATAAAAGTTCTGAGCAGCAAAATCGCGGTGATCGTACGAGCTGCGAACCGCTACATTCCACGCATCGGAAAGCCGGTAGTTGAGCGAAAGCGAGGCAGTATTGTTGTGGAAAAATCCTTTGGTACCACGCTGCTGAACGCCGGATGCATTATTGGATAAGATCCCGCCCGACACCGCCAGCTTGTTGACCTGGTAAAATGCCCCGGCACTTGCATTCAGCAGACCATATTGCCCCGCCGAGACACGCGCGTTGACATTCGTTTTCGTACCGGGCGCATCTTCATTCCCGTCCAATGTTCTGGCCGCAAAAGTCTTTGATATTACATGAACAACCCCGCCCACGGCATCAGAACCGTAAATAGCCGAAGAAGCGCCTTTCAAAACTTCAACCCGCTCGATCTCCGCAGGCGAAATGGGGATATAGCTGTTAAAATGTCCGGTATTCGGGTCATTGAGGCGGATTCCGTCGAGGATTACCAGCACCTGCTGAAAAGTACCTCCGCGCAGCACAATGTCGCTTTGCGATCCCATTGGTCCCCGTGCCTGTATTTCCACGCCTGGCACATACCTGAGCAGGTCGTCAATGCTATGTACAGGCAGGTTTTGAAAAGATTCTCCTTTGATAACAGCAATATTCCGCCCCGTTTCCGACGCCCGCTTCTCCACAATTGAAGAAGTAACAGTAACCGGATCCAGCGAAACATCCTGCGCCTGTAATTGGGCAGCAGCCAAAAGCAAACTAACAACTAAAATGTAAAATCGTAACATAGATATAAAGAATTAAAACTTCCTCCCTTTCCTCCATTCTCCTTCCTCCTTTGCCAACAAAACTACTACCTTGCCGGACCGTTTATATGCTCCGGTTTTAAACTCATGAATAGTCCGGTTGAAATACCTTTCGACAACATAATCCTCCTCGACCGCCTTTCGGGCACTCCGGTGTACCTGCAGATCGCTCATAAAATGATCAATGCAATCCAGCGTGGGTTGCTCTCCAATGGGGCCCGGCTGCCCGGCACGCGCGCATTGGCAGAGACCCTGGATGTACACCGAAAAACAGTGGTAGCTGCCTACCAGGAGCTCCATGCGCAGGGGTGGATAGAAATGCTGCCAAACAAAGGCACTTATATAACGTACAAATTACAGGAATCTGAGGGTAAACAGTTGCTTATCAATGCGGAAGATCTTGTCAGCTACCCGCGGGCTGCCGGGTTTTCATTTGATAAAAGCATGCTTTTGGACCGGCCGGTTTCTGTATCCAATGTAGAGCTGGAATTTACCGACGGGCTGCCTGATGTAAGGCTGGCGCCGCTTGACAAACTCGCCAAAACTTACTCAGGAATTTTGCGCAGAAAGAACAGCCGGAAATACCTCGGTTACTCCCATGTAGAAGGAAATATGTATTTCAGGGAAAAACTGGCTGCTTATCTCAATAATACCCGCGGACTACATATCAATGCAGAAAACATCCTGACAACCCGGGGTGTTCAAATGGGGATCTATCTGGCTTCTGCACTGCTGATCAAGCGCGGCGACAGGGTAGTAGTGGGTGATCTGAGTTATTATACGGCTAATATGATTTTTCAGAATGCAGGTGCAAATATGATCTCCATTCCGGTTGACAGTCAGGGTATATCCGTGGAAGCACTTCGGAAATTGTGCGAAACAACCTCGGTCAGAATGCTATACCTAACCCCGCACCACCATTACCCGACTACCGTTACATTGTCGGCAGAGCGGCGAATGGAGTTGCTGAGCCTGTCGGCGAAATACGGGTTTATTATTCTGGAAGACGACCACGATTATGATTTTCATTACAACAGTAGTCCGGTACTTCCGCTGGCCAGTGCCGACAGGGCAGGAATGGTAGTTTACATCGGATCATTTTGCAAGGCGCTGGCGCCGGGGCTTCGATCGGGCTATATGGTCGCGCCGGCGAACCTGATTGCCGAGCTGGGAAAGTTGCGGCGCATTATGGACCGGCAGGGCGACCTGATGATGGAACAGGCACTAGGCGAAATGCTCGACGATGGCGAAATTCAAAGACACATCAAAAAAGCACAGAAGGTCTACCATCAGCGGCGCGACCTGCTCAGTACGCAGCTTGACGCCCAATTGGGGGAGTACCTCACCTTCAAATCACCACCCGGCGGACTTGCTTTCTGGACAGAATGGCGCAAAGATATCAACCTGATGCGCGTTAGTAAGGCTTGTCTGAAACAAAATCTGCATCTTCCGCAAACCCTGTTATTTCAAACAGGAAAACTGAGCGCGGTGCGGCTGGGTTTTGGTAATCTGAATGAAAATGAAATGACTGAGGCAGTCTTGATTCTCAAAGATATACTCGATAAAATGCATTAGAAAAGAGGTGCTGCGGTTTCGGATTATTCAACTAATTTGTGGTAAAATCATATACAGGCCCGCAGCTAACCTTATGAAAAAGCGAACATTCATTAAACTATCGTCAGCATTAATGGCAGCTCCTCTATTCCGTCCGCTATCTGGTCTGGCAGCAGATGAAAAATTAAAAAACTGGGCCGGTAACCTGGAATACAGTACCAACAAACTGGACGCAGCCCGGAATTTGCAGCAGGTAAAAGAAATCGTTACCAAATACCCGAAACTAAAAGTACTCGGCACGCGGCATTGTTTCAATCACATTGCGGATACCAAAGCCCGCTTCATTTCTGTAACTGACGCTGAGCAGCAGATTGTTTTGGATGAAAAAAATAAAACAGTGACCGTCAATGCGGGACTGAAATACGGGCAGCTTAGTCCTGTGTTGGATCAGAAAGGATTTGCATTACATAACCTAGCGTCCCTGCCGCATATATCGGTAGCCGGCGCTTGCGCTACGGCTACGCACGGTTCGGGTGAAAAGAATGGCAATCTTTCCACCGCAGTATCGGCACTGGAAATGGTTACTGCAAATGGTGAGCTTGTGCGGCTGAACCGGAAAGAAGATGGTGATAAATTCAATGCGGCCGTGGTGAACCTGGGCGCACTGGGTGTGGTAACGCAGGTGACGCTGGATGTGGAACCTACGTTTATGATGGGGCAATACGTTTTTGAAAACCTGCCTTTGAGCCAATTGAAGGAGAATTTCGACCAAATAGAGGCTAGTGGGTACAGTGTAAGCTTGTTTACCAACTGGGCCAGCGATGACATTACCGAAGTCTGGGTCAAATACAAGGAGGGTGAAAAGGCATTCAAAGCTGAAAAAGAGTTTTTCGGCGGGAAGCTGGCTACTAAAAACCTGCATCCTATTCCCGAACTTTCAGCTGAAAATTGTACTGAACAAATGGGCGTCGCCGGTCCGTGGTACGAGCGCATGCCGCATTTCAAGATGGGTTTTACGCCCAGCAGCGGCAAGGAGTTGCAGTCGGAGTATTTTGTGCCGAGAAAAAATGCCGTAGATGCTATTTTGGCTATTTCGAGAATGGGAAAGCAGATTACCCCACATTTGCTGACTTCCGAAATACGAACCATTGCAGGCGATGAGCTGTGGATGAGTCCTTGCTACAAACAGGATTCTGTAGCGATTCATTTTACCTGGAAACAGGATTGGCCGGCTGTTAGCAAATTACTGCCGTTTATTGAAAAGGAACTTTCCGTTTATGATGTACGGCCGCATTGGGGTAAGCTTTTCACTGTCGCGCCCGCTCTTCTTGCAAAAAGGTATGAAAAGCTCGGTGAATTCAGGCAACTGGCAAAAGAGTACGATCAGAAAGGGAAATTTGTAAATGAGTTCCTGAAGATGAACGTGTTCGGTTAATGTTCCGCAGGATTCGCCCTGCGCAACTGGCACGATTACCGCGCTGTTTACGTTATTGATTTCAGACATTTTTGTGCTAATCCAAATAAACAATGGCAACTAGACTAAAAGAACTTCCGGCTGCTGCACAGGAGATTACCTCCGAAAGAATCACCGAGTTATTCATGCAATACTGTCTTGAGAACAACAGGAAACCGGAGTCGGTATACCTGTTCTGCAAGCAAAACGGGATTGTTGAAAAGGATTTTTACAAACACTTTTCGTCGATAGATGCGGTTGAGAAAACGGTTTTTGTAAGCTTTCACAAGCTTGCTGTCCAGCTGATCGACCAAAGCGGAGAAGTGGATGCATTAGGGTTCAGGGATAAATTGCTGACTTACTATTACACTTACTTTGAGATACTTACAGCCAACAGGAGCTTTGTGATCTTCTCATTGCAGGAAAGCAGGAACCGTCTGAGCGGACTGATGAAATTGAAAGAGTTCAGAACGCATTTCAAAGAGTTTATTTCAAAGAGCAGCGACGGTTATCTGAAAATCAGAAGCGAGCGTATTCGCAAGGCGCAGCAGGATGCGTTGGAGGAAGGAGCGTGGATACAGTTCCTGGTGACATTGAAGTTCTGGCTCGATGACGAGTCTCTCGGATTTGAAAAAACAGATCTTTTTATCGAAAAATCAATCCGTGCGACATTCGACCTGATCGATACGAGTCCGCTTGAAAGTGTTATCGATTTTGGAAAATTTCTCATTAAAGAAAAGCTGAGGTAGGAATGGAGACGATTGATAGTATACCCACCTCTAAAATCCGACGTGCCACTAAATTGATTTCGACCGGTGTAAAAATCGGTGGTAATTATTTGAAGTATTACGGTGAAAAGATCACGAATCCTGAAACGGCGCGTGATAATTTGAACAGTAACAATGCAGAGGACATTTATGATAGTCTGAAAAACCTGAAAGGCAGCGCGCTCAAAGTGGCGCAAATGCTTAGTATGGAGAAGAATTTTCTTCCACAGGCTTATGTCGAGAAGTTTTCATTGTCTCAGTTCTCGGTTCCGCCACTTTCTGCTCCGCTTGTTATCAAAACTTTCAGGAGGTATTTCGGTAAATCGCCGCTTGACCTTTTTGATAGCTTTGATCCGAATGCGATCAATGCAGCCAGTATCGGACAGGTACATAAAGCTACTTTGAATGGTAAGGAGCTTGCTGTGAAAATCCAGTATCCTGGCGTAGCCGAGAGTATTTCTTCGGACCTCGCGCTTGTGAAGCCGATTGCGATGAAAATGTTCAATATTCAGGCAAAGGATTCGGACAAGTACTTCAAGGAGGTAGAAACCAAACTGACCGAAGAAACGAACTACAATCTTGAAATAGCGAGCAGTACCGAGATTGCAGAGGCCTGCGCACATATTCCGAACCTGCGTTTTCCTGCTTACTATCCCGAATTTTCATGCGAGCGTGTGATTACAATGGATTGGATGCAAGGCAGGCATTTGTCTGAGTTTTGCAAAGCAAATACGGATCAAACACTTGCCAACAAGATCGGGCAGGCACTTTGGGACTTTTATATGTATCAGGTGCACCAGCTGCGGAAAGTACATGCGGACCCGCACCCGGGCAACTTCCTGATCGACGAACAGGATAACCTGATCGCCATTGACTTTGGTTGCATCAAGGAGATTCCCGAATCGTTCTACACGCCGTACTTTGATTTGGCGGAGCCCGAAAAACTGAATGATCCCGCGACTTTCAGACAGGGTTTGGTGGATCTGGAAATACTTACACCAAAGGATACTGAGAAAGAGATCGTCTATTTCTCAAATCTTTTCAGGGATATACTAGGCCTTTTGACTCAACCTTTTAATTCCGAGAAGTTCGACTTTGCGGATGAAAGTTTCTTTGAAAAGCTGGCTGAGTTGGGTGAAAAATATGCAAACGATAAAGAGCTGCGGAAAATGAATATGAATCGCGGCTCGAAGCATTTCATTTATATCAACCGCACATTCTTTGGGTTGTTCAGCTTGCTGCATGATTTGAAGGCAGAAGTTGAAACCAAGCAGTTCGCGATGTAATAACAGCAATACTTGTTGCAGGGCAGGCAGGTTTTCTGTCTGCCTTTTTTATTCCTCTTCAATCATTTTCTTGCGTCTTACCAGCTTGAAGAGGGCTTTCTTCTCCTGTTCCGGCGTCTGGTCACCCAACAGAATACCCCAGGGTTTCAGATCGTCGACGCGATCGAATACTACTTTCATCATGGCAATTGCCGGAATGGACAGGAACATACCCGATAACCCCGCCAGTGCGCCTCCTACCAGTACTCCTACAATCGATACCAATGCATTGATTTTCACTTTCGAACCCACGATCACGGGGACAAGGAAATTATTATCAATGAATTGCACAGCTATAAAAACTCCCACAACCCCGAGAACGGTATCTGCTTCGGGGTGGCTGATAAATGTCACCAATACTGCAAGTACCGTCGCCACGATCCCGCCGATATAAGGTACCAGGTTGAGGATAGCCGCCATAATGGAGAGCAGCACAGCATATTGTACATTCAGGATCAGCAAACCGATGGAATTCAGGATTGCTACAACCGTTGTTTCGAAAAGCAAGCCTACCATGTAACTCTGGATAATCGACTTAATTTGTCCCAATCCTTCCAGTATCTTCTCCTTATGTTCTTCGGGAAACACCACTACCATGAAATGGAGCAGCATAGTGCGGTAGTAAAGCAGAAGAAACGCGTATATCGGTATGAGGATCAGCGTAGTTAATGGACCGGTGACAGCGCCCAGGGTTTCTGTTCCCTGGAAATTTTCAAGTGTTTTGGTCTGAGCGTTTTTCAGGTATTCGGCTTGCTGCCGGTAAGTAACGCTGTATTCCCGGCGAATCCAGCGGCGGGCGTCGTGATAAAATTCGTTGATGTTGCGTTTGAGCTTAGGAAGCTCGTCCGAAAAATCTGCCAGCTGCATGGAAAGCAGCACACCCACCGCGGAGACGATCAATACAGCCAGCAATACCGCGAGGCTTATTGCCACTACCTTCGGCATTCCCATGTTCACCAGCCACCTTTCCACCGGCCGCAGCAAAACCGCTATCAATCCAGCAAGTGCCAGTGGAACAATGATATCAGCTCCCAGATAAATAGCCGCCATAATCAAGCCAATTCCTAACAGGGAAAGTGATAATCTTTGGTAAAAAGGAGGGGAGTCTAGGGCTTGCATTGTCGTTATTTTTCTAAAAAGGATTTCATTTTTAAAGACTCTTCATCATACAAACACTATAATCCGAGACCTGATACTTTGAAAAGTCTGTGATCTGTTCGTAGCCTAGCTTTTTGTACAACTGAATAGCTTGTGGCTGGCCTTCTCCGGTTTCCAGGAATGCAGATGCGTATCCCAGCTCGATGCCCCATTTTTCAAGTTCCTGCACAATTGCCGACGCAATACCCCGGCCTCTGAATGCGGGTTCGATAAACATCCGTTTTAATTCGAGTGTCGTTTCGTCGAACTTTTTAAAGCAGCCGCAACCTACTAAATCTTGTTCTTCGTAAGCAAGTACCACCGTTTTCAGGTCCGTAATGCGGTTATATTCCTCGAAATCTTCTTTTTTGGTCTGATAAATGGAGCATAGCTCATCATCAAGCTTGTCAGTCAGCCTCGTAAAGTCCGGATTGTCGCTGGTGGTTCGTATAATTTTAAGCATAAACAGGCAATTGCATTCAATGCAATATCGCTGATTTGCCGCGATCATCAACTATCCAGCTTTTTCAAAAATGCATTTGCATTGTCAAGATGCGCTTTTCTTTTCTCGTCGGGCATATTATCGAAAGTTCTGAGCAACATGCTTAACCTGGGATTGTGCGAGAAAAACTTCCGTTGCTTATCCATAAACCGCCAGAAAAGCCCGTCCCAGATCTCCTGCCATTCTCCCTTTTTATAATCACTCATTTTGGTCAGGTAGTTGCTTGAACTGATATATGGTTTGGTCGACAACAACCCGCCATCTGCAAACTGGCTCATTCCGTACACGTTAGGTACCATTACCCAATCATAGGAATCAATAAAAAGCTCCATAAACCAGCGGTACACATCGTCGGGATCAAATTCACAAAGCAGCATGAAGTTTCCCATTACCATCAACCGCTCAATGTGATGGCAGTATCCGGTAGCAAGTACCTTCCTGATCGTGATATCCACCGGTTCAATGCCGGTAGTTCCTTTCCAGAATGATTCCGGGACTTTTCGAGTGAAACCCCAATAGTTGCGCGTCCGCTGGCGGCTGCCTTTATTTTCGTAAACACCATGCATAACTCCCGCCAGCCAATTACCTGGCGGACAAATCCCTCCGTTGAATTAAATGGAATGTCGTGCTTTTCGGCATAGCGCAGGGTTTTTGCAATGACCTGCTTTGGAGTAATCAGTCCTACATTCAGCATGGGGGTCAGCTGGCTGTGGTGCAGGAAATGCTCTGAGGTAACAATCGCGTCTTCGTACTTGCCAAACTCCTCAAAACGGTGTTGAAGAAACTGGTCCAGCCAGGATTGACTTTCTTCATGCGAGGCAGGAAAGCGAATCTCTTCCGGAATCAAACCATAGTTTTTGCCAAAGTATTTTTCAACATAGGCTTCGGCTTCGTCATGCAGTCCGGAGCGATCCGGAAACCGGATCTTTGGCGGTTCTTGTTTTTTTGGGAATTTGAGTCTGTTTTCGGTATCAAAGCTCCATTTTCCACCGACCGGCTCCTCGTTTTCGTCAACCAGTATTTTCAGTCTCTTCCGCTGGTTGGCGTAAAAATCAGCCTGGAAGTAGCGCTTTTTGTTGATGAAGTACCTGTCCAGATCTTCCTGTGTATTGATGAACATCGGCGTTTCGTAAGATATCAGCTCAATTCCCGCACTTTTTGCCGCTTTTTGCAGTCTTCTTTGGAGCCAGTCGTCAGTTACATTCACGTAATGAATCTCTTCCACCCCTTTCTTTTTCAGATAGGGTACCAGCTTTCTTACGTCGCTATGGTCTTCGTGCGCTTCAATGTAGTCGATTTGCAGCTGCTGATCTTCCAGAAGTTGCCGGTAGGCCTGCATGGATACGCGGTGGTAAAACAGCTTGTGTTTGTGAAAATTAAATTGTTTGAAAAACAGGTATTCTTCCACCAGAACCACATTTCTGTCGGCACTTACGGCAGGGTTCTGCCTGAATAACTGATGAGGAAATACCAGCGTAACCATTTTCATAACAAGCCGTTTTAAGAGCAATTACCTACCTTTAACCAAAAAAGATCCGTCGGAAATAGTTATTAAAATCATGCGAACGCTGCTCTCAGTTATTATTACGCTCCTGTGCTGGTGTGCTCCGGGTTATGGTCAAAATGCATTCAGGGTAGTTCCATTGGGTGTAAAAGGCGGGGTGAATGATGGAAATTTGTCTGCTTATATGGTCGCGCCAGCAGGTAGCAATGCATTTGTTTGCCTGGATGCAGGTACGCTGACTAATGGAATCCGGTCCGCAGTGCAACAGGGTACCTTTCCGGTTTCAGGTGAAGTCGTTTTGAAGCAGTACATCAAAGGCTACCTGATTTCACATCCCCATCTCGACCATGTTTCGGGAATGCTGCTGAATGCAGTGGAGGATACCGCCAAGCACATTTACGGATTTGAAAATTGCATGAAGGTTTTGAAAACGCATTATTTCAATTGGGAAAGCTGGCCCAACTTCACCAACGAAGGCGCAGCGCCGACATTGAAAAAGTACACTTATAACATACTTTCAGAAGAAAATGAAATTCCATTAGCCGGTACCGCCATGCACGTGCGCGCTTTCAGGCTCAGCCACGGTGCCCCTACCGAAAGTGCAGCTTTCCTGGTGCGGAGCGGCGATAGTTACCTGTTGTATTTTGGCGACACCGGACCTGATGAAGTTGAAAAATCCGATAAAATGGAGATAGTCTGGAAAGCAGTCGCGCCGCTCGTCAGAGAAGGAAAGTTACGCGCGATCTTCCTGGAAGTATCCTATCCCAACAGCCAGCCCGACAAAAGCCTGTTCGGACATTTAACTCCCAAATGGTTTTTTAAAGAGCTGCAAAAACTGGCCGGATTTACCGGACAAAAAGCAATGCAAAACCTGAATGTGGTCGTGACGCATATCAAGCCGGTTGGGACTAATGAAGAGAAAATAACTTCCGAGCTGAAAAAGGAAAATACCCTGGGCGTCAAGCTGATCTTTCCGCAACAGGGTATTCCATTGAATTTCTAAATAATTAAAGCAGCTTCGTTTGTCCGCCGGTAGCTGGGTGTTGTGGTACCTGCAATGTCATTCCCAGTTCATCATTCAATCTTTTGATCAGATAAGTGGACAGCAGGGGAGAGGCTTCCTCGTGATTTTGGTGTACAAAAAAGTAAATGTTCTCAATACCCTGCTCAATCCACACTTTCAAACGCTCAAACCAATCGTCAAGGCGGGAATAATCCGAATCCACATTGGCGCCATTGTAGCGGATAAATGCGGTTGGCGTAGTGAGCCGCATGTGCATTAAGTCCCTTCTTCCTGCCGAGTCGGTAACAATGTGCGTGATGTTATTTTTTTCCAAAACCTCATAAAAGTCGGTGGTATCAAACACCCCGTCATACCAGCCCGGGTGCCGGAGTTCCAATGCGAGCGGGAAGCCGGAAGGCCATTGTTCAAGATAGGCTTTCAGCTGCTCCCAGTTTTTGGGACCAAAATTGTCGGGCAGCTGCAAAAAGAGCATTCCGAGCTTTTCCTGTAAATGTGAGATCCCGTCCAGATATACGTCGGTCGCTTCCTTGGCTTCCTTCAATCTTTTCCAGTGACTGATTCCCTGATGAAGTTTCGGGAAAAACTTGAAACCTTCGGAAGTCTTGTTATACCATCCCTCGATCGTTTCAATGGGAAAGTTGTTGTAAAAAGTGGCATTAAGCTCAATGCTGTTGAACTGCGTAGCATAGTAACCCAGCTCGTCTTTCACCCCTTTTGGATAAAAGCTTTTCAGGTCCGTTTTATTCCATTTTGCACAGCCAATACGAATATCCGGTTTGCCTTTGCCCTTTGTACTGCTAAATATCTTTTCATTTTCAGGTGCATCGGGCGGCAATGTAAAATCGATCAATGCGGGATTATCAACTTTTCCGAATTTCATATTTCAGGGGATTAATAGTTGTGCAAATAGTGGTGAAACTTGTTTTAATTATCTTCCAAAATCATCCTGTACCCGAACAATATCGTCTTCGTCGGAAGGATTGGATGGATCTGTGTGCTGCCAGATCTCAGCAACAATCCCCCATTCGTCAACACCTACCAGCCGGTGGCGTTCTCCTTTTTTAAGATCTATTACAGTGCCGATCGGCAATTGGCGCATTTCGGTTTCTTCATCGGTATCGCTGATCACGATCCCTGCATTTCCACCAATTACTTTCCAGATCTCGGCGCGGCGGTGATGGTACTGCCACGACAGTCTTTTATTTGGTGCAACCACGAGGATCTTCGGGCTCAACTTATCGTAGCCTGCAAAATCTTCCAATGAAAGGTGAGGAAAGAATGTGGAGATAAACTGCGGAGCCTGGCTTTCTTCCAGTACAAAAAAACCTCCCCATGGACGGGAGTGATCCTTGCTGACAACTGTGAAGCCCTGCTCGTCGATAAACTGCTGGACTTTTGCGAATACAGCGTCCTTATCAGCATCTGCTGTGAATGATTGTATCATAAAAAGGGATTAACCTGATTAAGGTGAGTTTCAAAATTAGGATAAAAAACAAAAAGATGCCCTAAAATATTCAGGACACCTTTTGAATTATATCTACTAATTTATACTATTTGTCCCACCACACTTTGGTAGTAAAATCGTCCGGCAAGGTTGCGCCGGTCTGGTAATTTGGATTGCCTGCTACTTCGTTGGTGGGGTAGCGCAACCGTACGGGAATGGTGCCGCCTGTTACATTTCCGGGGTAGTTGGTTGGGGTAAGTTTAGGGTATCCTGTCCGCCGCCAGTCCGACCATGCTTCCCACCAGTTGAAAAATTTATTAACCCAAAGCTGCTCTCCGATCATTTCCAATGCAGGCTTGGTAACGCCATAAGGATACGTACTCAGGTAGGTTTGTGCTGCTGCATCCGAAACAGTGAGCGACGCGTCAAATGGCGTGTACATCTGCATGGATGCTTTTACGCCCGCATCATAGTGCGACTTGGCCGTGCCCGAAATTCCGGAACCAATCTTCCGCTCAATAGCCTCCGCCAGCAAAAGCTCTACTTCTCCATAGTTCATGATCATGTAAGGATCTGAATCCTGTAACATTTTAGGATTGATGCGGGAGTATGTTTTCGGCACGTCCACGGTCCGTCCTTCCAGCTTGTCGAGCATGGCCTGATCATATCCATTGGGCATTCCTTTTTGTTTAACAGGATCTGTAATGACTGCAACGTCACCGATACCGCCGCTAATGATCATCAGGCGCGGATCATCATCCGTTGCAACAGCCTGATTAGCCCCTTTCAACCAATTAACAAGTGTGGCACTGAGGTAAGGAGGTTGGCCACCGTCTCCCGGATCGAATGCTCTTGAAATACCATTCTGGTTTACCCATTCTCCGGGTCCGTCAGCCATAGCGACCCACACATTGTCGGCATTGCTGGTAAAAACGCCGCCAGCTGCCGCCTTGGTAACATAGGTTGCCGCTTTGGCCGCATCCACGTTAGAAATGCGCATAGCAAGTCGCAGCATGAGAGAGTATCCCCACTTTTTCCATTTCGCAATGTCCCCATTATAAATGAAGTCGGCGTTGGCGAAACCTTCATCACCATTGGACGCATTGAGCGCTGCTGTTGCCTCATCCAGCTCTTTCAGCAAGTCTGAATAAATGGCATCCTGGCTGTCGTATTTCGGGAAAAATATTCCTTCAATTCCCTGATTCGCCTCCTGGTATGGAATGTTGCCGTAAAAATCAGTGATCCTGGCGAAGCTAAAAGCCCGGATAATGCGCGAAGCCTGGCGCATGTTCAGGTACTTTCCTTCCGCAAAACCACCCGGACCTGATTGTTTCAAAATCTCCGCGATATTTTTCAACTGGTCATTATAAGTGAATTCGAACGGTGCCGCATTCGTTTCAGAATTGACGGTATACTTATCCCCCGGAGCAATGCCGCCCCCGGAATTGGCCAGTTGCTGAATAGCATAGGCGCACATTCCAATGTTCGTCCGCCAGTCGATGTATCTGTTGTCACCGGTGCTTCCGTTAGATGCGATGCCCAGTTCGGCAGAGGTAAAAATGAAATTCAGATCAACCTCGTTCAACGCTTGCGGATTGATATTTAGATCATGCAGCTGCTTTGTATCACAACCTGTTACCAATACCACAGCGAGCCCGTACTTGATATATTTTTTTAAATTTTTCATCTTCAATGGAATTAGAATGTTGCTCTCAAATTGAAACCGTAGCTGCGCGTAGAAGGAAAGCCGAAGTAATCAAACCCTTGTGAGTTCCCGTTTGCATAGTTGGATTCAGGATCTATGTTTGGGGTATTCTTGAACAGAATAGCAAGGTTACGACCGACAAATGAGAGTGTCAGATTCTGCAGCGGCGTTTTTCCAAGCCACTTTTTAGGGAATGAATATCCGACAGTCAGCTGTCGAAGTTTGATAAATGAAGCATCATAGAGGTACATGCTCGTTACAGCATTGTCTCCTTCACCTCCAACAGAGCCCCAATAATTGTATGCTTCCTGCGGAGTCAGTGTTTTGGTAAACGGCTTGTATTCAGTTCCTTCCTGAGTTACGCCGGTTACGGTAAGCGGTGCTTCACCATCACGGCCCTGCAATGAAGCTTTGCTTAAACCCCATTGATCCAGTCTCATGTTCGTTCCGGAAAGAATATCTCCGCCTACTTTAAAATCAACCAGGAACGATAAGTCGAACCCTTTGTAGTTGAAAGCATTGGTTACACCGCCCGTCATTTTCGCAATGCCATTTCCGATCACCTGATAACCCGGCGCGCTAATCGGACGACCATCCTTGTCAAATACCGGCTGCCCATTAGGTGACAGTTTTTGTACACGTCCCGTGATCATCCCGAATGGCTGCCCTACAATGTTTTTGATGAAAGCGTTTCTGGTCCTTGGCTCATCCATTACCAGTTCGGTTGTGCCCGGAATGAGTGATTTTACCTTGCTGTTGTTTTTGGCCAGGTTCACGGTAACGTCCCACACGAGCGCATTCGATTTGAGCGGCGTGGCGGTTAGTAGCAGTTCGATACCACGGTTTTGCAGTTTACCCAGGTTTACCGATGTGCTTCCAAAGCCCGATGCACGCGAGATCGTTGCATTGAGGATGTCGTCGGTAGTTTGCTGGTCATAATAAGTGAAGTCGACGCCCAGTTTGTTATTAAATACCCTGAAATCAATTCCAACTTCTGTTTCAGTAACAGTAAGTGGTTTCAATGCAGGATTGGGGATGTTTCCGCCATTTCCCATCGCTTGTGAAAACGAGGCCATAGGACGTGTCAAATGTGGATTCCCGTTCAACGAATACGTCAGATTGTTTTGGTAAGCATCAATTGTCACATTACCGACCTGTGCCCACGATGCTCTGACTTTACCATAGGATAACCAGCCCGGAAGTCCCTTAAACGCATCCGAGAATACAAAGCTTCCGCCGATGGATGGATACAAAATGCTGTTTGTTGCTGGGTTGAGGACTGAGAACCAGTCATTTCTCGCCGTTGCGGTAAGAAACAGGAATCCGTCGTAAGAAAATTCAGCCGAACCGAGAAGCGAATTGATACCGCTTTCTTTTGGCTCATAATTGAAGGATTTGTCTTTGACGTTGTTCAAGGCAGGGAAGAATTGAACATTGAATCCGTTACCGTAAATGTTCACATACTCGTATTTTCTTCTCATTCTGTTACCGCCGGCAAAAGCAGTAAAGCCAAATTTGCCAAAGTCTTTTGTTGCGCCGATGGTGTATTCTGCGTTCAGCTCAGAAACATTCCAGTTGCCCAGGCTCCTCGCCCCGCCGCGCTGGTAACCGGTACCTTCCGGTGTGAGGCTTTCTGCTTTTCTTGAGTATTTATCCAAACCTACTCGGCCCTGAATAAACAGCCAGTCTGTGATCTGGTATTTCAGTTGACCAGATGTGATTATTCTGTTCTTTTGATCGGACTTGATGAACTGGTATGCTACCCAATATGGATTCTGACCCCAGTTGTTATTTGCCTGCTGAAACTCTTCGCCCACTTGTTTAGGCTTGGTGCCGCCCCAAAGGCTTAAACTTGCCGCGTCGGTGCCTGGCGCAATCGCTCCCGGCTTGTTAGGATCACCATAATAGGAAAGCACATTGTAATCGCCTGGAATTCTCCATATACTCTGGATTGCATTCCCCGGGGAGTCGGATACATTCGGACGATTTTTCGCTTTTTCTTCTGAATACAGCATTTTAGCGTCCAGTGTCAGTCTTTTTCCAAACTTGGATTGCGTAGACAGAGACAAGTTAATCCTGTCAAAACCAGAATTGGGAAGGATAGAAGTGCTTTTCAGGTTAGTGACCGAGGCACGAAAGTTCTGGTTTTCGTTACCACCTGAAAACGCGAGGCTGTTCGTAAAGGCGTGGCCCGTTTTCAGATATCTGGAAAAGTTATCGCCTGCATAAGAATAGGGATGCATTTTGCCGTCAAAACCTACCACCTGGCTGTTGTCGAACTTAGGGCCCCAGGAGTCGTCTCCCCACTCATAAGCTTGGTTCTGGTTGGCAGATTTGGTTGCAACGCCATTAACATAAGAGCCGCTTCCATAAGAATGCTGGAGATCGGAAAGATCATTCAGCTTCTCGAAGACATAATTTGACCCGAATTCCACACCAATTCCTTTTCTTTTGCCGCCGCGCTTCGTGGTGACGTTGATAACGCCGTTTGCCGCGCGTGAGCCATAGAGTGCAGCTGCGTTAGCACCCTTCAGAACGGTAATCGATTCAATATCGTCGGGGTTAATGCTGGATAACCCATCACCTTCGTCGGAACCACCCCAGAGGCCGGCCTGGCCAAAGTTGTTATTGTCCATCGGAATACCATCAATCACATAGAGCGGTTGATTGTTGCCTTGCAGTGACTTGTTACCCCTAATAATCACCCGGGAAGAACCGGCTGGTCCTGAGGCGATTTTGCTTACGTTCACACCTGCAACACGTCCGGCGAGCGCATTACCAAGGTTAGCTTCACGGGCCGCGGTCATATTGCTGCCACTTACTTCGGTAATGGAATAGGCCAGCGCTCTTTTGTCACGACTGATACCCAACGCAGTTACAACGACCTCGTTCAGGGCAGTTGCTTCGGGCTTTAGTGAGATGTTCAATACAGTCGCATTCGCTACAACTTCCGTGGTTATGTAGCCAATGTAACTAAACGTCAGCGTTTTGCCTTTTTCCACTGTAATGGAGTAGTCGCCTTTGTCGTTGGTGGTCGTGCCGCGGGTTGTGCCTTTTACGACTACGTTCACCCCGGCAATGTCGCCGCCACTTGCATCTGTAACTTTCCCGGCTACCGTCATTTCCTGGGCATAACCCGGCAGGGCGAGCACAGAAAGCAGTACCAATACTTTAATTAGTAGAGTTTTTTTCATAGAATCTGACTTCTGGTAAGAAAAATTTGGACTAGCTGAAATATGGAAAATTCATAAAAATTAACCCAAATATACCATGGAAGGAA
The DNA here is from genome assembly GCF_056895175.1 of Dyadobacter sp. HNCC25DJ183. NCBI lineage: Bacteria > Pseudomonadati > Bacteroidota > Cytophagia > Cytophagales > Spirosomataceae > Dyadobacter > Dyadobacter sp. HNCC25DJ183. Next base: position 467,517 of record NZ_JBXHAP010000005.1, read on the forward strand.
CTACAACTGTATAGTAGATTTTTATCAAAAAATGACACATTTAGTACCAGTGTGGTGGATGTTAATTTGTTTATATAAAGAATAAATAAAATAATACCTTGTTTGATGTGCTTTTTCGCCGGGCTCCTCTTTTGGTTAAGAAATGGAAACTCCGGTAGCTATTCTTATCTGTCCCGATTATTCGGATATGTATATACGCAGTGACAAATTTGTGAACAGTGCTAAGCTCAGCGGGGTGGGAGTGTTTTGTACCAGGTCTGCCGGAGGATCAATGCAGCGGCTACAAGAATGGCAGCAGAAATGCCGGCTGGTAGGGGCATCAGAAGCACCGTGTACACGGGCAAAGCAGTCAGTGCGGTTTGGGCGATAATGCCGGTCACAATATTAAATGCATCCCGGGAAAAATGCGGATTAGGTATGAATGCAGGATCGTCTTTCCGGATTGCTTTTCTGACCGGCCCCCAAAATCCCCAGGGATTAACTTGCTGACAGAAGCTTTTCAAAACCGCCATTTCAGTAGGCGGCGTGAGCAGTGACGCGGCGATCGCTACGCAGGTGGATATCGCGAGGATGAGCGGAAAATAGTAGAGCGGGAGGAGTGCCGGGAAAAGATACGGACAGCACATCGCACAGGTAATTCCTGCAATCATACCCCAGAAAAATCCGTAGCTATTGAAACGCCACCAATGGAATTTGAGCACGTTGGAAGCAATATAGCCGCCGTACAACGCGGACACGATCCAGAGCAGAATGCTGTTTAGATTTTTGGTTACAAAACCCAGCGCGATTGCCACAGCCACTACCGACAGTCCTGAAACATAATTCATCCATCTTACCTGCCTGTTGCTTGCATGGGGGTTAATGGATTTGAGGTAAACATCATTGACCAGGTACGCCTGTGCAGCATTGAAAGTACCCGCGAATGTTCCCATAAATGCCCCCAGCAAGCCCACCAGCACAAGTCCGAGCAGGCCGGCAGGAACATGGGCGCTGAGTACTTCGGGCAGCAAACGTTCGAAATCCCTGCCGTAGCCGCTCCCCTGCGCATGAAAAATGAGCCCGAGTACGGTTACTCCGGTAATCAGCAGGTAGCGGGGCGGGAGTAGTACCAAATTGACAAACATGCTCATCAATGCAGCTTCCCGGGGTGTTTTGGATGAAAGGACCTTTTGCATATCGTAGCTCGGCATCGGGCCGGCGAGGCTGGCCAGAATGCCTTTGGCCGCCATCAATGCAAAAAAGTAGCCGAAAGGTGAAAAGTTGTCTTCCCTGATCTTCCGGTCAGCGTCGGCCAGGTAGCTGCTCCAGTTGAGTTCGAGGTTTTTACCAAACCACATACTGTCCCAGCCTTCCGGTACCCGCAACCCGCCTGCATTCCCCAGCGCTTGCATCGCAATGGTCGCGACACATACCGAAATAATGACGATGATCACGTAATGCACGAGGTCTGCCCAAACGATGCTTTTCATCCCGCCGAGGAGTGAATAGAATACCGTAAATGTGGTGAATACTATTCCGTACAGATGTGGTACAAATTGGACCGGAACATTGAAGGGAATGAACCGCGAAACTGTGCTCCACGGAATGAAGATTTCCAGGAACTTGCCCAGTCCTATGAATGCGTAAGTCATAAAACTCAGACAGCTCAGAATCGCGAACACAATGATAATGCTGTGCGACTGTCGGGAATCGCGGGAGGTACCAAAGCGCGTGAGCATCCATTCTGCACCGGTAGATGCGCCCGATTTTCGTATCCATCCCGACATATATACCATCATGAAAACCTGGTTGAATACGGGCCACAGCCACGGAAGCCAGATGCTTTTGACACCGTAAACAAACATAACGGACACCATCCAGGCAGTACCTGAAATATCAAACATGCCTGATGCATTGGAAATGGAGAGCATCCAGAAAGGAATTGTCCGCCCGCCCAACAGATAATCCTCACTTGTTTTATCTGCCTGTTTTTTCGACAAGAAGCCGACAGTAACAACGAAAAAAAGGTAGGTCCCGATCACCAGGAAGTCGGTAAATCCTATTTGCATCCGGTTAATAAGTAGTTAGAAAATTGCGGATTGATTATAATACATTTTCAACATTAAATTGATATATTTAAACATTCCAACCTGACACTGTATGAATGAAATCTACCGCGAAATTACACCTCTGACCCAGTATGATTGCTTTACTGTTTTTACCCGCAGTAAGACCATTTTCGATTTTCCACTACATACCCACGACGAATTTGAACTCAATCTGATCCTTTCGGGGCGTGGTGTGAAACGGATCGTAGGTGACCACACAGAAACCATCGACGATGCTGAGCTCGTTCTTGTCGGTAATAACCTCCCGCACGGCTGGCTGACCCACACCTATAAATGGCAGGAGGGAATGCCCGAAGTAAAGGAAATTACCGTTCAGTTTCACCGCGACCTTTTCGACGACAAATTTCTGAAACGCAATCAGCTTTTCTTTGTGCGCTCGCTTCTGGAAAAATCGGCAAAAGGGATTTCTTTTTCGCGCGAGACCATTGAGCGCATTCTTCCACGTTTCCAGGCGCTCGGCCAGAAAAGCGGGTTTGATTCTATTCTGGAATTAATGTCCATTCTGCACGACCTCTCGGTATCACGTAACATGCGCACCTTATCAAACAGTACATTTACGGGCGAGAACGTCAATTTCAACAGCCGCCGCATTGAAAAGGTATTTGCCTTTATGCAGGATAACTATGATAAGGAAATCAATCTGCCCGGAATATCCAAGCTCGCGGGAATGTCGGAGGTATCTTTCAGCAGGTTTATCAAAAAAAGGACCGGAAAAACTTTTATCGAGAGCCTCAATGAGATCAGACTGGGCCACGCTTCCCGGTATCTGATCAATACCAGCAACACGATTTCGGAAATCGCCTACAAATGCGGGTTCAATAACCTGTCCTATTTCAACCGCATCTTCAAATCAAAAAACGGCTGCACGCCGAAGGAATTCAGGGAAAACTACTCTGGCACGCGCACGTTTGTTTAGAGAGTTCTTTGGTGGAGTTTATGAGTTCATGAGTTTAAAGTTTGTGAGTTTAGAGTCTAATTTTTTGTTTTTGGCAAAATAAAAGAGCTCAAAGCCGAGTATACCGGAACTTTGAGCTCTTTACTTTTAACTCATTAACTCATTAACTCATTAACTCATTAACTCATTAACTCATTAACTCATTAACTCATTAACTCATTAACTGTTTCACGGCGGCTCATTAACTACACTTTCAGCATCCAGCCGAAAACGTCTTCCTGTTTTCCGGTACGCAGGTCGGTGAGGTAGTTTTTGACTTTAGTTACAAATGAATCTTCTTTGATCTCTGGTAAAGTGTAATCCACGCCTTCGTATGCAATAGCAGCGAATGGAGAGATTACTACCGCAGTACCTGCACCGAAAGCTGCTTCCAATGTGCCGTTTTTGGCTGCGTCAATAATTTCCTTTACACTTACACGGCGCTCTTCCACCGGGATGCCCCAATGCTGAGCGATCGCCACGATACTTTTACGTGTGATCCCGTCGAGCGTTGTTTCAGAAACGTAAGGCGTAACCAGCGTGCCGTCGATCAGGAACATGATGTTCATCGTACCCGACTCTTCAATGTAGGCATGCTCGCGTGCGTCTGTCCAGATAAGCTGGTCGTAACCTTGCTCCTGGGCCAGTTTTGCAGGATAAAGCGAACCGGCGTAGTTGCCTGCACACTTCGTACCGCCCACGCCGCCTTCGGCTGCGCGGATATATTGTGTTTCCACTTTCACGCGCGGCGGTTTGGCATAATAAGTACCTACCGGACTTGTGAAAATGATAAATGTATAAGAATCAGAAGGTTTAACTCCGATATAAGGATCAGTTGCAAACATGTACGGACGAATGTACAGCGAGCATCCTGGCTGAGAAGGTACCCAGCCTGAATCCAGGCGAAGCAGTTCCAGCAGTCCGTTCATGAAAACTTCTTCCGGGATCGAAGGCATGCAAAGGCGCTCTGCCGATTTGTTGAGCCGCTTCCAGTTATCTATCGCGCGAAACAAGAGCACTTCGCCTTCTTCGCTTTTATAAGCTTTCATTCCCTCAAAAATAGCCTGTCCGTAATGCAGGGCGGCTGTTGCAGGGCTTAGCGAGAGGTCGCCGTAAGGGACGATCCGGAGGTCCTGCCATTGACCGTCACGGTAGTCGGCGATGAACATGTGGTCGGAAATATTCCGGCCGAAAACCAGGTTGTTGAAGTCAACCTCTTGTAAGCGAGATTCGGTGGTTTGCTGAACCTCGATCTGTAATGTGTCGGCTGTCATGATGCCTAAATTTAAATTTCGAAACGCTAAAACGAATGTTCGTCAGGGAATGCAATTTAAATATTTAATCTATAAATAACTGATATTTAGTACAACAATTATTTTTTCGGAGAAACTCTTGGATTCCAGGTGACTTCGTCGATTCCCAGCTCGTAAGTCATAGCCCGGCAGAGCATAAAAAGATAGTCGGAAAGGCGGTTGAGATACCGCACCACAATGTCTTCCACTTCTTCGCCCTGCTGCAAATGGATCACCGCCCGCTCGGCCCGCCGGCACACCGTGCGCGCCACATGCCCGAACGAAACGGACTGGTGCCCGCCGGGAAGCACAAATGCCCGCAATGGAGGTACTTTCGCGTCGATCCGGTCCATTTCTGTTTCCAGGAAAAGAATGTCCTCTTCCAGGAGGTCCGGCAAAATACGTTTGCTCCGGTCCGACTCGGAAGCCAGGTGCGAGCCGATCGTAAAAAGCCTGTCCTGGATCTCTTTCAACGTTTCTTTTCGGTCTTCATTTACCGGCTGGTCGCGCAGTAAACCAATGTAGCTGTTCAGTTCATCGACTGTTCCATAGGCGTCAATTCTGACGTGGGCTTTGCTCAGTCGCGTACCTCCGATCAGGGAAGTCATGCCCTTATCGCCTGTTTTTGTGTATATTTTCATAAATGTGATTTTGAAAGTGGATTAGCGGAAGCCTGCGTTCCGGCAACAACATTTGAACGCAATAATAACTGCCAATTAGGTTTTAGAAACTCCCCGACCTAATTTTGCACCCTGATTTAATTTGGCGAAAACCTCCTTAAGGTTGAAGAATTCATGAAAATTACAACATTTGCGATCAAGGTCTGGCGTTGGCTGTCCATCATATTTGTGGTAGGTGCATTGCTATGGACTTACTCCCTGTTCCCTGAAATGGTAGCTGTGGATTTTGCCCAAACCGGCCTGGCCGAGAAATATGTGGACAAAGAGCATATTTTTTACATTATAATGGGTTTGTTTATACTGAACAATGTCGTGATCTCGGCATTTGCCCGCCACATCCCAAAAGTAGATCCGACTTACCTGCCAATTCCAAAGAAAAAAGAATGGGCGCAGTTCCGCCCGGAGCTGAGCGAGCACCTTGTAAACTGGATTTACTGCCTCGTTTCGGTTATCAATACGATTATGGGATTCAGTTTGCTGGCTTTGGCGACGATCAACAGTACACAATACAAACTGGACGTATTTGATTTCTCCTGGGTATATTATGCAGGTATCGTGTTGATCGTGGCTGTGTTTTTGTTGCCTTTGCGCCTGCTCTGGCCGCCGGTACCTGAGGAAAAGCTGTAAAAGGAAGCCTAATGGAACAAGAACGCGGGGAAACAGGAGTGCAGGCAGACTGGCTTACAAAAGCCGAATCGATCCGGTTGCAGGATTATTACTATGATCTGCCGGATGAGCGAATCGCGCATTACCCGCTTGAAGTCCGGGACCAGTCCAAACTGCTGATCTATCAGAACGGAACGATCAACCATCGTGTCTTTTCCGACTTACCTGCCCAACTTCCGGCAGATACACTGCTGGTTTTCAACGATACACGCGTAATTCCCGCACGGGCGTACTTTCAGAAAGAAACAGGCGCCGTAATAGAGATTCTGCTGCTGCATCCGGAAATGCCAACCCGCGTGATCAACGATGCAATGCTGGTCAGGAATGAATGCATTTGGGAATGTATGATTGGGAATAAAAAGCGGTGGAAGTCTGCGAATACCTTGAAAACGACTGTTGAGGTAAATGCTGAGCCGGTCACGCTGGAAGTATCCTATGCCGATTATGAGCAAAACCATGTGCATTTAAAATGGAGCGGCGGATTCACCTTTCTGGAAATCGTGCAGGCTCTGGGTGAAATTCCGTTGCCGCCTTATCTGAACAGGGATACCGAAGAGGGAGACAAGCAAACCTACCAGACTGTTTACGCAAATCACGATGGTGCGGTAGCCGCGCCAACTGCGGGACTGCATTTTACAGAAAACGTCTTTGAAGAACTCGCCAGACAGGGGATAAGCAGGTCATTTCTGACACTGCATGTGGGCGCAGGTACTTTTTTGCCTATCAAAGTAACTTCTGTTACGGCGCACAGAATGCATTCGGAGCAAATCGTTTTTTCGAGAGAACTGATCGAAGCGCTGCGGAATGCCGCCGGTCCGGTGGTGCCTGTGGGTACAACTTCCATGCGCTCGCTGGAAAGTTTGTACTGGTTCGGTGTGAAGCTTTTCAGGAATGAAACAACCGAGTTCCGGATTGAAAAATTGTACCCTTATCCCTTTGAAGAAAGCGATCTGCCTACCGCATCGGAGTCGCTTGCTGCGATTGCTGCATTCATGGATCTGAATAATTACAGCTACATTACGGGTGAAACCGAGATATTTATTTTTCCGGGTTACCGGTTCAGGCTTTGCAAAGGGCTGGTTACTAATTTTCATCAGCCGGGTTCCACATTGATCCTGCTTGTGGCTGCATTGGTAGGCAGTGCCTGGAAACAGATCTATCAGGAAGCATTCGACAAAGGTTACCGGTTTTTAAGCTACGGCGATTCCTCCTTACTCTGGCCGGCGGCGCAACATTGACATAAATATGATGAACAAAACTTGGGTTGTATTGCTGGTGTTCTTGCTACTGCAAGCTTGTGATTCCGGTCAGAAGTCGCGGGAAAAGAAGGGAGCTGGAACGAAAAGCAGCTATAAAGAACAAAGCGAGATCCGGCACGCCAAAGGTTTCGACGTTCAATATTTCGACCAGTACAAAATCGTCACAATCAACAGTGCTGATTCTACCACGGCCGGCGAAGAGTTTATTTTGCTTGAAAAAGGCAGGTCCCGTCCCGAGGGTTACCCGGAAGCACAAGTCATTCAAATACCAGTCAAATCGATGGTAGGGACATCCTCTATGCACACCGGCTTGCTGGAAGCGCTCAATTCGATTGATATACTGGCCGGGCTGTCTGGCCTGCAATACGTTTATTCATCTTCGGTTCAGAGGCGGATCAAGGCAGGTAAGATTGTGGAAGTAGGAAAGGACAATGGACTTAATCAGGAAAAGCTGATTGAAATGCATCCGGACCTCGTAATGACAGTAGGTTCACCAGGTACGAAGGCGGATCGCTTTAATGCATTGAGAGAAGCCGATATCCCCGTGCTGACCAATTCAGAATGGGTTGAAACCACTCCGCTGGCGCGCTGCGAATGGATAAAGCTGGCGGCTGCATTACTAAACAAGGAAAAGGAAGCCAATGCAATTTTTGGCAAAATAGAAAGAGACTACAACCGCCTGGTGCGCCTTGCCCGCACCACAGATCCCAAACCAACCGTCATTTCCGGTTTGAATACAAAGGATGTGTGGTTTTTACCAAGAGGCGATAATTATATGTCGCAATTTTTTGAAGACGCCGGGGCAAGCTACCATTGGGCAGATACCAAGGGCGGCGGCAGCTTGTCGCTCAGTTTCGAGTCGGTGTATCCCATTGCTTTGAAGGCCCAGTACTGGGTTAATGTAGGATTTGATAAAAACGATACGCGGAGAAGTATCCTCGCGCAGGATTCGCGTTATGCCGATTTTGCTGCTGCCAAGTCCAGAAAAATGTACAGCTACAATGCCCGCGTGAATGCGTCGGGTGCGCATGATTTCTTCGAGTCAGGCGCTTTTAACCCGCATACGGTGCTGGCAGACCTGATCCATATCTTCCACCCGGAGCTCCTTCCGGGACACCAGCTGGTTTATTACAAACAGTTACCATAAAAATGGCAGGACCCGCAAAAAGACAAGGATTGATCCTGACCTGCCTGGCATTGCTGGCAGTTGTTTTTTTTGCATTGGATGTATTGTCCGGGTCTGTGGCTATTCCATTCGGGGAAGTAATGCATATCCTATTTTCGCGGGAATCTGAAAATCAGGCGTGGCTTTTCATTGTTGAAAAAATCCGTATTCCCAAAGCGGCGACCGCTGTGTTGGCAGGCTGCGGGCTTTCGGTGAGCGGCTTGCTGATGCAAACACTTTTCCGCAATCCGCTCGCTGGTCCCTCCGAACTGGGCATTACCGCCGGCGCGGGCCTGGGCGTGGCTTCCGTAATGCTGGCGGGAGGAAGCGCAGGAGGAATGTATGCAGTAAATCAGCTGGGTATCTCGGGTAGCTGGCTTGTGATTGTGATGGCCTCGCTCGGATCTGCATTGGTTATGTCGCTTATCCTGCTGATCGCCGGTCGCGTGAAAGACAATGTTGTGCTGCTGATCGTAGGTGTGATGATCGGCACGATTACACTTTCTGTTATCAGTATCTGGCAATATGTAAGCCAGCCCGAGGAGTTACAGGAATACATTATGTGGACTTTCGGCTCACTGGGCGGGGTAACGCAGTACCGGCTTTTTGTACTGACGATCGTTGTGCTACTGGGCTTGCTGGGGGCATTTATTTCTTCCAAATCACTGAATGCATTGTTGCTGGGTGAGAATTATGCAAGAAGCATGGGGCTGAGCATTGTGCGGAGTAGGCTGATGATCATGGCCAGTACCAGTCTGCTTACCGGAAGTATCACTGCCTTCTGCGGGCCGATCGGCTTTATCGGAATTGCCATTCCGCACCTGACGCGTGCTTTGCTGCGCACTTCCAACCACCGTATATTAATCCCCGCCTGCTGCCTTTCCGGTACCGTGCTGATGTTGTTCTGTGATATCGTAGCGCAGCTTCCCGGCACACAGACTGTGATTCCGATCAATATCGTTACCTCACTGCTGGGTGCGCCGGTTGTGATCTGGGTGATCCTCCGCAGTAACAACCTTCGTTCGTCATTCTCATGAAAGATCATCAGGCAATACTGCAAACAGAGGCGCTTTCTATCGGGTACCGGTCGAAAAGCGCTGACCTGGTCATCGCGGGTGATCTGAATCTTTCTTTGGAGGCGGGAAAACTGGTTTGCCTGCTCGGCGCAAATGGTTCCGGCAAATCCACTCTGATGCGCACGCTTGCGGGTTTGCAGCCTGCATTAGCTGGTAAAATCCTGCTCGGTCAGCACGAACTAGACCGGTTGAAGCCACAGGAACTCGCCACGCAACTGAGCCTCGTTCTGACTGAAAGACTTGAAACGGGTAACCTTACAGCCCGGGAGGTAATTACCCTCGGCCGCACACCCTACACGGGTTGGCTTGGTCAGCTCAGTGACGCTGACCGGCGGCAAATCGACCTCGCGATCGCATACACAGCCACAGAATCGCTACTAAACCGCCAGATCAGCCAGCTCAGTGACGGAGAGCGGCAGAAAGTAATGCTGGCGCGGGCACTGACGCAGGATACCGGCGTCATTTTGCTCGACGAACCTACTGCACACCTGGACCTGCCCAATCGTATCGGACTGATGAAGCTGCTGCACCGGCTTGCCGCTGAAACCAACAAGGCGATTTTGCTCAGTACCCACGAGCTCGATCTCGCATTACAAACTGCCGATCAGCTATGGTTAATGAAAAAAGGCGGCGGATTGCTGGCAGGCGTTCCCGAGGATTTGATTTTGAACGGATCCTTCGAATCGGTTTTCAACCAGGAAAACTTCTTCTTTGATACCAATACGGGTACATTTAATATACAGCGGGAAGCACCCGGGGAGCAGGTGTATTTGGAAGGCAGTGAAAAGGAGGTATTATGGACGAAAAAAGCGCTTCAACGTGCCGGATTTTCAGTGTCAAATACAGCAGACAGTCGCCGAAAGATTAAAGTAATGCACATCGCAGGTGAGCGCGTAATGTGGGAGGTAAGCGGTAGCGGAAGTCTGGTCCAGCTATACTCGATCGCAGCCCTGATCACTTTTTTGACCTCTCAGTAAATAGAATATAACATCGGTGACTTAGCTGATGTTCTTTCCGTGATAATGGCTATTTTTGAAACCTATTAGCCAAACAGGTTTTACCCTTCACATGATTCTTCTGGTTCCATTAGCAATGTGGCTTTGTACAGCCAATTGTTATCTGGCTTTTTTCAAAGACGGGCCTCAGGCATTCCGGCGATCGGTACTTGCTTCGGCAATTTTCCTCTTTTTCTTCATTGGGGCTGGCACCGAATTACTCAGCGCATTCAATCTGATTAATTCCTATGTCGTGATTATCACCTGGCTTTTGTTCAATGTAGCCCTGATATTTATTTCTGCGCGGCTGCAAGGTAAACACAAGCTTAATCTCCGTTCGATCAGCAGGTTCTGGATACAATCGGGTAAAGCGTTCTTTCGCAAGCTCGGTGTATTTACGATAATAATACTTGGTTCACTGGCACTATGTACGCTCATCGTGGCCATTGTAGCTACTCCCAATAACCTCGATTCGCTGAGCTACCATTTGAGCCGGCTGGGCTATTGGGTACAGAACGGGAATGTGGAACATTATGCTTCCCACATCGAGCGCGCGATTTCATTCAGCCCTTTTTCGGAGTACGTACACTTGCATACGTACCTGCTTTCTGGCAGTGACCGGTATTTTCAGCTGGCACAATGGCTGAGCCTGGCGGGTATTCTCATTTGCGTGTCGCTGATTGTGGAGCTCTTCTCCGCCTCGGCTGTTCAGCTTCGCATTGCATTGGTTTTCGCAGCTACTTTACCGATAGTAGTGCTTGAATCCATGACAACGCAAAATGACCTGATGGTCGCATTCTTTGTGATCGCAACGGCTTTTTACTCCTTCGATTTTACCCAAAACCGTAAGCCCATTGCCTTTTTGTTCCTGGCACTTGCGGTCGCGATCGGGATTATGACAAAGGGTACATTCGTGTTCTACGCACTTCCTTTTGGATTTTATCTGCTTGTTTTTACATTGGGAAGAGCGGATTTATGGAAGTCACTGGCATTGTTGCTGGCGGGTACCGTCGTGCTGGTATTGCTGTTAAATGCGCCTTTCTGGTACCGAACACACCAGATTTTCGGCTCGCCAGTCGGAACGATGAGTAATGGAAACAGGAATGATATACGCAGGCCGGCTGATTTTATATCCTCGCTGTCCAAGCACACTGCACTGCACCTGGGCTTTGTTTCACCAGGCAACAGGTACAATCAATTTCTGGAAAACCGGTTGACGGACTTGCACGCTGCAATGGATGTTCCATTGAACCGGCCGGGCTCGGGGATGCCTTTCAAGATGAACAAGCTCAATTTCAATGAAGATTTTGCGCATAACTTCTTCGGAATGTGGCTGATCCTGCTGAGTATCCCGTTGCTTTTCTTTGCGCGGCTTGTTCCTCATGCAAAGTGGTATGCACTGGCTGCGTTTTGCAGTTACCTTATCTTCTGTCTGTTTATTGGATACCAGACTTACGGTTCGCGCCTGCATATTCCGTTTTTTGTACTTGCGGCTCCGGTGATGGGTCTGGTTTACGGCTCGGTAATGCGGGCAGTGCCAGGCAAGATATTGCTCACGATACTATGGCTTTTTGCATTACCATTTGCGCTTCTGAGCGTAACACACCCGCTGCTTTCTACCAGGTGGTTTTTTGAAAATGTGTTTCCACCGATCAATAATGCATTGAACCTGCATATCCACGTGGGACCGGGCAATGCGAACCTGATGCAGGAGAGTATCATTTTTTCTCCGCCTGAAAAAATAATATGGGGCGACCATTTGGCTGAAATACAGAATCTTACCAGCTTTATTGAATCCCGGAATCCGCAAAAAATCGGTTTTGATTTAAAGGAAGCCAGCTATGATTATGCATTTCAATATTCTTTAAGAAAAGAAGGCCGTATTTTTGAGCATGTGGCGGTCCGTAATCCTTCAAAAGTATTGGAGAACCCGGCATTCAAGCCTGATCTGATCCTCGCGGAGGTTTATGAAGGAGCTGCGTTTGACTGTCATGGACAGAAATACGTGCTGGGTTTTCATACACTCGATAAGTGGGTTTACATTCCAGCCAACAATTTGAAATAGGATTTACAGGTTTAATCAATTGAAATGAACGCATTGGAAGTTGTAGAAGCGTATTACGCTTGCTTTAATAATCAGGATTGGAAAGGAATGCTGGCGCTGCTTGACCCGGAGGTCAGGCACGAAGCAAACCAGGGCGATGTGCGCGTGGGTATAGATAAGTTCACCGAGTTTTTGGGTAAAATGGATGAAGCTTATGAAGAAAAGCTTACGGATATGTTCTTTTTTACAGAAAAAACCGGAACACGCGTCGCAGTTGAATTTGTGGTAAATGGGGTTTACAAGAAGGCGGAGGAAGGTTTGCCGGAAGCTTACGGACAAACTTACGTGCTGCCTGCCGGTGCTTTCCTCGAAGTAAAAGCAGGAAAAATCACGCGCGTAACTACCTACTATAACCTGCCGCTCTGGATTGAGCTGGTCTCAAAGAAATAATGCAGGATCTCTCATTCATTTCAAAAAAAGGTGCTGAGATCGAAAGTGTTTTCGAAGATCTGGGGAAGTTGCGGATTGCCGTTTTTCATGATTTTCCCTATCTCTACGAAGGCGATCTGAATTACGAAAAGGAGTATCTTAAAATCTACAGTCAATCTGCCAGAGCCTTCCTTTTTGCAGTTTATGATGGTGCCGAAATGGTCGGCGCTACTACCTGCATTCCACTCTCCGATGAAACAGAGGAAGTAAGGGCACCTTTCGAGAAAGCAGGGTACGATCCAGGCCGTGTATTTTATTTTGGTGAAAGCATTCTCCTTCAAAAATACCGCGGGCTGGGGCTGGGGCACCGCTTTTTCGATGAACGTGAAGCGCACGCGCGCAGTTTCGGCGAATACAAACTTGCGTGTTTTTGTGCAGTGGAAAGAGCAGCGGATCATCCGGCCAGGCCAGACAATTACCGGCCTAATGATGCTTTCTGGCAGAAAAGAGGTTATATAAAAACGCCGCAATTACAAAGTACAATGCGGTGGCTGGATATTGGAGATAGCGAAGAAACAGCCAAGACTATGACATTTTGGTTGAAAGATCTGAAAAGCGAATAGATGAAAGTTACCGTTGCAGCAGCACAATATCCGATCAGCGAACACGCCGACTTTTCTGCATGGAAAAAGCACATTGCGCATTGGGTGAGTCAGGCTGCCGGGCAGGGCGCTCAGCTTCTGCTTTTCCCTGAATATGGATCTATGGAGCTTGTCAGCATTTTTTCAGAAGCTGTCAGAAGCAATATCCGTGAGCAGATCTTTTCACTTGACGCATTGAAATCCGAGTTTTGTGCGGTGTTTGAAGAGCTGGCGAAAGCATATAAGGTAACTATTGTGGCCCCGACGATCCCGGTTGTTGAGCAAGGTAAAAACCTCAACCGCGCATATGTATTTTCTCCGGCTGGATTAGCCGGATACCAGGATAAGTTTTTCATGACGCGTTTTGAAGATGAGGAATGGGGCATTGAAACTGCACCCAAAGTATTGACTGTCTTCGAAGCGTCCTGGGGTAAGTTTGGCATTCAGATCTGCTACGATGTCGAATTCCCGATAGGAGCGCAGTTGCTGTGCGAGGCCGGTGCCGTGCTGATCCTTGCGCCAAGCTGTACCGAGACTATCCGCGGTGCCACCCGCGTGCATGTTGGAGCCCGTGCCCGCGCCTTGGAAAATCAGGCATATACTGTCGTTTCCCAAACAATCGGCAATGCGGCCTGGTCGCCGGCAGTGGATATCAATTACGGATACGCAGCCTGCTACTCCACACCGGACAGAGATTTGCCCGAAGAGGGAATTATCTCAACAATGCTTCCGCAACAGGAAGGCTGGCTCATCCAGGAACTGGATTTTGCAAACCTCGATGTTGTAAGAGAGGACGGTCACGTCTTTAATTTTAAGGATCAAAAGCGTATATCAACAACGCTGCCTGGCGATGAAGTGAAGATTTTGCAGCAGGTGATTTGATTCTGGGTACAATCACTTTGTTTTTAATTCAGACTTCGCCTGCTCTGATGCGTTAAGTCGCGCTTCCATTGCATCCAGTTTGCTCATGATCAGCGCAGCCTGTTCTTTAAAAATTTGGTTCTGTGAGGTCAAAAGCTCGTTTTTTTCATTGAGTTCTTTTACTGATTCTATCAAATGCGGAACGAGGCCGATATAATTGACAGACTTGAAGCCGTTAGCATCCGTTTTGACTAGTTCCGGAAACAGCTTCTCGACCTGTTGCGCAATGAGCCCGGTTTGCAGTGATTGTTCTTTTGTTTTATCAATCCAGTTATAATGATAGCCCTGCAGATCGCGGATTTTCAAAAGGCTGCCAGATAGTGGGGAAAGATTGTGCTTTAATCTTGCATCAGAAGTCAGGCTGACATTGCCATTCAGGAACGCATTTCCATCTTTATTTACCCATAATTGCCAGTTGTCGAGGAAGAAGCCTACCTCATCGTCTGTTTTCATTCCAACAAAACCTCGCTCTACGTGGCTGGAATTATCGAAGTGAATGCCGGCAGTTACTCCATTGTGAAGGATACGTGCCCTTCCGTCAACTTCCAGAATGTACTTCGGTTTCAGTGCATTTTTTCCCAAACCCAGATTTCCATTTCTCAGTAAGGTGAGCGCGTTTTTTCTGACGTTCTGCGATTCGTCGCTATTATTCTGAGATCCATTTCCTATCTGAAATATCCTGTCAGTCTGTTGCTCAGTTAGTTGATCCGCAACATCTGTACTAACTTCATTAAACGAACCTATTGAAAAAGAGCCCATCGCTCTTGAAAAGACATTGTTGCCAAACGTAACAGAAGCAGTTCCTCTTGCTCTGGTGAAATTGCCAACACTGAATGATGCAGTGCCTGTTGCTTCCGAATTATATCCCATACTCACTGCGCGTGTGCCAGAGGCCTTCGTAAAAGTTCCGAACGCCGCGCTGGATTCACCGCTCGCCTCGGTGCTCGCACCCGTTGCAAACGAATTTACACCAGTAAATGCGTCATTCCACTTCTCGTTACCAGCGCTTCCTGCTCGAAATGAACCTTTAACCGGGTACCAGATCAACTTTTTTCCGTCTTCGATGGCCGGTAATAAATATTTTAGCGCTTTGGGGTCGGTCGGATCCAAGCTTGTGCTTGTCGCATCTATTTCTGATCCAAATGTTAAACTTTGAACAACCGGAATACCCTGGTTCCACTGAGTTGCTTCTCGTGCTTGCAAGGCATAAGGCACACTCAGCAATTGCGTTGACCCAAGATTGATAAAATCATTGCCTCCGGTTGGGTCGATTTCGAGCTGGATAAAATGCTCCAGTGCCTTCCACGGTATCTCAGTGAAGTTCCCGCTAACTACGTTTCCTTTCCCAATTGCGATAGTAAATACTCCGTTCGTGTTGGTAGGCGGGCGATGGATCTCCTGATAAACAGATGGCCCCATCAGACTTTCGGAGTGAATAGTTACCCGAAGACGAACGATAACATCACTAATCGGCTTCCCGTCAACCCCACGGGCAACCCCTTGAAAGCTAAATTGCTCTGGTGCTTGCGCCTTTGCAGTAATGATTGTAAAAAGCAGAATGAAAAAGAAAAAAAGTGATTTCATGCCAGAAAATAAATAAGTGAAGGAATTGACGCCGGCTTACGTGGCGGCACTTTCGACTTAATTAAATCACAGACCTATTCAATACATAAATTGATGATCGATAGGTAGAAACTACTTTTTTAACGTGCGTCAGGTCACTTAAAAATCACTTACTTACGCATAGATCATTCATTCATCCGAATCACATTTCTTTTATTACCAAACCAGGTATCTTTTACTGCGCCGGTTCCATTGAAGCGGTATTGAACACCCACAATGCCGGTTGCTTCATTTGGGAAATGAAGCGTATAGGCTTTTTTGTCGTTAACGTAAATATCTGCCCGTTTCGAGATTGTTTCGATTCTCAATTTTGTCCATTCCGTCAGGTCTGCACCGAAATTGGACAGATCGGCATCTTTGCTCATTACATAAGTGCCGCAAAAAGCCAGCGTCAGATCGCCTATGCAAGGTTTAGCCGCAAGCGGAATGATGATGATATCGTTTTTACATTGAATCAGGACCTGCATCGGCTGACAAGTATTCGTTCCCTGATTGAAATTACTCCGGACGCTTGTTTCAAATACAAAATTGTCACTCATCAGATCGCCCATATCGCGCTGGTTAAAAATCCGTATTCTTGGCGCTTTCGGGTGCAGGGATAGATTGTATTTGTTCAAAACACGCTCATTTACCTCCACAATACCGTTGCTGACGCATTCCTCCTTCTTAAAATAAACGGGTACCGGCTCTTCCTCCGCCAGACAAAGCCAGCCGCCGGAAGTAATCCAAAGATCCTGCGTTTTGACGATCTGGTTGTCTGCGATCAGCTTGGTATTAAAATAGCCGGGATAGTAATAAATGGAAGAATGTTCGTGCTTGTTCTTGGAAACGGGTTTTTTGCGGCTCACATCCCAGGTTTGTGCGATAAACACCGAATCGGTTTTGGCAGCCTTCGCGTCATAATGGAACACTACCGAATTGGGAACTCCTTCTGTAACGATCTTGTCGGGGCGGAAGGAGAACAGCTTGGGATCGAGCGTGGCATCAGAAGCTTTGCTTGAAAGCAGCACATACCCGGCAAGAAGCAAAGGAACCAGCGAGAGAAGCCAAAGGTATTTCAGTTTGCCTTTTTTCGTTGCCGGTTCAGTGCTTGCCGGCAACCGGGCAGTATGTAGGTCAGAGTTTTCCGCCATTCTCTCCTGTTGCCTGAAATGCCGCCAGTCTGTAAATCCGGCAAACTTGGCCAGTGCATTGAGTGTTGTGAGAGTTGGCGCGCTGTCGTATTTAAGCTTTCCCCAAATCCGTTTCAACGTGGTGATACTGAGTCTTACGCCGGTTTTTTCGTGTAAGGTATCACTCAGCTTTTCAAAGTCGTAGTTGCTCCAATGTCCGCTGTCGCCCCAGCTGAGCTGCGACTCAATCAGCATGAGGCACTTTTTCAGATCCTGCTCTTCTCCTGTTTTTGTCATGGCTGTGATAAACACTTTTCGGGTCGCGTGTTTGCGTAGTCAAAAATACCTTTTTGAATGAATTGAGGATTGATAATGCATGCAATCTGCCAAACTTCTTCCGATGATTTACCAATATCGACCGTTTGCTTATTTGTTCTTCGTCTTGTAATCTGGATGTATAGTTTTGTAACGGTTCAATTGTAACTCGTTGAACTACCCGGATGCCCTGCGTGTGTGTGAACCTGGCATTCGGGTCTTTTTTTGCCCGCATGGAAGCCATGAAAATAATCGCCGGGTATATGGGCCTCATCACATTGCTATTTAATCTGCTTTCCTGTCAGGGGAGCAGTACTTCATTCAAGCCGGGCATCTTATCGAAAGCGGGCTATTACATTCAAAACGACAAGGTTTATTATTACGGAGGCTTCGGAAATGCGACTGTTACCGCATTGGAGAATGCAGCCGCGACGCAGTTTGAAACACTCGAAAAGCGCTTTCCAGAACAACCTTTTGCACATCTGTATGCGACAGACGGCAAGCAGGTTTATTTCGAAGGTAAGCTGATCAAAGGCGCAGATGGGAAGTCGTTCCAGGTTTTTGGCTACGGTTGGGGAAAGGATTCGCGGCACGTTTTCGCATTTCATTCCATACTGTCCGACGATCCCGAACACTTTGTAAATGTAAATGGCGGATTGTTCAAGGATAGCAAACACGTTTATGATGGCGACAGGATCGTTTCTGATGATCCAGCCCACCTCACTTATCTGGGCAGCACAAACTTGCGTGCTTACCACGCGGATAAAAGAGGTGTTTTTACAGGATCAATCAGAATAGATGTAGCTGACGCTGAAACGTTCAAGCCTTTGGCGTATAACTATTCAATGGATGCCAAGACTGTTTTTCTGATTGATGAAGGATTGCCCGTAATTCTGAAAGGTGCTGATCCGGCTACATTTAAGGTATTGTCGCATTACTATGCAAAAGATGAAAGAAGTGTATTCTGGCGAAATCATAAATTACCTGTCGCCGATCCTTCGACCTTCCAAATCACCAGCGAAGAACATCATCAGAGCCGGGATAAATGGCGGAGTTACCGTCAGTATTCCATCGCCGGATTAGCATCCGACAAACAATAAACAGCTGCTTGCAAGTGCGTGCTTTTAAGAACAAAGACCGGCTAAGTCAGAAGCAATTCTTTTCTGCAGAGACAATTGATTTATCTACCGTACCCTCTTTACCCGCCTGGATGGGATAGTAACATCCGGCTTTTGTTTTGAATATCTCTGACTCACTTCCACAAATGATAGCGCATGCCTGACCTTCCACAATGTGTTTTCTCGCTTCGCTGTCATCTACACGCATTTTATACTTGAATAATCCCTTATACCTCGATCCATCCGGTCGTAGTCCATTCCAGCCATAGTCAGCGATCGCCATTTTGGAATTACAATAAGGTTTTTGATACAGTATAGTGTCGCCAACTGCACTGTATATGGTAAATCCCCAAATATCGGTAACGATATCATTTACAAAAGGCGCGAAATAATCATTCACACCATCCTTATTAGGCGTAAAAACATTAGGTACATAAATGCGCTTCTTTTCATAGGAAAACTCAACGGGCTGGGTTCCGCAGCAGGATTCATATTCATTGCTGCCAGGTTTTGGCTGGTCCTGGGAAGAACAGGTTTGTGCGGTGCAAATGAATAGGAGAAAAAATAAGGTTAGTGTGTTTTTCATTTGGGTTGTGTTTTAAAGTGTTAATCATTCCCTATATGTGAGTTCGCCCATTTCTTGATCCAGGTACACGATTTGACCTTGGACGCTGTCATACTTATGTTTTTCCTTCTAATTCATTCGGGTGAATGCGATCGAAAGAAGCATTAATACGATAGCCAAAAATGTAATTCCCCTAAATGTTGATGAGATTACAATCATTTATTTTTGTTTTTAGATTTTCAAAAAGTTTGCATACTTTGTAAATACCATAAAGAAATTAAAGGCTATTTACCTAATTAGCCAAAACTAAAATGACAATCAAATTAACTCCCAAACCAATTCCCCAATTGGACCAAACTTTTCGCTGTTTTATTTTCTTCGCCTTCTTGGTATATGCCTTGTAGTATTCTGGTTGCTTGAACAATTCCTCATTTGGATATCCTAAATTCTCGATTTTTGGATTGGTGGCCGAACATAAAATAGCAGGTACAAGGCCAATAAAGGGAGAAACCAGACTTGTTATCAAGGTGCCTGTTGCCGCGCCTTTATACCTCTTGTAATTTCTTGCGGCATCAATCTGACCTTTGATGTTCAGGTTTTCGGGTTTCGTTATTGTGTAGAGTTGCTGGTTTTGAATAACTATTGCCGAGTCTGATGGAGTTTGACTATAGAGAGAGAAGGTACATAGTAAAAGGAAGGCGATTGATAGAATTTTTTTCATAGCTGGATTGATTAAATAAAAGTAAATTGTTAGAATGAATGAAGTTGTGCTTGTCCTGTGTCTTTTTGTACACGTATTGCCAAGGTTTTGTAAATTTAATTAATATATTTTCATCCTGTATATAAAAAAATAAGTCTCATATATCGCATCATTGTAGTAGGTGTAACAGACTTCACTTGAAATTCATTTTTATTGTTCTTGATCATTTGCTTATTTTTAAATTCTTTTTCCATGCTTCGTATTCTTTTCCATCACACCAAAACCATTTACGTTTTTTCAGCCAACTTCTATTTGGGTCTGGTAAAGTATCATATTTTATGAATTGGCTAAGTACAACATCCTTATTTATATTGTTTTGCTGATATTTTTCCAGGTCAGATTCGGATAGTGCTTTATCCCATGTTCGACCGATTACTCTCATTCTGTGATCTTCCATTAATTCAAACCATACTTCTTCTCTGTCCCATGACACAGTAATTGGGGGTGAAAAATATTGAGTTTTGACTATATTTTTTTCTATGGAGTAACTACCCCATAGACCATAGGATGAGTCAGTACTAAGAAATGTGTATAATTCTCCAGAGGGATAAAAAATGAAATTTTCGCTATAATCGCTTGTGCGTATTCTTTCAGAAGATTCCAGTTTATTAGGAGATTTATGGTAAAATGAATAAATGCCGTTAGATTGAACAATTTTTGAGTTGCCTCTATTTGGTGAAAAACAGAAATTTGTTTCTCGTACCTTCAACCTTTTTGGAGCGTCACGCCAGCAGCCGACGATTAGAATCGCAATTAGAACGCTAATGTTTAAAATCTTCATCTTCCCCATAATGAATACGGATTGTAAAAGCCACTTTGGAACATCATTCCATATTTGAATGAGTCATATTTGTTGTAAAAGTTTTGATACCCAGGGGGAAATCGTAGATGTATGAAGTTTTGAGTTCTATCTTGAAATAGCGGGTGACTGTACCCAATTCGCTCTATTGTATGTCCAAATCGATGCCCCACCCACAAGGGTGCACTGTATGTCTGGCCATTTATCCAAGCACCTCGCCCATCTTTATTGTAGTGGCCGAGGCGATCAGTACTGTTTTCTGTTCCTAGTCCCTCTGAATTTGGATCATTATTGTAAAGCCTTGTCCCAATAACAAAATTTCCAATTCCTATTTCCAACGCATTGGAGCGCCAGCGATCCTGGTGATTGAATGCGAAGAAATCATTTTCAATTCTAATTGAGACTTTACCGAGGGATAAGCTGGCACCTCCTACAACCTGACTATTGGAAATCCCGTCCGGTCCCGTGGCGCCACCGTACCGCGTCTGGTAATAACCTGCGCCGTATCCTTTGTAACTTATGCTTCCCCCGTAGGCCGAGTGATTATTGCCTCCGCCTCCACCGGCACTTATATTCCAGTTACCAGCGGAAACAGACGTACTCCCATTAACTGAAAAGGCCCCTGAAATGTTGACACCTACATTTAAGCCTGTTGTTACATTACCCTGAGTTTGATAAACGCTAGCCGAAATCCCCAGACCAAGAGGATCTATACCAACCGACATAGAGCTAGATCCGTTATTGTAAACTTGAAATTGTAAGGAATTGCTCATAGCATTGGTAGCATTTGAAGCATTCCGATATGCTACTTTTCCAGGGTGACTAACTCCATTTAACAAATTACTAGCAAAATCTGCGGTAAAAGCCATCGAGAAGAAGGCCATTTTAAAGATTTCCCCACTCGGGTCCGTATATTTTAGCGGGTTGTTATTTGCATATGAATACCGATTATAACCCTGCGTCGAATGCGCATCCTGCACATAATTATCAACACTCAACACCCTCCCCACCACCGGGTCATACATCCGCCCGTTCATGTTGATTAAATTGAAATTCGTCAAATGCTCGTGACCTGTGAAGCCGCGGTACAGGTAGCTTGTTGGGGCTGGTACATTGACATAATCCCAATTGGCTGGATGGCGAAGGCGGCCCCATGCGTCGAAGTTCTGGTCGAGAATGACAGTCCCATTGAAAGCCGTTAATGTCAGTAGTGATCCGAGGTGATCTGTGTACGTGTAGTAATACTGGTCCGCATTGTTCTCACGGATTACAATTGCAATTAGTCCGGCTTGGGAGCTGATGTAATGCAGATGTTTGTCGGCGATACCTGGGGTAATGTCCTTTTCGTAGCTCTCAAAGTAGTAATGCGTGTTGATCAGCGCATTGTTCTTTTTCATGACCCCTTTGAGCCGCTGGTAGTCGGCGCCGTAGGTGTAGGTCAGCTCATAAGGCTGGCCTGATCCGTTCTCCGTGATTTTCTCAGGCTGGTTGTATGCAGTGTACGTAATGTCCTGAGTCAGTACCGGAATCGCTGTCGTCGGCGAAACAATACCAATGACAGCGTTTAATTTTGTGGCGTGATAATTGAATGTCTGCCCGGCATCACTCTTTGCAGTAATGTTTCCTGAGGCTGTGTAGGATGTTACCTGTGCAGGTTTACCCAAAACGGTAGCCGTCAGGAGCCGGTTCAGGTTATCATAGGTAAAGCTCTCTTCTTTATTCTTGATATAATCTTTTCGCTTATCCAGGTTGCCTTTGGCGTAATTCCAGGTCAGTTCCAGGTTTTGTACACCAGCTGTTGTGAACAGTTTAGGTACCCCATAATTGTAAGATATCACGGAGGATTTCCCATTACCCGATGCATACGCCGTGTTTTGCCCCAGACCATTCATCCCGTTATTGGTATAGAGCGTTACCGCATTCGTGCTGTTTTTGATGGTGGTCGCATAACCGTTGCCATCGTAGGCGTGATTGGTTCCAAAGCCTGACGGATACAACACTGATGTCATGTCCCCGTAAAGATTGTAGCCGTAAGTAGTCGTGTAAATAGTGGCGTCGACGGATTGTTTTACCGTCTGCAACCTTCCAAATGCATCGTAAGTATACTCATCCAGATTGCCGGCAAACCCGGTTACCTTTTTTAGCTGGTTAGTGGACGCTCCGCTGCCTGTGAGGTAGTATTCGTAAACCGTTGAACCCTCAGGGCCAATGCGGCTGGTGTTCCTGCCCAGCAGGTCATATTGCATCGTATGCGTTTTGTTGTTTGCATTGGTTTGGCTCGCCAGCTGCCCCAATGCATTGTAATCGTAAGTGGTTGTACCGGCATTGAGGTCGGTCAGTGAAGTTTGCCGGGCCTGCACATCGTATTGGCTGCTTGTAATCACTGCGCCATTGTTTACTTCCTTGAGACCGCCGTGGCTGTAATAAGTGTAGGTCAATGTGCCTCCATTGTCCGTAGCGCTGATAACCTGGCCGCTGGCATCTGTTACTTTCGAAGAAACTCCCGAGGGCGTAGTGGTGGTTGTGGTCAGCTTTCCTGCTGCATAAACGTAGCCAATGGTAGTAGTGCCAAAAGGACCGTTGTTGCTGATATTAAATGGCCGGTTGTAGGTGTCATACTGTGTTGTGGTGGTCAGTACCGGCTCACCGGATTTATACGGATCGGTCGTTGTGGCGACATTGCCTCGACTATCGTACGTCTTAACCTGAGTAATGGTTTGTCCCTGAAAACCTTCCGTTTCGCTCTTGATTTCCCTTCTTAACAGGTCGTAAAATGTTTTTACATCCGGCTTTCCCGGATGGGAGGTGTTCAGGTACCAGACCGCGTTACCTGAAATATTCCAGCCATAATTTTGGGTGATTGAATAACCTTCCGGCAATATGATTTTCTTCTCCCGGCCAAAAGCATCGTATTCCAATGTTGTTATCAAACCATCTACTCCCGTTATAGTCAGTGGTTTTCCCCATTTAAAATCGTAAGTCGCAGATGAAGTTTGGCTTAGCTCATTCGTCTTGGTTTCCGGATAGCGGCCTTTGGTGTCGTAAACAGAAGAGGTTGACCTTGCTGGAAGACCGGATGGATTTATGGTCGTTTTTTTCAGGTTACCTAAGGGATAATACTCGAAAGTGGTTACTACGCTTTTCGGAAGTCCCACAAAATCCGTTTTGGTAGTAAGTTGACCAATGCCGTTATATCCGAATCCTGTTGAAACCGTATACGCAGGCTGACCTGTCCGGGTGTTTGAAACGGATACAGAGGTTGGCTTGTTGAGAACTCCCGCAGGATAAGCGCCAAAAATGGTGTTGGTAACAGTGGTTTCAACTCCATTGTTGACCGTACTTTGCTTGATGTTACCGTAATTGTCGTAAACATTTACCGTAGTAGTTGTGCGGCCCTTAAATGCTTTGTTTTCAAGAATATTGGTGGTCTGAACCCAGAACCGTTTGGCTGCCGGAGAAACAAATACATTGGTATTGGTAGTTTGATCAAGCAATGCATTGGTAGATGCCAGATAGGTAGAAGTCCGGTAGGGGACAGCCGTGTAATAGGTTGTATTAAATTCATTTTCAACAACGGTTTTGATACCCGTTGTCAGGTTGTTCGCTGTTATCTTACCAAACCCGATAAACCCTTTTCCGGCCCGGTGAAGTTTTGTGCCTTCGTAAGTATATTGAGTGGTATTGAAGCCGCCAATTCCATCTTGTATTTTGAAATCGGAAATGGCGTAAAGTGGTGGCTGAATTGCGTTTAACGGATACGCTGTAAGATTTCCCCGGATATGGAAGCCATTTTCATCCGTCAGCTTTTTGTAGCTCCATTCCGTTACATGATTGTATCCATTCTTTACCTTTTCAAGGATATTTTCGCGTCCTTCTTTTTTGAAGTTGAAAACATCCATGGGGTTTGAAACGCTCTTGAAGTTGATGATGTCCGCTCTGCGATCCCCATTAAAATCACCGATCATCGGTGGTGGTGCCCCTAATCTTACGGCATAAGTGCTGGTGATGCGATGGAAGCTTGCCCCTGCGCCCGAAAAGCCTCTTCCGTAGTAGATGTCCAAATTCGCAGTTTCCAGGTCCGGCAGTTGCCAGCCATGATAAATGTCTGATTTACCATCCCCATTTAAATCGGCAATACCGAGTTGGTCTCCCAGGTAAAGGTCTGTATCAGGTGTGGTATTGAAAGTAAATAGGGATTCATAAAAGCCGACCCCATTGGAGATCAATGCCTTCCATGCGCCCGAAGTGGTTAGTTTGGCAAGAATGTCAGTCTTTCTGTCGCCATTAAAATCACCAAAATAGCTGAGGTGATCTTTGCTTAAATAATTAACAGAATAGTGGATACGTCGCGCAGTCCACCCGTCAAAAGTGAAAATCTCGCAATGAATGCCCTTGATAAACATAATATCGCTTTTTCCGTCACCATTGAAATCGATGACGTGTACCTTGTCGGCAGTAGCCCAATCCGTTGTCTCAAAAAGATGCGTCCCCGAGATTACGATTGACCCAAAATCGGGTTGCACTTTGCCATTGTATAAGTGACAATTGTAATTCACGGCATTACTTCCCAGCATGGTAAGAATATCCTGCACACCATCCCCATCATAATCTCCTGGAAAAATGAAGTGGCCACTTGGGTGAATCTTTGAATAGCCTGTATAGGGAGCTATCGTGAGCGGGTCAAATTGGATGGCAAACTGTGCATTGTTTTGCCAATCATAGTTCTGAAGAGTCCGGTAAATGCGAAGACTTGATAATGTACGATCCTGTCCTGCTCCGGCAATATTGGTCATCAGAACATCATCTGCACCATCACCCGTGAAGTCGTAAGCAAGAAAATCAAATGAATTAGGTATACTCTGTTTTTTAACGACCGAATAAGTAACAGGCGCGTCTGTGATATTTCCTACATAAAAATCATTCGGACTTGCTGTGTATGGCAAATACTTGGTATAGACCTTGATCCTATATGCAGGAGGGTTCTGGATCAGGCTGGCTTCCAGGAAATCAGTTAACCCGTCGGCGTTAAAATCACCTGTAATGGTGGTTGCGGATGGATTGTCATACCCGCTTGTCGTAACCGTACTAAATTCGGCTGGCGGATCTCCATATTTGAAAATGGTGGCATTGAGTGAACTGCCGTCTGCGCCCGATTCAACCACCTCTTTCAGGTAAGAATTGATGTTATCATGACCGTAATTAAATTGGTAGGTTTTGACAACGACGCCACTGGTTTTTGTGGTGACTTTATCCAGCAAGTATTTGCTTTCTATGCGCGTATCATTTTCAAAACCCGCATTTTCATCAATAGTCCGGATCCTGTAGTCGAATTTGACCTGATTATAAGGGTCTAATGATTGAGCCGCATTACCCGTGTAGTTGATCTCTTCGATAAGCAAAGCGAAGGTCAATGCTTTGTATTTGAAGGAAATATAGTTTCCATCGGGATATATAATACGTGATAAAGCCCACGTCAAAACAGTTGCATTTTGGCCCGTATGCCTGGAATCCGGAGAATTACCGTATTCCATCCTGGTTCCATCTTTTGTAACAATTTCAAACCATTGCGGGCCGTCTCCCTGTGTGTTTTTGGAGATGATAGTAGCAAAGTTTTCACACTCGGTACCATACGTCGTATTCGGGTCTCCATAGTTACCCACTTTGCCGATCAGCCGGGAACCGTCCAAAACAAACCTGTCACTGTTTGTCATTACAATAGGATTTGCCTCACTATCGAAATAGCTATTGCGCGTGCTGCGGGTAATTTCTGACAAGCCGCCAATGCTCCATCCCTGACCTAAAACGCCATTTCCTCCTAAGGAATAGTAGTTTAAGGATATAGTCGGAGCAATACCATTTGTTCCGGGAGGTATTGCTAGTAATATCGAGTAAGTGGCACCTCCGGATGCAACGCCGGCACTTTCGGAAATACTTCCAACGGGAAGATTTTGATTAATGGTTCTGCCGTTGAAAGTAGCTCCGGTGTGTAAGGTCTGGTAGGTTACATTTTGTGCAAGAGAGTTGAAGCTGTACAGGGCTGTGAAAAGCCAGAGGATCTTTCGGGAAAGACATTTTGGCCAATGGATTTTCGCAGGGCGATTGGCTGACCGGACGTTGCAAAGGAGGTAAACTGTCTTCATATAGGAGGATTTAAATGCAATTTTGGCAAGCGGAATAGCGGTATGTGTATTCTTTTAAACACCTGATAACGTAGTCGGTAAGACACAGAAAACCCTTGTTCTTTTCAGAACTTCAGAGTGGATTCCCTATGCTTTTTGTTGAGTGGGAATGTTGGACGCGGAATCTCAAAACTCGGGGCGATCCTAAGCCGGCAGGACATCGGCAAACGTATCAATTAACTTTAAATATAAACGAAGATGTACGGTGCAATTATTTGCCGGTTGTACAATGTATTGTGCTCCAATGGATTGCGCGATTTGTCAGTATTGTGATAAAAGAAAGGTTTACGGAAAGCCTTTCATGAAGATCGGGTGGAGAGGCCTATCACTCGCCCTTGTCAATACGCTTGAATCAATCCGTTTGAAAGAAGCCTGCCGCCGCAGGAAAACTCCTTTGGGTTTGTTTGGTAATGTTCAATACCATTACCACGGCGATGCAAATGCATCTATTGTCAGCAAACCTTCCCCATTTCTACGATGAAATACCTATTTATAGTGGCGCTCTGTCTTGTGTTCTCTGGTTCATCATTTTCACAAGGAGTCGCATTTGGCTATGATGCCGCGGGCAACAGGATCAAAAGAAGCTCGGCAGCCGACCTTACACCTACGATCGATATCAATGCTTTATTATTCGCTGAGGCAGCATCGAGAGACTTTGTATTGAATATGTATGAGATCAACAATGTGGAAACATCCGGATTGATTTCATTTCGCATCAGTAAAATTTCTGCATTCAAGATCACTTATCCACTGACCTCAGGCACTTCGAATGTACTTGGAGGGGTAGCGAATCAAAATTCGAGCTGGGATTTTACAGAAAATGCCAATTTTGTAATTATTACATCGAAGGCAGGCATCAAGATAGCGCAGGGCGGCAAGGCGGTGGTTGGTTTTAAAATCACCAGAAATGCAGGCCAGTCCGCCAATATCACTCAAAACATCACAGCCGTGATTGTGGGCGGGGCAGGGGGAGAAGTGAACAGCGACAACAACCAGGCGATTGTCCAGGTAAGTACTTTGTAGTGCTGCTGGCGAGCCAAGTGACTCACAATGAAAAAGCCCCATTCGCAAGAATGAGGCTTTTTAACTTTCAGGCTCCCGAAGTTGGGCTCGAACCAACGACCCTCTGATTAACAGTCACATAAAATATGCCTTTTTTTGTTTTCGCCCATTTTTCGATATTTATATAATCAATTAATTATCAACACGTTAAAAAATTAATTTCTCCATTTATTTGGTGATGTCTTTCGATTTTTTTTAATTTACTATTGCAAGTTTATTGCAACTAGAACGAAATGACCAAGAATCATGAGCGCTACAACGGTAAATTTATTCCTCGACAAAAGAGCTTCAAAAGGTGATGAAGGTGTGATAAAATGGTTGGTATCTCATGAGGGAAAACAACGACTTTTCACCACAGGTTTGAAAATCTCAGAGCAGGACTGGGACTTTCTCAAAAAGCACAAATCCGGTATGCCCGGACAAGTGAAAAACGACTACAGAAGGAAGTTATGGAACAAGCTTTTCGGAAGTACTTACGAGGAAGAGTATACTGGCAAGGAAGTTGAAAGTTTCCTGGGCAGAGCCCGGACAATTGTGGGCAAGCTTGATGACGACTTCAGCTTTGAGCGATTCGCATATGAGATAAGTATGTTTGGTCAGGAATCGAAGCCTAGCAAGGAGACAAAGGATAAAAACAATGTCATCCAGGCTCTCACTTTGAAAGCAAACGATATGAACAAGGAAGGCCGTATTGGAAATGCATTGAGCTACACTTCAACGTCCACCTCATTACTACGTTTTCTCGAATCTCTCACCGAAAAGCAACGTCAGGAATTGCTGAACCTACCGCCCCTACCCATCAAAGAGGCGAAGAAAAAGGAGATTGTACTCCGCTTTGAATATCTGACTCCAGCGTTTTTGACAAGTTATGAGAAATGGATGCTCAAGCATGGTCGAAAACGTAGGGGACCGAAAGGAAGCTCGTCCCCCGCTACCCTGACAACCGTTGGCATATATTGCCGGCACATCAGATCTGTTTGTAATGACGCCATTGACGCGGGCATTATGAATAGGGAGTTATACCCTTTTGGCAAGAGAAGGTATATGATACCGGCTGGCAGCAATACCAAAAAAGCACTCAGCAAAGATGACGTACTAAAAATCATAACGCATAAATGCAATCCAGGATTTGAACAGCGAAGCCGTGATCTATGGGTTTTTTCCTATTTATGTAATGGGATGAACATGAATGACATTTGTCGTATTCGCTGGCAGGATATTGAGGGCGACCGATTAACCTTTATCCGCCAAAAGACTGCTCGCTCAACCAGGGGTAACCAAAACACGATCAAAGTCACCTTATTCAAAGAAACTTTTGATATTATTGAACGCTGGGCGGTAAAGAGCAAAAACCCTAAGGATTATGTCTTCCCATTTTTGGAGCACGATATGACACCAGAAAGACAAAAGACTGTGATCAATCAGGTGGTGAAAATCACAAATCAATACATGAAGGACATTGCGGCCGCTAATGAAATCACAGGAGACGTTAATACATACAGCGCCAGACATTCGTTCGCAACGATCCTTCTCCAATCAGAAGCACCACTCGCATTCATTAGCCAATCGCTCGGCCACACTTCAATTTCAACGACGGAAAGCTATTTAGGCAGTTTTGACGATGAAAAAACTAAGAAATATCTCAGCGCGCTGTTATAGTTTCTGCCCTTGAACATCGTCTAAATAGCTAGTAATGAAATTTCAAAGCATGGAACACTTCAAGGAATATTTTACATTCTTACAAAAATTTGATCTTCGACTATCTGAAATCAGGGACAAGCGCGAACCTGCCGAACTCGGCCCAGTCTTCAAATCAGGATATGATATTACCCATCAGACCCCACATTTCTCATTGCAGTTTGCAAAGCATCTGCAGATCTTAAAGGACTTGGCTGTCATCGACATCATTGGCGCAGACCCTGGAAAACGAAAAGCATATTTCGATCAGGCAAAGAAGCTTTTATCCCTATTCAACAGGTTTTGGGAAAATTACTTCCGTCATTACCCTGCGAATGGAGAAAACTTGCAGGACAACTTTCTGCTTGTTATCGAATTTGCAGAAATCTTCTATAATGATCTTCTGCAACCTGATAAGACAGATGCAATCGTTACCCCAGAGTTCGTTGAAGACCTCTGCGATTCAATCCGGGCAAGAGAAGAAAGCCTGGCCGAATTTATCACAGAAATCAGTACGCTTGAAAAAACGGGAGATCAAGATCCCGAGGAGAAAAAGATAACTGAGGGTGAACCAACGGCAATACGAATCCGCCGCTATCCTGTATTTGTCGAAGGTATCGCCGAACAATTTTTCAAGATCTTAAAGGAGTATTTTGAAGAAAAAGACCAACAACCGTTATTCACGCTGCTGAACAATAATATTTCTCCTAAGCAGAAACTGCTTTTCAACAGCAATGGCAATCAGCTTGCAGATACATTCAAACAGCTCATTGAAGCGAATTTGATTGTTTCCTGCAGTAAGGCGGAACTTGAAAGCTGGATTATAGAGAATTTTCAATACGTTTCAAATGCTCAGGCCAAGCCGTTCACAACTGGTTACCTAAATGGTATCATTTCTTCGGATACTAAAATTTGCAAGTCGCCAATTTTAGCTGTGATCAGAAAAGGATCCGAAGAGCCCGCTTTGGCTGCTATTGGCAGAAACAAGAAGGGAATCGACAGTTCAATTTAAAGTATCGCGAAAAGTCATACTGTGATCCTGGCACACCGGTAAATAGTCTATATCAGGTGAATTGGTACACATGCCGGATATGATAAGATTGACGCCCATATCGTGTAAAGCATATAATCGTTCCAACCAAATTCAAATCTAAGCAATGAGTACAGTAACCGTAACCCCCATAAAAACGGCATTAGACTATAAAAATGCCCTTAGGCGCATCGATGAATTACTTATTCTAGATCCGGCCCCTCATTCTGAATTGGACGACGAACTTGATGTCATAAGCACTTTAGTGCATGCTTATGAACAAACGCACAATCCTATACCTTATCCGGATCCGATTGACGCAATCAAATATTTGATGGAAGAAAATGGCTGGAAAAATAAAGATTTGGAGCAATTCATAGGTCCCAAATCAAGAGTATCTGAAATACTTAACCGGAAGCGATACTTTACCTTGCAGCAAATTCACAACCTTCATAAGCACTTAGGATTACCCCTGGAGATCTTTATAAATAAGAAAATGCCGCAGGCAGCATAGCAAAGCGCGATGAAAATACTAATTCAACTGACTAAGGGCAGGTGCCGCAAAAACTCGGTCAGGTGGTTAAAGGTGATGCATTGATTCCTGAGATAACGAAATGATACACATTTTGGATCTTTCTAACCGGTCAGATCACGGCCAGCACCGGTGGCAGGAAAGGGAGGCTATCTGCTACAGGCTACAGACGGTTAGCAAGTAATTTAGGTGCTGCAACTATTTGATCAAAAACCGTTTCCTAACAAAAAACATTAAACCAGATATTATGAAAATCGTTGTATGTCTGACAATTTGTTGCCTGTTGCTGGCCTGCAACAAGGAAGAACCAAGAAGCGAATGGAAAACATTTGATTTCGACGCATTCACACTTGAAGCACCTTCAAAATGGAAAGAATTCAGCGCCCAGGGCTACGATTCTAAGGTGGGAGGCATTACCGATGGCAAGGACACTCTGGCCTACGATTATGGTATGTATTCGTATACATTTACTGCTGAAACGTCAAAAACGCATATCATTACAGAAAGTAATCAGGATGGTTACCCAACAAAGATGGTGAAGCCAAGAAAACCTGGCGAAGGCTTGATCGGGATCTATTATAATTTGGGGGTAATTAGATTGACGCTTTTCGGCAGAAGCAGTAATGAAAATACGTTCGTACAGATTATTGAATCGGTTAAAATTAAGTAGGAATCAACTAAGTCCTACTACCTGAGCTTTGCAGAAGTCACTTCAAAAGGTAATGGGGTTAAATTCATCACCTCTAGATCACCCGAAGTTAAAAAATATCCAGTTACATAGATGGCCAAGCTATCTTGTACAAACTGATCAGGGAGATTACATCCTCCCCACCGCACATCACTATTCTGTGGTATCAATTGGGTACCAACAAGTAGTCCACCACTCATTTGAACGATTACAGGCGCGTCAACTATGTGTTGCCCCCGCCTTAAACCTTTCAACTCAGAATAACATTCTAGCGCCGAAGGGCTAATCTTGTCTTCCTTACAGCTTAGTAAAGCCAACACGAATGCGAGAGACACTAAATGGCGGATCATACTTCTGTTATTTTAGAGAATTATCAAATGTTAGCAGGCCATCAAGTCTGTTACTTTACAGACTCTTTTGGAAGGAGATTCGTTGGAATCCTATATAATGGTTCACACGTCAACCGATACGCGCGTCAACATTATTATGCATCCAAAATATCCGACGTTTCGTGTGATAGGTATCGCAATTACAAAAATGAATATGATTTTAAGTAATACTTTTAAGGTTACAACTATTTAAATGATTTCTGAATCTTTCAAAGGGTAATCTTCTCAGATCAAAATCATACAACAATTCTTATATGTGTCTCAAAATAGCCCGATTCATGTTAATGCTTGTGATTGTATGTTTTCTCAATATTCAATGCAAAGATCCTGATAAACAGGCGGGTCCATGCGATTGCGAGAGTGAAACAGTTAGGAAAGAAATGAAAAACATTGAAGCCGTTGTGGTTTATCGTATCGGCAACCAACCTCCCGGTGGTAACCAAGGCCCTGATCAGTATATATTAAGTACTGAACCCAAGGATTTTCACGGAGCGTCATACAGTATTGGGGAGAACTTATTAGTTCCTTGCGCAGATTCACTGTCCGTACCGGTTGAATTCAGGAAACAGGGTTTGAGGGTCATGGTGTCCTATAGGCGTAAGGAATGTTATGGTGCCCTGACCTCACCATACATGCGCAGTAACTATGGCTATTATATCGATTTGACTGCCATTAGGGCGAAGATTCCATAATGATATCTTGGTCTCGAAAGCAGATTTTTCAAATTGAAGCCCACTTAAACATTTGGTACCATGTGCAGCCAAACCCCAGCACTACTTTTTACTTTATTTTTATCTGTTTCGCTAACCTCATGTGTCGATGAGGGCGACGACGTTGCAGTGAACTGTACTGAAGAATTTAGATCTTCGACATTGTATGTTCCTGGTGACCAACTAACTGAATCGTACACGATCCGGATGTCTACCGCAGACACTATCAAATACAATTCGGACCTGAGCTCCGGCTATTACATTGTGCTAGATGATCACTACCAACCTAATCTCGAAAATCAGCAGGACAGTTTCCTCTTTATCGGCAAACGTGGCAATGAAGAAGTTATTAGGGAAGATTATGTGTTCAAGGCTGATCATTGTCACATTACCAAGGTGAGCGGCAAAGACATTATCGAACGGTAGTGGTTCGATGTCCTGGCCTCATTGTATGTTTACGGTTCACGCCTCAACTGATTTGCCCCGTAAACGGTGATGAGTCTGCCAAATACCCGACGTTTTACTGGACTCTCGTAAACGTACATTAACTTATGTTATGGCCACATCTTGGTTCCATATAGGACTTTGACCTCTATTCGCTTGGCGCGATAATCACTAATTGCCTGTGGAGACTGTAAATCGAGTTTTACTCCACTACACAAATGTTGGTGAATGTTCGTAGAACTAAAAAGGCTATTCTGAACCTCAATTACCTGGTTCCCATTGTATTCGTATAAAACAATTCCATTTACTCCCGGTCCACCAAGAAATGAATTAAATTCATCATTCAGCCATTTTAAGTTGTTTATGGGATCTGCAACTCCACATACCATATCCGCTTCTTGAACAGGCTCATCGCTTTTGCAGTTTGTTATCAAAAACAAAACGGATATTAAGAAAATTGGCCAGAAAAATTTTGATAGATATTTCATAATGCTCTATTTTCGGTCACGTATTGACGAAATGATAATCCACCTATTATGGATTTTAAGCCCTTCACTTTCGTCTTTCTTATAGCGAATCCAAACAGGTGTGTTTTCTTTGTTGTAGGGTGCAACAACATCAGCGCGATACCTGGCTGAATCGACTTGAACAAACCAGCCGCCACATCCACCACACATCGTATAATCCACATTTACAATAACAGCAGCTTTTTCCTCCGGTTGAACTTTCGAGCAGCCTGTTAAGCCAATAATTGCTGTCAGAATTCCCATAATTACTAGGATAGACTTATTCATAATGCCGATCGGTTTATAAAGCACAGACCACAATTCGGCCTAAATGGTTGCAACGCAGCCTATATCGGTATTTACTTGCGTTCTCAGTTTTCATCCAATATCTTTTCCAACTAAAACTAATTGCGGCTTGTCATAGATTTTTATCTTAGGCTACTCAAGTTTACTTATAAACGGTATGAAAAAATCATCTTTACTCGTTACAATCTTTTTGTGCACCGCCTGCTGGCCTGAAAATGTAATCGACGGGGACAGAAACGGCAAATT
Source organism: Dyadobacter sp. HNCC25DJ183 (assembly GCF_056895175.1). Taxonomy (NCBI): domain Bacteria; kingdom Pseudomonadati; phylum Bacteroidota; class Cytophagia; order Cytophagales; family Spirosomataceae; genus Dyadobacter; species Dyadobacter sp. HNCC25DJ183. The sequence goes on from NZ_JBXHAP010000005.1 coordinate 501,788, forward strand.
TCTTAGCGAAGTCGTCCCCCTTGACGAATTCAACTCTGAATTTGATGATTATAATTCCAACTTGCCCTCTAACAAGTCGGGTCAAACACACATCGTTTTTTCTTCCAAAAGAGACAAGAAAGAATTTTTGAACCTAGTTTATTTCCCGGCGCAATTCACTTATGATAAGCACCTGGGACTGGAGAAATCAAACAAAGCAGTCAATTACGATTATCTGGGAGAATTCTCTGCCACAGATGCACTTGCATGGCGAGCGAATGGTGATTTTAATGTTTACGGACCAAAAACGTTGTCTTTCAGGTATGATTTGAACACATACGGCGATGTGAAGGATTTTATGCTCTTTTATGCCGACGATTCAGAAGGAAATATGGAGATCAAATACCTAATCAAGAATAATAGTGAAGGTCTTTTTAAATTTGATCTTCTCAACTCCTCAAAAGATGATGGTTATCCAAGTTTTTCAAGGCTAGGTGATAAAATCTATTTTAGCTCGAACCGCGATGGGAGTTTTGACATTTATGAACTATCAATCCCCAGAACGGAAAATGAAAATGTTACACTAGAAAGCCTGATAAACCCAAAAAAATATACACTGAGGAAGGTGGAAGAACTATCAAGTGCCAGCGACGATAAATGTCCTTACTTTCAAGATAACATGATGGTATTTGTATCCGACAGGCCAGGCGGCAAGGGCGGGCAAGACATTTACTACGCTAGATATGAGAATGGGAAATGGTCTGCTCCTGTGAATGCCGGAGACCGGATCAATACGGCACATAATGAGTATCGTCCAATCATTCCTGCATTAAACAATTTCTCCTATCGCCTAACACTATTCTCGTCGGACAGACCTGGTGGTAAAGGCGGTTACGATTTGTATATGACCGGGCTTACAGAAAATTGGTAATCTGTTCCTAAGTCGGATCAAAGTTACCATAGTTCAAAGAAGCACGACACCCGTTGTTTCGAAATGGTGTCAACGTAACTGTGGCAACTAGCATTGACAATATATTGCTTCATTTGATTCTCTTCCGCTATTTGGAAAAATTAGTGCGGGAGAATTAATGCATTCTAAATCCGAAACCTCTCTTTTTCTGCTGCTCCTACCGGGGCTTTTTTCAGCCTGCTGCACCAGCTCTTTTCTTTTCCCTTTTTGTGCTTCTCAAAAGGAGGGCTCTGCTCGTTGGCTTGTTGGGCGCGGTGGCGAATCATATCAGCACGCCGCATTGCGGTCTTTAGCAGAAAAAAAAATCAATAAATATCGGTAGGTAAGGGTATGGAAACACGGCTTCCTCCTTGTAACCCACCAAACCAAGCACATAACATTGCGGTATCAACCAAAAAAGCAATTGTTATGGAGCAATACTCATTTGACCAGCTGCCCCGCGCAGTTTCTGAGCTTCACCAGAAGCTGGACAGCATCCAAGACCTTCTTTTAGAGTCCCGACAAGCCGTTCCGCAAGCCATCGAGCTCATGACGATTTCCCAAGCGGCTGAGTTTCTTAAGCTTTCCGTGCAGACGCTTTATGGCAAAGTCTGCCACCGTGAAATCCCAGTGCGCAAGAAAGGCAAACGGCTTTACTTTTACAAATCCGAACTAGAAGAATGGATCAAGTCCGGGAAGAAGAAAACAATGAATGAAATCCGGGAGCAACTCCCTTCTTTGGTCGGCACGCGCAAAGGAAGACTTCGCTAAGCTATTCCTAAATGATGTCAGCCAACAATTATCCGTTGAACCTGCCAGGCAGCTATATACGGGTGCAGACCGGCTACTACAAAAAGTGTATGCAGCCGACGGTCAGCAAGGAATTTATGGAGATGTGGATCCCGTGGTCGGCCGAAATGCTCCGGCAAGACCTGGAACCTAGCCAGATCAAGAAAATCAGAAGGTTTGATGGTTTCTGCTGCGTTCCCGATCACCTAGATTACAAAGAGATAGTGGGAAACTTTTACAATCTCTACCACCGCCTGGAAGCTAGGCCTGAGCCAGGGGACTCATCTGTTACGCTCGGATTTATACGCCACATTTTCGGAGAGCAGTTTGAGCTTGGCCTGGATTATCTAAGCCTTCTTTACCAAAGACCGACACAGAAGCTTCCAGTACTGTGCCTGGTTTCGAAAGAACGCAAAACCGGCAAGACGACTTTCCTCAATTTTCTGAAAATGATCTTCGGAAAGAACATGACCTTTAACGGCAACAGTGATTTCCGCTCGCAGTTCAATTCCGACTGGATGAATACTTTGATCATTGCCGTCGATGAAGTGCTGCTCGATCGACGGGAGGATTCAGAGAAGATCAAGAACCTGAGCACCGCCCGGAATTCCAAGGTTGAAGCCAAAGGCAAGGACCGGAAAGAAACCGAGTTCTTTGGCAAGTTTGTCTTATGCTCCAACAATGAAGAGAACTTCATTGTCATTGATCCGGCCGAAACCCGGTATTGGGTGCGCAAGGTGCCGGTGCTGCCTTCGGAAAACATCCATCTGCTGGATTTAATGGCTAGCGAGCTTCCAGCTTTCCTGCATTATCTTATCTCGCGAAATCTGTCAGTTCCAATAGCACAGACCAGGATGTGGTTTTCGGAAAGGCAAATTCGAACAGAAGCATTGATGCGCGTCATCCGAAACAACCGCAACCGGCTGGAAACGGAAATGCTCTTTATCCTTCGGGAGATCTTTGAGAATACAGGTATCAGTAAGCTCAACTTCACCAATAAGGATATGCTTGAACTGTTGAAACGGAATATGCCAAGGCTGACTCGTCAGCAGGTATCCAATGTGCTGCAAAATGATTGGGGCTTGAAGCCGGTAGCCAACAGTCTAAATTACCAAACCTATTTGTACAACAGCTGCAATGATCTTACAGCCGTGCATTCAACCGGCAGGTATTACAGTGTTTCTATGGACTGGATTAGCCACAAGTTTGATGAGGGGCTATAAAACGCGACTTAACACATTAAATACCAGCAGATAACAAGCTCATCAAAGTATCTTTATTTTATGATGAGGTTTGATGAGCACGATGAGAAAACTCATCAATGTGAATATGCTTGATGAGGCCATGATGAGCCTGTAACTAACATCATTATCAATTATTTATACCCATTTCTCATCATCTCATCATAAAAACGGCTTCTACCAGCCTGCTTAAAACAGGTGTCTGCTAATCAAGAAATAAAACTATGAATATCAAGCAATTAAATCAGCAGCCGATTACTGATTTTCTGAGTAAAATCGGTATCCAGCCTAGCTATAAAAGAGGTGAAAGTCATTGGTATGTATCCCCAATCCGTGAGCCTGAGCATTCACCATCATTTAAGGTGAATACAGCCATTAACAGGTGGTATGACTACGGGCTAATGCAAGGCGGAAAGTTGTTTGACCTGGCTGAGAAGGTGTATCCGAATCAGGATGCCACTAGCCTGGTAGAAAAATTGAATAATCTTTTTCTCTTTGAACAGCAAATGCCTAATCCCGCATTGTCGGCTAAACCTATATTACAGAGCGTTACCGAAAAACCAGTTACTGTTGCCGATATCACTATCAACGAGGTTAAGCCCCTGGGAAACAACCCGGCAATAACCAGCTATCTGGAAAGCCGGGCTATTCCGATCGACGTGGCAAAGCCCTATTGTAAGGAAGTGTATTATCAGCTGGAAGACAAACAGTACTTCGCGGCAGGATTTGAAAACAGGTTAGGCGGTTATGAGCTTAGAAATGCTTACTTCAAAGGATCAACTTCTCCCAAGGATATTACCCACATCGAGAACGGGGCAAAGTCCATTTGCGTCGTTGAAGGGTTCATGGATTTTCTTTCCTTGCTCACCATGCAAAAAAACATCCATCCGATCCGCAGTGATTTTCTGGTGCTCAACTCGGTGGGCCTTGCAGACAGAAGCCTTGATATTTTAGGGAGTTATCGCAGTATTTTCCTCTATCTGGACCATGATAATGCTGGAAGAAAGACGCAGGAAAAATACGAGTCGGCAGGGCTTAAAACAGTTGACGCCTCGATCATCTACAGGCAGTATAAGGATGTCAATGACTATTTAGTCAGTCAGAAATCAAGCCAAAAAGAGCTGAAAAAGCAGCAGGCTATTAAAAAGTCTGGCGGACTGCATTTTGTAAGAGTCTTCAGAGAGCAAGTTTGTGTTTTCGCTTCGCAAAAACCCGTCCCGCTCCCGCGTGACTGAAACTTGCCTTTTTCTCCCGATGGTCGCAAAAGGTTTAAAACAGAAAATGGAATGTGAGATGGAAAAGGCAGAAATTAAAGACCGAAAACTTCATAACCCGAAAGGTGGCAGGCCACCTAAAAAAGTAAAACGGCAGAGGCAGCTCATGGTCAGGCTGACCGAAACCGAGCGCTTTTTGATTGAAGAAAAGGCAAGGGATGCAGGCATCAGACCAAGCGCCTGGTTCAGGCAAGCTGCTAAAAAAGCAAAGGTGCTGGCCAGGTTAAAACCCGATGACCTCAAACATTTAAGAACGATGATGGGCATGGCCAACAACCTAAATCAGCTGACGCACCTTGCCCATAAGGAAGGATTGACATTCATCAGGCAATCCTGCAAAGAGCTGCTTTTGCAAATCGATGCAATCCTGAAAAAGCTTGGCGGCGATGATCGGTAAGGTGACGATTGGCAGCAGCTTCGGCGGTGTGATCCGCTATGCGATGGAAAAGCAGGAAGCGAGCCTGTTGCTAGCCGAAGGCGTGAGAACAGATCAAGTGCGCTCCATGATCGATGATTTTAATATGCAAAGGAAATTAAACCCTGACTTGACAAAGGCAGTCGGGCATATCTCGCTGAGTTGGAGCAAGGAAGACGCAGCCCGGCTTTCGCCTAAGATTATGAAGCAACGTGCATTAGACTATATGGAAAATATGAAGATCACCGGTACCCAGTTTATCCTGGTCGAGCACCGGGATAAAAATCATCCGCATTTGCACATCATCTATAACCGCGTAAATGACGAAGGCAAGACCATTTCAGACCGGTTTCAAAAAGAGAGGAACCATAAAGTCTGTAAAGAGATCACGCTTAAATATGGGTATCATTTGGGAAATGGGAAAGGCCAGGTCAATCGGCAGCAGCTCAAAGGGGCTGATAAGATTAAGTACGAGCTCCATGATGCGATCAAGGCAGCAAGCGCTGAGGTTAAAAGTTGGAACGAGCTTAGGGCAAGACTAGAAAGTCAGGAAATCGAAATAGTCTTTAAGTACAAGGTTGGGACGAATGAGATCCAGGGAATCAGTTTCACAAAGAGCGGTCTACAATTCAAAGGGTCAAAGATCGACCGGGCCCTAAGTTTTAGCAAACTGGATGCAGTAATCAGGCAGAATCAGAAAAAATCGCTGTTGCAGCAGTTTCAAAAGCAGCCGGTTTATCAACCTGCCTTATCAGAAGAGAGATTTCAGCCTACCACATTCCCGCAGGGAAGCCAGAATGATCGGATGCTTGAGGACCTGTTTAAACCCACACAACTGCCAGAGCAAACAATAACCAACCCGTCAAAAAAGAAAAAACGCAAACAATATTTAGGACATAGCTTATGAAAAAGATAGAAGAACAGCTCGAATCGATTGAAGAAGTGCTTTCGCTTGTGATCAGGAAAAACGCATCTATTGAGAACCTGATCCAAACTGCCGCTGATTCTCAAAACAAGGCACTTTCAGAAACCCTGATCGAAATAAAGAGGGATTTAAAGCAGAATCCATCTAGCCAATACTTAGAATCTTACTTTTCGGAAGTCAAGCGAGCTATTGCAAATATTCCGAAAACAACGGAGGTGAGAAATCACCACCATTTTGATCTTCGCTCGAAGGGCTTTATTATGTCAGCCATTGCACTTTTGATCACGACGGCCATTAGTATTGCAGTGGCTTTTAGCAGCTATCGGGAAAGTAGGCGTCTTGCCGGAAATGATGTTAAGTACAGAATGATTCGCCAGATCAATCCGGCGCTTGTCGCTTGGGCGGATAGCACCTACCACAATAATCCCGACTCAGCGCTAGCGGAAACTAAACGACGAGAAGATTTTGAGTTGGTATTGAAGGATGCGGAGGCCAATTTCAACAAAAAACAGGAGGAGGCCGAAAATGCTCGCAAGCTCTTAAAATCGCTTGAAAAAAAGTGATCGGTTTGTCAGACTGACCCAAAACAAAATTCTGTCAAATTACCCAGAATATAGTTTACCCTCCTCTGTTCTGCATATTCCAAATGGGCGCTGATCCATTCTTCGGAATAATCGTTTTCGAGTATTTTCTGGAATTCTTGTTGCAAGTAAAGCTTGACATCTTCCTTCGCCAAACGCATCTCCTCCCACAACGACGTGCGGTGGTTCAAAATGTAAACCAAATCTTCAAAGTCGGTACTTGTCCTTCCATCGTTGCCGCCTCGATTCTTAAATGCCTCCAACTTACTTGCGACGAAATACTCCGGTCTAAATATATTAATATAGTAACCTTCGCCCATATCATATTTTACCGCCGTTTTGAAGCCTTCCGGATACCAGATATTACTGAATCCGAGAACCTGCTTATCGGTAGGCATTACGTCGACAATAATTCCTTGTACTTTATATCTGCAGATTACACCGGATTCCATGTCATTAGTAAATCCCTTAGACCGTAACTTTTCCTCCAAATCCGCATAAGCTTTGTAACCAGTTACTTCAATTAATACATCTACGTCGTCAGTAGGCCTTACTTCTTCTGCAACACGCTGTACATACAAAGCTACCGTTGCCCCACCGATAAAAATTGCAGAATCTTGCAGCTCTTCCAGCGCGTCATATACGGCCTTGATGCGTTGTATATTCGCCTTTTGGCTCATTTTCTAAGAATTATGGATTTCATCTCTTCCAGTGCCATTTTCTTTTCTCTTGCTCGTCCAACCCGCAAAATATCGATACCGGAGAGTAATTTGTAAAGTACCTCATCCTCTAAGACTGCTTTTGTTACTCCTTTGTGAAGCGGTTCGATGGATAGACCCCGCATAGTTCCCTGCTCGTCCTTCCAAACGTAATCAACCGACCCAAGAAAATGTGCTTTGTAAAAGGGGCTTGAGTAGGCTGTCGGAACACCGGTAACGATTTGTCCCGGCAATACGGGAAAGACGTAGGGCAGCCCGAATTCTATAAATTCCATGAGGTTATTAACCCGGACTTTTTTTTTGTTTTCATCTATTAACCCCGCAATATGGCTTCTGCTTAAAGATTCCGAAACTTCGGATACACTTATGTAGAGCTGTGATGACAAATCTCGATATTGCCAAGGCTTACCTTCTAGACAGACGATTTTTAGCAATATCACTATGTCCAAGGGACGCATTCCGTTATGAGCTTTCATAACGCAAATATAAAAACCTGTTCGTTGATTGCAAATCGCGAACAGCAAACAAGAAGTTTCCGATTGCGTGATTACAGCAAAGCGTAGCGCTCATGTTTTTAACAGCCTAGAGAACCGATATTAAGACCTACTTGCACATTTTACCTGAAGCCATCTGATTCTAAATGATAAGATTGCTGGCCGATTTCTGACAGAAAAGACCTCGCCATCAATTACTATTACTCGTTTTCATCTCAAAAAGATTTGATATCATTCGAAGGTGGCCTAACAACAATAGACCTTCGGATGATAACATGCGTCATGGTTTACTCAACATCAGACTGATTGTAGTAAGCAACTTTCAAATGTTATGTAGATCCAACTTTAAAGAGACCAGCCGGTTCCGGCCTTGTCACACCGACTTACTTAATCTCGTCACCCTTTCCGGAATAAATACAAATAAATCATCGGAGAAGCAGTAAACTATATAGAGAAAACGACTTACTGGCATGATGCAGCCCTGGTAGTAGGGTCAGATTTTAATTTTGGGCAAAGCCACAGGTATGATACTGAGCAACCAGGTGCAAAGAGACGATATTGCGAATGGACGTGTTTTAAAAATCGAAACCGAAAAGTATAGTTATTAATATTACCTTCATGTCATTGCGCTTGCCTTGAACTCAGTTGTGTTAACTAACGTGATTTCATTGCATGGTATTGATCAAATTTCATTAGTAACATTGCAAAACAGAATCTTAATGGTTTTAAAAATAAAACGTGGTACAACCTTTGAGCACATAGACGGCTACTACGAAACACTTCACAGACATATTGAATCTAATTCACCATTAGATCTAATGTTACCCCAGAGCTTGACGAACGCTTATTTTGGATTAATCCCTACGCTATATCAGTTGGTCATAACATGGATTCGTTATAGTCAATCAGGAAAACTACTTCTAGATATTCCAAATGAAGAAGCTGAAGAAATAGAAAAGCTATATGACAATGAGCTAATATTCCCAATGGTCTCGATGGTATGGAACCGCAACGGAGTATTTAGTAAAGATGGCTCAGTCAATTTAAGGTCTAAGCTCAGATCTCAAAATATCATCGCATTCGATAGAATGCTCAAAGCACTTCCTATGAAGAAGGGTCGAAAATTATTGCTAACCGAGTTTGACCACCTTGAAAAATCGAGGGGATTATTGCAATGCTTCGAAGTGAATAATGAATTTGTAAAAAATGAGGCTGTATTATTTAGCAACCTAAGGCAGGGATTAATCGATGTTGTGTGTTATTCCGCTGAATATAGAAAAGTATTCGATCTCATTGCAAAAGAGTTGAATGGAATAATTTTCGAGTTAATGAAAAACACGTTTGAATGGGGTAGAACAAACGAAAATAACGTCGATCTTGATCCGAATGTTCGAGGTGCCTATTTTAAGCTATTTAAAAAAAGAAGAGCCTCCATTGTCGAAGAGTTCAGTAATCACCCAGGCCTGAGTAATTATTTTAACGATGAAATGCATCAAGAGAATGGCGCTGGTGAGATTGGCTTTCTTGAGATATCTGTCTTCGATTCCGGCATTGGATTTGTCGAAAAGTTTAAATCGCTAAATACTCATTCAGGTCTTAGTGATATCGACATACTCAAGAAATGTCTTGTTAAACACACGACATCAGCTAAGGGTTTAGACAAGGATGAAAAAGGAATTGGCCTTGACCGAATTCTTAATATGCTTGATACGAGAGGGTTTCTGAGAATCAAGACCGGGAAAGCTGATGTGTATCGAAATTTGATCACGCATAGATATCGCCAAGTAGGTAACTCTGATTTCGGAAGCTTAGAATTATTTGATTGGAAAACTCATAGTAGTCAGACATTCACGGAGACAAAGCCCGCCTCTGGCTCTCTAATAACCGTCACATTCCCATTGTCACTACCCTTTCAACATCGATTTAACTTCTGATGAATAATTTTTTCCTATATAGATTCAACTACAGCGAGAAGGTTAAAGGTATCGATGAACTTGTTTCTGCTACTGTTATCTTCTGTGATCGTCCAGATCTCCAAGAAGATAATCTTAGAGATGAAATTTCCAGGTTTTATCAAAGAAACTATCAAACTGACAGAATTTTTGTCATCGCTGGAAGCTATTTAGAGAGTGACGTCAAAAATATATTTCTTGAGAGACAAGATATTGTCTTTAAAGGGATACCAAAGCGTCAGGAGACATTTTTGAGTGATAACATATTTCTACTTATATTTGATAAGAGTGGAAACCTCAGTTGTATTAATGGGAAGAAAATAACCTCTTCGTTTGAGAATAAGTTTATAAACGAAGGCCTTCAAAGTATTTTCATTAACCGAGGCGGTTTAGTGACATCTCATGGGGCACATCACTACGTATTTCCATCCGGGAAGCACTGTGACAAATTTCTTAGGACAGGCAATGTCCTTCTTAATAGCGCTGAAATTTACTTTATTGCATTTGCACTATTAAAACATTTTGATGAAAGTAATCACCATCAAATATATTGTGACACCTCTTCAATCAATAGTGTAGCTTTTGCACTAGTTGAATTAAAAAATAGATTTCTCGAAAATAAAATTCCTATTTCCATTGAGAGCTTCAGTTCTTATGATGGTCTATATACGAATGAATTGAGCTACGGTAAACAAGCGTTACTTCTAATATCAGCATCGACATCAGCAAATATTATCACCTATATCCTTACCAAGCAGAGACTTATAACTAGGGACAATATCGTAATAATGTTTTTTCTCGGTGAACAAAAAAATTACCTAAACATTCAAGATCAAGTGCTTTGCAATTTGACACAATCACAATCAAACCCAAACGGAATTCCCTACTATGAAACTTTCCTTGAGGAGAACTGTAAATTATGTCAGAAGGGCTCATATGCGGTGGAAGTAGCCGGTGATGTTTTTCTCTTAGAAAATCCTAAGGTTAATAGGATTGTTTTCAAAGTGACAGATCCTGAAAAAAATCTATCGAGGTTTGTACAGCAGTTTATGTCAAGGTCAAGAAAAGAAACGGTTTTAAAGGTGAATTTTAAAGAAGGAGCTGGGTCGAATCATAAATACGAAGTGTATATTGATTTTGCAGAGCTTTTGAATGGCTTGAAAAGCCATAGCCGATACAGTAAATTTAATAAGAAACTGGATGACTACATCAATCAATATATTCCTACCAATACTCGATACTTAATAGTACTAAATGACGGTGCTTCGAAAATGCTTGCTGAATATATATTAGAAAAGATTGGTGATCGATACTTATCAGATAGAATGCCGCTAATTATTTCGCAGGACGAAATTGGCAATATTTCCGCAGACGAGGGTTCTGCTGTGGTAGTTGGATCCTGTATTTCAAACGGGAAAAATTTACTATATATCAGCAGAGCCTTGAGAAAATTCGACTCAATTCGTATTATATATTTTTTGGGAATCACAAGAATGAGAGATGCGGCTTCTCTTGATTTTTTAATGAAGAATTTAAAGCAGGGAAGTTACGGAAGCGAAACAAACAGCTTTGTGGAAGTCGACCGAATATTTTGTTGTAATCAATCTACATCAACTCCTTGGGTCACAGAACTAGATTTTTTGAAGTCGTTTGTTGATTTTATTTTAGACGAATTTCCTGAGAAGACGGTCGCTCTAGATTTTATTAGAAAGAGAAAAAAGCTGATTGAGGAGTCGGGTGGCGATCACATTAAGGGCCTTTCGGAGAAACTATTTTACCCACGAATAATTAATAAAGAATTTAAAGAACTGGAAATCCGCAAAAATTTTGCTTTTTTCGATTTCGAGAATTATGATTTAGATGTTACGCAGTCTGAAATTTATTTCACAATGTCTAACATCCTCGAAACTTTAAGAAATTCACCAAAGACGGATCGGAATTTAAGGCAGACTACTTTTGTGCGAAATCTCATCGATCCTGAAAATTTCAACCGTTTTAACGATGGTATAATTCAGGCATCAATATTGAGAGCTGCAAAGTCGAGTGAATTGGCGTATTCAATAGACTATCAAACCTCATTAGATATGCTAGCCACTCTAGAGACACTCATTAGATACCAGACAGATGAACAAGGTGAAGCACTAGTTGAGTTTATCTACGCATTAGCTACTGAAAAGTTGACGTTGAAAAAGTCGCATTTAACGCAGGTCACGGAATTGCTTAAACAGAACACTACAAATGAGATTATCCAGTGTTTCAATGGATACATTACAGAACGCGTTTTAAAGTCCAGGGCTCAGGCCATCGCGAATTCGGGAGTTCGTTAGACCTTGTGATGAAAAAGCCCACATGTACATTGCTGCCTCAACCAAATTTTGTTGTCATCCAATCTGATAATGCGTTGCACTCCGTATGAATATATCAAAAGACATTTTTCAAAAATTTACTGTCGTTAGTTTCATCAGTTACAATCCTGCTAAGCATCTGTTCAAAGACCTTTATATTATTTAAAATAAGTTTGGAACGTGGAGTATCTCCATCTTTTATCTTTGTAATCCCGGTTTTTGCTTTGTCAAGTTCATAGCGGACCGCGCTTTTTCCCGCATCAAAGATTGGAGCTGATGTGACGACGGTACCTGTATGCCCTTTGCGATTTAGCATTTGCATGAGCTTTGGAGCGGAAACTATGCCTGTTCCAACAATAATGATGTGAAAGGATCTTCCAGTAAGTTCTAGGAGCTGCATAAGTTCATTCATTTTTGCTAATGCAGTCGGAAGGCGCCTCGTGGATGTGAAATCTCTGGAAACCGTATAAACATCCGGATTCTCAATTAACCATCTTGCCCATCGGTTAATGTCGTTTCGCTCTTCGTCTCTCCAGTAGATATTGGGAATGGAATTCAAACCAGCAGCCTGTAATTCATGCGAAACTTGGTGATGACGAGTTTGCATAATAACATTGTGTGCCTGCGGCATCGGAGTTTTTCTGTGCGTCAGATTAGATATAGAATATGTAGCACTGGTTCCCAGCGAGAATCCAATTTCCTTTAAATGTGCAAACATATCTAATCGCTCAGTATGCCCCATTCCCCACATGCTTTCTAAATGGCTATCCTTGCCATTGAAAATCGCCCAAAGGTTACATTCATCGTCTACCGACAGGAATTGCCTCGCGACAGCGTGGGAATAGAAAGACGTTTTAAGTGTAGCACCGAGTCGTCTACGAGTTTTGAGTAAGGTATCAACGTTCGCCGCTGCCCATCGTATTGGAAGTTTCTGGTATTTCTTATTGAAATGGGTGAATAATGGTACAAAAAGAGGAAACATGTCTTCTCTTGTCTGTCGTACAGTCAATTGCTCAAAAAATCGACCTTCGGCCAAGTAATCTTCAAAACGATACTCATTCTCATAAGGTCCTGGTTCTCTTCTATCCCGACAAACGAGAGGACAATGTGAGCATTTATGTCGTAAGCCACTCGTAGCCTTCCAGGCACATCCGCATGGCGCGGTTCTTGCACCTCCGCAAGCATCGAAGGCGGGGCAGATAGCACAATTATCAAATAATCCTGCGAAGCCCAAATTAGAAGTTATTGGGAGGATCATTAATTGCTATGCCCTAATGAAACCCTAATTGTTACCTGTGGATTAGGCGTTTGACTAAGCTGTTCTATATCCGCACTGGTAATACGCCTTGCAGATATAATAGGCATAAAGCGGACCGGGATGTTTCCAAGCCGTAGCTTTCCAAGATGTGCTTCATAGATCTCACCCAGTCTGTGTAAAGTAACAATGCTACCTACACTTGCAAATGCGAAGACCTGAGGATCGACCTGCTCTAACCTGATAGACAGACGGTTTGTGGACTGTGAGACATCTTGACTACCACTGGTGAAAGTTGCACTAAGCTGGATTTTTGATGGTTGGTTCTTCCTGTTGGCAGGACGATCTTTTCTTGGATTTCCCATGTTTAATTTACGGATTTGTTTAAACAAAAAATAAACTCAATAATTTATATATCAACCAGTTAGCCGATATATAAATATAACTCACACTTGACTTTTTGGAGTGGGAAATTATCCGTAAATTCGACGCACAAAACTAGGGTTTTCATCACGACGTCGCCAAACAAGTGATCTTCCCAGAAGCGAATACGAGAGTATTCGCTTTTATTTTGTATTCGCATTTAAAGATCTATCGACCTCCATATTACCAGTCTTGTTGCTTGTCCTTTTTTGAAAGTACACGCCTAAACGTATCTATATAGCCTCTTATTCACCTTAAAGTACCAGTTATTTTTGCAACTTCGATAAATATCGCTGTTGCCATTCCAATGTCAATGTTCTCAATGAGTAGGCCGAAATGCCGAATACGTCAAATGCAAAACCCATAATTTGGACATCCTCAGTGATAAACCTGCCTTTGACGTCCTTGGTAAAAATAAGTGCAGCAACAGACTCTAATAGCATGCTAGGGTTATTTATGAAGATCTTATATGCTTTCGTATTCTGCTTTTCTGTAAGTTCAACTATTTGTAAGAGTCCGGAATCTTTCAAGGTATCAAGCATTACATTATTAATTCGACTATGACGTCCAAAATTATCAACTGAATAGTCCATTATAAACAACCGTGTATCCTGCGATGAAATTCTCGATAGAATCCCCGAATCATACCACTTTGCCAGACAAACATAGTCAGAAACAACGGACTCCATTAAACGTCAATTTTGGAAAAGACTGTCAAAAATATCTTCAAAATCCCTCTGACTCCTCCCAGCTAACTGAGCCGCCTTTTCTATACCAATCTTGTTTTCGACAATACATTGCAGAATTAGCTGGATAAACCGTTCAGGCTCTTCACGACCCATATATTGGCCTCTGTCATCACTAGAAAACTTGCTCAGCTTCCAATTCGTAAAAGTGTCAAAACTTATCAAGTTGGAGAATCTAGCTCTCACCATGATTGCCAAAATGGAGATACCGTAAAATTCTTTGATCCTTTTAAGATCATGCATTAAAATCGAAGTTCGGTTTTTCCCAAATTCACTTTTTAAGATCTCAGTTGGAATAAGTACAGAGCCTGCGAAAACCTCACAAATCTTCTCGATTTCTTGGTTAGTTAAACCATCCTGAATTATCAATAATAGGTGCCCCAACTCATGCAAAAGGGTATATCTGAGCCGAGTTAGTTCCTTTTGTTGATCATTAACAACGATTACAGGTATGCTGTTGTTTTCAGCCCAACCAGAAAGCCCCTCATGCTTATAAGGTCCGTTGTAGTTAATTTTTATGACTCTGACACCTTTGTCTTCTAAAAGCTTCGTTACACTGTAAATCGGTCCATCCGACAATTTCCAGCGCTTACGTAGATACTTAGCGGCAGTCTCTGCATCGGCCGGATTATTTACCACAAGATCGGAAAGCGGGTTTTCAAATTTGACTACTGATTTTGCGATTTGCTCTATCTCCAGGTAATTGCTCAGATATCTAGCGGCAGATTCCTCTATATCCAATTTCTCGGAACTATCTAAATCATTACCATATCGATAGTTTACATCTAGCAAGCTAAACTGAACATTAAATGGCTTTAAAAGAGCCTCTACCTCAAATTTAAGTACACGTGCAATGAGTCTTAAAGTTTTACTATCTGGAAATCGATTTCCGTTTTCGTAGTTGCTAATTGTTTGCTTTGAACATCCCACATGATTAGCCAGATCCTCCATTGAGTACTTACGAAGTAATCTAATCCGTTGTAAATTTCGTGAGAATGTACTTTCCATAGAATGTATGTTATGTTGACAAATGTATTAAATTTTTCTTTGTAAACACAAACCTTTTCTTTTAATTGTTTAAAAGATTTTTCCGCAGGCTTTTAATTAAGCGCACTGGCGACTGTAAGCAGCTTCGCATATATAATTTTGACTTGGCAAATTCCCCCCAATAGGTAAGATCGCTTTGCATGAGAAGATGAAATTCAGCATCGGAAGAGCAGACGTAAACAAAAATAAACCGGTCAATACGGCAAACGGCTTAGTCCGTCAAAATTTTAGAAGCTGTTTCTTTATCGAAGTGGTGCGGTGCAAGCTTGTACGATATCTGGTCTAGTGAAACCTAAACAAACTCGATTATAGTGAACAAGATGTCAACGTGAATACGACCCAATAAAATGAATTACGATGCTGTACGTGACGCCTATGAGTCAACTTCTGGATAACAAGCTTTGAACTTGCATCCCATGGCATCTCATAAAGCAAATAATAGCTTTAAGCCTCCTGTTATCTTTAATAGTTAACTACCAAGTCATTTGTTACTTTTCGAGATCAAATAGAAAATCTGGGTCTCGAGAGTCGGAACATAAAGAATTAGATACTTCTAACATCCTGGATGCTCACGATCCATTGACGAATATGGTGGCAGACTTCGTTCCAATCATGAAGACCAGTATAACAGCAATCTCTGGTAGAAATTGCTGGCAGGACCAATGGCTGGCCCGCAGGTTACAGCACTCACGAGCATTACAGGCCTGACAGATGGAGGCCACTTTGGAGATGAGTGGTAATCCAATCTTGTTAATTGAGAACGGCTTGTAAAAGCCTGCGGTCCGCAGGCCTTTTAAAAGCCGTTCTCTGCTCGATTACATTGTAACGTGATTTATACACGCCAGTTCCGGAGTGCTTCGAACCTCGTCAAGCCTTAAGTAATGTTCTTTACCAGCCTTGTTGAGGGGCCGTTCTATTTTAAAGGAATAATATATACCATCCACTTCGACAATCGTCACGGGAATAGCCTTTCGTCCCTCCCAGGAAATCCATGCCTTATCACCCACAGCAAACTTTTCTACCGTTCTCTTTGAATGGTTAAGCGGTGTGACATTGGAGACATAGGTGATCTTTCGGGGATCGTGATTTTTAGGCTTTTGCTTGACAACACGAGGATGGTTTGGTTTGGGCG
Source organism: Dyadobacter sp. HNCC25DJ183 (assembly GCF_056895175.1). Classification (NCBI taxonomy): domain Bacteria; kingdom Pseudomonadati; phylum Bacteroidota; class Cytophagia; order Cytophagales; family Spirosomataceae; genus Dyadobacter; species Dyadobacter sp. HNCC25DJ183. The sequence goes on from NZ_JBXHAP010000005.1 coordinate 518,054, forward strand.
AATTCAGTCTATACAGATAAGCCTTGTACGACTTCCATGACCTTTTAAGAGTTTCCACTACTACGCGAGGTGCGCTCCTAAAACTCATATAGCCTAGGTATTCGTCCAAAGCTTCATACAGCGGCCAAGTACTATCTGTCAGCATATCCGAAGCCAAATCACCCAAAGGGGAATCTCGGTTCTTGTGCTTTTTCAGCCAGTCAGTGAAACTCAGTTGAGGCACTTCACTCATGGTTTCCGTCTTTGGGATGGATTTCTGACCAATGCTTTGTAAGCAATGTTTCCAGTTGGAATATCCCAGCTCTTTGGAAATTGTATCCAGAGCTTTCATGTGGCTTATGCCGCTTTTCTTTTTTAGATTTTTCGCCTGACGCTTTACGAAAGCGAGCGTATGTTGCTGCTGTTTCATTTGTGAACACTTTTAATCTCACAAGAAAATGTCACCCACCAACCATTCTCCCGACATGAGAAAAAGTTTATCACAAAGGTAGAAGACAGTGCTGATGCAGCTTTGCGGCGGTGGGCGTCAGGCTCCTGAATAAGCCATGCCCAAAATTAAAGAATTTTACCTACGAAGCCAACGAAATAAGAGTGTTATAGTTATTATGTTTTCGAGTCCTTATCGCTCAACGATCTTGGCTAACCAACTAAAAATTCCTTTTGGCACCACAAAACAGACGAAGGCTGAATTTAGTTTTTGCATGCATCAATATTGATTTGGCACAAACCAACTAACTTTTTGATCGTCCCCAACTTTTTCCGACGATCCACAACTATTGCAACTTTTATTGCAACTAAAGAAAAAAGCACCTAGCAAATTAATGCTAAGTGCTTCATTTTCAGGCTCCCGAAGTTGGGCTCGAACCAACGACCCTCTGATTAACAGTCAGATGCTCTAACCGGCTGAGCTATTCAGGAGTTTATATCCGGTTGTTTACTCGAATTGTGGTGCAAATCTAAGAATTCAAGTTATACAGCGCAAGAGTAAACTCTAAAAAAAACTTATGATTGCACCTTCGCGAGAATTAACTCCTTGACTTTCTTTGCGTCTCCCTTCGTAAAATTATTGATAATTATTTCCGGACGCATTCTCGGGATCACGCGGATCGTCGAAAAAAACATCCCGCTATCCACTTCAACACCCGAAATGTCGGAATAGAACACAAAGTTGTCGGTACTTCTGAAAAGCTTGCTGACTTTGAAGGTTACGCCTTTCTCTCCGAAAGTTACTTCATCGGGGAAAAACGGATTCATCAATCCACTGGCGCTAAAACGTTCGTTCATAATATTAGGTTAAATTAAATTTTCATAAAGGTACATACACGACCTTCTTGGTCTCAAAAAATTCTTCGCTAAAATAGTCAGAAAGCGCATAAACGCGGTTTTTCTGGTTTAGCTCACCTAATTCTTCTGCCAGGTCGCCTCCTTTTAAATATAAAATCCCGTTCCTGAGCTCGTGAAATGAATTACGGTTGATGTTTTTTCTGACCCAGCCTACAAATGGCGTGATGCGGGTTACTGCGCGGCTTACCACGAATTCATAGGATTCGTCCAGCTTTTCAGCCCGTGTTTGCTCTGCACGCACATTATCCAGCTTCAATGCAGCCGCAATCTCCTGCACTACCCTGATTTTTTTGCCAATACTATCCACAAGGTGAAATTGGGCATCGGGATAAAGGATCGCCAGGGGGATGCCGGGAAAACCGCCCCCGGTACCTACATCCAAAACGCTGGTTCCTGCTTTGAATCCCTGCACTTTCGCAATCCCAAGCGAATGCAGCACGTGCCTTTCATATAATGTATCAATATCCTGCCGCGAAATCACATTCACGCGCGCATTCCAGTATTGATATAATTCTTCCATTTGACTAAACTTACTTTTTTGATCCTCAGTAAGTTCGGGAAAATACCTGTTAATTAGTTCCATGTCCGGCGTGGCCTTCTTTTAGTTAAAGTAACAAAACCGAAAACGGTATAGTAAACAAACAATGCAAAATCCATGAGCAAAAAGCTGAACCACTCTACCGTTTTGTCCAGCTTCAGATTTATAATAATGAGTAAAAACCATTGAATCACCCAGCGCACCGCAACGATGATGCCTAGGTATTGTAAGGAAAGATAGTCTCTCGTGATCAATCCAAAAAGGAGTGCGACAAGCCCGAGCAGCCAAACTGCAATATGACTGCCTGACAGCAATGCGAGCAATATCTTGTTGCGCGGCTTATAGTACCTGCTTACTGCAATATGGCGCGTTTTCTGGCGGTACCAGTCCTTCCACGTGGTTTTCGGCCGGGAGTAAACAAACGAATCTTCCTCAATAGAGATCGTCGTGTTTTCACTGGTAGACACTTCGTTCAGGAAAATATCATCATCTCCGCCGTATACATTCTTATGTGTGTAAAAACCCTTGTTGGCGAAGAATACCGAACGCTTATATAATATGTTGCGGCCCACGCCCATGTAAGTCATTCCGGCCAGCGTAAAAGAAAGGTACTGAACTGCAGTATAAAAGGTTTCACAGCGGATAAACCAGTTGAGCATTCCCTTGTCCCGGAAGTAGGGTGAGAAGCCCAGCACAATGTCTTTGTCCGGCGTTACACGGGAAGTCATCGCGGTGATCCAGTGGGGCGAGGAGGGGCGGCAATCGGCATCGGTCATCAACGCAATCGGATATTTTGCCTGCTTCATTCCTACCGTTAATGCGTATTTTTTTGGTGTTACGTGATCAAACTGATCGTTGATCCGGATATACCTGATGTGTTTCCACTGAAAGATGTTGCTGCGGATGAATTCCTCGCTCCCGTCATCAGAACGGTCATCGAGCAGGATCACTTCAAATTCGGGATATTCCTGTGCATCGAGCAGGGGAAGCAATTCCGTCAGATTGCCCCGCTCGTTCCAGGCGCAAACCAGTACCGTCACACCAGGCATTGCGTTACCGTAGTTCGCACCTTTTCCATAAAACGCAAGTCTTGTAAAAAAGAAGAGATAATAGAATAATTGTACGGTAACAAACGCTGCTAGCGCATAAAGTAATGATTCGGCCACAACAGAAGAGAGAGGTAAATTTTAATCATATTCTCACAAATATACAGTCATTGTCAGTATTCTTCGAGACCTTCAATCTATTTTTGCAGCTCAGAAATCTAAAAGGTTTAATGAAGTTTACACTAGAAGTTGAAGACCCCGCTTCCAAGGCAAGGGCCGGATATATCGAGACTGATCACGGTGTGATTGAGACGCCGATCTTTATGCCGGTAGGTACTGCGGGGACGGTGAAGGCGGTGCACCAGCGCGAGCTGCATGACGATATTCAGGCACAGATCATTCTGGGAAATACCTATCATTTATACCTGCGCCCGGGACTTGACATACTGAGCCGCGCAGGAGGCTTGCATGCATTTAATTGCTGGGATAAACCCATACTGACAGATAGCGGCGGGTACCAGGTTTACTCACTTGCCGGAACGGGAAGAAAGATCAATGAAGAGGGTGTGGTATTTAAGTCACACATTGACGGTGGCGTACACACATTTACCCCGGAAAATGTGATGGATATTCAACGGACCATCGGAGCGGACATTATCATGGCGTTTGATGAATGCACTCCTTACCCCTGTGACTTTACTTATGCCCGTCAATCCATGGAAATGACACACCGCTGGCTGGTGCGTTGCTGCCAGCGATTTGATACTACCGATCCTCTATATGGTCACCAGCAGACACTTTTCCCGATTGTGCAAGGCAGTGTGTACAAAGATCTTCGGGTTCAGTCAGCAGAATTTATTGCCTCTTGTAACCGCGAGGGAAATGCAATCGGCGGCTTATCAGTAGGCGAACCGGCCGAGATCATGTACGAGCTGACGGAAGTGGTTTGCGACATATTACCCAAAGACAAACCCCGGTATCTGATGGGAGTAGGCACGCCCGCGAATATCCTTGAATGCATTGCACTGGGTGTAGATATGTTTGATTGTGTAATGCCAACGCGGAACGCGCGGAATGGCATGATTTTTACTACGGAAGGCATAATCAATATCCGCAATGAAAAGTGGAAGGATGATTTCTCGGCGATTGATGCAGGATTAGGAGGATACGTTAGTACTTTTTACAGTAAGGCATATCTGAGGCATCTTGTGAAGTCAGGAGAAATGCTGGGCGCACAGATTGCGAGTGTCCATAACCTTACATTTTACTTGTGGCTGGTGCGTAGTGCGAGGGAAAAAATAAGGGAAGGAGTATTTCTTTCGTGGAAGACTGAAATATTAAAAAAAATAAATCAACGTCTTTGAAAGTTCGGAAAAGGACGTTTCTTTCGGGTAAAATTTGAATTGGTAATCCTGAAAGTTTTTCCGTTTCTCTGAAACTTCGGTTGATTAAGTGATATTGTTAACCTATTTTTGTGCGCACTAGGCATTTGGTTGACGTACAATTGGCCATGAATTGAATACCTAATTTACTCATATTGACTAAAGATCAATCCTAGTTAATCTTAATAACGCTAACTTGAATAGTATGAAAAAAGTATCCCAGTTGATTTGTTCGTTTGCCTTGGGGGCAATGATGGCGCTGCCTTCATTGGCGCAACCGCTAGAGCAACCGAATTCTCCGGATTACAATCCCAAAGCAACCTACGATGGCCCTTACAAACTGAATACCTGGTCAGTTTCTGCACACTTTGGCCCGTCTATGTTTTTCGGCGATTTGAGAGAGTATGATTTCTGGCCTGTTACAAAAACATCTGCTGACAGTCACAAGGAATCCGGAACAATTCAAGGAGGCCTCACTTTAAACAAACAGCTTTCATACTTGTTCGGGTCTCGCTTGGATGTATCTCTTGGTAATCTGAGAGGTATGAAGCGCCGTAATTACAATCGTTATTTCGAAGGAAATTACTTTGATGTTTCCATTGCTGGAACCGTCAACCTGAAAGGTCTTTTGATGGGACCTAATAAAATGAAGCGCTGGAAAGTGGATGCGTATGTAGGGGTTGGGCAGATATTCTACGATGCAACTGCATATGATCTTACTGGCGGTGTAAAATTGCGCGAGACCGGCAGCAAAAATGACTGGATCATCCCAACAGGTTTGAACGTAAACTACGAAGTTACAAAGAGAATCGATATTGGTCTTGACTTCCGTTTGAACCATACTAACTCTGACTATCTGGACGCTACTTACGGTGGTGACTATGACAGAACTGAGAATCTGAATCTTATTAAAGACCAAAAGACTTCACGTAAAGGAAACTCTGAATTGGATAGCTACGGTTATGGAGCGATTCAGTTGACTTACAAACTGGGTAAAAACCCATTGAAAGTTCAGAAAGTTGATGGCAAATGGGATTACAAACCTGACGAAGGCGGATACTACCACTTGCGTTACACAGATCCTAAGGTGTTGATCAAGCCACCAAAGATCCTTACGCTTGAAGAAATGGACTCAGTTGCAAAAGCAAACCGTCCAAAAGATATCGACCCAAGATTGCTTCTTGATACAGATGGTGACGGTGTTTCTGACTTCTTCGATAAAGAGCCTAATTCACCAGCAGGAAGTATCGTAGACGGTGGTGGACGCGTACTTGACTTCGATGCATATGTTAAAAATGCATTGGCAACGGGTGCAGCTTGCAGCGAGATCTTCGCAAACGTAATGTTTGATACAGACAAAAACGTGATCAAGCCTGAGGCTCAGGAAATGTTGAAAAACGTAGCTGCGCTGATGAACAAAAACGGTTGCCGCTTGCAACTGGCTGGTCACACAGACCGTCGTGCATCGGATCGTTACAACATCGCACTTTCTCGCCGCCGAGTTGATGCAGTTAAAAACTACCTGATCAACGAAGCCGGATTGACTGACCCAAGCAAAGTGATTGTTGATTACTTCGGTTCATTCAAACCTATCGCAGACAGCGCAACCCGCAACGGACTACAAAGAAACCGTCGCGTAGAACTTAAACTTCTTCCATAATAGTTTAGTGGAAAAAAGATATAAGCAGAATAAGGTCTCCATATCGGAGGCCTTTTCTGTTTTAGGATGGAAATCTTTCAATTAGTACTCACATTATATTACAAACTAGTTTAATGAAACAATACGATTATTTAATAGTTGGAGCAGGGTTGTGGGGATCTGTTTTTGCGCATGAAGCTACAAAAAGAGGGAAAAAGTGCCTGGTGATAGATCGGAGAGAACACACAGGCGGCAATGTGTATTGCGAAAATGTGGAAGGTATCAATGTACATAAATACGGTGCACACATTTTTCACACCAATGATAAGGATGTGTGGGATTATGTAAATTCTTTCGTGGAGTTTAACCGCTACACCAACTCGCCGGTAGCCAACTTTAATGGAGAACTTTACAATCTTCCATTTAACATGAACACCTTCTATCAGCTATGGAAAGTGCGCACGCCGGAGGAAGCAAAGGAAAAGATCAGGGAGCAGGTAGAGCAAGCCGGTATCAAAGACCCGCAAAATCTGGAAGAACAAGCTATTTCACTTGTCGGAACTGATATTTATGAGAAGCTGATCAAAGCCTACACAGAAAAACAATGGGGACGGAAAGCAACGGAACTACCTGCGTTCATTATCAAGCGTTTGCCTGTTCGCTTTACATTTGACAACAATTATTTTAACGACAAATACCAGGGCATTCCCATCGGTGGTTACAACAAGCTGACGGAAGGTCTGCTCAAAGATGTGGAAGTAAGGTTGGGCGTCGATTTCTTCAAAGACAGGGAGGCACTAACAGCATTGGCGGAAACGGTGGTGTACACAGGTCCAATCGACGAATACTTTGATTTCAAATTCGGGCAGCTCGAATATCGCAGCCTTCGCTTTGAAAACCAGTTGCTGGACAAGGAGAATTACCAGGGTAATGCGGTTGTAAACTATACGGATGGAGAGACGCCATTTACGCGGATTATCGAGCATAAGCACTTTGAATTTGGCACGCAGCCTAAAACGGTGATCACGCACGAGTATCCACAAGAATGGGTAAAAGGTGCGGAACCTTACTATCCGGTTAACGATGACAAGAATACTGCCGTTTTTAACCAGTACAAGGCACTTGCCGGAGAAGAAGAGAACGTAATATTTGGTGGGCGATTAGCCGAATATCGTTATTATGATATGCACCAGGTAGTAGCTTCTGCATTAAAGAAAGTGAAAGTGCATTTCGCCTGAAAATGCCATTTTATAGATCCCTGGCATCTTTTTGAGTTGCTAGGGATTTTTGTTTATACGCATTTCAAAAAAAATTCCGGTTAATGCGTTACGTATTCTGCTAACCGACGTCTAAACCATACTAAGTCAAAAGGTATGTAATGACAGGCAAGCAATTAGAGCAGGTTACGAGTTTAGCAAATGACGGAAAAGGCATTGTAAGCCTCCACTTCCTGAAAGAAGCGCTGCGCTTCTGGTATTGGTTTGTAGCTTCTTTGGCTACATGCGTAGTAATTGCCATTGTTTTCCTGAGGTATTCGACTCCACGGTATGACATTCAGGCTTCCCTGCTGGTGAGAGACGATTCGCGCGGCACCAACTTCGAGGACGCCGCTTTATTCGAAAACCTTGGCCTGGCTGCTGTTACAAGCAATGTAGACAATGAGGTTGAAATTCTAAGGAGCAGGAACCTGATGGAGCATGTAGTGGACGCGCTCCAACTGCAGGTGCGCTGCTTTGCTTCGGGCAGGGTAAAGACCTCCGAATTGTATGAGAAATCGCCTTTCAAAATCGTGTTTCTCGCTCCCATTACCCTGCGGAACAAGACAATTTATACACTGACTTTTCTCGAAGAAGGAAAATACCAGATCTCCGATGCAAAGCGAAGCAGGACCTGTGCATTCGGAGATACTATATTAATTGATCAGGTACCCGCGATAATTTCGCGGACAAAACACATTTACACTCCAGACGATCAATATTCGATTGAAATCTCGGCGAAAGACGAAGTTGTAGCAAGGTATACTTCGGCATTGAAGGTATCTGTAACCAACAAGATGGCAAGTGTCGTCGGTTTGTCGCTAAAAGATATCCTGCCGCAAAAGGGAGAAGCTGTTCTTCATGAGCTGATCAGGCAATATTTACGAAACAGTATTGATGACAAGAACCGAACCGCAGATAGTACGTTATCCTTCATTACAAGCAATCTCGCTCAGGTTTCCTCAGAGTTGGTGAGCATTGAAACCGGCATAGCCAAATTCAAACAACGTAACGGAGTAGTTGATTTGAATGCAGATAATCAGGCACTTCGTGAAAAGTCGTCGCGCATTTCTGATGAGCTTGAAGGTCACGTTATCAAATTAAAAATCCTCGAAGAACTTACCCGATATATCTCGGATAATCCCGACCGTGCAATTCCAACCTCTCTGATCCAGCAGGAAAGTAATTTCAGCGCATTAGTTGGGCAATACAACGAGCTGGTACTATCCAGGAAGCGGAATGCCGTGACCATGAGCGCGGCCCATCCTACCATGCACACGCTCGACAGCCAGCTAAGTAGCTTGAAGGCTGATATGCGTGCTGCATTGGATGTACAGAAGCGCGAAGTTCAGATCACGCTGGACTCGTACGATCGACATAAAAGGGAGTTTAAAAGTCAGATTGCCAAATTTCCTTTTACGGAGCGGATGTACATCGACTACTCTCGTCAACAACAAATCAAGCAGGAGCTCTACTTGTTTTTACTAAAAAAGCGCATTGAAACTTCTATTACCCGGTCTTCAACAATTGCCAATGCGAGGATATTGGACGCGCCAAAAGCAGCTTCGCAGTCTGTAACACCTGATAAACAGCTTGTGCTGCTTATCGCGGGTTGCCTGGGATTATTCATTCCGCTATTTGTACTGCATATCAAAAAAGTCCTGACAGTAAGAATTGCAAACAAGAATGACATCACTACACGCTGCATTGCACCGGTCGTGGGAGAAATTGGCTACGAAAGACACCATAAGCTGCTTGACACTAACAGCCGCAGTATCGTAGCAGAACAGTTTCGAACATTACGTACCAACCTGCTTTTTGGCTCTCCAGTACACCAATGTCAAACGATCCTGATCACTTCTGCTGCCTCGGGAGAAGGTAAGTCGTTTGTTGCTATGCATTTAGCGGAGTCTCTTGCAAATGCGGATAAGAAGGTTTTATTACTTGAACTGGACTTGCGGCGACCTTCAGTGGCAGCTTATCTGAACCTCGATCCCGCCGGGTTTACAGATTATATGCACGAAGATCCGGCTCCTGAGAGTCTCATCCAGCAAGGTAGGGCACGCAATGCTTTTGATATAATGACTTCCGGCCCGTCGCCTCCCGATCCTGCCGAACTGCTTTCCACAGAACGCTTTGACCAACTTATTGAAATTTTCAAAAGCAGGTACGACCACATTATAATAGACACGCCGCCTGTGGGTCTGGTAACCGACGCCAGGATAATTGGCAGGGTTGCAGATATGTCGTTGTTTGTGGTACGCCACGATTTTACGCTTCTGGCAAACCTCGATGAAATCAATGAGCTGCTGAATACAGGCCAGCTGCCGGCCTTGAAGCTCATTTACAATGGAGCAAAATACAAGCCCGGATATCAATACTATTCACATTCAAAACAAAGAAGAAGCATTTTTTAATAAGGTATATCAACAACTAAAAACGTATGAAAGGGATTTACATGATCTGTGAGATCGGGCAGGCGCACGAGGGTAGTGTCGCCATGGCCCACGCGTACATTGATGCAGTGGCGCAGTCGGGAGTTAATGCAATCAAGTTTCAGGTGCACATTGCCGATGCGGAAAGTAGTATCTACGAGCCTTTTCGGAACCCATTCTCATTTCCAGACCTGACGAGAATGGCTTATTGGAGGCGAATGGAGTTTACAAAAGAGCAATGGATTGGTTTGAAGCGGCATTGTGAGTACTACCAGCTTGATTTTATACCGAGCACCTTCTCTGTGGCGGCTGTCACGATGTTGGAAAATATGGGGGTATCGCGATTTAAGATTGCGTCGGGTGAGGTTGAAAACTTCCTGATGCTTGACCGGATCGCACGGCTTGGTAAGGAGATGATCCTGTCGTCAGGAATGAGCTCGCCGGATGAACTGGATGAAACGATCGCCTTCCTGCGCCGGTACAATTGTCCGCTCTCCATTTTACAATGCACCACTTCTTACCCCACCCAGCCCGATCAATGGGGGATCAATGTAATTCATGAATTCAAAAACCGATATCAATTGCCAGTCGGCTTTTCAGATCATTCCGGAGACGTTTTTGCCTGCCTCGCCGCAGCTGCCTCGGGCGCCGACCTACTGGAATTTCATGTGACCTTCGACAAAAGAATGCCGGGGCCGGATACGTCTTCTTCTTTGACGGTAGATCAGGTTTTTCAGCTTGCACGGGGAGTACGTGCAATCGAAAGTGCTTTTCAGAACCCCGTTGATAAAGCCGATAATGCACATTTTCAAAAGTTAAAAGTCCAGTTTGGCAAATCTTTGGCAATCAATAAATCACTTGAAAAAGGGCATGTTATTTCCATAGAAGACCTTGAATCCAAGAAACCGGCTGGCCACGGTATTGAGGCCAAAAGGTTTGCAGAAATACTTGGGAGCAAGCTGCGGGAAAACATAACTCAATGGGATTTTTTGACTGCTAATCACATTTGACATGAGGAAAGTTTGTGTCGTGATTACAGCGAGGGCAAGTTATAGCCGCTCAAAAACCCTATTAGCTGCCATACAAAAACACGCCGCTCTCGAATTGCAGCTCATAGTTGCTTCCAGCGCTTTGCTCGAAAGATACGGACAGGTGGTAAGTCATATTGTTGATGACGGTTTCCCGATTGTGGCCAGGATCGCGAATGCAAATACCGGCGACAAGCGTACGTCGGCGGCGGTGACCACAGCTTCCGGCATCACAGAACTCGCCAGCGTATTCGAGAAGATCCGGCCTGACGTGGTCGTTACCATTGCCGACAGGTTTGAAACAATGGCCACAGCGATTGCTGCTGCTTATATGAACATTCCGCTGGCGCATGTGCAAGGCGGAGAGGTGACGGGGAACATTGATGAGAAGGTACGTCACGCAATTACCAAGCTGGCGGATATCCATTTTGTAGCAACGGCAGAAGCGCGTAAAAGGTTGATCAAAATGGGCGAGGAGCCCGGTCGGATATTCTTTACCGGCTGTCCTTCGCTGGACATTGTCATTGATGTACTAAAAAATCCTGACATCGATTTTAACCCGTATACACTATATGGTGGGATCGGAAGCAAGCCTGATTTGCAGCAGCCTTACCTGATGGTTTTGCAGCATCCTGTGAGTACGGAGCCACATAAGTCGGAGGAGCAGCTCAACAATACATTAACCGCATTAATCTCACTGCAGCTACCTGTGTTATGGTTTTTCCCGAATGCCGATCCGGGCACGGGCGGGACATTTCATCGGATAAGCAGTTTTTACGGCCAGAATACATTGCTTCCATTTCACTTCTTCAACAACATGCGTCCGGAGCATTTCCTGAAACTGCTCAATAAAGCGGCTTGTTTGATCGGAAATTCCAGCTGCGGGATCAGGGAGGGAGCTACGCTGGGCATACCGGCAGTGAATATCGGTAACAGGCAGGACGGGCGGGAGCGCGGGCAGAATGTAGTAGATGCAAAACATGCCAGTGACTCCATTATGGAAGCTGCTGAAAAACAGCTGGCGCGCGTCAGATTTGCGCCCGATTTCATTTACGGAAAAGGAAATGCAGGTCAGCAAATCGCCGACCTGCTTGCCGAAATCCCCCTCACATTTGAAAAGAAAATCACTTACTGATGAAAACCACCAGCAGAATATTAGGCGTAATTCCCGCTCGCGGCGGCTCTAAGGGTATTTATAACAAGAATTTGAAATTGCTTGGCGGCAAGCCTCTGATCTACTACACGATTCAGGCGGCCTTGAAAGCGAAGTTGTTGAACACAGTAATTGTGTCTAGTGATTGTTACAGGATCCTCCAATATGCACAGCAGTTTTCAGGGATAACAGTTCCATTTGTAAGACCCAAAAGCCTGGCTACGGATGTTGCAAGCTCGCTTGAAGTAGTAAAGCACTCGCTCGACTTCTACTCTGGATTCGGGTGTGCATTCGATTTTGTGATGCTCCTGCAACCTACGTCGCCCTTCAGAAGTGCAGATCTGATTGACAGAGCGGCGAAATACATGATTGCTTCGGGCGCGGATAGCCTGATCACCGTTCGTAAAATTCCCGATCGTTTTCATCCCAGCTGGGCTTTTCAGGCCGGGGAGCAGGGGCTATACAAAGTTGTCAATGATAGCGCGCAGCTCATTTCGCGTCGGCAGGATCTGCCCGACAACTACTATCGCGATGGGAAAATATACATTTCTAAAACTGCCCTGATCCAGGAAGGAATGCTGGTAGGCGGGAAGATCGCCAGCTTGCTGACAGAGGATGAGCCCGACATTAACATTGATACTTTTTCGGACTGGGAAATGGCGCAGAACCACATTCATCTATGGAAGAACCTTCAAAAAGAAAACTGTTAGTGCTTGTCACTAATCATTTTGCGGCCATTAACCTGATCCACACGGGATTTATACAAAAGCTTGCTGACAAGTACAGCGTCCAGATCCTTTCCGATTTCATTCAGGAAGCCGACATTGTAAAGATCAACAGGTACTTCGAAATCCAGCTTACGCTTGTCAGCGTTTCTTTCGGGAAAGAACTTCCGGTTTTGTGCCTGCTGAGGCTTTTTGAAAAGTTCTTATTTTTTAACTTGTTCAAAGCCAATACACATAGAGTTAAGTTGCTGGAACAAAGCATCTTTATTCGCCGGGTTGTGCATGGTTTAGGCTGGCTTATAGGGTCAGGAGTGCTTGCCCGCTGGCTCCTGAACTTTGTCCGAAAAGCGATCATACTGCTCTCTTCGAGGATCGCGCAACCCGGTTTACCCAATCCTGGCTTGGCCGGCGTCATTTCTTCGTCGCCGCTTGACAGCAGGGAGAATGCAATCGTAAACAGGCTTGCCCGCCAGAAAGTACCTGCATTGGCTATCATCATTAGCTGGGATAACCTTACTTCAAAGGGAATGATCAATGCAAATCACGACTATGTGCTCGTCTGGAATGAAATAATGAAATGCGAATTCGAGAACTTCTATTCCGGATTTCAGCCAATACCGCGGATTTGTGTTACCGGGGTTCCCAGGTTTGATGTTTACGTGAAAAGGAAGCCGAATGAGATATCACTTTTAAACTTCAAAAGAAAGCTTTCTATTTCCGGCTCTGCCGATATCATTCTTTTTGCAACAAGCGCACCCAGGCATTTTCCAAACCAGCGTCACATTGTGGAAGATCTGCTGGAATATTGTAAAAGGAGGCTTAATACAATATTGCTCATCCGGCTGCATCCTGCTGATCAACTGGCTTACTACAAAGAATATCTGTCGGAGCGTACGGTAAGAGTCTGCCGGTCTTCGGCGTGCACCTCTCTTCCTGAGCTGAACTTCCTGGATTTGCTTACCGATACAATTTACAGCTGTACCGTGTGCGTGCAGGTTGCTTCGACCATGCGCCTGGATGCCGCTGCCTGCGGAAAGCCTGTTGTGAACATCGGGTATGATGGAAATGAGGAGCTTCCTTACAGCCAGTCCGTGAGGCGATTATATGATTACTCCCACCAGCTGCCGCTTAATGCGTTCAAAGTTGGCAAACTGGTTTTAAGCAAGCAGGAATTGTTTGATCACCTCGATCAGGTACTCCGGAAGCGTTCTCAAAGTGCATTTACCCAAGCCGCGCTCAGCGCTCACGCGCCCATACAGGCAGGTGGTAGTGTTTCACGCATGATGCGTTACGTCGACGAATGGCTGGCTTAATTGCAGAAGCAGGCTGGAAATGCCTGTTATCGCTGAGTATAGCCCTGATTGTATCCTGGCTTTGTCCGGCTTTGCTCCATTTTGGCGAGAGCGGTTTTCAGGCGCTAGTTGTTTTTTCGTTTTACATCTACTGCGTCGTCGCCTTGTTTACGTTCTCGCCACACAAGCTTTTTCATGTGTTATCGATCCCGGTATTTACCCAGTTTTTGCATTTATTTCAAAAATATGCATTCCCTGCCGGCGCAAACTCGCTGTGGCGGCTGCTGCCTTTTTTGATCCTTGGTACCTATTTTATCAACTTCTTTGTGCGATGCCCATGTAAACTGAATAGAAGGGAGCAACTTTTTTTGGTTAGCTGGACTGGCGCGAATGTCTTTTTCCTTTGCATATCGCCTAATCTCGGCAACGTGGTTTTTGGCGCCGCGGTACTTACACTGGTTACATTGCCCTGTTATCTTGTATATCTGTCCGCCGCAATGCAATCGTCTGATTTTCGGGCTCGATTGGAATGTTACCTGTGTCTGCTTTATATCATTCTCGGGGCCGGAACCTTCGGGCTTGTGGCGGCCGGCGCCAGTTATAAAGGATCTGACAACTTACTGGCTACACGGAATATCACAGATACCAATGTAACAATGGCATATTTCGTGTTACTCTGGCCATTTGCATTGCTGTATGCCAGGCGACAACGCTCGCGGGCCGGCTTAGTTATCCTTTTTACTTCGGTTTTCCTGGGTGTCGTTTTATTTTCATTTTCCCGCGGCGCAGTGCTGCTCATCATCCCTTATCTGATCATCACAATTACATTCAGTTTCGGAAGGTGGCTGTTTTGGCTGTTCATAAGTGTTTTTGGAGGGTTGATTTTGACTGTGCCCTGGACAGTGCCTGTGACTGGCAATGCAGGACTTGCCTATTTCTGGAAGCTTCGGTTTGGTGACTTTGCCACGCATTCAATCTTCGGCAGACTTCTCGAAACCAGCGGAAGAGGGGAGATACATGCTGTTGCACACAGTCTTTTTGTGGAAAGTCCGGTTTTCGGGCATGGTACCGGGAGCTTTGAGGTGCTCGGACCAGGGTACAGGGAGGCGCATTCACTTTGGTATACGTTACTGGCCGAGAATGGGCTCATCGGTGCGATACTGATGTATTCTGTTTTTGTTCAATGCGGTACTATGCTTGTAAGCGCGTCCGGTGCGGGGAGAATGTACAAGGCGCTGCCACTTGCATTAGTCGTTTACCTGGTTTTTAATCATACAGTCGGGAGCGTCTTTGTGATCATTCCTGCGAAGAGCCTGACGATCAACTGCATTGCGCCGGTGTTGTTGCTTTGTCTTTATTTCTATTCCGAAAGTCTGCGCAAGTCACCTCTATCGAATGCGTAGATTGCTGATCATCGGAAAAGTGCCGCCACCAATCGGCGGGGTAACCATGCATGTGAAGCGACTGGTGGAAAACCTCGAAAAAGAAGGTTTTAACAACTTTGACTTCGCTGACTTGCAACACGGGCCGGTTCGATGTTTTTTCAAGTTATGTCGCTACGAGGTAATACACCTTCATATCTCAAATCCCGCCTGGCAGGTTCTGCTGGCGCTATTTTGCAGACTTACATTCAGGAAACTAATCATTACTTACCATGGAAACTGGGGCCGGTATGCGTTCTGGGGGAATGTACTGGTAAGCTGGTCGGCGCGGCTTTGCTTGATTCCCATTGTTCAGAATGAAGAGAGCTTGCAAAAAGCGTTGGAATGCAACAGATCTGCCAGGCTGTTCTCGACGTTTTTGCCATCTGATTATATAAAGCCGCTTGACAAGTGTACGAGCTCAAAGCTGGCGGAGTTCAGGAAGCAGCACAGGAAGATTGTTTGTACCAATGCATGGAACCTGACTTTTGACAAAAACCAAAAGGAAACTTACGGGATTTGGGATCTGGTGACTTACATCTCACAACAGCCCGCGTTTGGACTGGTCATTTCCGATCCTTCCGCTGCTTACATTCGCTACATATCAGATTTATGCGGCGAGCTTCCGACGAATGTTCTCTTCATCTCCATTCCGCACGATTTCAGGAATGTGTTGCAGATAGCAGACGCATTTATCAGGAATACTACCACTGACGGCGTTTCATTGTCCATTCACGAAGCACTTCAACTGAATGTAGCAGTACTTGCTTCCGCCGTGGTGGAAAGATCACCTTACTGCCAGGTTTACAATGATTTAAATGAGATGGATCTGGAAACTGAGATCAGGAAGGCAGAAGATTTGCTTCCCGGTAAACGAATTGAGAGTGAGGAAACTCCGGTGATCGAACAGCTGATGTCGCTTTATAGCAGTGCATTGGAATGTAAAATTTTGGAAAGCTCCAAAAAAACAAAGGCATAGAAAGTTTCCATGCCCTGTTTCACACTATACACACACTATATTTTTAATATCTATATCAAATTATTTGATGGTTCGAATTCTGGTTCTAATACCGCAAAATAACAAACTAAAGTAATTAGAAAAAAACTTTAAGATGTGATTTTCTAAATTCTAATAAGAAAATAATGGACAATTCTGGAAAAGAATTTTGTCAAACCCCGTTTTAGACTTCAAATTTACGCAAATAATATTCAAATATTGCCCATAGGTTGCCACCTGATTACATTCGTGTAACTAATTTTTCTTACAAATGTGTTATGTAAGTATATTTCACTCCCTGTGAGCAGAACAGGTTACTTACACTTAATCGATTACAAAAATGAGGATCAATCCCGAAACCGTAGAGCGGATCAAGCTGGCCGCCGACATTGTCGAGGTAGTAGGGGATTTTGTATCCCTGAAAAAGAAAGGCGCAAACTACTCGGCTTGCTGTCCTTTCCATAATGAAAAAACGCCCTCATTTAATGTAAACCCGGTCAGGCAGATTTATAAATGCTTCGGCTGCGGCGCCGCGGGGGACTCCATTAAGTTCGTGATGGATGTTGACAATGTTGGCTACGGAGAAGCATTGCGTTACCTGGCCAATAAATACAATATTGAGATTGAGGAGGAGGAAATGACGGACGAAGAGACCCTCCGTCAGAATGAGCGCGAGAGCCTTTACATTATCCTCAATTTCGCCAAGAATTTCTACCAGCACCAGCTCCAGCATTCGGATGAAGGGCAGGCAGTAGGGCTCAGCTATTTTCGCGAACGTGGTTTCAGCAATGAAATCCGGCAGAAATTTGAGCTGGGATATAGTCTGGATACCTGGGATGCATTTTCCAAAGAGGCACTTGCAAAAGGATATTCAACAGAAATACTGGAAAAAGCGGGCTTGCTGATTCCGCGAGAAGGCAGCAGCGGCGGCGGTTACGACAGGTTCAGGGGGCGCGTCATTTTCCCGATCCACCACGTAGGTGGCAAGGTAATCGCATTTGGCGCACGTATCCTGAAATCGGAAAGCGGGCAAAAGGCAAATCAGCCCAAATACCTTAACTCTCCCGAAACCGCTGTTTATCACAAAAGCGATGTACTCTACGGGATCTTTCAGGCCAAGAATGCAATCCGCCAGCTCGACCATTGTTATCTCGTAGAAGGTTATACCGACGTAATTTCACTGCATCAGGCCGGGATCGAGAATGTTGTTGCATCTTCCGGTACTTCGCTCACCATTGAGCAAATCAGGCTGATCGGCAGGTTTACGCCTAATGTTACCATTCTTTACGATGGCGATATTGCGGGTATCAAGGCGGCATTGAGAGGTTTGGACCTTGTTTTGGAGGAAGGTTTGAATGTAAATATCGTCCTCTTTCCCGATGGAGACGATCCCGACAGCTACGTCAGGAAAGTAGGTGCGGAAGCATTTAAAACTTATCTCAAAAAAGCCTCGAAAGACTTTATCACCTTCAAAACGGAGGTTTTATTGCAAGATGCGGGCAATGATCCCTTCCGCCTTGCGGCTGTAATCGGCGAGGTGGTGAGTAGCATCGTCAAGATACCTGACGCGATTAAAAGACAGGTATTTTTTCACCGCACATCAGAAATGATGAATGTGGATGAACAAATGCTTATTTCGGAAGGTAATAAGCTGGTTAGAAAGCAGCAGACGCAGAAAAAGCCGGATAGAGGTTTTTCACAGCAGAAAGCAGCGCCGGAAGGTCCTTCTGACCTGGGCAGCTTTTCAGACGGGTTTACCTTTACCGAGGAGGATATATTCGAGCCCGAGCCGGCACAAACCTACGAGCCGCCTCAAAAAAGCAAGCTGTACTACCAGGAAGAGGCATTTACGCGGTTGCTGGTTTTGTTTGGCACAAAAGAGCTGGAACCTACCATTACAGTTTGCCAGTATGTTTTGGGCGAAATTGAAGGTATTGACTTCAAAGATGCGGTGTTTCAACACCTGCTGACGCTTTTTAGAGAAAATCTGAACCGCAATTATGTCCCGCCCACCGACTACTTCCTGAACCATCACGAATCCGAGATCAGGAACCTGACGATCGGCTGGCTCACCAGCAAATATGAGCTGAGCGAGCTATGGTCAGAAAAATACGAGATATATGTTCCATTCGAGGCTGACGTTTTGGATAAAACTGCTTTTATAAATATTCTCCGGCTGAAAAAGGCCTTTATCGAGGAGAAAATGAAGGTTTGTTTGAATCAGGCGCTTCACGCGAAATCTGAAGACGAGCAGAATAGCGTGATGAGTGAGTTTATGTTTTACAAAGGGATCAGCATGGCGGCGGCCAAGGAGCTGGGGAGTGTGATTGGATAACTTAACAATGGAGCAACAATGAAAAAGATCATTTTTGCATTTTGGGGACTGCCAATTCTGCTGCTGGCGGGATGCAGCAGTTCCTATAAAATCCTTAAACCGGAGCAGGAAGACAATTTCCGGCTATCGGACTATGCCACATTCGGTTTTTACGAGATAGAGGCCACAGGTGATACGATGCCTGAAAATTTTGAGAAGAATGTCGGGATCATCAAAGCTGCTGTTGCGCAGAACTTGCAGGCAAAAGGCCTGGACGAAGCACGGGATGCTAATTTGAAAATCAACATCGCATTGGATGTGAAAGAGAAGGTGCAGACCAGGCAAACGGATTTCCGGACAGAAGGTTTACCGAGGTATATGGGGCAGCGCCGCTATTCTTGGAAGAGTGAGGAGGTAGTTGTCGGGAAATACCGCGAAGGAACGCTCATGATTGACCTCGTAGATGCAAACAATAACAGAATGGTGTGGCAAGGCGGTGTATCGGGCATTATACCTTCCAAAAGCAAGAACTTCACGGAAGATGTGAACCAGGCTATTGCCGAACTCTTGCAGAAGATCCCGAAGTAGCAGACACAAAAAAGGCAGCTTCCTACGAAGCTGCCTTTGAATATCTCAATATAGGAGTATTATGCATTGTTGTTAACCACATTGCGGACTTTGTCATTGACGTTATCGGCAACAGAACCTGCTTTATCTTTTACTGAGCTTACATTTTTCAGAAAACCTTCTTTCAGTTTGTCGGCCAAAACGGATAATTCTTCAAGGCTTTTTTCGTATTTGTCTTTCGCGTTGTCGCCCAAGCCATAAGCTTTGTTTTTGAGCAACTTGCGGGCATCTTTACCATTTTTCGGAGCAACCAGAAGGCCAATTGCAATGCCTGAAATCAATGCACCAAGAGCGCCTACGAGAAATTTTTGATTCTTGTTCATACGAATTTCCTATTTTGTGATAATAAAAGCTTAGAACTGAGTGTAGTAAAAATACTGTGCCAATTTCTCCCATTCCTATCTTGAAAGCCCCCTTGCTGATCCTGAGAGCACTTTTGATGCTCAATCCGCTGTTCCTTGTCCAGCCCGCATCTGCGCAATGGAATATCATTGATATCAAAGCTACTACTCACATGCGCGCTGTCCACGCGGTTTCGCCTTCTATTTGCTGGATTGGCGGTACAAAAGGCACAATTCTGAAAACCGTGAATGGCGGAAAGACCTGGATAACTTTCAAAGTACCCGGCGCCGACTCGCTTGATTTTCGCGATGTGCATGCCATTAACAAGAATACATTGATCGCGATGAGCGCCGGCGAATCCGAGAAGGACAAAGCCAGAATGTACCGGACCGACGATGGCGGAGAGAGCTGGAGCCTTGTGTACCAAACTACACAAAATGGGGTTTTTCTGGATGGAATCGACTTTTGGGATAAAAACAGAGGCATTTGTCTCGGAGATCCGATCAATGGAAAACTGTTTATTCTGACTACCGAGGATGGTGGTAAAAGCTGGGTGGAGCAGCCACTGGAAAGTCGGCCTGCGGCAGAACCTGGCGAAGCGTGCTTTGCGGCAAGCGGTACCTCTTTGCTCGCATTTGGAAAAAGCAATGCTTATATCGGAACAGGGGGATCTAAAATGGCGCGCTTTTTCAGGTCTGAGGATTTCGGGCGTACCTGGCAGGTTTCTTCCACGCCATTGCCGGCCGGACCAACCAGTGGCATTTTCGGTTTAAGGTTTTGGTCAAAGAAAAATGGGATTGCAGTAGGCGGCGATTACAAACGTACCACCGACTCCACCCGAAATGTATTGCTCACGAAAGACGGCGGGGTTACCTGGGAGTTATCAAAAATGACCAATCCAGCCGGGTTGAAGGAATGTGTGGCCATTTACCAGAAAACAGACGCGATCTGGACAGGAGAGACCGAATTGCGGTCTGACGATTATGCATTGGTGGCAACTGGCCCGTCAGGGAGCAGCTATTCCATCGACCGCGGCAAAAGCTGGCGGTTTTTGGGCAAAGAAGGTTTTCACGCAGTCAGCTTTGCAGGAAACGTGGGTTATGCAGTAGGAGCCAACGGGCTGATCGGAAAAATCGACAAGCTTTCTTTCAAAAAGACAAAACGCAAGCTGGTTTTGGTTGAGGAGTGAAATTCGTGACCACCGGGGCAACGACGGTTCGTGCATTCGTGGCATAAAAAAGCTCAGATCCGGTCAATCAGTTCTTTCACTTTCCGTACTTCCCGGCCAGCCAAATGATCAGCGATTGCCGCCGCATGTTCACGTCCGTTCTCGATAAATACCTTTTCGGTAAATACCCCCGCCATAACCGTCCCGCACAGGTATAAGCCGGGAACATTGGTTTCAAATGTATCCGAATCAAAGGTGGGTACTTTCGTGACGGGATTGAGCACCACGCCACAGCGCGTCAGTAAGTGTTCATCGGGCAGGTAACCTACCAGCAAGAAAGCGAAATCCGCAGGCAGCCACTCGGTTTCACCCGTTTCCAGATTTCGGATCAGCATTCGGCCAGGCTCAATCGCTTCTGTTATGCTGTTGAAGCGCGTATGTATCTTCCCTTCTTTCACACGGTTTTTTACATCCGGCACAAGCCAATACTTCACTTTTGTCCTGAAATCGGCCTCTTTATGGACAATTGTGACGTGTGCGTCGTGGCGATAAAGTTCAAGCGCGGCTTCAACAGAAGAATTGGAGCCACCTACCAGCACTACATTGGTGTATGAATATTTGAAAGGTTCGTCGTAATAATGGGATACGTGCGGCAGATCTTCGCCTGGTACATTCAGCATGCGCGGCACATCAAAGTAGCCCGTCGCCAGTACCACATTCTTCGACTGAAATACCTGCCCATCGTTGGAGTAAGTCAGAAAAGTACCATCAGCTTGCTTTTCAGAACGATCTACATCGATAAACAACTTGAAATTAAGCTTATAGTAACCCGCTACCTTCCGGTAATATTGCAATGCTTCGTTCCGGTTAGCCTTTACCTCGGAAATCGCGAACGGTATCCCGCCAATCTCAATGTTTTCAGCTGTGGAAAAGAAGCGCATTCTCCGCGGGTACCTTCTGATTGATTCCGTCAGGTTGCCTTTTTCCAGGATCAGGTAATCCATTCCGCTTTTCGCGAGCTCGACTCCCATTGCGAGTCCGCAGGGACCGCCTCCGATGACAATTACGTCGTAAATGTGCATTACTTCAAGCATGTTTTTTGGTAAAACCGGGCGAATTGACCAGGTAAGTGGTTCGTCAATTTAACCAGCTAAATGGTAGATTGGTTTCTGAACTTTGTAAATTCGCTTGCAGTTAAATCTGCATATATCCCTTTCAAATTGGCAGACAGCATCCAGACTTTTATTGATCAGCTTAATGCGTGGGGCAGAGCCGGAACTCCTTTTGTATTTCTTGTGGATTACAAAATGAGAAAACCACTTGCTTGGAAGCAGGAGGATATCAATGCGGCAGAAGTACGGTTTGACCTGAATGGATTCTCGAATCACGTGGCGTCGCAAAGCCTGGGGGCGTCGCCGGAGTTTTACTTCCAAAAGTTTCCTGTAGCTTTTGAAGCTTACGAAGCCAGGTTTGAGCACGTTATAAAGAACATCCGCGCAGGTAACTCGTTTTTACTGAATCTTTCGGTTCAAACGCCGGTAGAGACCAATCTCAGCTTGCTGGAAATTTTTGAAAATAGCCAGGCGCCTTACCGTTTCTGGCTGAAAGACCAGTTTGTCTGCTTTTCGCCTGAGATTTTCGTGAAAGTTTCCGGCAACAGGATTTCGTCGTTTCCTATGAAAGGTACCATCGACGCGTCGGTGGAGAATGCAGCGCAGGTAATTTTATCCGATCATAAAGAAGCAGCTGAACACGCAACGATTGTGGACCTGATCAGGAATGACCTGAGTATGGTTGCCGATAAGGTTTGGGTGGAACGTTACCGGTACATTGATAAGGTACAGGCTTACGACAGTGCATTGCTGCAGGTAAGCTCAGAAATAGCGGGCATTTTACCCGAAGATTTCAATGGAAATTACGGAGACTTATTATTCAAATTGCTGCCAGCTGGTTCTGTAACAGGAGCTCCCAAACCCAGTACTTTACAGATCATCGAAGAAGCAGAAGGCTATGACAGAGGCTATTATACAGGCGTAATGGGCTATTTCGACGGCCAGAACTTTGAAAGTGCGGTAATGATCCGCTTTATTGAGGAGCAGAAAGGGAAGCTCGTATTTAAAAGCGGTGGCGGGATAACTGCATTAAGCAATGCAAAAAGTGAGTACCAGGAATTGGTAGACAAAGTGTACCTTCCATTTAAATCTGTGCCGCATGTTGTGTATTGAAACGATCTGTGTTGAGAACCGAAAACTCAAGAATCTGGCCTATCACGAAGCCCGGCTTAATAAAACCCGGAAAAAACTTTGGGGATATACCGATCACTGGAATCTTGCAGAAATGCTTGAAATACCGGAAACTGTAAGTGACGAAATGCACAAATGCAGGCTGGCTTACTCGAAAGAAATCGACAATATCAAATGGGAGCCGCAAACGCTGCGAACGGTCAAAAGCATCAGGCGCGTTTACAGCGACACGGTTGATTACAGCTATAAGTACGACAAACGTGAGGAGCTGAACACGCTTTTTGCGCAACGGAAAGAATCTGACGAAATCCTGATCATCAAAAATGGCTGGGTAACTGATGCGTATTATTACAATGTGGCATTCAGCGACGGGAAAGATTGGTTTACGCCAACCACCTGCCTGCTGCCCGGCACGAAACGGGCGTATTTGCTCGATCAGGGGATTATCCGCGAGCGCGAAATTTCAGAAACTGACATTTTCAGCTACAATACCGTCAGGCTTTTCAATGCAATGATCAATTGGGAAACGGCGCCGGAGATTGATACGAAGCTGATTGACTGAGGGCATTTCTTTCCTGCTTACAAAATTGTAAATTTGAGTTATGGACTTACAAACTGATAAAATCGAGTTGGCGAAAAGGCTTCTGGATACAGAAGATGAAAACGTAATTGACGCTGTCAAATCCATATTCCGACAATTTGATCATGAAAATGAATGGTCCGACCTTCCGGAGCAAGTCATTCAGGATGTAGACGAGTCGCTGAGGCAAATTGAAAGAGGAGAGGGAATACCCCACGAGAAAGCACGTGAGACATTTGCAAAATGGCTTTAAAAATCATTTGGTCCCCACGAGCGCTTGACAACTTCCAAAATGTAATAGCATATCTTGAAGAAAGCTGGGACGAACAGGTGATCAGAACATTTGTTAAAAGAACAGAAAAGATTATCAAGATAGTCGCAGAGCATCCCGAGATTTTTCGATTAGTTTCTAAAAAGAGGCAAATCCGAGAAGCTGTAATTACCAAACACAATCTTCTGATTTACAAAGCTACTGACACGCATATTCTGCTACTGGCGATATTTGACACTCGTCAGCATCCCAGAAGGAAGCGAATCTTTTAGCCTTTTATTTTTTTCGTTGCACAATATGACCTCCTTTTTTGAGGAAGAAACCACCCTTTTTACTGATTTAATTTTGCCGGTTCCGGTACCTGCTCTTTTTACGTATCGGGTGCCGAGGGAAATGGCGGGATTGGTTAAGGTGGGAGCGCGGGTGATAGTCCAGTTTGGAAAAAAAAGGGTCATTACCGCAGTAATCGCTCACATACACAGCACGCCCCCAGCCAAATACCAGGCCAAATACATTCTCGAATTACTGGATGAGCAGCCCATTATCACCAGTCACCAGCTTGAACTTTTCAAATGGGTAGCCGAATATTACCTGTGTAACATTGGAGAGGTACTGAATGTGGCTTTGCCGGCCGGATTGAAAATTACAAGTCAGTCGCGCATTCAGATTAACCCTGAATTTGACTACGAAGATCTGCTCACTGAACAGGAGCTGTTGGTTGTTGAGGAAATAAAAAAGCACCAGACACTGTCGTATGAAGAGGTAGAACGGCTTTTGCAGAAGTCCAATATCACGGCGATTATCAAGTCGCTTGTTGGCAAACGCGCCGTTATCCTTTACGAGGAAGTAAAAGAACGGTACAAGCCGAAAGTGGTGAAGAAGATCAGGCTCACAAATGCCTATCTCACCAACGAGTCGCTTTCGGCACTTGCAGCTTCACTTGAAAAAAGCCCGAAGCAGCAGGATATTTTACTTAAATACCTCAGCCACATTCCCGTTTATAATAATCCAGATCTTAATCAAAAAGGGTTGGATAAATCTGTTTTTGGCGGTGATGAAAGTGTATCTGCTTCGTCTTTGAATACATTGATCAAGCGGGGCATTTTTGAGCAGTTTGAAATCTTCATTTCCCGCTTTGACGATATTCCGGCTGGCAATACAGTCAATATTTCTTTAACAGAAACCCAGAAACTCGCAGCAGCTGAGATTCAGGAGCATTTTAAAACAAAGGAAGTAGTCCTGCTCCACGGCATTACGGGCAGCGGGAAAACGGAAGTGTACATTGACCAGATCAGGCAGGTACTGGAAGGCGGCTCGCAGGTACTTTTTCTTTTACCCGAAATTGCATTGACCACACAGATCGTAGTAAGGCTGCGGAAGGTTTTTGGCGATGTAATGGGCATTTACCACTCCAAATTTTCCGATAATGAACGGGTGGAAGTCTGGAAAGGGATACTCGATGGAAAGTTCCAGTTTGTCGTCGGTGTACGCTCGGCGATTTTTCTGCCTTTTGATAATCTTGGATTGATTATTGTCGATGAAGAGCACGAATCCTCGTACAAGCAGCACGATCCTGCGCCCCGCTACAATGCACGGGATGTAGCCGTGATTATGTCTTACATGCACAAAGGCAAAACGTTGCTGGGATCCGCAACTCCCTCACTGGAAAGTTATTATCATGCCAAAAGCGGTAGGTACGGTTTAGTGGAAATGAAGCAACGCTTTGGAAATGCCGCTTTGCCTACCTTCGAGCTGATCGATATCAAGAAGGAAAAGAAGATGAAAAAGATGAAAAATGAATTTTCATCCGTCCTGATCGATCAGCTGCAGCATAACCTGAACCACAAGGAACAAACCATTCTTTTCCAAAACCGGAGAGGGTACTCGCCTTATATGCAATGCGAAGAATGCAACTGGATCTCCGAATGCGCGAATTGTGACGTAAGCCTGACTTATCATATGAAAGCCAGGGAGCTGCGCTGCCATTATTGCGGACATAAAGAAGAAGTACCGCGCACTTGTCCGAACTGCGGCTCGACGAAGGTGAAAACAATGGGTTATGGTACCGAGAAAATCGAGGAGGAGATTAATCTGATGTTCCCCGAAGCCAGGGTGCAGCGCATGGACCTGGATACTACGCGGGCGAAGAATGCATACCAGCAGATCATTCAGGAGTTTGAAGAGGGCGGGATCGACATACTGGTCGGAACGCAGATGGTCAGCAAGGGACTTGACTTCGACAATGTAAGTGTAGTCGGTATTTTTGATGCCGATCGCATTATCCATTTTCCCGAGTTCCGCGCTTCCGAACGCGCCTTTCAAATGTTGACGCAGGTAAGCGGGCGCGCGGGCAGGAGGGCAGATAAGCCGGGCAAAGTGCTGATCCAGACCGCCAATCCGGCACAAAAGCTGCTTGAAAGAATTATTGAAAATGACTATATCGGAATGTACGAGTCCGAGATCATTGAGCGTGAAAAGTACAGCTATCCGCCATTTACGCGGCTTATTAAAGTCACGGTAAAGCACATCGATGAGGCTACTGCCAACAAGGCAGCCCATGTACTGGCTGCGAAGCTGGTTGAAAATCTGGGTTTAAGCCGCGTTTTAGGACCTCAGCCGCCGCTCGTAGAAAGAGTAAGAAATCTGTTTTTGTTCGACATTCTCATTAAACTTGAGCGAGAAAAGATTAATTTTAAGGCGGCAAAGTCATTTATACAGGAAAAAGTTATTGACATTTTGACCGACAAAACTTTGAAAAGCATTCAGGTCGTTATTGACGTGGACTGTTTATAAAAATCATTTCTTACTGCAAATCCCGTATGTCTTCCAAAAAAACCAGAATTGTTGCGACAGTAGGTCCGGCCTCAGAATCTAAAGAAACTTTATACGCATTAGCAAAAGCCGGAGTAAACGTATTTCGTCTGAATTTCTCTCACGGTACCCACGCCGACCACCTTGCAAGACTTAACACAATCCGGGAGATCAATGAAGAATATGGATTGAACCTTGCGGTATTGCAGGATTTGCAAGGACCAAAAATCCGTATCGGGCTTGTGGCCGAAAAAGACGGAGTTCTGATTGAGCCTGGAAATAAGTTGATCCTTTCCAATACCGAAGTATTAGGAACCGCTGAAAAGGTGAGTACTCCTTACGACGGAATGTATAATGATGTAAAAATCGGCGACCGTATTCTGATGGACGACGGCAAGCTGGAAGTGCTCGTAACAGGCATTGACGGTTCTGACGTAGTTACGGAAGTTATTTACGGTGGTTATCTGAAATCTAAAAAAGGGGTTAACCTTCCTAATACAAGGGTTTCAATGCCTTCGGTAACTACCAAGGATTACGAAGATCTTGACTTCGGTCTTGAACATGACGTGGAATGGGTAGCATTGTCGTTCGTACGTACGGCTGCTGAGATCCTGAAAGTGAAAGAATACATTGCCAATAAAGGCAAAACAGCGCGGTTGATCGCGAAGATCGAAAAACCGGAAGCGATCGTTAATATCGACGAGATTATCGAAGCTACTGACGGCATCATGGTGGCCCGCGGTGACCTGGGGGTTGAACTTCCTGCCGAAGAGGTACCGATGATCCAGAAAATGATCGTTGATAAATGTAACAAAGCAGGAAAGCCTGTTATCGTTGCAACACAAATGCTGGAAAGTATGATCGACAGTCCTCGTGCGACACGTGCCGAGCTGAACGACGTAGCAAACTCGGTACTGGATGGAGCTGATGCTGTAATGCTAAGTGCTGAAACAGCTTCCGGTAAATATCCGATCCTCGCCGTTGAAAGCATGACACGCACCATTGAGCGCGTGGAAGCATCTACAAACAGCATTTATTTCAGGCACCACGCATTTGTGAACGAAAGTCCTGGCACGTACAAGCTGAATGACAATGTAGTAATGAGCGCGTGCCGCCTTGCCCGTGATACCCAGGCAAGCGCTATTATCGGGATTACACGGTCAGGTTATACATCTTTCCGTCTTTCACACCACCGTCCAAAAGCCAGCCTTATCATTTTTACTTCCAATAAAGTATTGATGAACCAGCTCGCATTGTATTGGGGTACCAAAGTGTATTATTACGACCGCGACCAGGGCGTTTCAACTGACGATTTGATCGAGGATATCAAGACATTCCTGGTAGAAAAGGGCGAATTGCAAAAAGGAGATGTATTTATCAATACCCTGAGCATGCCGGTTTCGAGACAGCGCAAGACGAATACAGTGAAGTTGAGCGTAGTAGAATAATATAAGTTGAACAGATAATAAGGAAGAGGCTGTCTTAACTGGCAGTCTCTTTTTGTTTTTACACCCTGTCTCGTCCTGAAATATCGATACAGAAAAAACGCATCGATATGGAAACAGAAGAAAGTTATGTTCGGCGAACGCAG